>NZ_JAXAXL020000001.1:0-104796 GCF_047497515.2 Stenotrophomonas maltophilia
ATGGGGATCGGCAGCCAACCGCCTATTTCCAGAATCCCGCTGAACAACGTGGTGGGTTTACACAACTAACAGTCGACTCTACCGGGATGCGTATTCCACGCCGATCACCGCGAAGGTGAACTGCCCGCCGGGCAGCTCCACCGAGAACTCGTCATCCAGCCGCTTCTTCAGCAGCGCCCGCGCCAGTGGCGAATCGATGCTGATCCAGCCAAGTCCGGCATCGGTTTCGTCCGGGCCGACGATGCGGTAGCGGCTGGTGTCACCGCTGTCCACGTTCTCCAGCTCCACCCATGCGCCGAAAAACACTGCCTGCGGATCGGTCGGCGTGGTGTCGACCACGCGCAACGATTCCAGTCGCTTGGTCAGGTAACGCACGCGGCGGTCAATCTCGCCCAGCTGCTTCTTGCGGTAGGTGTACTCGGCGTTCTCCGAGCGGTCGCCTTCCGCGGCGGCGGCCGCCAGGGCCTTGACCACTTCGGGCCGACGCACGCGCCACAGCTCATCCAGTTCGGCTTTCAACCGCGCATGGCCGGCGGCGG
This sequence comes from Stenotrophomonas maltophilia, assembly GCF_047497515.2. Classification (GTDB taxonomy): domain Bacteria; phylum Pseudomonadota; class Gammaproteobacteria; order Xanthomonadales; family Xanthomonadaceae; genus Stenotrophomonas. The sequence goes on from NZ_JAXAXL020000001.1 coordinate 540, forward strand.
TGATCAGGGCGGTGCTCTTTTCTGCAGGGGGACGCCAACGGGACATGCAGTACGACTTCTTTTCTGGATGACGAATGGGGAGCGGGGTCGGAGCCCTCCCTGGCGGGAGGGATCCGACCCCGGCAGCAGCAGATCAGCGCTTGCCGCCGAAGATACTGCCGAGGATACCGCGCACGATCTGGTTGCCCAGCTTGGTGCCGACGGTGCGGGTGGTCTGCTTGGCCATGGTCTCGATCATGCCCTGGCGGCGCTTGGTGCCGAAGATCGCATCCTTGATCGACTGGCCGAAGCCTCCTTCCTGCGCCTCGTCCTGCTCGCGGCTGCGTGCGGCAGGGGCCTGCGCCTGCTCGGTCGCCTTCTGCGCGCGCTGCGCCAGCAGTTCCGCTGCCGATTCGCGGTTGATCGCAGTGTCGTAGCGGCTGCCGACCGGGCTGCCAGCGCGCACCTGCGCGCGCTCGGCGTCGGTGATCGGTCCCATCCGGCAGCGCGGCGGCGCGATCATCGTCTGCTGCACAGGCATCGGTATGCCCTTGTCCTGCAGCGTGGACACCAGCGCTTCACCAGTGCCGAGCTGGCTGAGCACCTTGGCCACGTCCAGTTTGGGGTTCGGCACAAAGGTCTCGGCGGCGGTCTTCACCGCCTTCTGGTCGCGCGGGGTGAATGCACGCAGCGCGTGCTGCACCCGGTTGCCGAGCTGGCCGAGGATGTTGCCCGGCACGTCATCGGGGAACTGCGAGCAGAAATACACGCCCACGCCCTTGGAACGGATCAGGCGCACGACCTGCTCGATGCGCTGCACCAGCGACGCAGGCGCGTCGTCGAACAGCAGATGCGCCTCGTCGAAGATGAAGACCAGCTTCGGCTTGTCCAGATCGCCCACTTCCGGCAGCTGCTCGAACAGTTCCGACAGCAGCCACAGCAGGAAGGTGGAGTACAGCTTGGGCTTGAGCACCAGCTGGTCGGCGGCGAGGATGCCGATCATGCCGCGACCGTCGTGATTGACCCGCATGATGTCGGCCAACTCCAGTGCGGGTTCGCCGAAGAAGTGCTCGCCGCCATCCTGGGCCAGCCGCAGCACCGAGCGCTGGATCGCGGCGATCGACTGCGCGCTGACCAGCCCGTATTCGGTGGAAATGTCCTTGCGCTCCTCGGCCACCAGGCCGAGCAGGGCGCGCAGGTCGTCCATGTCCAGCAGCAGCAGGCCACGGTCGTCGGCCAGCTTGAACACGATGTCGAGCACGCCGGCCTGGGTGTCGTTCAGTTCAAGGATGCGCGACAGCAGGGTCGGGCCCATTTCGCTGACGGTGGTGCGCACCGGATGGCCGAGCTTGCCGTACAGATCCCAGAAAATGGTCGGGCTGGCGGCCGGGGCATAGTCGGCCACGCCGATTTCGGCGGCACGCTGCAGCAGGTTCTCGGCACCAGTGCCGGGTACGGCCAGGCCGGACACATCGCCCTTCACATCGGCCAGGAACACCGGCACGCCCAGCCGCGAGAAGCCTTCGGCCAAGGTCATCAGGGTCACCGTCTTGCCGGTGCCGGTGGCGCCGGCCACCAGGCCGTGGCGGTTGCCGAGTTTCGGCAGCAGGGTGACGGCAATATTGTCGGTAATGCCTTTGCCGAGCAGAATCGGATCCATGGTCCAGCCCTTGTGGTGAATAGCCCAATGTTAACGGGCAGGGGTGACGGTCCGAAGGTCCGGCTTGCCCCGACCTTGGCGGCGCCGCTACTCTGCCTGCCTGTTTCACACACAGTGCCATCAATGCCCGTTCCTGTCCTGATTTCCCGCGGTTGGCCGCTGCTGGCCCTGGCCGGCCTGGTTTCCCTGGCGCCCGACGCCCATGCGCAGCGGGTTTCGGCCCGGGACAAGGTGAAGGTCGATGCGCTGCAGCAGCGCATGACCGCTGCCGAGAAGCGCTACAGCGACGCCCTGCTGCTGGTCGCAAATTCCGACCCGAAGGGCAGCAACGAGGCCGACGCGGCGCTGGAGGACATGGAAGATGTGCTCAACGACTGCGTGAAGCAGAAGGGCTGCCAGATGGGCACCCTGCTGGCCAGCTACAAGCGCCTGCTCAAGCACGATGCCGACGCAGCCGCCAGCGATGGCGTGGCCGACGAAGGCGGTGACCGCCTGGAGGCCGACCCCGACCATATCGGCCCGCTCACCGCCGATGTGCCCGAGGCGGCCCGCGCTGCCTCCCTGTTGAACGACAAGCGGCACGCCTTCGACACCATGGTCGAGTACAACCCGGCGGTACAGGCCGGCATCCGTCGCTGGCTGACCGACATGCGCCCGGCGCTGCTGACCAGCTACGAGAACTACCAGAACCTGCGCGCGGTGATGTGGCCGGAATGGGAAAAGCGCGGTCTTCCCGAGGCGCTGCTGTTCGGCATCATGGCCAAGGAATCCAACGGCCGCGTGCATGCCTCCTCGCGTGCCGGCGCTGCCGGCCTGATGCAGTTCATGCCGGCCACCGGCCGCCGCTTTGGCCTGGGCCCGGACGGCACCGGTTTCGACACGCGCTTTGATGCGCGCAGTGCCGCCGAAGCCAGCGCCAGCTACCTCAACGAGCGCCTGCGCGAACTGAACAACAACGTGGAAATGTCGGTGGCCGCCTATAACGGTGGCGAAGGCCGCGCCGCGCGCGTGTTCAAGCAGAGCGCTGGCCAGAGCTTCTGGACCGACAGCGTCTACAACCAGTTCCCGGGCGAGACCAAGGACTATGTGCCGATGGTGATCGCCGCGGCCTGGATCTTCCTGCACCCGCAGCAGTACGGCGTGGAGTTCCCGAAGATCAGCGCGCAGCCGGCCACGCTGCGCCTGGCCAAGTCCACCACCATCTACGAACTGACCATCTGCCTGGGCAGCCACGGTACCCGTGATGGCTACATGCGCGCGCTGCGCAACCTCAACCCGCGCTATGAGGCCGATGGCTGGATTCCGGCCGGCACGCTGATCAACGCCACCACCCGCATCGCCGGCCTGTACCAGCGCAACTGCGTCAGTGGCCCGCGTGCGGACCTGGCCCGGACCCTGATCACCGCCGATCTGAATGCGGCGATCAAGCGCCCGACCGCGGCCAGCTACACCGGCAGCGTGGCTGTCGGCGGCGTGGTGCCGGTGGCTGATGCCGCGGCCTCCACCAGCGTCCCGACCGCGCCGGTGGCCTCGGTGTCGACGCCGCGCGCGGCAGCCGCCGCCCGTCCGAAGCCGGTGCGCAGCCACAAGGTGGGCAAGGGCGAGACCCTGGGCGCCATCGCCGCGAAGTTCCAGTGCGACGTGCCGACCCTGGCCCGCGCCAATGGCCTGAAAGCCCCGGCCTACAGCCTGCGCCACGGCCAGACGCTGAAGCTGCAGGGCTGCGACAAGTAATCCCCCCACCCCTGGAACCCGCATGGACCTCGAAGACACCCGCAACCTGTTCGCCAACCTCCGCGAGAACACCGACTGGGACATCAACGGCCCGTTGCTGTGGGGGTACTTCTTCGTTCACTCGACCGCCGAGCCGCTGCAGGCCCTGGCCGACCATCTGCAGGCGCAGGGCTACACCTTCGTCGAACTGTTCGAGCAGGAGCCGGAAGAAGGCGATGCGCCATTCCACGTGCTGCACGTGGAGCGCGTGGAGATCCACGACGAAGCCTCGCTGGACCGCCGCAACCAGGAATTCGCGGCCCTGGCCACTGAAAAGGGCGTGGAAGACTACGACGGCATGGACGTCGGCCCCGCCCCGGCCCTGCAGTAACGCGCGTACGGCAGTGCCGGCCGCTGGCCGGCATCCCGTCGAATCCATCCACGCATGGCGTGGATCTACGGTCAGCGCAGCGTAGCCAGCGCCTGGCCCAGCTGCACCGGGCTTTCGGCGCCCAGCTGCGGGGCGAACTCAGCCACGCCCGGCGGCAGCAGCACGATCACGGTCGAGCCGTAGTTGAAGCGCGCCATCTCGGCGAAACGCTCCAGTTGGATGCCCTGGCCGCGGTAGTCCTTGCGGGTGATGCGGTCGCCATAGGCCGGGATTTCCTCGCCGCTCCACACGGTTTCCACGCCGGACACCAGCAGCGCACCGACCATCACGCTGACCATCGGGCCGAAGCTGGTGTCGAAATGGCAGACCAGGCGCTCGTTGCGGGCGAACAGGCGTGGCACGCCGTTCACTGCGGCGGGGCCGACGCTGAACAGGCGGCCCGGCACGTGCACGGTCTCGCGCAGGGTGCCGGTCCACGGCATGTGCACGCGGTGGTAGTCGCGCGGCGACAGGTAGACGGTGGCGTACAGGCCGTCGTTGTACGGCTTGGCATCCTCGTCGCTGCCCAGCAGCTCGGCCGCGGTGAACGACTGGCCCTTGGCCTGGAAGATGCGGCCGGCCTCGATTTTCCCCAGCTGGCTGATCCGACCATCGGCCGGCATCACCAGGCTGCGCGGATCGGCATCGGCCACGCGCGCGCCCGGCTTCAGCGCACGGGTGAAGAACTGGTTGAAGGTGGCGTAGCTGCGCGGGTCCGGGTTGGCCGCTTCGTCCAGGTTGACGTTGAACTTGCGGGTGACGGTGTCGATCAGCCAGCGCGACACGCGCGGATCGTCCGAGTACGCCAGCGAGCGCGCCATCGAAGACAGCAGTCGGTGGGGCAGGGCGTACGTCAGGGCGGTGGTGAGACTCATGGGGCGGTTTTCTCGGTCAGCTTCTGCAGGTCGCGGGCGATCGCCGGCGCATTGAACGGGGGGCGCACCAGGCCGGCGAGGCGGCCCTGCGGGTCGAGCACGGCCAGGCTGGCCGAATGCTCGACGGTGTAATCCTCGGGGTTCTCGTCGAAGTGCTTGCCGGGCACCTTCTGGAACACGAAGCCCAGCGAGGTGGCGAAGCGCTCCAGCGAAGGCACGTCGGCGGTGGCGGCCAGGGTGTCCTTGTGGAAGCCGTGCACGTACTCGCCCAGGCGGGTGGCGCTGTCGCGGTCCGGGTCGACCGAGATGAACAGCACGCGCGGGCGCAGGCTGTCGGGCAGGGCCTCCCACTGGTTCTGCGCGCCAGCCAGCTCGGCCAGGGTGGTCGGGCAGACATCCGGGCAGAAAGTGAAGCCGAGGAATACCAGGGTCCAATGGCCCTTCAGCTCGCCGGGGATCAGGCGGGTGCCGTCGGACTGGGCCAGGTTGAAGTCGGGAAGCGCACGCGGCTGCGGGTACAGGGTGATCGCTTCGGTGGCCGGGGCGTTGGCCGGCGGCTTCGGCGCGAACACCTGCTGCGCGGCCAGCAGGCCGAGGCCCGCCGCCAGGGCGATCAGCAGGATGATGCCGGCGTTGCGATTGAACATGGGGGCTCCCGCGCGAAGTGGGCCCCATCATACCGGCTGCGACCGGATCGTTTCCGCCGCAACGGATGCCGCCACCGGCGCCAGCCCCTATAATCGGGGGCCACTTTGCCCGCAGTACCGCCATGACCGCTGAAACGGCCGCCGAACTCCACACGATCATCGATCTGATCCGCTACGGCACCAGCCGTTTCAATGAAGCCGGGCTGACCTTCGGGCACAGCTACGACAACGCGCTGGACGAGGCCACCCAGCTGGTCCTGCACAGCCTGCACCTGCCGCACGACCTCGGCCCGGCCTATGGCCAGGCGCGCCTGCTGCAGGCCGAGAAGCTGCGCGTGCTGGAGCTGTTCCAGCGCCGCATCGACGAACGCATTCCGGCCGCCTACCTGACCGGCGAGGCGTGGTTCGCAGGCCTCAGCTTCAAGAGCGATACGCGCGCGCTGGTGCCGCGTTCGCCGATCGCCGAACTGATCGAGTGCGGCTTCGAGCCGTGGCTGGCCGGCCGTGACGTCAGCCGTGCGCTGGACCTGTGCACCGGTTCGGGCTGCATCGCCATCGCCATGGGCCACTACTACCCGAACTGGGAAGTGGACGGCGTCGACCTGAGCGACGACGCGCTGTCGCTGGCCGAAGAGAACAAGGAGCGCCTGCAGGCGCACAACGTCACCCTGCTGAAGTCGGACCTGTTCAATGGCCTGACCGGGCGCCACTACGACCTGATCGTCACCAACCCGCCGTACGTCACCAACGACGAGACCGATGCCCTGCCGCAGGAATACTCCTACGAGCCGGACATGGGCCTGCGCGCCGGTGACGACGGCCTGGACCTGGTGCTGAAGATCCTGCGTGACGCCCCGCTGCACCTGAGCGAAGACGGCCTGCTGATCTGCGAAGTGGGTGAATCCGAGCAGCACCTGATCAAGCTGCTGCCGGAAGTCGACTTCGCCTGGATCGAATTCAAGGTTGGCCAGATGGGCATCTTCGCGGTCGAGTGCCGCGAACTGATCGCCCACAGCGCGCGCATCACCGAACTGGCGGCGCAGCGCCCGTGAGTTCCAATTCGTTCGGCAAGCTGTTTACCGTCACCACGTTCGGCGAGTCGCACGGGCCGGCCATCGGCTGCGTGATCGACGGCTGCCCGCCGGGGCTGGCGCTGGACGCGGCCGAATTCGCCCACGACCTGCAGCGCCGCGCCACCGGCAAGAGCCGGCACACCTCGGCGCGCCGCGAGGCCGATGAGGTCGAGATCCTGTCCGGCGTGTACGAGGGCCTGACCACCGGCACCCCGATCGCGCTGCTGATCCGCAACACCGACCAGCGCAGCAAGGATTACGCCAACATCGGCCAGCAGTTCCGCCCTGGCCATGCCGACTACAGCTACTGGCACAAGTACGGCATCCGCGACCCGCGTGGTGGCGGCCGTTCCTCGGCGCGCGAGACCACCATGCGCGTGGCCGCCGGCGTGGTCGCCAAGAAGTGGCTGGCCGAGCGCTTCGGCGTCACCGTGCGCGGCTACCTGTCGCAGCTGGGCGATATCACGCCGGCCGGCTTCGACTGGTCGGCGGTGGAGGACAATCCCTTCTTCTGGCCGCATGCCGCCCAGGTTCCGGAGCTGGAGGCGTACATGGATGCGCTGCGCAAGTCCGGTGATTCGGTCGGCGCCTGCGTGGACGTGGTCGCCGACAACGTGCCGCCTGGCTGGGGTGAGCCGATCTACGGCAAGCTCGACGGCGATCTCGCCGCCGCGCTGATGAGCATCAACGCGGTGAAGGGCGTGGAGATCGGCGACGGGTTCGCCAGCGCCGCGCAGAAGGGCACCGAGCATCGTGACCTGCTGACCCCGCAGGGCTTCGCCAGCAACCATGCCGGCGGCATCCTCGGCGGTATTTCCACCGGCCAGCCGGTGGTCGCGTCGATCGTGTTGAAGCCGACCTCCAGCCTGCGCCTGCCGGGTCCGTCGCTGGATACGGCCGGCAACGTGGTCGAGGTGGTCACCACCGGTCGCCACGATCCCTGCGTCGGCATCCGCGCCACCCCGATCGCCGAGGCGATGGTGGCCATGGTGCTGATGGACCAGGCACTGCGCCACCGCGCGCAATGCGGTGACGTCGGCACGATCACCCCGCGCATTCCCGGGCAGATCGATGGCTGACACGCGGCCGACGGTATGGGTGAGCCAGCCGCTGATCGACGCGGCCATCGCGCCGTTGCGTGATCGCGTTCAGCTGCGCAGCACCGACACCGTGACCGCCTGGACGCCCGCGCAGATTGCCGAACAGCTGGCCAGCGCCGACGGCGCGATCATCACGTTGAACGAGCGCATCGGCCCGGCCCAGGTGGCCGAGGCTGAACGGCTGCAGGTGATCGCCAACGTCGGCGTCGGCTACAACAACCTGGATGTCGATGCGCTCAGCGCGGCCGGCATCCTGGCCAGCAACACGCCGGACGTCCTGACCGAGACCACCGCCGATCTCGGCTTCGCCCTGCTGATGGCCACCGCGCGCCGCATCACCGAATCCGAGCGTTGGCTGCGCGAGGGACAGTGGCAGCAGTGGTCGTTCCAGACCATGCTCGGTGCCGACATCCATGGCAGCACGCTGGGCATCCTTGGCATGGGCCGCATCGGCCAGGGTGTCGCCCGCCGCGCTGCGCACGGTTTCGGCATGCAGGTGCTGTACCACAACCGCTCGCAGCTGCCGGCCGAAACCGAAGCCGCGCTCGGTGCCCGCTATGTGGATCTGGACACGCTGCTGGCGCAGTCCGACCACCTGCTGCTGGTGCTGCCGTACACCCCGGCGTCGCATCACCTGATCGATGCCACCGCGCTGGCCAGGATGAAGCCGTCGGCCACGCTGGTGAACATTGCCCGTGGCGGTCTGGTCGATGAGATCGCATTGGCCGATGCGCTGGCCAACGGCCGCCTGGCCGCCGCCGGCCTGGATGTCTACGAGGGCGAACCGACGGTGCGTCCTGAATTGCTGGCGCTGCGCAACGTGGTGCTGACCCCGCACATCGGCAGTGCCTCATTGGCCACGCGCACGGCGATGGTACAGCTTGCCGTGGATAACCTGCTGGCCGGGCTCGGCCTGGCCGGTGAGCCCGTGCGCATGCCGAGCGCGATCAACGCGGACGCGGCCCTGGCTGCGCGCGTGGCCCTGGGCAAAAAAACCGGGAAACGATAGGGAACCTCCGCGCATCCCGCTTGAGGAGGTTCCCCGAACCCAGCTGTCGTGCGTGATTTTCCCCTTCCCGTTTTCGTGAGAGTTCCCCCATGAGCAATGCACAGCGCAGTTTCCACGTCGCCATCGTCGGCGCCACCGGTGCGGTCGGCGAGACCATGCTGGCCATCCTGGCCGAACGCGGTTTCCCCGTCGGCACCCTGAGCCTGCTCGCGTCCGAGCGCTCGGCCGGTGGCGAAGTCGAGTTCAATGGCCAGAAGGTCAGGATCCAGGACCTGGCCAGCTTCGATCCGAGCGGTGTCGAGATCGCGCTGTTCTCGGCCGGTGGCAGCGTGTCGAAGGAATATGCGCCGAAGTTCGCCGCCGCCGGTGCGGTGGTGATCGACAATTCGTCGGCCTTCCGATACGACGATGACGTGCCGCTGGTGGTCTCCGAAGTCAACCCGGACCAGGTCGGCAACCGCCCCCGCGGCATCATCGCCAACCCGAACTGCTCGACCATGCAGATGCTGGTCGCACTGGCGCCGCTGCACCGCAAGTACGGCATCGAGCGCATCAACGTCTCCACCTACCAGTCGGTGTCCGGCGGTGGCCGTTCGGCGCTGGAGGAGCTGGGCAAGCAGACCGGGCAGCTGTTGAGCTTCCAGGAGATCGATCCGCAGCGCTTCCCGGTGCAGATCGCCTTCAACCTGATCCCGCACATCGACGATTTCCAGGACAACGGCTTCACCAAGGAAGAAATGAAGCTGGTGTGGGAAACCCGCAAGATCCTCGGCGACGACAGCATTCTGGTGAACCCGACCGCCGTGCGCGTGCCGGTGTTCTACGGTCACTCCGAGTCGGTGGCGATCGAGACCCGCGACAAGGTCACCGTGGCTGAAGCACGCGCGCTGCTGGAGCAGTCGCCGGGCATCGAAGTGGTGGATCGCCACGAAGCCGGTGGTTACCCGACCCCGGTCACCCACGCGTCCGGCACCGATGCGGTGTATGTCGGTCGTATCCGCGAGGACCTGTCGCACCCGCGCGGCCTGAACCTGTGGATCGTGTCGGACAACGTGCGCAAGGGCGCAGCGTTGAACGCCGTGCAGCTGGCCGAGCTGGTCGCCGCCGAACAGCGCTGATCACCGCGCTTGCTTTACTGTTAGTGCCGGCCGCTGGCCGGCATTGCCGTGATCCATGGCTTGAAGCGAGTGCCGGCCAGCGGCCGGCACTATCGCAGGTCGCCCCTCGGTGGGTGCGGACCTTGGTCCGCACGCTTTATAGTGTCGCCCATGAATAAACGGGCCCGGGGCGCAAAGCGCCCGCTCAGCTATCTTTCCGCTGCACTGCTGGCGCTGGCCAGCAGTTCGGCGCTCGCCCTGGGGTTGGGCGATATCCGTGTCCTGTCCAAGCCGGGCCAGCCGTTGCTGGCCGAGATCCTGGTGGTCTCGGCCGATCCCTCCGAGCTGGAGAACCTGCGCGTGGCGCTGGCTTCGCCGGCCACCTTCGAGCGCGTCGGCCTGCAGCGGCCGGCCGGCCTGGTCAGCGAGCTGCAGTTCGAACTGAGCCGCGATGCGCAGGGCAGGGCGGTGGTGCGGGTGACCTCGCAGACGCCGGTGGAGACCCCGTCGTTGAGCTTCCTGATCGAGGCTGACTGGGGCCAGGGCCGCCTGGTGCGCGAGTACTCCGCCCTGGTGGACGCGCCGGCCAGTGCGCTGGCCGTGGCGGAACCGGAAATCGTCGCGCCTGCCGGTACCCTGTCCAACGCGATTGCACGCGAGGTGGCACCTGCGCCTGCCGCGGCGCCGGTCAACACGCCGGCGCGGACGCCTGCGCCCACGCCGGCTCCGGCACGGCCGCGTACGGCACCGGCCGCCGTTGCGGCGCCGCCGGCCGAGGGCAGCATCACCGTGCAGCGCGGGCAGACCCTGTCGCAGATCGCCAGCGGGGTCGCCGCCGGCAACCAGGTCAGTCGCGATCGCGCGATGATCGCCTTGCTGCGTGCCAATCCCGAAGCCTTCATCCGCGGCAACGTCAACCTGCTCAAGCAGGGCGCGGTGCTGCGCCTGCCGGGTAGCGACGCGCTGGCGGCGGTCGATGCCAGCGAAGCGGCCGCCCTGGTGCGTGAGCACGCGGCGCAATGGCGCCAGGCCCGCACCGTGCCGCAGCCCGCCGGCACGGTCGCGCCGGTCGCCAAAGCGGCCGCAGCGGCCGACTCCTCCCCGGCCACGGCCAATGGGGCACGTCTTGAAATCGCTCCGGCACTGGCGTCCGACGCCGCGCGCGCGGGCACAACCACCGGCACCGCTGCCGGCAGCGAGGGTGACATGCTGGGCAACGAACAACTGCGTCAGGCGCGCGAAGACATCGCCACCCGCGATGCCGAGATCGGCGAGCTGAAACAGCGCGTGGCCGACCTGGAAAAGTTGAAGCAACAACAGCAGTCGCTGATTGCGATGAAGGACAACGATCTGGCGGCCGCACAGCAGCGCCTCGCGCAGGCCCCGGGTGCGCGCGATGCGGCGACGCCATGGTACTGGCTTGGCCTGCCGGTGCTGCTGCTGGCCGCCGCGGCTGCGTGGCTGGTGCGTCGTCGCAAGCCGTCGCCGTTGCCGCCGCTGCGCGAGGAAGATGACGCGGCCGCCCTGACTGCGGTGGTGCCGGCCGGCGCCGCGCTGGATACGCTGGCCGAACAGTCTTCGTGGTCGTCGGCGCTGGCTGAGGGTGGCCGCCAGGAACCGGCAATGCCGGCCTGGGCGAGCGCGCATGAGGTGCAGGACGAAGCCATCGCCGACGGGTCGGCACGGGTGGACTGGCAGGCGCAGACGCTGCATGACGACGAGGTTGTGGCGCTGCCCGAAGCAGTGGCCGACCTGCCGCGCTGGGACGAGCCGGTGGTGAACAATGACGATGCGCCGCAGGCGGAGACTCCGCCCGAAGCCGCAGCTGAAGTGGAGGTGCCGGATTACGCCCTGCACGCCGAACAGCAACCCCAGTTCCGTGGTGTGTTCGACCTGCCCGCGGAATCGCATGACGACGGGCATTCCGCCGAAGCGCTGCATGACGCCTCCGATGCCACGCACGAGGAAGGCACCGCCGCGCCGGGCAGCGATGCGGGCTGGTCACCGCGTGCCGGCCAGGAGCGCCTGGAACTGGCCATCGCCTATCTCGATCTGGGGGACGCGCAGACCGCGCGCACGCTGTTGCAGGAAGTGATCGAAGGCGGCGACCTGCACAGCCAGGCACACGCCCGTGAGCTGCTGGACCGCCTGCCGTGACCGAACCTGCCGACAAGGACCGTGCCATGAACCGCGAGCGCCGCATCGACTACGTTGAATTCGCCTCCAGTGACCCTGCCGCCAGCCGTGCCTTCTTCGAGAAGGTATTTGGCTGGTCGTTCGTTGACTATGGCAGCGACTACACCGCCTTCGACGATGGACGCCTGCAGGGCGGTTTCTTCCGCGGCCAGCCGCAGCGGGCCAGCGATGCGGGTGCGCCGCTGCTGGTGCTGTACGCCGACCAGCTGGCGCCGGTCGAGGCAGCGGTGCGCGATGCCGGTGGCGAGATCGTGCGCCCGGTGTTCTCTTTCCCCGGCGGCAGCCGCTTCCAGTTCGTCGAGCCCGGTGGCAATGAACTGGCGGTCTGGTCCGAACGCGATCCGGCCTGAGCGCCGCCCCATCCGCAACATCGAGGTAGCACATGCGTTACGCGCTTGGCGTCGAGTACGACGGCAGCGATTTCAGGGGCTGGCAGAACCTGGGCGAGGGTGGCCCCAGCGTGCAGGCCAGCCTGGAACAGGCCCTGTCGTCGGTGGCCGACGCGCCATTGCAGGTGGTCTGTGCCGGCCGCACCGATGCCGGCGTGCACGGCCAGTGCCAGGTCGTGCACTTCGATACCGATGTGGTGCGCGATCCGCGCGCCTGGCTGCTGGGTACCACCACCCGCCTGCCGCGCTCGATCGCGGTGCGCTGGTGCGTGCCGGTGGCCGATGATTTCCACGCCCGCTTCTCGGCGCGCGCGCGCCGCTACCGCTACCGCCTGCTCAACCGCGAGGTGCGCCCGGCGCTGGACCGGCAGACCCTGAGCTGGGAGCGCCGCGCGCTGGACGAGACCCTGATGCACGTCGCCGGGCAAGCCCTGCTCGGCGAGAACGACTTCAGTGCCTTCCGCTCGGTGCAGTGCCAGGCGCTGCATGCGCGGCGCGAGCTGCAGTCGCTGCAGGTCAGCCGCCAGGGCGAGGTGATTGAAGTGGCCGTGCAGGGCAATGCATTCCTTCATCACATGGTCCGCAATATCGTCGGTTCGTTGATCCTGGTGGGCAGCGGCGAAAAGCCGGTGGAATGGATCGCCGAACTGCTGGCCGGGCGCGACCGCACCGTAGCCGGTCCCACCGCACCGCCGCAGGGCCTGGTGTTCCTTGGGCCCCTGTACCCCGACAACTGGCATCTGCCCGCCGAGGTCACGCTATGAGCCGCTCCTACTACCGCACACGCATCAAGTTCTGTGGCATGACCCGGGCCGGCGACGTCCGCCTGGCTGGTGAACTGGGTGTGGACGCGGTGGGTTTCATCTTCGCCCGTGAAAGCAGCCGCCGGGTGGCCCCCGCCGAGGCACGCGCGATGCGCCAGGCAATCGCGCCGATGGTCGACGTGGTGGCGCTGTTCCGCAACAACAGCAAGGAAGAGGTGCGCGAGGTGCTGCGCACGGTACGGCCGACCCTGCTGCAGTTCCATGGCGAGGAAGACGAGAGCTTCTGCCGCAGCTTCAACATGCCCTACCTGAAGGCGATCGCCATGGGGGGGCGTGAAGAGATCAACGCCCGCACCCTGCAGCTGCGTTATCCCAGCGCGGCCGGTTTCCTGTTCGACAGCCATGCGCCGGGCGGCGGTGGTGGCACCGGCGTGGCCTTCGACTGGGGCCGGATCCCAACCGGCCTGCACCGCCCGTTCCTGCTTGCCGGCGGCTTGAATCCGGAAAACGTCTACGACGCCGTGCTGGCCACGCTGCCGTGGGGCGTGGATGTCTCCAGCGGCATCGAGCTGGAGCCGGGCATCAAGGATGGCTACAAGATGCGCACCTTCGTTGAAGAAGTGCGGCGCGCGGACTGCACGGTTCTCGAGTGATTTGCGTCACTATTTGGCGTGATTTGGATCTGGATTTGAGCCTGCACGCATTCTTCACATAGGATGGACCCAAGCGCGCCTGCCATGAAGGCCGGCGCGGGGATCAACGGAGCGCGCACGGCGCGCCCCGAACGGGCGGCCGCCGCCCACAGCCCAGGAAGGCAAGCGATGCAGGAGTTCCTCACCGTCGTGCTCGGTTACCCGACGCTGCCGTACAGCATTCTGCTGATGGTGTCGGTGATGTATTGGGCGGTTGTGGCGTTCGGCCTGGTCGATGATGGTTTCGGCGATCTCGGCGCCGATGGCGCACTCGAGGCTGGGACCGACCTCAGTGGCCTGTCGGCCGTTCTGGCGCGTTGGGGGCTGGGTGGCGTCCCGATCATGGTGGTGGTCACCCTGCTGGGCCTGTTCGGCTGGCTCATCACCTATTTCATCCATCTGTTCGTACTGCTGCCGCTGCCGGACCTGCTGCGTTGGGGCCTGGGTACGCTCGTGGCGGTGCTGGCACCACTGCCTGCGGTACCCATCACCGCGCTGATCCTGCGCCCGGTCCGTCGCTTCCTGCTGCGCCTGCGGCCGGTGCCGCAGGCGTCGCTGCTGGGTCGGATCGGCGTGGTCGCATCGCCGAAGGTGGACGCACGCAGCGGTCATGCCAATGTCGATGATGGCGGCGCCGGGCTGGTGCTGCAGATCCGCAGCGACACCGAACTGCAGCGTGGCGAGCGCATCGTGCTGGTCGAGCACATGGCAGAACAACACTACTACCGGGTGGTCCGCGCTGATGCGATCGCCCTCGATTTCCAGGACAACCTGCTTCCGGGCAACAAGGAGAATCATCAATGACGTTGGCGTCCCTCTTACCGATCCTGGCCGTCGCCGGCGGCCTGCTCGTCCTGTTGCTGGGCGTGGCCGGCCTGTTCAAGGCCTTCTACCGCAAGGTCGACCAGGGCGTGGCCCTGATCGTCAACGACATGAGCTCCACGCCCAAGGTGCACTTCACCGGTGCGCTGATCATCCCGGTGCTGTACCGCGCAGAACTGATGCGGATCAGCCTGATCACCCTGCAGATCGACCGCCGCGGGAAGGAAGGCCTGATCTGCCGCGACAACATGCGTGCCGACATCGCGGTGGCCTTCTACCTGCGGGTGAACGAGACCCAGGCCGACGTGCTGCGCGTGGCCAAGGCCATCGGTGCCGACCGTGCGTCGGACAAGCATGCCGTCGATGAGCTGTTCAACGCCAAGTTCTCCGAAGCGCTGAAGACGGTTGGCAAGAAGTTCGACTTCACCGAACTGTTCGAGAAGCGCCAGGAATTCCGCGACGAGATCATCGCGGTAATCGGCAACGACCTCAACGGCTATGTGCTGGAAGACGTGGCGATCGATTACCTGGAGCAGACCCCGAAGTCGTTGCTGGACCAGTTCAACATCCTCGACGCCCAGGGCATCCGCAAGATCACCGAGCTGACCGCCGCGCAGAATGTGGTGACCAACGAGCTGGAGCAGAACGAGAAGCTCGCCATCACCAAGAAGAATGTGGAAGCCCGCGAAGCGCTGCTGGCGCTGGAACGTCAGCAGGCCGAAGCCGAAGCACGCCAGAAGCGCGAGATCGAGACCATCCGTGCGCGCGAGGAGGCCGAGACCGCCAAGGTGCAGGAAGAACAGCGCCAGCTGTCCGAGAATGCCCGGATCGAAGCGCAGCAGCTGATCGAGATCCGCGACCAGAACCGCCTGCGCGAAGTGGAAGTGGCCGAGCAGAACCGCCAGCGTGCCGTGGCCATCGAAGCCGAGCGCGTCGAGCGTGCACGCCAGCTGGAGCAGGTCACCACCGACCGTGAAGTGCAGTTGCAGGGCGTGGAGCGCGACAAGGTGGTCGAGCAGGGCAAGATGGACGTGGCCAACATCACCCGCGAACGCATCTCCATCGACAAGACCGTGGCGCAGGAAGAAGAGCGCATCAAGGAAGTGCGCGAGGTGTCCGAAGCAGATCGCCAGAAGCAGGTGCTGATCCTGGAAGCCGAGGCCAAGGCACAGGAGTCGTTGGTGCGCGAAGTGAAGGAAGCGCAGGCGCGTGAAACTGCCTCCAAGCATCGTGCGGTGGAACTGACCACGCTGGCCCAGGCCGAGCACGAAGCGGCCGGCAAGCAGGCCGAAGCCAAGCGCCTGCTGGCCGATGCCTACCGTGCCGAACAGGCCGCCCCTGGCCTGGCCGAAGCACAGGTGCGTGAGGCCTCGGCGCTGGCCATCGAGAAGGTCGGCATCGCCGAAGCCCGCGTGATCGAAGCCAAGGCCGAAGCCAGCCTGAAGCAAGGCAGCAACGAAGCCCGCGTGCTGGCCGAGACCCTGCAGGCGCAGGCGCAGGGTGAGGAGAAGATGGGCTTGGCCCGTGCCACGGCCACTGAATCGCTGGGCAATGCCGAAGCCGGCGTGGTGCAGAAGAAGCTGCTGGCCGAGGCCGAAGGCCTGGTGCGCAAGTTCGAGGCGATCGCCTCGCTGAGCGACCAGGCGCGTGGCCACGAAGAGTTCCGCATGATGCTGGACAACAGCCTGAAGCAGGCGCTGGCCTCGATCGAAGCCGGCAAGGAAGTCTCGCGCGAGAACGCCAATGTCATCGCCAGTGCGTTGCGCAACGCCGATATCGACCTGGTCGGTGGCGACGGTGGCATGTTCGAGAACCTGGTCAAGGCGGTGTCGCTGGGCAAGTCGATCGAAGGCTTTGCCGGCAAGAGTCCGATCGTGCAGGAGCTGATGCAGCGCTACCTGGGCGTGGCGGTGGCCGAGCCGGCACCGCGCCAGATCACCGAGGAAGCCGAAGCGGTGCCCACCGTGTCGGCCACCGTGGTCGACAGCGCCCGTTGATGCATCGGGCGATGGCCGCGCCGCCATCGCCCGCCCGCGCCGGTCGCAACTGCGGCCGTCCGCCCGTGAGCCGGAAGCCTGCTGATGTCTGAAACCCATCCGTCCGCCGAATCCACCGCAGCGGAGGCCGGCGGCAACACCGTCGACCAGGCCGTTGCCCAGGGTGGCGCCTACGAAGTCCTGCGCCGCCGCCTGGCCGAGCAGGGCCAGCGCCTGCAGGGCCTGGCCGAAACGCTCAACCACCAGCGCCTGGCCGAGTTCGGCGACAGCCGCCTGGAAGTGGTCGGGCGTTTCCGCATCCGCAGCGAGAACAACTGCGTCGGCCGTGACATCGTGCAGGTGGGCCCGGACCGCCTGCTGTTCGGCTACAACGTATTCATCGGGCTGAAGACCCAGACCCGCATCGAAGATGTGTTCGGCCTGTACCGGCTGGTGCAGGGCAGCGATGGCTACGACGTCGCTGCCCTGGAGCTGAAGGGCAGCTTCCTCGACCAGCCGGGGTTCGTGCACGATTTCAACGAGCTGTATGCCTACTACAAGCACGCGCGCCTGCTGCAGTTGATCGTTGTGGGCGACAAGCTGCTGGCCTCGTTCCAGATCGGCGAGCGCAGCAGCGATGTGCGCGTGTTCCGCTGGGCGCTGTCGCGCGATGGCGAACTGACCTATCTGGATGCGCGCGGTGAGCGCGATATCGCATTGCCGCCGCCGTTCGACTTCGAATGGACCAAGGCGACCCGCGACCTGGCGGTCAATGGACGCCATTCACACCTGAACATCCTCGATACCCTGTTCGTGGAGACCACCGGCGGCGACCTCACCATCAAGGTCGAGAACAATACCGAGACCGGACAGGGCATCTACAGCGAGCCGGTCGAGGACAGCACGCAGTCGCTGGACGACGCCCAGTTCGAATTCGCGCGGGTCGGTTCGCTGGTGTTGCTGAAGGTGTTGCCGTACCGCGAGACGGAGTGGCGTGGCCTGATCTACAACACGCTGACCGGCGGCATCGTGCGCAACGATGCGATCGTGCAGGCCTGCGTGCAGCTGCCCGAAGACCACGGCGTGATCTTCCCGGGCGGTTATTACCTGCAGGGCGGCGAGCACAAGGCGTTCGACGCCTCGATGGCCGGCATGCAGTTCAAGCGCAGCATCCGTTCGCCGAACGGCGAGGACGTGCTGTACATCTTCTACGAGCGCGAAGGTGGGCGCTCGGCGCTGTTCGTCTACAACACCATCCAGCGCGTGCTGCAGAACCCGGTGTTCGGCCATGGCTACGCCTTGATGCAGGACGGGCGCATGGTGCTGTTCCACGCTGAGGGCAGCGAACCGACCCGCATCCATCCGATGCAGGTCTGGCAGACCCCTTTCAGCAGTGACGAGTTTGCCGCCAGCCGACCGCCCGGCAACACCTTCATGGGCCGTATCGGCAACGCCGAGCTGGTGCGCGGCATCTCCAACCTGTTCAACCTGGCGCGCGAGATTGAAGGCCAGGACGTGTCGGTACAGCGCTACCAGCGCCTGGTGGCCGATACCCGGCGCCTGTTCGATGCACACCACTGGCTGGGCGATGACGCCTGCGATGGCGCCGAGGTCCTGCTACGGCAGATCAGCGCCACCGGCGAATCGGTGCTGGACGAATACGAGAAGGTGCAGTCGATCCGCCAGCAGTCGGCGCAGGCGATGGTCGAGGCAGAGGCCGCGCACAAGGCGCTGCTGGGCCGGCTGCAACCGCAGAACTGGAGCGAAGTACAGGCCTTCGTCGAGGCCCTCAATGCGATCACCGCATTGCGTGGGCGGCTGCTGACCATCCGCGAGCTGCGCTACATCGACACCGTGCGCATCGAGACGATGACGGCCGAACTGATGGAGGCGCAGGACCATGTCGGCGCCGCCACGGGTGAGTTTCTCGCCGGTGATGCCGCGCTGGTGCCGTTGACCACGCGCCTGCAGGTGCTGGATGAAGCTGCCCAGCAGGCGCAGAGTGCCCGCCAGCTGGATGAGCAGCTGGAGGGGCTGCGCGGGATGGCAGCCGACCTGGACATGCTGTCCGAGCTGATGGCCGGCCTGAAGGTGGACGATGCCACTGCCCGCACCCGCGTGGTCGAGTCCATTTCGGTGCTGTACGGCCGCCTCAACCAGGCCCGCGCGCGCGCTGATCAGCGCCGCAGGTCGCTCGGTTCGGCCGAGGCCGTGGCGCAGTTCGCCGCACAGTTCGCGCTGTTCTCGCAGTCGATCACCAGCGCGCTGGCCCTGGCCACCGACCCCGAGCGCGCCGACGAGCAGCTGTCGCGCCTGCTGGTGCAGCTGGAGGAACTGGAGAGCCAGTTCGGCGAACACGAGCAGTTCCTCGGCGACATCCTCAGCAAGCGCGAAGAGCTGGTCGAAGCCTTCGAAACGCACAAACAGGCACTTCTGGATGACCGCCAGCGCAAGGCGCGTTCGGTCCTGGATGCGGCCAACCGCATCCTCGACGGCTTGGCCAAGCGCACCGAGCGCTTCGCCACCGCCGATGAACTCAACGCCTTCTTCGCCGGCGATCCGCTGATCCTCAAGCTGCGTGAGCTGGCCGAGCGTCTGCGCACGCTGCACGACAACGTCAAGGCCGACGACGTCGAGGCGCGCCTGAAGGGCGTGCGTGACCAGGCGGTACGCCAGCTGCGCGACCGCAGTGATCTGTACGAAGCCGGCGGCAACGTGGTGCGGCTGGGGCCGCGCCATCGCTTCAGCGTCAACACCCAGGCACTGGACCTGACCCTGCTGCCGCGTGGCGATACGCTGGCCATCCATCTGACCGGCACTGATTTCCTGGAAACCCTGCACGATCCGGAGCTGGATGCGCTGAAGCCGTTCTGGCCGGTGACGCTGGACTCTGAATCCCCCACGCTGTATCGCGGCGAGTATCTGGCCGGCAGCCTGCTGATGGCCGCGCAGGAGGGACGCGACGGCCTTGATCTGGCCATGCTGCAGCACGACATCGCCAATCCCGATGCGCTGGATCAGCGCGTGCGTGCGTTCGCCGCACCGCGTTACCGCGAAGGCTACGAGCGAGGCATTCATGACCATGATGCCGCGCTGATCCTGCGTGCGTTGTTGCCCTTGCAGCAGGCCGCTGGCAGCCTGCGCCATTCACCACGGGTGCGTGCGCTGGCGCTGCTGTTCTGGGCGGGCGAGCAGCGCCACGAGACGGTGGCGCAATGGTCGGCGCGGCAGGTGGGCGCCGAAGCGTTGGCGCGCCTGCTGGGGTCCGACGAAGGGCGCCTGGCGTTGCGTGCCGAAATGGCCGAGGCGCTGCTGGCGTATGCGCAGTCCCACGCGTTGCCGTTCGATGCCGATGCCGCGGAGGCCGCAGCCGCCTACCTGGGCGAAGAACTGGCGGCGGGCGATCCGGTGTTCAGCAGCAGCCGCCATGCGGTGGCACTGCTGGAGGCATTGGCGCAGCAGCTGGAGCAGGCCGGGCAGCGCGAGGCGGTCGAACGCGCCCTGCAGCGCAGCCAGGATTCGCTGGCCGCGCGCTGGGCACTGGCCGGGCAGTGGCTGCGTGCGCTGGCGCGGATGCCGGCGCATGCCATGCATGCCGGTTATGTCGATGAAGCTGCGGCGTTGCTGCTGGTGCAGCGGCAGCTGCGCACCCGCGCCAGCGACGCCGCGTTGCAGTCGGAGGTTGCTGGCCTGCTGGGCGAGCACGCGCGCATCAGCAATGGCACGCTGGTGGTGTCGCTGGATGACTTCCTGGTACGCCTGAAGCAGCACCTGCGCCATTTCGTGCCAGCGTTCCATGCCTATCAGGCATTGCGCCAGGGCATCATCGGCCGCGAGCGTGAGACCCTGCGGCTGTCCGAGTTCAAGGCGCGGCCGCTGTCCTCGTTCGTGCGCAACAAGCTGATCAATGATGTCTACCTGGGCGTGATCGGTGACAACCTGGCCAAGCAGATGGGCACGGTCGGCGAGAACAAGCGCAGCGACCTGATGGGCCTGCTGATGATGATTTCGCCGCCGGGCTACGGCAAGACCACGCTGATGGAATACGTGGCGCACCGGCTGGGTCTGGTCTTCATGAAGATCAACGGTCCGGCGCTGGGGCATGAGGTGCGCTCGCTGGACCCGGCACAGGCACCGGACGCGACCTCGCGGCAGGAGCTTGAGAAGCTCAACCTGGCGCTGGAGATGGGCAACAACACCATGCTGTATGTGGACGACATCCAGCACACCCATCCCGAGTTCCTGCAGAAGTTCATCTCGCTGTGCGATGGCACCCGCCGTATCGAGGGCGTGTGGCGCGGTCGCACCCGTACGTACGACATGCGCGGCAAGAAGTTCTGCGTGGTGATGGCCGGCAATCCGTATACCGAGTCCGGCGAGGTGTTCAAGATCCCGGACATGCTGGCCAACCGTGCCGACATCTACAACCTCGGTGATGTGCTCGGTGGCATGGAAGCAGCCTTTACCCTCAGCTACATCGAGAACAGCCTGACCTCCAATCCGGTGCTGGCGCCGCTGGCCACGCGCGACATGGCTGACCTGTACGTGCTGGTCGACCGCGCGATGGGCAAGGACGTTTCGACCAACGGCCTCAGCCACGCTTACAGCAGCGCGGAGATCAACGAGATCACTGCGACCCTGCAGCGCATGCTGCGCGTGCGCGACGTGGTCTACCGGGTCAACCAGCAGTACATCGCCAGTGCTGCACAGGACGACCGCTACCGCACCGAGCCGCCGTTCCGCCTGCAGGGCAGCTACCGGAACATGAACAAGCTGGCCGAGAAGATCTCGCCGGTGATGAACGAGGACGAGCTGCAGCAGTTGATCTCCGACCACTACCTGGGCGAGGCACAGCTGCTGACCACCGGCGCCGAAGAGAACCTGTTGAAGCTGGCCGAACTGCGCGGCGTACTGGATGACGCGCAGGCGCAGCGCTGGGTACAGATCAAGCGCGACTTCCTGCGCAACAAGGCCATGGGGGCTGACGACGGCGATGTTGGCGGGCGCGTGGTCGCACAGTTGGCCGATATCGCCAACGCCCTGCAGCTGCCACCGCCGGCGCCGGAAGCGATCGCCGTTGCGGACCCGGCGCCGTGGCCGGCGTTGCTGGACGCCTTGCATCGCCTTTCTGAAACACGCGCCACCGCCGCGCCGGTCCCGGTCGCGGTCGCGGCAGCCCCCAGTGTGCCGGCCACGATCCTGGCCGAAGACCTGCAGGCGGGCCTGGCGCCGCTGGTGGAACTGTTGGCGGCGTCGCAGGCGCAGCAGGTACAGGTGTCGCAGACCCTGGCCGCGTTTGCCGGCTGGGCTCGACAGCAGGTGGAGCGTGGTGCACCGAGTGCCTTGGTGGCGCAGCGTGCGCGCGTGCGCCGTGCCGCGACGCCGGAGGAGCGGGCACTGGATGAGGCCCTGATGCGCCACTTCTACGGCGAGTCATTGCCGCCGGAAGACGGTGATGCCCCTCCGGCATCCACGCCGAAGCCGCCACCGCTGCCGTGACCACGCAGGCGCCACTGCCATCACCGATGTTGCCGGGCACGCCCGATGTCGCCGTGCTGGCCGACTATGGTGCGCCGTTGCTGGAGGCGCTGGCACGGCGCGAAACGACGTTGCCGCCGGGCGCGGGCGAGGGCCTGGTGGCCGCGCTGGCACGCATCGCGCTGGCCCTGCAGGCCGCCAACCCGGCACAGATCCGGCAGCAGGAGGGTTGGTGGGGTCGATTGCTGGGGCGTGATGTCGCCCGCGAGGCAGAAGGGCGCGCGCTGCAGTCGCAGCTGGGCGTGCTGGCCCTGCAGGCGCGTGAGCAGGCCCAGCACCTGCAGCAGCACATGCAGCTGCGGGCCATGGCCATCATTGAACATTCAGAGGCGGCCGCCGCGCTGGATGGCTGGGTCGAACGGGCTGCGCCGCTGCTGGCGGCGCTGGATATCGCCGGGCAGGCCGCGCTGTCGCAACGGCTGGACCATCTTCGCCGGCTGACCTCGCTGCGCCGTCTGGAAGCCGGTCAATGGCAGCTGTTGCAGGACCAGGACAACGCACTGCTGCACCGCTTCGCCCGCATCCATGACGTCCTGCTGCCGGCCTGGCGGCAGGCCGCACTGGCAGGCCAGGCCGCTGCGGGCGCTGCGCTGGCCGGCCAGGCCGCCAGGTTGCATGCACAGATCGATGACGAGGTGGCCGCGGCTCAGGCTAGACTGCCTTGAGCCAGCTGCCACTGCCGCTTACCCAACTGCAAGGAGACTGCCCGATGACCCAGGACAGCCAGACCCCCGGTGCCCTCGTGCCCGGCACGACCACCGCCGCTGGGCTCGATGAAGGCGCACTGCAGGCGCTGGGACTGCTCCGCGAGGATCTGCCGCGCATCGCCGAGATCCGTCTGGAGCTGGAAGATCTGCGCCCGGGCAACCTGCAGGTCTTCGGTCGCGAAGCGGCCACGCGCACCGCAGCGTTCTCCAGCCAATTGCTGGATCAGGTGCGCAATCGTGACCTGGATGCCAGTGGCGACAAGCTGGGCGAAGTGGTGCGCATCGCACGCAGCCTGAAGCTGGACGGCTTCGCCCAGCGGTCGAAGGTGCCGGTGATCGGTGGCCTGATCGACCGCCTGCGCGTATCCAAGGGCGAGCTGGTGCAGAAGTTCAGCGACACCAACGCGCAGATCGAGCAGTTGCTGGGCGACGTCGGCGTGCAGCAGGCCTTGATGGGCAAGCGCGTGGGCGAATTCGACCGCATGCACGACATCGTCCGCGAAGAACGCCATGCGCTCGGCCTGTATGCGGCTGCGGGCAAGCAGCGGCTGGGCGAACTGCAGGCCGAACAGCTGGCCGGGCAGGGCAGTGAGGATCCGCAGCAGCGCATCCGCCAGGGCGAGATCGACAACGCGATCCGGTTGATCGAGAAGCGCGTGTCCGACCTGCAGCTGATGCAGCACGCCGCCGACCAGTCGCTGCCGATGATCCGCCTGATCCAGGCCAACGCGCTGCAGCTTATCGAGAAGTTCAACACCGTCCGCGACATCACCATTCCGTCGTGGAAACGCCAGTTTGCCATCCAGCTCTCGCTGGGCGAACAGAAGGCGGCGGTCGAACTGTCCACCGCCATCGACGATGCCACCAACGAGCTGATGCGCCGCAATGCCGACCTGCTGCGCCAGGCTTCGGTGGATACCGCGCGCAGCAACCAGCGTGGGGTGATCGACGTGGCCACGCTGCGCCATGTGCACGACCAGCTGATCGCCACGGTGGAAGAAGTGCGCAGCATCCACCGTGAGGGGATGCAGCAGCGGCAGCAGGCGGAAGTGGAACTCTCGCGCCTGCGCGAGGACCTGCAGCAGCGGCTGGCCGCACCCACGGCACCCTGATCGATCCGAGCAGCGTCGAGCAAGCTCGACGCTACAGTTGCTGCACCAACCAATCGGCCAGTGCATCCACGCGTGCATCGGCCGGTCCATCCGGCCGCGCCAGCACCCAGAAGCCGCCCGTGGCGGCAAATCCCCACGGCGCGATCAGCCGCCCTGCCGCCAGATCTTCGGCCACCAGGGGCTCCGGTGCGATCGCCGGGCCCAACCCGGCCACCGCTGCTTCCAGCAGGTAGTACAGATGCTCGAACGCGGTACCCAACTTCAGCGCCGAGGCGTCCAGGCCATGTGCCTGTGCCCACGAGGGCCACGCCTGCGGCCGTGAACTGGTATGCAGCAGCGTCTCCTGCAGCAGTGCCGACGGCGGCACATGGCGCAGGCGCTGCGCCGCCGGGTGTGACGGCGCCACCACCACGCCGACCCGCTCCGGCGCCAGCTCGCGCACCTGCCAGCCCCGTGGCCACGGCCCCTGCGCCAGCAGCAGGACCGCATCCAGTGCCGCCTGCGCCTCGGTGAAGCTGCCGTCCAGTGCTGACCACTGCAGGCGCACGCCGGGCAGGGCGGCTTCCAGTGCCGGCAGGCGCGGAATCATCCAGCGCGCCAGCACGCTGCCGCTGCAGCCCAGTACCAGCGCCGGTGCCGACGCAGGCCGCCGCAGCTCGCGCACGCAGGCTTCGATGCCGCTGAAGGCTTCGCTGCATGCCGCCTGCAGGCGCGCGCCCGCAGCGGTCAGGCGCAGGCCGCGACCGGCGCGCTGGAACAGCGCCAGGCCAAGGTGGTCCTCCAGCAGCTTCAACTGCCGGCTGACCGCACCGTGGGTGACATGCAGGTCCTGTGCGGCGCGACCCACGCCGCCGAGCCGGGCGGTGGCCTCGAACGCACGCAGCGCATTGAGGGGCGGAAGCAGGGAGCGGCTCATGTGAGATTTCCTGACGATATGCGCCAGATAATATCCATTTTCCGGTCATGACCCGTGCGCTAGAGTATCCACCTGTCTGAACCACCGGTCCCTGCCATGTCTGCCTCCCCCATTGCCGACTACCACGCCTTCCCGGATGCCCAGGGTCACTTCGGCCGCTACGGCGGCAGTTTCGTTGCCGAAACCCTGGTCGGTCCGTTGCAGGAACTGGCCCAGGCCTATGACCAGGCCCGCCAGGACCCGGAATTCCAGGCCGCCTACGATCGCGACCTGGCCCATTACGTGGGCCGTCCAAGCCCGATCTACCACGCCCAGCGCCTGAGCGATCACGTTGGGGGCGCGCAGATCCTGCTCAAGCGCGAGGACCTGAACCACACCGGCGCGCACAAGATCAACAACACCATCGGCCAGGCGCTGCTGGCGGCGCGGATGGGCAAGAAGCGCATCATCGCCGAGACCGGCGCCGGCCAGCATGGCGTGGCCAGTGCCACCGTCGCCGCGCGGCTGGGCCTGGAGTGCGTGGTGTACATGGGCGCCACCGACATCGAGCGGCAGAAGATCAACGTCTACCGCATGAAGCTGCTGGGCGCGACGGTGGTGCCGGTCACCTCCGGCTCGGCCACGCTGAAGGATGCGCTCAACGAAGCGATGCGCGACTGGGTCACCAACGTGCAGGACACCTTCTACATCATCGGTACCGTGGCCGGCCCGGACCCGTACCCGCGCATGGTGCGCGACTTCAACGCCATCGTCGGCCGCGAAGCGCGCGAGCAGATGCTGGCCGAGTACGGGCGCCTGCCCGATGCGATCACCGCCTGCGTCGGCGGCGGCAGCAATGCCATCGGCCTGTTCCATGCCTTCCTCAACGACCGCCAGGTCGAGATCTTCGGCGCCGAAGCGGCAGGTGATGGCATCCACACCGGACGCCATGCCGCGTCGATCGCGGCCGGTCGCCCCGGCGTGCTGCATGGCAACCGCACCTATGTGCTGTGCGATGACGATGGCCAGATCATCGAGACCCACTCGGTGTCGGCCGGCCTGGACTATCCCGGCGTCGGCCCGGAACACGCGTTCCTGGCTGACAGCGGCCGCGCGCGCTACCTCGGCATCACCGATGAGGAAGCGTTGCAGGCCTTCCATCTGCTGGCCCACACCGAGGGCATCCTGCCGGCGCTGGAATCCAGCCACGCGCTGGCACAGGCGATCAAGCTGGCGCGTGGGCGTCCGCGTGACCAGATCGTGCTGTGCAACCTGTCTGGCCGTGGCGACAAGGACGTGCACACCATCGCTGCGCGTGAAGGCCTGGAGCTGTGAATCCGGTGCTGCGCCATGGCGGCGCGCTGGTGCTGGCGGTGGGGTTGGGCGGTTGCAAGCCGCCCGATCCGCCGCTGCTGGCCCCCGCCGCGGCGGCACCGGCGGCCATCGCGCCGGCACAGCACCCGGCCAGCAACGATGACATGGCACATCGGCCGATCGATGACGCCCCTGTGCCGGTTGCCACCCCGGAGGTCGACGAGGACAGCGCACCGGCAGTGGTTTCGGTGGCCCTGGACCATGCCGGTGAAGTGCTGATCGGCCAGCCGTTCAGCGAAGTCCAGGCGGAAGGCGCCTGGCATTCGGCCGGGTTGCACGAGGCCACGCAGGGGCGCTGCGAATACTACGAGCGCGGCACGCTGCCCGAAGGCGTGGCGATGATGGTGCAGGACGGCGACGTGGTGCGCTTCGACCTGGCCCCGATCGACGATTCTGGGCAAGTGGTGATCCAGCCGGGACCGTTCGGCCTGCGCCTGGACATGGCACGCGCAGAAGCGCTGCGGCTGCTTCCGCGCGGTGCCACCGCGCAGCCGTATGGCGAGGATCCGGAAGCCGGCGAGAGTCTGCTCTGGCAGGACCCGGGCTCGGACCTGGCGATCCGCGTGGAGATCGTCGATGGCGTTGTATCGAGAATGTACTGGGGCGCCAGCGGCGCCGTTGACCTGATTGAAGGATGTACCTGACATGTCCGTTGAGCGTATCGATGCCTGCTTCTCCCGCCTGCGTGCCACTGGCCGCAAGGCACTGATCCCCTTCGTCACCGCCGGTGATCCCTCGCTGGAAGCAACCGTGCCGGTCATGCACGCGCTGGTCGATGCCGGCGCCGATGTGATCGAACTGGGCGTGCCGTTCTCCGACCCGATGGCTGATGGCCCGACCATCCAGCGCAGTTCCGAGCGCGCGCTGGCACGGGGTGCCGGAAGCCGCTACGTGCTGCAGGCGGTAGCCCGGTTCCGTGAGCGCGATGCGCAGACACCGGTGGTGTTGATGGGCTATCTGAACCCGGTGGAGATCCACGGCTACGCCGCGTTTGCCAAGGCGGCCGTCGAGGCTGGCGTGGATGGCGTGCTGCTGGTCGATCTGCCGCCGGAAGAAGCCGGTGAGGCGCAGCAGGCCTTCGATGCGGCCGGCTTGGCGCTGGTCCTGCTGGCCTCGCCGACCACCAGCGAGGCGCGCGCCGACGAGCTGCTGGCACTGGCCCGTGGCTACCTCTATTACGTCAGCTTCGCCGGTGTCACCGGTGCCTCCGAGCGCCTGGACAGCGATGCCGCCAGTGCGCGCCTGCAGGCCCTGCGCGAACGCGCTGCGGTGCCGGTGGTGGCTGGCTTCGGCATCAAGGATGCCGCCAGTGCCGCCGCGATGGCGCGGCAGGCCGATGGCGTTGTGGTCGGCAGTGCGCTGGTCGCGGCGCTGGCCGAAGCCGGCTCGGCTGAAGACGCGGCCCAGCGCGCCCGGGCCTTCCTTGCCCCGCTGAGGCAGGCGCTGGACGGGTAACGGTCGTGCCGGCCGCCTGCCGGCATCCTCCGCAGCCGCCCGCATGCAGTGGCTGCCGGCCAATGTCCGGCGCCGCCACGGGGCTAAACGTACGTCCCAGCATGGTTTTTTCCGCCCGCCCGGAGCCCGGCAAGGGGTGCACGGGCGGGGAAAGCGGAGCTAGACTGTCCGCCTTTGCGGCCTTTGGGCCGCCCTGAACGGAAGTGTCCTCCCGCATGAGTTGGCTCAGCAAGTTGATGCCGTCTGGCATCCGCACCGACAACACCCCCAGCAAGAAGCGCAGCGTCCCCGAGGGCCTGTGGGAAAAGTGCAGCAGCTGCGGCAGCGCGTTGTACCGGCCGGAACTGGAAGAGAATCTTGAGGTCTGCCCGAAGTGCGGCCACCACATGGCCATCCGTGCCCGCGCGCGCCTGGCCGCGTTGTTCGACGCCGACAGCACCACCGAGATCGGTGCGCGGCTGGGCCCGACCGACCTGCTCAAGTTCAAGGACCAGAAGAAGTACAGCGAGCGCATCAAGATCGCGCAGAAGAACACCGGCGAGTATGACGCGTTGATTGCCATGCGTGGCCTGCTCAAGGGCCGTGCGCTGGTCGCCTCGTCGTTCGACTTCGCCTTCATGGGCGGTTCGATGGGTTCGGTGGTCGGTGAGCGCTTCGCACTGGCTGCGGAAACCGCGGTCGAGATCGGCGCGCCCTACGTGTGCTTCTCGCAGAGTGGCGGCGCACGCATGCAGGAAGGCCTGTTCTCGCTGATGCAGATGGCCAAGACGTCGGCCGCGCTGGGCAAGCTGCGTGAAGCCGGCCTGCCTTACATTTCGGTGCTGACCCATCCGACCACCGGTGGCGTGTCGGCGTCGTTTGCGATGCTGGGCGACATCAACATCGCCGAACCGCAGGCGCTGATCGGTTTCGCTGGCCCGCGCGTGATCGAGCAGACCGTGCGCGAAAAGCTGCCCGAAGGCTTCCAGCGCTCGGAGTTCCTGCTGGAGCACGGTGCCATCGACCAGATCTGCGACCGCCGTGAACTGCGTGACCGCCTGTCCGACCTGCTGGCGATGCTGGGCCGCCAGCCGGCGCCAGAGGTCGCGTGATGGGAGGCCGCAAGTACTTCGGTACGGACGGCATCCGCGGCCGGGTCGGCGAGGGGGTGATCTCGGCCGACTTCGTGTTGCGCCTGGGCAATGCGCTGGGCCGGGTGCTGGTCGCCCAGCGCGGCCAGGACGGGCACCGTCCGATCGTGGTGATCGGCAAGGACACGCGTATTTCCGGCTACATGTTCGAAGCAGCGCTGGAGGCAGGGCTGGTCGCCGCCGGCGCTGACGTGCAGCTGCTGGGGCCGATGCCAACCCCGGCGGTGGCCTTCCTGACCCGCACGCTGGGCGTGGATGCCGGCATCGTCATCAGCGCCTCGCACAACCCGCATTACGACAACGGCATCAAGTTCTTCTCCGCCCAGGGCGAGAAGCTCGACGATGCCACCGAGCTGGCCCTGGAAGCGGCGCTGGACGTTCCGTTCACCACCGCCGAATCGGAAAAGCTGGGCAAGGCAGCGCGTGCGCGCGAGGCGGTCGGCCGCTACATCGAGTTCTGCAAGGCCAGCGTGCCGCGCGCGTTCGATCTGCGCGGTGTGCGCCTGGTGCTTGATTGTGCCCACGGCGCCACCTACCAGATTGCGCCGTTGCTGTTCCGCGAACTGGGTGCCGAAGTGATCGGCATTGGTGCCGAACCGAACGGTGTCAACATCAATGCCGGCGTCGGTTCCACCCATATCGACAATCTGGCGGCCAAGGTCCGCGAGACCCGCGCCGATCTCGGCATCGCCTTCGATGGTGACGGCGATCGCGTGTTGATGGCCGATGACCAGGGCAATCCGGTTGACGGCGACGACCTGCTGTACATCCTGGCGCGCGCGTGGAAGACCGAAGGCCGCCTGCGCGGCCCGGTGGTCGGCACCTTGATGAGCAACTACGGCATCGAGAAGGCATTCGCCGATCTGCAGATTCCGTTCGTGCGCAGCAACGTGGGCGATCGTTACGTGCACCAGGCGCTGATCGAAGGCGGTGGCGTGCTCGGTGGCGAAGCCTCCGGTCACCTGCTGTGCCTGGACCGGGCAACCACCGGTGATGGCATCGTCAGCGCCCTGCAGGTCTTGGTGGCACTGCGCAACAGCGGGCAGACCCTGCGCCAGTCGCTGAAGGGACTGCTGCGGGTACCGCAGAAGACGGTCAACGTGCGCCTGGGCAATGTCTCGGCCAAGGCCACCGTGCAGGCCGACAGCGTGCAGGCGGCACTGGCCGTCGCGCAGCAGTCGGTGGCCGGCCGTGGTCGTGCCTTCCTGCGGCCATCCGGTACCGAGCCGGTGGTGCGGGTCACCGTCGAAGCCGATGATGCGGTGTTGATGCAGGAAACGCTCGATCGCCTATCCACGGCCGTGCGTGAAGCGGCCGCCTGATTCCGACGATCATACACCCGGGTACCACGACATGGCCGCTCTGCGGCCATGTTGCTTTCCAGCGGGGTGACTGAACCGATCGCCACCCGCTATCACGTTCAGCTGCGGCTGTGCGCTTTGTGACATGGCGTGAACGATGCGCGGCGTATTTCCGGAATCAGGATCTCTGGCCTGCATGCAGGCTCTGCGCAGGCAGGGACCCGGTCGGAGCCGTTCGTGCTCCATCCTTCCACTCCTGTTGCAAGGACCCTGACCATGAACACCTCATTGCGCTACAGCCGCTGCCTGCTGGCAGGTGCGCTGCTGGTGCTGCCTTTGCTGGGCGGCGTTTCGGTCGCCAGCGCAGAACGCCGTCCCGAAGGTGGACCCCATATGTCCGCTCCGCGCGAGGAGCCGATGCGCGCGCCGTGGGGCTACCCGCGGATGGAGCGCCCGCGTGAGCTGGGCAATGCCCGGCCGGCGTTCCGCGAGGAGTACCGCCACAACTTCCGCGCCGATCATGCCTTCCGCATCGGGCCCTACCATCCACCGGTGGGCTATGCCTACCAGCGCTGGCACTACGGCCAGTTCCTGCCGCGTCCGTACTGGATCGGCGACTACATCCTCAACGACTTCTGGCTGTTCGGCCTGGACATGCCGCCGATGGGCTACGAATGGGTGCGTTACGGGCCGGATGCGCTGCTGATCAACACCGGCAACGGCGAGATCGTGCAGGCCGTGTACGGGCGCTTCTTCTGAGACCAACGCAGGCCTCCCGCGCCGCAGCGGGCGGGGAGGCCCTTGCGCTCACGGCCCCGGCACCATCTTCTTCTGGCGCGCCTTGAAGCCATTGAACAGCGGTGCGATCAGCGGGGTGTAGCTCTGCGCGATGCGCTTGCGCAGCCAGCTCGCCGGGCGGTTGCGGATCGCGAAGCGGTAGATGCGTTCCGGGTCACCACCGATCACGTTGCGGCCGAACGGATGGGTGGTGTGCAGGTAGCGGAAGCCGTGCTCGCGCGCCACGTCAATGTGGTCCTGGTCGAAGTCGCCATACGGCCAGCACAGCGTATCGGACACTTCGCCCAGCTTGTCCTGCAGCACGCCGCGCGAGATCGCCAGGTCCTGGCTCAGGCCCGCGCGCCGCTGCGCACGGTCGAGGTCGTTGCGGCGCAGCCACCGGGTGTGGGTGTGGGTGTGGCAGTGCACTTCGAAGGTGCCGGCGGCAATGGCCGCGCGTGCTTCGCTCCAGCGCATCATCACGTCATCGCTGCGATCCTGTTCGTAGATCGCCGCTTCGCAGCCGCGATGGTCCGGCGTGGCCGGCAGCGTCGCCCCGGCAATGCCGGCGTGCGGGCGCTCCGGGCCTTCGCCCATCCAGCCGGTCACCACGAACACCACGGCGTGCATGCCGTACTTCTGCAGGATCGGGTGTGCATACACCCAGTTGTCCAGGTAACCATCGTCGAAGGTGATCACGATCGACTTGCGCGGCACCGGCGTGCCGGCCAGGAAACCGGCGTACTGGTCCAGCGTCAGCGAGGTCCAGCCATTGCTGGCCAGCCATGCGATCTGGCTCTCGAAGTTCTCCGGTGACACGGTGATCATGCCCGGCGACGGGCTGACGTGATGGTGCATCAGCACCGGTACGGTTCGGGCATCAGCCATGTCCCAGCTCCTTCAGCCACTGCTGGTAATAGTGTTCGGTGGTTTCGCCGTGGCCAGCCGGGGTGAAGCGGTGCGCGCTGCGCATCCAGTCCCAGCCGGCGCGACCCATCTGCCGGCGTCGTTCCGGATCATCCACCAGCAGGCGCAGGGCGCCGGTCAGGGCTGCATTGTCGCCCAAACGCGTGAGGATTGCGTTGCTCCCATCGACCACCATCTCCGGCACGCCGCCGACGCGCGTGGCCACGATCGGTACGCCGACATAGGCCGCTTCCAGGAACACGGTGCCTGCAGCTTCCTTGTGCGAAGCCAGGGCGAAGACATCGAAACCTGCCATCAGGCGGCAGGCACCGTCGCGGTAGCCCAGCAGATGGACCTGCTGCTGCAGCCCATGTTCCGCGCACATCGCCTGCAGCCGCTCCATCACCGGTTGGCCGTCGCCCACCACCACCAGGTGCAGGTTCGGGTTGGCCTTGCACAGCGGAACCATCGCCTGCAGCAGGTCGGCATGGCCCTTGGGTTCACGCAACACCGCCACGCAGCCCACCACCACGTCCTGCTCGCCGAAGCCGAGTTCGGCGCGGACTTCGGCGCGCACCTGCTGCAGGCGCTGCCAGGGGTTCTCCAGGCGCATGTCGCTCCAGCGCGGCGGCACCGCGATCGGCGGCACGATGCCGATGTGCTCGGCCGGGATGCCGCGATCGGCGAGCAGCTGCTTGACGAAGCTGCTGACGGTCAGCACCCGGTGCGGGAGCCCGGTGTAGGTCAGCAGCGAGTTGACCGGGCTCATCAGGTGGCGCGAGCGCACCACCAGCGGCGTGCCGCCCAGGCGGGCGCCGGCGGCGGCGATCAGGGCGTCGCGACGGCTGGTGGTGTTGACCACGTCGTAGCGTTCGCGGCGCACCAGCCGCGAGACCGACCAGATGCCACGCAGCAGGCGTGCCAGGCCGCCCATGCGCAGGGTGTGCACGGTGAAGCCATCATCGCGGGCCAGCTGGGCCAGCCGCGCGTCGGGCTGGCACAGCAGCGACACCGCATGGCCGCGCGCGCGCATGGCCTGCATGTGGCGGAAGATGTAGATCTCCTGGCCACCCATTCCCTTGGCGGCTTCGGTGTGCAGGATGCGCAGAGGACGTTTCATGGGGCGATCCTTGTAGTCAGCGGTTGCGGAAGCGGGTCAGCGCTTCCCATGCGGTACGGACGGCAGCGGCATCCGGGGCCTGTTGCGGCAAGGGGCGGTAATGCAGGTCCAGTGCCGTGGCATTGCCGAATTTGTCGAACACGTAGATGGCATCACCGTGGCGGACGGCGCGTTGCGACCAGCTCTCCACCACCAGTGCGCGCTCCCCTGCGGGCTCGGCCAGCAGGTCCTGCCCGGTACTGAAATCGGACAGCGCGTTCTCGCAGCCAAGTGCATGGCGCATCAGCGTCGGCACCCAGTCTTCATGCGAGCTGGTGCGGGTTTCGTGTCCCGCTGCCTGGCCGGGCCAATGCAGCACGAACGGCACCTGCAGCTGGTAGTCGGAGAAGTTGCCGTTGTGGCCCCAGTAGTTCAGCTTGAGGTCGTTGAATTCTTCGGCGTGATCGCCGGTGACCAGCACGATCGTGTCCTGCTCCAGGCCCTGCGCACGCAGGTCGTCCAGCAGCGTGCCCAGCAGGCTGTCGGCGTAGTGCACCGCAGTCCGGTAGCGGTTCAACTCCGGGGTCGGATCGTGATCCGGACCGAATTTCAGGAAGTCGATGTCCCCGGCCATCGGCGTCGCCAGCGGCGGATAGCCTGCGGGGATGTGGTACGGCGCATGGGTGGAATCGAGGAAGACGAAGCCGAACCAGGGGGCATGCGCGGCCTGGCTGGCGCGGATGTCGTTGCGCAGCGCGGCCACGATGCTGCGGTCACGGCCTTCCGAACGCAGGCCGGGTGGTCCCTGGTGCAGCTGGTCGCGCACGTCGGCGAACACGGTGCGGTCGAATTCCGGGCTGTACAGCGGCGCACTGCCATACAGATGCAGGTCGTAGCCCTGCTGCTGCAGTACCTTGAACAGCTGTGAGCCGCGCTGTTCGTCGAGCATGCTCGGCCAGTAGCCGCCCGGCAGCCCGTAGAGCAGGCCGAACAGGCCGTAACGGGTGGCGTTGCCGGTGCTGAAGTGGCGGTCGTACACGCGTGCGGACCGGGCCAGTGCCGAAGTGTTGGGCATCACCTGCGCGGTGAGCGCATCCTGCCGCAGCGATTCCAGCACCACCATCAACACGTTGGGGCGGTGCGGATTCTGGCAGCGCAGTGGCTGCAGCGGATACAGCAGCTGGGCGTGACGCGGATCGGGCAGGCCGACCTGCTGTTCGCTGACCACGCCCAGCCGGCGCATGAAACTCTTGGCGGTGATCGGCTGGGCCCAGGGCAGGTAGTTCCACTGGGCGATCACATCGCGGTCGCCGCGCGCGTCGTAGTAGGCCGTGGCGACCTGGCCGCTGGCCATCAGCACGACCACCACCGCCCATGCCTGCAGGACCCGGCGTCGGCGCGGCGCGGCCGGCAGCAGCTTCCAGCAGGCCCAGGCCAGCAGGCTTTCGGCGGTGAAGAGGGCGGCCACCAGCACGCCGACCTGCAGCCAGGTCTTCCACGACAGGGCGACCTGGTCCTGCAGCGCACCGCCGAACACCATGTTCACGACCATGGCGTTGAGATGGAAGCGGTACAGGGTGAAGACCTTGGCATCGACCAGCAGCAGGCACAGCCACAGGCCCTGCAGCAGCACTGCGCTGATGCTCAGCGTGCGCGCGCTGCGCGACCACAGGCCCAGCAGCAGCGGCAGCAGGCCGGCCAATGCGCCGAACGCCAGCAGGTGGCCGGGCAGGGCGATGGCAAGATAGGCAAGGCCCTGGCTGCCACCCGGGTTGTCCTGCAGCGGCACGTTGCCCAGAGTGATCAGCGCGGCAATGGCCGCGTTGCCCGCCACGAACAGCGACCACCACGCCAGCTGGCGCCAGCGGAGGGCCTGGCCTGCGAGGGGGAGGGCGGCGGTGTCTGAAGCGTTGGGCATGGTGCGGGGCGGGTCGGGATGGCACGGGTGGAACGCGCGGCGACAACGTAAGGGATTCGTTAAAGTACTCGCGGGTCGCGCATTGTATCGGTTTGTTTCCTTGTGCCGGGTAGCGTCCGCCGGGCGATCTGTCACAATGTTCAGGCGGGCCGTGAATGCGCTGGCCCCCCAGACCAACGACAAGCCAGGAACCGCTGTGAGCCAGATCCCCACCCTCGACATCACCCGTTTCGACAGCGACCGCGAGGCCTTCGTGGCCGAGCTGGGTGCCGCTTACCGCCAATGGGGATTCGCGGGCATCCGCAACCACGGCATCCCGCAGGCCGAGATCGACGCGGCCTACGATGCCTTCAAGGCGTTCTTCGCCCTGCCTGACGAGGTCAAGCGCAAGTACCACGTGGCCGGCAGCGGCGGCGCCCGCGGCTATACCCCGTTCGGTGTGGAAACCGCCAAGGGCTCCAAGCACTTCGACCTGAAGGAGTTCTGGCATATCGGCCGTGAAATCGCCGATGATTCCAAGTACCGCGAGGTGATGGCGCCGAACCTGTGGCCGACCGAGGTCGAAGGTTTCCGTGAGCGCGGCTACGGCCTGTACCAGGCGCTGGACAACCTGGGTTCGCGCGTGCTGTCGGCGCTGGCCCTGCATATCGGCCTGCCGGAGGACTTCTTCGCCGACAAGACCAACTTCGGCAACTCGATCCTGCGTCCGATCCACTACCCGCCGATCACCACCGACGACATCCCGAACGTGCGCGCCGGTGCCCACGGCGACATCAACTTCATCACCCTGCTGGTCGGCGCCAGTGCCGCCGGCCTGGAAGTGCAGTCGCACGATGGCGAGTGGGTGCCGTTTACGTCAGACGCGGACACCATCGTGGTCAACATCGGCGACATGCTGCAGCGCCTGACCAACCATGTGTACCCGTCGACCATCCATCGCGTGGTCAACCCCCCGGGCGAACTGGCCCGCCAGCCGCGCTATTCGGTGCCGTTCTTCCTGCACCCGAACCCGGATTTCCTGATCGACGTGCTGCCGTCGTGCATCACCGCCGAGAACCCCAGCCGGTACCCGGAGGCGATCACCGCCCATGGCTTCCTCGAGGAACGCCTGCGCGAGATCAAGCTGAAGTAATGAAAAGGCCGCCGAAAGGCGGCCTTTTTCTTTGCTGGGCTGCGCCCTGCACCCGCAGGGGCCAAAGCCAAAGCCAAAGCCAAAGCGGCTCTGGGTTTCTGCGGGTTGGGCGGGGCGGTGTGGGTCGGCAGGACACGCCGTGAACCCATCCCTGGGGGCTCGATGGCGCCATCCATGGCGCCAACGGTCCTGCCAACCCACACCGCCCCACCTCCGACAGTCTCCCGGTGACGGTGGGTAAATCGGGATTTGCGGTAGGTGTCGACCTTGGTCGACACGGTAGATCCACGCCATGCGTGGATGAGATCTGTCAGGTATCGAGGGCGGGGAGCGGGCTCGGCTTCTGCCTTTGATCTTCTTTTTTCTTTCCGTGGCGGGCGGAACCGCCGGAATCTGTCAGAGGCCGAGCGGGTGGGGCTGCGCAGGGGCGTGAGCCGCATGGATGCGGCGACCGAGCTTACAGGGACGTACTTGCAGCGACCCCTGCGCAGTCCCACCCGCCCGGCCAAGACCCAGATCCAACCGGGCTCTCTGCGACCCACCCAACCCCAAACCCGCCACGAGGGGTCGCGCCGTTGGCTGAAAATCCATGTAACCGCTTACACGGAAACGGATTTTTGCCGTAGCGGGTATCATGACCGGCTGACTTCACACAGGAGCCACCCGCTCATGCGCCGCAAGATCGTCGCCGGAAACTGGAAGCTGCATGGCAGCCGTCAATTCGCCAATGAACTGCTGGGGCAGGTGGCCGCCGGGCTGCCGCTGGAGGGGGTGGACGTGGTGATCCTGCCGCCGCTGCCTTACCTGGGCGAGCTCGTCGAGGACTTCGGCGACACCGGCCTGGTGTTCGGTGCGCAGGACGTCAGCAGCAACGAGAAGGGCGCCTATACCGGCGAGGTCTGCGCGGCGATGCTGCACGAGGTGGGTGCCCGCTATGGCCTGGTCGGCCATTCCGAGCGCCGCCAGTACCACCACGAAAGCAGCGAGCTGGTCGCGCGCAAGTTCGCTGCGGCCCTGCATGCCGGCCTGGTGCCGGTGCTGTGCGTAGGCGAAACCCTGGAGCGGCGCGAGGCTGGCCAGACCGAAGCGGTCATCGCCAGCCAGCTGGCGCCGGTGCTGGAGCTGGTCGGCGCGGCCGGCTTCGCCCAGGCCGTGGTGGCCTATGAGCCGGTCTGGGCGATCGGCACCGGCCGCACCGCCAGCAAGGAGCAGGCACAGCAGGTGCACGCGTTCATCCGTGGCGAAGTCGCGCGTATCGATGCTAGAATTGCTGATTCACTGCCCATTGTTTACGGCGGTAGCGTGAAGCCCGACAATGCCGGGGAACTGTTCGCGCAGCCGGATGTCGATGGTGGGCTGGTCGGCGGTGCCTCCCTGGTGGCCGCGGACTTCCTGGCCATCGCAAGGGCGGCGGCCGCGAACTAATCCTAGAAGTATTGTCCGAGGGCGGTTTCCAATGCTGATGTTGATCCTCAATGTCGTCTACGTGCTGGTCGCTGTGGCCATGATCGCGCTGATCCTGATGCAGCGTGGCTCGGGTGCGGCGGCGGGTTCGGGCTTTGGTGCCGGTGCCTCGGGTACGGTGTTCGGTGCGCGCGGCGCCTCGAACTTCCTGTCCAAGTCGACCAAGTGGCTGGCCGTGGTGTTCTTCGGCATCAGCCTCTTCATGGCCTGGTATGCCGGTCACGGCACGCGCCCGGCGGCCGACCAGGATCTGGGCCTGATGTCCGCCCCGGCGGCAACCGCTCCGGCGGCTCCGGCGGGCGAACTGCCGGCCGTTCCGAAGGCCGATGCGGTCCCGGCCGCCCCGGTTCCGGCCGCGAATGTGCCGGCTAAGGCGGAATCTTCGGTTTCTGGTGAAGAAAAGCCTTCGGAAGGCTCCCAGAAACACTGAAGCCGGTTACAATACGCGGCGCATCGGGAAGATAGTCTGATGTGATCGTTTGCCCAGGTGGCGGAATTGGTAGACGCACTACCTTGAGGTGGTAGCGACTTAGGTCGTAGGGGTTCGAGTCCCCTCTTGGGCACCATTTGTAAGTAAAGCGGGTTCGTCTGGCGCGCAAGGCGCCAGGCAGATTCCCGTCCACTCCCCCATGCCAAAGCGCCTGCAGGCGCAGCGGCAGAGGCAAGAGAGAATCGCTGTGCTGGCCGAATATTTGCCGTCTCTGCTGTTTCTGATCGTTGCCACCGGTATCGGCATTACGCTGATGCTGGTTGGTCGATTCCTCGGTCCCCGCCGCCCCGATCTGGAAAAGCTGTCGCCGTATGAGTGCGGCTTCGAGGCCTTCGAAGACGCGCGCATGAAGTTCGACGTGCGCTACTACCTGATCGCGATCCAGTTCATCGTCTTCGACCTGGAAATCATCTTCATCGTGCCGTGGACCCAGGTCTTCATGGAGCTGGGCGCCCGTTCGCTCATTACCATGGGCCTGTTCGTCGGCATGCTGTTCCTCGGTTTCATTTACGTCTGGAAGAAGGGAGCGCTGGAATGGGAGTGATTCAGACTCTCGATGGCCTCATGAACAATCCGTCGCCGGAAGGCCGGGTTGATGACATCCTGCGGCCGGAAGGCGACAACCCGCTGCTGGAAAAGGGCTTTGTCACCACCAGCGTCGACGCACTGCTGAACTGGGCACGCACCGGCTCGATGTGGCCGATGACCTTCGGCCTGGCCTGCTGCGCGGTCGAGATGATGCACGCCGGCGCCGCGCGCCTGGACCTTGACCGCTATGGCGTGGTGTTCCGCCCGTCGCCGCGTCAGTCCGACGTGATGATCGTGGCCGGTACCCTGGTCAACAAGATGGCCCCGGCGCTGCGCAAGGTCTATGACCAGATGCCGGACCCGAAGTGGGTCATCTCGATGGGCAGCTGTGCCAACGGCGGTGGTTACTACCACTACTCCTATTCTGTGGTGCGCGGCTGTGATCGCGTGGTGCCGGTGGACATCTATGTCCCGGGCTGCCCGCCGACCGCCGAGGCGCTGGTGTACGGGATCCTGCAGTTGCAGAAGAAGATCTGGCGTACACAGACCATCGCCCGCTGACCCCTTCACCTGACAAGAGCGCGCCAAGCCCCCATGGCAGAGCAAGCATCCTTCATCGACCGACTGTCCGCACGTTTCGCTGGTGCGAAGGTCATCGTGGTCGAACCCCGCGGCGAAGTGACGCTGGAAGTGCCTGCCGCCGAGTGGCACGCCACCGCCCTGGCGCTGCGTGACGAGTTTGGTTTCGAGCAGGCCGTGGATCTCTGCGGCGTCGACTACCTCGGTTATGGCTCCGACGAATGGGACACCGCCGACGTGTCCTCGCAGGGCTTCAGCCGTGGTGTCGAAGGCAAGGCCCAGGGCCGCTTCGCCTGGGGCGAGTTCCCCACCGAGGAAAACGGCGCTGACGGTGCCCGCCCGCAGCACATGCCGACCCAGCGTTTCGCCGTGGTCGCCCAGCTGCGTTCGTACCAGCACAACCTGATGATGCACCTGCGCTGCTTCGCCCCTGACGAAGCGCTGCCGGTGGTGTCCTCGCTGACCGGCATCTGGCCGGGCCTGAACTGGTTCGAGCGCGAAGCGTTCGACCTGTACGGCGTGATCTTCGAAGGCCACCCGGACCTGCGCCGGATCCTGACCGACTACGGTTTCGTCGGGCATCCGTTCCGCAAGGACTTCCCGCTGATCGGCAATGTCGAAGTCCGCTACGACGAAGAAAAGAAGCGCGTGATCTACGAACCGGTCACCTCGGTGGAGCCGCGTGTCGGCGTGCCGCGCGTGATCCGTGACGACGCCCGTCTGCAGACCGCAGAAGGCGAGCGCGCGCAGGAGGCAGTGAAGTGAGCCACGCACACCAGGCCGGCGAAGCGTTCGCCAGCAACGCCGCCGAAAGCCGGCAGGAAATCCGCAACTACACCATGAACTTCGGCCCGCAGCATCCGGCCGCTCACGGTGTGCTGCGCCTGATCCTGGAAATGGACGGCGAGACCATCATGCGCGCCGACCCGCACGTGGGCCTGCTGCACCGTGGTACCGAGAAGCTGGCCGAGTCCAAGCCGTTCAACCAGTCGATCGGCTACATGGATCGCCTGGACTACGTGTCGATGATGTGCAACGAGCACGCCTACGTGCGCGCGATCGAGACCCTGATGGGCATCGAGGCGCCGGAGCGTGCGCAGTACATCCGCACCATGTACGACGAAATCACCCGCATCCTCAACCACCTGATGTGGCTGGGCTCCAACGCGCTCGATCTGGGCGCCATGGCGGTCATGCTGTACGCCTTCCGCGAACGCGAAGAGCTGATGGACTGCTACGAAGCGGTCTCCGGCGCGCGCATGCACGCGGCGTACTACCGTCCGGGCGGTGTCTACCGCGACCTGCCGGACCACATGCCCAAGTACAAGGAATCGCGCTGGCACAAGGGCAAGGCGCTGAAGCAGCTCAATGCTTCGCGCGAAGGCTCGCTGCTGGACTTCCTGGAGAACTTCACCAACGAGTTCCCGGGTCGCGTTGACGAATACGAAACCCTGCTGACCGACAACCGTATCTGGAAGCAGCGTACGGTCGGCATCGGCGTGGTCAGCCCGGAACTGGCCCACCAGTGGGGCATGACCGGCGTGATGCTGCGCGGCTCGGGCGTTGCCTGGGACCTGCGCAAGAAGCGTCCGTACGCCAAGTACGATGCCGTCGATTTCGACATCCCGCTGGGCAAGGAAGGCGACTGCTACGACCGTTACCTGGTCCGCGTTGCCGAAATGCGCGAATCCAACCGCATCATCAAGCAGTGCGTGGCGTGGCTGAAGGCCAACCCGGGCCCGGTGATGGTGAAGAACTTCAAGGTCGCTCCGCCCAAGCGCGAGGACATGAAGGACGACATGGAAGCGCTGATCCACCACTTCAAGCTGTTCAGCGAAGGCTATTGCGTGCCGGCCGGTGAAACCTATTCGGCGGTGGAAGCCCCGAAGGGTGAGTTCGGCTGCTACCTGGTCTCCGATGGCGCCAACAAGCCGTTCCGCGTGCACCTGCGTGCGCCGGGCTTCGCCCACCTGTCCTCGATCGATTCGATCGTGCGCGGCCACATGCTGGCCGACGTGGTGGCAATGATCGGCACCTACGATCTGGTGTTCGGCGAGGTTGACCGGTAATGCCGTCCGCCACGCCAACGCCCGCTGCAGGCAGCCGGCGCAAGCCGGCGCCGCAGTTTCTGGAATTTCACGTTATGCATTTCGCTGAGGTCGGCCGATGAAGGCGACAGGTAATTTCGAGGCGGCGCGCGACGTCGACCCGATGGTGGTGCTGAGCGACAAGACCCGCGCTCACATCGATCACTGGCTGTCCAAGTTCCCGCCGGACCGCAAGCGCTCTGCCGTGCTGCAGGGGCTGCATGCGGCCCAGGAGCAGAACGAGGGCTGGCTGACCGACGAACTGATCGCCGGCGTGGCCAAGTACCTCGACCTGCCGCCGGTGTGGGCCTACGAGGTCGCCAGCTTCTACTCGATGTTCGAGACCGAGAAGGTGGGCCGCAACAACGTGGCCATCTGCACCAACATCAGCTGCTGGCTCAATGGCGCCGAGGACATCGTGCGCCAT
This sequence comes from Stenotrophomonas maltophilia, assembly GCF_047497515.2. Classification (GTDB taxonomy): domain Bacteria; phylum Pseudomonadota; class Gammaproteobacteria; order Xanthomonadales; family Xanthomonadaceae; genus Stenotrophomonas. The sequence continues at coordinate 41,881 of NZ_JAXAXL020000001.1, forward strand.
TGCGAGAAGAAGCTGGGCATCAAGCACGGTGAATCGACCCCGGACGGCCGCGTCTACCTCAAGCGCGAGGAAGAGTGCCTGGCCGGCTGCGGTGGCGCGCCGATGATGGTCATCAACGGTCACTACCATGAGCGTCTGACCCTGGAAAAGGTCGACGAGCTGCTGGACGGGCTGGAGTAAGGGCATGGCACATCACCACGAATCCAAGGGTCCGGTCGGCCCCGCGCCGCTGCCGCACCAGGTGGTCTACACCACCCTGCATTACGACACCCCGTGGTCGTACGAAAGCTACCTGAAGACCGGTGGCTATGCCGCCCTGCGCAAGATCCTCGAAGAGAAGATCCCGCCGGAGCAGGTCATCGAGATGGTCAAGGCCTCGGGCCTGCGCGGCCGCGGTGGCGCCGGCTTCCCGACCGGCCTGAAGTGGTCCTTCATGCCCAAGGGCAACATGCAGAAGTACATCCTCTGCAACTCGGACGAATCCGAGCCGGGCACCTGCAAGGACCGCGACATCCTGCGCTACAACCCGCATTCGGTGGTGGAAGGCATGGCGATCGCCTGCTACGCCACCGGTTCGACCGTGGGTTACAACTACCTGCGCGGTGAGTTCCACCACGAGCCGTTCGAACATTTCGAGCAGGCCCTGGCCGATGCCTATGCAAATGGCTGGCTGGGCAAGAACGTGATGGGCTCGGGCGTGGACATCGACATCTACGGTGCGCTGGGCGCCGGCGCGTACATCTGCGGCGAAGAAACCGCGCTGATGGAATCGCTGGAAGGCAAGAAGGGCCAGCCGCGCTACAAGCCGCCGTTCCCGGCGAACTTCGGCCTGTACGGCAAGCCGTCGACGATCAACAACACCGAAACCTACGGTTCGGTGCCGGCGATCATCCGCAACGGCCCGGAGTGGTTCAAGGGCCTGAGCCTGACCGCCAACGGCGGCCCGAAGTGCTTCTCGGTGTCCGGTTGCGTGCAGAACGGCGGCAACTTCGAAGTGCCGCTGGGCACCACCTTCGATGACCTGCTGGAAATGGCCGGTGGCCTGCGTCCGGGCCGCACCCTGAAGGGCGCGATTCCGGGCGGCGTGTCGATGCCGGTGCTGACCGCGGCCGAGCTGAAGGGCCTGCCGATGGACTACGACACCATCCGTGCACTGGGCTCGGGCCTGGGTTCGGGCGCCGTCGTGGTGCTCGATGACAGCGTCTGCTGCGTCAAGTTCGCATGCCGCATCAGCCAGTTCTTCCACAAGGAATCCTGCGGCCAGTGCACCCCGTGCCGCGAAGGCACCGGCTGGATGCACCGTGTGCTGGAGCGCATCGTTGCCGGCAAGGCCACGATGGAAGACCTGCACCAGCTGAAGGCAGTGGCCGGCCAGATCGAAGGCCACACCATCTGCGCGTTCGGCGAAGCGGCTGCATGGCCCATCCAGGGCTTCCTGCGCCAGTTCTGGGACGAGTTCGAGTACTACATCGTCAACGGTCATTCGATGGTTGACGGCAAGAAGGTGGAGGCAGCCGCTGCATGAGCGCGCAACCCGTAAATCCGAGCGTCCCACCCGATCACGTCACCATCGAGATCGATGGCAAGTCGCTGGTCGTGCCCAAGGGCTCGATGATCATCCAGGCCGCCGACAAGGCCGGCATCTCCATTCCGCGCTTCTGCTACCACGAGAAGCTGCCGATCGCCGCCAACTGCCGCATGTGCCTGGTGGACGTGGAGAAGTCGCCGAAGCCGGCGCCGGCCTGTGCCACCCCGGTGATGGACGGCATGAAGGTCGCCACCCGCAGCGAGAAGGCACTGAAGTTCCAGCGCTCGGTGATGGAGTTTCTGCTCATCAACCACCCGCTGGACTGCCCGATCTGCGATCAGGGCGGCGAGTGCGAGCTGCAGGACGTGTCGCTGGGCTATGGCCGTTCGGTCAGCCGCTTCAACGAGCGCAAGCGCGTGGTGCCGGACGAGGACATGGGTCCGCTGGTCGCCACCGAGATGACCCGCTGCATCCAGTGCACGCGCTGCGTGCGCTTCACCGCCGACGTGGCTGGCACCTATGAACTGGGTGGCATGTACCGCGGCGAGAACCTGCAGATCGGTACCTACGACGGCAAGCCGCTGACCACCGAGCTGTCCGGCAACGTCGTCGACGTCTGTCCGGTCGGTGCGCTGACCAACAAGGTGTTCCAGTTCCGCGCCCGCCCGTGGGAACTGACCGCACGCGAGTCGCTGGGCTACCACGACGCGATGGGTTCGAACCTGTTCCTGCACGTGCGCCGCGGCGAAGTGCTGCGCACCGTGCCGCGCGACAACGAAGCCGTCAACGAGTGCTGGCTGTCCGACCGTGACCGCTACTCGCACCAGGGCCTGTACAGCGAAGACCGTGCGGTCAAGCCGCTGCGCAAGGTCAATGGCGAGTGGAAGGAAGTGAGCTGGGCCGAAGGCCTGGCCGCGGCCGCCGAAATCCTCAAGGCCAACCAGGGCGACACCCTGGGCGTGCTGGTGCATCCGTCGACCTCGAACGAGGAAGGCGCGCTGCTGGCCCGCCTGGCCAAGGGCCTGGGTTCGAGCAACATCGACCACCGCATCAACAACCGCGATTTCTCCGACGCCGCAACCGCCGAAGTGTTCGGCCTGCCGCTGGCGGAAATCGAAGGCGCCGACCGCATCGTCGTTCTGGGCAGCAACATCCGCCACGAACTGCCGCTGCTGCACGCCCGCCTGCGCAAGGCGCAGACCACCAACGGCGCCAAGATCCACGTCGTCAACCCGGTGGACTTCGACTTTGCCTTCAGCATCGCCGGCAAGCAGATCGTCGCGCCGTCGAAGTTCGCCGACGCGCTGGCCAACGCCGAGCTGCGTTCGGCAGTGCAGGGTGGCAACAACACCGTGCTGATCGTCGGTGGCATCGCCGAGAACCACCCGCAGGCTGCCGCGATCCGCGCCGCTGCGCGTGACTTCGCAGCCGCCACCGGTGCCAAGCTGTGCCGCATCCCGCAGGGCGCCAATGCCGTTGGCCTGGCCCGTGCCGGCGTGCTGCCGGCCGGCAAGGACGTCGCCGCGATGCTGGCGCAGCCGCGCCAGGCCTACGTGGTGTACGGCCTGGAGCCGGGCCTGGACTTCGCCGATGCTCCGGCCGCGCGCAAGGCGCTGGTCGGTGCCAAGGTGGTGGCCTTCAGCCAGTTCGCCTGTGCCTCCACCCGCGACGTTGCCGATGTGATCCTGCCGATCGGCGCGCTGCCGGAAATCGACGCCACCCTGACCAACCTCGATGGTCGCGAGCAGTCGGCCCGTGCCGGCGGCAAGCTGCCGGGCGAGGCGCGTGAGGGCTGGCGCGTGCTGCGCGCACTGGGCGGCGAAATGGCGCTGGCCGGTTTCGACTTCACCGACCTGGCCGGCCTGCGTGCCAGCCTGGCGCCGGTGTCGGTCAGCGTTGCCGCTTCGGCGCAGCCGGCCGTGGCCGGCGAAGGCCTGGAAGTGGCTTCAACCGCCGCGATCTACCGCACCGATGCGGTGGTCCGTCGCGCCCCGGCGCTGCAGTCGCATCCGCTCAACAACGCCCCGCGCATCGTGCTGAACGCTGAAGATGCCGCTCGCCTGCAGCTGCAGGAAGGGCAGATGGCCAAGGTCGGCACCGATGCCGGCAAGGCCACCCTGCCGGTGGTGGTCGACGCCCGCGTCGCTGCGGGTTCGGTCTGGATTGAATCGGGCCACGGCGCGACCGCGCCGCTGGGTGCCGCTCGCGTATCGGTGGTGGCTGCATGAACGAATTGCTGTTGAACGCGGTCGACCCGCTGCACCAGTGGCTGCTGGGCCTCGGTGACATCGGCGCGCTGATCTGGATCATCCTGAAGATCCTGGTGATCGCCGTTCCGGTGATCGTCTCGGTGGCCTTCTACGTGGTCTGGGAACGCAAGCTGATCGGCTGGATGCACGTCCGCCACGGCCCGATGTACGTGGGCATGGGCATCTTCCAGGCCTTCGCCGACGTCTTCAAGCTGCTGTTCAAGGAAGTGGTCCAGCCGAGCAGCGCCAACAAGGCGATCTACCTGCTGGCCCCGCTGATCACCCTGGCCCCGGCCTTCGCGGCCTGGTCGGTGGTGCCCTTCGATTCGCAGATCGTGCTGTCCAACGCCAACGCCGGCCTGCTGTACCTGCTGGCGATGACCTCGCTGGGCATCTACGGCATCATCCTGGCCGGTTGGGCATCCAACTCGAAGTATGCGTTCCTGGGTGCCATGCGCGCCTCGGCGCAGATGATCAGCTACGAAATCGCGATGGGCTTCGCCCTGGTCGGCGTGATGATCGCCTCGGGCAGCTTGAACCTGAGCAACATCGTGATGGCGCAGGCCGGCAGCTCCGGCTTCTTCGACTGGTTCCTGCTGCCGCTGTTCCCGCTGTTCGTCATCTACTGGGTGTCGGGCGTGGCGGAAACCAACCGCGCGCCGTTCGACGTGGTGGAAGGCGAGTCGGAAATCGTTGCCGGCCACATGGTCGAATACTCCGGCGGTGCCTTCGCGCTGTTCTTCCTGGCCGAATACGCGAACATGATCCTGATCAGCTTCCTGATCTCGATCTTCTTCCTCGGCGGCTGGCTGAGCCCGATCCAGGGCTGGGTCAACTTCGGTGATGTCTCGCCGCTGGTCGACTGGATCTGGAAGGGCGGTGCACCGTGGCTGTTCGTCAAGGTGTTCTTCTTCGCCAGTGCCTACATCTGGTTCCGTGCCAGCTTCCCGCGCTTCCGCTATGACCAGATCATGCGCCTGGGCTGGAAGGTCTTCATCCCGCTGGCCATTCTGTGGATCGCGGTTACCGCCGTCATGGTGTTCTTCGGCGTGATTCAAAAGGGCGTCTAAAGTGATGAACAGGATTACCCATTACTTCAAGAGCCTGCTGCTGCTCGAACTGCTGGCGGGCCTCTGGCTGACGCTGAAGTACAGCTTCAAGCCGAAGTACACGATGATGTACCCGATGGAGAAGTTCCCGCAGTCGCCGCGCTTCCGTGGCCTGCACGCCCTGCGCCGTTATCCCAACGGGGAAGAGCGCTGCATCGCCTGCAAGCTGTGCGAAGCGGTGTGCCCGGCGCTGGCCATCACCATCGACTCGGCCAAGCGCGAAGACGGCACCCGCCGTACCACGCGCTACGACATCGATCTGTTCAAGTGCATCTTCTGCGGCTTCTGCGAGGAAAGCTGCCCGGTGGACTCGATCGTCGAAACCCACATCCTCGAGTACCACTTCGAGAATCGTGGCGAAAACATCGTTACCAAGCCGCAGCTGCTGGCCCTGGGCGACCGTCTCGAAAACGAGATCGCCGAGCGTCGCGCCGCCGATGCCGCTTACCGCTGAGGTCGAGAGATGGATTGGGTAAATATCGCTTTCTGGGTGTTCGCCATCGCGGCAACGGTTTCGGCCGGTGCGGTGATCAGCGTGCGCAACCCGGTTCACGCCGTGCTCTGCCTGGTGCTGACCTTCTTCTCCATCGCCTGCGTGTGGCTGCTGGTGGGCGCCGAGTTCCTCGGCGTGGCCCTGGTGCTGGTCTACGTCGGCGCGGTGATGGTGCTGTTCCTGTTCGTGGTGATGATGCTGGACATCGATCCCACCAAGCTGCGTGAGGGCTGGGTGCGCTACCTGCCGGTCGGCCTGATCGTTGCGGTCGCGATGCTGGTGCAGATGCTGATCCTGATCGGCGTCAAGGCCCGATCGGTCACGCCGTTCCCGGCCGACAACGCTGCTGCGGTCGCCGCCGACAGCTCCAACGTCACCTGGCTGGCGCGCACGCTGTTCACCGAGTACCTGCTGCCGTTCGAATTCGCTGCCGTCATCCTGACCGTGGCCGTCGTCGCCGCCGTGATGCTGACCCTGCGCCGCCGTACCGGCGTGAAGAGCCAGAACCCGGGCGAGCAGACCATGGTCAAGGCCGACCAGCGCCTGCGCATGGTCAAGATGGGTGCAGAAGCACCGGTCGTGCACAGCAACAGCAAGCCGGCCGCCGGCGAGGAGACCCAGCCGTGATTACCCTTGGCCACATGCTTGCGCTCGGCGCGGTGCTGTTCGCCATCAGCCTGGCCGGCATCTTCCTCAACCGGAAGAATGTCATCGTCCTGCTGATGTCGATCGAACTGATGCTGCTGTCGGTGAACATCAACTTCGTCGGCTTCTCGCGTCAGCTGGGCGATCCGTCCGGCCAGCTGTTCGTGTTCTTCATCCTGACCGTCGCCGCCGCGGAAGCCGCCATCGGCCTGGCGATCCTGGTGACCCTGTTCCGTACCCGCCGCACGATCAATGTCGGCGAAGTCGATTCGCTGAAGGGCTGATCCACAGATGGAAATCACTCTCTCCAAGAGTCTGTTGATCGCAGTGGTGCTCGCACCGCTGTTCGGCAGCATCATCGCCGGCCTGTTCGGTCGCCAGGTCAAGCGCTTCGGCGCGCAGGCCATCACCATCCTCGGCGTCGCGGTTGCCTGCGGCCTGTCGATGTACACGCTCTACCAGTTGCTGTGGGGCGGCGCGCAGCCGTTCAACCAGAACATCTACACGTTCTTCGAAGTCGGCCAGTATTCGGCCCACGTCGGCTTCATGGTCGACAAGCTGACCGCGATGATGATGGTGGTGGTGACCTTCGTGTCGCTGCTGGTCCACATCTACACGATCGGCTACATGCAGGACGATCCGGGCTACCAGCGGTTCTTCAGCTACATCTCGCTGTTCACCTTCTCGATGCTCACCCTGGTGATGAGCAACAACTTCCTGCAGTTGTTCTTCGGCTGGGAAGCGGTGGGCCTGGTGTCGTACCTGCTGATCGGCTTCTGGTTCAAGCGCCCGACCGCGATCTTCGCCAACATGAAGGCGTTCCTGGTCAACCGCGTCGGTGACTTCGGCTTCCTGCTGGGCATCGCCGGCGTGCTGTGGGTGTTCGGCACCCTGGACTACTCGCAGGTGTTCTCGCAGGCCGGCATGCTGGCTGATCCGCGCGCCCAGCTGCAGATCTGGGACGGCACGATCCTCGGCATGCAGCTGCTGAACGAGCCGGTGATCTGGTCGATCGCCACCGTCATCTGCATCTGCCTGTTCATCGGCGCCATGGGCAAGTCGGCCCAGGTCCCGCTGCACGTGTGGCTGCCGGACTCGATGGAAGGCCCGACCCCGATCTCGGCACTGATCCACGCCGCGACGATGGTGACCGCCGGTATCTTCATGGTTACCCGCATGTCGCCGCTGTTCGAGCTGTCGCAGACCGCGCTGAACTTCATCCTCTTCATCGGTGCCACCACTGCGTTCTTCACCGGCCTGATCGGCATCGTGCAGAACGACATCAAGCGCGTCGTCGCGTATTCCACGCTGTCGCAGCTGGGCTACATGACCGTGGCACTGGGCGTGTCGGCCTATTCGGCCGCCGTGTTCCACCTGATGACCCACGCCTTCTTCAAGGCCCTGCTGTTCCTGGGCGCCGGCTCGGTCATCATCGCGATGCACCACGAGCAGGACATGCGCAAGATGGGCGGCCTGCGCAAGTACATGCCGATCACCTTCGTCACCATGTGGATCGGCACCCTGGCCCTGGTCGGTACGCCGTTCTTCTCGGGCTTCTACTCGAAGGACACCATCATCGAGGCGGCCGAGATCCACGCCCACATGCAGAACAGCTGGGTGGCCACCTATGGCTACTGGGCGGTGCTGGGTGGCGTGCTGGTGACCAGCTTCTACAGCTTCCGCCTGCTGTTCATGACCTTCCATGGCAAGGAGCGCTTCCGCGACGCGCATGATGACCATGGCCACGGCCATGACGATCACCACGCCGCAGACGCACACCATGCCGATGCACACCACGGCGATGCCCATGACGACCACGGCCATGGCCACGGTCCGCATGAGCCGCATGAAACCCCGTGGGTGGTGACCCTGCCGCTGATCCTGCTGGCCATCCCGTCGATCGCCATCGGTTTCTTCAGCATCGGTCCGATGCTGCATGGCACCGACTGGGCCGGCCACCACGCCCACGCGGCGATCCAGGGCCAGGTCAACACGTTCTTCACCGGCATCGTCGACTTCTACGATCCGGCCAAGAACACCGTTGCCTTCCTGGGCGAAGAGTTCCACGGGCCGGTGGCGTTCGCGCTGCACGGCATGATGCTGCCGCCGTTCTGGCTGACCCTGGCGGGCTTCCTGCTGGCTGCACTGTTCTACCTGTGGAAGCCGGACCTGTCGGGCAAGGCGCGCAAGACCTTCGCCCCGCTGGTGTCGGTGCTGGAAAACAAGTACGGCTTCGACAAGCTGTGGATCGATGGCTTTGCCGGCGGCAGCGTCAAGCTTGGCAAGGTCGCACGCTGGATCGACAGCAACATCGTCGACGGCGTGGTCAATCTCTCGGCACGTGTTGTGGACGTCGCAGCCGGCGTGCTGCGTCGTACCCAATCCGGTTTCCTCTATCACTACGCCTTCGCGATGATCATCGGCCTGATTGCCCTGCTGGGCGTGCTGATGCATTACCTGCGTTGATGACCTGTACGGAATAAGAAGACGTGTCGAACTGGCCTCTACTCAGTGTCCTCATCTGGCTGCCGATCCTCGGTGGCGCCCTGATCCTTGCGATCCGTGATGCGCAGACCGCCCGCTGGGCGTCGCTGGGCGTCGCGGTGCTGACCTTCGTGGCGAGCCTCTCGTTGCTGAGCGGCTACAACGCGGGCATCGACGGTCTGCAGTTCGTCGAGACCCATGCGTGGATCCCGGCGTACAAGATCGGCTACAACCTGGGCGTGGACGGCATTGCCGTGGCGCTGATCCTGCTGACCACGCTGGTCAGCGTGCTTGCCCTGATCGGCGCCTGGAGCGCCATCGACAAGCGCGTCAACCAGTACGTGGCCGCCTTCCTGATCCTGGAAGGCGTCACGGTCGGTATCTTCTCGGCCACGGACGCGATGCTGTTCTACGTGTTCTTCGAGGCGATGCTGATCCCGATGTTCCTCATCATCGGTGTCTGGGGCGGTCCGCGCCGCATCTACGCCGCGCTTAAGTTCTTCCTGTACACCTTCCTCGGCTCGGTGCTGATGCTGGTGGCACTGATCTACCTGTACCTGAAGGGCGGCAGCTTCCAGCTGGCCGACCTGTATGCGCTGCCGCTGTCGGCCAAGGAACAGACCTGGATCTTCTTCGCTTTCCTGATCGCCTTCGCGGTCAAGGTGCCGATGTTCCCGGTCCACACCTGGCTGCCGGATGCCCACGTGGAAGCGCCGACCGCCGGTTCGGTGATCCTGGCCGCCATCGCCCTGAAGATCGGCGGCTACGGTTTCCTGCGCTTCAACCTGCCGATCGTCCCGGATGCATCGCAGGAATGGGCCTGGCTGGTGATCGCGCTGTCGCTGATCGCGGTGATCTACGTCGGCCTGGTCGCCCTGGTGCAGGACGACATGAAGAAGCTGATCGCCTATTCGTCGATCGCGCACATGGGCTTCGTCACCCTGGGCACCTTCATCGCCCTGTGGCTGGTGCGTGAAGCCGGCAATGCCGACGCCGCCCGCCTCGGCCTGCAGGGCGCCATGGTGCAGATGATCTCGCACGGCTTCGTGTCCGGCGCGATGTTCTCCTGCGTCGGCGTGCTGTACGACCGCATGCACAGCCGCCGCATCGCCGATTACGGCGGCGTGGTCAACGTGATGCCGTGGTTCGCCACCTTCGCCATGCTGTTCTTCATGGCCAATGCCGGCCTGCCGGGCACCAGCGGCTTCGTTGGCGAGTTCATGGTCATCCTGTCGGCGTTCCAGCGTAATCCGTGGATCGCGCTGGGCGCGGCCACCACCCTGATCATCGGCGCCGCCTACACCCTGTGGCTGTACAAGCGCATCTTCTTCGGCGAAGTGGCCAACAGCCATGTGGCCGAACTGAAGGACATCAACGGCCGCGAATGGCTGGTGCTGGGCGTGTTCGCCATCGGCGTGCTGGCGCTGGGCATCTACCCCAAGCCGCTGACCGACCTGATGGAGCCCTCGATCGCGAAGCTGGCGATGCAGATCGCATCCAGCAAGCTGCTGTAATTCCAGGATTTGATGATGACCACCTCGCCGCTGCTGCCATTGACCGCCGCTGACCTGCCACCGCTCGCTCCCGAGCTGGTGCTGATCGGCAGCGCCTTCGCCCTGATGATCCTCGACCTGTTCGTCAGCAACCGGAACAAGATCGTCACCCACCTGTTCTCGCTCGCTGCGCTGGCCGTGGTGCTGTTCATGCTGGCCACCGGCGTGGGCGGGCAGGGGGAGGTCTTCCATGGCATGTTCGTGCGCGATACCGCCGCGGACGTGATGAAGACCGGGATCGTGCTGCTCAGCGGCCTGACCCTGGTCTATGGCTGGCGCTACCTGCGTGACCGCAACCTGTTCCAGGGCGAGATTCCGGTACTGATCCTGTTCGGCACCGCCGGCATGATGATCCTGGTCTCGGCCGGCAGCCTGCTGATGGTCTACCTGGGCCTGGAACTGCTGGCGCTGTGCTCCTACGCGCTGGTTGCCAGCAACCGCGAGAACGGCCTGGCCTCCGAAGCGGCGATGAAGTACATCGTGCTCGGTTCGCTGGCCTCGGGCCTGCTGCTGTACGGCATGTCGCTGATCTACGGCGCCACCGGCAGCCTGCACCTGGACGTCATCCGTGATGCCATCCCGCACTCGGAAGAGCGCGTGCTGCTGATCACCGGTGCGGTGTTCATGATCGCCGGCGTTGCCTTCAAGCTGGGTGCCGCGCCGTTCCACATGTGGCTGCCGGACGTGTACCAGGGTGCCCCGGCACCGATCGCACTGTTCATCAGCTCGGCGCCGAAGCTGGCCGCCTTCGGCATGGCCTACCGCCTGCTGGAAATGGGCGTGGGCCCGCTGTCGACCGAACTGCAGCTGCTGATTGCCGGCCTGGCCGCGGTCTCGCTGGTCATCGGCAACCTGATGGCCATCGCGCAGAGCAACCTGAAGCGCATGCTGGCGTTCTCCACCGTTTCGCACATCGGCTTCCTGCTGATGGGCATCGCCGGTGGTGGCGCGCAGGGCTACGCCGCCGCGCTGTTCTACGCACTGGCCTACGCCATCATGTCGACCGCCGCGTTCGGCGCGATCATCGCGCTGTCGCGTGCTGGCTTCGAAGCCGAGAACATCGAAGACTTCAAGGGCCTGAATGCCCGCAACCCGTGGATGGCCGGCCTGGTGCTGTGCATCATGGCGTCGCTGGCTGGCATCCCGCCGTTCCTGGGCTTCTGGACCAAGCTGGCCGTGCTGGGCGCGGCGGTCAATGGCGGCCTGCTGTGGCTGGCGATCCTGGGCGTCCTGTGCGCCGTGGTCGGCTGCTTCTACTACCTGCGCGTCATCAAGGTCATGTACTTCGATGAGCCGGTGGGCGAGGCCATGCCGCGCAGCAACGACCGCGTGCTGGGCCTGGTGCTGGGCGTGAACGCACTGGCGCTGCTGGCGCTGGGCATTGCCTGGAACCCGATCATGGTCTGGTGCCAGCAGGCATTTGCGCATCTTGCATAAAAGTTGACACAAAGCTGCGCGATTCGTGTAATATGCGCAGCCTGAGTTGTCACTGCAGCGGTTCAGCCAGAACATCGTTGCGGTAGCCCTCCTCGAAAGAGCAGGGCAGCAGTTCAAACACTTCCGGTGCGGGGTGGAGCAGTCTGGCAGCTCGTCGGGCTCATAACCCGAAGGTCGCAGGTTCAAATCCTGCCCCCGCTACCAACGTCGGATCGGCGCCAACCGGTTTGATGAATGAGGGAAAGCTTGCATTTATCCCAGCAATGCCTCATGATTCCGCTTCTGATGCGGGGTGGAGCAGTCTGGCAGCTCGTCGGGCTCATAACCCGAAGGTCGCAGGTTCAAATCCTGCCCCCGCTACCAAGTAAAGAAAACGCCTTCGAAGTCCTGCTTCGAAGGCGTTTTTCTTTGGGTTGTGTGGCGTCTCCGCGCGATCGGGGCCAGATCCCTTTTGCTGCGGGAAAGGGATCTGGCCCCGGCCCCGCACCTTGCACCAGCGCGGTGCAGCCGCTATCATCAGCGGCCTAGCAGTACCCCTGAAGGCGGCCTCCCAGCGGGAGTCCGGACCCGGAAGGAGGGCCGCAACCAGCAGGCACTGCAGGTTGCAACCGGAATCCAGTCACCGGAGTCTTTCCGGAAAAAGGGGCCCAGCGGGCCCTTTGTCGTTTCCGGGGCGTCATGTTTCCACGCTGGCCAAGGCCGGCACCCAACCATAGAGATCAAGGCAGGCTGTGAGCGACAAGGCAACCGACATCGCGAATCTGCTCGCCCCGACCGTTGTGTCGCTGGGCCTGGAGCTGCTGGGCGTTGAGTATCTGCCGGCCCCCGGCGGTGCGACCCTGCGCCTTTACATCGACGTGCCGCTGGCTGAACAGCCCGAGCGCATCATCAATGTCGACGACTGCGAACGCGTCAGCCGGGAAGTGTCGGCGCAGATGGACGTCGAAGACCCGATCAGCGGCAACTACACGCTGGAAGTGTCTTCGCCGGGCGTCGATCGTCCGCTGTTCAACCTGGAGCAGTTCGGTCGTCACCTTGGCGAAATGGCCAAGGTCACCCTGAAGCTGCCGCAGGACAACCGTCGTCGCCTGCAGGGCCGCATCGAAGCAACCGACGAGGCTGCGGACACCATCACCTTCGTTGTCGACAAGACCGAAGTGGTCGTGTCGGCCGACAACATCGACAAGGCACGGATCATGCCTGACTGGGTGGCGCTGGGGCTGGCCCCGAGCAAGCCGACCGGTCCGGCGCCGAAGCGTCCGAAGCCGAACAAGAATTCTTCTTCCAACGAGCCGGCGGCAAAGAAGCCGCGCGCGGAGTGAGCCAATGAGCAAGGAACTGTTGCTGGTAGTCGACGCGGTCGCCAACGAGAAGGGCGTGCCGCGTGAAGTGATCTTCGATGCCATCGAGGCCGCCCTGGCCTCGGCAGCGAAGAAGCGCTATCCCGACGAGGAAGTGCTGACCCGCGTGGTCATCGACCACAAGGATGGCAGCTACGAAACCTACCGCCGCTGGGAAGTGGTGGCCGACGACGTGGTGATGGAATCGCCGGACCGCCAGATCCGCCTGATGGACGCCGTCGACGAAGCCGAAGGCGTGGACGTCGGCGACTACATCGAAGAGCAGATCGAGAACCCGGACTTCGGCCGCATCGCCGCCCAGGCCGCCAAGCAGGTCATCGTCCAGCGCGTGCGCGAAGCCGAGCGCCAGCAGGTCGTGGATGCGTGGAAGGATCGCGTCGGCGAACTGATCACCGGTGTGGTCAAGCGCGCCGAGCGCGGCAACATCTATGTCGACCTCGGTGGCAACGCCGAAGGCTTCATTCCGAAGGACAAGGGCATTCCGCGCGACGTGCTGCGCGCCGGTGACCGCGTGCGCGGCTACCTGGCCGAAGTGCGCTCGGAACCGCGTGGCCCGCAGCTGTTCATCAGCCGCGCCGCGCCGGAATTCATGATCGAGCTGTTCAAGCTGGAAGTGCCGGAAGTCGGCCAGGGCCTGGTGGAAATCAAGGCCTGTGCCCGCGATCCGGGCGACCGCGCCAAGATCGCCGTGCTCGCCCACGACCAGCGCACCGATCCGATCGGCGCCTGCATCGGCATGCGTGGTTCGCGCGTGCAGGCCGTGTCCAACGAGCTCAATGGCGAGCGCGTGGACATCGTGCTGTGGAACGACAACCCGGCCAACTTCGTCATCAACGCGATGGCGCCGGCCGAAGTGCAGTCGATCATCGTCGATGAAGACAAGCACTCGATGGACCTGGCGGTTGCCGAAGACCGCCTGGCCCAGGCCATCGGCAAGGGCGGCCAGAACGTGCGCCTGGCCAGCCGCCTGACCGGCTGGCAGCTCAACGTGATGACCCAGGACCAGGTCACCGCCAAGTCGGAGGCCGAGCAGGCTTCGGCCCGCCAGCTGTTCATGGACAAGCTGGAAGTGGACGAAGAGATCGCCGGCATCCTGGTCAGCGAAGGCTTCGGCACCGTCGAGGAAATCGCTTATGTCCCGGTCGGCGAACTGCTGGCCGTGGAAGGTTTCGACGAGGACATCGTCGAAGAGCTGCGCGCTCGTGCCCGCGATGCGCTGCTCAATGAGGCCCTGGCAGTCGAGGAAGGCCTTGAAGACGGCCAGCCGGCGCAGGACCTGCTGTCCCTGAAGGGCATGGACGAAGCCACCGCGTATGCGCTGGCCGGCCACGGCGTGCGTACCAGCGAGGACCTGTCCGACCTGGCCGCCGACGAGGTCATGGACTTCGGCATCGAAGGACTGGATCAGGCGCGCGCCGCTGCGCTGATCCTGGCCGCCCGTGCCGAAGAGATCGCCCGACTGGAACGCGGCGAATGAGCCGGCAATGAACAGGGCCCTGAGCCGCTCAGGGCGTAGAATCCGCGCCACCTCCAGATGCGGGGGGGCGCCCACAAGATCATAGGATCCGAATGTCGCAGCAAACCACCATCCGCAAGCTTGCCGAACTGGTCAACACGCCGGTCGAAAAACTGCTGGAACAGCTGGCCGGTGCCGGCATGAAGTTCAGCGGTCCCGACCAGGTCGTGACCAGCTCCGAGAAGGTGAAGCTCCTGGGCTTCCTTCGTCGTTCGCACGGCAAGCCCGAGCAGGCCCCGGAAGAGACCGATCAGTCTGCAAAGAAGATCACGCTCAACCGCCGGAAGCAGCAGGAAGTGACGGTCAATTCCGGTCGCAGCAAGACGACCGTGAATGTCGAGGTGCGCCAGAAGCGCACCTACGTCAAGGATGGTGCTCGCGCCATGACGCCGGACGAAGAGCGCGCCGACATCCTGCGCAAGCTGGAAGAGTCGCGTGCGCGCAACCTTGCCGAACAGCAGGCCCTGGCCGAGAAGGATCGTCTGCGCGACGAAGCCATCGTCCGTGCCCGCGAGGAAGAGGTTGCCGCCAAGGAACGCGCAGAGGCCGAAAAGAAGGCCGCCGAAGAAGCTGCGGCTGCCGCCAAGGCGGCCGAGGCACTGGCTGCCAGCAAGCCCAAGGTGCGCGCGCCGATCGACGAAACCGCGCCGCGTCCGCCGCGCACCCCGGCCGCAGCCCCGGCTGCGCCGCGTAGTGCACCGCCGCCGCCGCGCAGCGACGACCGCAACAACCGCAGCGCGCCGCGCAATGAGCGTGGCCCGGGCGATCGCTTTGCCGGCCAGATGCATCTGTCGGCCGCTGACCGTGCGCGTCGTGGCAACAGCAACAACAGCAACACCCGGGGTCGTCCGGGCGGTCGCAACCAGTCCGGTGGCCGTCGCGACATGTCGCGCGGTGGCAACAATGCCGGTCCGCACGCCTTCGAGCGTCCGACCGCACCGGTCGTGCGCGAAGTGGCGATCGGTGAAACCATCACCGTGGCCGACCTGGCGCAGAAGCTCGCGCTGAAGGGCGGTGAGGTGGTGAAGGCGCTGTTCAAGATGGGCGTGATGGCCACCATCACCCAGTCCATCGACCACGACACCGCAGCGCTGGTGACCGAAGAACTCGGCCACAAGGCGATCCGTGCCAATGACAACGACGCCGAAGACGCACTGCTGGCCTCGACCGGTGAAAACCAGGGCGAAGCCGTGCAGCGTCCGCCGGTGGTCACCATCATGGGCCACGTCGACCACGGCAAGACCTCGCTGCTGGATTACATCCGCCGCACCAAGGTCGCCACTGGCGAAGCCGGCGGCATCACCCAGCACATCGGTGCGTACCACGTCGATACGCCGAAGGGCGTCATCAGCTTCCTGGATACCCCGGGCCACGCCGCGTTCACCTCGATGCGTGCCCGCGGTGCCAAGCTGACCGATATCGTGGTGCTGGTGGTGGCCGCTGACGACGGCGTCATGCCGCAGACCAAGGAAGCGATCCAGCACGCCCGTTCGGCGGGTGTGCCGCTGATCGTGGCCATCAACAAGATCGACAAGTCCGGCGCCGACCCGATGCGGGTCAAGAACGAACTGCTCTCCGAGCAGGTCGTGGCCGAAGACTTCGGCGGTGACATCCAGATGGTGGAGATCTCGGCCAAGACCGGCCTGGGTATCGACGACCTGCTGGACGCCGTTTCGGTGCAGGCCGAACTGCTGGAACTGAAGGCCGTTGACGAAGGCCGCGCCTCGGGCGTGGTGATCGAATCGTCGCTGGACAAGGGCCGCGGCCCGGTCGCTACCGTGCTGGTGCAGCAGGGTCGCCTGAAGAAGGGCGACTACCTGGTGTGCGGCATCCAGTACGGCCGCGTGCGTGCACTGTTCGACGAAACCGGCAAGCAGCCGGAGTTCGCCGGCCCGTCCATCCCGGTGCAGGTCCTGGGCCTGTCCGGCGTGCCGGAAGCCGGTGATGATTTCGTGGTGGTCGAGGACGAGCGCCTGGCCAAGGACGTTGCCCAGCAGCGTGAGACCAAGCGCCGTGAATCGCGCCTGGTCGCCACTGCCGGCAGCCGCATGGAAGACATCATGGCGACCCTGGGCAAGGGCGAGGGCCAGCAGGTCCTCAACCTGGTCATCAAGGCCGACGTGCAGGGTTCGGTGCAGGCCCTGAGCCAGGCACTGGTCGCGCTGTCCAACGAAGACATCCGCATCAACGTGATCCACTCCGGCGTGGGTGGCATCACCGAGTCGGACGCCAATTCGGCGGCTGCTTCGAAGGCCACCGTCATCGGCTTCAATGTGCGTGCGGATGCTTCGGCCCGTCGCATCATCGAATCCAACGGCGTTGACCTGCGTTACTTCTCGATCATCTATGACGTGATCGATCAGGTGAAGCAGGTGGCTTCCGGCCTGCTGGGCGTGGAGATCCGCGAAGAGATCATCGGTATCGCCGAGGTCCGCGACGTCTTCCGCAGCTCCAAGCTGGGCGCCGTTGCCGGCTCGATGGTCATCGAGGGCGTGGTCAAGCGCAACAAGCCGATCCGCGTGCTGCGCGACAGCGTGGTGATCTTCGAGGGTGAGCTGGAATCGCTGCGCCGCTTCAAGGAGAACGTCGAGGAAGTCCGCAACGGTACCGAATGCGGTATCGCGGTGAAGGCCTACAACGACGTCAAGCCGGGTGACCAGATCGAGTGCTTCGAGCGTATCGAAGTGCCGCGCACCCTGTAATGCTGCAACGGACCGGCCCTCACGGGTTCGGTCCGCCCCCTGGTGGGGCCCGACCTTGGTCGGGCCGCTCCTCCTGGTAGGACCCGACCTTGGTTGGGTCACATTTGAATCGAGAGCCCGACCGCGTGCCCAAGACTTTCCATCGAACCGACCGTGTCTCCGCCCAGCTGCGCCGTGAACTCGGCACCCTGGTGCACAACGCCGTGCGCGAGCACGGGTTGCCCTCGGTGAGCGTGTCCGACGTGGAAATCACCCGCGACATGGCCCATGCCAAGGTGTTCGTCACCGCGCTGATGCCGGAGCGTTCGGCCGAAGCCGTCGCCGGCCTGAAGGAGCTGGGCTACCGCCTGCGCATGGACCTGGCCCGCGCGATGAAGCTGCGCCACGTGCCGGAACTGCATTTCCACTACGACGACTCGGTCGACCGTGGTGAGCACATCGACAACATCCTGCGCGACCTGCCCGATACGCTGGCCGCGGAGAAGCGTCGCGAAGGCGACGAAGAATAACCGCACGACGCCGGGCATGCCCGGCGTTGTTGCATACCGGCAACGTGATGCCCGTCTGGGCCGCGCTGCGGCAGCCGAGCATGGCTCGGTTCTACAACATCCTGTCATGACCCGAATTCAGTTCCGCCGCCTGGATGGCATCCTGCTGCTCGACAAGTCGTCCGGCATGAGCTCCAACGCCGCCCTGCAGGTGGCGCGCCGCCTGTTCCGTGCCGAGAAGGGCGGCCACACCGGCAGCCTCGACCCGCTGGCCACCGGCCTGCTGCCGCTGTGCTTCGGCGAGGCGACCAAGATCGCCGGCCTGCTGCTCGGCTCGGCCAAGGCCTATGACGCCGAGATCGTGCTCGGGCAGACCACCGATACCGACGATGCCGAAGGCCAGGTGCTGCTGCAGCGCCCGGTGCCGGTGATCAGTGCCGAAGCGCTGCGGGCCGCGCTGGCGCCGCTGACCGGCAGCATCCTGCAGCGGGCGCCGATCTATTCCGCGCTGAAGCAGGGTGGGGAGCCGCTGTATGTGAAGGCCCGTCGCGGTGATGCCATCGAGGCCCCGGAGCGCGAGGTCCAGGTCCACGCCATCGAGGTTCTGGAGCAGCAGCCGGAGCGGCTGCGCCTGCGCGTCACCTGCGGCTCGGGCACTTACATCCGCAGCCTGGCGCGCGATCTGGGCGAAAGCCTGGGCTGCGGCGCCCATATCAGCGCGCTTCGCCGGCTGTGGGTCGAACCATTCCGCGCGCCGGCGATGGTCTCCCTGGACCAGCTGCGGGCGATGGTCGAGGCGGGGGACGAGGCCGGCATGGACGCGTTGCTGCTGCCGTTGGCGGCTGGCCTGGCCGAATACCCGCGGGTCGACCTCGACGCTGAACAGGCGCACCGCTTCTGCGTCGGCCAGCGCCAGCGCGACGTGTCCTGGCCGCGTGGCCTGGTGACGGTGTTTGGTCCGGACGATGCTGTCCAGGGGCTGGGCCAGGTCGATGACAGTGGCCTGCTGGCCCCGCAGCGCCGATTCAATCTCTGACCGGGGCCTGCCGGTTCAGCCCCGGTCCTTGTCCCGGAAGCCCCCGACCGTTACAATTTCGCGGCCGTTTTCCGGCAACCTGCCTCGCGCAGGTTTCATCCTCGTAGTCCACGGCGAGCCTGGCGGTGCGCGAAGCGCGTTCCTGCCGGCCACGCATCACAGAGAAAAAAGAAAATGTCGATCGACACCCAGAAGGTCATTGAAGACAACAAGCGCAGCTCGGCTGACACCGGCTCCCCGGAAGTCCAGGTTGCACTGCTGACCGCCCGCATCGAACTGCTGACCGGCCACTTCAAGACCCACAAGAAGGACCACCACAGCCGCCGCGGCCTGCTGCAGATGGTCAACCGCCGTCGCAGCCTGCTCGACTACCTGAAGAAGAAGGACGTCGAGCGTTACAAGGCCCTGATCGAAAAGCTTGGCCTGCGTCGCTAAGCAACGAATCCCCCCGCGGCGCAGCGATGCGCCGCGGTTTTGTTTTGTAGCACCGCAATCCCCGATTCAGGCCGGAACGATCCGGCCACCCGCTGGCGGCAAGGGTCGCCGACGGTCCAAATTCGCAGACAGCATCCCCAAGGACACCCTCCGTGGCAAAAATCACCAAAACCTTCCAGTACGGCAAGCACACCGTCACGCTTGAGACCGGCGAAGTCGCCCGCCAGGCCAGCGGTGCCGTCATCGTCAAGATGGACGACACCGTACTGCTGGTCACCGCCGTCGCCGCCAAGAGCGCGCGCGAAGGCCAGGACTTCTTCCCGCTGACCGTCGATTATCAGGAAAAGTTCTACGCCGGCGGCCGTATCCCGGGTGGTTTCTTCAAGCGTGAAGGCCGTGCGACCGAGAAGGAAACCCTGATCTCGCGCCTGATCGACCGTCCGATCCGCCCGCTGTTCCCGGAAGACTACAAGAACGAAGTGCAGATCATCGCCACGGTCATGTCGTTGAACCCGGACGTGGACGGCGACATCGCTGCCCTGATCGGTGCCTCGGCTGCCCTGTCGCTGGCCGGCACCCCGTTCATGGGCCCGATCGGCGCTGCCAAGGTCGGCTACAAGAACGGCGAGTACATCCTGAACCCGACCGTCAGCGAACTGGCTGACTCGCAGCTGGAACTGGTCGTCGCCGGTACCTCCAACGCCGTGCTGATGGTCGAATCCGAAGCCGCGCTGCTGTCCGAAGAAGTGATGCTGGGCGCCGTGACCTTCGGTCACCGCGAAATGCAGAAGGTCATCAACGCGATCAACGAGCTGACCGTCGAAGCCGGCACCAAGCCGTCGACCTGGGAAGCCCCGGCCAAGAACGACGCGCTGATCTCCGCCCTGAAGGAAGCCATCGGCCCGCGCCTGGGCGAAGCCTTCCAGGTGCGCGACAAGCTGCAGCGCCGCGACGCCATCTCGGCGATCAAGAAGGACGTGGTCGAAACCCTGGCCGGCCGTGTGGCCGCCGAGGGCTGGAACCCGGCCGAGCTGTCGAAGGAATTCGGCGAGCTGGAATACAGCACCATGCGCAACTCGGTGCTGGATACCAAGGTCCGCATCGACGGCCGTGCGCTGGACACCGTCCGCCCGATCGCCGTGAAGACCGGCGTGCTGCCGCGTACCCACGGTTCCTCGCTGTTCACCCGTGGCGAAACCCAGGCCATCGTGACCATCACCCTGGGCACCGCCCGTGACGGCCAGGTCATCGATGCCGTTGCCGGTGAGTACAAGGAAAACTTCCTGTTCCACTACAACTTCCCTCCGTTCTCGGTGGGTGAGTGCGGCCGCATGATGGGCCCGAAGCGCCGCGAAATCGGCCACGGTCGCCTGGCCAAGCGTGGCGTGCTGGCTGTCATGCCGTCGCTGGAATCGTTCCCGTACACCATCCGCGTCGTCTCGGAAATCACCGAGTCGAACGGCTCCTCGTCGATGGCCTCGGTCTGCGGTTCGTCGCTGGCCCTGATGGACGCCGGCGTGCCGGTGAAGGCGCCGGTTGCCGGTATCGCCATGGGCCTGGTCAAGGAAGGCGAGCGCTTCGTCGTCCTGTCCGACATCCTGGGTGACGAAGATCACCTGGGCGACATGGACTTCAAGGTGGCCGGTACCGCTGAGGGCATCTCCGCCCTGCAGATGGACATCAAGATCGAAGGCATCACCGAAGAGATCATGAAGCAGGCCCTGCAGCAGGCCAAGGCTGGCCGTCTGCACATCCTGGGTGAAATGGCCCACGGCCTGACCGCCCCGCGTTCGGAGCTGTCCGACTACGCGCCGCGACTGCTGACCATCAAGATCCACCCGGACAAGATCCGCGAAGTGATCGGCAAGGGTGGTTCGACCATCCAGGCCATCACCAAGGAAACCGGCACCCAGATCGACATCCAGGATGACGGCACCATCGTCATCGCTTCGGTCAACGCCATCGCTGCCCAGGCCGCCAAGGCCCGCATCGAGCAGATCACCTCGGACGTCGAGCCGGGCCGCATCTACGAAGGCAAGGTCGCCAAGATCATGGACTTCGGTGCGTTCGTCACGATCCTGCCGGGCAAGGACGGTCTGGTCCACGTGTCGCAGATCTCCAGCGACCGCGTCGAGAAGGTCGGCGACGTGCTGAAGGAAGGCGATGTGGTCAAGGTCAAGGTGCTGGAAGTCGACAAGCAGGGCCGTATCCGCCTGTCGATGAAGGCCGTGGAAGAAGGCGAAGCCGCCAGCGCCGAGTAATCGACCTCCGGTCGATTACGCTGTCGCGGTGGGTGAGGACCGTTGGTCCTCACGCTTTCGCAAATGAAAAAGCGGGCTTCGGCCCGCTTTTTCTTTGCCCGCGATCCGGCGCCGCCGTGCCGGTATGCTTCGTTCATGGGCAACCTGCGGCTGCTGGACCTGGACATCGATCGCCCGGCGCAACGCGTCAGCCGCAACGGCGAAGCGTTGCCGGTCAGCGGCCTGAGCTGGACCCTGCTGGACGTGCTCCTCGCACATGGCACCGAGGTCGTGGATTTTGACACCCTGGCTGCGCAGGTCTGGGCGCCGGCGGTGGTCGGCGAAGACGCGGTCAGCCAGCGGGTCAAGCTGTTGCGGCAGGCACTGGGCGATGACAGCCGGCGCCCGCGCTACATCCGTTCGGTGCGGGGCCGTGGCTACCAGTTGTGCGCGCCGCCGCTGCCCGCCACCGCGCCGCCCGCGGGCTCGCGCTGGAGCCGCAGAGCCAGGTGGGGTGCAGCTGCCGTCGCAGCGCTGGCCGTGGCGCTCACACTGCTGGTGTGGACTCGGCCGACACCGCGCGGTGCCGTGCACCCGCTGCTGCAGCGCGCGGATTATTACGCAGCGATCGGCCAGGCCAGCAACAACGAGCGCGCGATCCACCTGTACCGGCAGGCCTTGCAGGCCGATCCGGACTCGGCGCCGGCGCGGCGCGGCCTGTCGCGTGCCCTCTCGGCGCAGGGCTGCCTGTTCAACGGCACGCCCAGCCAGATGAAGGAGGCGCTGGCCCTGGCCGACCAGGAGCGTCAGCGTGCACCACGCGATGCCGCCGTCCACGCGTTGTGGGGATACGCGCAGGACTGCCTGGGCGACATGCGCCAGGCGATCACCGGCTATACCCGCGCCCTTGAACTTGACCCGGGCGACGAACGCAGCCGCGCGTCGCTGGCTTACCTGCAGCAGGAGCGCGGCCAGTTGGCGACGGCGCTGCGCGAAAACCTGTCATTGAAAGCGCCCGAGCGCGTGCGCTTCCGGGACGTGCAGGTCGCGCGCGAGCTGGAGCTGCTGGGCTTCACCCAGGTGGCGGCGCAGCGCCACGCCCGCAACTTCCAGCTGTATCCGGACAACGTCTTTTCCAACATCGCATGGCCGCGCAGCCTGTACCTGGCCGGCGCGCCGCAACAGGCCCGGCAGGCGCTGGACGAGGCGCTGTCACGTGGCACGCCGCATCCGCAGCTGCTGCGGCTGCAGGGGGAGCTGGCGCTGCTGGCCGGAGATCGGTCAGCTGCGGCAGACGCCTTCGAGCGCGGCCGCCAACTGCGGCCCCAACAGTCACTCGGGCAGACCCTGGCGGCGTTGCAGGGCGCGCAACCCGTCCCGCCCGGCTGGATCGCCGAGCGCCTGCAGCAGCTTGGCGCCAGTGCGGGGGCTGGCGACGGATGGCCCGACGCGGCCATGGAGCGGGCACTGCTGCTGCAGGCCGATGCACGCGCCGACGATGCCGTGGCGGCGCTGCACCAAGCCGTTGATGAGGGCTTCCGCGATGTGGCATGGCTGCGCGTCACGCCGCTGTTTGCGCCCCTGCGCAGCGCGCCGGGCTGGCCGGCACTGCTCGATCGCCTTGATTCGGACATCGGCCGGCAGCGCGCGCAGGTGCTGGCCGCAGCGTGGCGGCCGGACGACCTGGTTGCGCTCAGCGCAGCGCCGGCAGCAGGAATTCGGTGAGGATGCGCCGCGACTGCGGATGGGCAAAGTTCCGGTTGAATGCCTGGCTGGTCACCACCGCGACCGCACGCTGTTCGGGCAGCACGAACACGTAGTTGCCACCATTCCCGGACATCGCCCACACCGTGCGCGGCGAGCCCTGCACATCCAGCTTCAGGCCCCACCACTGGTAGCCGTAATCGCTGCCATCGGCAGCGGTCGCCTGCGCCCGCACCATCGCCTGGATGTAGTCCTTCGGCACCAGCTGGCGGCCCTCCCAGCGCCCCTCATCCAGCACCAGTTGGCCGAACCGGGCCAGGTCGCGGGTGCGGTAGCGGGTGCCGCCGCCGCCCATGCCGATGCCCTCCGGCGATCGGTTCCAATGGCTTTCACTGATGCCCAGCGGGCGCTCCAGTACGCGCGCGGCGTAGTCCGCAAGGGGCTGCCCGCTGGCCTGTTCAAGCACGGCGCCGAGCACGAAGGAATTGGCCGTGCAGTAGGCGAACGCACGCCCGTGTGGACTGTCCTGCGGGCGTTGCATCCACGGTGCGAAGCCCTTCACCGGCAATCCCAGCGCAAAGTCCAGCCACTTCTCGCCCACGTACATGCGCTCCTCGTGGCCGGTCGAGAACGGGTTCTCGTCATCGCACTCCCACAGGCTGCTCATGGTCAGCAGGTCCTGCACGGTCATGCTGCGCAGCCGCGGGTCGACCGCATGGCGCGCGGTGAATGCGGGGAAGTAATCGTAGACCTGCGCCTGCACGCCCGGCAGGCGGCCTTCACCGATGGCGGCACCGACCAGCAGTGCGGTCACGCTTTTGCTGGCCGAGCGCACGTCATGCAGCGTCTGCGCGTCGGCGCCGTTGAAATAGCCTTCGTAGACGATCCTGCCATCGACCTGCAGCAGCACGCTGCGGATCTGCTTGAGGTCGTCGCTGGCAATGGCCTGCCGCAGTGCAGCCAGGCGTGCCGGGTCGGGTGGCGTGGGGTGCGCGTTGGAGGGCAGCGCGGGGGCTGTGCAGAGCAGGGCCAGGGCAAGCAGGATCGGACGCATCGTCGGGCTCCATCGAAAGGGAGCCCGATTGAGCCAGCACCGCATCTGAAGTGCTGGAAAGCCGCCTGAAGAATTCTGAAGGCCTTGTGCGACAACGCGCTGCGCCTTGCCTCGATAGGTGTCAACCTGGGTTGACACGCTCGCACCTGCAGCCGCGCCTGGGTAGGTGTCAACCTTGGTTGACACGCTGTTGGAGACATCGCCGAAGTCGAGCAAGCTCGGCGTTACCGGGCATCTTCTTCCTCTTCTTCCTCGCCCAGCCACCAGACCTGGCCCGGCTCGGGGTCACTCGGCGGATGCTCGCGCTGTTCGATGGCTTCCAGCACGCGTCCCGGTGCCGCAGCGGCCCACGTTGCCAGCAGTTTTTCCACCGCGGCACGCCCTTGCGCGGCAATGCCGAGATCGCGCGCGCGCGCCCAGCCATCCGCGCGCTCCGCGGCGTCGTCATGCTGGTGCGGCGTACCGTAGCTGCAGCGGCGGCACAGCCTGCGCACGGTCGCGGTCCAATCCTCGACCATGCTGATGCCGGGCAGCTGCATGGCTTCCAGGGCAGCGATGTCATCGGCTGAATCACACTGCACGAACACGGTGAAGGTGGCCATGTCCGATGGCTGCAGGCGCTGCATCGCATTGAACACCGGCACACTCTGCTCCCGGTAGCTGCGGTGGCCGGTCGAGGCGCCGTCATGCAGCACGATGTCACCGAAGCGGAAGCCGCTTTCCGGCAGCGGCACATTCTCGATGCGGGCGCGCACCGGATCGATGCGGCGCATGTAGACCACCTCGGCGGCGGACCACGGCGCCAGGCGCAGGCAGGCCACGCCGAAATCGCCGTCGATCGGCCCCGCGTCGCCGGGCACGGTGATGCCGCACCGGTTCCATTGCCGACGTGCCTCCACCCAGTCGCCGGCACCGGTGGCGGCGATTCCGGCATTCCACGCGGTGGCCGGGTCGAACGCATCGCGCAGCTGCTCCGAGCGCAGGTTGGCCTGCAGCGATGCCGGCCAGTCGCGCAGGTATTTGTATGCCAGCCCCTGCATGTAGTGCAGATGGGGGATGCAGGGAGTCAGTTCGACGAGCTTGCCGAACAACGTGGCTGCATCGACGAGATCGCCGTCGTCGAACGCGGCATAGGCGCGCGCTTCCAGCGACTGCAGTTTTTCAAGGGTTTCGTCGTCCAACAGTTCGCCGTCTGCGTTGTGCTCTGCGGTCATGTCCATGCGCGGGTGAAAATCCGCTGCCACGATAGCCCAGGCGGGTCGCATGTTGTCCTGCAGCGACGTGCTTTCGGCGCGGGTCGGCCAGGGATGTGGCAGATTTCAATGGCTGCCGCCTGTCCGCCGGACGACATGCCGCGACATCCGTCCCGCAGGCGCATCGGTTTGCTAACGTGGCGACGCCTTTGAACCAGGAGATCGCATGTTCCGCCAGACCTTGGCCGTCCTTGCCGTAATGATTGCCGGCGCCCTGCCCATCGCAGCGCAGGCTGCACCGGCACAACCGCCGATCTTCGGTGCGTACTACCCGGGTGGCTCGGCTGAGCGCTATCCGGTGTCGAGCATTCCGGCCGAGCGCCTGACCCACCTGTTCTACGCGTTCTCCACCCTCGAGGACGGGCGCTGCACGATCGGGGCCGAAGCACCCGGGAACTTCGCTGCGCTGGCCGAGCTGAAGAAGGCGCATCCGCACCTGCGCACGCTGATTTCCATCGGCGGCTGGGGCGCGGGCGGATTTTCCGATGCGGCGCTGAGCGAGGCCAGCCGCAAGCGCCTGGTCGATTCCTGCATGGCGCTGTTCTTCGATCGCCATGCCGGCAGCTTCGATGGCGTGGACATCGACTGGGAATTCCCGGTCAGCGGTGGGCCGAAGGAACTGGCGCACCGCCCGCAGGATCGCGCCAACCTGACCAAGCTCGCGCAGGCGTTCCGCGTCGCACTCGACGCGCGCGGGCGCAAGCAGGGTCAGCCGATGCTGCTGACCGCCGCCTTGGCCGCCGGCCGCCTGCAGACCGATGGCCCGTACGATCCGGCCGCCAGCTACGACCTGCCGGCACTGGCCAAGGTGTTCGATTTCATCAACCTGATGAGCTACGACATGGGCACCGGCTTCTCGGCGGTATCGACCTTCAATGCCCCGTTGCAGGAAGTGCAGGCCGATCCGCTGGCACCGGAACTGCGGCGCTGGAACAACGTGGCCGGCGCGGTGCAGTACTACCGCGACCATGGCGTGCCGGCCCATAAACTGGTGCTGGGCGTGCCGTTCTACGGGCGCGCATTCAAGGTCACCGGCGATGCGCCCGATGGCCTGTATCAACCCTACAGCGCACCGGCCGACGCCGGCGACTGGCGGGTGATCAAGGCGCGCTACCTGGACCAGCCCGGCTGGACGAAGCACTGGCAGGCGCAGGCGCAGAGCCCGTGGCTGTACAACCCGGAAAAGAAGATCTTCATCAGCTACGAAGACCCGCGCTCGATCGGCCTGCGTGCGCAGTTCGCCCGCGAGCAAGGCCTGGCCGGCGTGTTCATGTGGGAGCTGACGGGCGACGACGAACAGGCCAGCCTGCTCAATGCCATGCTCGGCCCCTGGCAGAAGGCACGCGTCGGCGACTGAGTTGCCCGCCGATGCCGGGCGAAGCCCGGCGCGATCGGCAACGCCATCGGCCCGGGGCCGCACAGCAAGGCAACGCCCGCAGCGTTACGCTGCGGGCATGATCCTCATCGACCGCCTCGACCATCTGGTCCTCACCGTCGCCGACATCGAACGCAGCTGTGATTTCTATCAGCGCGTGCTCGGCATGCAGGTCGTGCGTTTCGGCGCCGGCCGCACCGCGCTGCAGTTCGGCCAGCAGAAGATCAACCTGCACCCGGCCAGTGCACCACTGCAGCCGCATGCCGCGCAGCCCACGCCGGGCAGTGCCGATCTGTGCCTGGTTACGGGCGCGGCGATTGCCGAAGTGCTGGCCCATCTACGCGCGCAGGCTGTCGTGGTGGAAGAGGGGCCGGTGCCGCGCACAGGTGCATTGGGGCCGATCGAGTCGGTGTACTTCCGCGATCCCGACGGCAATCTGATCGAAGTCAGCCGTTACCCCAGCGGCGCGTGATCCGGACGCCGTACGAAGGCCTCAATTCGCCCAGACGCTATTGGGATCGCCGTTGCGGGCGCGGCGCTGGCTGGCCACTGCCAGGCGGGCGAAGCCGAAGGCCATGGCCAGGGCGATCGCATCGATCCAGAACAGGGGCCAATGGTCGTTCGCGGCCGCACGCCACAGCCAGTCGCCGCTGACCGCGCCGTGCACGATCGGCACCAGCGCAGTCACGATCGCTGCCGCCCACAGCAGTTCGCGCGCAGCCTGAGCCGGCCGGCGCAGCGCTGCCCACAGCGCACACGCCGCCCAGCTGCCGAAGCAGGCCCAGCGGATGCCGTGGTCCACCGCTGCCGGGGCCACGCGTTCAAGTACCAGCGCGGTGACGAAGGCGATCGAGATCGCAACGCACAGGCCGATGCACACGCCCACCGTGGCCCGGGCCATGTTCACCCCTGCGCGCGGCTGCTGCGGTTGCCGGCGCTTGCGCCGTGATTCGATCCACAGCAGGTTGCCCGAATAGAACAGGAACGCGCCGCCGAGGCCGAGCAGGAAGTACAGCCAGACCACCACGCCGTTGCCGAATTCGCCGAAGTGCAGCGCGTAGGCGGCGCTGAGCGTGGCGTGGTTGGCGTCGCGGTGGCCGGGCAGCTGGCTGGCCAGCACGCGGCCGCTGGCCACGTCCAGCGCGACCGAGCCGAGCGGGCCGAGGGTGCCGCTGGATTCGCCGGTGATCTCGATGATGGCGTTGGCGTCGCCGCCGTTGGCCAGCTTCAGGTAGGCCGGTTCAAAATCGGCAATACCCTGCGCCCGCGCCACTTCCAGTGCGCGGGCATGCAGCTCGCGCAGGCGGCCCGGCGCAGCCGGCACGCCACTGGCCGCGCGCACCGGCGCGGTATCCATGGCCGCCGGCACCACCTGCATGGCCTTGCCATCGAAGATGAGCGGGTTGAGCAGGGCGATCTGGATGAAGACCAGGCAGAGCAGGGCACCGGTCACCGCGAACATCAGGTGGAATGGCAGGCTGAGCACGCCGATCACGTTGTGCGCGTCCTGCCACAGCTGCTTGAGGTTGCGGCCCGGGCGCAGCGCGAACAGGTCGCCGAACAGCTTGGGCAGATGGATGACCAGGCCGCTGAGCAGTGCCATGCCGTACAGCAGGCTGACGATGCCCATCACGTAGATGCCGGCCACCGGCAGCCCCAGGCTGTAGTGCAGTTCGTTGACCAGTTCGGCCAGGCCCGCCTGCGGAGGCGTCGGGCTGCCGCCGGTCTGGCCCGGCCAGGCATAACGCCAGCCACCGTCGGCAGCCTGCCAGTAGGCCAGCGGCTGCGGGTGATCGGCGCCGGGGAACGTCATGCCGACATGGCGGCGCGCTTCCGGGTGCACGGCCAGCACGTCGTCCAGCAGATACTGCGCATCGTCCAGTCCCGCCGGCAGCACGGTGGCCGCGCCCGGCGTCTGCCACAGCGGCAGATCGTGGTGGAACAACGTCAGCGCACCGGCATAGAAGGCCACGAACAGGCCGAAGCCGGCAACCAGGCCAACCCAGGTGTGCAGGGTGGTGAACGTGCGCAGGGTCTGCGAACTGAATTTCATGCGTTCTGTCTCATTGCACCGCGCCGCTCAGGCGCAGCAGCCACAACACGGCGAAGCCGGCGCCGGCGCAGGCGCCCGGCACCAGCCAAGCACGCGCCACCGTGCGGAAACTGAAGGCCCACAGCGCCGCCAGCATCCACAGCGGGACGAAGGCGATCAGCGCCGGCACCACCGCGCTGGGCCACGGCCCCGGCGGCAGCCAGGTCAGCAGGCCGGTGGCGGCGGCCGCAAGCAGGAAGCCGGTGAAAATGCCCGACAGGGCGCGCATCCACATCAGCGCGGCTCCTTGCTCGGGGTGTCCGCGGCCGGCCGATGCCAGGCCGCCAGCGTTGGCAGCAGCATCGCGGCCAGCATCCAGGTGCACAGCATCGCCACCAGGCCGGCAGCAACGCCCAGTTCGGCCATCCACAGCCACAACGAGGCGACCGCGGCGACCAGGCCGATCTGCCGGCCCAGGCGACCGGCGCGGCGCAGCCGCGGCCAGCGGCAATGCGGCGAGGCGGCGTAGAAGGCCAGCGCGGAAAACATCGCCGACAGCACCGCCAGGCTGCAGAAACCCAGCGTCGACAGGCCCACCGTGATCATCGTCGGCTCACCACTGGTAACGCACGCTGGCCGTGACGGTGCGCGGGTAGCCGTAGTAGCACCAGACCGCGCTGTTGCAGGCCGACACGTACTTCTTGTCGGCGGCGTTGGCCGCATTGACCTGCAGGCGCCACGGGCCGCGGTCGTAGTGCACGCTGGCATCGATGAGGGTAAACGACGGCGTGTACCAGTCGTTGTAGATGTCGCCATAGATGCCGCCGTTGTAGCGGACGCCGGCACCGAAGCCGAACCCGCTCAGCGCGCCGGCGGTGAAGGTGTAGTCGGCGCCCAGCGACGCGCTTTCCTTCGGAACCAGCGCCACCCGCTTGCCTACCGAAGCGGCATCGGTGCTGCGCCGGACCTTGGCATCCAGGCGGGTGTAGCTGCCGTACACGCTCAGGCCCTGGCCGATGTTCCAGCGGCCTTCCAGCTCGGCACCGCGCACGCGGGTCTGGCCCTGCTGGATCGAGAACAGCGTGTGCTGCGGGTCGACGGTGAGCGTGTTGTCCTGCTCGATCTGGTAGGCGGCTGCGGTCAACAGCAGATGGCCGCCCTCGGGCTGGTACTTCACGCCGGCCTCGAACTGCTCGCCGGTGGTCGGCACGAACGCGCGCCCCGCGTAGTCGGTACCGATGGTGGTCTGGAACGACTGCGACCAGCTCACATACGGGCTCACGCCGTTGTCGAACAGATAGTTCACGCCGACACGGCCGGAGAACCTGTCATCGCTCTGGTGGGCGCGGCTCGCAGTGCCGATACGCTGCTCGGTATCGGTGCCGACCCAGTCCTGGCGGCCGGCCAGGGTGACCAGCCAGCGATCGATGCGGATCTGGTCCTGCAGGTACAGGCCCAGCATGCTTTGCGTCTGCACCTGGCGCGAGGTGTAGTCGGGCACCTGCACCGGCGCGCCGTACACCGGGTTGTAGGCATCGATGCCGGGTGCGCCGAACAGGAAGGCCGAAGCGTAGTCGTCGCGAGCGCGGCGATAGTCCAGCCCGGCCAGCACGGTGTGCTCGACGCGGCCGCTGTGGAAGCTGAAGGTCAGGTTGTTGTCGATGGCCACGCTTTCGGAGGTATCCAGGCGCGGGTAGTAGTAGCGCACCAGCCGCGTGCTGTCCGGCGACTCCAGGCCGAACAGGCCCAGGCTGCCGTGGCTGGCATCCACTTCGGCCCAGCTGTAGCGCGCGTTCTGGTTGAACACGGTGCCGTCGCCGAAATCGTGGCGGAATTCATACCCGAGCGAGGCGCTTTCCTTGGTGTAGTCGTTGACCCCGGGTTCGCCGCTGAAGAAGTGACGCGAGATGTAGCGCCCGTTGGCTCCGGGCACCACCGTGCCCTGGTAGGGCAGGAAGCCACCGGTCTCGACCGTGTCGTTCTTCTGGTAGCGGGCCAGTACAGTCAGCGAATTGGCCTCGTCCGGGGTCCAGGTGAGGGACGGGGCGAGGTAATAGCGGTCGTCATGGACCTGGTCGATCACGTTGTCGCTGTTGCGGGCCAGGCCAACCAGCCGGTACAGCACGCTGCCACTGTCGTTGAGCGCGCCGCCGATGTCGAACGCGGCCTGCTTCAGGCCGTAGTTGCCGACCTGAAGCTCCACTTCCTGCTGCGGGTTGGCGTGCGGCCGCTTGCTGACGAAGTTGACCAGGCCGCCCGGCGGCATTGCCCCGTAATTGACCGAGGCCGGGCCCTTCAGCACGTCGATGCGCTCCAGGCCATAGGGCTCCAGGCGCGATCCGCCGGTCCAGGTGCCTTCCACCATGGCCAGGCCATCGAGGTAGCGGGCCGGACTGAAGCCGCGGACCAGCAGCCAGTCGCTGCGGGTGTCTTCGCCGAACTGGCCGCCCTGGGCGCCGGCGGTGTACCACACCGCTTCCTCCACGCCATGGATGCCACGGTCGCGCATCTGCCGGTCGGTGATCACCGAGATCGACTGCGGGATCTCGCGCAGCGGGGTGTCGGTCTTGGTCGCGCTGCCGCTTTCGGTGGCGATCGGCGCGGTGACCTGGACGGTGTCCAGGGTGCGCGCCTCGTCGGCTGCGGCCAGTGCCGGAAACGTGCCGGACACGACAGTGGCCAGCGCAATGGCCAGGACGGACAGCGGGGCACGGAACAGGCCGGTGCGGGCCGGTATCGACTGCGTATACATGGGCGGATCCAGGGCCGGGAAAGGGCGCGCCACACGCGAGTGATAAACGCCTGCGTATGGTAATCATTGATATTTGACCCCGCCAGCGGCCTCCATTCAGCCGCGCCGGCGGGGCGGCCGCCGGCCTGGCTTGGGCTTTGCCGCGCGCTGGTTTAAGATCAACGCTGAACCCTGGACTGGAACAAGGTGGCCCGCGCCCAGCGCCGGCCGAGCGTGCGACATGAGCACTACCACCGCCCACTGTTGACCTGCCCCCGAAGGCCCTGCGTTCCAGGCGCCCTCGTGGCGCTTTTTTGTTGCCCGGGCGCCGCCCCGGGAGCGCTTTCCAGCCCGCCCCGCGGGCCCCGCACGAAGCCAATGCGATGATCAATATCACCCTTCCCGACGGCAGCCGCCGCGAGTTCGAGAACCCCGTCAGCGTCATGGACGTCGCCCAGTCGATCGGCGCCGGCCTGGCCAAGGCGACCATCGCCGGTGCCGTCGATGGCGTGCTGGTCGATGCCAGCGATGTCATCGACCACGATGCCAGCCTGCGCATCATCACCGCCAAGGACGAGGAGGGCGTGGAGATCATCCGCCACTCCTGCGCGCACCTGGTCGGCCACGCCGTCAAGCAGCTGTACCCGGACGTCAAGATGGTCATCGGCCCGGTGATCGCCGAGGGCTTCTATTACGACATCTACTCCGAGCGCCCGTTCACCCCGGACGACATGGCCGCGATCGAGAAGCGCATGGGTGAGCTGATCGCCCAGGACTACGACGTCATCAAGAAGGTGACGCCGCGCGCCGAAGTGATCGAGATCTTCAAGGCCCGTGGCGAGGACTACAAGCTGCGCCTGATCGAGGACATGTCCGACGACATCCAGGCGATGGGCATGTACTACCACCAGGAATACGTGGACATGTGCCGCGGCCCGCACGTGCCGAACACGCGCTTCCTGAAGGCTTTCAAGCTGACCCGCATTTCCGGCGCCTACTGGCGTGGCGACGCGCAGAACGAGCAGCTGCAGCGCATCTACGGCACCGCCTGGGCCGACAAGAAGCAGCTCGAGGCGTACATCAAGCGCATCGAAGAAGCCGAAATGCGCGACCACCGCCGCATCGGCAAGCAGCAGGACCTGTTCCACCTGCAGGAAGAGGCGCCGGGCCTGGTGTTCTGGCACCCCAAGGGCTGGGCGCTGTGGCAGGTGGTCGAGCAGTACATGCGCAAGGTCTACCGCAAGACCGGCTACGGCGAAGTGCGCTGCCCGCAGATCCTGGACGTCAGCCTGTGGCAGAAATCCGGCCACTGGGACAACTACCAGGACGCGATGTTCTTCACCGAATCGGAGAAGCGCACCTACGCGCTCAAGCCGATGAACTGCCCGGGCCACGTGCAGGTGTTCAACCAGGGCCTGCACAGCTACCGCGACCTGCCGATCCGCTACGGCGAGTTCGGTGCCTGCCACCGCAACGAGCCGTCCGGCGCGCTGCACGGCATCCTGCGCGTGCGTGGTTTCACCCAGGACGACGGCCACGTGTTCTGCACCGAAAACCAGGTCGAGGCGGAAGTCACCGCGTTCCACCAGCAGGCACTGGCGGTCTACCAGCACTTCGGCTTCGATGAGATCCAGGTCAAGATCGCCCTGCGCCCGGAATCGCGCCTGGGCGACGACGCCACCTGGGACAAGGCCGAAGGCGCACTGCGCTCGGCACTGTCCAGCAATGGGGTGGAGTGGCAGGAGCTGCCGGGCGAGGGCGCCTTCTATGGCCCGAAGATCGAGTACCACCTGAAGGACGCCATCGGCCGTACCTGGCAGCTGGGCACCATGCAGGTCGACTTCATGATGCCGGGCCGCCTGGGTGCCGAGTACGTGGACGAGAACAGCCAGAAGAAGCACCCGGTCATGCTGCACCGGGCCATCGTCGGCTCGATGGAGCGCTTCCTGGGCATCCTGATCGAGCACCACGCCGGCCAGTTCCCGGCCTGGCTGGCGCCGACCCAGGTGGTGGTGGCCAACATCACCGACGCCCAGGCTGAATACGTCTCGGGCGTGACCAAAACCCTTGCGGAGCAAGGCTTCCGCGTCAGCTCGGATTTGCGTAACGAGAAGATCGGCTATAAAATCCGCGAGCATACGTTGCAGCGCGTGCCGTACCTGCTGGTCATTGGTGACCGCGAGAAGGAAAACGGCGCTGTGGCGGTGCGTACGCGTTCTGGCGAAGACCTGGGCAGCATGAGCCTGCAGGCCTTCATCGAGCGGCTCCACGCCGAGGGCGCGTAAGCAAAGGTCCGGTCCGGGCGCACAGGCACCCGGACCGGTTCGATACCCTTGGGAGAACGTAATATCAGCACCCCTGACAACAAACAGAACCGCAAGAATCAGGAAATCCGTGTGCCGCGCGTCCGCGTGATCGGCAGTGACGGAGAAATGATCGGCGTGTTGTCGCGCGACGAAGCGCTGTCCATGGCCGAAGATGAAGGCCTGGACCTGGTCGAAATCCAGCCGCAGGCCGATCCGCCGGTCTGCAAGATCATGGACTTCGGCAAGTTCAAGTTCGAAGCGCAGAAGAAGGCCAGCGAGGCCAAGAAGAAGACCAAGCAGGTCGAGATCAAGGAAGTGAAGTTCCGTCCGGTCACGGACGAGGGCGACTACCAGATCAAGCTGCGCAAGATGCGCGGTTTCCTTGAGGAAGGCGACAAGATCAAGGTCAACATCCGCTTCCGTGGCCGTGAAATGAGCCACCAGGAACTGGGTCGCGAGATGGCCAACCGGATCGAGGCCGATCTGGGCGAGGACATCGTCATCGAATCCCGTCCGCGCCTGGAAGGGCGCCAGATGGTCATGATGATCGCGCCGAAGAAGAAGACCTGAGGCTGCAAGGGCTGCCTTGCGGGGCGCCTGGCTGAATGGTTCAGGGTAAGGGGGCGCCGCGGGCGTCCCTTTGCTTTTGTGGTACAGCGTCAGGGGGTTGAAAGGGCTGGCGGCAGGGCGGTTTTGCCTGTATCATGCCCGGCTCGACCCACCCAGGACGGGTCGTACGCCGATCATGGCAGGACGGAAAGAGCGGCCCAGGCCGCCGCCAGATCAGTCAGAAACCAGGGTCATATCCCATCAAGGACATTGCAATGCCCAAGATCAAGACCAACCGGGCAGCGGCCAAGCGTTTCCGCAAGACCGCCTCGGGCAAGTACAAGTGCGGCCACGCCAACCGTAGCCACATCCTCACGAAGAAAGCGACCAAGCGTAAGCGTAATCTGCGTCAGACGGGCCATGTCCGTGCAGAAGACGCAGGCCGTCTGGACCGCATGCTCCCTTACCTCTGAGGAACTGAAAAATGGCACGAGTTAAGCGTGGCGTACAGGCGCGTCGCCGCCACAAGAAAATCCTGGATCTCGCCAAGGGCTATTACAACGCCCGTCGCAAGGTCTTCCGCGTCGCCAAGCAGGCCGTCATCAAGGCACAGCAGTACGCCTACATCGGCCGTAAGCAGAAGAAGCGCAACTTCCGTTCGCTGTGGATCACCCGTATCAATGCGGCTGCCCGCATCAACGGCCTGAGCTACAGCCGCTTCATGAACGGCCTGCTGAAGGCCGGCATCACCCTGGACCGCAAGGTCCTGGCTGACATCGCCGTGCACGACGCAGCCGGTTTTGCCGCGCTGGCCGAAAAGGCCAAGGGCGCGCTGGCGGCATAAGTCCTTCCCGATGCCGTTTCCGTTCCGCGTGAACGGTGTCAGGTAGAGGCAATGCATGGGGAAGGGCGCAAGTCCTTCCCCATTCTTTTTTGGGTCCCGGCGTGGCCACAGCGGCAGCGCGGGGACCGGCGGTGGCGACAGGGGTCGGCCCTTCGCGCATCGCGATGGCAGATCGACTGGAGTTCCGGCCCCCCATGAGCGACATCCAATCCCTCACCACCCAGGCGCTGGCCGATGTGGCCGCCGCACAGAGCCCCGACGTGCTGGAACAGCTGCGCGTGGCCCTGCTTGGCAAGAGTGGCAGCATCACCTCGCAGCTCAAGCAGCTCGGCGCCCTGCCGGCCGACGAGCGCAAGGCCGCCGGTGAAGCGATCAACCAAGCCCGCGATGCGCTGACCCGCGCGCTGGGCGAGCGCAAGGCGCTGCTGGACGACGCGGCACTGGATGCGCGCCTGGCGGCCGAAGCCATCGACATCACCCTGCCGGGCCGCAATGGCGAGCGCGCCGGCCTGCACCCGATCACCCGCACCCTGGAGCGCATCACCGGCATCTTCGGCCGCTTGGGCTACGAGCTGTCGGAAGGGCCGGAGATCGAGGATGACTGGCACAACTTCGAAGCGCTGAACTTCCCGCCGCACCATCCGGCGCGTGCGATGCATGACACCTTCTACTTCGGCGACGGCCGCCTGCTGCGCACGCATACCTCCGGTGTGCAGGTGCGCTACATGGGCGACCACGCGCCGCCGCTGCGCATGATCGCCGCCGGCAAGGTGTACCGCAGTGACAGCGACCAGACCCACTCGCCGATGTTCCACCAGGTCGAAGGCCTGCTGGTGGACGAGCATTCGACCTTCGCCGACCTGAAGGGCACGCTGGCCGAGTTCGTCCGTGCCTTCTTCGAGCGCGATTTCGAAATGCGCTTCCGTCCCAGCTACTTCCCGTTCGTCGAGCCGGGCGCGGAAGTGGACATCGCCTGGCAGCAGCCCGATGGCAGCACCCGCTGGCTGGAAGTGCTCGGCTGCGGCATGGTCCATCCGAACGTGCTGCGCAACGTCGGCATCGATCCGGAGCGCTACACCGGCTTCGCCTTCGGCATGGGCGTGGAGCGCTTCGCGATGCTGCGCTACGGCGTCAACGACCTGCGCGCGTTCTTCGAGAACGACGTGCGCTTCCTGAAACAGTTCGCGTAAGCGCCGGTCCGTAGCGTCGAGCTTGCTCGACGGCTCTTAAATTCGCAGGCCCAGGCGCATGCGCCGGGCCCACCAGGATGACACCATGAAATTCTCCGAAAACTGGCTGCGCAGCCACGTCCCGACCTCCGCCACGCGCGATGAACTGAGCGCAGTGCTGACCGCCATCGGCCTGGAAGTGGAAGAGGTGACCGCGCTGGGCGAAGGTCTCGATCACGTGGTCGTGGCGCGCATCGTCGAGGCCGTCCGCCATCCGGAAGCCGATCGCCTGCAGGTGTGCAAGGTCGATGCCGGGCAGGGCGAGCTGCTGCAGATCGTCTGCGGCGCGCCGAACGCGCGCCCGGGCCTGGTCGCGCCGCTGGCAATGGTCGGCGCGCAGATCGGCGAACTGAAGATCAAGCCGGCCAAGCTGCGCGGCGTCGAGTCGAACGGCATGCTGTGCTCGGCCAAGGAACTGGGCCTGGACAACGATGCGTCCGGCCTGCTGGAACTGCCCGATGACGCCCCGGTCGGCCAGGCGCTGGTGGACTACCTGGGCCTGCCGGACGCCAGCATCGAGATCAAGCTGACCCCGAACCGCGCCGACTGCTTCAGCCTGCGTGGCATCGCCTACGACGTCGCCGCGGCCACCCGCAGCGAAGTGCTGGATTTCGCCGCCGATGCCATTGCCGCGGTCGGCAGCCGTGAGCTGTCGATCCAGCTGGACGCAGGCGCCGAGGCGCCGCGTTACCTGGGACGTGTCATCGAAGGTGTCAACGCTGCGGCCAAGACCCCGCTGTGGATGGCCGAGCGCCTGCGCCGCAGCGGCGTGCGCCCGGTCTCGCTGCTGGTCGACATCACCCAGTACGTGATGCTGGAGCTGGGCCAGCCGATGCACGCCTACGACCTCGGCACCCTGCAGGGCAGCATCGCGGTGCGCCGTTCGCGTGCCGGCGAGAGCCTGAAGCTGCTGGATGGCCGCGATGCCGCGCTGGACGACAGCTTCCTGGTGGTCACCGATGCCGACCGTGCGGTCGGCCTGGCTGGCCTGATGGGCGGCTTCGACACCCGCGTCACCGACACGACCACCGCCGTGTTCCTGGAGGCCGCGCACTTCGCACCGGCCGCGATCATGGGCCGCGGCCGCAAGCTGGGCCTGCACACCGATGCCGGCCACCGCTTCGAGCGTGGCGTCGATCCGGCACTGCCGCGCACCGCCATCGAATACGCCACCCGCCTGGTGCTGGACCTGGCCGGCGGCACCCCGGCACCGGTCACCGAGGCCGTGCGTGAGGCCGATCTGCCGCAGCCGGCAACCATCGTGCTGCGCCGCGCGCGCATCACCCGCGTGCTCGGCATCACCATCGAAGACGCCGAAGTCGAGCGCATCCTGCGCGCGCTGGGCATGGACGTGAGCGCGACGGCCGACGGTTGGCAGGTGGCCGCGCCAAGCCGCCGCTTCGACGTTGCCATTGAAGAAGACCTGATTGAAGAGCTGGCCCGTATCCACGGTTACGAGCAGATCCCGACCACGCTGCCGGGCGGTGCCTCGCGCGTCGCGATGCCGAGCGAGACCCAGCTGGATGCACTGAGCGTGCGTCGCCAGCTGGTCGCCCGTGACCAGCAGGAAACCGTCAACTTTGCCTTCGTCGACGATGTGCTGCTGACCCAGTGGCAGCTGCGCGACGGCCTGGTGCCGCTGGCCAACCCGCTGTCGGCGGAGCTGGCGGTGATGCGCCCGTCGCTGCTGCCGGGCCTGGTCGCCACGCTGGGCCGCAACGCCGCGCGCCAGCTGAGCCGCGTGCGCCTGTTCGAGATCGGCCGCGTGTTCACCCAGCAGGTCGGCGACGGCCAACCGGCACCGTTGGAAACCCCGCGCGTGGCCGCTGCGGTCTGCGGTGATGCGCAGGCGGTGCAGTGGGGCCTGCCGGCCCGCAAGGTCGATTTCCATGACCTGAAGGGCGACCTGGAGTCGCTGGCCGCCGCCAGCGGTGCGCAGCTGGAGTTCCGCCCGTCGGCGCGTGCCTATGGCCACCCGGTGCGTTCGGCCGAGGTGTTCCGCGATGGCGTGGCCATCGGCTGGATCGGCCAGATCCACCCGCGCCTGGCCCGGGCAATGGAGATCGAGGCCGACGTCTACGCCTTCGAGCTGGATCTGGAACCGCTGACCGCCCGCCGCCTGCCGCGTGCCGGCGAGCTGTCCCGTTACCCGGCGGTGCGCCGTGACCTGGCGTTCCTGGTGCCTGAACAGGTGGCTTGGGCCGATCTGGCCGCCACCGTCCGCCAGGCCGCCGGCCCGCTGCTGCGTGACCTGAACTTGTTCGATCGCTATGTCGGCCAGGGCGTCGAGCCGGGATTCAAGAGTCTCGCTATGGGCTTGATTTTGCAGGACAAGTCGCGCACTCTGACGGACCGCGACGTGGATGCGGTGGTGGCCGAGGCGGTCACTGCCATCGAGCGTGAACACCACGCCCGGATCCGCGGCTGAGCGGGCAGCACTCGGGGGTAGCAGGCAATGGCATTGACCAAGGCGGAGATGGCGGAAAAGCTGTTCGACGAAGTCGGTCTGAACAAGCGGGAAGCCAAGGAATTCGTCGACGCGTTTTTCGATGTGCTGCGTGAAGCATTGGAACAGGGACGTCAGGTGAAGCTGTCGGGCTTTGGCAATTTCGACCTGCGGCGCAAGAACCAGCGCCCGGGCCGCAACCCCAAGACCGGCGAGGAAATTCCGATTTCCGCCCGTACGGTGGTGACCTTCCGTCCGGGCCAGAAGCTCAAGGAGCGGGTGGAAGCTTATGCTGGATCCGGGCAGTAACCGCGAACTACCGCCGATACCGGCCAAGCGCTACTTCACCATTGGTGAGGTCAGCGAGCTGTGCGACGTCAAGCCGCACGTCCTGCGCTACTGGGAAACCGAGTTTCCCAGCCTTGAACCGGCCAAGCGCCGAGGCAATCGCCGCTACTACCAGCGCCACGACGTGCTGATGGTGCGGCAGATCCGCAGCCTGCTGTACGAACAGGGCTACACCATCGGCGGTGCACGCCTGCGACTGGACGGTCCCGATGCCCGCGAGGAATCGGCGCTGAGCAACCAGATCATCAAGCAGGTGCGCATGGAGCTGGAAGAAGTGCTGCAGTTGCTGCGCCGCTGATCCCATTTCCCTCGTAATCCGCTATACTTCACGGCCCGCCGCACTGGCGGGCACATCGCAGCATCAGTCGGGGCGTAGCGCAGCCTGGTAGCGCATCTGCCTGGGGGGCAGAGGGTCGTCGGTTCGAATCCGGCCGTCCCGACCAATTTTGGTAATAAGATCAAAGGCTTGCACTTCGTCGTGCGAGCCTTTTTCTTTCTGCACCCTATCTCCACCTTATCTCCACCCTATGCACGCCATACCAGCTGCGCGGGCGGGTGTTAGGAGGTTGTCAAAGCGTGGGAGCCGTCGTCGATCGACTTGATAAGGTGGGCGACTTATAATCTGCGCAAAGAAACCACAGGAAGGCGGCCTTGGCCCAGCAAATCGACAATTCCGACTCGTTGCGCCAGAAGTTCTCAGTGATTGATCTGTTCGCCGGCGTAGGTGGAATGAGCCTCGGGGCTGCTCGTGCGGGCTTCGACATCGCCGCTGCGGCGGAACTAGATCCGATCGCAATTGCTACGCACACTGTGAACTTCCCAAAGGCAAATCACCTAAATTGGGATGTCAGTAAGGTTACTGGCGACGAACTTTTGAAGGCGGCAAAGCTGGATGGTCGGCGTTTGGACGGATTGATAGGAGGTCCGCCGTGTCAGGGATTCAGTGACATGGGAAAGCGCGACCCGCAGGATCCGAGGAACAACCTGTTCTCTGATTTCTTCAGACTCGTTAGCGAAATTAGGCCTCGATTCTTCCTCGCAGAGAACGTTCCAGGAATACTCGCAGATAGAAACAGGTCAGTCGTAGAGGCCGCACTTCGACTTATCCCAGCCGACTACATTGTCTTGCCTATTCGCCAGGTCGCAGCAAGTGACATGGGGGCTCCAACTAGCCGCCCACGAGTTTTCTTCTTTGGTTACGACCCGGGATCTGTTGGCCACATCTCGGCGGATGAGCTATTCAAGGTCGAGCGCGAGGCGGTGACCGTGGGTGCCGCCTTGGCTGGTCTGCCTCAAGTGCGCAGCAGCTGGCAGTCCGCAGAGCAGGGTTGGAGAGTCGTAAAGGGTCTAGATCAGTCAGATCCGTTCTACGCTCGACTTGTAGGGCACATCCCAGCAGGGGTAGGCTGTGCGGAGTCGATCGCATGTCTCCGCGACAAAAAACTAGTTTCGGGGAATTTGGGAACGATCCATAGCCCCGAGGTTACTGCGCGCTTTAGCTTGGTTCCCCAAGGTGGCACTGACAAGATTTCCCGAGCCCCTAGGCTCAAAGCCGATGGTCTGTGCCCGACATTGCGCGCGGGAACTGCGTCTGATCGGGGAAGCTTTCAAGCTGTGCGCCCGATCCATCACAGGCATGCTCGAGTGATCTCACCCCGCGAGGCTGCACGTCTCCAGGGGTTCCCCGATTGGTTTCAGTTTCATCCAACCAAATGGCACTCGTTCCGACAGATAGGAAACAGCGTTAGTCCACTCTTGGCGGAAGCGATCCTTAAGCGTGTGCGTTCGCTAATGTAGCTCCGGCCCGATGGTCGCCGGCCGGAGCGTGTCAGATCTCGACGTGCTGGAAGCGGGGGAAGAACCGCTGGTACCGTCTGTATAGTTTTATTAACTCAATCTCTCCGCCAACATTCTGGACATTTCTTAGATAGTTAAGTTTGACGGGCAGCTTGTTGCGCCCCCCCATTACAGCTTGGTCGAGGTGCATACGCTCCCTGAGGGTGAGATATGGCGCAGCGGACACGTTCTCGATCTTGTCCCAGCCGTCCGCGTAGAATGCCCATTTTCTCAATCCTGTAGCATCAAGAAACGCCTTCACATTATCGTCCTCAAGTACGATGCCTGTAACCGTTAGCATCGTTTGGCCGTCGGCGTAGCTCACAGTTAGCAGAGGAAGAAATGTCTTGCCGGAGCGACTCGTCGCAGCGAGTGCGGCCAACTTGATGGCGGAGTGAATTGCCTTGGGCAGCTCTCTACCCTTGGTAGAGTCCTCATTGAGATCAGCAGGCGCAAAATCTCCTAGAAGCTGACGAAGCTTGCTCAGCCGCCTTGCTCTCAGGCTAGGTTCCTGCTCACCTTCACGCATGTTGCCCAGAGCAGATGCATGGGCATTCACGGTGAGTCGAAGCACGTCGCCCGCGTTGGCCAACCCGATTAGGCTTTGAAGGGACTGGAGCTGTCCAGACAGCTCTTCAGATTTCTCGAAGTCGAACCAAATAATCTTCCTAGCCGAGGCGGCCACCTTGTGGTCACGCAGATGAGCGTCGAACTCGTCCACAAAGTCCTTGGCATCGATTTGTAGGCAGCTGATCTCCCTCAGCGGGCGATTGAATTGCTGTTGCAGAAAGACGTTTGCATCGTTCTCGATCGATATCATCTTCGACAAGCCAAGTGCGGCATGAAGTGCTCTGTGATCCTCCATGCACGGACCGCCAAATCCGATGTAAATTGCCTCACGTAAGGAGCCTGCTTTGGAGCCTTGGCGATCAAGCAATTGAAGTAGTTCAATGAACAGACTTCGGTCAATGAATTTTCCGGGTCGAAGTTGATACGAGAATGCCTGGACCGACATTACTGGC
Source organism: Stenotrophomonas maltophilia (assembly GCF_047497515.2). GTDB lineage: Bacteria > Pseudomonadota > Gammaproteobacteria > Xanthomonadales > Xanthomonadaceae > Stenotrophomonas. The sequence continues at coordinate 83,886 of NZ_JAXAXL020000001.1, forward strand.
CTTCCTCTTCGAACACCCGTTCGAAGCAAGCGAGTCCGACGTCTGAGGGCGAGACATTCGGCTCGTCGAAAAGCGCCATTGAGAGGAGCTCAATCTGGGCTCTAGGCCTAAAGAAGGTAACTCGAACTTCTTTCTCCACTGTTGGAGGAGAGGGGAGCTTCGGCGAGTACTTCGTGCCTCCGGCACCTTTCGCTGACGCGCGAATAATAGTCCGGTCCGAAGCAGGAATATTGGCGACTATGGAGTCAAGTGAATGCAGGTCAGACGATTTGTATAAGTTATCGCGGTCCTGATGGAGGCGCTTCCAGCGGTTTGTGAACTTTGTGAAATACTTAATTCCCTCGCGCATGAAATCCTTCGTTATTGAGAATACTTCTGAAGAAGGATCGATGCCGCGTTTGGTCGTGGTCAGGGGGAGTTTGAAAAGATCCGTTGACTGCATCACTACGATGCCAGATATAGCAATGAACTGGCTGTGGTACGCGGGCACACCCGCCTCGCCCCAGCCCGTGAGTCGAGTCTTATCCCTATAGACTACGACGCGATCATTGCAAACAATCGTCCAGCCGGCGTCATCTTTGCTTGCCCGTTCCTCTTGCTCACGCTCGACTTCGTCTTCTGACGGAAGGTTTCTATATAGACCAACCGCAATCGTGACTGCAACGCCTTGGATGTTCGTTTCCACCACGAACGGTGCAATTCTGCCGCCAGCGGCCGACTTGCTCCCCTTTTCATTCATTAATAGTCGGAATTGGGTAGGCCTGACCGCGACCCCGTTGATTCGGACGGTGAATCCCTTGGAGATGATGATTGAATAGTGCTGTGAGACGAAGGTTGAAAAGTCTTCGACGAACGAATCTTTGCTGGGGTCGAAGCGACGAGCGATTTCGGGGCGAAGGTCCGTAATTGAGATTATGGTTCCTTCGGCTTTCATTTGTGCAAGTGGCACTTTCCGGATTGGCAGATTCCACTCATCCTTGTTTGCAAGCCAAGCTTTTGAAATGGTGACCGCAAACGCGTCGTCGCCATTTCTGGACTTCACCTCAGTATTCTGCCCAATTTTGAAGATGGCGCGCTTCATCCCGATGCCATACATGCCAACGGTAGCCGCGTCGTCAGAGTGCCCTGGTGGTCGCCCCATGTGAAACGCTTTGCTGCGCGCCAGTTCTAGTGGAATGCCGCCGCAGTTGTCCTCAATTTCGAACTTGTTCTTATTTATGGTTATGTTTGCATAATACTTGGAGTATGGTTTGGTGCTGGGTTTCTTTGACTTAATTCCGCGCACGATTCCGTCGACGCAGTTGTCGAGCAAGTCAAGAATTGCATCCCCCAGTTCAATGTCTCGCGTGAGCATCTCAACAAAGAAGTCCTTGTTCGGAGCTGCGCTGACTTCAGTGGGAAACCCGTTCTTTTTGGAGTTCCCAGCCTTTTTTGCTGACGTAACCATGCTGCCCCCTCTAGCAATGCTGGCCTTACGCCTCGGTGGCGTAACGATACGTAGTCTGCCACTTGAAGAGGGAACAAGGGTGTAGGGGAATTCCTACAAAGCTAGCGGTACTGTCCACAGCCGATCACGCGCGTTACTGCGGGCGCTGGATGCGTGATCGGATTGCCATTGATTCGGGCAAATGCTCATTCCGTTAGATAGTCATAGCCTGTCCCGAATCGTAAGCGATCACCGGACTAGGTCCGCACCTGCGTGGACTTCCGTCCAAGGCGCGTCGTGGCCGTCCAAGTAGTGCTCGGTCATCGACTTGGAAGCGTGCCCCATCAATACTTGCACCTCTTCGGTCGTCCAGCCCGCATCGCGCAACAGCGCGCCGCCCAAGCTGCGGATCTCATGGAAGGTTGGCGGCGCTTCGCCACCCACGCCGGCAGCATCGCGTGCCTTCGCGAACGCACGCGACAGCTGCTCGGGCAACACCTGCGTGTGGTGCGCTCGGTCCTTCGCGCGCTTGTCGCTGGGCCTGGCCTTCTCCGGCAGTCGGTGGATCACGAACGGCGAAACCACGTCATCGCGGCATCGCGTCAGCAGGTCGAGCAGCGGCCCGGCCACGGCGATCTGTAGTCGAACGTTCGTCGAGCCCTCGGTTTTCGACGGTACCATCCACAGGTGGCCGTCACGAACGTCGGAGAACTTCACCGTCACCACGTCCTCGCGGCGCAGCAGCGTCACCAGCGACAGGTCCATGGCGTTGCGCAGCCAGGGTGCGGCCTGGTCCCATATGGCACGGTACACGTCGAGCGTCAGGCGCACGCGCTTCCGCTCGTGCTGGAACCGGCGCGTCGCCAGAGCGGGGTTTGTATCTATCTAGCCTTCTTCCACGGCGCAGGCAAGGATCCAGCCCAACACCAGCCGGAACTGCTGGCGCGCGCGGTCGGATTCGGTCACCTCGCGGATGAAGGTGGCGCACACCTTCACCGTCACGTCGGCCACTGCCTTCGAACCCAGCCCGGCCTCGATGCGTCGGATCACGCTTTCGTAGACCTCGGCCGTCTTCGGCGCCCACTTCCTGCCGGGCACGTCATCGCGGCGGAACACGACAATCGCATCAGCCACCGTCTCGCCGGGCGTGATGACCCGCGCGACCAAGTCGTTGGTGGGGATCAGCAGCGCGTTGAGCTTCTTGGCCGCGGCGAACGCGCGGGCTTGGTCGGTGCCCATCCACGTCTCTTTCTTCGTGACCGGGTGCCGGTACTTGAACCCCTCCCGATTGGGATACAGGTTGGCCGACCATCCCTGGCGGCTCTTGCTTCGTTGTCTCGGTGCCATCGTCAGGCTGCCTCACCCAATACTCGCGCGACAAGATCATCGCCGCCGGCGAGCCATTCGTGTTCGTCGATGAACCAGGTGCCGCCGACCTTGCGGCCGGGCAGCTTGCCCTCCCGCAGCAGCCGCTGCAGCACCTGCATAGACGGGCGGCTGCCTTCTTCGAAGTAACGGGCCAGCCACCGCTCGGGGGTCATCAGTTGCATGCTGGTCTCCTTCAGTTCGTGGCCAGCGCGGCGCGCAGCTGCTCGGTGGCGGTGTTCATGCGGACATCCTCCGCAGGTGCAGAATTGATCCCCACTGGTCCGCCATCGCTGCAGCAATGCCGGGATAGGTCTTGCTGCGCTCTTTCCAGCGGTCAGGCCCGGGCGCCATGCGGTGGGTGCGATCCTCTCGGCCTTCCACGATGTTCGTTGGAGTCAGGCGGGGCAGCCCTTTCAGCCACAGCGCCGTAGCCTTGGTTTCCCCGTGCCCGAACTGCCAAGGCTGAATAACCTGGTCCGGCTGGCGCCACGTCGAGGACACGATGCAAACCGGGTTCTCAATGGCGATCATCGGGATATCGACCTTCGCCAGCATCATGAAGAACGACACCGCCGACTGCTGCCTGCCATCCATGCGCTTGGCCTCGAAATGCCGCGCGCCACTGACCGACAGATGGGTGCAGGGCGGGTGGGCGATCATCAGATCCCACGGGTAATCCAGCACGTCGCGCACGTCGCCCTGGTAGTGCGGTCCAGGAATATCCGTCGGTAACAGGTCACAGCTCATGGCCTCGTGCCCCCCCAAGGAAGTTATCCCGGACAGCGCCGCTGTACTCACAGGCGATCAGGACTCGCATCGTCAGTCCTCCTTTGCCGCATAGAGCTTTCGCAGTTGGATCCCCCGCACAACACCCGGGGCGTCCTTCTGCAACCGCTCAAGTTCCATATAGAAATCCCGGCCAATCTCATGCCACTTGCTAAGGCCGCCAGTGTCTGCGGGGAGTTCGTCGCGGCGTTGGTACGCACAGGGCTGCGGGTCGCAGATGATGAAGTCCGGCTTCTTATCCATGAGCGCACCTCCGCCAGCACCAGCGCAGCCCATTTCGGGCGGCGCGGCATGCGCGGCTGATCGCCCACAGGGTGTCGATGTCGGCCATGAACCCGGCCAGGGCGAACATGTGGACCATTGCAGCGGTGAGCAGCTGGTCAGCCATGGCAGTTCTCCACCCGGCGCGACTGCGTGGCAGAATGCTGGCGAGTCCACAGGGGGATCAGGGAATGAAGTGGTTTGATGGAGTTTTTCGGTGCAGTCCTTTGGGCGTCGATGACTGCGTGGTGTGGTGGGATGCAATTGCCGCTTACGCAGGCGTATCCGCTGCGATCGGAACTTGGGTGGTCGGTTTCATTGCCGGCGTGATTGCGCTGATGACTTATCTTCATCGAAAGGGAGAGGTAGACGCAGGGCTGCTTGGTGAGTTCGAGAGAAAGAGAGCTCAGCACCAGCGCTGGGTGATGGACTTGGAGGCGGCAACATATGCGCAAGCCCTGGTGCACAGTTTTGAGGCTGATCTTTTGCCGACGATTCTCTCCAAGAGAGCGTTCCGGCCACTGATAGATTTTTTTGGAGTTTGTGAGGATTCTTTGCCCGTCAATCCTCTTGTGCCTGATCGCTATGTCTTCGAAGAGTCGCAGCGTGTGCAGCTTTTTCACATCGAACATAGCCTCCGGCGCGTACGCAGTTGCATTGCGATTTGCCGCAGCCGTTTTGACGCGTCGAACATAGAGGTTGCGGCTATTAAAGACGACTTTCGTAGTCTGAAAGACTGGGTTGACGCGCTCCACCAAGAAGTGAGTAGCTTCTTGCCAACTGCTTCTGCGATGGCGCCAAAGCGCTAGGATCGCTATCCAAACGCCGCGCGAGGCCGCTGACCGCAGCGCCACCATATCGATGTCGTCCACCTGGTCGCTCAGGACGCGGCGCCCCCGGCGCAGTTGGCCGGCGATCACAGCACGGTTTTTATGGGCAAGAAGGGTTTCCGCGTGCATGGGCATTGCACGGCGGTGGTCGCGGCGGAACAGGCGGTAGGTGAGGGCGTGGTCGCCCAGTGCCTTGTCGATGGACCGGCCCGAGGCGAAGCCTCCGGTGCGCTTCGGCAGCCGGCAGTCGTAGCGGGTACCGGTCATGGCAGAATCGGATCCATCATGGGCATGGGGAAACGGCGATGGCGATATGTCCGCTCGCGGTGGATTGGGGAAATGTGGCCGACTGGGCCGCGGTCGTTGTGGGCGTAGGCGCGGCAGCTGCCACCACTTTCGTGGCGGTGCTCGCGCACGGAACATCGAAGCGAGCGACTGAGATAGCCGAAAAGGCAACGGAGATCGCTGCTCAGCAGCACGGCGAGGCAGTCAAGCTTCGCGAGGACACTGCAGGGATACTCGGACGTTTGATGCTTGTGGAGATGACCGTTCTTCCCGGGCGACTTGCAGCGACGCTTAAAGCTCTTCACGCCGCCATCGAGTGGGAGACTGCCGCCATGGGAATCAAGAGCGGACACGCGCTAGTCATTGCTTTGGATGAGACTGCTCTGAGCTTCGTAGCCGTTGCCGAGACCGTTGAAGACCGCATCCACAACTTGCCCAATGCATTGGGTCCTGACGCTGGGACCCTGATTGGCGCAAGCCGATCGCTCAACGATCTTGCAAAGCGAATGCGAGCAAAAATTCGTGTCACCCAGGATCCCGAGGATCTGGGCGGAAAATCCCATGTTCTCTATGCCGGTGCGTTCAGCGAGTTCCGCGGCTTGCGGAAGCAACTCAGCTGGATGCTGAATGCGTCGATCCAGTACGCAGGCGACTTCCAAGATTTTGTCGGCGTAGAGCGGACAGACTACACGGACCTGCGCGCGCTTATTGACCCGGAACCGAAGTAGGATCTCGAAGCCATCCGCTGCACGCCAATCTTCGCTCACGCCGCCACTCCCAATGCCACCAGGTCGATCATGTCCATCTTGTCGCGCAGGTAGTGGTGCAAGGTCGCTCGGTTGGCGCGATACGGTGATGGGGTGACCGCCGCCGCCAACGTCGTCGTACGAAAACGTAAGGCAAGCGTTTGTGCAGTCAGCCATGATCGGCTTTCCTGGCTTCCATCACGACGATCGCAAGCGGCTGCACGAACCAGGCAGCGAGGCCGTCCTCGGTCTCGCCCAACCAGACGAGACGCCAGTCATCGCCGGGTTCCTTCGGATTCCAGTCGTGCAGCTCCTGCGCCGCGCTGAAGATTCCAGATCCGATTCCCTCTTCGGAAAACTCGCCCTCGATCACGGCCAGGTCGAAGCCCTGCGCAAGGAAGAGCGGTTGCAGCGATACCTCGCGACCATCGGCCCACGCCGGTACGTCCGGATGGCATAGGATCTCGCCGTCGGCATTGCGCGCTGGGAGGCGACTCGGGTGGTACAGGCCGCGCCACGGGTCCGCCGGATCGACGGCGGTGCGGGACTGATTCCTGACCAGCTCCAGCAGCTCGGTCGCTTGCGCCAACCGGGCCCGGGCGGTATCGCAGAGCGGCGTGTCGCCGTCCTGCATGCTGCTGCGCAGAGTCGAGACATAGGCGGTTACGGCGGGTTCGAACACGCGCAGATCCTGCATGCGAGGAAGGCGGTGATGCAGATCACGCAGCGCGGTCTGGGCCTGGGCGAGCGTGATCGTCTTCGCCTGGTTCGGCAGCCACACGGCCTCGACCGCGATCGCACTGATCGTTTCGAATGCGTCGCGCAGGACGGGGCAGTTCATGGAGAGAGTGGTGACTTTCTCGGTCATCGGCGTGCCTGATCAAATTGGGTATCGGTGTTGACGAAAGCGCCAGCGAGCGCATGCGCTGTGGAGGCCTGCTCGGCGCCAGCAGAGCGAAGGGGGAAGGGCGCGGCGTGGCGATAGCGCCGATTGGGGTCGTGGGCAAACTCGCCACCCTCGATACGGATCACCTGGTACTCAGGGAACGCCTCATCCGGCGGCATTGCGCGTGCCTCCACCATTAGCGCGACAAAGCGCGCCTGCCATTCGACCGGTATCGACTGCAGCGTGCTGCGTGGCACAGCGTGATAGGCGGCGCGGCTCAGTCCGAACGCATGCCACGCAGGGCCATCGGAGTAGGTGCTGCCGGGCCTGCCGGGTTCAGTGACGGTCGCTGCGTGCAATTCGCTTCTCATGGTTGCCTCAGTCAATGTCATGGGCTGCCATGCGCTCCGCATAGCTGCCGTGGTTTGCCGCGTGCCGGCTCATCAGCGGGCGAAGTGGTGTATGTCCCAACACCTCGATGTGCCCGCCCGCTGCGAGGAAGGCGTCCAGCTCGTCGGCCAATTGCTGCCGGTCCAGTGCCCGATGTCGGATCGTGGTCGCCGCGTCACTGACGCCTGTAAGCGGACCTGGCGTGCTGGCCGGCTGCACCCGGGCAGGTGCCGCGCGCAGCGGGGCAATTGCATGCTGCGTGTGGCTAGAGAGGCGCCAGACCCCCGCGCACGCCCGAGCGGTGGCATATGGCCTGCCCGCTGCGCGCCAACCCCTTCAGCGTGTAGCCGATAGCCTGGTGCGTGCTGTTGATGCGGCCAGCGGTCTTGATCTGCTCGACCGTGGCGCCCAGCGGGAACATGGCGAGGACGTTGCGCACTTCGGCGGCACGGCCGGTCTGCTGCGGGCGTGCGCTCATGCTCGGGACTCCGCGATCAGTGCGCGCATGGCCCAGCCGTGGTGCATCACCTTGGATGAGCTGTCGGCGACAGCATCGGGGTTCTCAGTCAGGACCAGTGTGTTATCCAGCGGATAGCTGCTGTGCCCATCCCAGTCTTCAATCACGGCCTGTAGGCCGAAGTGTTCGCGCAGTTCCTGCGCGTTGGCGTTATTGCCGCACAGGTGCGGCCCATAGATCACAACAGAACGGCTCATGCGGGGATTCCTCGCGTGCGGCGCGTAGCGCGGTTGATGGGGGAGATCGACCGAACGCGCACGCCCTGGCGGTCGAGCCAGCGGTGCGCGGCCTGTGCGGCAAGTCGGTTGAGGGAAAACGTGACGCCGCCGAGGGTGAGCGAGTGGTGCGATACCCCCACGCTCCGGCTGGCGCTGGCGGCGACCTTCAGGAGCGACTCGCGCGGCGCGGCGGTGTAGAGGCCGGCCCATAGCCAGCCCTGGCACACCATCAGCACGAGCGACTCGCCTTGATGGCCGGTGGCGAATTGCTGCTCCACTGGCAGGATGGGCTGCACGCTCATGCCGTGAGCGCCAGGTCGCGTGCCTTGGCGATCTCGGCCTCTGCGGCAGCAAGGCCTAGATCGGTCAGGGTCGCCTTGCGCGGCAGCTGCGGGTCGTCGTACCGGATGCGCAGCGCGCCGCTGTACGATGCAGTGCTGGTCACCGGTGAGCTGCCGGGGAAGGGCATCACCTGCAAAGTGCGCAAGGACGGCGAGGCAGGTCAGCTGTTCGCGCAACAGGTCAGCAGTCCGCTGATCAATGTTGCTGCTGCCGGCGCCGAGCGCGGTCGGAACATCCTCAGCGATCGCGGTGGGCAAGCCGCTGTCGACCTCACCATGCCGCTGTTTCCCAATCCACTTAGACCAGGTGAGGTCGGTCCTATCATGCCGTTGGACTTGGTGGAGGTCGTTGACGCTGCGGGGAGATGGCACGGGCAGTGCGAATCGCTGCGCGTTGATGTTGTGATCGATCAGCAGGCAGTGGTGATCGAGCAGACCGTAACACTTGAGAGGCACTACAGCGATGCGGACTGATCTTTGGGATCAATTCGGCGAACTGGTCAGCAGCAGTCCTCGACTGCTGGCGACCGTCACCGCACACAACAGTGATGGCACCAGCACGCTGACGACGTATGACGACGTACAGATGCGGGCGTTCGGCCAGCTGCAGCTAGCATTGCCGTACAACGTGTGGGTGCGCGGAGGCAGGCTGATCGAGGCCGCTCCTAATCTTCCCGTGCTTGAACTGTCGATCTAGTCGGGTCGTCGGCCTCCGCCCGGCAAATCTTCTCTGGATCTGTGACGTTTCTCCAGTCAATCACGTCCACCGCGACTGTCAGTAGGAGAATTAGTGCTCCCCACACAAAAAATACCGTGCTCGCCCACTGCTTGAGCCTTTGAGTGGGGCGTGATGCTCGCCTGACCAAGTACGCGAGGATGCTCTCCATCATCGCAATTCCGAGGCAAATCCCGGCCAGCCATGTGTGATAGTACATTGGGGCGGGGCCACTAAATGCTATGGCCATTTTAAAGCTCGTGGCCAAATCTACGCCTGCTATTGCGAAGGGAAGCTGCGTAGAGAAAGCTATTATTCCGTTGAATGGCTTGTGGAGACTGGCGAGCCGTTCGATGTTTGGGGAGAAGGGGGCGGATACTATGGCAATGAGCACCAGGGAGCTGACCGAAATGAGCACTACCGACGCAGCCATCAGCGGAACTGAGGAGAGTCCAGACAATGCTTGAGTTGCCACTTTCGCTATGTCCGCCCGGGCATAGGCTTCGGTAAGTAGCAGAAGGCCCGAGGCGAGCCCAACGGAAAGGTATGAAACCAGCGAGGTGTACAGGAAGTCAAGTAAAGGGTCCTTGAGCTCACGCAATGGCGGAACTAAGGGGTCTGGTTTGAATGAATCATTTTCGATGTGCGATTTTGTTGTCGTGGCTGTGGAGTCGTTATTTTGGGATGTTTGCAGTACTCCGCGCCTAAATTGTTTGCGTGCCCAGAATAGGAAGGTAATGGCTGCCGCTGCGGTGATGAGTCTCGATATTTTGAGCTTCTGCCTTTCTCGACGGCGGTTCTGCCTTTCAACTATTGTCTCGTTCATCCGTTGCCACTACTCCTCCATGTTCGCTCACAGGCCAGCGGCCGGCGTCCTTGGAACTTTAGTCCAAAATGTTGTGGGTTCCGCCCTTGCGCCGCTGCCGTTGGATCACAACATCCGCGGAGGCCGATGGAGAGGGAGGGATTTCGGAGGGCCGCTCATCAAAAGCTGGGACGACAGCCGCCCACACTGGCGCGGGCATCACGCGGACTTCTGGAGCAGGTCTTCGCAATTGTTGCGCGGTGTATTTACCGCGCGGCTGACCCGGTACGCCTCCATCGCCGGCGGCTCGCTGGCCAGCAGCATGGCCATGGCGTCGTCGGGGCTGGCGGCCATCCACTCATCGATCTGATCGGCCTGCAGCCACACAGGCATGCGGTCGTGGATGTCGGCCGAGACCCCGCTGCTGTCTCCGGTGATGATGGTGAAGGTGCCAAGGTTGCCATCGGGCAGCAGCGGGCTGGAGTCCTCCCACAGGCCAGCGGCCAGCAGCGGCCGGGTGGCGTGGATGAACCACGGATCCTTCTTGCCGTCCTCGGGGCTCACCGACCACTCGTAGTAGCCGGCCATCGGGATCACGCAGCGACGCTTCTTAAAGGCCGACCGGAAGGCGGGCTCGGTGGCCACCGTCTCGATCCTGGCATTGATGGTCGAGCCCTGCAGACCCTTGGCCTTGGCCCGGAACGGCAGCAGGCCCCATGCCAGTCGGGGGACCTGCCGGCCTTCGCCGCGGTCCAGGATCACCGAGGCGCGCTGCGTCGGCGCCAGATTGTAGCTGGCTGGATCTCGGCCAAGCCGGGGCAAGATCAGCCAGCCCCAGCTGGCCGAAGTCGATCACGGGGAGCTGGACGAATCGGCCGCACATGGCCGCAGGGTAGTCCGGCTGGCCGTGCCCGGGGCGTGTAGGGACAGCCCGACCCAACAGGGCGAGGTTGCCCGATGGTGTCAGCCGGCCAAGACGGGCATCCTGACCTTGCCGGATCCGGGGCCGCAGGCTGCTCAACCCGGGGGGCGCGTGAGCAGCGCCGCCCCGGCACAGGGTCGACTATGGCTCGACTCTGCCCGAACGATTCAGGCAGGTTGCTGGCGCGTTCGCAGGATCTGCGACCGCCGGTCGTATCCTTCCGGTCATGCATACCTCGCACGGCTACCAAGGTTTCCGCACCGCCCCGATCCCCTATGGCTGGGTCCAGACCGGTGAGCGCTCTGGTACAACGGCCGCGAGACGGACAGCGTCACGCCTGATGACGGTCCCGGAGTCAGGTTATGGATGGAAGGCCAGAAGATGTGGCAGGTGAAGGAAGTGCGCGCCGCCAGCGTCCGCCAGGCGAAGCGCTACGCCGAGCGCTGGTGCGCAGCACGTCTGTATCCCGAGCTGCCTCTGCGTGAGGCCGTCGCCCGGCTGACCGACAGCACGCCGATCCAGTTGCGCCGTCCACTGCCCGGCCTGCCGCCGACCCGCGAGCAGCAGCAACAGGCTCGACGCCTGGCCGAGGCTGGGTCGAAGGAGATTGAGCGGATCAAGGCAGCGCTGGAGCCGCGCAAGCCGCCGGGGGAGACGAAACCTCGAGCGAGGGACGTCCGCAGCAAAGCGTGGGTGAGGGCAGGGCTGGAGCAGATGCGGCGGGGTGTATAGGAGGGCGGAGCTGCACCCTATCTGCGCGTAAGTGATTGATCGGATTGGGGCGCAATCTGCACTTTTGGGGTGTTCCCAGTGGGGCAGAATTCCTTTCTGATCAACAGGGTATGCCCATCTGTGACGATGCCTGGGGGGCAGAGGGTCGTCGGTTCGAATCCGGCCGTCCCGACCACTGTGATGAATCAAGAAGCCTGCGCCGCGATGCGTGGGTTTTTTTTGTGCGCGTGGCGCAGCGCGATCACTCACCGGCGAACCGGTAGATCAGCTCCGGATCGCCCTCGTCCAGGCCGTGCACGATGCCGCTGTCGACGAAGCCCGACGCAGCAAGCAGGCACTGCATGCCGCTGTTGGAGCTGTTGGTGGAGGTGAACAGCTTGCCGCCGCCGCGTCGCGCAATGGCGTGGCGAAGCAGGGCGGCACCGATGCCCCGGCCGCGCTGCGCGTGCGCCACCATCAGCATTTCAACGAAGGCTTCGCCGAAGAAGTGGTGATGGATGACCAGATAGCCGACAGCAACGCGATCCTGCTCGGCCACGTGCACTTGGCCCTGCGCCAGCCACTGGCCGATCTGCGTCGCCCGTCGCGGGTCGTGTGCTGCCACACTGTCCAGCGCGATCAGCGCGGCGGCATCGACGGGGCGGGCCTCGCGGATCTGCAGCGTCATCGTGGCGGGATCCGGCGATGTCATCAATCGTTCCTCGGGCGGTTGCATGCAGTCTATCGAGCGCGCCGGTCGCGATCACTGATCCGTCGCAGCCAGCGCGTGGCCGGCAGTCAAAAGACCCGGAACTCGGCACGACAGCCGTCGCTGACCCACACGCCGCGGCGGTCCCAGCCCCAGTTTCGATCCTCGATGCAGGCCGTCACCGACTTCTGCTTGACCAGGCGGACCTCATGGCGCACGCGGATGCGGCATTCTTTTTCCTTCTTCTCGTACGACTCGCACACCAGCCGTTGGCCATCATCGTCGCGCTCATGGCCGCGGCCGCGTCCAGGCCAGCGACCGTAATCGTCGGCGACGAATTCGGCGCGGCAGCCGTCGGTGACCCACAGCATGCGGCGGCGCTGGCCCCAGTTCTGGTTTTCCACGCAGCGGGTGACCGACAACTGCCTGGCCAGGCGCATCGGGCCCTCGATCGGGCACTGTGCGGTCTTGTTGAACTGCGATTCGCAGCGCAGTGGCGGCAACGCGTCGGCGTCGTAATCGCGGGCGGCCACGGTGGTGGCGGCCAGCGAAAGGGCAAGGGCAATGCCGCCGATGGGCAGCAGCAGGCGATGGATCATTGGGGGCCTCGGGTGCGGGAACGGGCGGCAAGAATGGCGCAGTCCACGCTGCCCGGAACGGATCGCTGCATCCTGGGCTCAGGGGGGATTTAGTAGTGCGCGCGGGTCCATGCAGCGGCTTACATCCCGTATCATCGCTGCACATCCGGTCGCATCGGGTTACACCTTTTTACATGTCTCCCACGCCTGTCGGCGCGGCCTGTGGCTGCCGTCACTGGCGTGTGCGCGGCCTGTGGAGGACGATGCGCGGACCACGACGACCACAGGGGGTTGCGTTGATCAGCAGTATCGTCATTCATCGCTCGGCGGGCGGAGACGCTGCCGAGGTGTGCGTCCTGGACACCACGTTCAAGGGCAAGCATGTGTTCGTTGCCTGGGGCCTGCGCGGGCTGGAATTGACCCGCGGCGCAGAGCCGCCAGCCACGGCGGCCGCCCGCATCGCGTTGCAGGCCGTGGCCAGGCAGGCCGAAGGGCCGCGCAGCCCGGAGGCATTCATTGCCAGCCAGTCGGGCGTGGCGATCACCGTGTACCGCCTGCTGACCGAGGCGCGATCGGGTGATGCCGTGTTCTTCCTCTGTGATTCGCAGGCCGTGGTCGACTGGCTGGTCACCGCACTGGAGATACGCGACGCGGACTGATTCCGCGCACGTATCGCTGTGCCTCAGGCCAGCGCCGCGTCCACCGCAGCCAGCGCATGCAGCGTAGTGGTGTCGAACAGCGGCACCGCGCTGTCCTCCGGCCGCACCAGCAGCATGATCTCGGTGCAGCCGAGGATGATCGCCTCCGCGCCACGCTCGACCAGGCGCGCGATCACTGCGGCATAGGCCTGCCGTGACTGCTCGCTGACCACGCCGGCGATCAGTTCGCGGTAGATGATGTCGTGCACGTTGTGGCGATCCTCCGCGTCGGGTATGAGGACCTCCAGGCCGAAGCGGTCCTGCAGCCTGCTGCGGTAGAAATCCTGTTCCATGGTGAAGGCGGTGCCGAGCAGGCCGACCCTGCGCGCGCCAGCCTGCACGATCGCGGCGGCGGTCGGGTCGGCGATATGCAGCAGTGGCAGCGGGCAGTCCGCTTCGATGCGGTCGGTCAGCTTGTGCATGGTGTTGGTGCAGACCAGCAGCAGGTCGGCGCCACCGGCCTGCAGGCGCCGTGCGGCATCGGCCATGTGGTCGCCCAGCGCATCCCAGTCGCCGTCATGCTGCAGCTGCTTGATGCCGGCGAAATCCACCGACCACAGCAGCAGCTGCGCGGAATGCGCGCCACCGAGGCGCCGCCGCACCTCCTCGTTGATGAGCCGGTAGTACTGCGCCGAGCTTTCCCAGCTCATGCCGCCGATCAGGCCGAGGGTCTTCATGCCGTGCTCCATGCCAGGGGCTGCCATTGCAGCATGGATCGCCGCCCGGGTGGGGCGCGGGCGATCTGTAACCGCCGGTTCCATGCCGGGCTGTATGTGCCACAGGGTAGCGCTGCAGCCTATGCTTGTGCAGTCTTCTGGAGTGGATGTCGAATGGCCCTGCACACCTGGTGGTGGTTCCTTGCCACCGTATTCGTCCTGTGCGGTACGCCGGGCCCGAACATGCTGCATATCCTCGGCCGCAGCGTCGGGCTCGGCTTCCGTGGCAGTGTGCCGGCGATGGCCGGTTGCCTGTTGGCGATGCTGCTGGTGCTGGCGGCATCGGCCGCCGGCCTGAGCGCGCTGCTGCATTCCTCGCCGATGCTGTTCGAGGTGCTGCGCTATCTCGGCGTGGCCTATCTGGCCTGGCTGGGCCTGAAAGCGTGGCGTGACAGTTGCCGGCCGGTGTCGCCGGTGGCGGTGGACGCTGCCGAGCCGATGGCGCGGTCGCTCGGCGCATGGACCGTGTTCCGCGGCGGGATCCTGGTCGGGCTGAGCAATCCCAAGCTGCTGTTGTTCGCGACCGCGTTCCTGCCGCAGTTCGTCGATCCGTCGCGTGGCCAGGCGCTGCAGTACAGCGTGCTTGTCGCCACGTTCGCCGCCTGCGAGCTGTTCTGGTACGTGATGTACGCGGCCGGCGGCCATGGCCTGCGCCGCTGGTTGGCCAAGCCATTCGCGCAGCGCTGGTTCGAGCGCCTGGTGGGCAGCGTGTTCCTGGCATTTGCGGTCGCGCTGCTGCGCTTCCGTCCGCGCTGATTCACGCCGCGCACGCGGCCCGTTCACGAGTACGGCATCGGCGGCGGCCTAGCCTGATCCCACTGTTTATAGTCCCCGTGGGGAAAGGATCGACATGATCAAGTGGGCCATCATCTTCGCCGTCATCGGCATCATCGCCGGCGTGCTCGGCTTCGGCGGCATTGCCGGTGCCGCCGTCGGCATCGCCAAGTTCCTGTTCTGGGCCGGCCTGATCATCGCCGTGGTGCTGTTCCTGATCGGCATGAGCGTAGCGAAGAAGGTCAGCTAGCCGTTATCGCGTGGCAGCGCGTTCAGTGCGCGCTGCTGCGCGAGAACAGATTGATCACCAGCACGCCGGCGCAGATCAGCCCGATGCCGACCAGGGCAGGGGCGTCCAGGCGCTGCTTGAATACCACCAGACCGATCAGCGAGATCAGCACGATGCCGACGCCGGACCAGATCGCATAGGCAATGCCGGTCGGCACCGACTTCATGGTCATCGACAGCAGGTAGAAGCACAGCCCATAGCCGACCAGTGCGCCCAGCGTCGGCGCCAGTCGGCTCATGCCATCGGATGCTTTCAGCAGCGACGTGGCGATGACTTCCAGCACGATGGCGGCGGCGAGGTAGGCGTAGGGGTTCATCATCGGCTCCGGTTCACTGCGGGTCGCACAGCTTCAGGGCCTGCTCGGCCATCGCCCGTGCATTGATGCGTTCTTCTTCGTCCAGTGGCCGCCCGTAGGCGGTGGCCCAGTAGCCGTCCGCGGCGCAGCGTGCGGCATACAACCGCGGATCACCGGCCTCGTCGGGGAACTCGGCCAGCATCGCGCGCTTCCAGTCGCGCCAGTGCGCAAGCAGGCCTGGTTCCATCAGGTTGCCCAGAGTCAGGCCGATGTCGTTTTCCTGCTCCTGCTGCAGCAGGTGCTCGAAATTGGCCTGCACGTAAGCGCGGCTGAAGCGGCCATGGCCGGGTGGCAGTTCCTCGAGCAATGCACGTACCCGGGCTTCGAACTCGCCGATGAGGGCGCCGACGGCCGCGTCGACCAGCGCCTGCTTGCTGCTGAAGTGATGGAACAGCGCGCCCTTGCTGACCCCGGCTGCGGCGGCGACGTCCTGCACGGTCAAGGCAGCCAGCCCGTGCTCGGCGATCACGTCGATGGTGGCCTGCAGCAGTGACTGGCGCACGCTGTCGGGCGCCTTGCGGCGCGAGCGGGAGGGAGATGCGGACATGGCGGAAAGAAACCGACTGGACGGTACGATTGTAGCGCAGGCCTGGGGCCGGGCAGCAGCTGCCGGCCGTGCCGGCAGAGCCGATTCAATCGTCGATACGCGCGAAGCGCGGCTGCGGCCCGCCGCTGCCGGGGACCTGCTCGACGAACATCGGGTAGGGACGTACCCACAGCCCACCTTCGCCATAGAGCGCCCGGTACAGCACCAGCGGTTCCAGCGTCTCGCTGCTGCGGACAATGCCGATCACTTCGTACTCGCCTCCCTTGAAATGACGGTAGCGGCCGGGCGCGAGGGTGGGCAGCGGACTCAATTCAGCCATGATGCGCGCAGCTCACGTGCGCGCCGGGCTGGCCGGCTTGGCGCAGTAGGCATCGATGGCTTCGGCGGTGTTGGCCAGGCCTTGGGCCTGTGCCAGTTCCCACGGCCGCTCGCAGCGCTGGCTGTGCTCGCACCACTGGTAGCCGGCCGAACCGATGCAGCCGTGGGCGTCACGATCAGCGCCGACCTTCGGTGTGGCCGGTGAGCGGGCCGCCGCATCGGCGCTGGCGGCCGCCTGATGCGGGTTGGCGCAGGCGGACAGGACCAGCAGCGCTGGAATCAGAAGAAGCGCTTTCATCGGGCGGACTCCATGCCTTTAAAGCAACAGTTTCCGCCCGGGCTCAGCCGGCAGCAAGCGCTCAATGCATGGCGGCGCGGATCAGTTCCTCGATCAGCACCAGATAGCTGGCCACGAAATAGAACTTGAGCAGCGTCCCGCGCTGCTGCGAGATGAAGGTGCGCATGTGGAAGGGGCCCCTGTTAGTGACGATAGTGTGAAGCCGAACTGACTCCGTGACAAGGATCACGGAATGAACAGGCTAAACAAGCTCAGGGATGTGATGAGGGTCAGGTTCTGACACCTGCGTGCGGGCTTTTCGTACTTATCTGATAGGACCGCGCTGATGGGCTGGCTACGGTGACGGCATCAGCAAAGGGGCAACTGTCCCTGCGCGTTTCCCACAAGGAGCGTCTCATGGTCATTACCGTCAAGTGCAGTGCCGCGCAGTGGTCCCTGCTGGACCCCGCCGCAGGTGTGGCCGAAGCCTTCAGCAGTGGCGCCGCTGCGTTCGACGCTGCGGTTGACCGGGCCAACGCCTACCACCGCCGGACCGGCCAGGGCAGCACGGTGCGGGTGGAGGCCCTGGGCAACAGCCTGGACGCCGTGCTTTTCGAGGCGCTGCCTGCCACTGCTGCACCAGCTACCGGGCTGCATCCGGCGCCTGTGGTGTAACGCCGGTCGATCCCTCGCGCAGTGCCTGGCTGATGAAGCGGCCCAGCCACACCGGGTTGACCGTCTTCGCGTAGACGTGCCTGATCTGCGCCGGCAGCTCGCGATCCTGCAGTACGCGCAGGGGTTGCTGGGCCAGGACCAGGATGAGCAGGTCGCTGCGCAGGCAGCAGATCTGGCGCAGCAACGGCATGCCATCGGTCTGGCCCAGGGTGGGCATGCACGGGTCGACGACCAGCACCTTGCAGTCCGGGTTGGCGATCTGCATCAGGACCTCGGCGGGCGAGCGGGCTTCGCCGGGCACTTTGCCCTCCAGATGAGGCAGGACGCTGCGCACCAGTTCACGACGGACCCAGGGGTTGGGATCGGCGATGACGAGGGTGGGGGCGAACGCGGCAGGCACACCGGCTGTTCTGGACAGCCGGACTGCTGCAACCGGGAAAATGTCCCTCGGGATGTTTTGTGTAGGCATGGTGCGGAAGTAACTGACGTGCTGGACCGCCATGTATCGACGCTGGGGACAGGGCAAGGCGCGCCGGATCCAACGCACTGGCAATGGCCGGTGCTGAATCCCGTTCCGGAGACGATGGAAGGGCGCCGCTCAGGAGCGACAGCCTTCCGGCAGCAGGCTCTTGTCTTCAATGTCGCTTGTGCAGCGCCACTTCAGATCCCTGTCCAGTACAAGGTCTATCCTGCGATTGCCGCCATAGGCCGCATGCGTTCCCACATAGCAGATCATCCGGTATCTCAGGTCGCCAAATTCCATCTGTACGGTGAACCCGCTGCAGTACTTCGCGGGCGTTGGGAGGCCGAGTGATTCGGGCGTTACCGATATGTCGTACAACAATGTGCCTTCGGCCAGGATGGCCTCTACGCCGGCTTTTCCCGGTGCCAACTCTGCGAGTGCAGCGGCCAACCTGGCCTTGACCGTGAATCGTTGGTACTGCGGCAGTGCGATCACGCCGAGGATGCCGATGATGGCCAGGACCACCATCAGCTCGATCAAGGTGAAGCCCCTCGGCCTCATCGACGCCACGTGATTGCGGTCAGCCTCTTTGCTGGATGAATTCATTGTTGTCCTCTGCCCAGTGCGTGAGATACAGAACGCCAAGGGAGTCCTCACGTCCTCTGTCAGGACTCCGAAGCTGCAGATGCGATGAGATTTATCAGGACCTGCAGGCTGCGGGCAGCAGCGTCTGATCGTCGATGGTGCCTTCACACGTCCATGCACCGAGTTCATCCCTGATCAGGCTGAGGGTCCCTCCGCCATAGGTGTTGTCCAGCTGCAGGTCGCACTGGATCGTCACCGAGTCGGGAGCATTGAACGGCAGGGAAATGGTCGTGCAGCGGGAACTTTCGCTGGGAAGCCCGGAGTCTGCCAGGGTGGTGCTCAGGGATTCGCCAGACTCAGCGATGGCCGATTCAATGCCCACCTTGCCTGGCGCAATCTCAGCCAGCGCCGCAGCCAGTTTCGCCTTCGCCGAGAAACGCTGGTACTGCGGCAACGCGATCATCGCCAGGATGCCGATGATCGCCACCACCACCATGAGTTCAATCAGGGAGAAACCCTTTTGCCGGGAGGCGCGCATGCCTGTGCGCGGGGCTGGGCCGAATGCGGTATTCATGATAATCCTCTGTGACGTGGCTGATTCGTTGGTCATGGCCGCGAAAAATGATTCGTGGCGCAGCCATAGAAAATCACGCATGCCCCAGTCGGGATATTCCACAATTCGTAAAATCGACTTTCTGAGGCGCCTGGGATGGCTTTTTACAAATAATCAGACGCCGCGCTTTCATTTCGCAGGGAATTTCAGCGAAAACGAATGCACATCAGGAATGTGCGCATTGCACCGCCACTCGCCGGAAGCGGTGCGCGACCACCGGACACTGCCGCGCAGGGCGGCCGTTCCGCGTAGCTCGCAGGACAGCACGGCCTGTCCCGAATCGGGCAGCGAGGCGCGCAGATGGCTGCAGTGCGCCGCACTGGCAGGCAAGCCCAGGTGCTGGTCGGTCAAGGTGAGATCGCCCGCGGCGTAGCTGGCTTCGACGGCGGTGATGGCGCCGCCCAGTGCGTTCGCGGCATCGCGCAAGCGCATGCGGCTGGCAGGGGCGTGTGGGGCGGGCGCAAGCAACAGGATCGCGTAGATGGCGACCAGCGCGACGGTAATGCCCACCGTGGCCCAGGGCGGGTAGCGTGATGACACGTCGCGTGCTGCGTGCGCTGACGATCCAGCTGGCATGCAAGGAATTCCCGATGGCAAGTGAGGTGTGCAGGGCGCACTCGCAGGCCGGGGCCGCTCTCCCCAGAGCAGCCCCGGCGTTCCCATCCCCCGTCTGTCTTTGCTGCGTGCTACAGCGCCAGCGAACTTTCCACGTCCAGTACCATGCGGCGGGCGAGGGCGAGATTTGCCTTCTGCCGGTCCAGTACCACGTAGAAGAACAGCCCCTTCTTGGCCGACACCGGGCGCAGCACGTGGTACGCACGTCCCAGCGTGATCAGCACGTCTTCGATGTTGTCGTTGAGGTTCAGCGCTTCGGCGGTTTTCATCTTCGCGCGCAGCACTTCGGTGTTTCCTGCGGCCGCCAGTTCCATGTCCACGCCCGAACCGGCTTCACCCAACAGCATGCCGCTTTCGTAGTCGACCAGGGCAACGGCTTGCGCGCCGTTGATCTGCATGAGCGTGTCCAGGCATTTATTGATTGCGATATTCATTTCAGTGGTCCGTTGCGGGTGTGAGGGGGTGAACAGGCGTCTGAGCAGTGAGAGGGACATGCATCAGTTCGTGCTGTCGGCCAGGGCACGCACGCACTGCTTGGCATGCCAGAGCACATTGCCGATGACACAGCGGTGGTCGCAGGCGGTCATCAGCAGGCGCGGTTGCTTTCCGGGAATGGCGAGCATCAGCACCTTGCCGTCGGCGGCGTCGAGGATCAGCGTGTCGAGCTCACCGAAGTGCAGTTCGCGGCCCAGTGCACTGGCCAGGCCGAGCATCGAGCTGGTCATCGCGGCCAGACGATCGGCGACATGGCCTTGCGGGCCGGCCTGGGCCAGTGCGAAACCATCGGTGCTGGCAACGACGAGGGCCTGGATGCCGATGACGTCGCGTACCAGCGCGTCCAGGGGTGAAGTGCGGTCGGTGTCATGCATGGGTGACCGCCATGGCATTGCATTCGATCTGGCTCATCAGCAGATCCATCGCGGTGATGGCCTGTGCCATGTCGCGTGGGTCCAGTGGCAGCGCAGGCAGGTGCGGTGCATGGTCCTGCAACCAGTCCTGCCAGTGCGGCTGTACCGGATCATCGGTGCTGCCGTATCGGGTGAGGCCGATGACCACCGGCAGCCCCGGCGCGCTGTCTGCGATCGCCTTCAGGTGCTGCCCGGCCAGCGTGCTGTCCACGCCGGCGCTGCCATCGATCAGAACGATGGCGCCTTCGGCACCGGCCAGCAGGATCGGCCAGAGGTATGAGAAGCGTTCCTGCCCGGGCGACCCGTACAGGCGCAGGCGATCGCCGCCCGGCAGGTCGATGTCGCCATAGTCCATGGCCACGGTGGTGTATTGCTTGCCCACGGCGGGGTCGGTATTGCGGGCTTCGGTCACCACGGCTTTGCCCCGGGTCAGGGTCTGCACCAGGGTGGACTTGCCTGCGCCGAGGGGGCCCATCACTACGATCTTGTGCTCACGCACGGTCATGCACTCCAGCGGATGCGAAGTTGTCGCCACAGATTGACGAGGCCGTCGGTGGGCGAGGGACGCACGGGCGCGTCCTCGC
>NZ_JAXAXL020000001.1:104806-200475 GCF_047497515.2 Stenotrophomonas maltophilia
GCGGTGGGGGGGGGTGGGCCCCCGGGGCGCGCCCGCCCCCACCACGGGAAAGGCGTAGGCGGTAAGGAAGGCTGCGTTGAAGAACGACTGCACGCTCTGGCGTGGCAGGTCGAGGATGGCGGAGCATGCCTGCACGGATGCGCCCTGCTTGATCAGCAGCGCACACAGCCGGAAGTGATCGGGACGATGGGCCAGGATGCGAAAGTCCGGCCAGCGTCGAAGGCGCAACGTTGTTCCGTCGTGCAGGGGCTGCATCGGCATGCCGTGATCGGCGATGGCCAGGGCGATGTTCCACAGTGTCGGGCGCAGTGGAATGTTGCTGGACACCGTCGCACGTTGCACAAACACATCCTGCGTCACCGGCACCAGGCTGAGCGCAGGGTCCGCATCGCCCAGCAGCTTCTGCAGCAGCGTCAGCGTGATCGGCGCGGGTGCCGTGGTCATCATCCGATCGTTCCTGGCATCCAGCCAGCACACGGTGGCGCCGTCATGGAGGATCGCGGCATGTGCCGGCCGTCGTTGCTGCGCGCCATCGCTTGCCAGGTGCAGGCGCAACTGCTGCACGAACGGCAATGCGGCGGTGGGCAATGCTGCCGGCGCCAGCGGTTCTGCTTCAAAGGGCGCTTGCAGATCCTCGAAGGATCGGCGACGGAAACGGACCATGGGGTGTCCAGTGCAGCGAGTGATCGGAGGTGACTATGTAAGCCGCGCTGCTGGATTTCTGGAATGAAACTATTGGGAAAGTTGCGCTGCAACGTGTGTTTGGCAAGCGCGCTGCAACTAATGGAAATGGCCGGATGATTCTGCTGCGATGACATCAATTGCAGTGCGTGATTGTTAAGTTGACGCCGCCTGGAATGATTACTAGCGTCTTCGCTGCGCACTGCGGCGTGACTATTGACGGGTAATCAGCATGCTCACTCGAATCGCCATTGCGGATGATCATCCACTGGTCCTGCTTGGCACGCGCATCGTGATCGAGGCCGGCGGGCGCCATCGCGTGGTGGCAGAGGCGCGATGTGCGGAAAGCCTGCTGGCGGTCCTGGCCGAACAGCCGGTGGATCTGGTGGTGACTGATTTCTCGATGCCCGATGGCGGCCGTTCGGATGGCCAGTCCATGCTGCAGGCGTTGCGTCGCAATTACCCCAAGCTGCCGGTGATCCTGGCCACGATGATCACCAATGCCACCACCTTGAACATGGCCATGCGCACCGGCGTGCGCGGGTTGGTGTGCAAGGGCAGTGGCGTGGATGGCATCCGCAAGGCGGTCGATACGGTATTGAGCGGGGGCATCTACCTGGACCCCGGATTGGCGCACTGCCTGCAGGATGCTGGGCGCGAGCGATCGCTTTCGGTGTTGTCACCGAAGGAACTGGAAGTATTGCGGCTGTATGTGTCGGGTCCTTCGATCAGCGAGATCGCCGCGCAGTTGCGCCGCACCGTCAGCACCATCAGCCGGCAGCGCATTTCGGCAATGAGGAAACTGGGCATCAGCAATGACGCCGAGCTGTTCGCCTACGCGTTCGAGGAGCGGCTGGGCAATGGCGGTGGCATGGCCAGCGGGGCAGACAACGGCAGCCCGTGAGGCCAGGCCGGTCCAGTCAGGTCCGGTTGGGTTGTTTGAATGGGGAAAAACTGCCGTTGCGTTGCCCTCTGTGCGCCGCGCCACGAATCCCGGATGCTTGCGCCATCGTATTCATCTGGAGATCTCGATGGGCAAGGCACTCAGCTGGCGCACCCTGGCCTGCACCCTGCTGCCAATGCTGGCGGCCGCGGGCGGCGCACAGGCGCAGAGCTATGGCTACGGCTATGACGATGACCGCTATGGCGGCCGCGAAGGCAGCGGCATCGTGCGCTGCGAATCGGTCAAGAACCGCAGCAACGAGTGCCGCCTGGAAGGCCGGGCGCGGATGATCCGCCAGTTGTCCGGCTCGCCCTGCGTGGAAGGCGAGACCTGGGGCCAGTCGCGCTATGGCGTCTGGGTGACGCAGGGCTGCCGCGCCGAGTTCGTCGGCGAGTACCGCCGAGGGGGCGGCTGGGGCAACGGCGGAGGCTGGGGCAACGGCGGAGGCTGGGGCAACGGCAATGGCTGGGGCAACGGCAATGGCAGCGGCTGGGGCGGCGGTGAGGTGGTTACCTGCCATTCCAATGGGCACCGGCAGGAATACTGCGACGCGCGCATCCGCCGCGGCGTGCGCCTGGTCCGCCAGGATTCGCGTAGCGCCTGCATCGAAGGCCAGACCTGGGGCTGGAATCGCCGTGGCATCTGGGTCAGCGATGGCTGCCGTGCCCAGTTCCAGGTGAATTGAGCGTTCCTGTCGAAAATCAGAATAATCTGATACAGCTCACAGTTTGAACGTCGTATCGTCTGCGATCAGGGGCACCTCTGCGTGTTCCTGATTCGTCGCGACAAGGTGTGCCGCAATCGGCATGCCTGTCCCGTCCCCGTCGATACGCTGTCTCAAGGAGTGAGCCGCATGTTGATCCGCCTGCAATGCGAACAGCGCCAATGGCGCGTGCTGCATCCGGACCGGCCGGAGCCGATCGATTTCCGCGACGGTGCGCGGGCTTACGATTTCGCCGAGACCCTGGCGCGGTTGCACTTCGTCGATACCGGGCAGCGTGCCGCAGTGCGCGTGGAAGCCAGTGGTGCGTTCGTGGAAGCGATCAGTTACGGCTGAGGGCGGGGCCGCAGGATCATTTTTGCGGGGGCCGCCATCCACGCATGGCGTGGATCTACCCGTCCGGGGAATCGATGCCTGTCCTCGGTAGATCCACGCCATGCGTGGATCCACCCGTCCGGAGAATCCATGCCTGTCCCCGGTAGATCCACGCCATGCGTGGATCCACCCGTCCGGGGAATCGATGCCTGCCCCGGTAGATCCACGCCATGCGTGGATGCACCCGTCCGGGGAATCGATGCCTCCATGCGCGGATCCACCCGTCTGGAGAACCGATGCCTGTCCCCGGTAGATCCACGCCATGCGTGGATGCACCCGTCCGGAGAGTCGATGCCTGTCCCGGTAGATCCACGCCATGCGTGGATGCACCCGTCCGGGGAATCGATGCCTGTCCTCGGTAGATCCACGCCATGCGTGGATGCACCCGTCCGGGGAATCGATGCCTGCCCTCGGTAGATCCACTCCATGCGTGGATGCACCCGGGCCTGCGACGGTCTCAGCTTGCCGCGCTGAGCGGCGGTGTGCCTGAGGCCAGCTGCGGCCAGCGCTTCAGCACCGCCGCACGGATGCCCGACGCGTCGATGCCGGCTTCGGCCAGCAGGTCCTCGCGGCTGGCGTGGTGCTGGTAGCTGTCGGGCAGGCCCAGATGCAGGATCGGGCGCAGCACGCCTTCGGCATTGAGCAGTTCGCCCACGCCAGAGCCGGCGCCACCGGCCACCACGTTGTCTTCGATCGTCACCAGGCCCTCGTGCTGGGCGGCCATGGCCAGTACCAGTTCGCGGTCCAGCGGCTTGATGAAGCGCATGTTGACCACGCTCAGGCCCAGCTCGCGCCCGACCTGTTCGGCGGCGGCCACGGTGCTGCCGAAGGCGAGCAGGGCGATACGGCTGCCCTGCAGGCGCAGTTCACCCTTGCCGATCGGCAGCGTGGACAGGTCGGTACCGGCGGCAACGCCGGTGCCGGTGCCGCGCGGATAACGCACCGCGGCCGGGCCCGGATGCTGCAGGCCAGTGCTGAGCATCTGCCGGCATTCGGCTTCGTTGGACGGCGCCATCACCAGCAGGTTCGGCACGCAGCGCAGGAAGCTCAGGTCGAGGTTGCCGGCATGGGTCGCGCCATCCGGGCCGACCACGCCGGCGCGGTCGATCGCGAACAGCACGTCCAGGTCCTGGATCGCCACGTCATGCACCAGCTGGTCATACGCGCGCTGCAGGAAGGTGGAGTAGATCGCCACCACCGGCTTGCCACCCTGGGTAGCCATGCCGGCGGCGAGGGTGACCGCGTGCTGCTCGGCGATCGCCACGTCGAAGTAGCGCTGCGGGTATTCCTTGCTGAAGCGCACCAGGCCGGAGCCTTCGCGCATCGCCGGGGTGATGCCGTACAGGCGCGGCTCGGCGGCGGCGGCATCGCACAGCCAGTCACTGAACACATCGGTGTAGGTCGGCTTCTTGGCCCCGGCCTTGGCGACCAGGCCCTTGTCCGGATCGAACGGGCCCACGGCGTGGTAACCGATCTGGTCGCCTTCGGCCGGCTCGTAGCCCTTGCCCTTGGTGGTCATCACGTGCAGCAGCTTCGGGCCCTTGGAGGCACGCAGCGTCTTCAGCGTGGACAGCAGCGCCGGCATGTCATGGCCGTCGATCGGGCCGGTGTAGTGGAAGCCCATTTCCTCGAACATCGTGGACGGCACGAACATGCCCTTCCAGTGTTCTTCCCAGCGCTTCACGAAGCGGGCCGGGTTGTTCTTCTTGTCGCCAAGGATCTTCTTGCCGCCTTCGCGCAGGGCATTGAGCGTGCGGCTGCCGGTGGCGCGGCCGAGCATCTTGGTCAGGCCACCGACCGCCTCGGAGATCGACATGTTGTTGTCGTTGAGGATCACCAGCAGGTTCGGCTCCGGCTCCATGCCGCCGGCGTGCATCAGCGCCTCGAAGGCCATGCCGGCGGTCATCGCGCCGTCACCGATCACCGCCACGACCTTGCGGTCGTCGCCTTCGGACTGGCGGGCGATGGCCATGCCGAGCGCGGCCGAGATCGAGGTCGAGGAGTGGCCGACGCCGAAGGTGTCGTACTCGCTCTCTTCGCGCTTCGGGAACGGCGCGACGCCGTCCTTCTGCTTCACGGTGTGGATCTCGTCGCGGCGCCCGGTGAGGATCTTGTGCGGGTAGGTCTGGTGACCGACGTCCCAGACCAGCTGGTCGTGCGGCGTCTGGTAGAGGTAGTGCAGGGCCACGGTGAGTTCGATCACGCCCAGGCCGGCAGCGAAATGGCCACCGCTCTTGCCCACCGATTCGATCAGGTAGGCGCGCAGTTCGTCGGCGACCGCCCTCAATTCGGATTCGTCGAACGTGCGCAGGTCATCCGGTGTCTGGATGCGCGCGAGGCGGGGATAGCGGGCAGAGTCGATCATCATGTTCGCACTTTTTCTGAACGCCCATTTTCGCCCTCAAACGGGGGTGGGGCAAGCAAACGCCGCCGTCCGTGACAGGACGGTGAGGGTTGCATTTTTCGCCGTTCAGGTGCTCAGCTTCGAACGCTTCGGCAACTGTGCCTTCAGGAAGGCCATCTGGTCGGCCAGGATGTTGCGGTTGGACAGGATCAGATGCTCGATCCAGCTGGGCCGGTAAGGCACGGCCAGCAGGGGCATTCCCGCCTGCTGCGGGGTGCGGTCGCTCTTGCGCGAGTTGCAGTGGAAGCAGGCGGTGACCACGTTTTCCCAGCAGTCCAGGCCACCCTTGGACAAGGGCATGACGTGGTCGCGGGTGAGGGTAGGGCGGTTGAACTGCTGGCCGCAGTACATGCACAGATGGGCATCGCGGGCGAACAGGGCCGGGTTGGTCAGGTTCGGCGTCGGGTCGATTGCGCGGGAGCGGGCGTGGCCGCGGGCGGCGATGATCGGGTGCAGGTCCATGCCGCTCTGCAGGCCGCTGAAGCGGTTGGTGCCGCCGTGGATGTGCAGGCAGGGATCGCCGAGCGTCCAGGCCACGGCTTCACGGGCGTAGAGGCAGGCCGCATCCTGCCAGGTGATCCAGTCCAGTACGCGTCCGTGGGCATCCAGCGAGAGCAGCCGGACCGAGCCGGGGCGATGCAGCGTGGTGGCGTTGGGCGATGCTTCGGCGCCCGGAGCAGAAATCGGAGCTCCGGCTTCGATCAGACCCAAGCGTGTAGTGTCTGTCTCCATCGGGAGAACAGCTTATACCTGAATGTTGACGATTTGTGTATCGCCCGTCGGCGATACGCAAATCGTCAACATTCAGGTCCGCGCAAACCTCCCATTCCCCGCACCGTTGGCGCGCCCCCTTTAACAAAAGGGGGCTCTTCTCCAGATGGATTTCAGGGGGTTCCATCCACGCATGGCGTGGATCTACCGCAGATCGCGGGGAACTGTCAGGGGCGTGGCGGTGTGGGTTGGCAGGACCGTTGGCGCCATGGATGGCGCCATCGAGCCCCCATGGATGGGTTTACGGCGTGTCCTGCCAGCCCACACCGCCACGCCATCCACCGGGATGCAGCTGTTGCTATTGAGGTTGCCGGCCAGCGGCCGGCACTACCGCGGGTGCCGGGCGGCAGCCCGGCTCAGGCGCCGAAGCGCTCGTCGTCCATCGCCATCAGCGGGGCGGCGCCGGCCTGGATCGCGGCGGCGTGGCTGAGGGTGCGCGGCAGCACGCGGGCGAAATAGAACCGTGCGGTCTCGCGCTTGCCCTGGGCGAAGGCGGCGCCGTGCGCGCTGGCGTCGGCGGCAGCCACGCTGCGGGCCCACCAGTAGGCCAGCACCACGTAACCCGAATAGAACAGATAGTCGTAGCTGGCCGCACCCAGTTCGTCCGGGTTGGCGGCCGCGCGCTTCAGCACGTCCATCGTCAGCGTGCCCCACTCGGCGGCCTTGGCGCGCAGCGGGCCGATGAACTCGGCCAGCGCTTCGTTGCCTTCATGTTCCTTGGCGAAGGCTTCGATCTCGGCCAGCATCAGCTTCAGGCCGGCGCCCTGGCTGGATGCGGTCTTGCGCCCGATCAGGTCCAGTGCCTGGATGCCGGTGGTGCCTTCATACAGGGTGGTGATGCGCGCATCGCGGGCCAACTGTTCCATGCCGTGCTCGCGGATGTAGCCGTGGCCACCGAAGCACTGCAGGGCGTTGTAGGTGTTCTCGATGCCCCATTCGGTCTGGCAGGCCTTCGAAATGGGCGTGAGGAAGCTGACCAGGGTGTCGGCGCGCTCGCGCTCGGCGGCGTCCTCGGCGTGGTGGGCCACGTCGATCAGGGTGGCCGCGTGCAGGGCCAGCAGGCGGCTGCCTTCGACCAGCGACTTCACCGTCAGCAACATGCGGCGCACATCCGGGTGGACCAGGATCGGGTCGGCCGGCTTGTCCGGGAACTTGGCGCCACTGAGTGCACGCGACTGCAGGCGCTCACGGCTGTACTTCAGCGCGTTCTGGTAGGCGCGCTCGGACAGGCCGATGCCCTGCAGGCCGACGCCCAGGCGTGCGGTGTTCATCATGGTGAACATCGCCTGCAGGCCCTTGTGCGGCTGGCCGACCAGATAGCCCTGCGCACCATCGAAATTCATCACGCAGGTGACCGAACCCTTGATGCCCATCTTGTGCTCGATCGAGCCACAGCGCAGCGCGTTGCGCTCGCCGACGTTGCCGTCGCGGTCGACCTTGAACTTGGGGGTGACGAACAGCGAGATGCCCTTGGCGCCGGGAGGGGCGTCGGGCAGCTTGGCCAGCACCAGGTGCACGATGTTGCCGGTCAGGTCGTGCTCGCCGGCGGTGATGAAGATCTTGGTGCCGGTGATGGAGTAGCTGCCGTCGGCGTTCGGCTCGGCCTTGGTCTTGAGCAGGCCCAGGTCGGTGCCGCAATGCGGTTCGGTCAGGCACATGGTGCCGGTCCAGCGGCCTTCGATCAGCGGCTTGAGGAAGGCCTCGTGCTGCCACGCTTCGCCGTGCTGTTTCAGTGCTTCGATGGCGCCGTGCGAGAGCAGCGGGAAGTTGCCCCATGCCAAATTGGCGGCATTGATCATTTCGTTGAGCGGCACGCCCAGGGTGTGCGGCAGGCCCTGGCCGCCCAGTTCCGGCGAAGCGGTCAGGCCGGTCCAGCCGCCATCGACGAACTGGTCGTAGGCCTGCTTGAAGCCGGGCGGGGTGGTCACCTCGCCGGTGGCCTGGTCGAGCACGCAGCCGATCTCGTCACCGACGCTGTTGAGCGGGGCCAGCACGGTGGCGCTGAAGCGCCCGGCTTCTTCCAGCACGGCATCGACCACGTCGGCGGTGGCGTCGGTGAAGCCCAGGCGGGCGAACAGGGGTTCGACCTTGAGCACGTCGTGCAGGGCGAAACGGAGATCAGAAAGCGGGGCGGTGTAGCTGCTCATCGGAACGTCTCGATTGGATCAGTGACAGGGGGAGCGGCGGCGGGCACCGCGGCGGAAAGCGGAACTCAGCGCAGCACGCCGGGCAGGCCGGGGGCCTGGTTGAGGGTGCTGCGGCTGCTGATGTCGAAGCTGCGCTGCTTCTTTTCCTGCGGCGTGGCGGCCACTGAGCCCTTCAGGCCGTAGGCGAGGGTGCGGTTGCCGGCGAGTGCGTCGGCCACCACCAGGCGTGCGGCCGAGCTGGGCACGAGCTCGACATTGATGACATCGGCGGAGGTGCCGCCGATGGAGATGCCAGGCTTGGCCTGCAGCGTACCGGCTTCGCTGTCGCCGACGGTCAGCGCCAGCGAGACATCATCGAAGGTCATCGGCATGGAGCTGAAGTTCTGCAGGCGCAGGGCCACGGTCCAGTTGCCATCGGCACGCACGGTCAGTTGCTGCAGGCTGGCCGCCGGTTCCGAAACACGCTTGACGATGCCATTGCCACAGGCGGCAAGGGCAAGGGTGCTCAGGACGATCAAGGCGATACGGAAGCGGTGGAGCATGGGCGCAGGTCCTCTGAAGGCGGTGCGTTGGATTAAGCATACTACGGCGTATGGTGATTTGGATCGCCGGTGGCGAGCCGTCGCAGAGGGTAGCGCGTGAAGATGGCGGCCGGGCATGCGCGGTGCCGGATGGGGCGCGTGCCGTGCGCGGATCGGAGGCGGTTCAATCCGCAGGCGCGTCGCGCAGTGGCGCCATCACCCGCAGCGGGCCGAGGTCATAGCCCATCGCTTCGGCCTTGTCCTTCAGTTGCTCGAAGCGGGCGCGATCCATTTCCGGCTCGCGCGAGAGGATCCACAGGTACTTGCGGCCGGGCTCGCCGACCAGCGCCCATTGGTAGTCCGGGTCCAGCGCCAGCACCCAGTAGTCGGCCCAGACCAACGGAACCCAGCTCAGCCAGTCGGGTACGAAGCGCACCTGCAGTTGGCCGGGGTGGCCGGCGACCGCGCGTGCCACGCCCTCGGCCACCAGGCGTTCACCATCATCGGCGCGGCAGGCATTGCTGACCGTGATGCGGCCATCGCGGCGCAGTGCGTAATGGGCGGTGATCTCGCCCACGCAGCGCTTCTGGAACGATACGGGCAGGTGTGCGATCTCGTGCCACTGGCCGGCGTAACGGTCGATCTCCAGGCTGTCGACTGCGCGCACCGGTTCGGCGGCGAACAGGGGGGAAGTGGCCAGCAGAAGGCCGGCGAGCAGGGCGGGGCGCAGGTGCATCGACAAGCTCCAGGCAGGACTCCGCAGCGTAGGTGCGGCGACGCGCGCCGCGTGTAAATGTTTCGTCAAATGGGGGCAGGGCCCCAGGCCATGCGCGGATGGCAAACCGCAGGCGAAAAAAAAAGACCCGCATTTCTGCAGGTCTTTGAAGATGGTGGCCGAAGACGGAATCGAACCGCCGACACGGGGATTTTCAATCCCCTGCTCTACCAACTGAGCTACTCGGCCACATGTTTCGTTGCAGCGAGGTCGCTGCCAAGGAGGCGTATATTACGGAGGTCGGTTGTCTTCGGCAAGGGTTTTGCCAAGAATTCTTCACATTGCCGTCTGCGCGCGCGCAAGTGCTTGATCCTCCGTTCTGGGGGGGCAGGGGGAAGGGGCGGACGTCGATCCGAACGCCTCAGCGCGATCCTGATCGCCCTCTATGGTGGAAATCAGCAGGCCGCCGTGATCGCCAATGCCGCACTGGCAAGGCCTGCACGCCGGGCCTGCCGGCACCTGCGATGGAACGCTGTTTTCGTGGCCACCGCGATCGAGTGTGGCGGCGTAGTGTCGGCGTTCCTTTCCTGATGCTGGCAACAGCAGAGCCGGTCGCCATGTCCGATTCCCCCGTTACCTCCCGTATCGTGCTGGCCTCGCGTCCGCAGGGTGCGCCAAGCGCAGCCAACTTCCGCCTGGAACAGGCCGCGCTGCCGGAACTGGCAAGCGGCGAGGTCCTGCTGCGCAACCGCTATCTGTCCTTGGACCCGTACATGCGCGGTCGCATGGACGACGGTCCGTCGTATGCGGCGCCGGTGGCCGTGGGTGCGGTGATGGAAGGCCAGACCGTGGCGGAGGTGCTGCAGTCGAAGGCCGATGGTGTGTCGGCGGGTGAGCTGGTGCTGGCCCCTGGAGGCTGGCAGACCCATGCGGTGCTGCCGGCCAAGGCGCTCGGGCGTCGCCTTGATCCGGCCGGGTTGCCGTTGAGCACGGCGCTGGGCGTGTATGGCATGCCGGGGTTCACGGCGTATTCCAGCCTGCATGAAATCGCCCGCCTGAAACCGGGTGAGACACTGGTGGTGGCCGCGGCGACCGGTCCGGTCGGTGCAACCGTCGCACAGCTGGCGAAGCTGCAGGGCGCGCGGGTGGTCGCCATCGCCGGCGGCGAAGCCAAGCGCGCCTACCTGCAGGCGCTGGGCGTGGACGTGGCGCTGGATCATCGTGCTGTTGATTTTGCCGCGCAGCTGCGTGCAGCAGTGCCTGCCGGCATCGATGTGTACTTCGAGAATGTGGGAGGGCACGTGCTGGATGCGGTGCTGCCGCTGCTGAACGATTTCGCCCGCATCCCGGTGTGCGGCACCATCGCCACCTACAACGCGCGCGGTGTCGAACACCCCGGGCCGGACCGGCTGCCGGCATTTTTCAGCCAGATCCTGCGCCAGCGCCTGACCGTGCGCGGTTTCATCGTGCACGACTTCAATCACCTGTGGCCGGACTTCGAACGCGAGATGCCGCAGTGGCTGCGCGAGGGCCGTATCCAGTACCGCGAGGATGTGGTGGAAGGGCTGGAGAACGCGCCGGAGGCGTTTTTCGGGCTGCTGAAGGGGCACAACTTCGGCAAGCTGGTGGTGAAGCTGGATTGAGTGTTCGCCGGGCATGTCCCGGCGTCGCCACGGGGCGTGCCGATCGAGGTCGGCACCCACGTCAGGCAGTCGAGGCCTTTTCCCGGCGCAGCAGTTCGCGCTTGCGCGCCACGCCCCAGGCGTAGCCGGACAGGTCGCCATCGCGGCGCACCACGCGATGGCAGGGCACCGCCACCGCCAACGGATTGCTGGCGCAGGCGCGTGCGACCGCGCGGCTTGAACGGGGGGCGCCGATGCGCGCGGCGATATCGGCATACGAAGCGGTCTGTCCGCGCGGAATCTGCTGCAGGGCCTGCCACACCCGCTGCTGGAAGGCGGTGCCGCGGATGTCCAGCGGCAGTGTCGCGCCACGGGTGGGATCCTCGACCAGGCCCACCACCTGCGCCACCAGGTGTTCATAGCTGATGTCGGCGCCGACCAGCTCGGCCTTGCGGAAGCGCTGCTGCAGCGACTGCAGCAGCACTTCGGGGTCATCGCCGAGCAGGATCGCGACCACGCCGGTTGCGCTGTTGGCCACCAATACACTGCCGAGCGAACTTTCGGCGATGGCGAAGTGGATGACCTCACCCCGTCCGCCGGCACGCCACTGCTTGGGCGTCATGCCCAGCAACCGCGGGGCGTTTTCGTAGAAACGCCCGCTGGAGCCGAAACCGGCATCGTGAAAGGCATCGGTGATGCGCTCCTGTTGCTCCAACCCGGTGCGCAGGCGGTCGGCACGCAGCGCGGCGGCGTACTGCTTCGGGGTCAGCCCGGTGGCCTGCTTGAACAGGCGGTGCAGGCGCGTCGGGCTGCAGCCGGCAATGTCGGCCAGTTCCTGCAGCGAGGGTTCGTCGAGGCTGGCCTGCAGGTGGCGGCAGACCCGTTCAACGCGGGCATCGAGGGCGGTGGTGACGGTGCTGTCCATGGCTGGATTCTGGCATGTGCCGGTTCCGCGGAAACTCCGATTCCTGCACCCGTCAGCCAGGCCCGGAAACGGAGTGTCGGCGGGGGCGCAGCGCGGCATCGTGGCGCTCACTTCACAGCAGGGACCTCGGCCATGCGCCTGAACAACAAGATCGCCCTCATCACCGGTGCCAGCGCTGGCATTGGCCGCGCCAGCGCACTGCGGTTCGCCGCCGAGGGCGCAAAGCTCGTGCTCAACGCGCGGCGGCTGGAGACACTGCAGGCGTTGGCTGAACAGATCCGCGCCACTGGCGGCGAAGCCGTGGTGCGTGCCGGCGACGTGGCCGATCCGGGCACGGCGCAGGCGCTGGTCGATCTGGCCCAGCACTCATTCGGCGGCCTGGACATCGCCCTCAACAACGCCGGCATGCTCGGCCCCAGCGTGCCGGCCGCGGAATTCCCGGTGGATGCCTGGCGCGAGGTGATGGCGACCAACCTGGATGCCGCCTTCCATGCTGCCCGCGCACAGCTGCCGGCATTGCTGGCACGCGGCGGTGGCTCGCTGGTGTTCGTCGGCACCTTCGTCGGCCATACCGTGGGCTTCCCGGGCATGGCGGCCTATGCGTCGAGCAAGGCCGGGCTGATCGGCCTGAGCCAGGTGATTGCTGCTGAGTATGGAGCGCGTGGCGTGCGCAGCAACGTGCTGCTGCCCGGTGGCACCGATACCGAGATGGGCCGGCAGGCCGCGCCCAGTGGCGACGCGCGTGATTTCGTGCGCTCGCTGCACGCGCTCAAGCGCTTGGCCGAGCCGGAGGAGATCGCCAACGCGGCGCTGTTCCTGGCCAGTGATGAAAGCAGCTTCGTGACCGGTACCGCGATGCGTGTTGAAGGCGGTGTGTCGATCACCCGCACCTGAGCGGGGGCTTTGCCGGCTGCACGCGCTGTTGGCGCAGGGCTGACCTGCCGCTTACCCGGTGATCGCTAGGGTGGCGGTAGCGTCGGCGTCCCGCCGGCGAAGGAGCGATGGATGAGTGAGCGCGAAAAAGACCAGGGCGACCCGAAGCAGGGCATTCAGGAGAGCCGCCAGGACAAGAAGCAGGACGATGTCGCCAAGCAGCGGCCGGGGCAGCGCGACCAGCAGGTGCGCGATGCACATTCGCGCGATCCCAAGCGCAAGGACGGCGGGCAGGATCCCGCCTGAGTGGGCCGCTGAAAAGAAAAAACCCGTAGATCGCAGGATCTACGGGTTCTTCTGAATAGTGGTGGAGCCAAGGAGGATCGAACTCCTGACCTCGTCATTGCGAACGACGCGCTCTCCCAGCTGAGCTATGGCCCCACGGCAGGGCTTCAGTGTAGCGCTGCCCGCCAGGCTTGCCAAGCGGACGGCCGGGACGGCCATGACGCTGCGCCTACGGCCGTCCCCGGCCGGTTCAGGACAGCGCCCGGCGCAGCGAGCGGCTGCTGGCGATGGTCGATGTGGCGCTGAGCCCGCTTCCCTGAGTCAAGCCCGAAAGGCGTGCCGGATGCCGAGTGACTGTGCCGAAACCGCTTGTTTCACCCGGTTTGGAGCTTGCGCAACGAAATCGTAACAATTTGGGGGATAATGACGGCTTGCGCAGTTTTCCTCCCCTTTACCGCCCGGCTCGCGCACGCCGCACGGACGCCTCCTCAGAGCATTGCATGCCCTCCCATACCGATTCCCGTCGCCTGTCGGGTCTGTCGTCTTCCCTTGTTTCCTTCCGCCGCCACCCGCTGGCCCTGGCCTGTGCCGGCCTGGCCTTGGTCGGCAGCTTCGGCGCCGCCGCGCAGGACAGTGCGCCGACCCCGACCGGGCTGGACACCATCACCGTGACCGCCGAGCACCGCGAGCAGAACCTGCAGGAAGTGCCGGTCTCGGTCGGCGTGGTGCAGGGCGAGCGCATGCGCGACTTCACCGCTGGCGGTGACGACACCCTGCTGGCACTGTCCGGCCGCGTGCCGAGCCTGTATGCGGAAACCACCACCGGCCGCATCTTCCCGCGCTTCTACATCCGCGGCCTGGGCAACATCGACTTCTACCTGGGTGCCTCGCAGCCTGTGTCGATCATCCAGGACGACGTGGTGCTGGAACACGTGGTGCTGAAGTCCAACCCGGTCTATGACGTGGACCAGGTGGAAGTGCTGCGCGGCCCGCAGGGTTCGCTGTTCGGCCGCAACACCACCGCCGGCATCGTCAAGTTCGACACCCTCAAGCCGACCCAGGACTACACCGGCCGCGTCAGCGCCAGCTACGCGACCTACAACAGCGTGTCGATCGATGGCGGCTTCGGTGGCCCGATCAACGACATCGCGTCGTTCCGCGTGTCGGCCCTGTACCAGCACCGCGATGACTACGTCGACAACACCTACAAGGGCCCGAGCGCTGACGGCACCGTCAGCCCGAAGAAGAACGCGATGGGCGGCTTCGATGACCGCAACGTGCGCGCACAGCTGCTGCTGACCCCGAGCGATCAGTTCTCGATCCTGGCCTCGGCCCACGCTCGCGATTACGAAGGCACCTCGACCCTGTTCCTGCGAGGTGCGCTGACCAAGGGCTCGAACAAGACCGACGTGCCGCGCGACAAGGTGGCCTACGACGAAGCCGACAACAACCCGCAGGCCTACAAGACCTACGGCGGCTCGGTGAAGGCACGCTATGACTTCGGTGCGATCGACTTCACCTCGATCACCGCTTACGAGACCACCTCCGGCTACAGCCGTGGCGACACCGACGGCGGCGCTGCAGTGAACTTCCCGGTCAATGGCGTGCCGAACGGCTATGGCCAGTCGATGGGCCGCATCCGCGACCTCGACCAGTGGACCCAGGAGTTCCGCCTGGCCAGCCATGACGACAACGCCCTGCAGTGGCAGGCCGGTGCCTTCTACTTCAACGGCAGCGACACCACCGACTTCTACCAACGTGCGTGGTTCCTGCAGGGTGCGGCCCGCAACCCGAACAACTGGGTGCGCCTGCGCAACAAGAACACCTCGTGGGCCGGCTTCGGCCAGCTGAGCTACGCCTTCACCGACAAGTTCACCGTCACCGCCGGCCTGCGCCAGACCAAGGACGAGAAGCACACCCGCCTGCTGAAGACCGCTGACACCGCTGCCGGCGTGGTCACCTACAAGGGCCGCACCGACGTCAAGATGTCCGACACCACCCCGAGCTGGGATCTGAGCGCGATGTACCAGATCACCCCGGACGTGAGCGTCTACGCCAAGGTTGCCCGCGGCTTCCGCGGCCCGACCATCCAGGGCCGCTCGGCCGTGTTCAATGCCGACTTCACCACCGCCGATTCCGAGACCATCCTGTCCTGGGAAGCGGGCGTGAAGAGCAGCCTGTGGGACAACCGCCTGCGCCTGAATGCCACTGCGTTCACCTACACGGTCAACGACATCCAGCTCAACGGCAACGATTCGGACGGCAACGGCGTGCTGTTCAACGCCGACAAGGCCAAGGCCTACGGCTTCGAAGCGGACATGGAGCTGCGCCCGATCCCGAACCTGACCCTGAGCGCCGGCCTGAGCCTGCTGCACAGCGAGATCAAGGACAAGCGCGTCTATGCGCAGGTCTGCGGCCTCAATGGCCAGGTGGTCTGCACCGTCGGTGACCCGACCATCAAGGTCGGTGCCAACACCTTCGCGCAGATCGATGGCAACCCGCTGCCGAACGCGCCGAAGTACAACGTCAACCTGGCCGCCCGCTACGACTTCCCGGTCAGCGATGCCGGCACCATGTTCGTGTCCACCGACTGGAACAAGCAGGGCTACACCAGCTTCGTGCTGTATGACACCAAGGAATTCAATTCCAAGGGTGATTTCGAGGGTGGCCTGAAGATCGGCTACTCGGGCAACTACGGTGCCTACGAAGTGGCGCTGTTCGCGCGCAACATCACCAACGAGAAGAACCTCAAGGGTGTGATCGAGAACTACATGGCAGCGGTCTACAACGAACCGCGCACGGTCGGTGTCTCGCTGAACATGAACTGGTAATGGGCCGTAACGGTGGCGGGTCATCCCGCCATCGTGTGGCTTGAACACAAAGGGCGGCTCGCTGATCGGGGCCGCCCTTTTCGTTGCGTCAGACCGCAGTGTGCCCGCTGTCCTGGGTGCGCTGGCCGAAGGTCAGGGCCCAGGTCGCGCTGTCCACCTGCTGCCGGTCCTGCGCCTGCTGCTTGCGTGCGCGGCTGGCGCCGAACCAGCGCCCTTCGCCGTTGATCAGCGGCGCCATGCGCACCA
This sequence comes from Stenotrophomonas maltophilia, assembly GCF_047497515.2. Taxonomy (GTDB): domain Bacteria; phylum Pseudomonadota; class Gammaproteobacteria; order Xanthomonadales; family Xanthomonadaceae; genus Stenotrophomonas. The sequence goes on from NZ_JAXAXL020000001.1 coordinate 120,867, forward strand.
CGTCCACGTACTCCGGATCGATCTCGCTGGCGCGCTGCAGCCAGGTCAGGGCCAGGAACGCGTTGGCCGGCACGCCGTTGCCGAAGTGGTAGATGTCGGCCAGGTAGCCAGCGGCCCACAGCTTGTCGTCGTCGTCACCGCGCCACCACAACGGGATCAGCGCACGTTCCACCGCTTCGCGCTTGTGTGCGTCGTTCCGGCCATCCATCGCCAGGCAGGCCAGGTTGCGGCAGGTCGGGCCCCAGACGCGCTCGCCGGCCTCGGACCCGTCCAGGCAGCGCAGGTACAGTTCACGTGCACGCGCTTGGTTGTGCTCACCGCCGGCCGCCACCAGGCGCACGCCCAGGTTGTAGGTGGCGATCAGGTCGCCGCCTTCCACCGCACGCTCCTGCCAGTAGGCGGCCTTTTCCGCATCGACGAACTGCGGCTGGTCGCGGCCGCCGAGGCGACCCTTGTAAAGGTCGCACAGTGCCGACATCGCGCCGGCGTCACCGGCTTCGGCCATGCGCTGCAGCAGCGAGAGGCCGGCGGACTGTGAGACATCGCAGAACAGGTTGGAGGCGAAGGTGATCGCCGAGGTGTTGTCCTGCGGGGCCAACTTCAGGGCGCGCTGCAGCAGGGCATCGGCGCGCACGGAGTCGGCGGTCTGGCCGAGCAGTCCATGCTCGACGGCGGTGGCGGCCCAGAGCAGGCCGATCGCGGAGTCGCCTTCCCGTGCGGCGTAATCAACGACCTGCGCGAACAGGGCCTCGGCGCCTTCGACGCGGGCGAACCAAGTGCAGGCTTCGAGGTTGCTGAAGCCTTCGTGCAGCACCATGTCGCGGTCCAGCGCCCACGCCTGCTGCAGATCCTCGAACACCGCCTGCATCTGCCGGGCGTCCCATTGCACCTGGTCTTCGCTGCCTTCGATCCGGCCGAGCCGGTAGCGCAGCCCGGCACGCTGGGCCAGAACCTCGGCGCGCAGGTTGCGGTCCAGGTGCCAGTCCAGGATCTGTGCATACGCACGCTCGTGCACGCCTACCGCGTCGGCATCTTCGCGGTGTGGCAGGTCGGCCATCCAATCCTGTTCCTTTCTCCATCGCAACGCGTTGCTCTGCGCAAGCTCCAGGCCACGGCACCAGCCTCCTTCAATGAAGTACTCCATGGCTTCATGGCTGCCGCCCCAGCGCGGGTACAGGTAGTAGAGGGTGTCTTCGAGCGTGCTCAGGTCGTCGGCGCGCTGTTCCAGCACCAGGCGCATCCAGTAGGCCAACGGTGCATCGAAATCATCCTGGCTGCGCTCGCGCAGCACGGGCGGCAGGCTGCCGGGCAGCGTGCGCAGCGGAGCAGCGAAACGTGACAGCAGCTGCAAGGCCTGCGGCCACGCCTGCGGATAGTGTTCGGCCAGCGCGGCCTCGTCGGACTCCGGTACCTGGCCGGCCTGTAGCGCACGCAGCCAGTCCGGCTCGCGCAGGTAGCTGGTGATGCGCTTGATGCCATCCAGCGCCAATGCCGGGCGCGCCGACAGCGGGATTGCCTGCAGGTAGGCATGCACGGCATGGTCGCGCGCCTGCTGTGCGGCCAGCCACTGGCTGTCTTCGACCAGTGCGGCGACGTCGGCGCTGCGCAGTTCGCCGGCGGCGGATTCCCAGCAGGCGCCGAGGCGCAGGTGCGCGTAGTAGCTGTGCGGGGCGGCAGCGACCCATTGCTGCGCCTGCTGCAGGCGCTCATCCAGGGTCAGTGCCTTGTCATGCAGGTTGCGCAGGCGCCAGCGGATGCCCGGCAGCAGCCTTTCACCGTCCAGCCAGGCCTGCTCGTGCGGTGCCAGCAGCGCATCCAGTTCGGCGTAGCGCCGCTCCTGCATTGCGGCGCGCGCTGCTGCGCGCCAGGCCAGGTCTTCGGCGGAAAGGCCGTCCTTCGCAATTCCATCTGTCATCTTGCTGCAGTCCAACGATAGCGGGGACGCTATTGGACAGGCCCACGCCCGCGTCGGCAAGCGTGGCAGATGCTCGATTCACCGTGCAGGCGCCGCGGCAATCCCGACGCCCGGCAACGTCAGCGTGCGGGCAGCAGGGCCTGCAGTCGCGATTCCAGTTCCTGCTGGCGCCAGCCGGCCAATGCAGCGGGCCATTGGCGACGTTCCAGGTAGCTCTCCAGGTGCTTGCGCGACGCCAGGACCCCATCCGGCAGGCCCAGTTCGCGGCTGCGCTCGGCCACCGCATCCTGCAGCTTCTTCAGTGCCTGCTTGTTGCTGTCGTTGGCCGGAAGTGCCAGTGGCGCTTCGGCTTCATCGGCCAGCGGCGTCTGCAGGGCCTGCCACACGGCGCCGGCCAGCTTGCGCGGTGCCTTCGGGAACTGCTCGAACAGCGTGCCCAGCGCGTCGGCGTCGGCTGGTGGCGTGCGTGCGAGGGTGGCGGCCAGCTCGTTGTCCAGGATCCAGCTGCGCGGACGATCGCTGCTGCGTGCCTGCACGTCGCGCCAGCGCAGCAGGCGCAGCAGACGGTGCTGCGCGGCGGCATCGAGGAACTGTGCCGAGCGCATCGCCAGGTGCGGCCAGCGGTCCTCGTCGTTGGCAACGCTGGCCAGCAGCCGCTCGCCATCATCGTGCAGCCACTGCTGGCGACCCATCGCCTGCAGCTTGGCATCGATGGCGTCATGCAGGGCAAACAGATGCTCGACGTCGTCGGCGGCGTACTGCAGCTGAGACTCGGACAGCGGGCGGCGCATCCAGTCAGAGCGGGTCTCGCCCTTGGCCAGGGCCACGCCGGTGATCTCCGCCACCAGCTTCTGATAGCCCATGCCGCCGCCGATACCGGCCAGCGATGCGCCGATCTGGGTGTCGAACAGCGGTCGCGGCAGCACGCCACAGGCCCACTTGAAGGCGACCAGGTCTTCGCTGGCGCTGTGCATCACCTTGGTGATCGATTGGTCGGCCAGCCACGGCGCCAGTGCCTCGGTCATGCCGGGAATCAGCGGGTCGATCAGCAGGATGTCCTGACCGACCGCCATCTGCACCAGCGCCAGCTGCGGCCAGAAGGTGCGCTCACGGATGAATTCGGTGTCCAGGCCGATGCGGGCCGGGCGCTGCTGGAAGTATGCGTCCAGCTCGGCGGGGGTGGTGATCCAGGTTGCCACGGGTCAGGGCCTACTACTCGGGTTTGCTCAGGGAGGGGAGAATAGCCTAACGTCGGTCCGCGTCCGTGCCGAAGGAGGCTCTGCTTGCGTTTTCCGTTGTCGTCCGTGCTGTGCATCGCCCTGGTCATGGCGCTGGCCGGGTGCACGCCGTCGCCGCCTGCGAGCACGGAACGGGTGACCGGCGGCGATGCGCGGCCGGCCGAGAACCGCGCTGCCGAAGCCGGTCCGCTGGCAGGGCAGGGCAGTGTCACCATCGCCGGCGAAGATGCGGTGGAAGATGTGCAGCAGTGGACGCCGCCGCGGGTCGACCGCCAGGGCCGCAGCCTGGCCCAGCTGCGCCGGGCCGCCGACCAGGCGTTCGCGGCGGGGCGGCTGTATGAGGACGCCGATGCTGCCATCCCGCTGTGGCTGGCGGTACAGGAAGAGGCGCCGGATGACCGCCAGGCCCGGCTGGGCCTGCAGCGTGCGCGCCAGCGCCTGCAGCAGCAGGCCGATGCCCTGCTGGTGCGACCGGAGAAGCAGCGCGAGGCGTTGGCAGAGGCGGGTCGTCAGGCGCTGGTGTTGCTGAGCCTGGCGCCGAAGGACGAACAGGTGCGTGCGCTGCAGGGCCGGGTGGAACTGGCGCAGCGCGTCGTGGCCTACAACCGCGCCGGTGAAGAGGACCTGCGCTCGGACCGGATCGGTGAGGACGGTGACGGCGCCATCGGCAACTTCCGCGAGGCATTGGCACTGGATGAACACAACCGTCGCGCGAGGCAGGGCCTGGCGGCGGCCGAAAGCGGATTGATCCGCCGCGCCGAGGATGCCGCGCGCGCGCGTGACTTCGCCAGCGCGGGCACCTGGCTGGCCGAGGCAAGCAAGGTGCGCGATTCATCGCCGACCATCGCCGACGCCTTCGAGCGCATCGAGCAGATCCGCGCGGCCACGCTGCTGCAGTTGCGTGATGAGGGCCTGCGTGACCTGGCCACGCCGCAGGGCTTGAAGCCTGCGCGTGAGAAGCTGGCCGAAGCCCTGCGCATTGCCTTGCCGGGCGACACGGTGGTGGCCCAGCTGCGCGAACGCATCGACCTGGCGACCCACTACGGCAGCTTCCGGCCGGGCCAGGTGTTCAGTGACGCCCTGCGCGATGGGGGGCGAGGCCCACAGATGGTGGTGGTCCCGCACGGTGGTTTCCAGATGGGCGCAGGTGATGCCGAACCGGGTTCCACTGATGCCGAGCGTCCTTCGCACTATGTGCGCTTCGATCGGGGCTTTGCGATGGCGATCACCGAGGTCACCGTTGGTGATTTCGAGCGCTACGTGAAGGCGACCAACGCGCGGCCGCGCGCAACCCGGCGAGGTCATTCGGTGGTCTATGACGAGCGCAGCGGCAACTTCATCCGCCGCAGCGGCGTGGACTGGCGATCGGGCTACGACGGGGCGCGCGCGCTGGGCAACGCGCCGGTCATGCATGTGAGCGTGCGTGACGCCGAGAACTACGCGACGTGGTTGTCCGAGCAGACCGGCCGCAGCTACCGCCTGCCCAGCGAAGCCGAATTCGAGTATGCGCTGCGCGCCGGCAGCAGTGGCCGCTATCCGTGGGGGGATGCCGGCACGCCGCCGCCTGGCAGCGGTAATTTCACCGGCAGCAAGGACGTGTCGCCGTCTGGACGGCATTGGCACAACGCCTTCATCGGCTATGGCGATGGCTGGTGGGGACCGGCGCCGGTGGCCAGCTTCCAGGCCAATGCCTTCGGCCTGCACGACATGGGCGGCAACCTCAGCGAATGGGTGGCCGACTGCTGGCATGCCAGCTATCGCCGCGCACCGTCCGATGGCGTCGCCTGGTTCAACCCGGGGTGCCGTTCGCGGGTGATCCGCGGCGGCAACTGGGCCAACGCACCGGAGCAGACCCGAGCGGCGTGGCGCCAATCGCAGGATTCGGACACGACCAACGCGCGCATCGGCTTCCGCCTGGTGCGCGGCATCTGAGCGGACGCCGGCTTCACCCGTTGCAGGCGCCGGCGCTCTAAGATTGCGCCGTGCCCGCCGGCCGGCGGGGCCTGCTGGAAGACCACCCGATGCGCAACGATCCCTTTTCCCGCTCGCCCCAAGGCCCGCAGCGACGTGGCCTGTTCGGCAACATCCGCTGGTGGGTGCTGCTGCTGGCTGCCGGCTATGCGCTGTTCTACTGGTTCTCCAACCGCACGGTAGATCCCTACACCGGCGAGAAGGTGATGATCGACAGCAGCCTCGATGCGCGGCAGGAAACCGCGCTCGGCCTGCAGGCCTATCAGCAGATCCTGTCGCAGGAACCACCGATGGATCCGAACGCACCGATCGCGCGCGATGTGCGCGATATCGCGCAGCGGCTGATTGCCAAGGTGGATGTGGTGGAGACCGCGCTGGCGCAGGAGCATGGGGTGCAGCCGGCGCATTTCGCACGGAATTTCCAGTGGGAAGTGAACGTGATTCCTTCCGAGCAGGCCAATGCGTTCTGCCTGCCGGGCGGCAAGATGGCGGTCTACACCGGGCTGGTGCCGGTGGCGCGTACCCGTGATGCGATGGCGGTGGTGATGGGCCATGAGATCGCCCATGCGCTGCTGCGGCATGGTGCGCAGCGCATGGCTCAGCAGAAGCTGACCCAGATCGGGCAGATGGCGGGCGCTGCCAGCGGCATGGATGCGCAGCAGCAACAGATGGTGATGTCGGCGATGGGATACGGCTACCTGCTGCCGTACGCACGCAGCCACGAGACGCAGGCCGACGAAGTGGGGCTGATGCTGGCCGCAGCGGCATGCTTTGATCCACGCGAGGCGGTGCCGCTGTGGCAGCGGATGGGCCAGGCCAGCGGTGGCCAGGCACCACCGGAGTTCGCCTCCACCCATCCGAACCCGGGTACGCGCATCCAGAACCTGCAGGCACTGATGCCGAAGGCGCTCGAGTACCGGCAGAAATTCTGCGAGCAGGCGAAGTAGGGTGCCGTTCGGCAGGGCTGCGCCCTGCACCTGCCGAAGCCAGAGCAACAGCAACAGCAACAGCAGGCATTCCGGGGGATGGCGGGGTGGGTCCGGTTGCGGGAGACGCCGTAAACCCATCCCTGGGGGCTTGGCCCCGGCATCCATGCCGCGGACACTCCCGCAACCGGACCCACCCCGCCTTCGACAGATTTCTGCGATCTCTTCGCTCTTCTGTGGAGCCGAGCCACGCTCGGCTCAATTCGTTCCGATATCGAAATATTCGATTCCGATGAAGATTCACCCATGCATGGCGTGGATCCATCAGATCGCGGAAATCTGTCAGAGGTGGGGCGGTGTCGGAGTGCGGGGTGTCAGCCGCATGGATGCGGCTGCCAAGCCCCCATGGATGGGTTCACGGCGTCCCCGCACTCCGACACCGCCCCGCCATCCCACGGAATGCTCGCTTTTGACGTTGACGTTGCCTTGGCTTGAAGCCTCGGCAGGTGCAGGGCGCAGCCCTGCCGAACAACCTTCTACTTGACCTGCACGTCGATCACGCCGTCGCCGACGCGGGCCTGCAACGCGTCACCCGGCTGCACCTGCCCGACGTGCCGCACCAGTGCGCCATCATCGCTGCGGGTGAGGATGCTGTAGCCACGGGCCACCGTCGCCAGTGGGCTGACCGCTTCCAGCGAACGCGCCAGTCCGCGCAGGCGCAGCGCATCGCGTTCCAGCAGGCGCTGCATTGCGCTCTGCGGACGCCCGCGCAGGGCGGCCAGGCGACGCTGCATCGCGTCAAGCTGTCGTTGTGGATGGTGCCCGCGCAGCACCGCTGCGGCATGGCGCAGGCGCGCGGCACGGCGCTCGTGCTGCTGGTTGAACGCCGCTTGCAGGCGCCGGCCCAAGTCCAGCTGGCGGCGGCGCAGCAACTCCAGCCGCGCCTGCGGGCTCTGTGCGTTCAGGCGCAGCAGGGCACGGTCGGCGCGCTGCATGGCCTGCTGCATCGCGTGCCGTTGCAGCTGCACCATGCGCGCGGCCGTGCGGCGCAGGCGCAGCGCCAGTTCGCGCTGGTCCGGCACCAGCAGTTCGGCGGCCACCGACGGCGTCGGCGCGCGCAGGTCGGCGGCGAAGTCGCTGAGGCTGAAGTCGGTTTCGTGGCCCACCGCAGAAACCACCGGGGTGCGGCTGGCGGCAATCGCGCGGGCCAACGCTTCATCGTTGAACGCCCATAGATCTTCCAGCGAACCGCCACCGCGGGTCAGCAGGATCACGTCGTAGCGGCCGCTGGCATCGGCGGCCTGCAGCAGGCGGGTGATCTGCGCGGCGGCGCTGCTGCCCTGCACCAGGGTTGGAAGAAGGTCCACCTCCAGCAGCGGAAAGCGGCGGCCCAGCACGCTCAGCACGTCGCGCACGGCGGCGCCGGTGGGCGAGGTGATTACTGCCAGGCGCTGCACATGCGCCGGCATCGGCCGCTTGCGTGCCGGGTCAAACAGGCCCTCGGCCTCCAGGCGTGCCTTCAGCTCTTCGAATGCGCGGCGCAGTGCGCCTTCGCCGGCTTCCTCCATGTGGTCCAGCACCATCTGGTACTCGCCACGGGCGTCGTAGAGGGTCACCTTGCCGCGCACCAGCACGCGCATGCCTTCGCGCGGAACGAATTTCAGGTATTGCGCCTTCATCCGGAACATCGCCGCACGCAGCTGCGCGCGCGCGTCCTTCAGGGTGAAGTACAGGTGCCCGGAAGCAGGGCGCGCCACGCTGCCCAGCTCGGCCTCGACCCAGATCGCCGGGAAGCTGCCTTCCAGCAGGTCGCGGGCCAGCGTGTTGAGCTGGCTGGGGGTGAAGATGTCGTTGCTGCGTGGCTGCATGGGAACGGCGTGGGGCGGGCGGAACGGGGTCTCAGGATCGCACGTCAGCGCGGTGCGTGCTGCCCCAGCGCCCACTGCACATGCTCACGCACCAGCGGCGAGGGATCATCGATGCGGGTGTGCAGGGCAGCCAATGCCTCGGTGGACGCAGGCGCATTGCCCAACGCCACCGCGATGTTGCGCAGCCAGCGCTCATGCCCGCTGCGGCGGATCGGGCTGCCCTCGGTGCGGCGCAGGAACTCGGCTTCGTCCCAGGCGAACAGCTGGTCCAGGCGCGCGGTATCCAGATGGTTGCGTGCGCGGAAATCGGCTTCGTCGGTGCGCTTGGCGAACTTGTTCCAGGGGCAGACCAGCTGGCAGTCGTCGCAGCCGTAGATGCGGTTGCCGATCAACGGCCGCATGTCCTCGGGAATGGCGCCGTCGTGCTCGATGGTCAGGTAGGAGATGCAGCGCCGCGCATCCAGCCGCTGCGGGCCGGTGATGGCCTGGGTGGGGCAGACGTCGATGCAGCGCGTGCAGGTGCCGCAGTGGGCGCTGGCCGGGGTATCGATCGGCAGCGGGATATCGATGTAGATCTCACCGATGAAGAACCACGAGCCGCCATGGCGATCGATCAGGCAGGTGTGCTTGCCGATCCAGCCGAGCCCGGCGTTGCGCGCCAGTGCACGTTCCAGCACCGGTGCCGAATCAACGAACACGCGGTAACCCAGCGGCGCCACTTCATCGTTGATCTGCGTGGCCAGCTTCTGCAGGCGGTTGCGCATCAGCTTGTGGTAGTCGCGGCCCAGTGCGTAGCGCGCGACATAGGCGCGGCCGGGATCGGCCAGGGTTGCCCAGGCCTCGGTGTCGTCCTTGTGGCTGTAATCCATGCCCACCGAGATCACCCGCACGGTGCCGGGCAGCAGTTCGGCCGGTCGTGCGCGCAGGGTGCCGTGGCGCGCCATCCAGTCCATCGTGCCGTACAGCCCCTGGCCCAGCCAGTCGGCCAGGTGCGCCTCATCCTCGCCCAGCTCGATGCCGGCGATGCCGCAGCGCTGGAAGCCATGCGCACGGGCCAGTTCACGGATGCGCTGCACGGCCTGGGCCGGATCGACAGGGGCGGGGACGGGGGACATGTGCACCAGTATAAAATCCCGGCATGCCCGATCTCTCCTCTCTGTTCGATACCGCCGCGGCGCGCAGCCTCGATGCGCGCGCCTCGGCGCTGGCCGGCGACGGCGGCTGGAGCCTGATGGCACAGGCCGGCCTGGCTGCCTGGCAGTGCCTGCTGCAGCAATGGCCGGAGGCCCGCCAGCTGTGCGTGCTGGCCGGCGCCGGCAACAATGGCGGCGACGGTTACGTGCTGGCCTGCCATGCCCTGCGTTCGGGCCGCCAGGTGCAGCTGCTCACGTTGCCCGGCAAGCCGGCCGGCACCGCGCTGGCCGGGCAGGCCGCTGCGCAGTTTGCCGAGGCGGGCGGCCGCATCGTGGAATTCGAGGGACGGCTGCCGGCCGCCGACGTGTACGTGGACGCGCTGTTTGGACTTGGCCTGGACCGGGCGCCCGCCGGGATGGCCCAGATCCTGATCGAGGCCCTCAACCAGGCGTCCGCGCCGGTGCTGGCGCTGGACGTGCCCAGTGGCGTCGATGCCGACAGCGGACGCGTGCCTGGCGCGGCGGTGCGCGCCGATGTGACATTGCAGTTCATCAGCTGCCATCGCGGGCTGTATACCGGCGACGCACTGGAACATGTCGGCCAACGCCGGTTGGCGCCGCTGGAACTGCCGGACCCCGCCTGGGACGGCATCGACGCCAGCGCGCAGCGCTGGACGGGTGAGCGTCTGCCGGCGCTGCTGCCGCCGCGGCGGGTCAATACCCACAAAGGGGAATCCGGCCATGTGCTGTGCATCGGCGGCAACCACGGCAGCGGCGGTGCGATCGCGCTGGCGGCCGAAGCGGCGCTGCGAGCAGGCGCCGGGCTGCTGAGCCTGGGCACCCGCCGCGAGCATGTTGGCCCGATGCTGGCGCGCTTGCCGGAGGCGATGACCCATGCGCTGGAAGATGGTGATGCGCTGCCGCCGCTGCTGGACAAGGCAAAGGCGGTAGCGATCGGCCCCGGGCTGGGCCAGGACGAATGGGCGCGCGCGCTGTTTGCGCGGGCGCTGGCCTGTGGCAGGCCGCTGGTACTCGATGCCGATGCACTGAATCTGCTGGCGCAGGATCCGCGCGCGTTGCCCGATGCCATCCTCACCCCGCACCCGGGCGAGGCCGCGCGCCTGCTCGCTTGCAGCACGGCTGAAATCCAGGCCGATCGCTATGCCAGCGCGCAGGCGCTTGCCGAACGTTTCCACGCCGTGGTGGTGCTGAAGGGGGCTGGCAGCATCGTGGCGGCACCCGGGCAGTTGCCGCGCCTGATTGCAGCGGGCAATCCCGGCATGGCGGTGGGGGGCATGGGCGACCTGCTCACCGGCATCATCGCCAGCCTGCGCGGGCAGGGCCTGGCCGCTTTCGACGCCGCCGCTGCCGGCGCGCTGCTGCACGCGCTGGCCGGCGACGTTGCCGCCGCCGACGGCGCGCGCGGCCTGCTTCCCACTGATCTGCTGGCGCCACTGCGGCGGCTGGCCAACCCGGAACGTTCCCCATGACCGATTTTTTCCTTGCCGACAGCGACGCCACCGAACGACTCGGGCAGTGGCTGGCAGCCACCCGGCCGCCGCAGGCGCTGGTCGAGCTGCGCGGCGACCTCGGCGCCGGCAAATCCACCACCGCCCGCGCCTTGCTGCGCGCGCTGGGCGTGCAGGGCGCGATCCGCAGCCCGACCTATACCCTGGTCGAGCGCTATCCGCTGGCGACCGGCGGCGAGGCGTGGCACCTGGACCTGTATCGCATCGGCCAGGCCGGCGAGCTGGATTTCCTCGGTCTGGATGAGGGCAGCGCGGTGCTGTGGCTGGTCGAATGGCCCGAACGCGGTGCCGGTGCGCTGCCGTCCACCGACCTGGTGGTGGCGCTGGAAATCGAGGGGCAGGGGCGTCGCGTGCGTCTCAGTGCGGGTAGCGACGCAGGTCGTGAATGGCTGCAACGGCTTCCGCAAGGGGGCGACTTGCGGGCCATTTCTGCCGGCTGACGAGAACAAACACCGGCAGGTTACGGATTATTAAGGAAAAAGGTGTTGCATTCCGTTCAGCGCGGTGATTGAATCCTGAGCCATGCGCCCGGGGAACCGTCTCATCGCCATCTGTGCTGCCGTCGGACTGGGTCTGGCGAGCGTCAGTGCGTGGGCCGGTGAAGTCCGTCAGGTCCTGCTGAATACGGGCGCCACCGGCACCCGCGCCGAGATCTCGCTGGTCGGCAGTGGGGGCTACAAGACCTTGTCATTGGCCGGTCCGAACCGGCTGGTGGTCGATTTCCCGGACTCCAGCGCCATACGCAACCTGAAGATGCCGGCCCCGCAGGGCGTGGTGACGGCGGTGCGCACCGGTCAGCCGGTGGCGGGCACCTTCCGTGTCGTCTTCGATCTCGCCGAATCGGTGGCACCGTTCCGCCCGCAGATGCAGCGCGAGGGCAATGAATCCAAGCTGGTGATCGAGTGGCCGGGCGATGGCCCGGCCGTGGCGACCAGCCGTCCGGCCCCGACGCCGCCGGCAACCGCACCGACGCCGACCCCGGCCGAGAGTGCACAGTCACCCACCGACGCTGCGCGTGCCACGGCGTTGCTGACCGCACAGGTGCAGCAGCAGGCCAGCGCGACCGCAGCGGTGCCCGCCGCGCCGACGCCGGCACCGTCCAGCGCGCCGGTCCAGGTCGCCGCGGCCGGCACCACGGCCAGCAGCACCACCGCTTCCTCGCCGGCCGCGATCCTCGCCGGTCAGCGCACCGCGGCGGTGGTGACCACGCCGCCGGCAACGGTGCCCGCGCCCGCACCGGCGCAGGTCGAGCCGCCGCGTCCGGCCATGCCCAGCGATGCCTCGCGCATCCGCATGCAGCCGGGCATGCGCCACCTGGTGGTGGCGATCGATCCCGGCCACGGTGGCCAGGACCCGGGTGCGATCGGCCCGACCGGCAAGCGCGAGAAGGATGTCACCCTGGCGGTGGCCCGTGAATTGGCGCGCCAGGTCAATGCCACGCCGGGCCTGAAGGCCTACCTGACCCGCGACAGTGACGTATTCATCCCGCTGCCGATGCGTGCGCAGAAGGCGCGCGCGAACAAGGCGGACATCTTCATTTCGATCCATGCCGACGCGGCCGAGAACCGCTCGGCGACAGGCTCGTCGGTGTACGTGCTGTCGACCAAGGGCGCTTCTTCGCAGCGCGCGCGCTGGTTGGCGGACAAGGAAAACGCGGCCGACCTGGTCGGTGGCGTGCGCCTGCAGCAGACCGAAGGCACCTTGGCCAACGTGCTGCTGGATCTGGCGCAGAGCGGCTACATGAAAGCGTCCGAAGACGCGGCCGGCCACGTGCTGGGTGGCCTGAAGCGGATCGGAAACAACCACAAGCCGAACATCGAACGCGCCAACTTCGCGGTGCTGCGCACTTCGGACATGCCGGCCATGCTGGTGGAAACCGCGTTCATCTCCAACCCGGATGAAGAGCGCCGCCTGATCGACCCGGCCTACCAGCGCAAGGTTGCCGGTGCCGTACTGGATGGCGTGCATACCTTCTTCAGCCGGCAGCCGCCACCGGGAACGCTGTACGCGGCGCGCGCCCAGGCCGAGATCGACGCTGCGGGCACCATGGCCGGCGGCAGCAAGTAACCCGCCGAAGGCGGGTGTCTGCTTTCTGTAGAGTCGACTGTTAGTCGACTACGCGCGCAGCGCGGGGTTTTTCGGTGCCCGGCCAGGAGCAGTCGACTGACAGTCGACTCTACCTGCGGCGCCTCCGCTATCATCCCTGCATGACGTCTGCTGCCCATCCGCGCCCGATCCGGCCATTGCCGGACATCCTGATCAACCAGATCGCCGCTGGCGAAGTGGTTGAACGTCCTGCGTCCGTGGTCAAGGAACTGGTCGAGAACGCGATCGATGCCGGCGCCAGCCGCGTCGACATCGATCTTGAAGAAGGCGGCGTGCGCCTGATCCGCATCCGTGACAACGGCAGCGGCATCGCGCCGGAGCAGTTGCCACTGGCGGTATCGCGCCATGCCACCAGCAAGATCGCCGATCTCGACGACCTCGAATCGGTGGCCACGCTCGGGTTCCGTGGTGAAGCGCTGCCGTCGATCGCCTCGGTCAGCCGCTTTACCCTGGCCTCGCGCCGCGCGCACGACGAGCATGGTTCCGCGCTGCAGATCGAAGGCGGCAAGATCGGCGAAGTCACTCCGCGCGCGCATGCACCGGGTACCACCGTGGAAGTCCGCGAACTGTTCTACAACGTACCGGCGAGGCGCAAGTTCCTGCGTGCCGAGCGCACCGAACTGGGTCATATCGAAGAGTGGCTGCGTTCGCTGGCGCTGGCCCGGCCCGATGTCGAACTGCGCGTGTCGCACAATGGCAAGGCCTCGCGCCGCTACAAGCCGGGCGACCTCTATTCCGATGCGCGATTGGCCGAAACGCTGGGCGAGGATTTCGCCAACCAGGCCGTGCGCGTGGACCACAGTGGTGCCGGCCTGCGCCTGCACGGCTGGATCGCGCAGCCCCATTATTCGCGGGCCAGCGCCGACCAGCAGTACCTGTACGTCAACGGCCGTTCGGTGCGTGACCGCAGTGTCGCGCACGCAGTGAAGATGGCCTATGGCGATGTGCTGTACCACGGCCGCCAGCCGGCCTACGTGCTGTTCCTCGAACTGGACCCGACCCGCGTCGACGTCAACGTGCATCCGGCCAAGCACGAGGTGCGTTTCCGTGATTCGCGGCTGGTCCATGACTTCGTCTATCGCACGCTGAAGGATGCGCTGGCAGATACCCGGGCCGGCATGTCGGCGCAGGAGATCGGTGCTGGTCCTGTGCATCCGGCGGATGCGGCCGCAGCGCCGATGGTGTCCACTGCCGGCGCATCGGGCTTTGGATTGGTACGCGGTCCCGCGCCCGGCTCCGGCTCGGGAGGCGGCGGCGGTGGTGGATTCTCCGGTTGGCGACCGCAGCAGCCACTGGGCCTGCAGGTGGCCGATGCGCCGGCCGCCTACGCTGCGCTGTATTCCGCGCCGGCCGGTGCCGAACGCGGGGCGGCAATGCCGCCGATGCCGACCGAGAACGGGCTGCCGGTGACCAGCGCCGACGCGGGCGTGCCGCCGTTGGGCTATGCGATCGCGCAGCTGCATGGCATCTACATCCTGGCCGAGAATGCTGAAGGCTTGATCGTGGTCGACATGCATGCCGCGCACGAACGCATCGGCTACGAGCGCCTGAAGAATGCGCACGATGGCATCGGCCTGCAGTCCCAGCCGCTGCTGGTGCCGATCACCCTTGCCGTGGGCGAGCGCGAGGCCGACACCGCCGAAAGCGAAGCCGAAACGTTGGCCGCGCTCGGTTTCGAGGTGACCCGTGCCGGCCCCGGTTCGCTGCATGTCCGCAGCATTCCGGCATTGTTGGCACATGCCGAACCGGAAGGGCTGCTGCGCGACGTGATCACCGACCTGCGCGAACACGGCCAGAGCCGCCGCGTTGCGAGTGCGCGCGACGAACTGCTGTCGACCATGGCGTGCCATGGCGCAGTGCGCGCCAATCGGCGCCTGACCGTTCCGGAGATGAACGCGCTGTTGCGCGACATGGAGATCACCGAGCGGTCCGGCCAGTGCAACCATGGCCGGCCGACCTGGGCCCGTTTTTCGCTGGCGGAGATCGACCGCTGGTTCCTGCGCGGACGTTGAGGGGAGCATCGATGCGTTATCGGGGAATGGGCGGCCTGTTGGCCGCCGTGGTGCTGGCCGCGTGCAGCCCGGCGACACCGCCGGCGCCGACGGTCGCTGAAGATCCGGCGTTCGCCGCCGCGCAGCAGCAATGGCGCGTGGCGCGCTACCAGGACCTGACCCGGCCCGACGGCTGGACGGCGCTGGTCGGCCTGCACTGGCTGCAGAACAAATCGCACTTCGTTGGCAGTGGTGGCACCAATGGCATCCGCCTGGCGGTCGGTCCGGGCAAGCTGGGCCTGCTGCGTCGCGAGGGCGCCCAGTGGTGGTTCACGCCGGAAGCGGGCGTCGATGTCAGCCTGGATGGCCAGCCGGTGCGTGGCCGCGTCCGCATCGACACCGACAAGGACCCGCAGCCGACGCTGCTGGCCTTCGATGGCGGCAAGGGCCAGCTCAGCATCATCCGCCGCGGGCCGCGCGATGCACTGCGGGTCAAGCACGCCGATGCGCCGGCACGCCGCGATTTCGCTGGCCTGGAGTACTGGCCGGGTGGCCCCGGCTGGCAGGTGCAGGCACGCTTCATCGCGCACCCGCCGGGCAAGACGCTGCCAATCGTCGATATCACCGGCCTGACCACCGAGATGCCCAATGCGGGCGCGGTCGAGTTCCAGCGCGATGGCCGCCATTGGCGTCTGGAAGCGATCGGTGCCCCTGGGCAGCCGCTGTTCCTGATCTTCGCCGACCGCACCAGTGGCCGCGGCAGCTATCCGGCCGGCCGCTACCTGGACACCGATGCACCCGCTGCCGACGGCACGGTGCGCATCGATTTCAACCATGCCTACAACCCGCCCTGCGCGTTCACCGCGTACGCCACCTGCCCATTGGCACCGCCGGAAAACCGGCTGGACCTGCGCGTGGAAGCGGGCGAGAAGGCTTACCACCTGCCTGAAGGAGAGGGCTGAAATGCCGATCAAACCGCTGTTCCGTGCCACGCTGCTGTTGGCGGCACTGCTGGCCGCGCCGTTGGCGCCCGCGCGTACCGCAGTGCCTGCTGCCGACAACGCGGCGGCTGCGGCGGCCAAGCCGCCGGTGCCGCTGTTGTGGAAAGTCACTGGCCCGGGCGATTCGCGGGTGTACCTGCTGGGTTCGTTCCACCTGTTGAAGCCGCAGGACTACCCGCTGTCGCCCGATGTTGAGCAGGCCTTCGACGCGTCGCAACGGATCGTGTTCGAGTTGTCGCCGGAAGACATGCAGTCGCCGCAGCTGGCCAGCCGCATGGTGCAGGCGGCAACCCGCACCGATGGCAGCGAACTCAAGCGCGATCTGGATGCGGCCACCTGGCAGAAGCTGCAGGCGTTCGCGGCGCAGAACGCGCTGCCGCTGGCGCAGATGCAGGGCATGAAGGCCTGGTTCGTCGGGCTGAGCATTTCGGTTGGGCAGATGCAGAAGCTGGGCCTGGACCCGGCGCTGGGCCTGGACCGCCACTTCATGGAGCGCGCGCAGAAGACCGGCCGCAGGACCGCTGGCCTGGAGGACATCGATACCCAGATCGGCATGCTTGACGGGATGACGGTGCAGGAACAGCGGCAGATGCTGGCCGAAGCGCTGGACCAGGCCGGCAAGGCCGATGAGCAGGCGCGCCTGCTGCACGATGCCTGGCGCCGCGGTGACGAGCGCCTGTTGTGGACCAAGATGGCGGCGGAAATGCGCCAGCAGTATCCGCAGCTGTACCAGCGCATCAATACCGGCCGCAATGATGCCTGGGTGCCGAAGCTGCTGCCGTACCTGCAGGCCGGACAGGGAGGTACGCTGGTCGTGGTCGGCACCCTGCATCTGCTCGGCAACGATGGCGTGGTCGAGAAGCTGAAGGCCAAGGGCTACAAGGTCGAGCGCGTGTGCACGGGGTGCAAGGCGAAGCGTTGACGCATCGCGGGTGCGAGGCATGACAAAACGGCGCGCCAGGGGCGCGCCGTTTTCGTGTCAGCCGGTATAGTGGTTCAGCGGCGGGTCTTGCCGCCGCTGCCGGTACCTGTGCCGGGTTCGTTCGGCTTGGTGCCGGTGCCCGTTCCGGTTCCGCCCGGGCGCGGGCCACCGAAGCCAGTGCCCATGCTGCGCTGGAATTCCTGCCACAGCTCCAGGTTGCGCTCGGTCAGCTGGTTCATCATCGCCCACGGGGTCTGGCCCAGCAGGTTGCCCATCTGCTGGCGGAACTGCTGCTGCTGGTCGAGGAAGACCTGCATGCTGCGCTCCAGGTAATTGCCCATGAAGCCCTGCAGGGAATCGCCGTAGAAGCGGATCAGCTGGCTCAGCAGCTGGGTGGACAGCATCGGTTCGCCGTCCTGTTCCTGGTCGGCGATGATCTGCAGCAGGACCGAACGGGTGAGGTCGTCGCCGCTCTTGGCATCGCGGACTTCGAAGTCTTCACCGTCCAGGATCAGCTGGCGCACGTCCTCGATGGTGATGTAGCTGGAGATCTCGGTGTCGTAGAGACGGCGGTTCGGATACTTCTTGATGATGCGGGTCGCAGCCATTGAAGCGGTCACTCGTCACAGTAGGTGTGCAGCATGGCGCAGTGCACAAGCCTTGGCAACCGCCCCAGCCCCCGCCAGGCTTGGGTTTCACGGCCGATCATGTTGCGCAGCAAGGGTTTGCGTGTTGCGCAGCATGACCATCGGCAGGGGGCTTTGGCCCGCGCCGCTTACCAGCCCATGTGGTGGCCGCCGTTGATGTCCAGGTTGCTGCCGGTGATCCATGAGGCTTCCTCGGCGACCAGGAACGACACGCCGTAGGCGATTTCCTCCGGCTTGCCGAGGCGGCCGGTGGGGATGTCGGCGACGATCTTGGCGCGCACGTCTTCCGGCACCGCCATCACCATGTCGGTGGCGACGTAGCCGGGCGAAATGGTATTGACGGTGATGCCGAAGCCAGCGTTCTCGCGGGCGAGCGAGATGGTGAAGCCGTGCATGCCGGCCTTGGCCGCCGCGTAGTTGGCCTGGCCATACTGGCCTTTCAGGCCATTGATCGAGCTGATCTGGATGACCCGGCCCCAGCCGCGGCGGCGCATGCCCTCGATGACGGGGCGGGTGACGTTGAACACCGAATTGAGATTGGTGTTGATCACATCGTGCCACTGGTCCACGCGCATGCGGTGGAAGGTGGTGTCACGGGTAATACCGGCGTTGTTGACCAGGATCTCGACCGGCCCCAGCTCTGCTTCCACCGCCCGCACCAGGGCTTCGGCGCTGTCCGGGTCGGAGACATCCCCGGGAAAGATCGACATGCTGTAGCCGCGCTCGGTCATTGCCTGCTGCCAGGCGCGGGCCTTGGCTTCGTCGCGGTAATTGGTGGCGACCCGGTGGCCCTGGTCGGCCAGGCGTTGGCAGATGGCGGTACCGATGCCGCCGGTTCCGCCGGTGACCAGTGCGACGCGAGATGTCATGGAGTGCTGTCCGGGTATCAGGTGGGGGAACAGGGATTCTGCAACATCGGCGCGGAAAGTGCGCCGGGTGGCAGCAGGCCCGCTCCAATCAGGATGTCGGCACGCGGCAGCCGCGCCGGGTCGAAGGCCCGTTGTGCGGAGGCCAGCAGGGCATCCAGATCGTGTGCCTGATCCAGCGCCCCGGATGCCTGGCCGAGCAGGCGCCAGAGCTCGCGCAGCACCGGCAGCGGCCGGGTGCTGTCCACGGGCAGTGCCGCCAGCGACTTGGACAGCTTGTGGCCCGGCGCATCCAGCAGCAGCGGCAGATGCCAGTAGCGCGGCACCGCCAGCCCCAAGGCCTGCTGCAGCAGGATCTGCCGCGCGGTGGAATCGAGCAGGTCGGCGCCGCGCACCACTTCGGTCACGCCCTGCGCGGCATCATCGACCACCACCGCAAGCTGATAGGCCCAGCAGCCATCGGCACGGCGCAGCACGAAGTCACCGACCTCGGCATGCACATCCTGCCGCTGCGGGCCACGCAGTCCGTCGTCGAACTGGACCACGCTGCCGGCCGGCACACGGAAGCGGACGGCCGGGTCCGGTCGCGGCTGGCGCGCGACGCAACGATGGTGGATGCCGCCACTGGCGGCCAGTTCGCTACGGCTGCAATGGCAGACGAAGGCGAGGCCGCCGGCCAGCAGCACGTCCAGCGCCGCCTGGTAGGCCTCGCCACGCGCGCTCTGCCAGAGAATCGGGCCATCGTGGACCAGCCCGAACGCGGCCAGCGCCTGCAACTGTGACTGCGCGGCGCCGGGCACGGTACGGGGTGGGTCGACGTCCTCGATACGCAGCCGCCACAGTCCGCCGTGATGGCGGGCAAGCAGCCAGCTGCCGAACGCGGCGAGCAGGGAACCGGGGTGGAGCAGGCCGGTCGGCGAGGGTGCGAAGCGGCCGCAGGGAGTGGGTGAGGTCATGCTGGCTGAATCGTCGGTCAGGTTGGCGCTTGAATTCAAGCTGACTGCACCGCAAATTGAGCGATATCGACCCTTTTAGAGCCGGATTCTCCCATGTTTACCCGCATTGCCCTGTTCCTGGCCACCAACCTTGCGGTGCTGATCCTCGCCGGCATCGTGATGTCCATCCTGGGCGTGGACTCCCGCTCGATGAGCGGCCTGCTGGTCATGGCCGGTATCTTCGGCTTTGGTGGTTCCTTCATTTCGCTGCTGCTGTCCAAGTGGATGGCCAAGCGTTCCACTGGTGCGGTGGTGATCACCGAGCCGCGCAACCCGACCGAGCGCTGGCTGCTGGCCACTGTCGAGCGCCAGGCCAAGGCGGCCGGCATCGGCATGCCGGAAGTGGCGGTGTATGAGGGCCCGGAGATCAACGCCTTCGCCACCGGCGCCAACCGCAACAACGCGCTGGTGGCGGTGTCCACCGGCCTGCTGCACAACATGAGCGAAGACGAGGCCGAGGCGGTGCTGGGCCACGAGATCGCCCACGTGGCCAACGGTGACATGATCACCATGGCCCTGTTGCAGGGTGTGCTGAACACCTTCGTGATCGTGCTGGCCCGCGTGGTCGGCGGCATCATCGACAGCGCGCTGTCGGGCAACCGCGAAGGTGGTGGCCGCGGCTTCGCCTACTTCATCATCGTGTTCGTGCTGGAGATGGTGTTCGGCCTGTTCGCCACGATGATCTCGATGTGGTTCTCGCGCCACCGCGAGTTCCGTGCCGACGCGGGCGGTGCCTCGCTGGCCGGACGCCAGAAGATGATCGCTGCGCTGGAGCGCCTGCAGCTCAACCATGGCCAGAGCACACTGCCGACCCAGATTGCCGCGTTCGGTATTGCCGGCTCGACCGCGAAGAAGCTGTTCATGAGCCATCCGCCGCTGGAAGAGCGCATCGCCGCGCTGCGGGCGTCGACGGTGGCGTAAGCCTCCGCTTCCACGGTAGTGCAGGAACGCCTGGCCTCGCGCCGGGCGTTTTTGTTTGCGCGTCGACGCATGGGTGGCGCTGGGCACGACCCGGTGAGAGTCATTTCCGCGACCGCGGAGGGGTGTCACTTTCTTTGCTCGTGCAAAGAAAGTAACCAAAGAAACACGCCGCCGGGGCGCGAGCCGATGCTGCGCATCGGTACCCTCCGCTCCTCGGTCCGTCGAGGGACGGTGCGGGAACTCGCTGCGCTCAGACACCCGCACCTCTTCGCCCTCGCCGGACCTGCGGTGCTCGGCTCGCTTGAAGGCGGACTGGAAGGTCAAGATCAACGGCAACGGCAACGGCAACGGCAACGGCAACGGCAACGGCATCCACGCATGGCGTGGACCTACTGGGTGCAGCTGTGGCATTTGACCTTGGGTCCGCCTTGAGCGAGCCGAGCATCGCAGGGGAATCAGGGGCGAAGAGGCGCCGGTGTTTGAGCGCAGCGAGTTCGGCGCCGTCCCCTGATTCACCGAGAAGCGCAGGGTACCGGCGCGTAGCGACGGCTCGCGGCCGGCGGAGCGTTTCTTTGGTTACTTTCTTTGCGCGCAAAGAAGGTGACACCCCTCCGCGGGCGCGGAAACGAATCTCCGTGCGCACAAACGAAAACGGCACCTTCGCAGGTGCCGTCTCCATGAACCGCGACTATGCGCAGATCAGAACTTCGCGTCGAACTCGGCGGCGTAGCCGGTGTTCACCAGCACCTTCTGCAGCGACTCGGCCACCTTCAGGTTGCCGGCCACGATCTGGTGGGTCTCCGGGCCACGGTTGTCCATGCGGCCGAGGGTCGCGCCCTTGAAGTCGCAGACCTTGCCACCGGCCTCGCGGACCAGCAGCAGGCCGGCGGCGATGTCCCATGCCTTCACGCCGGCCTCGAAGTAGGCGTCGGCACGGCCACAGGCCACGTAGGCCAGGTCGAGCGCGGCCGAACCGGTACGGCGGATGTCCTCGCCGTGCACCAGCAGGGCGTCGACCGCCTTCAGCTGGGCGCTGGCGCGGTTGCGCTCACGCGGCGCGAAACCGGTGTGGATCATGGTGCCTTCCAGGTCCTTGCGCTCGGCCACGCGGATGCGGCGGTCGTTGAGCACGGCGCCGGCGCCACGGCTGGCGGTGAACAGTTCATTGCGCAGCGGGTCGAAGATGACCGCGTCGGTCGGCTCGCCGTTCTCGACCAGGGCGATCGACACGCAGTAGTGCGGCACGCCGCGCAGGTAGTTGCTGGTGCCGTCCAGCGGGTCGATGACCCACATGTGGCGCCGCTCGCCCTGCACGCCACCTTCCTCGCCGAATACACCGTATTCGGGATAGGCGCGCTTGAGTTCCTTGACGATGACCTTTTCCGCGTCCGCATCGACTTCGCTGGCGTAGTCCATCCGGCCCTTCTGCACGACGTTCAGTGCCTCGAGCTTGTTGATGTTGCGCAACAGGACGTTGCCGGCGAGGCGGGCGGCCTTGACCATGACGGTGACGGCGGGTTTCTGCATGGCGTGGGCTCCCGGAAAGGCAGAAGAGATGGACTGGCGGGGGAAAAGAGCGGGTCCGGCGCGTTGGCCGGCCGCACAGTTTACCATTGGTCATCGTCCAGCTCGACCTTTTCCCTGTTCATGTCCCAGTTTCCTGCCGCCACCCGCCTCCGATTCGTCCTGGTCGGTACCCAGCACCCCGGCAACATGGGGGCCGCCGCCCGCGCCCTGAAGACCATGGGCCTGGCCCGCCTGGTGCTGGTCGCCCCCGAAAAACCGCTGGACGAAGAGGCCTTCCGCCGCTCGGCCGGCGCCGAAGACGTGCTGGGCGACGCCCCGGTGGTGGCCACCCTGGCCGAGGCCGTGGCGGACTGCCGCCTGGTGCTGGGCTGCACCGCCCGGGCCCGCCGCGTCCAGCTGGAGGAGTACCTGCCGGCCGATGCCGCTGCCCGTGCAGTGGCCAAGGCGGGCGAAGGCGCCGAGGTGGCCCTGGTGTTTGGCCGCGAGCGCACCGGCCTGACCAACGAAGAGCTGCAGCTGTGCCACGCCGCCGTGCACATCCCGTCCGATCCGGAGTTCAGCTCGCTCAACCTCGCCGCGGCCGTACAGGTGCTGGCCTATGAAACGCGGATGCAGTTGCTGGGCGCGCAGCCGGCCACCGACGCCGAAGCGGGGCTTCGCGAGCAGGCGGCCAGCCACGAGCAGATGGAGAGCTTCTTCGCCCAGCTCGGCGACACGTTGGACGAGATCGATTTCCACAAGGGGCGCGCCCCGGAATCGGCGATGCGCAAGCTGCGCCGCCTGTTCCTGCGCAGCGAGCCGAGCGAGCAGGAAGTGCGCCTGCTGCGTGGCATCCTCGCCGACACCCAGCGCATGGCGCGGCTGGCCCAGGCGGGCGGCAAGGGCAGCTGACGACGTTCTCATTTTTTCGGGTAGTCTGTCTGGATACCCAGGGGGAATGACGTCTGTGTCGGGTCTGCGAAAGGCAATGCAGGGGGGGCTGCTGAGCCTGGCCATGGTCCTGCTGGCCGGAACAGTGCGTGCAGCACCGGATCCGGTGCTGGTGCTGGGCCGGATCAGCGATGATCCCCAGGCCCACTACGAACAACTGCAGCCATTGCTGGACTACGTCGTCGCGCGCATGCACGACGTCGGCATCCATGAAGGGAAGATCCTGATGGCACGCGATCCGCAGCAGATGGCCAGCTATCTGCGGCGGGGTCGGGTCGACTGGGTCACAGAAACAACCGGTACCGCGGTGGCGTTGGGCCAGCGCAGCGGCGCGCGGCCGCTGCTGATGACCGAACGCAACGGCGTGCGGGAATACCAGACGGTGTTCTTCGTGCGTCGTGACAGCCCGATCATGCGCCTGCAGGATCTGCGCGGCCATCGCCTGGCCCTGCAGAATACCGCCTCCACCAGTGCCTACCTGGTGCCGGTGATGACCCTGCTGGATCACGGCCTGTCACCGCAGATCCTGGCCGGGGTGCCGGACTTGCCGGGGCCGGACAGCGTGGGCTATGTGTTCGCGCGCAGCGAGTTGAACATCGCCACGTTCGTGCACAAGGGGGTGGTCGACGCAGGTGCGGTGAGCAGCGTGGACTGGAACGATGAGCGGCGGGTGCCGGCCGCGTTCCGGCGCGACTTCCGCGAGTTGCTGCGTACCGAACCGTACCCGCGTGCGGTGGAAATGGTCCGCGCTGACCTCGATCCGCGCGTGCGCGATCGCCTGCAGGAGGTGCTGCTGCAGGCGGCCAGCGACCCGCGGGCACAGGGGGCATTGCATCGGTTTTTTGGCACTTCCGGTTTCCACCGTGTCGATGCGCATGCGCAGCAGCGGTTGGATGAATTGAAACAAGGATTGACGCGCGTGCGGATGGAAGTGGAATGAAGTGGCTCGGTTCGGGAATGCAGGCCCGCTTCCTGCTGGCGATGGGCGGCGCGATGCTCGTGGTGATCGCGATCCTGGCGGTGCTGCTGGGGCGCCAGACCGCGATGCAGAGCGAGGTGCGCAGCCTCAGCGGCGGCGTCATCCACGAACTGTTCGACCGCAGCGTGCGCAGTCGCGGCGAGGCGATGGCGCGCGAGTTGTCCGACTCGCTGGCCAACCCGCTGTACTACCGCGACCTCGACCAGGTCGGCGCACTGGTGCGCGGTACCGCGCGGCAGCCGGTGGTGCGCTATGTCCTGGTGTTCGACGAACGCGGGCGGTTGGTGCATGACGGCTCGATCGAAGTGGCCGCCTTCGGCCAGCAGATGGCCGACCCGCTGGCGCCCAAGGCCGCTGCCGCGCAGGCACTGGTGGTGCAGGAATCGCCCAGGGTGCTCGACAACACGATGCCGATCATGATCGGCAACCAGCGCATCGGCGGGGTCCGCGTCGGCATGGCGCTGGACGAAGTGCAGCAGCGCGAACAGGCTGCCAATGCCACCCTGGGCGAACGCCTGCAGCAGGCCGGCAGCCGCCACCTGGGCTGGCTGCTGCTGATGCTGGGCCTGCTGGTGGTGATCGGCGTGGTGGTGATCCTGTACGTGCAGC
This sequence comes from Stenotrophomonas maltophilia, assembly GCF_047497515.2. GTDB lineage: Bacteria > Pseudomonadota > Gammaproteobacteria > Xanthomonadales > Xanthomonadaceae > Stenotrophomonas. The sequence continues at coordinate 144,941 of NZ_JAXAXL020000001.1, forward strand.
GGACCCTGGTCGCGCCTATCCGCGACCTGGCCGTGGCCGCTCGCCGCATCGAGGCCGGTGACTACCAGACGCCGTTGGCGGAGAACACCCGCGATGACGAAGTGGGCGAACTGGTGCGTGGCTTCGCCCGCATGCGCGATGCGATTGCCCGTCACGACCGCGAAGTGCGCCACATGGCCTATACCGATGCGTTGACCGGGCTGACCAACCGCCTCGCGTTCCGCGAGGCGCTGGACCATCGGCTGATGGCCGCGCGCGCCTCCAATCACCGGCTGGGCCTGCTGTTTGCAGATATCGATGATTTCAAGCGGGTCAACGACACGCTCGGTCATGAAGCCGGCGACGAAGCATTCCTGCAGTTCGCACAGCGTATCGGCCGCGCGGTGACCGAGGCCGGTGGCGATGAGGCGTTGCTGGCGCGCTTCGGCGGCGACGAATTCGTGATCCTGGTCGGCGACGGTGACGTCGCCGCCAACGCGCGGCTGCTGGCCGAGGTGCTGGTGCGTGAACTGGGCAAGCCGCTGGTGGTGCAGGGCCGGGAGTTGTTCCTGGGGACCTCGATCGGCGTGACCCTGTTCCCGGACGATGCGGCTGATGCGACCACACTGTTGAAGAACGGCGATATCGCCATGTACCAGGCGAAGATGGCCGGCAAGAACTGCTATCGCTACTACAGCCGGGCGATGGACCATGCCGTTGAGCGTCGCGTGCACATGGAGCAGGAGTTGCGCGGGGCCTGGGAGCGCGGTGAGCTGCGCCTGGCTTACCAGCCGATCTTCCGCATGCGCGACCGCCGCATGGTCGGCGTCGAAGTGCTGCTGCGCTGGCAGCATCCGACCCTGGGCACGATTCCGCCGTCGGTGTTCATCGAGGTGGCCGAGCAGAGCGGGCTGATCGAGATCATCGGCCCGAAGGTGTTGCGCGCCGCCTGCATGGAAGCCGCGCAGTGGCCGCGCGGAACGGCCGTCGATGACCTGTTCGTGTCGGTCAATGTGTCGCCGCGGCAGTTGCGCGGTGGTGAGTTGCCGGCGCTGGTCGCGCAGTGCCTGCACGAATCCGGGCTGCCGGCCTCGCGCCTGCACCTGGAGCTGACCGAGACCGCGGTGATCGGCGATGAGATGGTCGCCGCGCAGCTGCTGGACAAGCTGCACCGCACCGGCGTGAAGGTGTGGCTGGATGATTTCGGCACCGGCTTCTCCGGGCTGAGCCACCTGCGCCAGGTGCCGGTGGACGGGGTGAAGATCGACAAGAGTTTCGTGGCCGACATGCAGCGTGATCCCGACGACCTGGCACTGACCACGGCGATCATCGCGATGGCCCACGCGCTGGGCATCACCGTGGTGGCCGAGGGCATCGAGCAGCAGGCGCAGTTCGAGCTGCTGGCCCAGCGTGGCTGCGACCTCGGCCAAGGCTACTGGCTGAGCCACCCGGTAACCGCCACCGAAGTGGTGCGGATGATCGAATCAGGTCTCTGACCCGCGGCTGCCTGCAGTAGATCCACGCCATGCGTGGATGGGCCGTCCCAGTAGATCCACGCCATGCGTGGATGAGCTTTCCTGGCCAAGGCATCCACGCATGGCGTGGATCTACGGCTACACCGGGCGCTTGCTCGGGTCGCCCGGCAGTTCGCGCACCAGCTTCGGGATCAGATAGCCGGACAAGCGTGCAGTCAGGCCGGCAATCAGCGCCTTGGCCTGGGTGTCGTCCACCTCGAAGTGGGCCACGCCCTCGACCCGGTCCAGCTGGTGCAGGTAGTAGGGCAGCACGCCGGCGGCGAAGCTGCGCTCGCTCAGGTCCTGCAGGGCCTGCACGCTGTCGTTGACCCCGCGCAGCAGCACCGCCTGGTTCAGCAGCTGCGCGCCGGTACCGCGCAGGCGTGCCATCGCCGCGTCCACGCTGGCATCGAATTCATTGGCATGGTTGGCGTGCACCACGATCGCCAGCGGCCACGGCAGGCCGCCCAGCCAGGCCAGCAGTTCCTCGTCCACGCGTTCGGGCAGCACGATCGGCAGGCGGCTGTGGATGCGCAGCCGGCGGATGTGCGGGATCGCGCGCAGTGCGTCGGTCAGTTCGACCAGCTTGTGCGTGGCCAGCGACAACGGGTCGCCGCCGGACAGGATCACCTCGTCGATGTCCGGATCGGCCGCAATCGCCGCCACGGCCTCCTGCCAGCCGCCCTTGGCCGCATTCTCCGCGCCATAGTCGAAATGGCGCCGGAAGCAGTAGCGGCAATTGATCGCGCAGCTGCCGGTGGCGACCAGCAGGGCGCGGCCGCGGTATTTCTGGATGACCCCGGTGGCCTTTTTGGCCGCGCCATCCCCCACCGCATCGAAGCTGAATCCGGGTGCCGGGCGCATTTCCTCGTCGATCGGCAGCACCTGGCGCAGCAGCGGGTCGGCGGCGTCGCCCGTGCGCATGCGGGCGACGAAGCCCTCCGGCACGCGCAGCGCGAACTGGGCCATGGCCGCCTCCGAGACCCCCAGCGCGGCCGGGTCCAGCTGCAGCCGGGCCAGCAGGGCGTGCGGGTCGCGCAGTGCCTGGCGCCAGAGCTGCTGCCAGCGCGCGGGCGCGCCTGGCGACTGGGGCCGGGGGAAGGCGGAAAGCTGCATGGAGAGGGGGCCTGCGGTTATCATGGGGGCAGAAAAACTGTCGCCCACCGGCCTTCGGTGGGCTTTCCATTCTATCCGGCTCGCCGCACGCGCGGCGGATTCGCCATTTGAGGAGCTTGAGCATGGCCACTGCGGGCATGAACGATGTCAAGAACGGGATGAAGATCCTGGTCAACAATGAACCGGCCGTCATCTCCGAGACCGAGTTCATCAAGCCGGGCAAGGGCCAGGCGTTCACGCGCGTGCGCTATCGCTTCATCAAGTCCGGCCGCACCGTGGAAATGACCATGAAGGCGACCGATGACGTGGAAGTGGCCGACGTGGTCGACACCAACATGAACTACATGTACAGCGATGGCGAGTACTGGCATTTCATGGACCCGGAAACCTTCGAGCAGGTGCAGGCCGACAAGGCTGGCATGGGCGGTGCCGAGAAGTGGCTGAAGGGCGAAGAGTCCTGCATCGTCACCCTGTTCAACGGTTCGCCGATCTTCGTGCAGCCGCCGAACTTCGTTGAACTGAAGATCACCGAGACCGACCCGGGCGTCCGTGGCGATACCTCGGGCGGCGGCGGCAAGCCGGCGACACTGGAAACCGGTGCCGTGGTCCGCGTGCCGCTGTTCGTCAACCAGGATGAGATCGTCAAGGTCGACACCCGTTCGGGCGAATACTCCGCACGCGTGAAGTAATCCGGCGCAGCCGGATTACGGTAGTGCCGGCCGCTGACCGGGTACGCGCCATCGCATTCGCGCTGGCGCTCCCATGATCTGCTTCGGCAGATCATGGGCCCCGCTTCATCGGGTCTCCAGACCCCGCCGCTTCGCGGCAGCCCCTGACTCAGGGGCGTGTCCCCCAGAAGTATCTCGCAGCCCCCAGCAAGTGAGTTCGCATGAGCGATAGCCCGCACCTCCCCGAAGCCTGCGACCTGCTCATCGAAGCCGGTTATGTCGTTCCGATCGAGCCGCATGCGGTGGTGCTGGAAGACCATGCCGTTGCCGTGCGTGGCAGCGAGATCGTCGCCATCCTGCCGCGTGCCGAGGCGCGCGCGCGATTCCGTGCCGCCCAGGTGGTCAGCCGTCCCGAAGCGGCGCTGATGCCGGGCCTGGTCAACGCGCACACCCACAACCCGATGACCCTGCTGCGCGGCGTCGCCGACGACCTGCCGCTGATGACCTGGCTGCAGCAGCACATCTGGCCGGTTGAAGCAGCGGTGATCGGCCCCGAATTCGTTGCCGATGGCACCACCCTGGCCATCGCCGAGATGCTGCGTGGCGGCACCACCTGCGCCAACGAGAACTACTTCTTCGGCGACGTGCAGGCTGCGGTCTACAAGAAGCACGGTTTCCGCGCGCTGGTCGGTGCGGTGATCATCGATTTCCCCACCGCCTGGGCCAAGACCGACGACGAGTACTTCGCCAAGGCCGGTGAGCTGCACGACCAGTGGCGCACCGATCCGCTGATCGGCACCGCGTTCGCGCCGCATGCGCCGTACACCGTCAACGACGCCAATTTCGAGCGGGTGCGGATGCTGTCCGACCAGCTCGACATGCAGGTGCACCTGCATACCCACGAGACCGCGCAGGAGATCACCGATTCGATCAAGCTGCACGGCCAGCGCCCGCTGGCGCGGCTGGACCGGCTCGGCCTGGTCAACGACCGCTTGATCGCGGTGCACATGACCCAGCTGACCGACGCGGAAATCCACCTGTGCGCCGAGCGTGGCGTCAGCGTGGTGCACTGCCCGGAATCGAACCTGAAGCTGGCCTCCGGTTTCTGCCCGGCCTGTGCCCTGCAGCGCGCCGGCGTGAACCTGGCGATCGGCACCGATGGCTGCGCCAGCAACAACGACCTGGACATGTTCAGCGAGAACCGCACCGCGGCGATCCTGGCCAAGGCGGTCGCCGACGATGCGACTGCGCTGGACGCGGCGACCACGCTGCGTGCGTCCACCCTGGGCGGCGCGCGCGCGCTGGGCTTCGGTGACCGCATCGGCTCGATCGAAGTCGGCAAGCAGGCCGATCTGGCCTGCGTGGATCTGTCCGCGCTGGAAACCCAGCCGCTGCACAACGTGCTGTCGCAGCTGGTGTACGCCACCGGCCGCCAGCAGGTCAGCGATGTCTGGATCGCCGGCAAGCCCAAGCTGGTGCAGCGCGAGCTGGTTGGCATGGACCTGCCGGGCATCATCGCCAACGCGCGCCAGTGGCGCGAGCGCATCCGTCACATCCGCGCCTGAACCCTGGCGCCGCAAGGACTCTCCCATGACTGCCCCCCATGCTTCCTCCAATTTCGATCAGGCCGAGCTGGACAAGTTCGCCGCGCTGGCCAACCGCTGGTGGGATGCTGATGGCCCGCAGAAGCCGTTGCATGCGCTGAACCCGGTGCGCCTGCAGTACGTGGCCGATCGCGTGCCGCTGCGCGGTGCGCGCGTGCTCGACATCGGTTGCGGTGGTGGCCTGCTGAGCGAGGCACTGGCCCAGGCCGGTGCCGACGTCACCGCCATCGACCTGGCCCCGGAACTGGTCAAGGTCGCGCGCCTGCATGCGCTGGAAAGCGGCGCCAAGGTCGATTACCGCGTGCAGGCTGCCGAGGACCTGGCTGCCGAGCAGCCGGGCAGTTTCGATGTGGTCACCTGCATGGAAATGCTCGAGCACGTGCCCGATCCGGGCGCGATCATCGAGGCCTGCAAGCGCCTGCTGAAGCCGGGTGGCCATCTGTTCCTGTCCACCATCAACCGCACCGCTGCGGCCTTCGCGGTGGCGATCGTCGGCGCCGAATACGTGGCGCGGCTGCTGCCCAAGGGCACCCACCACTACCAGGAATTCATCAAGCCGGCCGAGCTGGCGCGCTGGCTGCGCGAGGCCGACATGCAGCTGGTGGATGTCAGCGGCATGGCCTACGAGCCGTGGCGCAACCGCGCCCGCCTGAGCAGCCGTACCGATATCAACTACCTGGCCTACGCGGCCAAGCCGGCATGACCCTGCAGCGCTTCCCGCGCGCGGTGCTGTTCGACCTGGACGGCACCCTGCTGGACAGTGCGCCGGACTTCGTTGCCACCTGCGACGCGATGCTGGCCGAGCGGGGCCGTGCGCCGATCGATCCGGCGTTGTTGCGCCCGGTGGTGTCCAAGGGTTCGCGGGCGATGGTGTCGGCGGCTTTCCCGGAACTGGACGCGGCGGCGCGCGATGCGCTGGTCCCGGAATTCCTGCAGCGCTACGAAGCGCTGATCGGGCAGCATGCGGTGCTGTTCGATGGCGTGGCCGGCATGCTGGCGGCATTGGACGGAGCAGGGACCGTATGGGGCATCGTCACCAACAAGCCCGAATACCTGGCGCGCCTGATCCTGCCGCAGCACGGCTGGCAGCAGCGTTGCGCGGTGCTGGTCGGCGGTGACACGCTGGCCGAACGCAAACCGCATCCGCTGCCACTGCTGCACGCCGCACAGGCCATCGGCGTTGCCGCCGAAGACTGCGTGTACGTGGGCGACGATGAGCGCGACATCCTTGCTGCACGTGCCGCGGCGATGCCGTCGGTGGCGGCGCTGTGGGGCTACCGCCTGCATAGTGACGATCCATTGGCCTGGCAGGCCGACGTGCTGGTCGAGAACGCCGAACTTCTGCAACTGGCCAGCCTCTGGCCGATCCGGCCGGCAGCCCCGGCCCAGCCGTAAGGAATGACGTAGTGAGCAGTACCGCGCTGGACAGTTTCCTCGACAAGTGGCGCAGCCGCTGGCCGGAATGGTCGGTGGCCGCCCCGTTCGTGGCCGAATCGCAACGCGAGCTTGCCGTGGCGTGGTTCGCGCTGCTGCAGGAATTCGACGACATGCTCAACACCAGCGGCGATCCGTTGCCGGCCGATGCCAAGCTGGCGTGGTGGGGCGAGGAACTTCGCAGCTGGGCTGCGCATCGTTCACGCCATCCGCTGGGCCGCCTGCTGGAGCCGGCACGTGCGCCGTGGGCGCAGCTGGCCGAGGCGCTGCCGGACCTGGTTGAAGCGCGCACGGTCGCGCTGGATGCGGCCGGCGCCGAACGCGCACTGTCCAACTATTCCAACGCGGTGGCGGCGGTCGAAGCGGCGCTGTTCAACGACAAGCTGCGTACCGGTGCCGGACGTGCGGTGCAGCTGCAGACCCTGGCCCAGCGGCTGCAGGATGCCGGTGTGGCCGGTGTACCCCGCAGCCTGCTCGACGAAGATGCCAGCACCGCCGCGCAGCGTTGGGCCCAGTATCTGCTGAAGGGCTGGGGCGGCCGCGTGCCGGGCCCTCGCCCGCGCCGCGTCTGGTCGAGCCTGGCGCGCGCCCGCGTGGCCGCACAGGCTGCGGGCAAGCCGATCGAGGCCACCCCGGTGCGCACGCTGCTGCGTGTGTGGTGGGCCGCGCGCGGTTGATTGATTCGGGTGGGTGCGGACCTTGGCCCGCACTTTCTGCGAGATTGTGCCGACCAAGGTCGGCACCCACCAAGGCGCATTGCGCGCGTTATTTCCGTTCCAGCACCAGCAGCGGGTCGATGCGGGTATCGAACCAGTTCATGCCCCAGTGCAGGTGCGGGCCGGTGGCACGGCCGGTGGCACCAACCGCGGCGATCACCTGGCCCTGTTCGACACGGTCACCGACCTTCACGTCGATGCGCGACAGGTGCAGGAAGTTGGAGCTGACCCCGAAGCCGTGGTCGAGCAGCAGCGTGCCACCGGTCAGGTACAGGTCCGGACCGGCGAAGGTGACGATGCCGGCGGCCGGTGCTTTCACCGGCGTGCCGGTCGGTACCGCGATGTCCATGCCGGAATGGCCCGCGCCGGGCTGCCCGTTGTACACGCGCGCATTGCCGAAGCGCCCACTGATGCGGCCCTGCACCGGCCAGATGAAGGTCTGGGTGAAATCGGTGCGGTCGTCATCGCGGGCACGCGCGGCAGTGACCTGCGCCTGTTCGCGCTTGATCCGCTCGGCAATCGCCGGCGGTGGGTTGACCGTCTTCGGTGGCACGCCGTTGACCCGTTCGGTCGGCCAGTCGCGGGGTGTCACCGCGATGGTCGCGGTCTCGCTGCCGCCATCGGGGCGCTGCACCTGCACCCGCAACGGGCCCTTCTCGTCGCGGCCGATGCCGAACACCACGCTGCCATAGCCGCTCACCCGCAGCTGGCGGCCGGCGTACTGCACGCGGCTGCCAGTGGGCACCTTGCCGATCACCAGCGCGCCCTGCGACGCGCTGGCCGGAAACACCACGCGGCTGTCGATCAGGCTGCCGATGGCATCCTGTGCCTGCGCCGAGGGTGCGGAAAACAGGGGCGCGGCCAGCAGCAGCGCCCCGATCATCAGTGCCGGACGCATCAGCGGTCGTAGGTCATGCGCTGGCCGGCGGGCTCGCCCACCAGCTTGCTGCCGTCCCACACCTGCTGGCCGTTGACCCAGGTCGAGGCGATGCGCGAACGGAAGGTGGTGCCTTCAAACGGCGACCAGCCGCACTTGGACAGCACGTCCTCGCGCTTGACGGTGAACGGCACGTCCTCCACCAGCACCAGGTCGGCGAAGTAGCCTTCGCGCAGGAAGCCGCGTTCTTCCACGTCGAACAGCTGCGCCGGGGCGTGGGCGAACTTCTGCACCACCTGCTCGCGGGTCAGCTTGCCTTCGTGCACGCGCTCCAGCGCGGCCACCAGCGCGTACTGCACCAGCGGAAGGCCCGACGGCGCCTGCGCATAGGGCTTCTGCTTCTCTTCCCAGGTATGCGGGGCGTGGTCGGTGGCCAGCACGTCCAGCACGTCATCGGCCAGCGCGGCGGTGATCGCCTCGCGGTCGGACACTTCCTTGATGGCCGGGTTGCACTTGATCAGGTTGCCCTTGGTCGCGTAATCCGGACGTGCGAAGTGCAGGAAATGCACGCAGGTTTCGGCGGTGATCTGCTTGCGGCTGCCATCGGCGCGGATCAGCGGGCCCTTCTCGAACAGCGCCAGCTCATCGGCGGTGGAGATGTGCAGCACGTGCAGGCGGGTGCCGTGCTTGCGAGCCAGCGACATCGCCAGCCGGGTCGACTTGATGCAGGCTTCGCGCGAGCGGATATCCGGGTGCATGTCCGGGGTCAGTGCGTCGCCGTACTTTTCCTGGAAGGCCTTGAGGTTGGCATCGATCATCGGCGTGTCTTCGCAGTGCGTGATGATCGGGGTCGGGCATTCACGGAAGATCGCATCCAGCGTTTCCGGGTTGTCCACCAGCATGTTGCCGGTCGAAGCACCCATGAACACCTTCACGCCGGGTGCCTTCTTCGGGTCCAGCGCACGGATCGCTTCCAGGTTGTCATTGCTGGCGCCGTGGTAGAAGCCGTAGTTGGCCCAGGCGCGGCCGCGCGCCAGTTCGTACTTGGCTTCCAGGATGGTCGAATCCAGGGTCGGCGGGTTGGTGTTGGGCATGTCCATGAAGCTGGTCAGGCCACCGGCCACGGCGGCAGCTGATTCACTGGCGATGTCGCCCTTGTGGGTCAGGCCCGGCTCGCGGAAGTGCACCTGGTCGTCGATCATGCCGGGCAGCAGCCAGCGCCCGGCCGCGTCCACCACCTGCTCGCCGTCGCGCGGCGTCAACCCGCTGCCGATCTGCGCGATGCGGCCGTTCTCGATGCGCAGGTCGCCGTCGAAGGTGCGGCCTTCGTTGACCATCCGGGCGTTGGTGATGAGGGTGGAGGGCATGTCAGTGTTTTCCTGTGCAACGGCAAGAGGGGGCGTGGGTGGATTCGGGCACCGGGTCGAAGCCGCCGGGGTGGAACGGATGGCAGCGGCCCAGCCGGCGCGCGGCCAGCCAGCTGCCGCGCAGCGGGCCGTGCCGGGAGATGGCGTCCATCGCGTATTCAGAACAGCTCGGCACGAAACGGCAGCGCGGCCCCAGCAGGGGGCTGATGAAGCGCTTGTAGAAGCGCAGCAGGGCAATGAGCAGGCGCGAGATCACCCAGTCATCTTATGCCAGTTGGCATGAAGGCCGCATTTGTGCAGGATGGGCCGTTGGTCGCATGTCGCCGATGGCCTGCGGCCGGTACCAGCACTCTCGGGTGCTGGCCAGGTTCCGTACCGCGCAAGGCGGTCCGTGTTCGTCGGACTGCCGCTTGGGTGCCTTGACTCCAGGACTGAATGGAGCGGGGCTGCCGAGGTTGCTGCTGCGGATCGGGTAGGCTATAAAGGCCCGCTTTCCCGGGCCCCGGGGAATCCAAGGAAGAGCGTTTCGTGGCTGCTAAAAAAACTGCAAAAAAGGCCGTAACGGCCGCCAAGAAAACCGCCAAGCCTGTTGTGAAGAAGTTGGCGGCAAAGCCCGTTGCCAAGAAGCCGGCCAGCAAGCCGGCAACCAAGGCAGCGTCCTCGCAACCGGCGGCCAGGACGGCCACCGCAAAGAAAGCGCCGGTGAAGGCAACCAAGCCGGTGGCGAAAAAGGCCGCTGCGCCTGCCAAGGCCAAGCCAGCCGCTGCCGGCAAGAAGGCGCCGGTGGTGAAAAAGGCCACCAGCAAGGCCGCGCCGGTGAAGAAGACCGCCGCCAAGCCGGTGGTGAACAAGGCCGCAGCCAAGCCGGCGCCGAAGGCGGTGGTCAAGAAGGCTGCAGCCAAGCCGGTCGCCAAGCCGGCGGCCAAGAAGGTGGCCGCGGCTAAACCTGCCGCCAAACCTGCCGCTGTAAAGAACGTCGCCAAGAATGTCGCCGTGCCGGCCGCCAAGCCGACACCGGCCCCCGTAGTGAAGTCCGCACCGAAGCCTGCTGCCAAGCCGGTTCCGGCCAAGCCTGTCCCGGCCAAGACCGCGGCAGTGGCAGCAGCCCAACCGGCCTCCCAGCCGGCCCGTGCCGCCGCTCCTGTTGCATCGAAGGCCCCGCAATCCAAGAATCCCGTGCCCGTTTCGAAATCGCCTGCCAAAACCGCCGTGAAATCCGATTCCGCCCCGAAGACCGTGTCGCGCCCTGTCGGCAAGGTCGCCGTCGCCGTCGCCGCCCGCTCGGCGGCACCGGCCCCGCGCAGCAAGTACAAGGTGGTCGAATACAAGACCGACGAGGCCACTGGCCGCCCGATCCTGCCGGCTGGCTACAAGCCGTCCTCGGAAGAGGAATACATGAGCTCGCTGCAGCAGGAGTATTTCCGCCAGCGCCTGCAGAACTGGCGTGCGGACCTGGTGGAAGAGTCCAAGCAGACCATCGAGAACCTGCGCGAGGAAGTGCGTGACATCGGCGACGAAGCCGAGCGTGCGACCCGCGAAACCGAGAACTCGCTGGAACTGCGTACCCGCGACCGTTATCGCAAGCTGATCGGCAAGATCGACAGCACCCTGAAGCGCCTGGAAGCCGGCGACTACGGCTACTGCGTCGACACCGGTGAAGAGATCGGCCTGGAGCGCCTGGAGGCGCGCCTGACCGCCGAGCGCACCATCGACGCCCAGGAGCGTTGGGAGCACCTGCAGAAGCAGCAGGGCGACTGATTCCTGATCGTTGTCTGGTCATGCAGAAAACCCGGCCTCGGCCGGGTTTTTTCTTTGGTGATTGTTGGTACGCGACTGTGGCAGGGACGGGCGGCTGTGGCCGTTGACTTGGGTCCGCCTTGTAGCGAGCCGAGCACCGCAGGGGAATCAGGGGCGAAGAGGCGCCGCTGTTTGAGCGCAGCGAGTTCGGCGCCGTCCCCTGATTCACCGAGGAGCACAGGGCACCGGCGCGCAGCGCCGGCTCGCGGATGGCGGCGTGTTTCTTTGGTGACTTTCTTTGCACGAGCAAAGAAAGTTACACCCCTCCGCGGTCGCGGAAAGAGTCCGCCGGGCGCGGCCCGGCGCTACCGGTGCGTGGGCGCACGGAAATGCGCAGCCGAGCATCGGCTTGGCTACAGGTTCACTGCAGGTCGCGAAGATTCAACTTCCGCAGCGTCGGGTTATTCCACGCCGTGATCCCGGCCACGCTCAGCACCGCGAACCCACCGAGCACCACCGCCGGCACCAGGCCCAGCAACCGGGCCATCGTGCCGGCATAGAACGCGCCCAGCTCGTTCGACGAACTGATGAAGATGCCGTTGATCGATGACACCCGCCCGCGCATTTCCTCTGGCGTGGCCAGCTGCAGGATGGTCGAGCGGATCACCACCGACACGCCGTCGAACGCCCCGTAGAACAGCAGGATCAGCGCCGACAGCCAGAAGTGCTGCGACAACCCGAAGCTGATTACGCACAGGCCGAAACCGGCCACCGCAAACAGCAGTACGCGGCCGGCATTGCGGTGCAGCGGATGGCGGGCCAGCCACAGGCCCACGCAGACCGAGCCCAGTGCCGGCATCGCACGCAGGATGCCCAGGCCCTCCGGGCCGTGGTGCAGGATTTCGTGCAGGAACGCGGGCAGCATCGCCACCACGCCGCCCAGCAGCACCGAGAACATGTCCAGCGCCATCGCGCCGACCATGATCCGGTTGCCGACCACGAAGCGCGCACCCTCGGCGATGCTCTTGAAGATCGGTGCGGCCGGGCCGGTATGCACCGGTTCCTCGACCTTCAGCATGGCCAGGCAGGCCATCGCCACCAGCGCGAAGGCCGTGGCCACCGCATAGGACAGGCCCTTGCCACCGAAGCCGACCAGCACGCCACCCAGTGCCGGACCGGCCACCATGCCGGCCTGGAACACGACTGCGCCCAGGCCGGCGCCACGCGCGAACTGGTCACGGGCCAGCACGCGCGCGAACAGCGCGTTGTAGATCGGCGACAGGAAGGCGCGCACCATGCCGGTCAGTGCGATGGCCGCATAGATTGGCCACACGCCCTCAAACGGCAGCCAGCCCGTGGCGACGCCGGTCAGTACCAGCGCCGTGGTGATCAGCCCGGCGCAGGCGACCATGCCCAGCCGGCGTCGCGGCAGGTGGTCGACCAGATAGCCGGCGAACGGTGCAACGCAGAAGAACGGCAATACCTCGGCGAGGCCGATCAGGCCCAGCGAGAACGGATTGCGGGTGACTTCGTAGATATGCCAGCCGACCGTGACCGCGACCACCTGGTAGGACAGCATCGCGAAGATGCGGTACGCCAGCAGCTTGGCGAAACCGGGCCGCGACAGCAGGCCGAGCGCGGTGTCTTCGGCCGTGGCAGGCTCGCTCACGGTTGTTCGCGCTGCAGCTGGGCCTGCGCGGTTTCGCGGATGAAGGCCAGCATCGCCGCCACGCCGTTGCTGCGGGTGGGCGAGAGGTGGCGGGCCAGGCCGATGTCTTGGATGTAGCTCGGTTCGGTGTCCAGGATCTCCTGCGCCGAGCGCCCGGAGTACACGCGCAGGGCCAGGAAGATCAGGCCGGAGACGATGGCCGAGTCACTGATGGCGTGGAAGCGCAGCGACTGCGCGTTGCCTTCCGGCACGATCCAGACCATCGACTGGCAGCCGAGCAGGCGATGCTCCTCGGTCTTCCACTCCTCGGGGAAGGCCGGCAGCTTGCGGCCGAGGTCGATCAGGTACTGGTAGCGTTCGGACCAGTCGCCGAAGAAGCCGAATTCCTCGGCGATGGCGGCCTGGGCCTCGGCGGCGGTGGGTTCAAGCGGGAACGGGGAGTCGGTCACAGCAGTCTCTACAGTGGAGGCGTGGCCGGCGGACCGGCCACGGGGCAGGGCAGGTCAGCCGCGCTTGCGCGACCAGCGCACGCCCTGCGGGGTGTCATCCAGCGTGATGCCTTCGGTGGCCAGCTGGTCGCGGATGGCATCGGAACGGGCGAAATCGCGCGCCTTCTTGGCCGCGGCGCGCTCGTCGATCAGGGCCTGGATGCGCGCATCGTCACCGTCAGCGCCGGCGGCGGTACCGAACCACTGCGCGGGATCGGCCTGCAGCAGGCCCAGGGCCAGGCCGGCGCCAAGCAGTTCGCCCTTCAGGCGCGCCTGCTCGGCCGGATCGGTGGCACGACGCGCGTCGGCGGCGATGCGGGCCACTTCGGCCAGCGCCTGCGGGGTGTTCAGGTCGTCGTCCAGGGTCGCCTCGACGGAGGCCGGGATCACCGCGCTGGCCTCGATCGGCGCCAGCTCGCGCAGGGTGCCGTACAGACGGTCCAGGGTGCGCACCGACTGCTCGATCAGGCCATCGGACCAGTCCAGCGGCTGCCGGTAATGGGCTGACAGCAGTGCCAGGCGCAGCGCTTCCGGGGGATGCTGGCGCACCAGGTCGTGCACGCGTTCGATATTGCCCAGCGACTTGCTCATCTTGGCGCCGCCGAAGTTGAGCATGCCGTTGTGCAGCCAGAAACGGGCGAAGATCTTGCCGCCGTGGGCGCATTCGCTCTGCGCGATCTCGTTCTCGTGGTGCGGGAACTGCAGGTCGACGCCGCCGGCGTGGATGTCGATGGTCTCGCCCAGATGGGCGGCGGCCATCGCCGAGCACTCGATATGCCAGCCCGGGCGACCACGGCCCCACGGCGACTCCCAGCCGGGCAGGTCGTCGCTGGACGGCTTCCACAGCACGAAATCACCCGGGTCGCGCTTGTAGGGGGCGACATCGACGCGGGCGCCCGCCAGCATTTCGTCCGGATCACGGCGCGAGAGCTTGCCGTAGCCGTCGAAGCTGGCCACCGCGAACAGCACGTGGCCTTCGGCGGCGTAGGCATGACCATTGGCGATCAGCTGCTCGATCATGGTGATGATCTGCGGCATGTGCGCGGTCACTTCCGGCTCGATGTCCGGCGGCACCACGCCCAGCGCGGCCATGTCTTCACGGTAGGCGGCGGCGAACTTGTCGGTGATGGTGCTGATCGGCACGCCCTGCTCGCGCGCGGCGATGTTGATCTTGTCGTCCACGTCGGTGATGTTGCGGGCGTAGCGCAGTGCGCCGAAACGCCGCCGCAGCAGGTCGGCCAGCACCCCGAACACCACCGGCCCACGGGCGTTGCCGATGTGCACGTAGTTGTAGACCGTGGGGCCGCACACATACAGGGTCGGACAGGCCGGATCGAGCGGAGTGAACGGTTCGAGCTGGCGAGTCAGGTTGTTGTGCAGGCGCAGGGTCATGGGGCTGTGGCTGGGGGACAAGCCTGTGATTTTAGAACGTGTCGGCCCCCTTTGGGGGCGCCGTTTGCCACCGGTGGACGCGGTACCCGCCCAAGGTGGGGTGGGCAGGAGCGGCGTGGACGGGTAATGTTCAGCCCCTTGCGCTCGCCACTGCCTACACTATTGCCGTGCCCTTGCTCCCGTCGCCAATGAAGTCCACCGCGTTGCTGACCCTGGCCTGCCTGTCGGCGACGGCCGCCGTGGCCCAGGCGCAGGAAGCCGAGCCGCGTAACCGGGTGGTGATCGTGGAGAACGTGAAGTTCGACTACGCGCAGGTGCTGAACGTCGAACCGGTGTTCCAGACCCTGCGCGCGACCCGCACGGAGGAGCATTGCGAGCCGATCTCGACCCGTACCCTGGCCCCGGTCAACGTCACCGGTGAAGAGCCGGTCGAGGACAAGGGCCGGATCAGCCGCTTCTGGGACTCGGTACGCTCGATGTTCAAGCGCAGCGACGAGGACGTCGCCGAGGAGGCCGCGGCTGAGACGCCGGCCCCGGCCCCGGCCAGCAATGGCCCGATGCTGACCCGTGACTGCCGCATCGTGCCGGTCGGGCGTGAATTCCGCCGCCCCATCGCCTACGACGTGGATTACGTCTACAAGGGCACCAAGTACCGCTCGCGGCTGCCGGAAGACCCCGGCAACCGGTTGAAGATCCGGGTCTCGATCACGCCCTGGGTCGGCCCCGAGCAGGGCGCCACCGGCACCCCCTGATTCTGCGACCCGCGCCTCTTGCGCCGGCCCCGGCCGCATGCAAAGATGGTTGGCCATGAAGCTCACCGACTTCCAGCACGACAGCAGCGCAGCCCGACAGGCGTCGGGTATGACCTCGCGTGCCCGTCGACCGGAACCCCACATTCTCGCTGGGTAACCGGAGCTTTTTGCTGTTCGTCCGAAAAAAACCCAGCCCGCCGGCTGGGTTTTTTCGTTTCCGCGTTCTGAAAGCTGCAACTGCAACCTTTTCGTTCCACCTTTGTTTCCTGTTTTCCCTTCCACCGCGCCGGACCCGGCGCTGCCACGCAAGGAAAGATGATGTCCCCCAAGCACTTCCTGAACACCCAGGACTGGAGCCGCAGCGATCTTGACGCGCTGCTGACCCAGGCCGCGTTGTTCAAGCGCAACAAGCTCGGCGACCAGCTCAAGGGCAAGTCGATCGCACTGGTGTTCTTCAATCCGTCCATGCGCACCCGCACCAGCTTCGAACTGGGTGCATTCCAGCTCGGCGCCCACGCGGTGGTGCTGCAGCCGGGCAAGGATGCGTGGCCGATCGAGTTCAACCTCGGCACGGTGATGGACGGCGATACCGAAGAACACATCGCTGAAGTGGCCAAGGTGCTGGGCCGTTACTGCGACATCATCGCCGTGCGTGCGTTCCCGAAGTTCCAGGACTGGGCGTACGACCGCCAGGACATCGTCCTCAACAGCTTCGCCAAGTACTCGCCGGTGCCGGTGATCAACATGGAAACCATCACCCACCCGTGCCAGGAACTGGCGCACGTGATGGCCCTGCAGGAGCACTTCGGCACCCAGGACCTGCGCGGCAAGAAGTACGTGCTGACCTGGACCTACCACCCCAAGCCGCTGAACACCGCCGTGGCCAACTCGGCGCTGACCATCGCCACCCGCATGGGCATGGACGTGACCCTGCTGTGCCCCACTGCCGACTACATCCTCGACGACCGTTACATGGGCTGGGCCGAGCAGAACGTGGCCGAGAGCGGCGGCTCGCTGAAGATCAGCCATGACATCGACAGCGCCTACGCCGGTGCCGACGTGGTCTACGCCAAGAGCTGGGGCGCGCTGCCGTTCTTCGGCAACTGGGAGCCGGAAAAGCCGATCCGCGACCAGTTCAAGCACTTCATCGTGGACGAACGGAAGATGGCGCTGACCAACAACGGTGTATTCAGCCACTGCCTGCCGCTGCGCCGCAACGTGAAGGCCACCGATGCGGTGATGGATTCGCCGCAGTGCATTGCCATCAACGAAGCCGAGAACCGCCTGCACGTGCAGAAGGCGATCATGGCGGCAGTTGCCGGGCGCTGATTCTTTTCCGATTCAATCATTTCCGCCGGGCACGGCCCGGCGCTACCAGGACATACCCTCCCCATGAGCAACAAAGACGTCGTCCTCGCCTTCTCCGGCGGCCTCGATACCAGCTTCTGCGTGCCCTACCTGCAGGAGCGCGGCTACAACGTGCACACCGTGTTCGCCGACACCGGCGGCGTGGATGATGAAGAGCGCGATTTCATCGAAAAGCGCGCCGCCGAGCTGGGCGTGACCAGCCACGTCACCGTCAATGGCGGCCCGGCCATCTGGGAAGGCTTCGTCAAGCCGTTCGTGTGGGCCGGCGAAGGCTACCAGGGCCAGTACCCGCTGCTGGTCTCCGACCGTTACCTGATCGTCGATGCCGCGCTGAAGCGTGCTGCCGAACTGGGCACCAACATCATCGCCCACGGCTGCACCGGCATGGGCAACGACCAGGTCCGCTTCGATCTGGCGGTGAAGGCGCTGGGCGATTACCAGATCATCGCGCCGATCCGCGAGATCCAGAAGGAACACACCCAGACCCGCGCCTACGAGCAGAAGTACCTGGAGGAACGCGGCTTCGGCGTGCGTGCCAAGCAGCAGGCCTACACCATCAACGAGAACCTGCTGGGCGTGACCATGTCCGGCGGCGAGATCGACCGTTGGGAAGCCCCGGGCGAGGGCGCGCGTGGCTGGTGCTCGCCGCGCAGCGAATGGCCGGAACAGGCGCTGGCCGTCACCCTGAAATTCGTCGAGGGCGAAGCGGTCGAACTGAACGGCAAGGCGCTGCCGGGTGACCAGATCCTGGCCCAGCTCAACAAGCTGTTCGCCCCGTACGGCGTCGGCCGTGGCGTGTATACCGGCGACACCGTGATCGGCCTGAAGGGCCGCATCGTGTTCGAAGCGCCGGGCCTGGTTTCGCTGCTGGCCGCGCACCGCGCGCTGGAAGATGCCGTGCTGACCAAGCAGCAGAACCGCTTCAAGCCGGACGTGGCGCGCAAGTGGGTGGAGCTGGTGTACGAAGGCTTCTACCACGACCCGCTGAAGACCGACATCGAGGCCTTCCTGAAGTCCTCGCAGGCCAAGGTCAACGGTGAAGTGGTGCTGGAAACCCGTGGCGGGCGCGTCGATGCAGTGGCGGTGAAGTCGCCGCATCTGCTCAACACCAAGGGTGCCACCTATGCGCAGTCGGCCGACTGGGGCGTGGAAGAGGCTGAAGGCTTCATCAAGCTGTTCGGCATGAGCTCGACCTTGTACGCGCAGGTCAATCGCGGTTAAACCGCGATCGACCTGCCCGCGCATTCCTCCTCAACCCCGCGCCGTTGGCGCGCTCCCTTCAACACGAAGGGGGCTCTCCTCCAGACGCATTCCGGTAGCGCCGGGCCATGCCCGGCGGAATCCCACAGGATTGTTGATTCATGCTTGAACAGACGCTCGATCACCTGCAGGCCCTGGTGTCCTTCGACACCCGCAATCCGCCGCGTGCGATCACCACCGGTGGCATCTTCGATTACCTGCGCGCGAACCTGCCCGGGTTCAACGTCGAGGTGATCGACCACGGCGCGGGTGCGGTCAGCCTGTATGCCGTGCGCGGTACGCCGAAGTACCTGTTCAACGTGCATCTGGACACCGTGCCCGACTCGCCGCACTGGAGTGCCGACCCGCATGTGATGCGCCGGCTGGATGATTGCGTGGTCGGCCTCGGCGTGTGCGACATCAAGGGCGCGGCCGCTGCACTGGTGGCCGCGGCCAATGCCAGCGACGGTGATGCGGCGTTCCTGTTCTCCAGCGATGAGGAAGCCAACGATCCGCGCTGCATCGCTGCGTTCCTGGCCCGTGGCATTCCGTACGAAGCGGTGCTGGTGGCCGAGCCGACCCTGAGCGAGGCGGTGCTGGCGCACCGGGGTATCAGCTCGGTGCTGATGCAGTTCGCCGGCCGTGCAGGCCATGCATCGGGCAAGCAGGATGCGGCCGCCAGTGCGCTGCACCAGGCCATGCGCTGGGGCAGCCGTGCGCTGGACCATGTCGAATCGCTGGCCTCGGCCCGCTTCGGCGGGCTGACCGGCCTGCGCTTCAACATCGGTCGCGTCGAGGGTGGCATCAAGGCCAACATGATCGCCCCGGCCGCAGAAGTGCGCTTCGGTTTCCGTCCGCTGCCGTCGATGGACATCGACGGCCTGCTGGCGACCTTTGCCGGCTTCGCGGAACCGGAAGCCGCCGTGTTCACCGAAACCTTCCGTGGCCCCAGCCTGCCGGCCGGTGACATCGCCGAAGCCGAGAACCGTCGCCTGCTGGCACGCGACGTCGCCGATGCGCTGGAGCTGCCGATCGGCAACGCGGTGGACTTCTGGACCGAGGCCTCGCTGTTCTCCGCCGCCGGTTACACCACGCTGGTGTTCGGCCCGGGTGACATCGCACAGGCCCACACCGCCGATGAGTTCGTGACGCTGGAGCAGCTGCAGCGCTATACCGACGCCGTGCACCGCATCATCGCCGCCGGCGCCTGATTCTTCCCTTTCCGACGAAACCGAAATGTCTCCTGCCCTCCAGCCTCACCGCCAGACCCGCCAGACCATCGTGCGCCTGCTTTCCAGCATGGCCAGCGCGAAGGAAATCAGCCAGTACCTCAAGCGCTTCTCGCAGCTGGATGCCAAGCGCTTCGCCGTGGTCAAGGTCGGCGGCGCGGTGCTGCGCGATGATCTCGATGCGCTGACCTCCTCGCTGTCGTTCCTGCAGGAAGTCGGCCTGACCCCGATCGTGCTGCATGGCGCTGGCCCGCAACTGGATGCCGAGCTGTCCGCCGCCGGCATCGAGAAGCAGACCGTCAACGGGCTGCGGGTGACCTCGCCGGAAGCGCTGGCGATCGTGCGCCGCGTGTTCCAGCAGTCCAACCTGCGCCTGGTCGAAGCCCTGCAACAGAACGGCGCACGCGCCACCTCGATCACCGGTGGCGTGTTCGAGGCCGAATACCTGGACGTGGACACCTACGGCCTGGTCGGCGAGGTGAAGAAGGTCAACTTGGCGCCGATCGAGGCCAGCCTGCGTGCCGGCTCGATCCCGGTCATCACCAGCCTGGGCGAGACCGCCGGTGGCCAGATCCTCAACGTCAACGCCGACTTCGCCGCCAATGAACTGGTGCAGGAACTGCAGCCGTACAAGATCATCTTCCTGACCGGCACCGGCGGCCTGCTGGACGAAGCGGGCAACGTGATCGATTCGATCAACCTGTCCACCGAATACGACCACCTGATCGCACAGCCCTGGATCCACGGTGGCATGAAGGTGAAGATCGAACAGATCAAGGATCTGCTGGACCGGCTGCCGCTGGAATCGTCGGTGTCGATCACCCGCCCGGCTGACCTGGCCAAGGAACTGTTCACCCACAAGGGTTCGGGCACGCTGGTGCGCAAGGGCGAGAAGGTGCTGCGCGCCACCGCCTGGAGCGAACTGGACCTGCCGCGCCTGAAGCAGCTGATCGAATCCAGCTTCGGCCGCACCCTGGTGCCGGATTACTTCGAGAAGACCAGGCTGCTGCGTGCGTATGTCAGCGAGAACTACCGTACTGCAGTGATCCTCACCGATGAGGCCGAAGGCGTGTACCTGGACAAGTTCGCCGTGCTCGATGATGCGCAGGGCGAGGGCCTGGGCCGCGCGGTCTGGAACGTGATGCTGGAGGAAACCCCGCAGCTGTTCTGGCGCTCGCGCCACGGCAATCCGATCAACCACTTCTACTACGCTGAGTCCGATGGCTGCTACAAGCAGGATCATTGGAAGGTGTTCTGGTTCGGCGCCGATGGCATCGATCGCATCAAGACCTATGTCGATCACTGCGCCCAGCGCACCCCGAGCCTGCAGGGCTGAGCGATGAGCAACCTGGACGTCTGGAACACCGTCCCCACACTGCGCGGGCAGCACGTACTGCTGCAGCCGCTGCAGCGTGAGCACGTCCCCGGCCTGCGTGCCGCGCTGGAAGGCAGCGGGCTGGACCAGCTCTGGTACACCCAGGTGCCGTCGCCGGAGCGGGTCGAGGCCTATGTGCAGGCCGCGCTGCAGGCGCAGGCCGAAGGCAAGGGGCTGCCGTTCGTGATCCGCGATGCGGCCGGTGACATCGTCGGCAGTACCCGTTTCTACGACATGGACGCCAGCGTGCCCAGGCTCAGCCTGGGCTACACCTGGTACACGCCGCGCGTACAGCGCACCGGTGCCAACACCGAGGCCAAGCTGCTGTTGCTGCAGCATGCATTCGAGACCATGGGTTGCATCAGCGTGGTGCTGGAAACCAGCTGGTTCAACTTCACCTCACGCACCGCCATCGCCCGCCTCGGCGCCAAGCAGGATGGCGTGCTGCGCAACCACAAGCGGCACGCCGACGGCACGCCGCGCGACACCGTCATCTTCTCCATCATCGACGCGGAATGGCAGGGCGTGAAGCGCCACCTGCAGTACCGCCTGGACCGTCACGCATGAACGATTCGACTTTTACCCTGGGCATTGTCGGTGCCCGCGGCCATACCGGCGCCGAGCTGATCAAGCTGGTGGCCGCGCACCCGCGCCTGGAACTGGCCTTCGTGTCCTCGCGCGAGCGCGCCGGGCAGCGGCTGTCCGACCATCATCCGGAATTCCAGGGTGACCTGCAGTACGAGAACCTGGATGCCGACGCGGTAGCTGCCAAGGGCGTGGACGCGGTGATCCTGGCCCTGCCCAATGGCCTGGCTGCCCCCTTCGTGGCTGCGCTGGAAGCGGCGAAGCCGGAGACCGTCATCGTCGATCTCTCGGCCGACTACCGCTTCGACAGCAGCTGGTACTACGGTCTGCCGGAACTGACCCGCAACCGCTACAACGGCCAGAAGCACATCAGCAACCCGGGCTGCTATGCCACCGCGATGCAGCTGGCGGTGCATCCGCTGCTGGACCTGCTGGCCGGCCCGCCGCAGTGCTTCGGTGTCTCCGGTTACTCCGGTGCCGGTACCACGCCGTCGGACAAGAACAACGTCGAGCTGCTGGCCGACAACCTGATGCCGTATGCGCTGACCAACCACGTGCACGAGCGCGAGGTGTCGGTGCAGCTGGGCGTGGCCGTCGAGTTCATGCCGCACGTCGCGCCGCATTTCCGTGGCATCACGCTCACCGCCAACCTGTGGTTGAACCGCGTGCAGACCCGCGAGCAGATCGTCGAGCGCTTCCAGCAGGCCTATGCAGGCGAACCGCTGATCGAGGTGGTGGATGAAGCGCCGTGGGTCAGCCGCATCGCCGGTCGTCACGGCGCCCAGGTCGGTGGCTTCACCCTGGCCCCGGGCGGCAAGCGGGTCGTCGTGGTGGCGACCCTGGACAACCTGCTGAAGGGTGCGGCCACCCAGGCCATGCAGAACCTCAACCTTGCGCTGGGCATCGACGAACTGACGTCGATCCCGCACTGATTACGCATTCCGGAGCCCCCATGGCAGACCTTCTTTGGCAGAAGCCCGGCGTCGCTGTCGACGCCCAGATCCAGACCTTCCTCGCCGGCGACGACGTGATCCTCGACCGCGAGTTCTTCCTGCACGATATCGCTGCCAGCGCCGCGCATGCGCAGGGCCTGCAGCACATCGGCATCCTCAGTGCCGACGAGCTGGCTGGACTGCTGCGCGAACTGGAGGTACTGGCACAGGACTTCCGCGCAGGCCGCTTCGTGCTGGATACGCAGTACGAGGATGGTCATTCGGCGATCGAGGCGCGACTGACCGAACGCCTCGGTGATGCCGGCCGCAAGATCCACACCGGCCGCAGCCGCAACGACCAGATCCTGGTCGCCACCCGCCTGTGGCTGAAGGAGAAGCTGCAGCGCGTGGCCCAGATCAGCGCCGAAGTGGCCAAGGTCGCGCTGGATCGTGCGCAGGCCGAGAAGGACCTGCCGATTCCCGGTTACACCCACATCCAGCGTGCCGTGGTGTCGTCGGCCGGCATGTGGTGGGCTGGCTGGGCCGAAGCCTTCATCGACAATGCGGTCCGCGCGCGCGATACCCATGCGTTGGTCGATGCCAATCCGCTCGGCACCGCCGCCGGTTATGGCGTGAACCTGCCGCTGGACCGTGAGCACACCACCGCCATGCTGGGCTTTGCGCGCATGCAGATCTCGCCGATCTACGCGCAGCTGTCGCGCGGCAAGTTCGAGCTGGCCGCGCTGGAAGCGCTGGGCGGCGCCACGCTGGACCTGCGTCGCATTGCCTGGGACCTGTCGCTGTTCACCAGCGCCGAATTCGGCTTCGTCGCATTGCCGGCGCAGTACACCACCGGTAGTTCGATCATGCCCAACAAGCGCAACCCGGACGTGATCGAGCTGATGCGCGCCACCCACGCCAGCGTCGCCGCCGCGCGTACCGAGATCGAGCAGCTGCTGTCGCTGCCGTCGGGCTATCACCGCGACCTGCAGTCGTCCAAGGGCGCCATCTTCCATGGCTTCGGCCGCGGCCTGTCCGCACTGGAACTGCTGCCGGCGCTGCTGGCCAACCTGGAATGGCGCGATGACAAGGTCCGCGCCGCGATCGATTCGGGCATGTATGCCACTGATGTGGCGGTGGAAGCGGCGGTGGCCGGCGTGCCGTTCCGCGAAGCCTACAAGGCCGCGGCGGCAGGCGCCGACAGTGCAGGGCAGGGCCGCACGCCAGAAGGCAGCCTGGCCGCGCGCGTGTCGCCGGGCTCGGCCGCCGACCTGCGCCTGGATGAGCTGCGCGCGCGCTGGCAGGCGCTGGACTGATGGCGGGCACCGTCTACCTGGTGCTGGCGATGCGCCGGCCCGATTTCAACGCCGCCGCCGTGCAGCCGCACCGTGACTTCCTCGATGCGTTGCAGGCACAGGGCAAGCTGCAGCTGACCGGCGGCTTCGCCGATGGCAGCGGTGGCGCCTACGTGCTGCGCAACGTGGACAGCCTGGCGCAGGCGCAGGCCATCGTCGCGACCGATCCGCTGGTGACGATGCAGGCCTCCGACCTGACCGTGCACGAATGGATTACCCGCTGAGGCCCTGACCGATGACCCTGCCTGCCAGCCACGTCGCTTCGCCGTTTCCGGAACAGGCGCTGCCGCCGTGGCGGCGTGCGGTGCTGAAAGTTGGCAGCAGCCTGCTGGCCGCCGATGGCGGCGGCCTGTCGCCGCGCCATGCGCTGGGCCTGGCCCAGTTCGTCTCGGCCAACGTGCTGGCCGGACGCGAGGTGGTGATCGTCTCATCCGGCGCGGTGGCGGCCGGACGCGCGATCCTGCCGCGGGCCGACGAGCCCGGCGCGGCAATGGCTGCACGCCAGGCGTTGGCAGCGCTGGGCCAGGCCCAGCTGATCGGCCTCTGGCAGCGCTTCTTCGAACGCCCCGTGGCGCAGGTACTGCTGACCCACGACGACCTGCGCAACCGTCGCCGCTACCTCAACGCCCGCGCCACGCTCAACGAACTGCTGCGGTTGGGCGCGCTGCCGGTGGTCAACGAGAACGACACGGTGTCGGTGGACGAACTCAAGCTCGGCGACAACGACAACCTGGCGGCGACCGTGGCCGCGCTGGTCGATGCCGATGCGCTGTTCATCGCCACCGACATCGACGGCCTGTACAGCGCCGACCCACGCGCGGTGGCCGATGCACACCCGCTGGCCGACGTGCCCGAGCTGGATGAAACGGTGCTGGCCATGGCCGGTGGTGCCGGTTCACGCGCCGGCACCGGTGGCATGCGCACCAAGCTGGAGGCGGCGGCCAAAGCCGGCCGCCTCGGCATCGAGACCTACCTGTTCAATGGCCGCAGCGGCGACGTGGTGCGCGCGCTGGCGCAGGACCGCCTGTTCGGTACCCGTATCCATGCCGCGCGCAGCCGGGAGGCGGCGCGCAAGCATTGGCTGCGGCATGCACCGCTGGCCGAAGGCGCGATCATGATCGATGCCGGTGCCGCGCAGGCGATGCGCGAGAAGGGCGCCTCGCTGTTGCCCGGTGGCATTACCGGCGCCGACGGCGCGTTCCGCCGTGGCGACATGGTGCAGGTGTGCTGGGACGCACCGCAGGGGCGCGTGTGCATCGCGCGTGGGGTCAGCCAGTATGCAGCCGATGACGTGCGCCGCATCGCCGGCCGTCATTCGCGTGATATCCAGGCGCTGCTTGGCTACAACTACGGCGGCAGCGTTGTCCATCGCGACGACCTGGTACTGCCATGACCGCATTGAAGGACATCCCGATGAGCGACATCGAAGCGCAGGCACGTGCCTGCCGTGACGCGGCCCAGGTGGTCGCCGGCCTCGACAGTGCGGCACGCCGTTCGCTGCTGCTGGCGATGGCGCAGGCGCTGGAAGTGAATGCCGGGCTGATCCTGGCCGGCAACGCGCGTGATCTTGCCGCTGCCCGTGACAAGGGCGTCGGCAGCGCCATGCTCGACCGGCTGGCGCTTGACCCGGCACGCCTGTTCGCCATGGCCGAGGCCCTGCGCGAGGTGGCCGGGCTGCCCGACCCGGTCGGCCAGGTGACCCGCGACGACGTGCGCCCGAACGGCATCCGTGTGCAGAAGGTGCGGGTGCCGCTGGGCGTGATCGCGATGATCTACGAAGCGCGACCGAATGTGACTGCAGAAGCGGCCGCCTTGTGCTTGAAGGCTGGCAATGGCGTGATCCTGCGCGGCGGGTCCGAAGCGATCCACTCCAACACCGCCATCGCCCACGCGCTGGCCGGTGCGTTGCAAGCCAACGGCGTACCGCCGGCCGCGGTGACCGTACTGACCGACCTGCGCCGCGAAGCGATGCTGGAGCTGCTGCAGCTGCATGAGCTGATCGACCTGGCGATCCCGCGCGGCGGTGAAGGCCTGATCCGTTTCGTTGCCGAGCACGCGCGGGTACCGGTAATCAAGCATTACAAGGGTGTCTGCCATTTGTTCGTGGACGCCAGCGCCGATCCTGGCAAGGCCATCGATCTGCTGGTGGATGGCAAGTGCAGCCGCCCGGCCGCCTGCAATTCGCTGGAGACGCTGCTGGTGCATCGTGACGTGGCCGGATCGTTCCTGCCGCGCGTTGCACAGGCGCTGGGCGAGCGAGGCGTGCAGCTGCGTGCTGATGCTGCGGCGCAGCCGTTGCTGCCGGGCAGCACGGCCGCAACCGAAGATGACTACGCCGCCGAGTTCCTCGATCTGGTGCTGGCGGTGCGCGTGGTCGACGATCTCGATGCGGCCATCGCGCATATTCGTGCCTATACCTCGGACCATACCGAAGTGATCGCGACCGAAGACAGCGGCAATGCCGAGCGCTTCGTCAATGCGCTGCGCTCGGCGGTGGTGATGGTCAATGCATCGTCGCGCTTTTCCGATGGT
Organism: Stenotrophomonas maltophilia; assembly: GCF_047497515.2. Taxonomy (GTDB): domain Bacteria; phylum Pseudomonadota; class Gammaproteobacteria; order Xanthomonadales; family Xanthomonadaceae; genus Stenotrophomonas. The sequence goes on from NZ_JAXAXL020000001.1 coordinate 170,869, forward strand.
GGCCAACTGGGTCTGGGCAGCGAGATCGGCATTTCCACCACGCGCCTGCACGCCTACGGCCCGATGGGCCTGGAGGCACTCACAGTCGAACGTTTCGTGGTGCGTGGCGAAGGGCAGACGCGCAAGTAGATCCGCGCCATGCGTGGAGGCTCTTCGCGGTAGACCCCGGTGCCGACCAAGGTTGGCACCCACCGGGCCCAAGCGCCGACCAAGGTTGGCACCCACCAGGCCGAAGCGCCGACCAAGGTCGGCACCCACCGGAGAGAAGGTCGGCCAAGGTCGGCATCTACCAAAGCAGGCAGCGACCAAGGTCGGCACCCACCGGGCAGCGGGGTTACACCACCTCGCGGCGGATGCCGATCGGCCGTGCATGCTCGTCCATGTGCAGCGTGGCGGCCTTGCAGCCCTTCAGGCGCTCGGCCAGCCCGGTGCTGGCGCCGAGATCGGCCGCCACTTCGTTGAGGCTGGTGAGTGGCCGCGGCAGCCGCCGGTCGTGGCCGCGGAACCGGGCGCGGTTGTACTCGGCCCAGCCGATCAGCAGCACGCTGGTACACAACAACATCAGTGGCAATGCCACTACCACGTACGGGTCGAACTGGCTCTGCCGCTCATACAGCTGCTGCCAGGCCAGCTGCCCGCCGACCAGCCACGAGAACAGGGTCACCAGGGGTGCCCAGAGGTAGAAGTAGAACCCCCAGAACGCCAAGGTGACGAACCCCCAAGCGGTGCGCTGGAAGCGCGGTTGGCGGTGAGGCTTGCGAATCATCCGCGAATCGAAGCGGTTGGACGGGTGTTGCGCGTTCATCGGATCCCCCGGTCAGGGCTGGTCCAGGTGGCGCGCTTGCTGCGACGGCGCAGCAAGGTCTTCGGCAGCGCCACCAGGGTGGTGGAGAGGCTGATCAGCCAGTACGCCATCGGGTACCAGATGACCCAGAAGTAGTTGCGTCCAATCTGTGTTTCGTAACGACGATCGATGATCAGGCTGCTGGCGAACTGCAGCAGGCAGACCAGCGCCAGGATCACGCCGTGCCACTCCGGCAGCAGGCTGGCGATATGCAGCTGCGGGGGCAGATCGACGAACTTGCCCAGCGCCCACAGCAGCACGATGAACAGCATGGTGTAGGCCCAGAGCACGCTCAGTACATACTCCAGCAGCACCCCCCACATGCGCCGCTCCTTCCAGTGCAGCAGCGAGCGGGCGTGACGCAGGATCACTTCCACGCCCCCCTGGGCCCAGCGCAGCCGCTGCCGCCACAGGCCCTTGAGCGTCTCCGGCATCAGGATGAAGCACAACGCATTGGGTTCGTAGCGGATATCCCAGTGCGCACGCTGCAACCGCCAGCTGATGTCGATGTCCTCGGTCACCATGTCATCCGACCACCAGCCGACCTGATGCAGGGCAGTGCGCCGGAAGCCGGCGATCACCCCGGAGATCGTGAAGATGCGTCCATACACGCGCTGCGCGCGCTTGATCATGCCGATGATCGAGGAGAATTCGGCCACCTGCAGGCGGCCGAGCAGGGTGGAGCGGTTGCGGATGCGCGGGTTGCCGGTGACCGCGCCGACCCGGTTGCCACTGACCAGGTGCCAGACCATCCAGTGCAGCGCGTGTTCCTCCAGCATCGCATCGCCGTCGATGCACACCAGGTACTCCGAGCGTGCTGCCAGCGCGCCCATGCGCAGCGCATTGGCCTTGCCCAGGTTGCGGTCCAGGTGCAGCACGCGCAGCCGCAGGTGCCTGGCGGCCAGCGCGTCGAGCCGTGCTCCGGTGTCGTCGCTGCTGCCATCGTCGATGGCGATCACTTCGTAGTCGGTCGGGTAGCGCTGGGCCAGCGCCGCGCCAAGGGTGTCATCCAGGTTCGCCGATTCGTTGTGGCAGGGAATCAGCAGGCTCGCAAACGGCGGGTCGACCATCAACGGGGGATCATTACGCGGTCGCGAATGACGCTCGCGCCGGAAGTAGTAGTACAGGCCGCCCGACATCCAGAAGAACGCCATCACCATGGGGTAGTAGAAGGCGAACTGGAACAGGACCTGCAGCAGCGGGTGCATGTCCATGTCACTTCTCCGGGTACGGGAAGTTGCCGGCGGACATCGCCGCACGGGCATCATGGGTGGAAGGCAGGTCGGCGATGAAATCATCCGGGTACCAGGCGAAGTGATGCACCCCCTGGGCCTGCAGCTGGCGGATCTGTGCGCGCAGACGATCAGCGGGAATGGGCTGGCCAGTGCGCCAATCGACGGTCTGCAGCTCGAACAGGGTGTGCTGCAGGTGTGGATCGTGTGCGCGCACCGCGGCCAGCAGCTGGTCCAGCCAACGCTCGGGGCGCTTGCTGCCTTCCATCCACGGCATCGCCATCAGCGCGGTCTGGTCGTAGGCCTTGTTGAACAGGTCCAGCCGCTGCGCGAACCAGGCTTCGCTCTGCGGCCGCAGCACCGGCTCGGCATACAGGTTGCGTACCGTTGCCAGCTTGGGTCGCCAACGCTGCGCGCTGTCGCGCAGGGCCAGGGTGAAGTCGATCAGGGCCTGGGTGCGTGCGCTGCCATCGCCACCGGCCGCCAGCGCCGGCAGCTCGGTGTCGCGCAGGTAGCCGTCGTCATGGAACAGCAGCCCTTCAAAGTACGAATTGACCGCCAGGTCCTCGTAGATATCGAGCATGATCCGGCGCGCCTTCGGGTTGGTGAAGTCCAGCCGGTACATACCGTCGGTATCGCCGTTGTGGATCGCCAGCGCCTCGCGCTGCGCCGGGTCGGGCAGCTCGAAGCCCAGCACCGGCAGCCACGCATACACCTTCACCCCTGCGCGCGACTTCAGCTGCCACGCGACACGGCTGAACAGGTCCGCGCGCATCGGCATGTGCCGGTTGGGGAAATACAACGCATCGGTGGTGTTGTTGCCGTCCGGATCGGCGAAGGCCTGCAGGTAGACGTGGGTGGGCGCGATGCGCTTGACCCGCTCGATCAGTGCATCCAGGTTGCGCGCCTGCTGCGCCGGGTCAGGGTCGTACACATCATCCAGGTCGACCTGCAGTGCGCGGATGCCATCAAGTGAAACGTCGCGGCGCAGCTCGTAGGCCAGGCCCTCCACGGTCGGGTTGTCGCTGACCAGCAGTCGCGCCAGTCCATGCAGGTCGCTGGCCACCGGTGTGCTGCGGCCTTCCAGGTCGAACGAGACCGGCATGCCCAGCTGTTCGGCAATATCGTTGCTGAGCTGGTTGTAGGCGGCGTACGGCCAGACGATGGCGCGTGGGCGCACCCCCAGGTGCTGTTCGATCCGCTGTACGCTGCGCGAGAGGTCGGCGCGCAGGCGCTGCGCGTATTGCGCTTCACTCTCGTAGCTGTGCGTGGCAGGGGTGTAGATGCGGGTGACCACCGCCGGCGTAGAGTTGCCCTGCGGATTGGCAAGCACGCCATGGTGCAGATCGTCGGTATGGCTGGCTACTTCGATCAGCCCGCTGTCATGCATCTGTTTCAGCTGTGCCCACGTGACGAAATCATCGTGGCCGAATGGCCGGTAGCCATAGTCGATGGTGCGCCCCGGTGCCATGTCCACGTAATCGGTGATCACCGCCACCAGCGCCGGGTAGCGGTAGGCCTGCAGCAACGGGAACGCCTTGTCGTAGACGCTGCGCAGCCCGTCATCGAAAGTCAGCAGCACCGGTTTCGGTGGCAGGGTGGTGCGGCCCTGCGAGGCGTCGATCACCTGCGACAACGACACTGGGTGATAGCCGTGCGCACCGAGCCAGTCCAGGTGTGCGGCGAAGTTCTGCGTGCTTACCGCGTAGGTATCGGCATCGCCCTTGGCCGCGACCTGGTCGCGGATGTCGTGATAGCTGAGGATCAACAGGCCGTTGTCGATCGCATCGAGATGCAGGGCCTGCTGTGCGAAGGCCGGCGGTGCAGTGGCCAGCAGCAGGAGCACGATCAGTCGCAGGATGCGGGCCATGTCAGTCTCCCCAGCGCAGTGCAGCTTCGAAGCCGATATGACGCTCGCGATGGCCGTCGTAGACCGGCCGCGACCAGCGCACGCCGTACTCGAACACGCGGCCCGGGCCCAGCTGCCATTCGTGCATGTAGGACACCGACGGCACCAGCGCACTGCCGAAGCCATCCTGCCAGTAGTCGCCCAGAGAGACCGTCAGCCGGTGCCGAAAGTGGCGCTCGTAGTGACGCCACAACTGCTGGTCGATGCGCAGCCCGATCTCGACCATGCGATCGCGCTTCGGGTTGAAGTAGGGCGCGTCATCGCGGCTGCCACGGCTGGTGTAGGCACTGGCGAGGCCATCAATCAGCCAGCGCGGACGGGTCAGCAGGCGCTGTTCGAGGCTGGTGTTGAACAGTTCGCGATGGTTGCCGTCGTCGTAGCGGAAGCGGCTGGCGCCGAACATCCAGTGGGTCAGCTCGCTTCGACGGTAGTCCACCTGTGCGCTCACGCCGTCGGCGCTGATGCCGGCCGCGCGCGCCTGCATCGAGGCTTCCGGATCATTGCGCGCGGCCACCACGCCAGCGTGCCAGTAATCGTTGAACTGCCAGCCGACGCCCGCGCGCAGCCCGGTATCGCCGATGTGGTCGTTGGCGCGCAGTACCGCGGTTTCTGCATCCAGCCGGCCAAAGCGGTAGCGCACGCCCGCGCCGAGCCACAGCGGATCGATGCGTTGGTCCTGGAAGTCGGTCGAGCGGCGGTCGGCGAGGGCGAACAACCGCCAGCGGTCGTCGAGGATCGGCGTCTCCACTTCCACGCCGTAGTGACGATCGTTGTTGCCCAACGGCGAGGTGCCGCCTCCCCCGGAACTGCGGCCGATGTCGGTCCATGCCTTCAGCTGCCAGCCGCGGTGCGCGCGCCAGGCCTGGTCCATGCGTTCGACGGCCGGTTGGGTGGGGTAGCGTGCGACCAGGTCATCGTGCAGCGGCCGTGCCAGGTCGTCGCGCTGCAGGGCGACGTAGGCCTCTTCCATGCCCAGCCGTGGCTCGATGTCGCGCGGGTCCAGCGCGTGTGCCATCTGCTGCCGCTGCAGCGCCCTACGCGGCCAACCGCGCATCATGTAGACGCTGCCCAGCGCGCTCTGCAGGCCACCGTTGCCCGGTGCGATGTCCACCATCGATTCCAGGTCGCGCTGCGCGGTGCGCAGGTCGCCACTGTAGGCGCGCACCATCGCCAGGTTCAGATCGGCTTCGTAGCGTGACCAGTTCGGGTACGGTGATTTGCCATTGCTCCAGCGCCATGCCGGTTCCTTGTCGCGCCACGCCTGCAGCAGATCGATGGCCTTCTCCTGTTGTTCGCTTTCCAGGTAGGCGTAGGCCAGCTCGGAATGCGAGGCGTCGCGGGTCGGGTCGGCGGCCACCGCGGCCTGCAGCACCGGGATGGCTTCCTGCGGATGCAGCGTGCCCATCAAGGAGTCACCCACCGCGGGCAGCACGTAGTCGGGCAGCGTGTGGCCTTCGGCCTGCAATGCCCGCGTCTCCTCGCGCACCTGCGCGTGGCGGCCCAGCCGGTTGAGCAGGATCAGCCGGTCCAGGCGGATCCGCAGTGGTGCCTGTGCCGGCGGCGTGGCTTCGCCGCCCAGATAGCGCTGCATGCGCGCCAGCGTCGATTCGGCTTCCTGCAGGCGGCTGTCTTCGCTGCTGCTGTAGGCCAGGCTCCAGACCACCAGCTTGGCCAGGTAGTCGCCCTCCAGGCGTTGCTTCTGCGCCGCGTCGAACAGCTGCGGGCGCTGTTGGTAGAGCTCCCAGGCGCGCCACGCATTGCCGATGTCACCCAGGGTGAGTACGCGCAGCTTGAACAGCAGGTCGTCGTTGGGCCGTTGCTGGCTGGCCCGCTCGATCGCGCCCAGCGCGTCCAGCCATCGCGCCTGGTCGCGGTAGCGGCCGATCTCGGCCAGGGCCGCCTCGCGATCGGGCGGGGCAGCGCTGCTGGCCCAGGCCAGCGCGGAGCAGGCAAGGCCGACGCAGAGCGCCAGCCGGCGGTGGACAACCATTGGGAACCCCCTTGGCTTCCGAACCAGACAACCTGTGAAAATGTGACGCATATCACATGCCAGCTTTTGGCGTGGCCGTGGCCCGCGTCACTCCCTTCGTGCATGCCGCCCTGCAAGGACGGGTACAACCCGGACAGCGACCTGCAATGTCTTGTCTGAAGCGAGAGTCCCCCGCACACCGAGTGGTGGCCTGGACGGCGGTGCCGCCCCCATGCCCGATGCCGGCACGCGGCAAGGATGGGCATTCGACGGCACTATCCGCCCGGAATTGTCAGTCCGGCGTCAAGAAGCGCGTGAAGATGGTTGCCGACAGTCGAGGCCGCCACGCGGCCCCGGCGCGTTACCAGAGGTCTTCCAGCTTGCGCGGCTTGCAGGCCACCCACGAGGCGCACAGCATCAGGGTGGCGCAGCCGAACAGGAAGCTGAACGGGAGCGTCCAGCCCTCGCTGACGGTGTGCAGCCAGCCGACCAGGAAGGGCCCCAGGCAGCTGAAGCTGTAGCCCACGCCCTGCATGAAGCCGGACAGTGCCGCCGAACCGGTGGGGGTGCGGGTGCGCAGGTTGATCAGGGTCAGCGCCAGCGGGAAGGTCGAGGGGCCCACGCCAAGCAGGCAGGCCCACAGCAGCGGCGCCTTCATCGGTGCCAGCAGCAGGCCGGTGAACGCGATCACGAACGAGAAGAAGCCGATCAGCACCAGCGGGAACGGGTTCTGCAGGCGCACCGCCATCGACGGAATCACCAGCGAGGGCAGCAGGCCCAGCGCCGAGAACACGGCCACCATCACGCCACCAAAGGCGGGCGTGCCGCCGGCCTCGACCACGATGCGCGGCAGCCAGGTGAACATCGAATAGGTCATCAACGAGGTCATGCCGAACATCAGCGTCATGCTCCAGCCCAGCGAGGTGCGCCAGACCTTGCCATGCGGCTGCGCGGTCGGATCAGTGGCATCGGCCTGCGGCTTCGGCGCGCGCGTGGCCAGCACCAGCCAGGGCAGCGCAGCGGCCAGCGCCAGCAGTGCCCACATGCCCAGCGACACTCGCCAGCCCGCGGCATTGGCCACCGGCACCGCCAGCAGCGCCGGCAGCATCGTGCCCAGCTGCAGCACGCTGATGTAGAGCGTGCTCATGGTGCCGACCTTGTTGGCGAAGTAACGCTTCACCAGCGGCGGCACCACCACGTTGCCGATGCCCATGCCGGCCAGTGCCAGCACCGATCCGAACAACAGCGTGCCGACATTGCCGGCGCTGGAGCGCAGCAGCAGGCCGGCCATCGCCATCACCATCGCCAGCAGCGTGGTGCGCTCCAGGCCCAGACGTCGCGCCAGTGCCGGCGTGGCCACGCCGAACAGGGCGAACGAGGCGGTCGGCAGCATGCCCAGCACACCGGTCATGGTGGTGCCGAAGCCGAACTGCTGGCCGAGCACGTCCAGCAGCGGCGTGATCGAGGTGACGGCCGTACGCAGGTTGATCGCGGCCAGCAGGATCGCGGCGAAGGCGAGGATACGACCGTGCAGCAGCGACGGCGAATCGGAAGGGGAGGAGCTCATCGGTGGTCCTTGCAGGTGTCGCATGCCGTGTCTTGGCGTGCAGCGCCGCACCGGTCCGGGCCGGTGCGGTGGGTGGGGGATGCGCCATTGTACGTGGCTGGCGGGGCCCGGTCCTGTCAGCGCGATCTGTCGCGATCTGCATCACGGGATGGCAGGGACCGATGTGGGTCACGTATTCGCCGCGATCCGGCCAAGTGCTTGCAGTGCAAGCCTCAGCGCTCGCCGCTGTGGAAGGCACTGCGCGATCGATATCGCGTTGAAGTGCGCGCGGTGTGGGGCGTTGCTAGGTTCGGGCCACATCCAGGCTGGAAGGATTACAGGGTGGCAAGGACGTTGATTGTGGTCGGTGATGCGACCAGCGGCGGTGGCAGGGTCATCACCGGCTCCCCCGCGACCGACATCGAGGGCATGCCCGTCGCGCGGGTGGGCGACAAGGCCACCTGCCCCAGGCACCAGCGCGTGGCCACCATCGTCAGCGGCGATGCCACGCTGATATTTGAAGGCCAGCCCGTGGCCCGCCACGGCGACAGGCTCTGCTGCGGCTGCTCGCTGATTGCCGGGAAGCAATCCCTGGTCCATGTGGAACAGGGTGGAGGCGGAGGAGGGTGTGACAGCGTGACGCCGGCCGCTGCCATCACGGCACCGGCGCCTATAGCCCTGCAGGCTGCCAAGGCGCCTGTGTGTGAGGCGTGCCTGCTGGCCGCTTCGCACTCCGGCGCGACCTTCCTGGGGCGCTGAATGAATCGATACGTGATTGTCGACGCCGCGGCCTATGCCGACACGCCCAAGGCGCTGGCCTGGTACGCGCAGGACCTGCCGCACCGCGCACTGCTTGCGCGCCAGCCCGAGGCCGCTCACGCAGCCGTCGGTCCGTGGCTGCTGCAGTTGCCCGCGCAGGCCCACACCCAGGTGGATGGATGGTTGCGGGCGCTGGAACTGGACAAGCCCGTCGTGGCCTGGCTCCGCAGCGAGGCCGGCTTTGAAGCGGTGTTCCAGCACATGGAAACCTGCCTGGACCTGCGTCGCCCCAACGGCAAGCTGGCACTGCTGCGCTACTGGGATGGCCGCGTGTTCCTGCGCCTGCAGCGGGCCTTCACGCTGGAGCAGCGCAGGCAGTTGATGGGCCCGCTGCGGCAATGGTGTTTCCAGATGCTGGGCGAGCGCTACACCCTGGATCGCGAAGCGCTGCATGCAACGGAGGCAGGCTGATGTTTGAGATTACAAAGGAACAGGAAGCCCTGCTGCGCCTGCCTGACCCCTCCACCTTTTTCCCGTTGTTGTGCCGGGAGATTCGCGAGGAGTACCCCGGCAGCGTCGGTCATCTGAGCGATGGCGCATTGATGGATGAGGTGGTGCGAAGCCATGACCATGCAGCCTATGTGCTGCGCATCACCCACCTGCCGGTGCTGGTGCGCTGGGTGAAGGCGGACGTGGCATGGGCGCGCGGCTTGCGGGCCGTCCCGGCCGCGGACATGTGGATGCGCAGCGCAGAGAACCCGAATCTGGCAGCGGCGGATCTGCTGTCGAATCTGGCAGGTCACTAGGAGCAACGATGGGCACCAGAATCATCGGTCCGCGGCCCTGGCTTGGGCCCGGCATGGGAGGCGATAACGGCGGCGTGGACGAAGACGGCAATCCGGTGGAGCCCTACGGTGGGCCGACAACCGGTGACGTGGCGGACGGCATTCGCGATGTGGTGGGCGGTATCCAGCGGCGGGTGCGTGGTGAAGCCAAGCCGGATGCGCGCGCCGAGCCGACGGCCAAGGCGCGGGAGGTGGACTGCTCGCAGATGCCCGACGAGACCGCGTGCAACGAGTGCCTGCTGAAGGAGGGGTTCATTGGCCCGCCCCGCACCGGGCGCTATGTCACCCGGCGCAATCTCATCAACTACGAGTACCAGCTGTACATCGCCAACCTGCGCTCGGCACCGCTGCGCTTTGGATTCATGGTGGCGGACAAGGCCGATCCGGCGCGGACGTTCTTCTCAGTGGATACGTTGTTTGACTATCTGCACCGGAAGGGGTTCTCCCGCACTGTGCAGGAGTGGCACTTCAACGCCTGTGAGTTTGACGGGTTCTGGTTGAAGGACTGCACGGTGGTGGAGGCGAAGGGGAGGTATGACCATTTTTTGAATGAAGCAGGACTTCCCAAGTATGAGTTTGTGGAGCATGGAGTTTTCAGGCCTTGGGGAGTGCAGATGAACAGGCAGCGCGGCGCTATCGGTGTTGCTGGTCGGCAGGCAAAGCTACTGTGGTGCTTCATGCAGCATCGAACGATGGCGGCAGCCATTGAAACGGAATACGTCGATCCAATGCTTTGCAGGCACATACCATTCCGTGGAGATATTTGATGATTGTCAGTGCTCAAACAAACATGCGGACGGACCCTGTTGCTCGAACACCTGACCAGTTGCTCAGTTTGGCGGTACAGGCGACGCAACGTCTCGCGCCGCTTCACCCGTTGATGGCACGGTGGTATGCGCTGCCATCGAACGCAAAGGAAAAGTCAATACCGTTTGAGAATACTAGTGCGATCCTCGCCAGGATGGAGCGGAATATCGAGAAGGATCGAGAAAGATTTGGGGATTTCGATGAGCTGGGCGCTTCACTGTTGCTGGCCAACGTAGACAATGATCGTGATTGGCGCACGCCAGGCCTTGTCGTGCTCGGCTTGGATCCCACGCTTGGCTCCCATAAGTTTCGTCTTGTTGGGATTGAACCATTTGGTGAGGCTGCGCCAAATCTAATGCTCAATGCAATGACCGGCTTGGTGGAGGAAGTCAAGCCGCGCTATGCCTGTACGGATGTCAAAGCGATGACGCACGAGAAAGCTTTGGTGACGTACCAACTTGATCGGCGCTTGTACCAACACCGTCGGTACTTTGGCTGGATGGGCTTTGTACCCGCGCAGATCACCCACGCGCAGATTCGCGACGCGCATGCCGTCCACCCGGTCGATGGCCTGGGTACGGTCATTGTTTCGGTGCCAGGGGTGTTTGACCCCACCGACGACGCGCAAGTGGACAAGGTGCATCGCGTCGAAATGGATCTGGCCAGCTACGATCTGTTGCCGGTGACAGATCCTAACCTCAAGGGCTGAACAGATCACCCACCTGCCGGTGCTGGTGCGCTGGGTGAAGGCGGACGTGGCGTGGGCGCGCGGTCTGCGGGCCGTCCCGGCAGCGGACATGTGGATGCGCAGCGCAGAGAACCCGAATCTGGCAACGGCGGATCTGCTGTCGAATCTGGCAGGACACTAGGAGCAACGATGGGCACCAGAATCATCGGCCCGCGGCCCTGGCTTGGGCCGGGCATGGGAGGCGGCAACGGCGGCGTGGATGAAGACGGCAATCCGGTGGAGCCCTACGGTGGGCCGACCACCGGTGACGTGGCGGACGGCATTCGCGATGCCGTGTACGGAATCCAGCAGCGGGTACGCGGTGAGGCCAAACCGGATGCTCGTGCCGAGCCGACGGCCAAGGCGCGGGAAGTGGACTGCTCGCAGATGCCCGACGAGACCGCGTGCAACGAGTGCCTGCTGAAGGATGGGTTCATTGGTCCGCCCCGCACTGGGCGCTATGTCACCCGGCGCAATCTGATCAACTACGAGTACCAGCTGTACATCGCCAACCTGCGCTCGGCACCGCTGCGCTTTGGATTCATGGTGGCGGACAAGGCCGATCCGGCGCGGACGTTCTTCTCAGTGGATACGTTGTTTGACTATCTGCACCGGAAGGCGTTCTCCCGTACGGTGCAGGAGTGGCACTTCAACGCCTGTGAGTTTGATGGGTTCTGGTTGAAGGACTGCACGGTGGTTGAGGCGAAGGGGAGGTATGACCAGTTTCTGGATCAGAACGGAAAGGCGAAATACAAATTTGTGCGGCCCGGGGTCTTCGAGCCGCTAGGGTTGCAGATGACTCGACAGCGTTCCGCTATCGCGATCGCTGAGCCACAGGGAAAGCTTCTGTGGTTTTTCATGCAGCAAAAGACGATGGCAGCGGCCATGCTAATGGGCAACTTGGATCCTTCGCTCTGCAGATATGAACCCTTTCCTGGAGGTGGTGCATGATTCTTGGAGTGGAAACGAAACTCTGGACAACGCCTGTTTCAAAAACACCGGACGAGCTGCTGCGCATCGCTGTGAATTTGACCGCGCTGCTGGCCGAGGTTCACCCGCTGATGAACCGATGGTACGCGCTGCCTTCAAGTAGTAAGGAGGATTCAATTCCGCTGGATGACGAGAATGGCATCTTGGCGCAAATGGCGCAGAAGATTCAAAAAAATCGAAAGCGTTTTGGTGACTTCGAAGAGCTTGGCGCTTCTGTCATGCTGTCCAATGTTGACAATGACCGTGATTGGAAAAAGCCGGGGGTAGTGGTGCTCGGCTTGAATCCGACAACCGGTTTCAATTTCCTCAGCGTGGATGGAATTGACCCATTTGGAGCGTCACTCCCGTCCCTATTGCGCAATGCACTGACGGAAATGGTGAAAGTGGTAGGCCCATTCTTCGCAGCTACGGATGTCAAGGCACGATCGCCGGACAAAGGTTTGGTGGATTACCAGCTGGACCGGCGGCTCTACCAGCACAGGCGGTTCTTTGGCTGGATGGGCTTCGTGCCCGCGCAGATCGCCCACGCCCAGATACGAGACGCGCATGCCGTCCACCCGGTCGATGGCCTGGGTACGGTCATCGTCTCGGTGCCGGGCGTGTTTGATCCCACCGACGACGCACAAGTGGACAAGGTGCACCGCGTTGAAATGGATCTGGCCAGCTACGATCTGTTGCCGGTGACCGATCCTCACTTCAAGGGCTGAGCACGACCGCGGCCAGCCTGACCGTCGCGTCAAGTACGAACCTTATGCTGGAAAATTCGCTTGATTATTAGTGCTCAAGCCAACCTACGAACGACGCCCGCTGGCAGGTCCGCTGAGGAAGTGCTGCGGTTGGCGGTGCTGGCGACGAAGGCTCTGGACCCACTCCATCCATCGCTCAAGAATTGGTTTGCACTGCCGCCGAGCCGCAAGAGCAGGTATGTGCCTATCGGCGAGACGGATGCGTTGATAGAGCAGATGAGGCGGGACATTGAAAAGGATCGTAGGAGTTTCGGCGACTTCGAGGGTCTTGGCGCATCGCTGAGTTTGGCCAACGTGAACAACGACCGCGATTGGCGAAAGCCTGGTTTAGCCGTGCTCGGCATAGATCCCACGGCAGGTTTCAGTAAATTCCGTTTGGGAGAGCTTGAGGCATTTGGAATGGAGGCGCCCGACCTCATGCTCAAGGCATTGGTCGAGCTGGTGAAAATAGTAAGGCCCTCGTTCGCGTGCGTTGATGTGAAGTCCCGAACGCCCGAGAAGGGGCTTGTGACCTATCAGATAGACCGCCGCCTGTATCAACACCGGGAATTCTTCGGTTGGATGGGCTTTGTGCCCGCGCAGATCACCCACGCGCAGATCCGCGACGCGCATGCCGTCCATCCGGTTGATGGCCTGGGAACGGTGATCGTCTCGGTGCCGGGTGTGTTTGACCCCACCGACGACGCGCAGGTGGAGCGCGTTCATCGGCTCGAAAGGGATCTGGCCAGCTACAACCTGTTGCCGGTGACCGATCCCCACTTCAAGGGCTGAGCAGGACCACGACCAGCCCCCACCCTCGCGAAGCGCTTCCGTAGTGCGCAGGGTGACGTAATCCGCACGACCTCCATCCTGCTGCAGACCACAACGGCGCTTGCGGCTTAACACCTGCCAAGCCTTTGCGCCCCTAGGTTCTGGACGTCCGCAGGCGCTGTGCAACAATGTCGCGAATCGTACGAATTGTTGCAGTGGCGCGTTTGCCCATTGGCACTTCGTGCGTTGGCGTTTACACCTTCGCATGCCACCGGAAAAGGGTGGCCGGGACTGCAAAACCCGAGCTGACTTGTTGTATACGCTTGCCAGCCGGCGTCGCTTCTCGCGGCGCCGGCTGGCATTCCGTTCGCGTTCCATGGCGGGCGGTGCGTGGGGGTGTGCGCGAGCACATCCGCCCGAACTAAGTCAGCCGGGTTTTTGCAGCCACGTATCGCCCGCCGCTTTTCTGCGGCGGCATCACCGTGTTCCTTGCATGGAGAATGCCCATGAAGACGTCTGATACTTCATTCCCGCCTACCGGTCACGCGCCGGCCAATGCCGATGTGGCAGGCGTGCCCATCACCTTCGTCGCGCAGTTGCGTGGCATCGACAGCGGGGGCGCATCCGATGGACGGCCCTGGCCCGAACGCCAGCTCAATCCCGGCCGTTGCATGGCCCTGGCCGATGCCGATTGCGCATTGGCCGGGCTGCGCACCGTACATGCCATTCTGCTGGCTGCCGAGCGGGCGCGGCAGGATGGCGGGCCGGACCAGGATGTGGGCGACCACGTGATCGAGGGTCTGATCCAGGCCAGTCGCGCGCTGGGCCTGTATGCCGGCCTGAACGTGCGGCCCTGCTGACTCCGGGGGCCCTGTGGCGGGGCAGGGTGGCTGCCTTGTCCCGTTGCAGTCATTCACTGGCAGTTGCCCGGGCGCCAGGCACAAAAAAACCCGGAGGACTGTCGTCTTCCAGGCTTCTTGGTGACCACCGAAGTGGTCGGGGAGACAGGATTCGAACCTGCGACCTCTACGTCCCGAACGTAGCGCTCTACCAGACTGAGCTACACCCCGAAGGGAGCCGCCTATTCTAGCGATCTACCCCGATGGCGGCAAGGGGTAAATGCTGTTTTCTTCACACTGCCGAAGCAGTGCCACTTCAGGGAACAAAAAAGCCTGGACGACTTCACCAGGCTTCAATGCGACCACATAAGTGGTCGGGGAGACAGGATTCGAACCTGCGACCTCTACGTCCCGAACGTAGCGCTCTACCAGACTGAGCTACACCCCGAAGGAGCCGCCTAAGATACCGTGTGAAGGCCAAGGCGGCAAGGCTTTTTTACGGCTCAGTGACGATTTTCCTTCTCGATGCGGTTCTGCTCTCGGGCTTCGAACCACATGCCGTTGAGGATGGCCACCGTCGAGGCGAGGCCGGCACCGAGAATCCAGGCGAAATACCACATGATCAGTCTCCTTCATTCCGGGTAGGTGCCGACCGTTGGTCGGCACACGTGCAAGCGATCAATACGCGTTCGGGTTGTTGCCCATCTCTTCGGTGGTGGTCTTGCCCTTCAGCACGCGGTACACCCAGGTGGTGTAACCGATGATGATCGGCAGGAACACCGCCGTGGCCAGCAGCATGATCCACAGGGTCAGGTGGCTGGACGAGGCATCCCACACGGTGAGGCTGGAGGTGGGCTGGCTCGAGGACGGCAGCAGGAACGGGAAGATGGCAAAGCCGACGGTCAGGATGATGCCGGCGATGGCCGCACCGGAGGCGATGAAGGCCAGGCCACCGCGACGGGCACGCAGCAGCACCGCACTGGCCAGCAGGCCGGCCAGGCCGAGCAGCGGGGCCAGGATCGTGGCCGGCATCGCGCTGTAGTTGCGCATCCAGCCACCGGCGGCGCCGAGTTCGGCGGTCTTCAGCAGCGGGTTGGTGGCGCCATCGGTGACCACCTGCGAGGTGATCTGGTAACCCGGCAGGCCGAAGGCTACCCAGGCACCGCCGACCGCGAACAGCACGAAGGCGATGATTGCCGCGATGCTGCCGAAGCGGGCCGCACGTTCGGCCACCGGGCCGTCGGTCTTGATGACCAGCATGGCGGCACCGTGCGCGACCAGCATCGACACGCTGAGCAGGCCGGCCAGCAGTGCGAAGGGCATCAGCAGGCCGAAGAACGAGCCGGTGTAGAAGATGCGCATGCTGTCATCGAAGTGGAACGGCACGCCCAGCACCACGTTGCCCACCGCCACGCCCATGATCAGGGCCGGGATGAAGCCACCGATGAACAGCGCCCAGTCCCAGGTGTTGCGCCAGCGCTCGCTGGGCATCTTGCTGCGGAACTTGAAACCGACCGGACGCAGGATCAGCGCGAACAGGATCACGAACATCGCCAGGTAGAACCCGGAGAAGCTGACCGCATACAACGGCGGCCACGCGGCGAAGATCGCACCGCCACCGAGCACCAGCCACACCTGGTTGCCTTCCCAGACCGGGCCGATGGTGTTGATCACCAGCCGGCGCTCGGCGTCGTTGCGGGCGACGAAGGGCAGTAGCGTGCCCACGCCCAGGTCGAAACCATCCATCACGGCGAAGCCGATCAGCAGGATGCCGAGCAGCAGCCACCAGATCACGCGCAGCGTGGTGTAGTCCAGAAGAATGAAATCCATCGTGGTTCTCCTGCCTCAGGCCTGGCCGGCGGCGGGCGCCGAGGCATTGTGGGAAGCATGCGGCTGGGGCGACTGCAGCGACGGCAGCACCTCATCCGGACCCTTGCGGATCGCCTTGAGCATCAGCTTGATCTCGACCACGATCAGCGCGGTGTAGATCGCGGTGAAGCCGGCCAGGGTCAGCACGATCTCGTGCAGGGCCAGGCCCGATGCTGCATAGAAGGTCGGCAGCACGCCATCGACCGCCCACGGCTGGCGACCGTACTCGGCCACGAACCAGCCACACTCGATGGCGATCCACGGTGCCGGCAGCGTCCACAGGGCCACCTTCAGGAACCAGCGCTTGTCCTGGAAGTTGTTGCGGCAGGAGTAGTAGAAGGCCAGTGCGAAGAAGGCGATCAGGTAGAAGCCGAGCCCGGCCATCACGCGGAAGGTCCAGAACAGCGGCATCACGCGCGGCACGGTATCCATCGCCGCCTGCGAGATTTCCTGCGGGGTGGCGTTGAGGATGTCATCGCGGTAACGCTTGAGCAGCAGGCCGTGGCCCAGATCCTGCCAGTGGCGATCGAACATCTCGCGCGCTTCGACGTCGTTCTTGTTGGCGCGCAGGCGTTCCAGCGCGCCGTAGGCCAGCTGGCCACCACGCACGCGGTGTTCGGCACGCTCGACCAGCTCCAGGATGCCCGGAATCGGCTGGTTCAACGAACGGGTGGCGATCAGGCCCATCAGGTACGGGATCTTCACCGCGTAATCGTTCTGGTGGGTCGCCTGGTTCGGGATGCCGAAGGCGGTGAAG
Organism: Stenotrophomonas maltophilia; assembly: GCF_047497515.2. GTDB lineage: Bacteria > Pseudomonadota > Gammaproteobacteria > Xanthomonadales > Xanthomonadaceae > Stenotrophomonas. Next base: position 187,458 of record NZ_JAXAXL020000001.1, read on the forward strand.
TCGGCCGGCGCACGCTCGGTCTCCCACATCGCTTCGATCGCGGCCAGTTTCATCTTCTGATGTTCGCTGGCGGCGTAACCGCTCTCGTCACCCAGCACCACCACCGACAGCGAGGACAGCAGGCCGAACGCTGCGGCCACCGCGAACGAACGACGGGCCAGGTCCTTGTGCTTGTTGCGCAGCAGGAACAGGGCGCTGATCGCCATCACGAATACCGCACCGGTCACGTAACCGGCACTGACGGTGTGCACGAACTTGGCCTGGGCCACCGGATTGAACACCACCGCCATGAAGTCGACGACTTCCATGCGCATGGTTTCCGGATTGAACACCGCACCGGTCGGGTTCTGCATCCAGCCGTTGGCGATCAGGATCCAGATGGCCGACAGGTTGGTACCCAGCGCCATCAGCCAGGTCACCATCAGGTGCTTGACCTTGGTCAGGCGGTTCCAGCCGAAGAAGAACAGGCCGACGAAGGTGGCTTCCAGGAAGAACGCCATCAGGCCTTCGATGGCCAGCGGCGCGCCGAAGATGTCGCCCACGTAGTGGCTGTAGTACGACCAGTTCATGCCGAACTGGAATTCCATCACGATGCCGGTGGCGACGCCCATGGCGAAGTTGATGCCGAACAGGACGCCCCAGAACAGGGTCATCCTGCGCCAGATCTCCTTGCCGGTCATCACGTACACGCTCTCCATGATGGCCACCATGAAGGACAGGCCGAGGGTGAGGGGTACGAATAGGAAGTGGTACATCGCGGTCAGCGCGAATTGCAGCCGCGACAGTTCTACGACTGTCTGATCAATCATGGCCTGGCTACCTCGTTGGATAGTGCCGTTGCAGGTGGCGGGAAGGGTGGTCTACGACGTGAATGATGTGACCGACTACTTCAAACAGCCTTGATCCAGATCAATGTATGAACAGGTGCCCAGGGTGATCGTATGCCAACCTGATGAAGACTGCGACCGCTGGCCGCAGGGGCCGGCTATTGCCTGCGCCTACAATGCCGTGTATCCCCCGTTGCCCGTGAAGATCCCTTGAGCGCTGCCGAAACGACCCCTGACGGCCTGTCCCCGGAAGCCGAAACGACCCGCCAGCGGCGCGCCCGTACGGCCTGGCTGGCCGATCTGGCGCGCGGCGCTCGAGGCCGCCAGCGCGCAGCGGCGCTTTGCATCAGCCTGTCCGGCGCGTTGTTGATCGGCCAGGCCGCCGCCATTGCCTGGCTGGTGCAGCAGGTGCTGGTGGAACGGGCGCCGCTGGCATCGGGGCTGCCGGTGCTGGGCGGACTGGCATTGATCCTGGTGCTGCGCACGCTGCTGGGCAGCGCCACCCAGGCCGCGGCCGGCGATGTGGCCGATGCTGCGCGGCTGGCACTGCGCGAACGTGTGTTCGCGTGCTTGCTGGGCCACGGCCCGCTGTGGCTGCGCCAGCGCCGCACCGGCGAGCTGGGCGAACTGGTGCTGCATCACGGTGATGCGATCGAGAATTATTACAGCGGCTTCCTGCCGGTACGTACCGAGGTGATGGTGGTACCGCTGCTGATCCTCGGCGCGGTGGCCTGGGTCGACTGGGTGGTGGCGCTGATCCTGTTGTTCACTGCGCCGCTGGTGCCGTTCTTCATGATGCTGGTGGGGTGGGGCGCTGAAGCGGCCGGCCGTGCCCAGCTGGGTGAGCTGGCGCGGATGAGCGGCCACTTCGCCGATCGCATCAAGGGCCTGGGCGTGCTGCGCCTGTATGGCCGCGGCGAAGCCGAACTGGCTGGCGTGGAGGCCGCCGCCGAGGGTGTGCGCCTGCGCACGCTGAAGGTGCTGCGGATCGCGTTCCTGTCATCCACCGTGCTGGAATTCTTCGCCTCGGTGAGCGTGGCGATGGTTGCGCTGTATCTCGGCCTGAGCTACCTCGGCATGATGTCGCTGCATGCAGCGGTGCCGACGCTGGGTGCCGGCCTGTTCTGCCTGCTGCTGGCGCCGGAGTTCTACGCTCCGCTGCGGCGCTTGGCCGCGCACTACCACGACCGTGCCAACGCCCTGGCGGCGGCCGCAGAAGTGGAGCGCCTGCTGCAGTCGCTGCCGGATGAGCAGGGCCTGATTGAAAACGAGATTGCACCGCTGGCGGTGGAGCCGGCCGAGGCTGCCTTGCCGCCACTACAGGCACAGGGCCTGGTGTTGCGTCCGTTGGGGGCGCCGCATGATGTGCTGCAGGATCTTGACGTGGTGTTGGAGCCGGGCCAGCGGCTGGCCCTGGTCGGCCCCAGCGGATCGGGCAAGAGCACGCTGCTGGAAGCACTGGCCGGTTGGTTGCCGCCACGCGCCGGCAAGCTGCAGCTGCGCCCCGGCGTGCAGGTGGCCTATGCCAGCCAGCGCCCCTACCTGTTCCACGGCAGCATTGCCGACAACCTGCGGCTGGCCGACCCCGGCGCCAGCGACGCACGGCTGCGCGCGGTGGCCGAGGCGGCGCAGGTGCTGCAGTTCGCACAACGACTGCCGCAGGGGCTGGACACGATGATCGGCGAGCGTGGCTTCGGCCTGTCCGGTGGTGAAGCGCGCCGCATCGGCCTGGCGCGCCTGCTGCTGCGTGACCCGCAGGTGCTGCTGCTGGATGAGCCGACCGCCTTCCTCGATGCAGAGACTGAGGCGGCCCTGCTGCGCAGCCTGGCCGCGTATGCGCGTGGCCGCAGCGTGGTGGTCGCGACCCACAGCCCGGCAGTGATCGCCTGGGCCGACCGTTGCCTGCTGCTGCCGGAAGGACGCCTGGTCGAACCGGCACAGGCGGTGCGCGCATGAGCCGCTCCCCCGATTCCCTGCGCGCGGTGTTCCTGCGTCATCGGCCGCGCTTGCTGCTCACCATACTGCTGCTGTGGACCACCATGCTGGCCGGTACCGCGCTGCTGGGCCTGTCCGGTGGTTTCCTTACCGCGGCTGCGCTGGCCGGTGCCGCCGGGCTTGGCCAGGGCTTCAATTTCTTCTCGCCGTCGGCCGGCATCCGTGGCCTGACCATGGCGCGTATCGTGTCGCGCTATTTCGAGAAACTGGTCGGCCACGATGCCACCCTTCGCATCGCCCGCGACCTGCGCGTGTGGTTCTTCCGCCGCGCGCTGCCACTGGCGCCGGCACGGCTGGGTGCCACCCGTACCGGCGAGCTGCTGGCACGCCTGCTCGGCGATATCGGCGAGGTGGATGGCCTGCTGGTGCGTGCCATCGGGCCGTTGCTGGCGCTGGGCGCGTTGTCGCTGGTCGCGGTGGTTTCAGCAGCCGTGATCCTGCCGTCGGCGGCGGTGTTGCTGGCGGTGCTGGCGCTGCTGATCGCCGTGGGTGTGCCGTGGCTGGGCGTGCGGGGTCGCGATGATGAAGAGGCCGACCGCGCCGCGCATCGCGCTGCGTTGCGCACCGCTGCATTCGAAGGACTGGAAGGGGCCGGGGATCTGGCCGCACTGCATGCCGATGCGGCATGGCAGTTGAAAGTGCGAGTGGCGGCCAAGCAGCTGGCCTCGCGCGACCGTCGCCGGCGTTGGCGCTTGATTGCGGCCTCGACGCTGCACGGATTGGTGGCCGGACTCGGGCTGGTGGCGATGCTGGCGCTGGCCCTGCACGCCGCCGAACAGCAGCGCATCGCGCCGCAAATGGCCGCGGGGCTGGTGTTCCTCACTGTGGCGCTGATTGAATTGTGGGCTGGCATGGGGCTGGCCTGGCAATCGCTGCAGGCTGGGCGGATCGCCGCCGATCGTCTGCAGGCCATCATCGAGCAGACGCCGACGGTGGAGGACCCCGCAGTGCCACAGCCGGTGCCGAACGCGGCGCGCGTGCACTGGGATGACGTGCATTTCCAGTGGCCGGGTGCGGCGCGACCGGTGCTGTCGGGCCTGCAGCTGACCCTGGCACCGGGCGAGCGTATCGCCATCCGTGGCGACAGTGGCAGCGGCAAGACCACGTTGTCCAGCCTGCTGCTGCGGCTGTGGGATCCGCAGCAGGGGCGAATCACCTACGGCGGTCGCGACCTGCGCGATTTCGCCCAGGCCGAGTGGCATCGGCAGCTGGCGTGGCTGCCGCAGAACGCGCCGGTGTTTGCCGGCACCGTGGCCGAGAACCTGCGGCTGGGTGATCCGGATGCCAGCGATGACGCGTTGTCGGCTGTGTTGCGCCGCGTGCGGCTGGCCGAATGGGCCGAGCGCAATGGCGGCCTGCAGGCGTGGGTCGGTGAGAACGGTGCGACGATGTCGGCCGGGCAGGCGCGGCGCCTGGCACTGGCGCGCGCGCTGTTGCGCAACGCGCCGATCCTGTTGCTGGACGAGCCTACAGAAGGTCTCGACGTGGATACTGCGCACGCGCTGCTGCAGGATCTTGCCGGACTGCTGGACGGTCGCAGCCTGCTGATGATCACCCATGACGATCTGCCCGACGGCGTAGTCGATGCGCAGTACCGGTTGCGTGATGGCGCCCTGGTCCGCGAACCGTGAATGGTAGTGCCGGCCGCTGGCCGGCAACCCCATGATTGCCGGCCAGCGGCCGGCACTACCGATTGCGAGGGTTACCGCGAGAATTCGCGCAGCATCACCGCAATCGAGGCCACATTGGCCAGCACGTACAGCAAGAACACCCACTGGAACGCGGCTTTGCGGTGCTTGTGGCGGAACACGGCCTGGCCCAGCAACGCACCCGGCCAGCCGCCGGCGAAGGCCAGCAGCTGCAGGGTGCGTTCGGGAATCCGCCATTGCTTTCGCTGCGCCGCGCGCTTGTCATGCCCATACAGCCCGAACGACACCGCGCTGGCCAGCAGGCACCAGCCACCCAGCCACAGCGGCAGCACGCTGCTGATCATCAGCGCGAACAACGCGCCGAACGCGGCGAGGCCTAGATTGCGCCGCCACGCCACTTACAGCGCGTCGAGGAAGCCGCGCACGGCTGGGCCGAAGCGCTCGAAATCAACCAGGAACGCATCGTGGCCCTGTGGCGAATCCAGGCCGACGAAACGCGAATCGGCACCGCCAGCACGCAGGCCGTCGGCGACCTGTTGCTGCTGCTGCACCGGGAACAGGATGTCGGTGTTGGCGCCGATCGCCAGCGCCTTTTCCACCCGGATCTTCGCCAGGCCGGCCAGCACATCGCCATCGGCGTACTCGGCCAGATCGAACCAGTCCATCGAACGGCTCAGGTACAGGTAGCAGTTCGGATCGAAGAAGCGCACGAAACGCCGCGCGTGGCCTTCCAGATAACTTTCCACCTGGAATTCGAGGCCGAACGGATCATCGTCGGCCTGGTCCGAATCCAGCCGCACGCGGCCGAAACGACCATCCCATTCCAGTGCCGAGCGATAGGTGATGACGCCCAGCTTGCGCGCCATGCGCATGCCCGACTCGGGATACTCGGCATCGTCGTAGTGGCCGCCGTTCCAGCGCGGATCGAGGCGGATCGCCTCGCGCTGCAGCGAGCGGATCGCGATCGAGAACGGCAGTGCCTGTGCGCTTCCGGAAATGTTGACGTGGCTGCGCGCGATGCCGGGTTGCAGCATCAGCAGCGCCAGCGCGGTCATGCCACCCATCGAGTTGCCGACCACGCAGGCCAGCTGCGCGATGCCCAGCGCGTGCACGACCTCGATCGCGGCGCGGGCGCCGTCTTCGATCGACAGCTCGGGGTAATCGAGGCGGTAGGGTTCACCGGTGGCGGGGTTTAGCGAGGCCGGACCGGTCGAGCCCTTGCAGCTGCCCAGCGAGTTCACGCACACCACGAACCAGCGATCGGTATCGATCGGCTTGCCGGGCCCGACCATCGCCTCCCACCAACCCGGCGCGGGGTTGCCATCGTTGGCCGCAGCATGCGCATCGGGTGACAGGCCGGTGACGATCAGGATCGCGTTGCTGGCGTCGGCCGCCAGTGTTCCCCAGGTTTCATATGCGACGCGCGCACCGTGCAGTGCGCCACCGCGCTTGAACGGGAATGGCGAGGGCAGGGCGTGGAAGCGGGTGCCGGGCGGGATGAATTCGGTCATGGAGTCATTCTAGCGGGGCCGCATGTGGAGCTGGCGACACGCTGGTTTCCATCGGTGGGTGCGCGGTAGTGCCGGCCGCTGGCCGGCAACCATGCGGGCGCATCAACGTTCATGGGGTTGCCGGCCAGCGGCCGGCACTACTCTGGGGGGTGTTACGGGAACCGCAGTTCCACCACGCCCTCATGCGGCAGGCGCACCTTCACCGGGATGCTCTGCAGGTCGTCCTCACTGCGATTGGCGCTGCCGGTGCGCGAGATGCGTGCCAGCACTTCCACTTCGCGATGCGCCGACAGCGGCGCGGTTGGCATCGGGCTGTCGCCGTCGCCGAGCCCGACCGTGGACGGGAAGTCCGCCAACGGGAGTTTGCGCGCGGCCACCGGCATCGGCGGTCCCCCCACGGCGCGTGCCAGCACGAACACCTGGGTGCCGGCCGGCCACTCGGCGTCCTTCAGCGCAGGCAGCTGCACGCGCACCTGCAGCAGTGCCGGTGGCGGCGCAGCGGTTGCATCGGGCGCCTGGCCGGCGGCGTCGCGTGCGATGGCGATCTGTGCCTGCAGCGCCTGCGCGGCGCCCGGCTCCAGCCGCGGCAGCAGGCCGCTCCAGACATCGGCGGCCTCGGCATTGCGGCCGCGCTGGCGCAGCGCGATGCCCAGCAGCCAGCTGGCGCGCTCGGCGTCCGGGGCCAACGTGCGTGCCTGCTGCAACCAGGCGATTGCAGTGTCATCGAACTGCTTGCCGGCGTCGGCCTGGGCACGTGCCTGTGCGGCTTCCACCAGCACGCCGGGGTCGTCCGGAGCCAGTGCGGCAGCACGTGCGAAGGCCTCTGCGGCGGCGACGGCATTGCCCAGCTCGGCCTGCGAACGGCCCAGCAGCGCCCAGCCATCGGCCCGCTGCGGGTCGCGCTTGAGTGCATCCTGCAACGCCTGCACGCCATCGCGCAGCGTCGCGACCGACGGTGCCGGCTGTACCTGCGCGGCGCGCGGGTCACCCACCAGCAGGTACAGGCAGGCGCCGGCCACGCCGAGTGCCAGCACGCCCACGGCGAATCCCCTGCGGCCGTGGTGGCGCAGGGGCCACAGCACCAGCGCCGCCATCAGTGCGGCAACCAGGCCGGCCAGCACCGGCAGCCAATGACTCACCATTCCTCTCCTTGGTCGGCCTGGCTGGCCGGCGTGGCGGCGACCGAGCGGCCACGGCGGCGGACGATGCCGAACACCACCAACGCACCGGCTCCCAGCACCAGCAGCGGACCACCCCACAGCAACCAGGTGCCTGGCTGCAGCGGCGGCTGGTACAGCACGAACTCACCGTATCGGGCCACCAGGAACTGCTTGATCTGTGCGTCGTCGTGGCCCTGCTGCATCAGCTGCAGCACCTCGCGGCGCAGGTCCTGCGCGATCTGCGCGTTGGAATCGGCCAACGACTGGTTCTGGCACTGCACGCAGCGCAGCTGCGCGGCAAGGTCATGGAATCGACGCTCCTCGGCGTCATCGCGGAACTGCAGGGGCTGCGGATCGTGCAGCGGCTGCTGGGCCAGCGCGGCCAGTGGCAGCAGTAAAAGCAGCAGCGTCAGCAGCCAGCGCATCGGCTCAGGGCGCCGTGTGCAGCGTGCTGCCGGCACTGCCCTGGGCCTTCTCGATCTTTTCCAGCGCCGGGATCAGTTTCTCGTCCACCACGCGCTGGGTCATCGCACCACTGTACTTCCAGCGCACGATGCCGCTGCCATCGACCAGGAAGGTCTCCGGTGCTGCGGTCACACCCCAGTCGATCGCGGTGCGGCCTTCAACATCGCTGAGCACCACCATGAAGGGATTGCCCAGCTGTTCCAGCCAGTGCAGCGCGTCGGTCGGATCGTCCTTCCAGTTGTAGCCGATCACGCGCACGCGCTTGCTTTCGGCGAAGCGGGTCAGCACCGGGTGTTCCTCACGGCAGGCCGCGCACCAGCTGCCCCACACGTTCAGCAGGTAGGGCGCGCCGCGCAGGTCGTCGCTGTGCACGATCATTTCCGGGTCATGCAGCACCGGCAGCGCAAACGCCGGCGCCGGCTTGTCGATCAGGGCCGAGGGCAGCACGTCGCGCTGCGGATCGCCCGATTTCATCACCCCGTAGATCATCAGCCCGAGCAGGCCGAAGAAGAACAGCACGCCGATCACGATGGCTACCGGCGGCAGCGGGCGGGAGGGGCGCGGGGCGGGGGACTCGGACATGGGAACTCCTACGGACGACGGAAACGGCGGTCGGCGGCGGTGATGAATCCGCCCAGGGCCATCAGCAGCGCGCCCAGCCAGATCCAGCGCACGAACGGCTTGATGTGCACCCGTACCGCCCATGCATTGTTGCCCAGCGGCTCGCCCAATGCCACGTAGACATCACCGTCGAAGCGTGCATCGATGCCGGCCTCGGTCATCACCTGGCCGCCACTGGCGTACTGGCGCTTCTCCGGATGCAGCAGCGCCAGCTCGCGGCCGTTGCGGAAGACCCGCAGGTGGCCGCGGTCGGCGATGAAATTGGGCCCTTCGCGATGGTCCACGCCTTCGAAGCGCACTTCATGGCGGCCGACCACCAGCTGCTGGCCGGGCGCCAGCGCCACCTCGCGCTGCACGTTCAGCGCTTCCACCAGCAAGGCGCCGGCCAGGAACACCGCGATGCCGGCGTGGGCGACGATCATGCCGAGCATCTCGGCGGTGAAGCGGCCGTTGCCGCGTAGCCGCTGCCAGACAAAGCGTGCGGTACCGAACCCGACCCAGGCCGCCGCGGCCACGCCGATGCCTGCCTTCCAGCCGTTCTGCGGTGCCTGCCACCAGGCCAGCGCGCCGAGCACGATGGCCAGTGCCAGCCACGGTGCCAGCAGCGCGAAGGCACGCGATGGCTGGTCGCGCTGCCACTTCACCAGGGGGCCGAACGGCAGCAGCAGGATCATCGGTGCCATCAGCAGCAGGAACAGGCTGCCGAAGTAGGGTGGGCCGACCGAGATCTTGCCCAGCGACAGCGCATCGGCCAGCAACGGGTACAGCGTGCCCAGCAACACCATCGCGCAGGCGGTGGCCAGCAGCAGGTTGTTGGCCAGCAGCAGGGTCTCGCGCGAGGTGGCGGTGAAGCCGCGACGCGGATCGTCGGCGTCCACGCTCAGCTGGCTGGCGCGCAGCGCGTACAGCAGCAGGCTGCCACCGACCAGCACCGACAGGAACACCAGGATGAACAGGCCGCGCGAGGGATCGGCGGCGAACGAATGCACGCTGGTCAGCACGCCGGAGCGCACCAGGAAGGTACCCAGCAGGGACAGCGCGAAAGCAGCGATCGCCAGCAGCAGGGTCCAGTTGCCGAAGGTACCGCGCTTCTCAGTTACCGCCTGCGAGTGGATCAGTGCCGCACCGACCAGCCACGGCATGAAGCTGGCGTTCTCCACCGGGTCCCAGAACCACCAGCCGCCCCAGCCCAGCTCGTAGTACGCCCACCAGCTGCCCAGTGCGATGCCCAGGGTCAGGAAACCCCAGGCAACGTTGGTCCATGGCCGCGTCCAGCGCAGCCAGCGCGCGTCGACGCGGCCTTCCAGCAGCGCCGCCACCGCGAACGCGAACGGTACCGCGAAGCCGACGTAGCCCAGGTACAGCATCGGCGGATGGATGATCAGCCCAGGGTCCTGCAGCAGCGGATTGAGGTCGCGGCCTTCCAGCGGCGCCGGGTTCAGGCGCAGGAACGGGTTGGAGGTGAAGATCAGGAAGGCGAGGAAGCCGACGCTGACCACGCCCATCACCGCCAGCACGCGCGCCTGCACCGCTGCCGGCAGGTGCCGCGAGAACAGCGCCACCGCGCCGGTCCACAGCGCCAGTACCAGCGCCCACATCAGCAGCGAGCCTTCGTGCGCGCCCCACACCGCCGAATAGCGGTAGATCATCGGCAGCAGCGAATTGGAGTTCTCGGCCACATAGCGCACCGAGAAATCCTGCTGCACGAATGCGGCGGTGAGCACCGCGAACGCGCCGGCGACCAGCAGCAGCTGTGCGAAGGCGGCCGGTCGTGCCACCGCCATCCAGGCCGGGTTGTTGCGATGGGCACCCACCAGCGGCAGGCCTGCCTGCAGCAGCGAGGCCAGCAGCGCGCACAACAGCAGGATCTGACCCAGTTCGGGCAGCACTCAGCGCACCTCGGGTGCCGTCACCGGCACGTCGTGCTTGCGGTGGGCATCGCCCATCTTGTCGGCCACTTCCTTCGGCACGTACTTCTCATCGTGTTTGGCCAGCACTTCATCGGCGACGAAGACGCCGTCCTGCAGGCGGCCACTGGCGACCACCGCAGTGCCTTCGGCAAACATGTCCGGCAGGATCCGCGAGGTGGTCACCGGCAGCTGTGCATCGCCGTCGGTCACTTCGAAGCGCGCCTCCAGCGAGCCTACCGGGCGATTGAAGGAGCCTTTCACCACCATGCCGCCCAGGCGGAAGCGCGACTGCGCATCGACATCGCCACGCAGCACTTCGGCGGGCGTGTACAGGTAGGCGATGTTGCGCTCCAGTGCCATCGCCACCAGTGCGGTAGCCAGGCCGGAGGCGAGCAGGGCCAGCAACACCCATGCCAGGCGGCGACGCTGTACCGGGGTCATCGTTCCAGCTCCGTCGACAGCGGCGCGGCGGCCTCCTGCTTGCTGGCGCGGGTCTGCTGGCGCTGCTGCCGGGCCAGGGCCAGGCGGCGCGCCACGCGCAGGCGCAGCCACGAGCCGAGCGCGTCGGCGCCCAGCACCAGCACGAACACGGCGTAGGCGCCGATCACATAGGGCAGGTGGGTCATGGCTGGGCCTCCCGGGGAGCGGGTGTGGCATCGACGCGACCGCCGACCCAGGCCTTGCCGGCCTCGCGGTCGAGGTTGTCGGCGCGCGCCTTGGCCAGTACCGAGCCAGCGAACCAGAACTTGGTGCCGATCACCATCCACCACAGCGGCGCGATCATCGCGCTGCTGATCGCCGATTCACCGAACACGTTGATCGACTGGCGCTGGTGCAGGCCGCCCCACCAGTCCACTGAATAGCGGATCACCGGCAGCAGGCTGACGCCGACGATGGCCAGCAGGCCGGCCGCGCGCGCGGCGCTGCGGCGATCCTCGATGGCGTGGTAGAGGCCGATCACGCCCAGATACAGGAACAGCAGCACCAGTTCACTGGTCATGCGCGGGTCCCAGTCCCACCAGGTGCCCCAGGTGCCCTTGCCCCAGATGCTGCCGGTCAACAGGGTGATCAGGGTGAAGCCGGCACCCATCGGCGCACAGGCCATGGCCAGGATCTCGCAGACCTTGATCCGCCAGATCAGGGCAATAGCGGCATACAGCGCCATCAACGCGAACACGAACAGGCTCATCCAGGCACTCGGCACATGGATGTAGAGGATGCGGAAGCTGTCCAGCTGCTTGGCTTCCGGTGGCACCACCAGCAGCGCCTGCCACATGCCGACCAGCAGCACCGGCACCGCAGCGAGATAGAACACCCGCGACCAGCGGGCAGCGAAACGGTCGAACGTGGGAGGCGAACCGAGTTGGTGGAACCAGCGGACAATCGGATTCATGCGTGGCGGCTATCCAGCAGGGGTGGATTGGCTCTCAGCTCGGTCAACTCAGAGAAATACGTATTGCAGCAGCAGTGGCCAGCGGCGCCAGCACCAGCGCGACCAGCAGGCCGGCACCCAGCATCAGCAGTGCACCGACCGGATCCTGTCCGCGCCCGGCTGCCGCCAGGCTGCCCGCGCCGAACACCAGTACCGGCACGTACAGCGGCAACGACAGCAACGCCACGAGAATACCAGAGCGTCGGATGCCTACGGTCAGCGCGGCGACCACACCACCGATCAGGCTCAGCAATGGGGTGCCCAGCAGCAACGATGCCAGCAACATCGGCAGTTGGTCATGCGGCAGATGCAGCATTTCGGCCAGCAGTGGGCTGACCACGATCAACGGCAATGCGGTGGTCGCCCAGTGCAGCAGCACGCGCACCAGTACCAGCCAGGCCAGCGGCACCGGCGCCAGCAGCCATTGCTCCAGCGAGCCGTCTTCGGCATCGGAACGGAACAGCGAATCCAGCGACAGCTGGCCGGCCAACAGCACCGCCAGCCACAGCACCGCACCGGCGGTGGCGGCCAGCAGTTGCGGCTCGCGGCCCTGGGCCAATGCGAACAGCACCACCACCAGCACGGCAAACAGCAGCGGCTGCAGGGCATCGCCGCGACGGCGCCAGAGCAGGCGCAGGTCGCGCTTGAGCAGGGCGCCCGCGGTCTGCCACAGGCCCGGTTCGGTGCCTGGCGCGATCATGCGACACCGCCGAGGTCGAGCTGGCGGGTGCGCACGGGCGGCGCGGCATAGGCGCCGTGGGTGGTGACCAGCGCCGCGCCACCGGCGCGCAGGTGCGCCGAGATCATCCGGTTGACCAGGGTGATGCCCTCCAGGTCGAGATTGGCGTAGGGTTCGTCGAGCAGCCACAACGGCGCGGGCGACAGCCAGATGCGCGCCAGTGCCAGCCGCCGCTTCTGCCCGGCGGACAGGTGACGCACCAGCGTGTCCTCGTAGCCGGCCAGGCCAACGATGGCCAACGCGTTGCCGGGCATCTGGCGTGCACGGCGGCCGTGCAGGCCACACAGGAAGTGCAGGTTCTCCAGCGTATCCAGGTCCGGCTTCAAGGCCGGCAGGTGGCTGAGGTAGGCGACATAGCGGGCACGCTCGGCATTGCTGGCCGGTTTGCCATCGATCCGCACCTGGCCGGCACCGGGCTTGGCCAGGCCGGCCAGCACGCGCAGCAGGGTGGTCTTGCCGGCGCCATTGCCGCCCTGCACCAGCAGGGCTTCGCCGGCGTCCACATGGAAGTCCAGCGGGCCGAACACCGGCTCGTCATTGCGGGAGAAGCTCAGGCCGCTGGCGGCCAGCAATGCAGGGGCGTTCAAGGGGCAGGGGTCTTCGTGCCGGAGTGCGGCGGCAATTGTAGCGGCGAATGCCCGTGGTAGTGCCGGCCGCTGGCCGGTAATTCGCCATCTGCCAGCTGGGGTTGCCGGCCAGCGGCCGGCAC
>NZ_JAXAXL020000001.1:200485-212247 GCF_047497515.2 Stenotrophomonas maltophilia
CCCCCCCCCCCCCCCCCCACTACCGGAGCGCGGATTGCGTAAACTCAGGAATCTCTCTCCTCCCATTCCCCAGGCCGATGCAACCGAACACCAAGCTGCCCAAGGTCGGTACCACGATCTTCACCGTGATGTCCCAGCTCGCCGCCGAACACGGCGCGGTCAACCTTGGCCAGGGCTTTCCGGATTTTTCCGCACCGCAGCGCCTGATCGATGAAACCGCCAAGGCGATGGCCGCCGGGCTGAACCAGTACCCGCCGATGACCGGCGTGGCGCCGCTGCGCCAGGCCATCGCGCAGAAGGCGCTGGACTGCTACGGCGCGCAGGTCGATGCCGACAGCGAGATCACCGTCACCAGCGGCGGCACCGAAGCCATCTTCAACGCCATCCATGCCGTGGTGCGTGCCGGCGAGGAAGTGATCGTGCTCGACCCGGCCTACGACTGCTATGAGCCGGCGATCGACCTGGCCGGCGCCAAGGCCGTGCATGTGTCGCTGGACCCGCAGACCTTCGCTGTCGATTGGGACCGCGTGCGTGCGGCGATCACCCCGCGCACCCGCATGCTGATCGTCAACACCCCGCACAACCCGTCCGGCGCGATGCTGTCGGCGCAGGACATGCAGGCGCTGGCCGAGCTGCTGCGCGGCACGCAGATCTACCTGATCTCCGATGAGGTGTACGAGCACATCATCTATGACGGCCGTCGCCATGAGTCGGCGCTGCGCTACCCCGAGCTGCGCGAGCGCGCGTTCGTGATCTCCAGCTTCGGCAAGACCTACCACTGCACCGGCTGGAAGATCGGTTATGCGATCGCGCCCCCGGCGCTGACCGCCGAGTTCCGAAAGGTGCACCAGTACAACACCTTCACCAGCTTCGGCCCGGCGCAGTACGGCTTCGCCGCGATGATCCGCGACGAGCCCGAGCACCACCTGGAGCTGGGCGCGTTCTACCAGGCCAAGCGTGATCGCTTCCGCGAACAGCTGGCCAGCACCCGGCTGAAGGCGCTGCCGGTGCCGGGCGGCTATTTCCAGCTGGTCGATTACTCGGCCATCAGTGACCTGCCGGACCATGAGTTCGTGAAGTGGCTGACCATCGAGAAGGGCGTCACCGCCATTCCGCTGTCGCCGTTCTACGAGAACCCGCCGGCCGGCCAGCGCCTGGTACGGCTGTGCTTCGCCAAGAACGAAGCGACGATGGACGCGGCGATCGAACGCCTGCGCCTGCTGTGAGTGGGGAGCTGAACATGCAGGACCTGCGCATTTCCCTCGTCCAGGGCGATACCCGCTGGCACGACCCGGCTGGCAACCGTGCCTATTACGGTGCGTTGCTGGCACCTCTGGCTGGCAGCACGGACCTGGTGATCCTGCCGGAGACCTTCACCAGCGGCTTTTCCAACGACGCCATTGCCCAGGCCGAAGGCATGGACGGCCCGACCGTGGCCTGGCTGCGCGAGCAGGCCCGGGCCTTGAACGCGGCGGTGATCGGCAGCGTGCAGCTGCGTGAGGGCGAGGGCGTCTACAACCGCCTGCTGTTCGCCACGCCGGATGGCGCGCTGCAGCACTACGACAAGCGCCACCTGTTCCGTTACGGCGGCGAACATGAGCGCTATGCCGCCGGTCGCGAGCGCCTGAGCGTGGAATGGAAGGGCTGGCGGATCAATCCGCAGGTCTGCTACGACCTGCGCTTCCCGGTGTTCTGCCGCAACCGCTACAATGTCGAGCGGCCTGATCAGCTGGACTTCGACCTGCAGATCTTCGTGGCCAACTGGCCGTCGGCGCGTGCCTACGCGTGGAAGACGCTGCTGCGCGCGCGGGCCATCGAGAACCTGTGCTTCGTGGCGGCGGTCAATCGCATCGGCGTGGACGGCAACCAGCTGCATTACGCCGGCGACAGCGCCGTGATCGATTTCCTCGGCCAGCCGCAGGTGGAGATCCGCGAACGCGAGCAGGTCGTGACCACCACGATCTCGGCCGAGGCGCTGGCGGCACACCGCGCACGCTTCCCGGCGATGCTCGATGCCGATGCCTTCCACCTGGACGAGCGCGCCTGAGCGCTGCCTTCCCACCGGATGACACCATGAAGTTCCCGCTGCTACTGGCCCTGGGCCTGCTCGCCACCGCGCTGACCGCTCCTGCCGCGCAGGCGGCCGGCAACATCGACTGCGACCTGCGCTACAACCTGTCCGGCTGGTCGCTGTTCTACAAGACCGCCTCGGGCACCGGCACCATCCAGTGCACCAACGGCGCGCGTATTCCGGTGCGCATCAAGGTCACCGGTGGTGGCCTGACCGTTGGCAAATCGAAGATCGTCGACGGCAAGGGCCGCTTCACCGGCGCCTATTCGCTGGACGATCTGCTCGGCAAGTACGTGGCGCTGGGGGCGCACGCCGGCGCCATCCGCTCCGGGGGGGCCGTGGCGATGACCAAGGGCGACGTGTCGCTGGCGCTGGCCGGAAGCGGCCGTGGCTGGGACCTGGGCGTGGACGGTTCCTCGTTCGTGATCCGGCGCCGCTGAGGCAGGTGGCCGGGCCAGCCCGCATCGGCGGTTACCAGCTGATGTGGAGCTGGAATGCCTGGCCGGTCACCAGGCGCTGTTCGGCCTGGTAGCCACGTTCGCGCAGCCGCCGCAGGATGTCCTGCATGGCCGCGGCGGAGACTTGTTCGCGCGGAAGACCGACCTCGATGCTGCGCTGGCCGGACTGCGAGCGGGCGTGGATGCGCTGGTCGATGTGCCGCACCAGTGCGCTGGTGCTGCCGCGTGCCGCATCGGCCTGCTGCCGAGCCTGTTGTGGGGTGATACCTGCGTTCATGGGGAGTGTTCTGGCGGAGAAGGGGCCAGTGTGTCGCCGCCATCGATGTCGTGATGTGCCTCCCGCTTCGTTTTCAGACTTTTCGTAGAAATTGCAATGCGTGCGTTCACGCACAAAAAACCCGGCCGAAGCCGGGTTTCTCAGTTGCATGCGGGGGCGATCAGCCGCCGCGCGGGCCGCTGCGGCGCGGGCCGCCCGGACCGCGGTTGCCGCCGGGGCCACCCGGGCCACGGTTGCCACCCGGACCACCGGGACCACGGTTACCGCCCGGGCCACGGTTGTTGCCGCCGCCCGGACCACGGCCGCCCGGACGGGCACCGTGTGCCGGCTTCGGGCTGCCATACGGGTTGAAGCCCGGGGTCGCGTGGTCGGACGGGAAGCTGGGGGCATTGCCCGGATGGCCGTACGGGTGCTTGTTGCCCTGGCCCTGCGAGCGGTTGCCCGCGCCGGCCGGACGACCCTGGCCGCCTGCACCGCCACGGCCTTCACCGCCGAAACCACTACGGCCCTGGCCGCCACCGGCGCCTGCACCTGGACCCTTCGGCTTGCCGTACGGACGGCCCTGGCCGCCAGCGCCCGGACCACGGGCACCGGGGCCACGCGCGCCCGGACCGGCGTTGCGGTGGCCGCTCGGGCCGGTGCTGACACCGTCCGGCACGTACCAGGTGCGGAATGCGGCCGGGTTGCCTTCCGGCAGCGAGCGGTCATTCTTCGGCGCGCGCTGCTTGAACGGCTTCTGCGATTGCTTGGCCGCGGCTTCGCCGCTGACGGTCAGGCCGCCCTTGAAACCGCCGCCCTTGCCGCCGCGACCACGGCCGCGATCTTCGCGCACGTTGTCGAAACGACGCAGCTCGCGACCTTCATCAGCCGTGTTGTGGCCGTTGACGTAGGCGTTGCCACGGCCGCCTTCACGCACGCGCACGGTGGTCTTGGCGGCGCGACGCTGGCCGATCACCGGCTGCAGGGTCAGCGCCGACGGTGCACCTTCTTCCAGCTTCAGCTGCGCGCGCAGGGCTTCGACCTGGGCGGTCGGCAGTTCCACCGAATGGCCGCGGGCCAGTTCGCGCGGCAGGCTGACCTTGCCGTAGCGGGTGCGCTTCAGGCGGCTGACCTGGCAGCCCTGCGATTCCCACAGGCGGCGCACTTCGCGGTTGCGGCCTTCCTTCACCACGACGCGGAACCAGTCGTGCGAGTCGGTGCCGCCGATGCGTTCGATCTCATCGAACTTGGCCGGGCCGTCTTCCAGCGCCACGCCACGGGTGAGGCGGTCGACGATGGCGTCGGCCACCTTTTCCTCGCCTTCCGGCGCGCGCACGCGCACCACGTACTCGCGCTCGACCTCGAACGACGGGTGCATCATGGCGTTGGCCAGTTCACCGTCGGTGGTGGCCAGCAGCAGGCCGGTGGTGTTGATGTCCAGGCGGCCGATGGCGATCCAGCGCGCGCCCTTGAGCGGCGGCAGGGACTCGAACACGGTCGGGCGGCCTTCGGGATCTTCGCGGGTGGTCACTTCGCCTTCCGGCTTGTTGTAGACCAGCACGCGCGACGGCTCGGCCAGGGCGGTGGCGACGAAGCCGCGACCATCCAGCTCGATCTTGTCGCCGCTCTTGACCGACATGCCGGTCTGCGCGACTTCGCCGTTGACCTTGACCAGGCCCTCGGCGATGCGCTGTTCCAGCGCGCGGCGCGAGCCGAGGCCGGCCTGGGCCAGCACCTTGTGCAGGCGCTCTTCCAGCTTGAACTGTTCGGAGGTGGCTTCGCGCTTCAGCGAGAGCTTGTTACGGGGGGTGTCACTCATCAGTTTTGCTCCGGCCGACGGTTTCGAGGTCGGCCTCTGGTTCGGAATCGGCTTGGTCAACAGCCACGGTCGTCGTCGCGACGGCGTTGTCTTCGCGTTCGTTCACTGGCACCGCGCGCTCGCCCGGCGCGGAATCGGGGTGCCCATCATCGAGGGGCGAAGGTGCTTGCTCATCGGTGGCCGACGCATCAGCTGCGCCGACGGAATCGGGGGTGTTGCCATCGCCGCCCTGCAGGCCGGCGTCATCGTTGGCGGCCGCATCGGGGTGGGCGCTGATGTCCGGGCCGGCGGCGCCGGCAGCGGCCGGACCCTCGCGGTCCAGTGCCAGCTGCGGCTCCAGTTCGCCCAGGTCCTTCAGTTCCGACAGCGGCGGCAGTTCGTCCAGCCGCTTCAGGCCGAAATAATCCAGGAAGCCCTTGGTGGTACCGAACAGCGCCGGCTTGCCGGGCACGTCGCGGTGGCCGACCACGCGGATCCATTCGCGTTCTTCCAGCGCCTGGATGATGTTGCTGCTGACCGCCACGCCGCGTACCTGCTCGATCTCGCCGCGGGTGATCGGTTGCCGGTAGGCGATCAGCGCCAGCGTTTCCAGGGTGGCGCGGGTGTAACGCGTCTTGCGTTCGGTCCACAGCCGGCTGATCCAGCCGTGCACTTCGCCGGTGACCTGGTAACGGAAGCCGGAGGCAACCTCGACCAGTTCCACGCCGCGCTCCGCGCAGGCTTCGCGCAGGCGTTCCAGCGCGCGTTCGATGCTGCCCGGCGGTGCCGGTTCCTCTTCCGGGAACAGGTCCTTCAGCTGGGCCAGGGTGAGCGGCTGGCTGGAGGCCAGCAGGGCACCTTCGACTATGCGGTTGATCAGCGATTGGTCCATCGGCAGGGCAGCGCTCACTTGTTCTCGTTGGCGTCGTCGTTGTCGTCGAACTCGCTGCTGAACTGCAGCGGGGCATTGGTGTTGCCGGCGGCCAGGGACTTCACGTAGATCGGCGCCAGCGGTTCTTCCTGGACGATGTCCAGCAGCTGTTCCTTGGCCAGTTCCAGCACCGCCAGGAACGTGACCAGCACGCCCAGCTTGCCTTCTTCAGCGGTGAACAACCCTTCAAAGCGGTAGAACTTGCCATCTTCCAGGCGACCGAGCACTTCACCCATGCGCTGGCGGACACTCAGTGCCTCGCGCTTGATGGCGTGGCCGCTGAACAGTTCGGCGCGCTTGAGCACGTCGTGCAGTGCCAGCAGCATCTCCTTCAGGTCCACCGGCGGCGGCAGCTTCACCGCTGCGCGTTCGGGCATGAAGGCATGGGCAATGCTGGTGTCGCGGTCCTGGCGGGGCAGGCTGTCGATGTCTTCGGCGGCCTGCTTGAAACGTTCGTATTCCTGCAGCCGGCGTACCAGCTCGGCGCGCGGGTCGGCTTCGTCGCCCTCCTCGCTGACCGGGCGCGGAAGCAGCATGCGCGACTTCACCTCGGCCAGGATGGCGGCCATCACCAGATACTCGGCCGCAAGCTCGAAGCGCAGCTCGCGCATCACGGTGATGTATTCCACGTACTGCCGGGTGATCTCGGCCACGGGGATGTCCAGCACATCAAGGTTCTGGCGGCGGATCAGGTACAGCAGCAGGTCCAGCGGGCCTTCGAAGGCATCCAGGATGACTTCCAGCGCGTCCGGCGGGATGTACAGGTCCTGCGGGATCTGCAGGACCGGTTGCCCATGCACCACGGCCAGCGGCATTTCCTGCTGCTGGGGGGCGGGCGGCCGGGTTGGCGGGTTCGCGTCGAGCGCGAGTTCGGAAGTCATCTAATGGAGATCAGGATTGCAACGGACCAGTCGCGGCACCGGGTTCGCCGGGCCAACGCCACGGAGCCCCAGGGCACCAGACACGCCGGGATCGGCGCGATTCCACACATATCAAACAGCAGGACGCGCCGCAGGAAACGGCAGCGACGGGACTACGGGGAGGTCGTCTACGTGGCCCGGCCAGGGGGGCCGGTTTTGAAGCAGCAGATCGGTCGTCGGGGGCTGCGGTGGCCGCAAAAACCGACGGGCTGCTGCATCCAGCCACGTGCAATGGACCCTAGGGTAAGCCTTTGCCGCGCCAGTGTCCAGCCGGGCCGGGACAGGGACCGTATTGGCTAGAATCCGCACACCCGACAACGCAAGCGAGGAAATGCCGGTGTGGTATGTGATCGAAGGGTATGACGGCCAGGATGTGCTGGCTCAGCGGCTGCAGGCTCGGCCGGAACATCTGGCGCGGTTGCACGCGCTGCGCGACGAGGGCCGCCTGCTGCTGGCCGGGCCGTGCCCGGCGGTGGACAGTGAAGACCCGGGCCCGGCCGGTTTCAGCGGCTCGGTCGTGATCGCCCAGTTCGAATCGCTGGTAGAGGCCCAGGCCTGGGCCGACGCCGACCCCTACGTGGCCGCAGGCGTCTACACCCGCGTGCAGGTGCGGCCGTTCCGCAAGGTACTGCCGTGAACGCAGAGCGGATCGAGCGGATGCGTGACGCACTGCAGCAGGCGCTGGCACCGAGCGTGCTGGAGATCGAGGACGACAGCCATCGGCATGCCGGCCATGCCGGCGCGCGCGATGGCCGCGGTCACTTCAACCTGCATATTGTCAGCGAACGCTTCGCGGGACTGGGTCCGCTGGCCCGCCACCGCGCAGTCTATGCCGCGCTGGGGCCGATGATGGACACCGACATCCACGCGCTGTCCATCCGCGCATTGACCCCGTCAGAACAGGGCTGAGCCCTTGTCCCGCGCTGTCCTGGCGGGTCCTTGAGCGGGCCCGTCGCAGACAGATTTCCATGTCCATTTCAGGACATTCGCCTAACGGACTGTTTACAAGCCCAGATGGAAACGCTTACATTCCGCGCCAATGCTGGTAGGTCCAAGCCGTGGAGGGCGGCTTCGTGAACAAGGCAGCTATCACAATCAAAGACGTCGCACGCGAAGCCCGGGTCTCCGTGGCCACGGTTTCCCGCGCGCTCAACGGGCATGAAAATGTCGCCGAACCGGTCCGCCAGCTTGTGCTGGAGGTGGCCGCACGGCTGCGTTACACCCCGCACGCCGCCGCCCGCAGCCTGAGCAGCCGCCGCACCAATACGGTGGGCGTGGTGCTGCCCGACCTGTATGGCGAATTCTTCTCCGAGCTGATGCGCGGCATCGACAATGTCGCCCGCAACCGTCGCCAGCACCTGCTGGTGTCCAGCTACCACGGTGACCAGGAACAACAGGGCGCGGCCCTGCGTGCCATGCGCGGCCGCGTCGACGGCCTGCTGGTGCTGTCGCCCTATGCCGAGAGCCCGGGCTTCCTGACCGACAACCTGCCGCAGTCGCTGCCGACGGTGTTGATCAACACCTACCTGCCCACGCAGGAACACCCGGTGTTGAGCATCGATGACCATGCCGGCGCGATGGCGATGACCCGCCACCTGCTGGACGCCGGGCATCGCCGCATTGCGTTCATTTCTGGCCCGGACCTCAACTTCGACGCGCGCGAGCGCCTGCGCGGCTTCCGTGACGCGCTGGCCGCATTCGGCAGTGGCGCTGAAGGCATCGAGCTGCCCGGTGATTTCGACGAAGCTTCCGGCCATCGCGCCGGTCAGGAGTTGCTGGCAGCCGGAGCGCTGCCCGATGCCGTGTTCGCCGCCAACGACATGATGGCCCTGGGCTGCCTGTATGCCTTCACGCAGGCAGGGGTCCATGTGCCGTCCGATGTCGCCCTGGCGGGTTTCGATGACATTCCACTGGCGCGTTTCGTCCACCCGTCGCTGACCACCATGCAGGTCAGCATCGCCGAGCTCGGCGATCGGGCCATGACGCGCCTGATGCAGTTGATGGACGGCACCTCCACGGACGGGACAGGGGACAAGCAGACCCTGGTTCCCCGCTTGATAGTTCGCGATTCCACCACTCCGCCATCCGGCCGTTGAAGCCAGAGGCGTTCCTTCTTTTTTGATTGATCGCAGGGACCGCGCGAGCGGTCACCGCCACCCGGAGATTGAGTTGATGATGCACACCACCTTCCGCACGCCGGCACGCCGGCTGCTGAGCACCGCGCTGGTCAGCTGCCTGATGCTGGCCGCTGCTCCGAACGTCATGGCGCAGTCGGCCAACGCCAGCCTGCGCGGCCAGGTTGCCGGCGCCCAGGCCGGCACCGAAGTCACCGCCACCAACGTGGCCACCGGTACCGTCCGCCGCGGCACCATCCGTGCCGATGGCAGCTACTCGCTGATGGGCCTGGACCCGGGCACCTATGACGTGGTCGCCAATGGCCAGACCCAGAAGGTCACCGTCACCGTGGCCTCCACCGCCACCCTGAACTTCGCCGGTGCCGCCAGCAGCACGCCGGGTTCGGCCTCGGCCACCAACCTGGACACCGTCAACGTCGTCGCGCCCACCCTGCTGCAAGAAGTGCGCACCTCGGAAGTCGGCAAGACCGTCAGCCTGCAGCAGATCCAGACCACCCCGCAGGTCTCGCGCAACTTCCTGGAGTTCGCCGACGCGGTGCCGGGCTTGATCTTCACCCGCGATGCCAAGGGCAACACCTCGCTGCGCGGCGGCGCCACCAATGCCGATGGCACCAATGTGTACATCGATGGCGTGGGCCAGAAGAGCTACGTCAAGGGTGGCGGCGTCGCCGGCCAGTCCGGCAGCGCCGGCAACCCGTTCCCGCAGCTGGCCATCGGCGAATACAAGGTCATCAGTGGCAACTACAAGGCCGAGTACGGCCAGGTGTCCAGTGCTGCGGTGACTGCCGCGACCAAGTCCGGTACCAACGAGTTCAAGGGTGAGGCGTTCTACCGCTACACCGATGAAGACATGCGCGCCAAGACCCCGGCCGAGCGCCAGGGGGGCAAGGACAAGATGGTGTCGGCCGAGAAGGAATACGGCTTCGCGCTGGGCGGTCCGATCATCAAGGACAAGGCCCACTTCTTCGTGACCTACGAAGCCAAGCGCTTCGACCTGCCGGTCACCATCGCGCCGGACGGCGCGGTCACCGCGGCTGCTGGCCTGCTGCCGGCCGCCGGCGCCGCTGGCCTCGGCCCGGCCAGCCAGCCGTTCCAGCAGGACCTGATCTTCGGCAAGATCGACTTCGAAGCGACCGACAACGACCGCATCGAGCTGACGTTCCAGGACCGTGACGAAACCCAGTCGCAGTTCAGTGGCCAGACCTCGCCGCAGGCGGGCCGTGAAGTGGTCAACACCGACCGTCGTTACGCCCTGCGCTGGAACCACAGCGGTGAGCGTTACTACAACGAATTGATGGTCACCCACGAAGATTCGTTCAACAACCCGACCCCGCTGACCCTGGCCAATGGCATCACCTACACCGCGCCGGACGGTCCCGAAGACCGCACCGTGGTGAAGATCGGTGGCGCCTCGGCACTGGATTCGCAGGTGAAGGGCCAGAAGGGCTGGTCGATCGAAGACAACCTGACCCTGGACGGCATCCAGTGGGCCGGCGACCACACCATCAAGATGGGCGTGAAGTACAAGGCGATTGATCTGTACGCCTCCGATGCGGCGCAGATCAACCCGACCTTCACCTACAGCCTGGGCGACCCGGACTTCCCGGACTCCATCCCGTACAAGGCGCAGTTCGTCAAGCCGGTGACCGGCGTGTCGGGCGTGTCCGGCGAAGTGCGTTCGAAGTCCAAGCAGTACGGCGTGTTCATCCAGGACGACTGGCAGGTCAATGACCACCTGCAGCTCAACATCGGCCTGCGCTGGGACTACGAAAAGACCCCGTCCTACCTGGACTTCGTGACCCCGCAGGCCGTGGTCGACGCGATCTACTCGCAGGATCCGCGCGCGCCCGCCGGGCAGACCTACGCCGATTCGCTGGCGCTGGGCGGCCTGAACATCGGCGACTACATCAGCAACGGCCACAACCGCAAGGCGTTCAAGGATGCCTGGCAGCCGCGCCTGGGCTTCTCGTATGACATCAATGCCGACGAGCAGCACGTGATCCACGGTGGTGCCGGCCGTTCCTACGACCGCGACCTGTTCGACAACCTGCAGCTGGAAACCACCAAGCTGGCCCTGCCGCAGCCGACCATCTACTTCCGCAACCCGGCCACCGGCACCTGCATCAACGGCCAGGCTGCCTGCTATGACTGGAACCCGAACCTGCTCAACGGCATCGGCAACCTGCAGGCACTGGTGGGCGCGACCAGCAATGCCGGCCTGGAAGTGGACCTGCTGAACAACAAGCTGAAGGCGCCGTACTCGGATCAGTTCAGCCTGGGCATGAGCAACCAGATCGGTGACTGGCTGACCGATGCCACCATCGCCCGCACCCTGAGCTACGACGGTTTCGCCTTCACCCTGGGCAACCGTTACCCGACCGGCCAGTTCTTCGATGATCCGCGCCTGTGCGGTGGCACCGAACCGGGCCTGAGCCAGGCGTGGAGCTGCAACGTGCCGGGCTTCGGCAGCCTGATCATTGGCCAGCAGGGCATCAAGACCCGTGCCACCCAGATCCTGCTGTCGGCGCAGAAGCCGTTCACCAAGGAGAGCGGCTGGGGCACCTCGATCGCCTACACCTGGACCACCGCACGCCACAACCGCGACATCAACGAGAAGTACGCCTTTGACCGCGGCCTGATCGGCGACTACCCGACCATCCGTTCCAACGGCGCGCCGCGCCACCGCCTGGTGATGACCGGTTCGTACGCGGGCTTCTGGGGCATCACCTTCGGCGGCAAGATCACCCTGGCAACGCCGACGGCGGTCAACGACTGGTACCCGGTGATGCAGGCCAGCGGCTACACCCTGCCGACGCCGCAGGCGGCCGTGCCGAACGCCACCGGCAAGTTCCTGGTGGGTGGCAAGATCTTCGGCTACCGTTCGGTCGACCTGCAGGCAACCAAGACGTTCAAGATGCCGGGCGATACCGAGCTGTACGCGCGTATCGACATCATCAACGTCTTCAACTTCGACAACTTCTCCACCTACAACTACGTCAAGACCAACGGCAAGCTGCAGGCCAGCTACAACGAGACCGGCGAAATCATCGGTACGCCGCGCCAGATCAAGGCCGAAGTGGGCTTCCGCTTCTAAGCCTGGAGGTAGATGCACGACCCGATGCCGCCGGTTCGCCGGCGGCATCGGGCGCGTGAAAACGGCAATGGCCGGCCCCGCGCCGGTCCATTGCCCACG
>NZ_JAXAXL020000001.1:212257-232205 GCF_047497515.2 Stenotrophomonas maltophilia
CCCCCCCCCCCCGGGCCATGCCCCCACGCCGCTGCCGGGCAGGGGGCAGCGGCGTGGGCAATGATCGCGGTGTCAGACCACGTTTTTCGTGGTTTTTTTCGGACGCACCTTGTAAACGATTTCAGATCATTGGACGTTATGCTTTCCCATCGATCAGACCACCGGAGGAACCGCGCCATGCAGGCACGCCATCTGTTGTCCGCCGCAGCGTTGAGCCTGGCCGCGGCCGCCTGCCAGCCGGCCCAGCAGGAGCCGGCCAAGCCGCGCCCGCCGGTGATCCTGATCGAGGCCGATGCACCGCCGCGACCGATGAAGCCAGAGCTGCCGCCGCTGTTCGATGACATCGAGCGCCGCACCTTCCAGTTCTTCTGGGACACCACCAATGAAGTGAACGGCCTGACCCCGGACCGTTATCCGTCGCGGCCGTTCGCCAGCATCGCCTCGGTCGGCTTCGCGCTGACCGCCTATCCGATCGGCATCGAGAACGGCTGGGTCAGCCGCAACCAGGCGATCGACCGTACCCTGACCACGCTGAAGTTCTTCCGCGACGTGCCGATGGGCCCGCAGCGCACCGGCAAGGCCGGCTACAAGGGCTTCTACTACCACTTCCTGGACATGCAGGAAGGCCGGCGCTACGACAGCTGGGTCGAACTGTCCTCGGTGGATACCGCGTTGCTGATGATGGGCGTGCTGTTCGCGCAGTCCTACTACGACGGCGACGATCCGCGCGAGAAGGAAATCCGCCAGATCGCCGACACCCTGTACAAGAAGGTCGACTGGCCGTGGTTGCAGCAGCGGGCGCCGCTGATCTCGATGGGCTGGTTCCCGGAAAGCGGCTTCATCGACCATGACTGGATGGGCTACAACGAAGCGATGATGGTCTACATCCTCGCCCTGGGCTCGCCCACGCACCCGGTCAGCCCGGACGCCTGGACGGTGTGGGCACGCACCTACGACAACGATTGGGGCGTCTACCAGGGCCAGGAATACCTGTCCTTTGGCCCACTGTTCGGCCATCAGTACAGCCATGTCTGGATCGACTTCCGCGATATCCAGGACGCGTACATGCGCGAACGCGGCAGCACCTATTTCCTCAACAGCCGCTCGGCAGCGCTGGCCCAGCGCGAGTACGCCATCGCCAACCCGATGCAGTGGAAGGACTATGGCGAGAACGTCTGGGGCCTGACCGCCAGCGATGGCCCGCAGAACACCACGCAGGAGTATCGCGGCGAGCAGCGCCAGTTCCGCCATTACTCTTCGCGCGGCGCCGGCCTGCGCGAGAACTTCGATGACGGCACCATTGCGCCGACCGCCGCGATCGCCTCGGTGGTGTTCGCACCGGAGCAGGTGATCCCGGCCACGCTGGAGATGCACAAGCGCTACGGCGATTACATCTATTCCAGTTACGGCTTCCTGGATTCGTTCAATCCCAGCTTCAACTACGACATCCCGATCAAGACCGGCCGCGTGGTACCGGATCGCGGCTGGGTCGCCAGCGATTACATCGCCATCGACCAAGGCCCGATCCTGACCATGATCGCCAACTACCGCAATGACTTCGTCTGGGAAGTGATGAAGAAGAACCCCTACATCCGCAAGGGCCTGGAGCGGGCCGGGTTCAGCGGTGGCTGGCTGGCGCCGGAAGGCTCGTTCCAGCCGCTGGAACTGCAGAAAGACGAAAAGGCCGCGGCGGCACGCGCGGTGGGTATCGCCGAATCACGCGCGGCTGCCGCGCAGGAACAGAAGAACAATGCCAACCGCAACACAGGGCAGGGGAAGTAACCCGGTGCCGAACTGGATCGACCGCCTGCGCCGCTGGGCGCTGCCTGCCCTGGCCGCTCTGGCCGTGGCCGGCTGCGCGCGCACCGAGCCGGGCACCACCACCGTGCGTTTCTGGGCGATGGGCCGCGAGGCCGAGGTGGTCAGCGAGCTGATCCACGAGTTCGAAGCCGAGAACCCCGGTATCAAGGTGGATGTGCAGAACATTCCCTGGACCGCCGCGCACGAGAAGCTGCTGACCGCGTTTGCGGCCGATGGCCTGCCGGATGTATGCCAGCTCGGCAACACCTGGGTGCCCGAGTTCGCCGAACTCGATGCGCTGACGCCGCTGCAGCCGTTCGTCGATCATTCGGCGGTGGTCGATCCGAAGGACTACTTCCAGGGCATCTGGGATACCAACGTGATCCACGGCGAACTGGTCGGCGTGCCGTGGTATGTCGATACCCGCCTGATCTACTACCGCAAGGACCTGTTGGCCAAGGCCGGCTATGACCACCCGCCGCGGACCTGGCAGGAGTGGGACGAGCAGATGGCGGCGATCAAGCGCATGCAGGGTCCCAACCGCTATGCGGTACTGATGCCGATCAATGAGTTCGAGCAGCAGCTGTCGCTGGCGCTGCAGCAGCCCGACCCGCTGCTGCGCGACGATGACACCCGCGGCAATTTCGCCAGCCCGGGGTTCCGCCGCACGCTGGCCTTCTACGCCAACATGTTCGAGCAGGGCTGGGCGCCGAAGATGTCCGAGACGCAGATCTCCAACGTCTGGGACGAGTTCTTCCGGGGCTTCAACGTGTTCTACATCTCCGGCCCCTGGAACATCCGCGAGTTCAAGAAGCTGCAGCCGAAGGAACTGGAAGGGCAGTGGGGTACTGCGCCACTGCCGGGTCCGGATGGCCCGGGTGCCGGCATCGCCGGTGGCACCAGCCTGGTGATCTTCCGCAAGTCGCAGCAGAAGGAAGCCTCGTGGAAGCTGATCGAGTTCCTGTCGCGGCCGCAGATCCAGGCGCGTTTCCATTCGATCATCGGCGACCTGCCGCCGCGCCGCAGTACCTGGAGCGCGCCGTCGCTGGCCAATGATCCGCTGGCGGTTGCGTTCCGTGACCAGCTGGAGCGGGTCAAGCCGACGCCGAAGGTGCTCGAATGGGAGCGCATCGTGCAGGAAATGCGCATCGTCACCGAAAAGGTGGTGCGCGGTGGCCTGCCGCAGGACAAGGCGGTGGAAGAGCTGGATCAGCGCGTGGACAAGGTGCTGGCCAAGCGCCGCTGGATGCATGAACAACAACGCCTGCAGCAGCGCGCGCCGTCGCCGCAATCGAGCAGTGCCGTGGCCGCCGGGAGCGTGCAATGAAACGTACTTCACTTGCCGGCTGGATCTTCGCCGGCCCTTCGCTGATCGTGCTGGGCGTGTTCTTCGGCCTGCCGGTGGCTTCGGCGCTGGCGTTGAGCGTGACCGACTTCGACCTGTATGCGCTGGCCGACAGCAGCAACCTGCGCTTCGTCGGCCTGGGCAACTACGTCGACCTGCTGCAGACGCCGATGTTCTGGAAGTCGCTGTGGAACACCACCTACTTCGTGCTGATCGGCGTGCCGTTGTCGATCGGCGTGTCGCTGGGCGCGGCGATGCTGCTCAATGCACCGGCCGCGCGCTTCAAGGCGCTGTTCCGCACCGCACTGTTCGCGCCGGTGGTGACCACGCTGGTGGCGGTGGCGGTGATCTGGCGCTACCTGTTCCATACCAGCTATGGGCTGGTGAACTACGGCCTGGGCCACCTGGGCATCAGCCCGATCGACTGGCTGGGCGATCCCAACTGGGCGATGCCGACCATCATGCTGTTCGCGGTGTGGAAGAACTTCGGCTACAACATGGTGATCTTCCTGGCCGGCCTGCAGGCGATCCCGCATGACCTGTACGAGGCCGCGCGCATCGACGGCGCCTCGCGCTGGAAGCAGTTCCTGCACATCACCCTGCCGATGCTCGGCCCGGTGCTGCTGGTGGTCGGGGTCATTACCGTGTCCGGCTACTTCCAGCTGTTCGCAGAACCCTACGTGATGACCCGTGGCGACCCACTGCAGAGCACCGTCAGCGTGCTGTATTTCATGTTCGAGGAAGGCTTCAAGTGGTGGAACCTGGGACGCGCCTCCGCGGTGGCGTTCCTGCTGTTCCTGATCATCCTGGCGGTGACCACCGTGATGCTGCGTTTTGGCCGCAAGAGGCAGTTGGTATGAGTCGTGAGATCGGCCAGTCGCGCTGGTACCCGTGGATGATCAATGGTGCGTTGCTGGTGCTGGCCCTGGTCAGCCTGGCGCCGCTGTTGTGGATGGTGTCGGTCTCGTTCATGCCGCAGGGCGAGGCCAGCCATTTCCCGCCGCCGCTGCTGCCTTCGAGCATCACCACGCACAACTACCATGAGCTGTTCGCGCGCACCGGCATGGGCGGCAACTTCGCCAACAGCCTGCTGGTGTCGCTGGGCATCACGGTTGGTTCGCTGCTGCTCAACACCATGGCCGGCTATGCCTTCGCCAAGCTGAACTTCGTCGGCCGCGAGCGCCTGTTCCAGGTGCTGATGGCCGCGCTGGTGATCCCGGCGCAGGTGGCGATGCTGCCGCTGTTCCTGCTGATGAAGCAGCTGGGCCTGGTCAACAGCTTCGGCGGCGTGATCGTGCCGGCGCTGGCCAGCGTGTTCGGCATTTTCCTGGTGCGGCAGTACGCGCGTTCGATCCCGGATGAGCTGCTGGAGGCGGCGCGCATCGACGGGGCAGGGGAGCTGCGCATCTTCTTCCAGATCGTGCTGCCGATGCTCAAGCCGGTGCTGGTGACCCTGGCGATCTTCACCTTCATGGGCGCATGGAACGATTTCATGTGGCCGTTGATCGTGTTGACCGACCAGGAGCACTACACTTTGCCGGTGGCGCTGGCCACCCTCTCGCGCGAGCACATCATGGACGTGGAAATGATGATGGCCGGCGCGGTGGTCACCGTGGTTCCGGTGCTGGCGCTGTTCCTGGTGCTGCAGCGGTACTACATCCAAGGTCTGTTGCTGGGGAGCGTCAAGGGATGAAGCGAGCGATCGCCGTTGGACTGGGACTGTTGTGGACCTCCCTGGCGATCGCCGCACCACCGGCACTGCCGGCACCGAAGGTGCTGGACGACTTCGACGATATCGGCGCCTGGAAACTGGTGCTGTCCGACCAGGTCAGCGGTTCGCTGCGCCCGGTCAGCGGCGCCGGCGGCGGCCGCGCGCTGTGCCTGGACTACGACTTCCACAAGGTCTCCGGCTACGTCGGCATTCGTCGCGCGCTCAACATCGAGTACCCGGCCAATTATCGTTTCGGCTTCCAGCTGCGCGGTGATTCGCCGGGCAACGACCTGCAGTTCAAGCTGATCGACGCCAGCGGCGACAATGTCTGGTGGGTCAACCGCCCGGGCTACAGCTTCCCCAAGGCGTGGACGCCGGTCGAATACCGCCGCCGCCAGATCGACAAGGCGTGGGGGCCGTCGCCCGAGAAGGAGATGACGCGCAGCGCCGCCGTCGAATTCACCATCTACAGCAAGGTCGGCGGGCGTGGCACGGTGTGCTTCGACAAGCTGACCCTGCAGGGCCTGCCGCCGCAGGATGATTCGGCGCTGGTGCCGTCGGTGATCGCCGATACCGCCACCGCCTTGCAGGACCGCATGATCGACGGCAAGAGCGATACGTTCTGGATCAGCGGGGGTGTCAAGCAGCAGACCATCAGCCTGGACCTGCACAAGAGCCGTGAAATCGGCGGTGCGGTGATCGACTGGCTGCCGGACCTGGAAGCGCGCCGCTATACCGTGCGCACCTCGGAAGATGGCCGCGACTGGCGTACCGTACGCGAAGTGACCAGTGGTGCCGGTGGCCGTGATTGGCTGGCGCTGCCGGATACCGACGCACGCTACGTGCGCTTCGATCTGCAGGACGGACCGAACTGGCGCTATGGCATCCGTGACATCGCGCTCAAGCCGCTGGCCTTCGCGGCCACTCCGAATGCCTTCCTGTCATCGGTGGCTGCCGACCTGCCGCGCGGTGCGTTGCCGCGCGCCTACGTCGGTGAACAGCCGTACTGGACCCTGCTGGGCCTCGATGGCGGCCAGGAGCAGGCACTGATCAGTGAAGACGGCGCACTGGAGCCGGCCAAGGGCAGCTTCAGCATCGAACCGTTCATCCGCCTCGATGGCAAGCTGCTGGACTGGTCGAAAGTGGCCATCACCCAGTCGCTGCAGGACCACTATCTGCCGATTGCCAACGTCGACTGGGTCCACGAGAAAGCCGGCCTGGCGGTGACCAGCTTCGTGCAGGGCACGCCTGAGCGCGCGCAGCTGATCGGCCGTTACCGTTTGAGCAATCCGGACAAGGTCGCGCACGAGTACACCCTGGCGCTGGCGATCCGCCCGTGGCAGGTCAACCCGCCGACCCAGTTCCTCAACACCGTCGGCGGCTTCAGCCGCATCGATGCGCTGGATGTCGGCGAGCAGCTGGTGCGGGTCAACGGTGAGCCGCGCATCTACCCGCTGCAGGTGCCGGACGCGCGCTTCGCCAGCACGTTCGACGGCAAGCTCGATGCGATGCACCTGGCCAGCGGCAAGTACCCGGCCACGACGGCGGTGAAGGACAGCACCGGCATGGCCTCAGGTGCATTGCTGTACACGATCAAGCTGGAGCCCGGCCAGAGCCGCGAAGTGGCGGTGGTGCTGCCGCAGACCGGTGGCTGGGCGCCCAAGGCGCTGGATGTGGCCAAGGCCCAGGCACAGGTGGCCGAGCAGTGGCGGCAGAAGCTGGGCGTGGTTTCGCTGCAGGTGCCGGCGGCCGGCCAGGCGCTGGTCGATACCCTGCGTACCGCGGTGGCGCACATGCTGATCTCGCGCGTCGGGCCGCGCCTGCAGCCGGGCACGCGTTCCTACGCGCGCAGCTGGATCCGCGATGGCGCGATGATTTCCGAAGGCCTGCTGCGCATGGGCCGCAGCGACGCCGTGCGTGACTACATCAACTGGTATGCGCCGTACCAGTTCGAGAACGGCAAGGTGCCGTGCTGCGTCGATGCGCGCGGCAGCGACCCGGTGCCGGAGAACGACAGCCACGGCGAGCTTATCTACAGCATCGCCGAATATGGGCGGTATACCGGTGACGGCACCTTCGTTGAACTGATGTGGCCGCACGTGCAGGGCGCATACAGTTACATGGAGCAGCTGCGTGCCAGCGAGCGCACCGAGGAAAACCGGGCGCGCAACCCGGCCTTCTACGGCATGATGCCGGCGTCGATCAGCCACGAAGGCTATTCGGCCAAGCCGATGCATTCGTACTGGGACAACTTCTGGGCACTGCGCGGTTACAAGGACGCTGCGCTGTTGGCGACCCAGCTGGGCAAGGTCGAGGCGATGCAGATCGCCGAATCGCGCGACCAGTTCCGTGACGACCTGCAGGCCTCGTTGCTGTCGGCGATGCAGCAGCACGCCATCGATTACCTGCCGGGCTCGGCCGAGCTGGGCGATTTCGATGCGACCTCGACCACCATCGCGCTGGCCCCGGGCGGTGAGCAGGGCCGCCTGCCACAGCAGGCGCTGGAGGCAACCTTCGAGCGCTACTGGAAGGAATTCGTGGCCCGCCGCGATGGCAAGCGCGAGTGGAAGGACTACACCCCGTACGAGTGGCGCAACGTCGCTGCGTTCGTGCGCCTGGGCTGGCGTGACCGCGCCTGGCAGGCCACCGAATTCTTCTTCAAGGACCGTGCGCCGCAGGCCTGGAACCAGTGGGCCGAAGTGGTCTCGCGCACGCCGCGCAAGCCGTTCTTCGTCGGTGACCTGCCGCATGCGTGGGTGGCCTCGGACTTCGTGCGCTCTGCGTTGGACATGTTCGCCTACCACCGCGACAGCGATGATGCGCTCGTACTCGCGGCCGGCGTGCCGACGGCTTGGCTGCAGGCTGACGGCGTTGCCGTGCAGGGGCTGCGCACGCCGCAGGGCCAGCTGAACTACCGCCTGCAGCGCAGTGACAAGCAGCTGACGCTGGAGGTGCAGCCGGGCCTGGTACCGCCGGTGGGCGGCGTGGTGCTGCCGTGGCCGTATGCCGGTGATCCGGGCGATGCCACCGTCAACGGTGAAGCGGTCGAGTGGATCAACAAGGAACTGCACGTGCACCAGCTGCCGGCACGGGTCGAGATCGACGTGCCGAGCGCGGTGCGCCGCGCCGAACGCAAGGGACAGTAACGATGAAGCAGCAGGGGGCGAGGGTGCGCACGTCGGTGCGCGCCCTGGGGCTGGCGATGGCGATGGCACTGCCGGGCATGGTGATGGCGGTCGAGCCTGCAGCCACTGCCGCGTCGGCTGAGGTGGCCAATGCGCCCGGCATGAGCATGGTCACCTTCAATCTGCATCACGACCGCGAAGACTGGCCGAGTCGTCGCCGGACCATCTTGGCCGAGCTCAAGCGCCTGCAGCCGGATGCGGTTGCCCTGCAGGAAGTGATCCAACGGCGCAACGTGCGCAACCAGGCGCAGTGGCTGGCCAGCCAGCTCGGCTACCGGTATGTGTTCGTGTCCACCGATCCGGTCGGGGCCCCGAAGCGATACGGCAACGCGTTGCTGACCCGGCGTCCGATCCTGGCCCGCGGCGATCACCTGCTGCAGCCGCTGGATGACTACCGTACCGTCGCCCATCTGCGCATCGACGTGGATGGCCAGGCGGTGAATGTCTATGCCACGCACTTGAATGAACGCAGCGACGAGCGTGGCCAGGGCATTCGCCGCAGCCAGGTGGAAGACCTGCTGCGCTTCATCAGTGACACCTCGGCCGGTGCGCCGGTGGTGATCGCGGGCGACTTCAATGCACTGGTGGATGCCGGCGACCTGAGCGAGCTGCGTAGCCACTACGGGGACAGCTACGGCAGCGTGCACGTCAACACCGATCTGTCCGGGATCAGTACGCTCAACCGTCACTATTACCAAGCGCCGTCGCGGATCGACCACATCTTTTTCCAGCAGGACGAGATGGTCGCGCGCGAGGCGAAGCTGCTGTTCGACCAGCCCGATGACAGCGGTCGCTGGGCCTCGGATCATTACGGCGTGTGGACCCGCCTGCAGTTCGCACCGAAACCCTGAGGCAGGCGCGCTCTGGCAGGTGCCAACCTCGGTTGGCACGATACGGCCCGATGCACAAACAAAAACGGCGGGGATCATCGATCCCCGCCGTTTCTTTTTCTACGCCATCAAAGCGCGATCAGTTCGCCGGCGGCGTGCGCTTGGCGGCTGCTTCGTCTTCTTCGTCAGCCTTGGCTTCGGCAGCCTGGGCCGCAGCGTCGGTGTGACCATCGGCGACCGGGTCGATCGACGGCGTCACCACCGCCTCGGCGACCGGTGCAGCGGCGTCCACCGGGGCGGCTTCCACTGCCACCGTGGCAACCGGCTGCTCGGCGACCGGCGCGGTTTCGACGACCGGCTCGGCTTCAGTTGCCGGAGCAGCTTCCGCCACCGGGGCGACCTCAACGGCCACCGGCTGCGCGTCCGCCACCGGGGCGGTTTCAACCACTTTCGGCTTCGATTCCACCACCGGCGCGGCCTCGGTCACAGCCGGCTTCACCTCGACCACCGGAGCGGCCTCAACGGCCGGGGCAGCCTCCACCACCGGGGCAGCCTCGACCACCGCCGGCGCGGCTTCCGCCACCGGAGCCGCAACGGCCGCCGGCTGCACCGGGGTCGCGGCGTCGATGGCATCGAGCATGCTGGTCTGCACCGGCGAAGACGCCGGTTCGGCCTTGGCGACGGTTTCGACCGGAGCCTGCACCTCGGTCACGACCGGCGCAGCGGCTTCGACCACCGCGCTGCTCACCACCGCGACCGGCGCGGCGACGACGGCCGCAGCGGCACGAACCGGCTTTGCGGCGTCGGCAGCGGCGGGCTCGACTTCATCATCGAAGTCAAACTCCGGCTGCGAACGGACCGGCTGCGCAGCTGCGACCGGCGTGGTGCCGGCAGTGCTGTCGACGGTCGGCTCGGCGACGTCAGTGTCATCGCCCTCGTCACCGTCGTCCTGGTCATCGCCCAGGACGTCGTTGCCGGCAGCGTTCTCGGCACCACCGCGGCGACGGCGGCGGCCACCGCGACGGCCGCGGCGACGGCGGGTCGCGCCTTCGCCGGTCTGGTCGCCATTAGCGTCGGTCGCAGCCTCTTCACCGGCAACCGCAACCACCTCGGCCTCGCTGGCAGTATTGGCGGCGGTCTCGACCGGTGCTGCGGCGTCCACCGGAGCGGCGGACACCGGGGCGACCGGGGCCACCGGCGCAGTCGCTTCCTGAGCGGTCACTACATTGGCGGCGACGGCCGTGGCGGCCACGGCTTCGGCCGGTGCCTCGGCGGCGTTGCGCTGCGGCTTGTCGGCCGGCTTGTCACCGTCCTGCTGCTGCGGACGCGGCTGCTTGGGCTGCTTCAGCTTCGGCTGCTGCGGGTTCTGGTTCTGGCCCTGCTGCTCGTTGCGCGGCTTGTTCTGCGGCTGCGGCTGGCCATCCTTCTGCTGCGGCTCCTTCTGCTTGCCCTGCTGCGGCTGCTGCTGGGCATTGCCGTTGTTACCGTTGCGGCCGTCCTTGCGCTGCTCGCCGCGGTCCTTGCGGTTGCCGCCGTCCTTCTGCTGCTGCGCGTTGCCATTGCCGCCGTTGCCACGGTTTTCGTCGCGACGGTCCTTGCGGTCCTTGTTGCGATCCTTGTTGCGGTCCTTGCGGCCGCCGTCCTGCTGCTGGCGTGCCGCCGGAGCAGCCGGCGCCGGCGCGGGGGCCGGTTCGCCACCGAACACACGCTTGAGCCAACCGATCACGCCACCGCTCGGAGCCTGCGTCACCGGCGCGGCCACGACCGGGGCCGGAGCGGCTGCAGCCGGCTCCACTTCCTCGCGCACCGGGGCGGGGGAGGTGTGCTTGACCTGGGTCACCGCCGGCGGCGGGATGTTCAGCTGGCCCTTGGTCAGGGCGTGCACCGGCAGCTTGCGCGGGGTGCCGCGCTGGTAGCTGGGCTTGTTGCTCTCTTCACCCAGCTCGTTCTCGCGCAGGCGGGTGACGGTGTAGTGCGGGGTGTGCAGCTGCTCGTCGGCGACGATCACGATCGGCGCTTCGTGGCGCTGTTCGATCTCGCGCAGGGCGCTGCGCTTCTCGTTCAGCAGGTAATTGGCGATCTCCACCGGGGCCTGGACCAGCACCTGCCCGGTGTTCTCCTTCATCGCATGCTCTTCGGCGACGCGGATGATCGACAGCGACAGCGACTCGACGCTGCGCATGCGGCCGTGGCCGTCGCAACGCGGGCAGACGATCTGGCTGGACTCGCCCAGGCTCGGGCGCAGGCGCTGGCGGCTCATTTCCAGCAGGCCGAAGCGCGAGATGCGGCCAACCTGCACGCGCGCACGGTCGTACTTCAGCGCGTTGGCCAGGCGGTTCTCGACCTCGCGCTGGTGCTTGTTGGAGGCCATGTCGATGAAGTCGATCACCACCAGGCCGCCGAGGTCGCGCAGGCGCAGCTGGCGGGCCACTTCCTCGGCCGCTTCCAGGTTGGTCTGGAACGCGGTGTCCTCGATGTCGCTGCCCTTGGTGGCGCGCGAGGAGTTGACGTCGACCGCGGTCAGCGCTTCGGTCTGGTCGACCACGATCGAGCCACCCGACGGCAGGCGCACGTTGCGCTCGTAGGCGCCTTCGATCTGCGATTCGATCTGGAAGCGGTTGAACAGCGGGATGTCGTCCTTGTAGTGCTTGAGCTTGCGCAGGGTCTGCGGCATCACCTGCTGCATGAACTCGCGGGCGTGCTCGTACATCTCCTCGGTGTCGACCAGGATTTCGCCGATGTCGGCGCGCAGGTAGTCACGCAGGGCGCGCACGATCAGGCGCGATTCCTGGTAGATCAGGAACGGGGCCGGCTTGCTCAGCGCGGCCTCGGCGATGGCACGCCAGACGTTGAGCAGGTAGTCCAGGTCCCACTGCAGCTCTTCGGCATCGCGGCCGACGCCGGCGGTGCGGATGATCACGCCCATGTCGTCGGGAATGTTCAGCTTGTCCAGGGCGTCCTTCAGGGCGGCCCGGTCTTCGCCTTCGATGCGACGGGAGACACCACCCGCACTCGGCGAGTTCGGCATCAGCACCATGTAGCGGCCGGCCAGGGAGATGAACGTGGTCAGGGCGGCGCCCTTGTTGCCGCGCTCTTCCTTGTCCACCTGGACGACGATTTCCTGGCCTTCCCGCAGCAGCTCGCGGATGCCGGCCTTGTTGTGGTCGACACCGGCCTGGAAGTAATCGCGGGAGATTTCCTTCAGCGGCAGGAAGCCATGGCGGCCACCACCGTACTCGACGAAGGCCGCTTCCAACGAGGGCTCGATGCGGAAGATCCGGCCCTTGTAGATGTTGGACTTCTTCTGTTCCTTCGACGGCTGTTCGATGTCGATGTCATACAACGACTGGCCATCCACGATGGCAACACGCAGCTCTTCAGCCTGCGTGGCGTTGATCAGCATTCGCTTCATTGTTGCGTTCCTCGCAAGCGGCTACCGCGCGGAACGCCATGGGGTTTCGCCTCTGGACACGGCTCGCCGCCCATTCGCGCAAGCGCGGGGAGGGCGGCTTGGGTTTCCAGCGCTACGACACCACGGCAGGCCGCGGGAGCGCTTCACTCTTATGGGTTTTTGGGTGTTGCAGGGCCGCAGGCAGCTGTCAGCCAGGCTGGAGCGCCACGCGGGACATGTTCAGCACGGTTGCGTGTCAGGCATCCGGCGATGGCCGGGAAGGCCGGTGAGCCGCTAACATGGCCGCCCCGCGGGCGGTGGTCGCGCACTGTGCCGGATTCGTCGGAAGCTGGGCTTCTGGCCCTGAGTAACTTCCAACGAAATCAATCCCTTATCTCGCCCCCCGAGTGTAACAGAATAAACAGCCTGATGACCGCCCAAGACCCCACCAAGCCCGCTGGCGACAAGCCTTCCGTGCGCATGATCACCGTTCCCGCCGACCGCGCCGGCCAGCGCCTGGACAACTTCCTGCTTGGCCAGCTGAAAGGCGCCCCGCGCAGCCTGGTCTACAAGCTGGTGCGCAGCGGCCAGGTACGTGTGAATGGCGGCCGCGCCAAGGCCGAACGCAAGCTGGAGGCGGGTGACGAGGTGCGTGTGCCGCCGGTTCGTCTCGCCGAGGAAGGAGACAAGGCCGGTCCGCCGGAGGCGTTCATGCGCCGGCTGGAGCAGGCCATCGTCTTCGAGGACGCCCGCCTGCTGGCCCTGAACAAGCCCACCGGCGTGGCCAGCCACGGCGGCAGCGGCATCAGTTTTGGTGCCATCGAGACCCTGCGCGCGCTGCGCCCGGGGCAGACCCTGGAGCTGGTCCACCGGTTGGATCGCGACACCTCGGGCCTGCTGATCGTGGCCAAGAAGCGCTCGGCGCTCAGCGAGCTGCAGGCGCTGCTGCGTGAAGATCATGGCGCCGGTATCCGCAAGCGCTACTTGACCCTGCTGGCCGGGCGCATGCCCGACGGCGTGATGACGGTCGATGCGCCGCTGCACGTGGGCCTGCGCCAGGGCGGCGAGCGCCATGTGCAGGTCAACGCGATCGGCAAGCAATCAATCAGCCATTTCCGGGTGCTGGAGCGCCGTGGCGGCCATTCCTACTGCGAGGTGCGCATTGAAACCGGCCGCACCCACCAGATCCGCGTGCACGCCCAGCATCTGGGGCATCCGGTGGCCGGTGACGACAAGTACGGCGATCCTGCGGTCAACAAGCGGCTTCGCGAGCAGATCGGCCTGAAGCGGCTGTTCCTGCACGCGGCGTCGCTGGAGTTCGCGCTGGACGACGGCAAGAGCCCGTACGTGCTGAACGCGCCGCTGGCCGATGAATTGGTCGAGGCGCTGGATCGGCTGCGCTGAAAGTAGCGCCGGGCGCCGGTCACTGCCGCCAGGCATGGCCTGGCGCTACCTGGGGGCGGTAGATCCACGCCATGCGTGGATGCGCCCTGCCGTGCCGCTCACCACTTGAACAGCACCAGGCTGATCGCCAGCGTGCCCATGCCGGCCACCAGGCCGTACACGGTTTCGTGGCCCTTGGCGTAGCGCTTGGCTGCCGGCAGCAGCTCGTCCAGCGCCAGGAACACCATCACGCCGGCAATCAGCCCGAACACCCAGCCGAAGGTGGCGTGCGACAGCGATCCGGACAGCAGCCAGTAGCCCAGCGCCGCGCCCACCGGCTCGGCCAGGCCCGACAACAGGCTGGCGCTGAACGCATAGAACTTGTTCTGGGTGGCGAAGTACACCGGCACCGCAATGGCGATGCCCTCGGGAATGTTGTGGATGGCAATGGCGAAGGCCAGCGGCATGCCCACCGAGGGGCTTTCCAGCGTCGCGAAGAACGTCGCCAGGCCTTCCGGGAAATTGTGCGCGGTGATCGCGATCGAGGTCAGCAGGGCAACGCGCTTCAGGTACTCGCGGCTGTTATCGCGGAATGCAGGGTCCTGCTTGTCCAGGCTGTCATGCGGGTTCGGAATGAAGTGGTCGATCAGCACGATCACGATTACGCCCAGCAGGAACGCCAGGGTGCCGTAGGTGAAGCCGGTGCGCTCGCCATAGGCCAGCGCGAAGGACGCTATGGACTTGTTGAGGATCTCCGACAGCGACACATAGACCATCGCGCCGCCGGCAAAGGCCAGGCCGAAGGCCAGCAGGCGCGGGTTGGGTCGGCGCGAGAACAGCACCAGCAGGCTGCCGATGGCGGTGGCGAGGCCGGCCGCGAGGGTGACCGCCAGCGCGATCCAGACGTTTTCGGGGGGAATCTGCAGCATGT
Organism: Stenotrophomonas maltophilia; assembly: GCF_047497515.2. Taxonomy (GTDB): domain Bacteria; phylum Pseudomonadota; class Gammaproteobacteria; order Xanthomonadales; family Xanthomonadaceae; genus Stenotrophomonas. Next base: position 226,834 of record NZ_JAXAXL020000001.1, read on the forward strand.
ACCGACGCGATCCTGGTCGACAGACAACCGCCCCGGGCATGGCCGGGGCGGCGAGGGCGAGGCGGGCGTCGGCTGGCCTCGTCGGGGTACAGGCGGTCAGCCGCCGCGGCGCAGGCGTTCTTCCACCGCGAAGCACTGGTCCGGCTTCGGCTGCGGCGGGTTGAAGCTGACCGGCACCTGGATGGTGGCCGGCACCGCCTGGCCGTTGCGGGTGGCGGCGTTGAACTGCCAGCCCTGCACGGCGGTCTTGGCCAGCTCGTCCAGCTGCGGGTTGCCGGCGCCGGTCAGCAGGGCAACCTCGCTCGGCTTGCCGTCGGTACCGATGGTCACCTTGAAGGTGCTGGTGCCGCCCACGCCCGTGCAGGCCAGTTCCAGCGGGTACTGCGGCGGCGGCGTCTTCACCGCGGCCACTTCGGTCGGCGGCGGCGGCGGCGGCGCCGGCGGCTCGGACGGGCCGCAGCCGGCCAGGCCGGTCGCAGCAATCAGGGACAGGCTCAGCAAACGTACGTTCATGGCAGTTGCTCCGTCAGGGCCGAAGTCTTTGCCGCGCAGATGAAGTCGTTCTCGCTCAGGCCGCCCACATCGTGGGTGGAAAAGCGCACGACCGCGCGGTCGTAGTGCACGCCGAGGTCCGGATGGTGGTCCTCGCGATGGGCGATCCAGGCCAGCGCGTTCACGAAGGCCATGGTGGCGTAGTAATCCTTGAAGCGGAAGGTGCGTGACAGCGCCTGGCCGCCCTCGCTCAGCTCCCAGCCGGGAATCTGTGGCAGCAGCTCGGACAGGCGGGCCTCGCCGAGCTTGTGGTCGCTGCCTTTGCGCGGCACGCAACGGGCCTGGGCCAGCGGAATCAGGTCGGCCATGGAAATCTCCACCTCAAGTTGACTGAACAATGCGCCGGACGGTGTATAAACCGAATGAGCGGCTAACGCTTACTTGGCTAGAATAGCCTGATGATCCAGATCTCCGACACTGCCCAGACCCATTTCCGCAAGCTGATCGAACGCGAGGGCGTGCCCGGCATGGGCGTGCGCCTCAGCGCGGTCGATCCTGGTACCCCACGCGCCGACGCCCGGCTGGAGTTCGCCGAGCCGGCCGACCTGCTCGGTGACGAGTGGGCGGTGGACTGCGATGGCTTCACCCTCTATGTCGACGCCAGCAGCGTCGGCTGGCTCGATGGCGCCGAGATCGACATCGTTGCCGGCACCGCCGGTGCCCAGCAGTTGACCATCAAGGCCCCGCGCATCAAGGGCGAAGCGCCCGGTGACGCGGCTTCGCTGGTGGAGCGCGTGCACTGGGTGGTGGAAAACGAAATCAACCCGCAGCTGGCCTCGCACGGCGGCAAGGTGGCGGTGCAGGAAGTGTCAGCCGAAGGCGTGGTGTTGCTGCGCTTCGGTGGTGGCTGCCAGGGCTGTGGCATGGCCGACGTGACGCTCAAGCAGGGCATCGAGAAAACCCTGATGGGCCGCGTGCCGGGCGTGACCGCCGTGCGCGACGCGACCGACCACGACAGTGGGCACGCGCCGTACATTCCTCGCGGCAACGCCGCCTGATCGCTGACGCGTGCCTCTGACCCGGGCCGAGCAACTCATCGACCTGCTGCTGGCGCGCCAGCAGCCCAGGGCCGTCCTCGAGAAATCCACGCGCCTGCCGTATGGCTGGGCGTTGTGGCTGCGCTCGCTCGGTCCGTTGCCGCGCCCATTCCATGCCCGCGAGGTGATCGCGGTCCTGCTGCCGCGCCCGTTGCCGGGGCCGCCGGGTCAACAGCGGCGACTGTCGCCCTGGCAGGCGCTGCGCCGTCTGTTCTGGCAGGACTGGGATCCGGCGCCGCGCGACCAGCGCTGGATGCGTTGGACCTCGGCGCTGGCCAGTGCACTGCTGCACCTGCTGTTCTTCGTGCTGCTGCTGTGGGTGGCGGTGATCCGCACCACGGCACCGAAAGAAGAGGGCGCTGAGGGCGAGCGCGTGCAAGTGGAATTTGTCGGTCGCGCTGCCCAGGAGGGCGGTGGCGATCAGCCGGGTGCCGAAGCAGCAGCGGCGGCACCGCCAGGCCAAGTGGCCGCTGGCCAGGACGCCGGGGCAGCAACCGCGCCCGAGCCGCGTCCTGCGGCCGCGTCGGCGCCTGCGCCCGCACCTGCCGCGACGGCAACGGCCAGCGTACCATCGCCGCCGGCCGAAACCGAGCCGGCGCCGGTTGCGGCACCGCCACCATCACCGGTACAGGCCACCGAAGTGGCCGAGGCCAGCACGGATTTCGTGGTGCCGCCGGTCAGCGTGCCGCGCACCGAGGTCAGCATCGTGCCGCGCGACGTTATGCCGTCGGTGCGTGAGCGCAACGTGCAGCCGGTGCAGGCCCCGCCCACCCCGACGACGCTGCGTGCGCCGCAGGTCGCGGTGCGGACGCCGCAGTTGCGTGAGATTCCGGTGCAGGAACGCGAAGTCAGTACCGTCGATGCACCGGCGGTTTCGCAGCCGCTGCGCACTGCCGAGGTGCAGGTGCGCGTGCCGCAGCGGGACGTGCAGGTGCGCGTGCCGCAGCGGGACGTGCAGGTGCGCGAACGCGAAGTGCAGGCGGTGGTCGATCCGCAGGTGCGGATGGCCACGGTGGCCGGTCGCGAACCCACCGTGCGTACGCCGGCCGGCCGCGAGGTGCAGGTGCGCGAGCGCGCAGTGGCCTCGGCACCGGCGGCAGCCTCCGCGTCTTCCAGTGGCAGTACGCCCGCGGCAACGCCGGCGCCTGCGGCCACCGGCAGTGCGACACAGGCGAGCAGCAACCCGCGCCCGTCCGCCTCCAGCTCGACACCGGCCCAGGCGGGAGCCCGCCCTGCGCCGGATCCGGGCAACTGGGCAACGCCCGCCAAGGGTGACGACTGGGGCGCATCGAGCCGCAACCAGGATGGCGCCAGCAAGGGCGCAAGCCAGGCCAGCGCATCCGGCAAGGGCAACGGTCTGTTCAATGCCGATGGCAACGTGCGCGTGCCGGGGCAGGAAGGCCAGGGCCATGCCGAGCGCGGCGCACCCGGTGGTGCCAACGACGGTTGGAGCAAGGAGCGCATCGCCCAGTCCGGCACCTGGCTCAAGCGGCCTCCTTACGACTACACGCCGACCTCGTTCGACAAGTACTGGGTGCCGCAGGAATCGTTGCTGGCCGAATGGGTACGCAAGGGCATCAAGTCGATGGAGATTCCGTTGCCGGGTACCAGCACCCGGATCTCCTGCGTGATCTCGATCCTGCAGGCCGGAGGCGGCTGCGGCCTGAGCAATCCGAACATGCAGGACCAGCCGGCCGTGGCGCGACCGCCGCCGGACATCCCGTTCAAGAAAGAGCTGCAGGAAGACAACGGGAGCCGCTAGCGGCTCCCATTGTCCACGCATGTTTCCTTATCCCCGCGCCGTTGGCGCGCCCCCTTGAACAACAAGGGGGCTCCTCGCCGGAACCATCGCGGGCGGGATCGCGAACTGCTTGGTAGGTGCCAACCTTGGTTGGCACGGAGGCGCCGACCAGGGTCGGCCTCTACCCAGGCATCAGCGCATGCCGACCAGGGTCGGCATCTACCAGAGTGTTGCCCCTACGCGCTCTGCGACAGGAACACCCAGAACGGCACGTCGCGGCCGACCCAGTCACGGCTGGCCTCATCCATCACTTCCAGCAGGGTGTCGAAGTCCTTCTGCGCGCCCGCACGCAGGGCATCCACGTCGGCCAGGAACAGCGCGTAGCCGTTGGCCGGCAGCCATTGCAGATCGCGCAGGTTGTCCGACAGGGCATCCCAGTTGCCGCCGAAGCCTGCCGGGAAATCCAGCTGCGCCGCCAGCCGTGCCAGCAGGGTGCGCTTGTCGGCCACCCCTTCGAGGTCGATGCGGAACACTTTCAGGTCGGCATCGCGCATCGCCGCAGCGAGTGCGCCGATGTCGCCGGTGTCGATGGCGTAGACGCCAGCATTGTTGATGTCATGCAGGCCGAGGCCGAAATCATCGTGGCTCATCACTGCGCCCCCTTGGCGGGTACATTGAAACTGCGGAACGATTGGTAGTGGTCGTCGGTGTAGTACCAGGCCTCCGGCGGATCGCCGCCGGTGACGATGCGGCGCGTGCCGCGGGTGCGGGCACCGGGTGTGTCGACGGTGTATTCGCGGTAGTAACCGCGCGGACGCTGCGGCAGCTGCTGCTCGCGGTTGCCGAAGGTGCTGCCGTCCTGGCGATGCGGGAACGGGCCGCCACGCTGGATCAGGGCGATGGTCTGGCGTGCTTCGGCAGGCAGGAACGCGGGCAGCCCATCATCACGGTTGGCCACGGGTGCGGCCGGCGCACGCGCGGCAGGTGTGCCCTGCAGTTCGGGTGCGAACTGCGGCGCGGGTGGGCGCTGCATGAAGTGGTTGACGACCAGGCCGAGCAGCAGCAGGGCAATGGCGGTGATCAACAGCCGGGGGTTGCGCATGGGGCGGGGGCGGGCAAGGGTGGTGCAGGCACTGTAGCGCCTGCGCGCTGCACGGTGGATGAGGGGCGCGCTGCGTCACTGCTGCGTAACAATTGCCGTCGTGCTCACTGGCAGGACGCAATTTCCTTTACATCCCCCTTGGTAATCTGGCGGTCTGTCCCCATCATTCACCGCGCACCGCCCGACACCGTCGGGTGCCCTCGCAATCAGGAGATGCATCATGGCCTACACCCTGCCCAAGCTGTCCTACGCCTACGACGCGCTGGAACCGCATATCGATGCGGCGACGATGGAAATCCATCACACCAAGCATCACCAGACCTACATCAACAACGTCAACGCGGCGCTGGAAGGCACCGAGTACGCTGACCTGCCGGTCGAAGAGCTGGTGAAGAAGCTGAAGTCGCTGCCGGAGAACCTGCAGGGCCCGGTGCGCAACAACGGTGGTGGCCATGCCAACCACTCGCTGTTCTGGACCGTGATGGCGCCCAACGCCGGCGGCAACCCGGTGGGTGACGTGGCCAAGGCCATCGACAAGGACCTGGGCGGCTTCGACAAGTTCAAGGATGCCTTCACCAAGGCCGCGCTGACCCGCTTCGGCAGCGGCTGGGCATGGCTGAGCGTGACCCCGGACAAGAAGGTCGTGGTCGAAAGCACCGGCAACCAGGACAGCCCGCTGATGGAAGGCAACACCCCCATCCTCGGCCTGGACGTGTGGGAACACGCGTACTACCTGAAGTACCAGAACCGCCGTCCGGAATACATCGGCGCGTTCTTCAACGTCATCGACTGGAACGAAGTCGAGCGCCGTTACCAGGAAGCGATCGCCTGATCGGTATCACGGGTTGAAATGAAAAGGCCGGGGGAGACCCCGGCCTTTTTTGTTTCCCGGATTCGGGAAGCGGGGCTGATGCTGGTGGGTGCCGACCTTGGTCGGCAC
>NZ_JAXAXL020000001.1:232215-241303 GCF_047497515.2 Stenotrophomonas maltophilia
GCACGGAAGTATCTGCGCGCGCGGCAGGGATGTGCCGACCAAGGTCGGCACCCACAACCGGCACCCATCGGCGCCGAAGGCGGGGTTATTCGCTCGTGGCCGGCACACCCTGCAGGCGCAGGGTCGCCATCACGCCCAGGCGCAGCCCGGGCAGGTCGCCGTCGGCCGGCAGCAGGATCGGCTGCTGGCGGATGCCACCGAAGTGCTTGACCTGGAACAGCACGTCCAGGCCGTGGCCACTGGCGCCGCCGCCACTGGCCGCAGGCGGCTCGGGACGGCCGCCGGGATTGCGACGTGCCGGCTGGAAGCCCGGCGTGCTGCGCACCAGCTCCACCGTGTTGGCGGAAAAATCGCCTGCGATCAGGCTGGGCATGCCCTCGGCGGTGGCGCCGATCCAGGTCATCAGATCGCTGGTCTGGTGCTGGCGGGCAGTGGTGTCGTCCGGGTCGGGGCGCAGCCGTGCGATGTAGACGTTGACCAGTGCCTCGCCCAGTTTCAGCCGCATCATGCCGGCCGCGCTGAAGATGCCGGGCGGATGCAGCAGGGTGACGCCGTCCTCGCTGACCGGCAGCCGGGTCAGCATGGCGTTGCCATGCCGCAGCGGTTGGCTGGGCGGATCGGCGGTCACGAAGTCGCAGCTGTAGCGCAGCCGGCTGGCCAGCCAGCATGCCGGGTTGCGGCCCTGTTGCTGCAGCACCTGCTGTACCGAAATCACGTCGGGCTGCAGTTCGGTCAACAGCTGCGCGACCTGCTCGCGGCGCTGCTTCCATTGCGCGTCATCGCGGCTGGGCAGTTCCAGCGCGGCCACGGTCAGCTGCCGGGGCTCGGCGTCACCGCTGGCGGCGGCCGGTGCCTGCGGCCGGGCCTGGGCCTGCAACGCCAACAGCAGCGCAAGACAGCTGAGCAGGAGGCGGGCGTGGGCGAGGGGGCGCATAACGATAAGTTTACGCTTTTGTCGTGGAGGTGCCGTGACTTTCGGCAGGGCCAGGACTGCCTGCCATGGATTGGCACCGTTGTCATGCAGCCCTGCAGCGTGCCTCGCAAGCCCGGGTTCCGGTAACCTTGCGCCTTTCGCTTTGCAGGAATGCCTTACAGGATGAGCCACGACGCAGTCGCCCCCATCGCCGGCCAGGGAAAGATGCCGCGCCAGATCCCGTACATCATCGGCAATGAGGCCTGCGAGCGGTTCAGCTTCTACGGGATGCGCAACATCCTGGTGCAGTTCCTGATCACCTCGCTGCTGCTGCAGGAAATCACTGCGGAAGGCCGTGCCGGTGAAGCCAAGGACATCATGCACAGCTTCATGATCGGCGTGTATTTCTTCCCGCTGCTCGGTGGCTGGCTGGCCGACAAGTTCTTCGGCAAGTACCACACCATCCTCTGGTTCAGCCTGGTCTACTGCGCCGGCCACCTGTGCCTGGCGCTGTTCGAGAACAGTCGCGAGGGCTTCTTCCTCGGCCTGGGCCTGATCGCGCTCGGCGCCGGTGGCATCAAGCCGCTGGTGGCCTCGTTCATGGGTGACCAGTTCGACCAGAGCAACAAGCACCTGGCCAAGATCGTGTTCGACGCGTTCTACTGGATCATCAACTTCGGCTCGCTGTTCGCCTCGCTGCTGATCCCGCTGGTGCTGAAGAACTGGGGCCCGCAGTGGGCGTTCGGTATCCCGGGCATCCTGATGTTCGTGGCCACCTTCGTGTTCTGGCTGGGCCGCAAGCGCTACGTGCTGGTGCCGCTGCCGCCGAAGGACCCGCATTCGTTCGCCAACGTGGTGCGCACCGCCCTGACCGCGCGCGTCGCCGGCCAGGGCCGTCCGGGCCTGGTGATCGCCGTGCTCGGCCTGATGCTGGCGGTGGCCTCGTTCGGCCTGGTCGGCTCGTTGGGTATCGTCATCTGCCTGTGCCTGGCGCTGGTTGCCATCCTGGCCGGCATCGGCGGTGGCACCTGGCTGCAGCTGGACCGCGCCCGCGGCCAGCACCCGGCCGAGGCCGTGGAGGGCGTGCGCTCGGTGCTGCGCGTGCTGGTGATCTTCGCGCTGACCACGCCGTTCTTCTCGCTGTTCGACCAGAAGGCGTCGACCTGGGTCCTGCAGGGCCAGCAGATGCAGATGCCGAGCTGGTTCACCGCCTCGCAGATGCAGGCGCTGAACCCGCTGCTGGTGATGATCCTGATTCCGTTCAACAACCTGGTGCTGTACCCGGCGCTGCGTCGCTTCGGCTTCGAGCCGACCGCGCTGCGCCGCATGACCGCCGGTATCGCCTTCAGTGGCCTGGCCTGGATCGTGGTCGGCGGCATCCAGGTGGTGATGGACGGTGGCAATGCCATGTCGATCTTCTGGCAGATGCTGCCGTACGCACTGCTGACCTTCGGTGAAGTGCTGGTCTCGGCCACTGGGCTGGAGTTCGCCTACAGCCAGGCGCCGCAGGCGATGAAGGGCGTGGTGATGAGCTTCTGGAACCTGACCACCACCATCGGCAACCTGTGGGTGCTGCTGTCCAATGCTGCCGTACGCAATGACACGGTGACCCACAAGATCGCCAGTACCGGCTTGAGCGAGGCGGCCTTCCTGATGTTCTTCTTCGCCGGATTCGCCTTCGTTGCGGCGTTGGCCTTCGGTTGGTACGCGAAACGCTATCGTATGGTCGACAACTACCGTAGCGCCTGAGCCTGACATGACCCCCGTCAATCTGCTGTTGATCGCCATCACCGCCATCCTGTCGTGGATGGCGTTCAACAACCGCAAGCTGGCCGACCGCCTGATTCTGTGGCCGCCGGCCATCGACCGCCACCGCCAGTACGACCGGCTGGTGACCTATGGCTTCATCCATGCCGACTGGTCGCACCTGATCTTCAACATGATCACCCTGTTCTTCTTCGGGGGCTTCATCGAGAGCGTGATGGTGCAATTGACCGGCAGCTACCTGACCTACCCGGCGTTCTACATCGGTGCGCTGCTGGTCTCGATCCTGCCCAGCTACCTGAAGAACCAGAAGAATCCGAACTACCTCAGCCTCGGCGCGTCCGGGGCGGTGTCGGCGGTGCTGTTCGCCTTCATCCTGATCAAGCCGTGGTCGATCATCCTGGTGTTCTTCATCCCGGCGCCGGCCATCGTCTATGCCGCGTTCTACGTCGGCTACAGCATCTGGATGGACAAGCGCGGCGGCGATCGCATCAACCACAGCGCACACCTGGCCGGTGCGGCGTTCGGTGTCATCTTCATGCTCGCCATGCAGCCGAGCATCTTCAGCCACTTCCTGCGCGAGCTGTCCAACCCGACCTTCCGCCTCGGCGGCGGTTGAGGGTGGCTGGGGTCGGATCCGCTGGATCCGACCCCCGGGGCTGGGCCCCGGCTACCGGTCAGGCCGGGGTCTGCTGGCCGTAGGTATCCAGCAGGCGGGCGAACACTTCCTCGCCGATGCGCTGGAAATCCTGGTCTTCGGTCTGCCCTTCCACCGCCAGTTGCAGCAGGCCCTCCAGCAGGGCGCGGTCGGTATCGGAATGGGTGTCGCTGGGGTGCATCGGAGCCTCCGCGGGGGTGCGCATGATCAATGTTCGCAAGGGCCATGCCAGCCTGGCCGTAACCCTCCACAGGCGATAGCGGCCGCGCACGCTCCAGCTTGAGGGGCGGAAACTGACGTGAATGGGCCGGACTTGCCCCTGTTCAGGCTTCACACGATCATGGCGCCCGGCTGCGCACCATCCACGCAGTCGTCGCAGGAGACAGTTCCATGGCTTCGGTCACGCCCCCCGGTCTGGCCTACGAGGTCGAGCACGACCTGGCCAACCATCGCTTCACCGCCCGTGTGCGTGGACAGTTGGCGGTGCTCGACTACCAGATCAAGCGCAGGCGCATGGTCATCACCCACACCGAAGTGCCGGAGCCGATTGCCGGCCGCGGTATTGCCGGTGAGTTGACCCGCGTTGCACTGCGCTTTGCACGCGAACAGAAGTACAAGGTGGTACCGACGTGTGCCTACGCCGAAGCCTTCCTGCAGCGGCACGAGGAGTATCACGACCTGCTCGTTGGCTGAATGCCAGCGGGCCACGCTTCAGCCAGGGCAGGCGATGATGTACAAACATGAACAGGGGATCCCGATGAAGACTGGAAACAACCGGCCACTGCGCGGAAGCGTGCTGGCCGGCGTGGTGGGCGTGCTGTTGCTGGCCGGTTGCCAGCGTGAGAGCGAGCCAGCTCCGGCGACCGACGCGGCACCTGCCGCCGAAGCCACCGCAGCAGGCGAAACGCCTGCCACGGAAGCGCCGCTGGACCTGCGCGATGTGATCGAGAACAACGAACGCGAAGTGGTGGGCATCAGCTACCCGGCCGGCATCGATCGTTATCCGGGCCTGGCGCGCGCGCTGCAGGACTACGCCACCAGCGCACGCAGCGATCTGCAGCAGGCGCTGGACGGGCTTGGCAACGACAAGCCGACCATGCCCTACGAACTGTCGCTGAGCTTCGAGAAGCTGCTGGAAACCCCGCAGCTGGTGGTGGTCAGTGCCGATGGCAGCCGCTACACCGGTGGCGCCCACGGCGAGCCGCTGGTGGCCCGCTTCGTATGGCTGCCGCAGCACCAGCAGATGCTCAGTGCTGAAAAGCTGGTGGCCGATGCCAAGGGCTGGAAGGCCATCAGTGATTTCGTCGCCGACCAGCTGCGCGAGCGCGTGGCCACCCGCCTCAGTGGCGAGGACATGGACCCGGCCCAGCTGCAGGAATCGCTGCGCAACGCATCGCGCATGATTGCCGACGGTACCGGCCCGCAGGCCGACAATTTCAGCCAGTTCCAGCCGCTGACCGACGACAAGGGGCAGATCACCGCGCTGCGCTTTGTTTTCCCGCCGTACCAGGTGGGTCCATACTCGGACGGCACCCAGACCGCCGATGTCCCGGCGGCGGTGGTGTTGCCGCACGTGGCCAAGGACTACGTGGAGCTGTTCGCACGCGGTTGACCGCAGTCGAGGAGGTGGCGTGGATACAGGGTTGCAGGAGCGGGTCGCCGGCCTGCTGCACGAAGCCGGGGTCCGCATCGGCGGCACCCAGCCACAGGACATCCAGGTGCATGACCCGCGCTTCTTCGCGCGGGTCATGGCGCACGGCTCGCTCGGCCTCGGCGAGAGCTACATGGACGGGTGGTGGGACGCCAACGTCCTCGATGAATTCCTCGTCCACCTGATGCAGGCGCACCTGGACGAACGGGTGCACGGCTGGCGCGAGGTGGCTGATGCGCTGAAGGCGCGCCTGTTCAACCTGCAGGCCGGGCAGGGCAGCTACGAAGTTGGCCGCCGCCACTACGACCTCGGCAATGACCTGTACCAGGCGATGCTTGGCCAACGTCTGGTCTACAGCTGCGGCTACTGGCGCAATGCCGGTGATCTCGACGCTGCGCAGGAGGCCAAGCTCGACCTGGTCTGCCGCAAGCTGGGCCTTCGCCCGGGCCAGCGCGTGCTGGACATCGGCTGCGGTTGGGGCGAGGCGCTGAAGTTCGCCGCCGAGCGCTACGGCGTCAGCGGGGTCGGCGTGACCATTTCGCAGGAGCAGGCCGCGTTCGCCCGCGAGCTGTGCGCCGGCCTGCCGATCGAGATCCGCCTGCAGGACTATCGCGAACTGGATGAGCCGTTCGATGCCATCTTCTCGATCGGCATGTTCGAACACGTCGGTGACAAGAACTATTCAAGTTTCTTCGAGGTGGCCCGGCGCTGCCTATCGCCGCGCGGGTTGCTGCTGCTGCATACCATCGGCACCAACATCTCGCGGCACCGCACCGATCCGTGGATCGCGCGCTACATCTTCCCCAATTCGATGCTGCCGTCGGCGGTGCAGATCAGCAAGGCGTTCGAAGGGCGCTTCGTGCTGGAGGACTGGCACAACTTCGGCACCGATTACGACCTCACCCTGCAGGCCTGGCGGCGCAACGTGGAAGCCGCGTGGCCGCGGCTGGATGCACGTTATGACGAGCATTTCCGGCGCATGTGGCGGTTCTACCTGGCCGGGTCGATGGCCACCTTCCGCTGCCGGCATGCGCAGCTGTGGCAACTGGTGCTGTCGCCGGAAGGCGTGCCGGGCGGGTACGTCGCGCCACGGTAGATCCACGCCATGCGTGGATGGACGATGCCGGGGTTCATGGCCCGGAAGGATCGTGCCGACCAACGGTCGGCACCCACCCGTAAATCCACGCCACCCGTGAATCCACGCCACCCGTAGATCCACGCCATGCGTGGATGACACAAAAAAAACCGCCCGGTCTCCCGGGCGGTTTTCGTTTCACGCTACCGAACGGGCGATCAGTTGCCGGCGCCGGTCAGGCCACGCTTCTCCAGCAGCGGCTCGATCTGCGGCTCGTGGCCGGCGAAATCGCGGAACAGCTGCATCGCGTCGACGCTGCCGCCCTTGGACAGCAGGGTGGCACGGAAGTGGTCACCGTTCTTGCGGCTCAGGCCGCCGTTGTCCTTGAACCACTTCTGGGTGTTGGCATCGAGCACTTCCGACCAGATGTAGGCGTAGTAGCCGGCCGAGTAGCCGCCCATGATGTGGCTGAAGTACGGGGTCTTGTAGCGCGGCGGGACCGGCGCGTAGTAGATGCCATCCTTCTCCAGCGCAGCGCGCTCGAACGCCATCACGTCCTTGGCGGCCGGCACTTGGTCCGGGCCGATCTGGTGCCAGTTCTGGTCCAGCATCGCCGCACCCAGGTACTCGGTGGTAGCGAAGCCCTGGTTGAACTTCGAGGCGGCAATCACCTTGTCCAGCAGGGCCTGCGGCATCGCGCTGCCATTCTGGTAGTGCTTGGCGTAGTTCTTCAGGATGACCGGGTTGTCCGACCACATCTCGTTGACCTGCGAGGGGAACTCAACGAAGTCACGGGGCACCGAGGTGCCCGAGAAGTACGGGTACTTCACGTTGGAGAACATGCCGTGCAGGGCGTGGCCGAACTCGTGGAAGGTGGTGTTCACCTCGTCCCAGGTCAGCAGGGTCGGCTGGCCGGCCGGCGGCTTCGGGATGTTCAGGTGGTTGGCCACCACCGGCTTGAAGCCGGTCAGCTTTGACTGCGAGACGTAGGAGTTCATCCACGCACCGCCACGCTTGGAGGCGCGCGCATACGGATCGAAGATGAAGATCGCCAGCTGGCTGCCATCGGCGTCGAACACGTCGTACACGGTGACGTCATCGTGGTAGACCGGCAGGTCGGTGCGCTGCTTGAAGGTCAGGCCGAACTCCAGGCCAGCCGCGTGGAACACGCCGTTTTCCAGCACGTTCTTCAGTTCGAAGTACGGCTTGAGCTGCGACTCGTCGAAGTTGTACTTGGCCTGGCGCACCTTCTCGCTGTAGAACGCCCAGTCCCACGGTTCCAGCTGGAAGGTCGGCTTGCGCGCGGCCTTCTGCTCCTTGTCGATCATCGCCTGCAGGTCGGCGGCTTCGCGCTTGGCATTGGCCACCGCGGCCGGGGCCAGCTTGCCCAGCATCGCGTTGACCGCTTCGGGGGTCTTGGCGGTCTGGTTGGTCAGGTTGTAGGCGGCGAAGTTCGCAAAGCCCATCAGCTTGGCCTTGTCGGCGCGCAGCTGCATGATGCGGGAGACGAGTGCGGTGTTGTCGAACTCGCCACCGCGGCTGCCACGGCTGACCGAGGCTTCGTAGATCTTCTGGCGCAGGGCGCGGTTGGCCAGGTTGGTCAGCGGCGGCTGGCCGGTGGTGTTGAGCAGGGTGATCACGTACTTGCCTTCCAGGCCACGGGCCTTGGCGGCTTCGGCGGCGGCCGCGATCTGTTCCTTGGACAGGCCGTCCAGCTCCTTGACGTCGTCGACGGTGATCGCCGAGGCGTTCACTTCCGACTGCACGTTCTGGCTGAACTTGGTGCCCAGGTTGGCCAGCTCGGCGTTCATCGCCTTCAGCTTGGCCTTGTCGGCCTCGGACAGCTTGGCGCCGGCGCGCACATAGTTGTCGTAGTACTTCTCGACCAGGCGCACGCCTTCAGCGTCCAGGCCCAGCTGGCTGCGGGTGTCATACAGCGCCTGGATGCGCGCGAACAGCTTGCCGTTCAGCGCGATCGCATCGCTGTGCGCGGCGAACTTGGCCGAGTAGTCGGCCTGCAGCTTCTTGCGGGTGTCGTTGGTGTCGGCGCCGACCAGGCTGAAGAACACGGTGGTCGCGCGGTCGAGGACATCACCGCTCTTTTCCAGCGCGATGATGGTGTTGTCGAAGGTCGGCTTGGCCTTGTTGTTGGCGATCGCCTCCACTTCCTTCAGCTGCTGCGCCATGCCGGCGTCGAAGGCCGGGGCGAAGTCGCTGTCCTTGATCTTGTCGAACTGCGGGAAGTGCAGCGGCAGCGGGCTTTCGGCGAAGAACGGATTGGCCTGCTGGGCAGTGCTGCTGGCGGCCGGGGTGGCGGCGCCGGCCGAGAAGGCGGGCAGGGCAAGGCCGAGGGTCATGGCCACGGCAAGGGCAAGGCGAGTGGTCAAGGTAGGAACTCCGGTAAGGCAAACAAGGGCCCGAGGGTAACCCGGCCGGCGGCGCCCGCACTTGTGTCAAAAGGCATGTTGCCGGGGCCGGGCGCGGGTACCATGCAATCACCGCCCACGCCCCGCCATCATGACCACCGCCTACGATTTCAGCTTCCGCGACCTCGACGGCCAACCGCAGGCGCTGGCCGGGTTCCAGGGCCGTCCCCTGTTGCTGGTCAACGTGGCCAGCCGCTGTGGCTTCACCCCGCAATACACCGGGCTGGAACAGCTGTGGCAGGACTACCGCGAGCGCGGCCTGGTGGTGATCGGCTTCCCGTGCAACCAGTTCGGCGCGCAGGAGCCCGGCGATGCCGCACAGATCCGCCAGTTCTGTTCGCAGGACTATCCGGTCAGCTTTCCGTTGTCGGAGAAGATCGAGGTCAACGGCGAGGGGGCCGACCCCCTGTGGGCATGGCTCGCGCGCGAGAAGCGTGGCCTGCTCGGCAGTGCCCGCATCAAGTGGAATTTCAGCAAGTTCCTGGTTGACCGCCAGGGGCGGGTGGTGTCGCGGCATGCGCCCACCACCCGGCCGGAGCAGCTGCGCGGCGCAATCGAAGCACTGCTGTGAAGGGGGTAGTGGGGGGGGGGGGGGGGGGGG
>NZ_JAXAXL020000001.1:241313-276944 GCF_047497515.2 Stenotrophomonas maltophilia
CCGGCAATCCCGTAGCGCACGGAGAGCCGGCCAGCGGCCGGCACTCCCGTTGCAACCTTATTTCTCGACGAACGCGCGCTCGAACACGTAGTGGCCCGGCTGGCCGATGCGCGGCGAGACCTGGAAGCCACGCGCGTCGAGTACAGCACGCAGGTCGGCCAGCATCTGCGGGCTGCCGCAGATCATCGCGCGGTCGTTTTCCGGGCTCAGTTCCGGCAGGCCGAGGGTGCGCTGCATCTCACCGCTTTCCATCAGCGAGGTCAGGCGGCCCTGGTTGGCGAACGGCTCGCGGGTGACGGCCGGGTAGTACAGCAGCTTGTCGCCGATCATCTCGCCGAGGAACTCGTGTTCACGCAGTTCCTTCTCGAAATAATCGCGGTAGGCCAGATCCTTTTCGTAGCGCACGCCATGGCACAGGATCACCTTCTCGAAGCGCTCGTAGGTCTCCGGGTCCTTGATCACCGACAGCCACGGCGCCATGCCGGTGCCGGTGCCCAGCAGGTACAGGTTCTTGCCGGGGTGCAGGTCGCTGATCAGCAGGGTGCCGGTGGGCTTCTTGCCGACCAGCACCTTGTCGCCCGGCTTGATGTGCTGCAGGCGTGAGGTCAGCGGGCCGTCCTGCACCTTGATGCTGAAGAACTCCAGGTGCTCTTCCCAGTTGGCGCTGGCGATGGAATAGGCGCGCAGCAGCGGCCGCGCCTCGGTTTCCAGGCCGATCATCACGAACTGGCCGTTCTCGAAGCGGAAACCGCTGTCGCGGGTGAGGGTGAAGCTGAAGTAGGCATCGGTCCAGTGACGGACCTCAAGCACCGTTTCGGCGCCAAAAGCGGAGGACATGGGCGTATCTATCGAAAGTCGTCGGGAGTGATTCTATCTCAAATGAGACAGGTTCTCATTAGGCGGAACGAGAGGCGTTCTCAGCGGTAGCCGGCCGCCTGCAGCTCGAACAGCTCGGCATAGCGGCCGCCCTGTGCCATCAGCTGCTCGTGGGTGCCGCTGGCCTCGATCCGGCCGTCGGCCAGCACCAGGATGCGATCGGCCATGCGCACCGAGGAGAACCGGTGGGAAATCAGTACGGCAGTGCGATTATCCGCCAGTTCCCTGAACCGCTGGAACACTTCGAACTCGCTGCGTGCGTCCAGCGCTGCCGTTGGCTCATCCAGGATCATCACCTGCGCATTGCGCATCCACGCGCGGGCAATGGCGATCTTCTGCCACTGGCCACCGGACAGGTCCACACCCTGCTTGAAGCGGCGCCCGATCAGCTGGTCGTAGCCGCCGGGCAGTTCCTCGATCACTTCCTCGGCCATGCCGCGGCGCGCGGCGTCGGCGATGCGTGCCCGGTCGTCCATGGCCTCGACCTGGCCGACGCCGATGTTCTCGCCGGCGCTGAGGTTGTAGCGCACGAAGTCCTGGAAGATCACCCCGAGATTGGCGCGCAGGTCGTCGAGGTCGTAGTCGCGCAGGTCGCGGCCATCGAGCAGGATGCGGCCCTCGTCCGGTTCGTACAGCCGCGCCAGCAGCTTGACCAAGGTGGTCTTGCCGGCGCCGTTCTCGCCGACCAGGGCCAGTACCTCGCCGGCCTGTAGCTGGAAATCCAGGTGGCGTACCGCCCATTGCTCGGCGTCCGGGTAGCGGAAGCCGACGTTCTCGAACACGAAGCCCTGGCGGATCGGCTGCGGCACGCGCACTGCGCCTTCGCGCGAGTGGATTTCTGGCTGGATCTGGAAGAACGAGAACAGGTCATCCAGGTACAGCGCCTGGCTGGCTACCTGCGAGAACCCGATCAGCAGGCCTTCCAGCAGCTGGCGCAGGCGCAGGAAGCTGCCGGCGAGGAAGGTCAGGTCGCCGATCGAGAAATCGCCACGCACGGTGCGCCACGCGATGTAGGCGTAGGCGGTGTAGTAGCCCAGTGTGCCCAGTGCGGCCAGCAGCGTGCCCCAGAACGCGCGGCGCCGGGCCAGCGCGCGGTTGGCCTGGAACAGCGCCACCGAGAGGCGCCGATAGCGTTCCACCAGGAAGCGGTGCAGGTTGTAGATCTTCACTTCCTTGGCCGTTTCCACACTGGCGCCGAGCTGGCGCAGGTAGTCGAGCTGGCGGCGCTCGGGTGTCCACTGGAAGTTGAGGCTGTAGCCGGCCGCGTTGAAGTGCGATTCACCGATGAAGGCCGGCACCAGCGCCAGCGCCAGCAGCAGGATCAGCCATGGCGCGTAGACCAGCAGGCCAACGGCCAGGCTGGCCACGGTGATCGCATCCTGCACCTGGCCGAACAGCTGGCTCATCAGGTTCATCCGGCCCATGGTCTGGCGCCGCGCGCGGTCCAGCTTGTCCTGCAGGTCCGGGTCCTCGAAGTCCTCCAGGTCCAGGGTCGCCGCATGTTCCATCAGCCGGATGCTGGTGACGTTGGCGAACAGCTCCGAGAGCAGCGCATCGGCATAGCTGACCAGGCGGCCGAGCAGGTCCGAGGCGATGGCCAGGCCGAATTCCAGTGCCAGCAGGCCCAGCAGTGGATTGAGCACGCCACTGGACAGCGCCTCGCCCAGCGGCGGGAAACCGGCATCGTGCTGGCTCAGGTGCAGGGCGCTGTCGATGATCAGCTTGCCGACGTACAGCATCGCCACCGGCAGCAACGCACGGATCAGGCGCAGGCCGAGGCTGGCCAGGGTGAGCGCGGGGCTGGTCTGCCAGACCATGCGCAGGAACGGCGGCAGGTTGCGCATCGCCTTGAAGCGCTGGCGCAGGCTGGGTTTCTTCGCGGCGGCAGCGCCAGCGGTGGGGGTGGCAGGCATGCGGGTATTGTGCGCGCCTGATGCGTGCAGAGGGGGTCAGTGCAGGCGTGTGGCCGCGCCGGGGTCAGATCCCTTCGCCATGCGAAGGGATCCGACCCTGCCGCATCCACGCATGGCGTGGATCTACCGTGTCGACCAAGGTCGACACCTACCAACAGCACCAGGGAACTGTCGAAGGCAGGGTGGGTCAGCTCGCAGGGGCGTGAGCCGCATGGATGCGGCGACCGAGCTTACATGGACGTACTTGCAGCGTCCCCTGCGAGCTGACCCACCCCGCCAACCTGCGGTAGAGCCGGCTTTTGATGTTGCCCTGGCTGTTGCCTCTGCGGGTGCCGGGCGGCAGCCCGGCCGCCCCCCCCCTTTACGGCAGCGGCGGCAGCAGCCCTGCACCCAACCGGTTCCAGGCATTGATCACCGCGATGCCCATGCTCAGGTCGCTGATGCCCTTCTCATCGAAGTGCGGCGCCAGCGCATCGAACGCCGCCTGCGACGGCGCACCGTCGGTCAGCCGGGTCAGCGCCTCGGCCCAGCCCAGCGCCGCACGCTCGCGCGCATCGAAGAAGCGGCTTTCGTGCCAGGCCGGCAGGGTGTCCAGCTTGCGCGGCTCGATGCCGCCCTTGCGCAGCGCGGTGCCATGCATGTCCATGCAGTAGCCGCAGCCGTTGAGCTGCGACACGCGCAGGAACAGCAGTTCCATCAGGGTCGGATCGATCGAGCTGTCATGCACCGCCTTGCTGGTGGCCAGCAGGCCCTTGAAGGCCTCGGCGGCCAGGCGGGCATAGGGGACGCGGGGAGAGGCATGGTCGGACATCGTGGGCTCCACGGCGGCCACGGTGGCCGCCTTTCATTTACAAGGACGCCGCAGCGTCCCGGCGCGTGACAACCTGCGGCAGCTTTTCCGGATTCAGCACGCTGTACACCTGGGCGATGCGGCCGTCGACCACCTCGATGGTGGTGACCGAATGCAGGCGATCACCGATGAAGCGCAGGATCGCCGGTTCGCCGTTGACGTAGCCCAGCTGTGCCGGATGTGCCGCGCCGCGGCGGGCGATGGCCCAGAACAGGCGGCCGATGCGTTCGGCGCCCAGCAGCGGACGCACCGCTGCGGTGACCACGCCGCCGCCGTCGGAAACCAGCAGTGCGTTAGCGTGCAGCAGGGCCTGGATGGCCGCGCTGTCGCCGCGCTGGGAGGCGTCCATGAAGCGCGCCAGCAGCTGCCGGTGCTGGCTGGCGTCGGCGTTGAAGCGCGGTCGCCCCGCCTGCAGGCGCTGCCGCGCGCGGTGCACCAGCTGGCGGCAGTTGGCCTCGCTGAGGCCGAGCAGCGCGGCAATCTGGCGGTAATCGTGGTCGAAGGCTTCCTTCAGCAGGAACGCGGCCCGTTCTTCCGGGCCGAGCTGCTCCAGCAGGGTCAGGAAGGCCACCGAGACGTCATCGGCAAACGCGTGCAGCTGGGCCGGGCCGGGCGCCGGGTCCGGCTCCAGCGTGACCGCCAGCGGCTCGGCCAGCCACGGGCCGACGTAGTGCACGCGCTCGCGCTTGGCCGCGCGCAGCCGGTCCAGGCCGAGCCGGGTGGTGGCGGTGACCAGCCATGCTTCGGGGTCGCGGACGCTGGCCGGGTCGGCGCCCGACTAGCGCAGCCAGGCGTCCTGGACCACGTCCTCGGCGTCGGCGCGGCTGCCGAGCAGGCGGTAGGCCAGCGCCATCAGGCGCGGGCGGTGGGTCTGGAAGGCGGTTTCGATGTTCATGTTGACCAAGACGCCGGGCAGGAATGAACCGTGACAGAGGGGTGGGGTCAGATCCCTTTCCGCTGGAAAGGGATCTGACCCCGGCGAATCTACGCGCAGTCGGTGGAGGGGGTAAAATGGGCGGATTACCCCCGCCAGCCTCCAGCAAGCGAGCAAGTCGTGACATCGATCAAGCAGGAAGACCTCATCCAGTCCATCGCCGACGCGCTGCAGTACATCTCGTACTACCACCCGGTCGACTACATCAAGAACCTTGCCGCCGCCTACGAGCGCGAGGAGTCGCCGGCCGCGAAGGAGGCGATGGCCCAGATCCTGATCAATTCGCGGATGTGCGCCGAAGGCCACCGTCCGATCTGCCAGGACACCGGCATCGTCACCGTGTTCCTGGAAATCGGCATGGACGTGCGCTGGGACGACGCCACCATGGGCGTGGAAGACATGGCCAATGAAGGCGTGCGCCGCGCCTACATGCACCCGGACAACAAGCTGCGCGCCTCGGTGCTGGCCGATCCGGCCGGCAAGCGCATCAACACCAAGGACAACACCCCGGGCGTGGTCAACGTCAAGGTGGTGCCGGGCAACACGGTCGACGTCATCGTCGCTGCCAAGGGCGGTGGTTCGGAAGCCAAGACCAAGTTCGCCATGCTCAACCCGTCCGACTCCATCGTCGACTGGGTGCTGAAGACCGTGCCGACCATGGGCGCCGGCTGGTGCCCGCCGGGCATGCTCGGCATCGGCATCGGTGGCACCGCTGAAAAGGCGATGCTGCTGGCCAAGGAAGCACTGATGGAGCCGATCGACATCACCGAGCTGCAGGCCCGTGGTGCCTCCAACCGCATCGAAGAGCTGCGCCTGGAGCTGTACGAGAAGGTCAATGCGCTGGGCATCGGCGCACAGGGCCTGGGTGGCCTGACCACCGTGCTCGACATCAAGATCAACGATTACCCGACCCATGCGGCCAACCTGCCGGTGGCAATGATCCCGAACTGTGCGGCCACCCGCCATGCGCACTTCACCCTCGATGGCAGCGGCCCGGTGATGCTGGACCCGCCGTCGCTGGAAGACTGGCCGAAGCTGACCTACGACGCGTCCAAGGGCACCCGCGTGGACCTGGACACGATCACCCCGGAAGACGTGGCCAGCTGGAAGCCGGGCCAGACCCTGCTGCTCAACGGCAAGCTGCTGACCGGCCGCGACGCCGCGCACAAGCGCATGGTCGACATGCTCAACAAGGGCGAACAGCTGCCGGTCGACCTGAAGGGCCGCTTCATCTACTACGTCGGCCCGGTCGATCCGGTGCGCGACGAAGTGGTGGGCCCGGCCGGCCCGACCACCGCCACCCGCATGGACAAGTTCACCCGCCAGGTGCTGGAACAGACCGGCCTGCTCGGCATGGTCGGCAAGGCCGAGCGCGGCCCGGCGGCGATCGAAGCGATCCGTGACAACAAGTCGGCCTACCTGATGGCCGTCGGTGGTTCGGCCTACCTGGTGTCCAAGGCGATCAAGGCCGCCAAGGTGGTCGGTTTCGCCGACCTGGGCATGGAAGCGATCTACGAGTTCACCGTGCAGGACATGCCGGTAACCGTGGCGGTCGATTCCACTGGCGAGTCGGTGCACAAGACCGGCCCGCGCGAATGGCAGGCCCGCATCGGCAAGATCCCGGTGGTGGTGGAGTAATCCTGCCGCGAGCGATCCAGACAACGGCGCCGTGTGGCGCCGTTGTTGCATGTGGCCACAGACGGGGCGGCGCTCTGCTAACGTGTGCGCTGGCGTACTGGAAGGGAGTCCATCGTGCGGTTGTGGTTGCGTATCCTGGTGTTGCTGTCCGCTGTCCTGGCGTGCATCGCCTGCGGGCCGCGCTATTTTGTCGAGCCCCCCAGCCACGAGGCCGGGAAGATCTGCACGTCGGCCTGCGAAAGCCAGAAAGCGGTGTGCGTTTCCCAGAGCACCGCGCGCGCCGAATTTGAGCGGCAGAGCTGCGAAAGCGCCAAGAGCCGGGTGATCAGCCGCTGCAGTGGCATTGCCGATGAAAAACAGCGGCACAACTGCGAAGGTGGCAACGGTGCCGGCAGCTACTGCGCATCGTCGACCAGCCCACTTTCATGCAATGCTCCGCATGCCCGTTGCGTACTGTCCTGTGGCGGCACGGTGAATGAAGTCCGCACCGCCACGGGTATTACCGTGTATTGATGGAGGAAGGCCCCATGGTGCGGATGCTGTCCCCGGTGTTGAGCGCTGTGCTGTTGCTGGCCGGTTGCAGTACATCGCCATCGTACGAAGGCGCCGATTTCTCCGCGTCCTCGCAGTGCCGCATGCAGTGCCAGGCCAGTTATCGCAGCTGCATGGCGCAGGGCAGGACCGGCAACAGTGCGTTCAGCTGCGAACAGCAGGTGGTGCCCGCGCCGGACAAGCGCTGCAAGGACGTTGCCAACCCGGAACTGCGCCGTGCCTGCGAACTGAAGGCGCATGACTGCACGATGCGCGCGCCGATGATGTCCTGTGGTGAACAGCGGGATACCTGCATGAGCAGCTGCGGCTGAGCAACGGCCCGTGCACGGGCGCATAATCGGCCGATCCACCCGCACAGGATCCACTGCATGAGCACCACGCTGTATGGTTCGACCAGTACCGCCGCGCTGGTGGTGCACTGGCTGTTGATCGAGCTGGGCATCGAGCACGAGCTGGTGCTGCTGGATTTCGAGGCACGCGAGCACAAGGCGGCGGAATACCTGGCGCTGAATCCGGCCGGAGTGGTGCCGACGCTGATGATCGATGGCCAGGTACTGACCGAGGCGGCAGCGATCGCGCTGTACCTGGCCGACCGTCATCCGGACGCCGGCCTGCTGCCTGCGGTGGGTACGCCCCAGCGCGGCGACGCCTACCGCTGGATGTTCTGGTGCGCCAATACGCTGCAGCCGGCCTATCGAGCCTGGTTCTATCCGCACGAAGTGGCCGGCGAGGCGCATGTGCAGGCCAGCCGCGAGATGGCACGGCAGCGGCTGGAAGCGGCCTGGCAGCAGGTGGCCACGCATCTGCAGGCGCACGGCCCGTATCTGTTGGGTGCAACGCCGTGCGTGGTCGACCACATGCTGGTGATGCTGATGCGCTGGTCGCGCAACATGCCGAAGCCCAGCGACACCTGGCCGGCGCTCAAGGCGCATGCCGCCTCGATGAAGGCGCGCCCGGCGTTCGCCGAGGTGTATCGCCGCGAAGGCATCACTGACTGGCGGTAACCCGTTCTGTAGAGCCGAGCCATGCTCGGCTGCTGTTCGCGTGCAGTCCATGAATGCAGCCGAGCATGGCTCGGCTCTACCAACGCAGTGCGGGTTACAGGATATCCAGCACCGTTTCCGGTGGGCGGCACAGCCGCGTACCCTTGGGCGTGCGCACCACCGGCCGGTTGATCAACCGCGGGTGTTCGGCCATCGCGGCCAGCAGCGTGGTCTCGTCCGCATCTTCCAGGCCCAGTTCGGCGAACTGCGCTTCCTTGCTGCGCACCAGATCACGCGCGCTCAATCCGGATTCGGCCAGCACCTGGCGCAGGGTGGCGACATCGGGGGGATTGCCCAGGTAATCGACCACCACCGGCTCGAAGCCGGCATCGCGGATCAGCTTCAGTGCGCCGCGCGAGTTGCTGCAGGCCGGGTTGTGCCAGATCGTCACGTCCATCAGAACCACTCCAGCAACGACACGCCCACGCCGACGTAGGTGGCCTTGTGGTTGTAATCGATCAGGCTTTCGCCGTAGCCATCGAAGATCTGCACATGGCCGCGCAGCAGGTTGCTGATCGGGAAGCCATAGTCCAGCTGCAGCGCGCCGTGCGAGCGACTGCCGGTGCGCAGCGAATGGCGCGCCATCAGCGAGACTTCGTGGCCATTGCGGTTCCAGATCAGGGTCGCGTCACCGCGGCCCATGTAGTCCTCGATGTCCGGATTGTTGTCGTCACTGCGGGTCTCGGGAATGCGGTACCAGGGGCGCAGCACCAGCGCCCAGTTCTCGCGGTCCAGGCCGATGTTGAGCATCACCCGGTTCCAGCTGCGCGACAGCGGGTCGGCGCGGCCGTTGGACTGGTGGTTCAGCGCGATGCCGGTCATGCGTCCGCGCCAGCCACCGATCGAGTAGCCGTTGCGGAACACCATCATCACTTCCGGCTCGTAGTTGGTTTCGCGGAAGGGGCGCGAGTCCTCGCCGTTGTAGGCCTGCCAGCGCGAGCTCTGGGTGTAGCCGGCCCAGATGTCGCCGTTGTCGCCGAACAGGTTCTCGGCGATCTTGGTCTTGAAGCTGATCTGGAACTTCAGCTCCGCGCTGTCCAGCACCTGCGGCGTGGTGACCGTGTTGGCCGGGTTCGGTGAGTGCGGCGTGGTATTGCGGTCGCTGGTCCAGAACGCGGGCAGCAGGTACACGGGCTTGTAGGCGCGCAGCTGGAACGGCCCGAGCTTGGAGTCTTCGGCCAGTTCCCAGCGGCTGTCCAGCAGGGAACCGCGCCCAGCGTTGGCCAGCGCGCTGTCCGGCACGGCTGGGCGGAACAGGTCGCCGACCCGTTCGCGCAGTTTTTCCTCGCCCTGGCTCAGGCGCGTGCTCTGCCGTTCCTCGCGGCGTGCCTGCGCGGCGGCTTCTGCAGCGGCGTCGGCCTCGGCCGTGGCCTGCGCGGTGCGCCCGAACTGGCGGTCATAGCAGGCCAGGCGGGCTGCGTCGGTGGTGATCGCCGCGCACGCAGCCGGCGAAGCTTCGGCACTCGGCGCGAACTCCTGGGCGGCCAGCGGCATGCTGGCCAGGGCCAGCGCCAGCGGTGCAAGGCGGGGAAGCAGTGGAAGGAGGGTCATTGCAGCAGGCCCTTCGGTGAATACGGGAATCGCACAGTGTGGGGGCTGCACCGCGTCGCGGCCAGCCCCACGGTTTATGCACGGGCACCGCGTGCGCGCGGCGTGAAGGTGGTGCCGATCACAGGAACCAGGCGAACGCGAACAGGCCCAGCATTGCGATGACCACGGCCAGTTTCAGGGCCAGGCCGAGCAGGATGCCCAGCCAGGTGGCCAAGCCCACCTTGGTCGAACGTCCCAGTTCGCGGGTATGCCAGTACTCGCCGAGCAGGGCGCCGATCAGCGGGCCGGCAAACAGCCCGATCGGCATGAAGAACAGGCCGACGATGCTGCCGACGAAGGTGCCCCACAGGGCCTTGCGGCTGGCGCCGACCCGCTGCGCGCCGACCACGGTCGCCAGCACGTCCACCAGCAGCGAGAGCAGGGTAAGTACGCCCAGCGCGACCAGCGTGGGCCAGCCGACATGGGCAAAGCCGTCGGCCCAGGCGGCCAGCAGCAGTCCAATGAACACCAGCGGCACGCCGGGCAGGGCCGGCAGGACGATGCCGGCGATGCCGACGAGGACAAAGATGACCGCTAGCAGATACAAGATGAATGAGAGTCCCATGCTGCTCCGTATGGTCGTCGTTTTGGGGTTGACAGTGAAAGATTTTGCCAGTTGCTTTTTCGTTTTGGGCGGGTTAAGTTGCAGTCGCTGAGCTTGGCAAGGTCACCGTGGATCGTGGCCTGATGAAGCAAGATCTTTCCGATCCGCTGCATCGATGCACCTCGCTTCCCCCTTGCTTGTCAGCCGCCCACCAGGCGTTTCCAACAACAAGAGAGAGTCAAAGGGAGTTAGTGAGATGGCTGATCGCGAGACCGGTACCGTAAAGTGGTTCAATGATGCGAAGGGCTTCGGCTTCATCAGCCGGCAGAATGGCGAGGACGTGTTCGTGCACTTCCGCGCCATCGAGACCCAGGGCTTCAAGAGCCTCAAGGAAGGCCAGGCCGTTACCTTCGAAGTCGTGCAGGGCCAGAAGGGCCTGCAGGCTGACAAGGTCCAGCCGGCGTAATACCTGCCGCACTCCGGCATGAAAAAGGCCCGCGCGAGCGGGCCTTTTTCTTTGCTGCCGGCCCGCCGCAGGTCAGCGCAGGATGACCCGCCCATTGACCACGCGCACATAGGTGTTTTCGCGGATGCCGCCGAGGTCGCGCTGGTTGACCACGATGGTGCGGCCATCATCCATGCGCACGCTGATGTCGTAGGTGTCGCTGGTGACGTTCTTCTGGATCTGGTTGCCCGCCAGCGCGCCACCGACTGCGCCTGCGGCGGCGGCGATGTTCTTGTTGCCACGGCTGCCGCCGGTGTGGTCGGAGATTTCATGGCCGGCCACTGCGCCGACGATGCCGCCGAGGATCGCGCCGGTCGCGCTGGGCGCGGTGCGGCCGGATTGGACGGTGTTGATGCGGGTGACGATGCCGCAGTCCGCACAGCGGCCCTGGTTGTAGCCGCCATTGTTGCCGTAGCCGCCGTTGTTGTAGCCGTTGTTGTAACCACCGCCACCGTAACCCGGCGAGGTGGCACAGCCTGCCAGGGCGAGGGTAGCAATGGCACTGGCAGCGATGAGCTGGATCTTCATGGGGCGTCTCCTGGCCGTGAAGGCGGGTGTGGTGGGTGGTACTGCGTCATGCAGCAGGGTGGAGGAATCCTCTCCTTTCGAACGTGAACAACGCGCCAACCATGTGCGCAGTGCCCGGCTGCAGGATGAATGCGCCTCAGCGGAAGTCCTGGTGGCAGGCACGGCAGTCGGCCTGAAGGGTGTCGACCACCTTGGCCAGCGCGGCGCAGTCGCTGGGTGGCGCGGCCAGCGCAGCGTTGAGGTTGCCGCGCAGCTGGCTGGCGTGCTGCTGGAACTGGCCATTGTCCTTCAGCCCGGGAAAGGCCAGATCGAGGTCGTTGGACAGCAGGCGCAGGGCCTGCAGCCGCGGCACGCTGTCGGCCAGGCTGCAGCGGTTCTGCTGCTGAGCCTGTAGCAGCAGCTGCGATTGCCGCTGCATCACCTGCATCAGGCTGTCCGGGAACGGATCGCGGCGGGCGTTCAGGGCCCGGCCGACCATCACCGTGGCAACCAGGCCGATCAGCAGGCCCAGGCAAAGCATGAAGACGTAGCGGTGGGCGGTGGAGACAGGGCGGGGCGGGCTGGCGTTCATGCGGGCTCTCCGGGCGTGCAACGGTGGGTTCGATGCCGGCGCGCTGTGGGCGCTGGCCGCTGCACGTTAAAATAGCGGGATGAACGAACAGGTCAAACAACGCTTCGCCGGCATCGAACGGCTGTATGGCGTGGGCGCGCTCGAGCGCCTGCAGGGCAGTCGCGTGGCCGTGGTGGGCATGGGCGGGGTCGGCTCATGGGTGGTGGAAGCGCTGGCGCGTTCAGCGGTCGGCCACCTGACCCTGATCGACGCCGATGACATCTGCGTGTCCAACACCAACCGCCAGCTGCCGGCGATGGAAGGCAACTACGGCCGCAACAAGGCCGAGGCGATGGCCGAGCGCTGCCGCGCGATCAATCCGGAGATCGAGGTCGATGCCGTGCAGGCGTTCCTGACCGTTTCCAACATGGCCGAACTGCTGGATCGGGGCTTCGACCTGGTGATCGATGCCTGCGACAGCTTCCGGGTCAAGGTCGAGACGATCGCCTGGTGCCGCCGCCGCAAGCTGCCGCTGCTGACCGTCGGCGCTGCCGGTGGTCGCACCGATCCCACCCTGGTACGCATCCGCGATGTCTCGCGCACCGAACACGACGCCATGCTGGCGTTGATCCGCAAGAAGCTGCGCAGCGAATTCAACTTCCCGAAGAATGCCAAGCGCTATTTCGGCGTGCCGGCGGTGTACTCGCTGGAAAACGTGAAGTACCCGCAGGCCGATGGCAGCGTCTGCGGCCTGCGCCCGAACCTGGGTGCCGACGCGGCGTTGAAGCTGGACTGCGGCGCCGGCCTGGGTGCGGCCACGCACATCACCGGCGCGTTCGCGTTCGCCGCGGTGGGCAAGGCGCTGGAAATGCTGCTGGAGCCGAAGAAAGTGAAGGCCGAAGCGGCTGAGGCCAGCGCCAACGCATAACGGTAGTGCCGGCCGCTGGCCGGCAACTCCGTAATGCTTGAATCAGCGTGGATGCCGGCCAGCGGCCGGCACCTACCGTTACGTTGCCGGCAGCTTGAACAGCCGTCGCGCATTTCCGGTGGTGGCCTGCGCCACCGCATCCAGTTCCATTCCACGCAACGCCGCCACATGGCGGGCGATGACGGCCAGCCGCGCCGGCTCGTTGCGCTGGCCACGGATGCCTGCGTCGGGCTGGTCCGGTGCATCGGTTTCCAGCAGCAGCTGCTCCAGCGGCATCTCGCGCACCAGCCGCTGCAGCCGCTGTGCGCGGTCGTAGGTGAGGGGGCCGCCCAGGCCCAGCAGGAAACCCAGCCTGTGCAGCTGCGCAGCCTGTTCCGGGCTGCCGGAAAAGCTGTGCACCACGCCGCGCAGGCCCCCGGTGCGGCGAATCGCCGCGATCACCGCGTCCACCGCGCGCCGCGCGTGCACGATCACCGGAAGATCGAACTCGCGGGCCAGCTCCAGCTGGCCGATGAAGTACGCCTGCTGTGCCTCCGCATCCAGTCCCTCGACGAAGAAATCCAGCCCGCACTCGCCGATCGCGCAGGGGCGCTCGCGCTCGATCCATCCGCGCAGCAGCGGCAGATGCTCGGGCCGATGCGCGGCCAGGAACATCGGATGCAGGCCGTAGGCCGGGTACAGCCCGGGTGCCTGGCGGCAGACCTCGCGCAGCTTCGGCCAGCTTTCGGCGGTGACGGCAGGAACGACCTGCGCGCGCACGCCGGCCGCGCCTGCGCGCTCGATCACCGCCGTGCGGTCAGCATCGAATTCACTGGCATCCAGGTGGCAGTGGCTGTCGACCAGCAGGCTCAACGCTGCTCCAGCGGTGGCGGCGTGGTGGTGGTGCGGCTCTTCCAGTTGGCCAGCAGCAGGGTGCCGAAGCCCAGCACCAGCTCATCGACGAACGGGATCGGGTCGGGGATGAACAAGGTCAGCACGAACAGGCCGGCGGTGAGCTTGAACAGGGTGGGATAGCGCAGCCGGCGCGCCCATTGCAGTACCGGCAGCAGCATCGGGTTGGCCATGACGGACGTCCTCGTGGGGAATATGCAAACGCTACCACGGGCCCAGCATTTCCCGATGCTGAATGGGTTATGGCAATGAGCAGGAAATGTGGAGATTCCGTTCAGGCAGCCCATGCTGCAATCTGGCCCGAGAACGTTGCGGACGGTCCGCAAGGAGCAGGTCATGAAAAGCACAACTACAACTGTCCTGGTCGCAGCGGGCGCGCTGCTGGTCGGTGGTATCGCCACCGCCGCCTTCATGAAGAGTGGCAGCACGTCGCCTGATTCCCTCAGCGCCGGAACCCCCAACGGCGAGTCGCGCCTGGTCGATGGCAGTGCCACGGATGATGGCGCCCGTGCTGACACGCTGGACCCGTCCGCACCGCGTGGGCTGGAATACGCCGATGTGCTGAAGGTCGATCCGATCACCGAAAAGCAGAAGGCCTACGCCACCGTGATCGGCACTGACCCGGTACGTGAAACCTCCACCACGCAGACCCCGCACGAGGTCTGCGAGGACGTGACCGTACAGGAGCGCCTGCCGGAGCGTGACGGCAACGTCGGCGGTACCGTGGTCGGCGCCGTGGTCGGTGGCCTGCTGGGCAACCAGGTCGGCGGTGGCAACGGCAAGAAGGCCGCGACCGCAGCCGGTGCAGTCGCCGGTGGCTTCATCGGCAACCAGATCGACAAGCGCCATGTCGGTGGCCGCGTGGTCAACCGCACCGAGCGCCAGTGCCACACCGAGACCGCCACCTCCGAGTCGAGCCGCGTCACCGGCTACAACGTGACCTACCGCAACGAAGATGGCACCACCGGCACCATGCGCATGGCCAGCAAGCCGGGCACGCGCATCGCCATGGGTACCAACGATGTGGTGAAGGGCTACAACGTGACCTATCGCTACGACGGCGCTGAAAAGACCGTACGCCTGGACAACAAGCCGTCCAGCGATCGCCTGCCGGTGGTTGATGGTCAGCTGGTCACGCAGACCGCTGCGGCCGGCGCCACTGCCGCAACCCGCCAGTAATACGGGCACCGCATGCAGTAGTGAACGGGCCGGCACTTGCCGGCCCGTTTCGTTGTGCGCGCCGATGTTCATCCGCCCCGCCAGGGAATCCACCATCATGGGGTCCCTTCGACATGGAGTCGGCATGAGCATCTTCGACCTGCGCCTGGAAACCGAGCGGCTGGTCCTGCGCCCCCTGCTGCGCGAGGACTACGAACCCTACCTGGCGTTCTGCGCCGACGAGGACACGATGCGCACCCTGGGCGGCGTGCAGCCGGCTTCGGTGGCCTGGCGCGGCTTCTGCAGCCTGGCCGGCGCCTGGCAGCTGTTCGGTTTCTCGATGTTCAGCGTGATCGAGAAGTCCAGCGGCGAATGGATCGGGCGGATGGGGCCGTGGCAACCCCAGGACTGGCCGGGCACCGAAGTGGGCTGGGGTATCCGTCACGCCAGCTGGGGCCGGGGCTATGCGCCGGAAGCCGCCGTCGCGGCGATCGACTGGGCTTTCGACACGCTGGGCTGGGACGAGGTGATCCATACAATCGCCGAGAACAACGACAACTCGCGGGCGGTCGCGCGCAAGCTCGGCAGCACATTGTTGCGCATGGGTGAATTGCCGCCGCCCTACAACGACAAGCCGATGCAGATCTGGGGCCAGTCACGCGAGCAGTGGAGAAAACGCGCGCGCTGAGCGTTGCCTGGTAGTGCCGGCCGCTGGCCGGCAACCTCGTAGCAGCAGGATTCGTGCGATTGCCGGCCAGCGGCCGGCACTACCGTGTGGGCATGCTGCACCCGCGCTTGGCATTCACCGGCGCACTTGCCAGACTGCACGCAGCCGGCCGCCGGCCGGATCCGATGGAGCAGGCAATGGTGGAAGAGCGCGTTCCGTTGACCGTGCATGGCATGTCGGTCTCGGGCAATTGCCACAAGGTGCGCCTGCTGCTGGAGCAGCTCGGCAGCCGTTATCGCTGGGTGGAAGTGGACAGTGCCCATGGCCAGACCCACACCCCGGAATTCCTGGCGTTGAACCCCAACGCCAAGGTGCCGCTGATCGTCCGCGACGATGGCCGCGTGCTGACCGAATCCAACGCGATCCTGTTCTGGCTGGCCGAAGGCACGCCGTACCTGCCCAGTGACGGCTGGGAGCGCGCGCAGGCGCTGAGCTGGATGTTCTTCGAGCAGTACACGCATGAGCCGTGCGTGGCCGTGGCGCGCTTCATCCGCGGCTGGACCCCGGTCGATTCCCCCCGCCGCGCCGAACTGCCACGCCTGCAGCAGCGGGCGGCTGATGCGTTGGCGGTGATGGAGCAGCACCTGCGGCAGGCACAGTGGTTCACCGGCAGTGAGTACGGCATCGCCGACATCGCGCTGTTCGCCTACACCGATGTGGCGGGCGAGGGCGGCATCGGCCTGGAGCTGTTCCCGGAAGTGCGCGCGTGGTTGCAGCGGGTACGTGCACAGCCGCGCTTCATGGCGATGCCGGCGGTGACCGCCGAGGTGCGTACACGGCTGGACGGTCGCGAGTAGCGTCGAGCTTGCTCGACGGGTTTGCAGAGCAGTCGGGCAAGCTCGACGCTACGGATGCAGGGCCCCATGCCCGGCGGAAAGCAACAACGACACGGAGGGTGTTCGATGTTCGCTGTGGTTCCAGATCCGATTCCTGCACGCATGCGCGTGCTCAACCGCGCCGACGTGTGCGACGCCAATTTCCTCGAGTCGGTGCGTGGCTGGCGCGGCACGCCGCGCCCGCGCCCGGCGCCGGATGCACCGATCCTGCCAGGCAGCACGCTCACCGCCTCCGCCTTCGGCGAACTGTTCGATTCGCAGCTGGCCAGCCGCCAGCTGGACCTGATGGCGCGCGTGCTGCGCGTGCAGAACAAGGTCTTCTACACCATCGGTTCGTCCGGCCACGAAGGCAACGCGTTGCTGGCGCGGGCCTGCCGGCATACCGATCCGGCATTCCTGCACTATCGTTCCGGCGCCTTCATGGCCGAGCGTTCGCGTCAGGTGCCGGGCATCGATCCGCTGCGTGATGCCGCACTGTCATTCGCCGCCAGCGCCGACGATCCGGCCAGTGGTGGCCGCCACAAGGTGTGGGGCAGCAAGCCGCTGTGGGTGCTGCCGCAGACCTCGACGATTGCTTCGCACCTGCCGAAGGCGCTGGGTACCGCGCTGGCCATCGAGAGTGGCAAGCGGTTGGGGCAGGCGCTGCCGATTCCCGCCGACAGCATCGTGCTGTGCTCGTTCGGCGATGCCTCGGCCAACCACGCGACCGCGCAGACTGCGTTCAACACGGCGATGTGGTCGGCCTACCAGAAGCTGCCGGCACCGGTCCTGTTCGCGTGCGAGGACAACGGCCTGGGCATCTCGGTGAAGACGCCGGACGGCTGGATCGCCGAGCGCTTCAGTCGCCAGCCGGGGCTGGACTACTTCTTTGCCGATGGCCTGGACCTGGCCATTGGCCACGCCCAGGTGCAGGCGGCAGTGGACCACTGCCGGCGTACCCGGCGGCCGACCTTCCTGCACCTGCGCACCACGCGCCTGATGGGCCATGCCGGCACCGATTTCGAGGTGGAATGGCGCGCGCTGCCGGAGCTGTGTGCGGCCGAGGCGAGCGACCCCCTGCTGCGCTCGGCGCAGATCGCGCTGGAGTCCGGCTGGATGGATGCCGCGGCCATCGAGGTCGCCTACGAGACGATGCGCGCGCGCTGCATGGCCGCCGCCGCCGATGCCGAAAGCAGCGCGAAGCTGCGCTCGTTGCAGGAGGTGATGGCGCCGTTGGCACCGTACTCGCCTGCGGCGGTGCAGGCCGAAGCGCAACGCGAAGTCGCCCCCGAAGCACGCGAAGCCCTGTATGGCGGTGCCGATGCATTGCCTGAACGACAGCCGCCGCGGCATCTGGCCATCCAGATCAACCACGCCCTGCAGGAGTTGCTGGCCAAGTACCCGCAGAGCCTGTTGTTCGGCGAGGACGTGGCGCAGAAGGGTGGGGTGTACACGGTCAGCAAGGACCTGCTGCGCCGCTTCGGCCCACGCCGCGTGTTCAACACCCTGCTGGACGAAACCATGATCCTGGGCATGGCCCAGGGCCTGGCCAACATGGGCATGCTGCCGATCCCGGAAATCCAGTACCTGGCCTATCTGCACAACGCCATCGACCAGCTGCGCGGCGAGGCCTGCTCGCTGCAGTTCTTCTCCAACGACCAGTTCCGCAACCCGATGCTGGTACGGGTGGCCGGGCTGGGCTACCAGAAGGGCTTCGGCGGCCACTTCCACAACGACAATTCGATCACCGCGCTGCGTGATATCCCGGGCCTGGTGGTCGGCTGCCCGTCGCGCGGCGACGATGCGGTGATGATGCTGCGCACGCTGGCCGCGCTGGCGCGGGTAGACGGTCGCGTGGCGGTGTTCCTGGAGCCGATCGCGCTGTACATGAGCAAGGATCTGCACGAAGCGGGCGATGGCCAGTGGTTGTTCGACTACCCGGCGCAGGGCCGGGCGCTGGTGCCGGGCGAGGGTCGCGTCTACGCGGCCGACGCCGGGGACCTGGTGGTCTTCACCTATGGCAATGGCGTACCGATGGCGCTGCGTGCGGCGCGTGCGATCGAGCAGCAGCTGGGCTGGCAGGTGCGGGTGGTCGACCTGCGCTGGCTGGTGCCGCTGGATGCCGGTTTCATCGCCGCACAGGCCGCCAGCGCCCGGCGCGTGCTGGTGCTGGATGAGGGCCGTCACAGCGGCGGGGTCGGCGAGGGCGTGGTTACCGCGCTGGTCGAGGCGGGGTTTGGCCATCTCCCGCTGCGCCGGGTCTGCGGTGCCGATACCTATACCCCGCTGGCGGGGGCAGCAATGTTCGGGCTTCCAAGCGACAATGCGGTGATTGGCGCCGCCCTCGATCTGGCGCAGGAAGCTTGATGCATGTGTGGATTGGCGGGAATGTTGTTGCCGGCGCCGATGGCGTCGGCCGAGGTGCTGCAGGCGCAGGTGCTGGCCATGGGCGAGGCGCTGCACCACCGCGGGCCGGATGATGGTGGCAGCTGGGTCGATGCCGGGGCCGGCATCGCGCTGGCGCATCGCCGCCTGAGCATTCTCGACCTGTCCCCGCTGGGCCACCAGCCGATGGCTTCGGCCGACGGTCGCTACGTGATGGCCTATAACGGCGAGGTTTACAACTTCGCTGCGCTGCGCACCGAGCTGGAACCGCTGGGCCACGCCTTCCGCGGCCATTCCGACACCGAAGTCCTGCTGGCAGCGATTCTGCAGTGGGGCATGGAGGACACCCTGCAGCGCTGCAACGGCATGTTCGCCATCGCGCTGTGGGACCGCCAGCAACAGTGCCTGTGGCTGGCCCGCGACCGCGTCGGCAAGAAGCCGCTGTACTACGGCTGGGCCGGCGACACGCTGGTGTTCGGCTCGGAACTGAAGGCGCTGTGGCAGCATCCGGCCTTCGACAACGACATCGACCGTGACGCGCTGACCCTGCTGCTGCGCCTGGATTACATCCCGGCACCGCACAGCATCCACCAGCGCTGCTACAAGCTGATGCCGGGGCGCGTGCTGCGCCTGGACGCTGAAGCTGTGGCCGCCGGTGCGGCCGCGCATCGCCCGGAGCAGGCGCAGCGCCCGTTCTGGGATGCGAGGGCGCGCATGCAGGCGGCGCTGGCAGCGCCGTTCCAGGGCCGCATCGAGGAGGCCGAGGAACAGCTGGATACGCTGCTGCGCGATGCGGTGGCGCTGCGCATGGTGGCCGACGTGCCGGTGGGGGTGTTCCTGTCCGGGGGCACCGATTCGTCACTGGTGGCCGCGCTGATGCAGGCGCAGAGTGGGCAGCCGGTGCACAGTTTCAGCATCGGCTTCACCGATTCGGGGCACGACGAGGCGCCGTTGGCCAAGGAACTGGCTGCACACCTGGGCTGCGACCACACCGAGCTGTATGTCAGTGGTGCCGATGCGCTGGCCGTGGTGCCGCAGTTGCCGGCGATGTTCGACGAACCCTTCGCCGATGCCTCGCAGGTGCCGACCGCGCTGGTGGCGCGCCTGGCGCGGCAAGGCGTGACAGTGGCGCTGTCCGGTGATGGCGGCGATGAACTGTTCTTTGGTTACACCCGTTATGTGCGCGCGCTGCGCAACTGGCAGATGCTGGGGCGGGTGCCCGGCCCGCTGCGGCGCTGGATGGGCGCGCGCGCGCAGCAGCAGGGCGAGGCCTCGCGAACCGGCGGCCTGGCTGCGCTGCTGGCCGAGTCCGGCGCACGCGGCATCGGCGATGTGTACCGCAACCGCATCTCGCGTTGGCGCGATCCGGCCGCGGCGGTGCTGGGCGCGCAGGCGGCAGGCAGCTTCTACGACCTGGCCGACCCGCTGCACGGCGCCGGCACGCCGGCCGATGCGATGATGCTGGCCGATTACGTGACGTATCTGCCCGATGACCTGCTGTGCAAGGTAGACCGCACCTCGATGGCGGTCAGCCTGGAAGCACGTGCGCCGCTGCTGGATTGGCGCGTGGCCGAGTTCGCCTGGTCGCTGCCGCTGGGCTTCAAACGCAGCGAAACCACCAGCAAGGTGCTGCTCAAGCGTGTTCTTGGCCGCTACGTGCCGCAGTCGATGGTGCACCGGCCCAAGCGCGGCTTCGGTGCGCCGGTCAGCGATTGGCTCAAGGGCGACCTGCGGCCGTGGGCCGAGGATCTGCTGCAGCCGGCTCGATTGGAACGCGAAGGCGTACTGTCGGCGGCGGCGGTGCAGCCGCTGTGGCAGCAGTTTCTCGGCGGGCAGCGCAAGTGGCACACCCACCTGTGGAACGTGCTGATGTTCCAGGCCTGGCAGGCGCACTGGCGGCAGGTGCGGGCCGAGGTAAGCGGCCGCTGATCTTCACCGAAGCGCACGGGCTTGGCGGCTAGGCTGGGCCTCCCGCACCGTGAGGAGACTGTCCTGATGTCCGTTCCCACCATCGCCGTGTTCGTCGGCAGCCTGCGCAAGGATTCCTGCAACCGCAAGCTGGCCCATGCGCTGGAGAAGATCGCCGGCGACCGCGCGCGCTTCCAGTACGTGCAGATCGGCGATCTGCCGCTGTACGACCAGGATTTCGATGGCCAGTACCCGCCGCAGGGGACCCGGTTGAAGGACCAGGTGCGCGCGGCCGACGCGGTACTGTTCGTGACCCCGGAGTACAACCGCTCGGTGCCGGGCGTGCTCAAGAATGCCATCGACATCGGCTCGCGGCCGTATGGTGACAGCGCGTTTGCCGGCAAGCCGGCCGCAGTGATCGGCGCCTCGATCGGCCAGATCGGCACCGCCGTGGCCCAGCAGCACCTGCGCAACAGCCTGGCGTTCCTGGACATGCACGTACTCGGCCAGCCCGAGGCGTTCATTCATTTCAAGGACGGCCTGATCGATGCTGACGGCACGATCCACAACGAAGGCACGCAGAAGTTCCTGCACGGCTACGTGGACCGGTTCCTTTCGCTGATCGCGGTCCACGTCAAGGGCGATTGACGCCAGCGGTCGTCGCCCCCATCTGCGATAATGGCCTGCTCGGGTGCCGCAACGGCGCCTGTCGCAGGCAGTGCGACGCCCCCACGCCAGTCTGGCAGGCACCGGCGGATATCCCCCGTTTCTCCACGGCTTATCCACAGGCTTGTCCATGGCTGCCGGGGTCGGCGCATGCCTACACTGGCCCGGCCCACTTTCGCAGGAAACACCGCAGCATGTCCGCTCGTTCCGGCTTCCGTTCCAACCGCAGAGAGCGCGGTGATGGCTTCGATCGTGATCGCGACGAGTCGCGCATCGACCAGTTGCGGGTGCCGCCGCATTCGGTGGAGGCCGAGCAGGCGGTGCTGGGGGGCCTGATGCTGGCGCCGGAGGCCTATGACCGGGTCAACGACCAGCTGACCGAGGGCGATTTCTACCGCCGCGACCACCAGATGATCTACCGCGCGATCCGCGAGCTGTCCGAGCGCGAGCGGCCGTTCGATGCGGTGACCCTGGGCGAGTGGTTCGAATCGCAGGGCAAGCTGGAACTGGTCGGCGATGGCGCCTACCTGATCGAGCTGGCCAGTACCACGCCGTCGGCGGCCAACATCGTGGCCTATGCCGAGATCGTGCGTGACAAGGCGGTGCTGCGGCAGCTGATCCAGGTCGGCACCGACATCGTCAACGACGGTTTCCAGCCCGAAGGCCGTGACAGCAGCGAGCTGCTGGCCTCGGCGGAAAAGAGCGTGTTCGCCATCGCCGAGCAGGGCGCACGGGGCCGTACCGATTTCGTGGCGATGCCTGGTGCGCTGAAGGACGCCTTCGAAGAGCTGCGCAACCGCTTCGAGAATGGCGGCAACATCACCGGCCTGCCGACCGGCTACACCGACTTCGATGCGATGACCGCCGGCCTGCAGCCGACCGACCTGATCATCCTGGCCGCGCGCCCGGCCATGGGCAAGACCACCTTCGCGCTGAACATCGCCGAGTACGCGGCGATCAAGTCGAAGAAGGGTGTTGCGGTGTTCTCGATGGAAATGTCGGCCTCGCAGCTGGCGATGCGCCTGATTTCCTCCAACGGCCGCATCAACGCGCAGCGCCTGCGTACCGGCCAGCTGGAAGACGAGGACTGGAGCCGCGTCACCAGCGCGATCAAGATGCTGAAGGAAACCAAGATCTTCATCGACGATACGCCGGGTGTGTCGCCGGAAGTGCTGCGTTCCAAGTGCCGCCGCCTCAAGCGCGAGCACGATCTTGGCCTGGTGGTGATCGACTACCTGCAGCTGATGAGCGTGCCGGGCAACAGCGAAAACCGTGCGACCGAAATCTCGGAGATCTCGCGTTCGCTGAAGGGCCTGGCCAAGGAACTGCACGTGCCGGTGATCGCGCTGTCGCAGCTCAATCGCTCGCTGGAAACACGTACCGACAAGCGCCCGGTGATGGCCGACCTTCGCGAATCGGGCGCAATCGAGCAGGACGCGGACATGATCGTGTTCATCTACCGCGACGACTATTACAACAAGGAAAACTCGCCGGACAAGGGCCTGGCCGAGATCATCATCGGCAAGCACCGAGGTGGCCCGACCGGCTCGTGCAAGCTGAAGTTCTTCGGTGAGTACACGCGTTTCGACAACCTGGCCCACGACTCGGTCGGTTCGTTCGAATAACCGTAGTGCCGGCCGCTGGCCGGCACTCAC
Organism: Stenotrophomonas maltophilia; assembly: GCF_047497515.2. Lineage (GTDB taxonomy): Bacteria > Pseudomonadota > Gammaproteobacteria > Xanthomonadales > Xanthomonadaceae > Stenotrophomonas. The sequence goes on from NZ_JAXAXL020000001.1 coordinate 263,970, forward strand.
CCCACGGCCGGCAGACCATTCGAAACGCCAAACTTCCGTACGTGGCGTGTAAATGACATGTAACGCGCCGCTTCTACGATTCCGCCGCTGCTGCCCTTTCGACGCCGCCCTTCGGCGTCCAGCGTGCCCAAGGAATCCGCCCCCATGCCGTCCCACGCTCCGCTTCGCCGCAACCTGCTGGCCCTGCTGGTCTGTGCTTCGCTGCCGTCGCTGGCCGCTGCTGAAACCGCTCCCGCCACCGACGCGCAGTCGGCCACCACGCTCGATTCGATCTCGGTGATCGGCCGCGGCGAAGCCCGCCAGGTCCAGCGCGTGACCGCCGAGGACATGAAGGTGCTGCCGCCCGGCGCCAATCCGCTGAAGCTGCTCGCGACCAAGCCGGGCGTGCATTTCGAATCGGCCGATGCCACCGGCGCCTACGAGTGGTCCACCACCATCAGCCTGCGCGGCTTCAACCAGAACCGCCTCGGTTACACCCTCGATGGCATTCCGCTGGGCAACATGGCTTATGGCAACAGCAACGGCCTGCACATCAGCCGCGCGGTGATCAGCGAGAACCTCGGCGGTGCCGAAGTCTCCACCGGCATCGGCGCACTGGGTACGCCGTCCACCAGCAATCTCGGTGGCGTGTTCCAGTTCTATTCGATCGATCCGTCCACCGAGTTCGGCGTGGTGTTGGCGCAGGGCTTCGGCAGTGACAGTGCGCGGCGCAGCTATGCGCGCCTGGAGACCGGCGAGCACCAGGGCTTCGCCGCCTACCTGTCCGGTGTGTACTCCGAGGGCGACAAGTGGAAGGGCAAGGGCTCGCAGGAGCTGAAACAGTTCAACAGCAAGGCGACCTACAACTTCGGTACAGACAGCAAGATCACCGCGTTGTTCAATGTCTCGCGGCGCGTCGAAGCGGACTACCAGGACCTGTCGCTGGAGATGATCGATCGCCTCGGCTGGGACTGGGACAACTACGCGCCGGACTGGGATCGCGCGGTCGCCGCCGCACGTGGCACATTCAGCGGCGGCGTCAACAGCCCGTGGGATGCGTATTACTCCGGCCATGGCCTGCGCAACGATGACCTGTCCAGCATCGCCGGCGATTTCGGCCTGAACGAATCGATGCGGCTGAAGGTCAACGTCTACAACCACAGCAACCGTGGCCAGGGCCACTGGTTCAGCCCGTCCAATCCGTCCAACCCGGGTACCAGCCGCGAGATCCCGATCTCGATCCGCACCACCGAATACGCGATCGACCGCACTGGCGTGACTTCGGCATTCACCTGGAATGTCGGCGGCCACGAACTCGAGGCCGGCCTCTGGTACGAGGACAACGGCCACAGCGTGCAGCGCAACTTCTACTACATCGACGGCCCGATCACCGACGACTTCTTCCTGCGCAATCCGGACCAGCGCGTGTGGCACCAGCGCTATACCACCATCACCCGCCAGTTCTACGTGCAGGACCGCTTCCGCCTGTTCGATGACCGGCTGACCATCGACATCGGTGCGAAGTCGCCGCACACCCGCACCAGCGTGCGCACGCCGCTGGGCAGCTATGCCAACAACAGCAGCCTGACCGCGAAGAAGGGCTTCCTGCCGCAGGCCGGCTTCAACTTCAAGCTCAACGAAGGCAACGAGATCTTCGGTTCGTTTGCCAAGAACATCGCGGCCTATGCGCTGGGTGTCGGCAGCCCGTTCAACGTGCCGCAGGCCGCCTTCGACGCCAGCGCGCAGAACCTGAAGCCGGAGCAGTCGCGCACCCTCGAGCTGGGCTGGCGTGGCTACGGCCGCGGCTATGAAGCCTCGGTGGCAGCGTATGACGTCAAGTTCGACAACCGCCTGCTGGCGATCGCCCAATGCGTGGGCATCCTCGGCTGCCCGGCGCTGTTCTCGAACGTGGGTTCGGTGACCAGCCGCGGCGCCGAGGCGACGCTGCAGCTGAAGCCGATGCAGGACCTGGCCTGGTCCAACGCGCTGTCGTGGAATGACAGCACCTACGACAACGACTACGTGAACAACGGCGTGGTGCCGACCCGCGGCAAGAAGACCGTCGACACCCCGGAATGGATGTTCGCCAGCACCCTGGCCTGGACCCCGGGCCCATGGGACATGCGCCTGTCGGCCAACCATGTCGGCAAGCGCTACGTGACCTACACCAATGACTTGTCGGTGCCGAGCTACTGGCTGGTCAACGCGTCGGTGGCCTATGACTTCGGCAAGCTTGGCCCGGCGCAGAACCTGACCGTGGCGCTGAACCTGACCAACCTGACCGACAAACGCTACCTGTCGTCGATCAACACCAACGGCACCTACGCCGCCGACCCGACCCGCAGCCTGGCGACGATGCAGGTCGGCGCGCCGCGGCAGGTGATGGCCACGGCGACCGTGCGCTTCTGATGCGCGGGACTGTCGATCCGGAAGACCGTCGTCGCCTGCTGCGCATGGCGTGGCAGGGCACGGGGGCGGCGATCGCGCTGGCGGCGATGCCGGGGCTGGCCACGGCCGGCCCACGGCCGCGGCTGGGGCGTGATCCGTTCACCCTCGGTGTCGCTGCTGGTGATCCGGATCCACAGGGGGCGGTGCTGTGGACGCGGTTGGCCCCGGACCCGCTCAACGGCGGCGGCATGCCGTCGCGGGCGGTGCCGGTGCGCTGGTTCGTGGCCGAAGACCCGGGCATGCGCCGGCTGGTGCAGCGCGGCGTCGCTGCCGCGGTGCCGGAGCTGGCCCATTCGGTGCATGTGGAGGTCAACGGCCTGCGCCCGGGCCGCGACTATTACTATCGATTCGCCTGCGACGGCGATGAGGAAAGCGCGGTCGGCCACTTCCGCACCGCGCCGCTGCCGGACATGCAGCTGCAGCAGCTGCGGTTGGCGCTGTGCACCTGCCAAGCCTGGAACAGTGGCTACTACCCGGTACTGCGCGACATCGCGCGGAGCGATGTCGACCTGGTACTGCATGCCGGAGACTACCTGTACGAATACAGCCCGCTGCAGAACGCACGCGGTCGCACGCTGGATGCCGAGCGCTTCAGCGGCGAGACGGTCAGCCTGGAGCGCTACCGTGACCAGTACGCGCTGTACAAGCTGGATCCGGATCTGCAGGCCGCGCACGCCGCACATGCCTTCGCGGTGATCTGGGACGATCACGAAGTGCAGAACGATTACTCCGGCATCCACCCGGAAAAGCCCGGCGTCTCGACCGAAGATTTCATCGTGCGTCGCGCCGCGGCCTACCGCGCGTTCTACGAACACCTGCCGATGCGCAGTTCGCCCGCGGGCAATGACGGCCTGCGCGTGCACCGTCGCCTGCGCTATGGCGACCTGGCACAGCTGACCCTGCTCGACTGCCGCCAGTTCCGCCCGGCCAATCCCTGTGGGGTGGGTGAGTCACCACGCTGTGATGCCGCATTGGACCCGCGCATGAGCATGCTCGGTGCAGGCCAGGAGGCGTGGTTCGCGCAGTCGATGGCCGCTGCGCAGGGCACGCGCTGGAACGTGGTGGTGCAGCAGCTGCTGATGGCGCAGCTGCGGCTGGACGGCGGAACGCCGCGCGAGCGCTTCTGGAACGACGCCTGGGATGGCTACCCCGCTGCACGCAAACGGTTGCTGCAGACGCTGCAGGCAGGCGGGCAGGGCAACGCCATCGTGCTCGGTGGCGACTGGCATTCCACCTTCGTCAACGACCTGAAGCTGGATTTCGACACGGCCGATGCCCCGGTGGTGGCCACCGAGTTCATCGCGCCGGCGATCAGCAGTGGCGGCGACGATACGCCCTATGGCCCGTACTACGGTCCGTCGATTCCGCAGAATCCGCATATCCGCTACTTCGACGGCGACCGTCGTGGCTGGTGGAAGCTGCAGCTGAACCGGCAGACCGTGGACGCCGAGCTGCGTTTCGCCGACAGCGTGCTGCGCCCGGACGCGGCGGTGCGTACAGCGGCGCGTTTCCAGGTGGCCCATGGCCGCCCGGGCGCGGTCCCGGTGTGAATTCGTTCGGTAGTGCCGGCCGCTGGCCGGCAACCCCATGAACCACCGGTTTCATCGCCCCCAGCCCGGTTTCGTCGCAAACCGTTTGCGGGCGGGGAGGGCAGGGCGCCATGGTGTCCACAGGCGGCGGGGTGCCGCCCCAAGGAGACCGTGATGAAGACCCTGTTCGCGCTCGGTGTGTGGTGCCTGCTGTTCGTGCTGTGCTGGCCGTTGGCGATCCTCGCCCTGATCGCCTGGCCGTTCGTGTGGCTGCTGAGCCTGCCGTTCCGCCTGGTCGGCATCACGTTCTCGGCGCTGTTCGCCTTCCTGCGTGCGCTGTTCATGCTGCCGGCGCGCCTGCTCGGTGGCGGCCCGGTGACCGCATGAGGTCCGTGTCGCTCGCCACGCTGGCGCTGGTTGCGCTGCCGGCGCTGGCTACACCGGCCGTGCCGCCGTCGTCTGCCTGGCTCGAGCGCCAGCAGACTGCGGCTGCCGACGAAGCGGATGCTGCGGCGGCAGCGACACCGAAAGCCCGCGAACGCTGCCGGGTGGTGAAGGAATGGAAGGCCGGCGATACGGTTGTGCAGCACAAGGTCTGCGACGACCCGCCGAAGAAGCCGGCTGGAAAGGTGTAGCGCCGAGCCTATGCCCGGCTCTACGTGGAAAGATCAACAAAAAACCCCGCCGAGGCGGGGTTTTTCGTATCCGGGTGATGCCGGCCAGCGGCCGGCACTACCAGCGAACGATCAGTTCGCCTTGTGGATGGCGCGCTTGCTGACCGCCATCGCTGCGTCGTGGATCACTTCCGACAGCGACGGGTGGGCGTGGCAGATGCGGGCCAGGTCATCGGCCGAGCCGCTGAATTCCATGGTCAGCACGCCTTCGTGCACCAGCTCGGAGACGTTGGCGCCGACCAGGTGCATGCCGAGGATGCGATCGGTCTCGGCATGGGCCAGGATCTTCACGAAACCTGCCGGCTCGATCATTGCCACGGCACGGCCGTTGGCGGCGAACGGGAAGCTGCCGGCCTTGTACGGAATGCCTTCGGCCTTCAGCTGCGCTTCGGTCTTGCCGACCCAGGCCAGTTCCGGCTCGGTGTAGATGACCCACGGGATGGTGTCGAAGTTGACGTGGCCCGGCAGGCCGGCGATCAGCTCAGCCACCGCGATGCCTTCCTCGAAGCCCTTGTGCGCCAGCATCGGGCCGCGCACGCAGTCGCCGACCGCCCACACGCCGTTGACGCCGGTGTGGCAGTGCGCGTCGACTTCGATCTGGCCGCGCTCGTTGATCTTGACGCCGGTGCCTTCGGCCAGCAGGCCCTTGGTGGCGGCGCGACGGCCAACGGCCACCAGCAGCTTGTCCACGGTCAGGGTCTTTTCGCCTTCGCTGTCGGTATAGGTGACAACGACTTCCTTCTTCTTGCCCTTGCCGGTGATCTCGGTCTTGGAGACCTTGGCACCGAGGCGGATGTCCAGCCCCTGCTTCTTGAATTCCTTGGCAGCGGTCTTGGCCACTTCGGCGTCGGCTACGGCCAGGAACTCCGGCAGTGCTTCCAGGATGGTGACTTCAGCGCCCAGGCGCTTCCACACGCTGCCCAGTTCCAGGCCGATCACGCCGGCGCCGATCACCGCCAGGCGGTTCGGCACTTCGGTGAAGTCCAGGCCGCCGACGTTGTCGACGATGGTCTCGCCGTCGAACTTGGCGAACGGCAGTTCGATCGAATCCGAACCGGCCGCGATGATCACGTTGGTGCCCTTCAGCTCGACGACGGAACCATCATGCTGGGTGACCTTGACCACGTTGCCCGGCTGCAGTTCGCCGAAGCCATAGTAGGCAGCGACCTTGTTGGCCTTGAACAGCATGCCGATGCCGCCGGTGAACTGCTTGACGATCTTGTCCTTGCGGCCAACCATCGCCTCGACGTCGATCTTGGCATCCTTGAAGCTGATGCCATGGTCGCCAAAGATGTGGCCCATGTTCCAGAACTGGCGCGAGGAATCCAGCAGCGCCTTGGACGGGATGCAGCCCACGCGCAGGCAGGTACCGCCCAGGGCCGGCTTGCCGTCCTTGCCCAGCGCTGCGTCGATGCAGGCGGTCTTCAGGCCCAGCTGTGCCGCGCGGATGGCAGCGTGGTAACCGGCCGGGCCGGCACCGATGACGACGACGTCGAATTGTTCAGCCATTGAATTATTCCTTGATGCATTACCAGAACCCCTCCGCGCAGGCGCGGAGGGGCGGGAGGTGTCTTACAGGCCGAACAGCATGCGGCCCGGGTTTTCCAGCTGGTTCTTGATGTCCACCAGGAACTGCACCGAATCCTTGCCGTCGATGATGCGGTGGTCGTAGGACAGCGCCAGGTACATCATCGGCGCGATCACGACCTGGCCGTTCTGGGCGATCGGACGCTCCTTGATGGCGTGCATGCCCAGGATGGCGCTCTGCGGCGGGTTGATGATCGGGGTCGACAGCAGCGAGCCGAAGGTGCCGCCGTTGGTCACGGTGAAGGTGCCGCCCTGCAGTTCTTCCAGGCTCAGCTTGCCGTCACGGGCCTTCTTGGCGTAGTCGGCGATGGTCTTCTCGATGTCGGCGAACGACATGCGCTCGACGTTGCGCAGGACCGGGGTGACCAGGCCCTTCTCGGTCGAGACGGCGATCGAGATGTCCGAGTAGCCGTGGTAGATGATGTCGTCGCCGTCGATCGAGGCGTTGACCAGCGGGAAGCGCTGCAGCGCGTTGGCAGCGGCCTTCACGAAGAAGCTCATGAAGCCCAGCTTGATGCCGTGGGCCTTGACGAACTCGTCCTGCAGTTCCTTGCGCGCCGCCGACACCTTGGACAGGTCGACTTCGTTGAAGGTGGTCAGCATGGCGGTGGAGTTCTTCGACTCCATCAGGCGCTCGGCGATGCGCTTGCGGATGCGGGTCATCGGCACGCGCTCTTCCGGACGTGCGCCACCGGCCTTGCCGGCGCCGCCGTTGCGGGCGAAGTTGACGATGTCTTCCTTGGTCACCGCGCCGCGGCGGCCGGTGCCGTCGACGTCAGACGGGTTCACGCCTTCGGTGATGGCGGTGAAGCGGGCGCCCGGCGGCAGTGCGTCGGCGGCCGACTTGGCAGCCGGAGCCGGAGCAGCGGCAGCGGCCGGAGCAGCGGCAGCGGCCGGTGCGGCTTCAGCCTTCTTCTCTTCAGCAGCCGGAGCCGGGGCAGCCGCGACGGCGCCTTCTTCGATGATCGCCACGACCTGGCTGGAGGTCACGGTCGAACCTTCGGCGAACTTGATTTCCTTGAGCACGCCATCGACCGGCGACGGCACTTCCAGGACGACCTTGTCGGTTTCCAGGTCAAGCAGGTTTTCGTCGCGCTTGACGGCGTCGCCGACCTTCTTGTGCCAGGTGGCGATGGTGCCGTCGGCGACGGATTCGGGCAGTACCGGGGCTTTGACTTCGGTGGCCATTGCGGGAGCTTCCTGGTTTGTCTTCTAAATAGGGGGAGGATTATTCAGCGAACGTGTCGTTGAACGGGTTGACCAGTGCATCGGCGACCAGCTGCTGCTGTTCGCGGACGTGGTCAGCCATGTGACCGGCAGCCGGCGAAGCCGAGCGTGCGCGACCGGCGTAGTGCAGGTTCTGGCCATCGGCCAGGCAGAACTGCAGGTGGTGGCGGATCTGGTACCACGCACCCTGGTTCTGCGGTTCTTCCTGCGTCCACACCACGTCGGTGGCCTTGCCGTACTTCTTCAGTTCGGCGGCCAGCAGCGCACGCGGGAACGGGTACAGCTGCTCCACGCGGATGATCGCCACGTCGTCCTGGCCACGCTTGGTCTGGTCTTCCAGCAGGTCGTAGTAGACCTTGCCCGAGCACAGCACCACGCGCTTGACCTTCTTGGCATCGGCGTTGGCGTCGCCGATCAGGTGCTGGAACTCGCCGTTGGCCAGTTCGTCCAGGGTCGACACGGCCAACTTGTGGCGCAGCAGCGACTTCGGCGACATCACCACCAGCGGCTTGCGGGTGGTCAGGTGCAGCTGGCGGCGCAGCATGTGGAAGGCCTGTGCCGGGGTCGACGGCACCACCACCAGCATGTTTTCCAGCGCGCACAGCTGCAGGAAGCGCTCCAGGCGCGCCGAGCTGTGTTCCGGGCCTTGCCCTTCGTAGCCATGCGGCAGCAGCAGGGTCAGGCCGGAGATACGGCCCCACTTGGCTTCACCGGCAGCGATGAACTGGTCGATCACCACCTGGGCGCCGTTGGCGAAGTCGCCGAACTGGCCTTCCCAGATGCACAGCGTGTTCGGATCGGTGGTGGAGAAGCCGTACTCGTAGGCCATCACCGCTTCTTCGCTGAGCAGCGAATCGATGACGGTGGCCTTTTCCGGCGAATCCACCAGCTGCCGCAGCGGCATGTAGTAGTTGTCGGTCTTCTGGTCGTGCAGGATCGCGTGGCGGTGCGTGAACGTACCGCGGCCGACGTCCTGGCCGACCAGGCGCAGCGCATGGCCTTCGTCGAGCAGGGTGGCGTAGGCCAGGTTTTCGGCAAAGCCCCAGTCGCCCGGGATCTCGCCGGCGGCCATCTTGCGGCGGTCGTCGTAGACCTTGGCCACGCGCGAGTGCAGCTGCACTTCGTCCGGCACGGTGTTGATCAGCTTGGCCAGCTCGACCAGCTTGTTCTTCTCGACCTTGGTCGAGACCGGATCGGACAGCTTGCCTTCCAGCAGCTTCGGCCAATCGACGAACAGCGGGCTGCTCGGCGGGGTCTTCTCGACCTTGGCCAGCTCGGTGGTCACTTCACCGGCGTCCAGCTTCTCGCGGTACGCATCGACCATCGCCTTGCCGGCACCGGCGGCGATCACCCCCGCCTTTTCCAGCTGCTCGGCGTACATCTCGCGGGTGGTGGCGTGCTTGCGGATCACCTGGTACATCAGCGGCTGGGTGATCGCCGGCTCGTCGGCCTCGTTGTGGCCCCAACGGCGGTAGCACATCAGGTCGATCACCACGTCCTTGGCGAACGTCTGGCGGAACTCGAAGGCGAGCTGCGCAGCGAACACCACCGCTTCCGGATCATCACCGTTCACGTGCAGCACCGGGGCGGCGATCATCTTCGCCACGTCGGTGGCGTAGCGCGTGGAGCGCGTATCCAGCGGGTTGGAAGTGGTGAAACCGACCTGGTTGTTGACCACGATGTGCACGGTGCCGCCGACGGCGAAGCCGCGCGCCTGCGACATCTGGAACAGCTCCATGACCACGCCCTGGCCGGAGAAGGCCGCGTCGCCGTGGATCAGGATCGGCATCACCTGCTTGCGGGCGGTGTCCTTGCGGCGCTCCTGGCGCGAACGCACGGAACCGGCCACGACCGGGTCGGCAATTTCCAGGTGCGACGGGTTGAACGCCAGCGCCAGGTGGACCGGGCCACCGTCGGTGGCGACGTCGGCCGAGAAGCCCATGTGGTACTTCACGTCACCGGCCGAGGCGTGCTCGTCGTGCTCGAACTTGCCTTCGAACTCGTCGAACAGCTTGCGCGGGTTCTTGCCCAGGGTGTTGACCAGCACGTTCAGGCGGCCGCGGTGGGCCATGCCGATCACCACGTCCTTGACGCCATCCTTGCCGGCGCTGCGGATGATGGTGTCCATCATCGGGATCAGCGAATCGCCACCTTCCAGCGAGAAGCGCTTCTGGCCGACGTACTTGGTGTGCAGGTAGCGCTCCAGGCCTTCGGCTGCGGTCAGGCGCTCCAGCGTGCGGCGCTGGGTGTCAGCGTCCAGCTGGTAGTTGCCACCGGCCAGTTCCAGCTTCTTGTAGATCCACTGGCGCTGCTCGACCTCGGAGATGTGCATGAACTCCGCACCGATCGAGCCGGTGTAGGTCGCCTTCAGGCGCGCCAGCAGGTCACGCAGCTTCATGCGCGGCTGGCCACCGACGCCGCCGGTGCTGAACTCGCTGTTGAGGTCGCCATCGGACAGGCTGTGGAACGGCAGGCCCAGGTCCGGGGTGTTGACCGGCGTGGTCAGGCCCAGCGGGTCCAGGCGGGCATCCAGGTGGCCGCGCGAACGGTAGGCGGTGATCAGACGACCGACATTGCGCTCACGCTCGTCGCCCGCACCGTTGCCGGTGCCGGCTTTCAGCGCATCCTTGGCCGCGTCCGCAATGTGGGAGATGACGGCCGAGTGCGGAATGTCACCTGCTTCGCGGCCCTTGAAGCCGTCGAAGTAGGTTTTCCATTTGGGATCGACACTATCCGGGGAGACCAGGTACTGCTCGTACAGGTCCTCGACATAGGAGGCGTTGCCGCCGGCGAGTTGCGAAGATTGCGCAAACTGCTTCAGTTGATTGTCCACGATGGAGGGTGTTGATTCGCTTTGTGGGGTATGGCTTCAGAAGGACCCGGCAGCTAGATGAATAGCCATGCACGGGCGCGTTCAAACAGCCAAATTGTACCCCCAACCGGACACGAAGGGGCACCACCACAGGCATCCCACGTCCCCCGGTGCCGCTCCCAGACAGGTTCGATCGATCGGGCCCGCTCAGATGCCGAGTGCGCGCAGCTCGCTGCAATCGCGCGAACGGTCCCAGACACGCTGCAATTGCAGCTCGAACGGCTGCGAACGTGCCGGTAGCGCGACGCCGGCCTCGCCGTCGAGGCGATGCCCCATCAGACGAAAGTAGAAGTCGCCGGCATCGTTGAGCAGGCAGGCCGAGGCCAGCGCACGGTCGACCGGGTCGGTCGCCTCGCGGAACTGGATCACACTGGGCAGGCGCTGGGCCAGCGCCAGCAAGGGCAGGCCGGCCGCGGCAACGGCCGCCGCGTCGTGCACGATCACCCGCAGCTGCTTGTCATGGCGGGCGGTGGCGAAGCGGCGCAACGCGGCCTGCACCGGCGGGGCGTCCAGCAGGCCGGGGTCCAGCTGGCGGCTGTGCAGCCACAACTGGCGGCGGGCGCGGTGGATGATCGCCGTGGTGATGGCCACCGCCTGGTCGCGGCTGTCGATGGCAGTGGTGGCACCCAACCGGCGGCGCATCTGCTGGTGGCCGATACCGGCTTCTTCAAACACCGCACCTTCGGGCAGGAAACCCTGGCGGGCGTAGAAATCACGGGCCGGCAGTTGTGCGTGCAGGTGCAGTTCGGCCAGGCCCAGCCGGTGCCCGGCCTCCACCAGTGCCTCCAGCAGCGCCTGGCCGACCCCATGGCTGCGATGGCTGGCCAGCACCGCCATGCGGCCGATACGTCCATCCGGGGTCAGCCGGCCGGTGCCGACGGGTTCGCCGTCGGCATCCAGCGCCAGCACATGGGCGCTGACCGGGTCCAGCGCGTCGCGCTCCAGCTCGGCGGCGATGCCCTGTTCCTGCACGAACACGCGCTGGCGCACGTCGTGGATGGCAACGTGGGCGTCGGCGTGGCTGACCTGCTGGACCCGGATCACGGCAGGGCTCAGGCGCGACCGTCGTCGCTGTCGTCTTCGTCGTGATCCTCGAAGTTGACGATGACCTCGATGCCGTCGTCGTGCACGGTCACGGTGTGGACATCGTCGGACACCGCGTCCGCATCGATCGCCTCCACGCGGTCACGGCCTTCGACCACCTCGCCGAGGACCATGGCGTCCTCGCCGTCGTCCTCGTCTTCGGCGTCATACAGCTCGTTGGGGTCGATCAGCTGGAACACACCACCGACCAGCAGCTGCTGGACCACGGCACGGCCCTTGTCGGACAGCCCGCGATAGGCGCCGGCATCGAGCTGTTCGGCGCCTGCGAGGCGCTGGGCGTCCTTCACTGGCAGCGCGAAGTCCTGGCCGCTGACATACAGGCTGGCGCCACGCTTGGCCTGGCGCCAGGCCAGTCGCGCCCACGGATGGCGCTGCAGCAGCAGGCCGGAGGCCAGTGCTTCAACCACTTCTTCCTGTGCCGGTGCGGCCTGGTGGGCCATCACTTCGCCGGCGGCGCGGTAGGTGGTGATGAAACGGCCGAACCAGTCACCCAGCTTGTCCGGGTCGTTCATGCGGATGGCATTGAGCGCGGTGATCACCCGCGCCATCGCCACCGTGTCGATTTCGTTCGGGTCGGCCGGCACCTTCAGGTCGGCGTCCTGGTAGCGGATGTTCTCGTCGGCATCGGCGATCAGGGTGTCCAGGTAGTCACTGATCAGCTCGGCCGAGGCCGGTGCGCGCATGCCGAACGAGAAGGTCAGGCAGGGATCTTCGGCGACACCGTGGTGCGGCACGTTCGGCGGCAGGTACAGCATGTCGCCCGGCGCCAGCACCCAGTCGTGGGTCGGCTTGAACACCTTCAGCAGCTTCAGTTCCACGTCCGGGCGGAAGCCCAGCGGCGGCTGCTTGCCCTTGATCGATTCGCTGGCGTCGATCTGCCAGCGGCGGTGGCCGTGCGCCTGCAGCAGGAACACGTCGTACTGGTCGACGTGGGCGCCGACCGAGCCGCCGGTGGCGGCGAAGCTGATCATCACATCGTCCATGCGCCAGCGCGGCAGGAAGCTGAAGTGCTCGATCAGGGCGCGCACGTCCTTGTCCCACTTGTCCACGTCCTGCACCAGCAGGGTCCAGTCGTGGTCGGGCAGGGCGGGGAAGATGTCTTCCTGGAACGGACCGCTGCGAACGCGCCAACTGTCCTGCGTCTTGTCGTGCTCGATCAGGCGCGCCAGCACGCCTTCCTCGCAGGCCAGCCCGGCCAGGTCTTCCGGCTGCACCGGGGTCTGGAAATCCGGGAAGGCGTTGCGGATCAGCAACGGGCGCTTCTGCCAGAAGTCGCGCAGGAAGGTGGCCGGTGCCATGCCCAGCGGCTGGCCCGGGCGGGCGGTGACTTCGATGAGCGGAGCGGAGGACTTGCGGGCGGCCATGGGGGAATCCTTGCAGCGGAAAGCGGGAGGGGCGGCACGGCGGGCCGCCTGAGGTCTCCATTGTCCGCCGTTCGTGGGGATTGCGCACGTGCGCGGGTTTGTCGCGGGGGTTCCGGCCAACGGCGGAGCCCCTCGTGGCGGTGTTTGGTCGCGTAAAGCGCTGGCTTCATGGGCTGGGCCGGGCGGGGTGG
>NZ_JAXAXL020000001.1:276954-412835 GCF_047497515.2 Stenotrophomonas maltophilia
GTTCGCGGGACACGCCGTAAACCCATCCATGGGGGCTCGATGGCGCCATCCATGGCGCCAACGGTCCCGCGAACCCACCCGGCCCGGCCCCTGACGGTTTCCTGCGCGGCCAGCCACGGAATGGAAGAAGAAAATCAAAAGCCCGTAGATCCACGCCATGCGTGGATGAGCTTTCCGAGCAAGCTCATCCACGCATGGCGTGGATCTACATGAGCATCCGTGACCGGGAATTTGCACGCCCCTCAAACAAAAGAGGGACGCGGCGAAGCCGCGTCCCTCTTTCAAATTCCGTCCCGACACCCCAACGCTCTTCGATCCGTCACCGGGAATTTGTCAGAGGTGGGGCGGGTTGGGTTCGCGGGGGTGTCCGCGTGTTCAGGGGTGAGATATATCAGGGGGGGCTGCGAGATATCTAGCCGGAAGACCCCGGAAGAAAGCTGGCAATGGCGGATCGAGATGGAAAGCCATTGCGCCTGGTGCAATCAGGGCGCTGTGCGGAACAGACTCATCTGATTGAGGTTACGATCCCGGAAGTTCGCCCTGGCGAGCAGCTTGCGGATCCCTTGCTCAGACATTCTGTATCGCTTCGCCAAGCCCGGAACTGTAGCCCCATTGCGGTGGGCGTCCAGTATCTCACGCTCGCGTGGGCTGAGCTTGAATGAGGCGTCCTGGGGAAAGTAGATGGTCTGGCCGCCCCAGTCTTCGGCCAAGGTGTCCGCCACCGCCGCGCCGATCTGCTCTGCGAAGTCGTCGCCGAGGCCGAGCGCACGCGCAGCCGTAGCCGCCGCCGAAGCGGCATTGGCCAAGAGCTCGTTGCGGCGGGCCTCCATCGACTTCATGCCGAAGGGGCCTCCCGCCGGGCGCGGCGATTGGCATCGATCTGAAGAGCGGCAATCACTTTGGACAACTGATCCGGGTTGCACCATTCCAGGCGTCCTACCTTGAACATGTGGCGGGCCACCGAATGGGCATATTCCCACTCACGCCCAGAATCAGCCAGCAGGGCTTCGATCTTGGACAGCTGCGGGGACAGGTCGCCCTTGGGCCGGCCGGCCCAGCGCTTGGCCGCATACGCTGCCTTGGCGGGGATGCCACCCAGGCGGCGCAGTTCGTTGGCGATCGCATCGAGCTGCCGGCGATCGCACTTGCCGGCGCTTCGCTGGGCGGGTCCGTGCTCCTTGGAGACGCGCTCAACCAGGTCACGGTAGACGTCCTCGGAGAGGCCGAGTTTCTTGGCGCCGGCGTGGATCGCGGCCAGCACCCGGTTACGGCCGTCGCCGGCCTTGCGAGCGCGCGTCATGCCTTGCTCCTTGCGCCCTGACCGGCCCGGAGGGCGGTCTGCCATGCCGGCACTTCCTGACCCGCATGGTCCAGCAACCGCAGCAGCCCTTCGCGCACGCCAGGCACGATACGGCCACCGTCCTTCAGGACGGCGGCTACCTGGGACTTCTTCGTCAGCGGATCACGGCGCATCAGCGGCCCCTTTCTTGGCTGTCGTTCAGGTCCTTCTTTGGCTCAACGTAGTGCGGCATGTTGTCGTAGCCGCAGTCGTTGCACTCCCAGCCCGTGTCCAGGCCGGGCGATCCGCAACGCAGGCAGCGCTGGTCGTCGTCATCGACGCCGCCGAGATGCAGTTGCTTATAGGCACGCCCTGCGTCGTCGTACACGGTCTCATCCATGAGACACCTCCACTTCCTCGACCTGCATGAGGCAGGAATCGAGATCGGGCCGGTCGTCCCAATCGACCAAGCGGATGCCGTGGGGCGACGGCCAGCCCTCCAGCTGATCGAACTCACGCTGCATACCCTCGGTCGAGTAGCTGGAGTTCACGTCCAGCACCCACCCCATGAACTCGGCACCCGCCATCTTGATGACGGCCAGTACCGCGTCGCCGTCGGCTTCTCCAAGGCGCTCATCGGCACCGGTCCAGAACTTGTTGATTTCCGTCGCCAGCTTCGGCGTCAAGATGTTGTGGTCGATCTCAAGCTGTACCTGGCCTTCGCCCCAGTCACGTTCAATCTTGTAGCGCTTGATGGTCATGCCGGGCCTCACGGGTTCGTTGAAAGGTGGAAGGCTTGTTCCAGCACCAGGAATAGGCGGCGAATCTCGCCGCTCTGCAGGGCAAAGCGGGCGTCGAACTCGGCGCGATGGCTATCGGCGTCGGCCTGCTCGAGCTGGGAGAGCGCGCCGTCCAGGAACTTCAGCTTGCGCACCACCAGGTCATCGCCCAGCTCGAAGGACAGCGCGTCCTCCAGCACCAGGGCCAGCTTGGTGACCTGCTTGCCGGCATCCAGGTGCTTGTCGATTTCGTCGCTGCGCAGTTCCTGGTCGCTGCAGCGCACCTTGGCGCCACCCTCGACCGGATCGCGGAGTTCCGCCGATTCACCGAGGGACAGGCCATCCGGCAGCGGCTCGCCTGCGATCCAGCCGGTCAGGATCGAGCGCGGTGCCACCTGAGCATTCAGCGGTATTGCCGGGAAGCTGCCCAGCAGGCCACGGATATCGGACACGAAGGCCTCGCCCACCTTGCGGCTGGAGGTATCCACGGCCACATAGCCGTGGGTCAGGTCCAGGATCGCGTCGTGGCGAGTGTTCTTGACGAAGGCCTTGGGCAGCAGCTCGTGCAAGATGTCGTCCTTCATGCGTTTGCGCTCACGGCCACCCGGTCGACGCCCCTGTTCCTGTTCCATGACCTGAAGACGACTCTCCAGCGCACGGTTGACCACCGCGCTGGGCAGAATCTTGTCCTCGCCACCCACCGTCAGCCAGAGGAAGTCGCCCTGTCGGCACGACAGGCGCTCCTGCTCCTCGCGGCCGAAGGGGGAAATGAAGCCGCGCGAGTTCATTTCGAGCGGTCCAACCGGCTTCAGAACGCCGTACGGCAGCAAGGATTCGACCTCGGAGAAGTCGGTGCTGGTCGGAAAGCGGAACAGCACCAGGTTACGTACGAACATGGTCATTCTCCGAGGGATTGATGGAGTAACGGCCCTGCCACACCACCACCGGCGGATGGAGCAATAGCTTGAGAATGACGTCGAGGGCCGCTTCCGCCTGTGCTTCACACTTCTCGGCCATGCCATGCCCCACCTGGCGAGCGATGGCCGCGGCTACGTTCTGCTTTGTCTGCGGGTCGCGCAGGCCACAGATGAAGTCGAGTCCGTCCATTCGCCGGATCGCCTCGGCCGTGGTCGCAGCCATCGCGCCCATCGCCTGCTGAGCGCAGGGACCACACATGGGCGACTCGGGCGCACCGGTGGGCATGTCGCAGTTGACGCAGGCATGACGCGGCCCGGTGGTGGCCACCTCGGGGTCGGTGCGTTCTTCGAAGTGCAGCAGCGCCGGCTGGGAGATGTGGCGCTTCAGGCGCCAGGGCAGTGCGTCTCCGCGCGCCTCGATGTACCGCACTGCCTGACGGATGGCATAGCGGGCGGCGGTCGCGTCTTCGCCCTGGATGTTGCCGCAGGTGACATCGAAGAAGCGCAGCCCGTCCAGCTTCACGGCGGGCGCGTGGATCTCCACGTCGGCCCGTGCTGCCCGGTCGGCGATCTCCACGGCCAGGGCCAGGGTGCTGGCATTCAGTGCACCGCGAACGCCGTCGAAGCGGAAGGTGCAGGTGTCTCGGATCTTCGGCATGTCAGACTCCGGCCACGTCGAGGGAAATCGGCTGGTACTGGCCACGTGCGTCGCGCTCGTAGAACCGCACGTAGGTCTTGCTGCCCACCACCGTCACCGCATCACTGATCGCGGTCATTGCCCGCTGCCAGCGGGGGTCATCGAACTGCAGCCGGCGAAGTGACAGCACCTCTGCAGTCTTGATGCTGCCGTCCTGGCCCACCTTGAAGGCGCTGTTGACCAGGGTGCGCAGCTCGGCGCGCGAGCCTTCGGTCCAGTCGTTGAGGCACTCATCGATCAGTGCCTTGGCGGCCTGCAGGCGCTCATCGAACTGGATGGTGTCCTGGCAGGCGCGCAGGATCTTGAAGCGGCCATCGTAGGAATACAGGCTGACGTTGCCCTTGTCGCCGCCGATCTTGGCGCCGTACTGCTCGCCGCTGAGCTGCACGAACGCGCCGATATCGGCGAACGTGTCCGCCTTGAAGGTGCGCAGTGCTTCGCGCAGTTCCAGGGCGCGCTGGATCTTCTCCTGCACCAGTTGGTCACGCGCCAGATCGATCGGCTTGATCTGTGCCTCGGGCACCAGCCGACCGTTACGGTCCTCGCGGTAGCCTTCGGGAATGGATGGGGTCATTGGGCGCCTCCTTGGGCGGCGGGGGTGACAAACGGTTGAGTGGGCCGAAGGACATCGGGGACGCCTTCGACATGGATAGGGCTGGTGGCGGTGAACCAGTCGGCGCGCCAGCGGCGGGCCGCATCCAGCGAGATGCCCAGCAGGCCGGAAATGCGCTGCGGAGTGAGGTGGCGCGGATTCTGCGTACGGGCCCACAGCGCAAAGCGCATCGCGCGCAGGTGGTCGTAGCGCTGGCGGCCGGTGCGTGCCATCACTCCACCCCACCGAAGATGCGATCGAAGTGGTTATGCAGCGAATCGACCAGGCGACCACCGAGGTAAGGCGGCAGCTCGCCTTCCAGATCCTCCTGGGACTGACACACGGTGCCGATGGAGGGCGTCAGCGGGCCGTTGTCGAAGGCGGGACCTTCGTAACCGCCAGCAGCAGATCGGGCCTTCTGCGCCCCTGTCATACCCGGCCGGGTACCGCGCACACGCTGTGCCTGCGCGGCCGCCAACGCCGCCTGGTCGATCTTCCAGTCGGGGTTGAGGCGATAGTCGCGGGTCAGCCCCTCGCCAACGCGCAGGATCATCCCGCATCCCAAGGCCGCGGAGACTGCGTTGGACACATGCCAGCGGGATCGGAAGCCGTGCTCCATCACCCGGTCGATCAGATCCGCAGAACGGACCACGCTGGTGCCCAGTGACAGGGCGATGGCGTGCTGCATTGCGACGCTGGGGATGGCGCTCATGGCTGAACGACCTGCGGTTGAGTGATGCCGGCTTCCGTACGCGTCAGCACGATGACCGGTGCAGGGCTGGGCGTGGTGCGAGCGACCACGCAAACCACCGCGCGATGCTTGCCGTCGACCTTGCTGCGGGCCTGGGCGTCTTCGATCGCCCTGTCCGAGTCGGTGAAGGTGTCGCCACCCACCCACTCAGCAGGGACCACCAGGAACTGGCCGCGCTCAGCCATGAGCCACCTCCCGCAGCACCGGAGGACGCTGGGTCCACTCCAGCTGCACGCCCTGGTACTCGGCGGCCATCACGCGGTCCTGGCCGCCGCTGCCGTTGGGCTGGCGGCGCTTGAGGTGGCCACCCACCATCGTGGGAGGGCGGTCCAGAATCAGCACCGCGCGACGGCCATTGCTGTGCAGGCCCAAGATCTCGATGCCGCTGTTCTCCAGCTCGCGGGCAGTGTTCGCGGCGGCATACAGCACATCGGAGTTACGTTCATGGTTCATGGTTGGATTCCTCGTCGGTAGCGGGCTTGTCCAGCCCGAGTTGTCCGTACAGATCCGGGAGCGCAACGCGCTTCATCGCGCTGACCTGCTCCAGGGAGGTCATGGCGCGCCCGACCAGGAAGGTGCAGGCGCGGTCCAGTTCGGCCGCACTGGCGGCAAGGTGGTAGCCGTGAGCCGGGTGGGCGCAGATCGGGTGCCCCTCGCGCCGCAGCTGCTCGATGATCTGGCGCAGGCGGCGCTCGTCGGCGGTGCTGGTACGTGAGGTGATCTGCTGCACCAGGTCGCGGGCGGTGATGCCGTTGACGGCGCCGCGACGGCCCTGCAACTGCAAAAGCACCGTCTGTGGGGACAGCTCTTGCGGTAGCAGGGCTAGCTGCATGTCAGATGGCCCCCCGATCAATGCCGGCGGCAATCGCCAGGTCCAGAATCTCGTCCAGTTCCAGTAGCCAGCGCTTGTCGGTGCTCTGCGAGATCACCAGCACGCCGCTGTGGATCCATACCTCGACCAGGTACTCACGCCTGGAGTCAGGGTCCTGTACCTGGATAGCCCCCACTCGCGACGCTGTGGGGAACATGTGGCAGTCCTGCACCAGCACCCCGATGGACTTCTTCCGCTGTGGGTGCTGGGCGCTGTGTCCGTTGCGGTTGCGCACCTGGCCAAGGCAACGCTGGAGGGTCGGAACGGCCATCACTCCTCCTCGTCGTCATCGCCGTCGCGCAGCTGGTCGACCAGCGCTCGCAGCTGCTGCAGGTTGAGGTTGTCCAGCAGCGAGGCCATGCTCTGGCCGTCGCGCCACTCGATGCCGGCACGGCGGAACAGATCGCGGTGCATCACCGTTACCTGCCGGTCGGGCAGCTCGGCATCGCGCATCAAGTAGAAAGCGAAGCTGCGCAGGTACTGCGACCCAGAAGTGTTGAAATCAGCCATGAGCCACCCCTTCACGCCGCAGCACATCGGCCGGAACATGGGCAGTGATGCGCTCCCAGTTGGCGCGCGGCACGATCACTACCTGCAGGATGTCCACGTTGATCGGCTCGGGCTTATCCTGAATTTCGAAGGGAATCAGGATGACCTGATTTGCGAACGCCCACGCTTCGCTCTCCGGTACCCTCACCATGCCCTCTGCGGCCGGCCAGCCTTCAGTTCGGATCGCCATATCAGCAGCCCTCCTGTTCGTCGCGAAGGCGCAGCAGTCGCTCCAGCTCAGCCGTGCCAAGGGCCAAGCCACGAACGACGTTCTGGATACGGATATCAACGTCGCCTTCTGGATCGTCCTCCAGTCGACTGAGGCCCTCCCAGGCGCTGGGGTTGAATGCGCTGCCGGCAACCAACTGCTGAAGTGGGGCGATTTCCATCGCACCGTTCGCATCGACACTGACAACGTCCTGGTTCATCCACGACGGGAGCAGATAGAAGGCCGCAGCTGCTGCAAGTTCCTCCTGCGCGTGCTCGTCGTCGTGCTCGGCGGAATAGCCCTTCTCATTGACCTGCCGGTGACGTTCATCAGCGACAAGGTCAAGGGCGGTTTTGAGCGAAATGGTCAGATCCGAGCGCATCTCACACCCCCCGCACGACGTCAGCGGTGACGGTCGGCACGCCCAGGTCAGCGGCGCGGTTCATCGCGGCGGTGAGCGCGTTCTGGACAGCCAGCGGATAAAGCAGCGAGCCTGCGCCACGCGAAGGAACCAGCTTGGCCCGCAGCGCGTCGATGGCACTCTGTTCCACCACCTTGTCCAGCGGCACCTGGGCGCGCTTGAAGCGGTGCGCCAGATAGGCACCCAGCTCGTTGTCCAGCGGCGGCAGCGTGATGATCTCAATGCGCTGTACGACTTCGCGTACCTCCGGGTTGTGCTCGGAGAGCTTCACGCCCAGCTCGGGCTGACCGATCAGGATCACCGACAGCAGCGGGCGAAGCCCGTCCTTCAGCTCGCGGAAGCGCTTGAGGTGCTTCAGGGTCGGCAGCGGCAGGCTGTGGGCCTCTTCGATCACCAGCACGTGGCTGTGACCGGCGCGGGCGCTGTCACGCAACGACTCGTGCAGCTGGCGGAAGCGGGCTTCGGGGCTGCTCTTCGGCTTGGCCAGCGGTGCGACGGCGGCCATGATCGCCTCGGCGATGTGGTGGCTGCGCAGGGTCTTGCCCACCGCATCGCTGCCTTCGCTGGCCAGCACGTAGGGCTGGATCACGATGACGGCCTGCTCCTCGCGCTGGATGCGATCGACCAGGTCTTCGCGCAGCGTGCTCTTGCCGGCACCGCTCTCGCCGATCACCGCGGCGAAGCCGCCGTGACGGGCCACCTGGTACATGCTCTCGCGGACATAGCGGATATCCGGGGAGAGGAACACCTCGTCGGCGCTGGCCGGATCGGCGAAGGGATTGGTGGTCAGGCCGAAGTGGCGCTTGGCCTGTGGGGTCAATGCCTGAAAACGCAGTAGCATGGGATCTTCCTCGTCGTGAATGTCGTTGTCGTTATCGGTGTCTTGCGGTGGGGAAACTGGGGCCGGCGTGTTGGAGCACGTCGGCCCCTCCTTTTCATGCCAGTGGGAGTCGGTCACGCCGTGCTGGGTCAGGCAGGAACTGATGGCAGCGCGCACCACTGCCGGATCGCAGCTGGTGGGCAGCTGGCCGTGATTGATCAGGGCATTGAGGGCCGGTCGGCTCAGGCCGGCAGCTGTGGCCAGCACGCCCTGCTTGATGCCTGCGTCGGTGAGCAGGCGCTTCAGGCGCAGCGTCATGCCACACCCCCTTCAACCAGGCGCAGGCCACCGCGATCCGGTGCTGCCAGGGTGTGTGCCCAGGATTCGACCTGATCGACCGGCAGGCCTTCAGGCCAGCGCTGGGCGGTACGGGCGTAGTGCTCAGGCGACCAGGCCGAACCGGCGGCCTCCACCAGCGGTTTCAGGCGCATGGCCGCTTCCACATGGTTCAGTGGCGGCAGCTCGGCGCGGATCGGCGCAGGCTCGATACGCTGGGCCGCCAGCACCTGCGGTGCATCGACCTGGGCGATGCGGCCCGAGCGCGGCAGGCTCGGCGTCACATTGGCTTCGCGCAGGTGCTTCATCGGATCCACCTGGCCCCCGAAGGCCACGCGCTTGGCCTTGCGTGCCACAGCGGCCTCAGCATCGGTGTGAACCTGCATGGCCAGCCGATCCAGTTCCTTGCGAGCTGCGTCGGCCGGCGTCTCCGGAGCCGTCCGGTACTCCGTGCCAACCTGGGCAGCGCTGTCCAGGAAGCCCCAGTCGTCGCGTCCGATGCGCGGTGCGATGTAGTGCACAGGCGCGCAGTCCTCCGTGCCTGGCATCAGCACGCGTACGCTGCCCTCCGGATCCAGAGCATTGACCACCACGTCCACGCGCTGCCCGTTGATAAGGCCGGGCACACCGCGCACGTCGTACTGCTGTGCCCGGAAGCGGATCATGCAATCGCGTACGGTGCAGGCCTTGGGCGCGCTGGTGGCCAGCTGTCGCAGCACCTCCACGGCCGGTGCCAGGCGCAGCTGGTCCTGGGTGATGCGCAGCCACCCATCACGGCGCGTGTAACCGGTGCGGCTGTGGATGCGGGTGGCGTTGTAGGCCTGTGCCCACTGCTGGGCCAGGGTATTGATTTCCTCCAGACTGGTGACCGGTGAACGTAGCTTGAGCAGGGCCTCGAAGTGGGTTTCGATCAGGTAATTCGCGTTCTCGACCTGCCCCTTGGCGCGTGCATTGCCGACTTCGTTGATGATCGTTTCGATACCGCAGGCCGCCAGGAAGCTGCTGGTGCTGGTGGCCGTCATGGCACTGCCGGGATCCATCATCAGCAGCTTGGGAACGCCATGCATCGTGCCGATTTCGCGCCGTGTCATTGCGTGGATCAGGGCCGACAGCAGGTTGGCGCTGCTCTCGGCACCCAGCACGTAGAACAGCTCGATCGCACCGCTGGCGTGGTCGGTGATGGCATAGCGCCACAGGCGGCGTTCTGCGATCTTGGTGAAGTTGCCGGGCTTGCCGCGATAGAACTCGCGCTTGTCCATCACCCGCGTGCCGTCATCAGCCAGGTAGAACTGGCGGCTGACCGAGGCGTCGATCTGCCACAGGTGGTTGGGATGCGGGGAGGACAGCCGTGCAGCCGGTGTGGCCGCTGCCAGCTGGTCACGGTGGAAGCCGTAATGGCGGATGGCGCGACAGATCGCCGAGGTGCTCAGCGGGACAATCTCGCCCGTCGCCTTGTCCACGCGCATTGCCTCGATCCTGCCGTTGGCACGCAAGGCATCCACGGCCTCCTCGACCGGCAGCGCGCCGGTACCGGTGAGGCGACGGGTTTCCTCCACGATGGCCGCGATCGAGGCCGCTTCGTCACGGGTAAGTGACAGTTCGCCCGCATCGGACCTGCGTTTGCGGGGTTTGAGGGCTGCCGTCACCTTCGACAGGTGACGGTAGGCCGTCTGGACCGAGCATCCCAGCTGCTCGGCCAGCGCGGAGGCGATGCGCCCCTTGCTGCCGTGCGGCGCCGCCAGCAACTGGCTGGCCGCAGCCTGGATGAGGACCTCGGACACGTCAGATCCCCGCGTCGTTGGTGACAGGGATCGCGATGGCCAGTTCCTCATCGTCGCGGGCGATGCGCACCGAAGTGAGGACGCGGCCGATCACGTCGCTCAGGAACAGCGCTGCATCTTCCTCGAGGTGATTGTCGCGGGCAAAGTCGGCCAGTGCTTGGAACGAGGCACGCAGGCCGCTGTTCGGGCTGCCGATGGCGGCCAACACGTTCTGCTCTGCCTCGGTGACCGACTGTTTGAGGGTGACCAGCTGCTCGTCAGGAGTGGCGGACTTCCAGCGACGTTGTGCCTTGAGGGTCTTCTCAGACTCCTTGTTCAGATCCTCGCTCAACTTGTTGATGCGCTGATCTTTTGCGTCGGCATCTGCCCTGGCTTCGCGCAAGGCGGCGCGCAACTGGCTGGCGCTCATGCGCTCCACATCGTCCACGGTGATGCCTGCAACCGAGTCGCCGGACTCCAGCGCCTGCAGGTCTTCATCGTCCAGAACCGCCAGTTCCAGGACCTTGGCCTGGGTGCCGGCGGCCTTCAAAAGTGACACCGTGTCACTTTTGGAGAACTTCAGGGCGACGGTCATCAGGCGTGCCGCCGTCCGGTAGTTGAACCCTCGCGTCGCAATCTGTTCTTGGAACTCACCATGCGCGGTCTGCTCTTTGATGAGCAGCAGGCCCCGGCCCATTTCGAGGATGTCCTCGACGGAGCGGCGTTGGCGGTACTCGACCATGCTCCAGAGCGATTCGGTGTCCAAGGCACCTGCGTAGCCCAGTGTGGTGGCCAGGCTCTTCACCTGCGCCTCGGCCTGCGCCATCACCTGCAGTTCCTGGCTGCGCTCGACCAGCTTGCCCGTGTCCAGTTCCGTGCCTACCGGCTCGGCCTGGGCGAGCGGCTTGGCGCCGCGCTTGGTGGATTGCTTCTCTGCCATTTCGATCCTCGTCATCAGTTGGGGCTACGGCTGTAGCGGTTCTTGAAGTCGTCCAGCTGCCGTTCTTCGCGGGCCACCTCGGCCTGATGGGCCAGGGCGATCTGGACAATTCGGGGGGACAGGCGCCAGTTGTCCTGGTCGAAGGGGGAGCGCTCGACCAGGCCGTCCTCGGCCAATCGCTGCAGGTTGCGCAGCGTTGTGCTGGGGGATTCGCCGATGCCGTCGGCAATGGGCTTCAGGCGGAGGCCGGTGCGGCTGTGACCGGCCAAGGCGAACAGCAGGCGGGCGAAGATGCTTTGCTCACTCATGCCGCAGCTCCCTGCTGGCGGCGGGCCAGCTCCTTCAGGATGCGAACGGCGCGGCGATCGGCCGCGTCCACGGCACCAGCCAGCGGCAGGGTGTGGGCCAGCGGCTCGTCCGATTCGACGGCGCACTGCCAGTTGTTCACAGCGGTGGCGTACTGGTCACGGGCCGAGGCAAGCAGCAGCTCCAGTTCGCGGGTCGGGACTTCGTCCAGGGGGCGGCCGGCGGTGCTCATGCTGAGGCGCTCAGGCCTGCGGCCTTCAGCAGCCGGCGCCGCAGGGCCTGACCCTTCGGGCCATTCCAGCGTCCGATGAGGACGTCTCGGGCGTTCTGCGGCGGGACGCCGTTCTCCATGCACCAGCCGCGGAGACTGGTGCCCTTGCCAACGAAGGCGGTGCGGACCTTGAGGTGAAGATCCAGGCTGGGGGCGGGTTCGCTCATCGCGTGTATCCTTTGATCCTTGTTCCATTGGTTGGCTGCTTTGGGCGCTGCCAGTGGAAGTAATCATGGTACGGATTTCCGTGCCTGTCAACACATATGGCATGGAATTTCGTATGACGATCGGAACCCGTCTGAAGAGCGAGCGGGAACGCTTGGGCCTCACGCTGCCTGAGTTCGCAGAACTCGCTGGCGCGAAGAAGAACACCGTGATTGATTGGCAAAGAGATGCATCCAGCCCTCCTGCCGCCAAGCTGGCTGCGCTTGCTGATGCGGGAGTGGATCCGCTTTACGTGCTGACGGGGCAACGCAGCATCGCGCGCCCTGGCATGACGGACACTGAGATAGAGCAGTTCAATGACGTGGTGGATACGTTCTGGGCGCTGTCCGATCCCGGTCGCGTAATGGCCTTGAACATGCTGACTGCACTGCTGGCAAAGGAAACCCAAGAAGGGTCTTCTCGGGGACTGCGTAAGCCAAAGACCTGAGTCCGTAGATGACCTGCTGTTGAGCTTTAAAGGTCGCATTTTTCAATGCGCAGAATTCAAATCGGACAAGGAGGCGTCATGAAGAAGCTGGTTTTTTCGCTCGCGGTTCTGTTGGTCTTGCTCGGTGCAAAGGCGGTAATTGGCCAGGACTTCAAAGACCAGAATCTCAAGCATCTAGTCATCGGAAAAACAACGCTGAGCGAGGCGGCCGCCCTCTTGGAAGCGCCGCCACTGCGATCATCGGTTGGGGCAAGCGGCGCTACTGGCTACACCTGGCAATACATCCAGTCGAAAGTCAGTCTTTGGACTGGCAATGTGCGCAGCTCCAGTAAGCAGGTCATCCTGGTCTTCAATACGGATGGAACATTCCAGAGAATTTTCCAAATGGATGGCATCCAGCTCCCGCCTGAGGATCTCGAGAGGCTTTTCAGTCAGCCTGCTGCCGAGCACGCGCACAGGCAACAGAACCAAGTGAATTCACGAGCTGTTCCAGACTGACTCGGGGCGATCGAGATCTGACGGTCCACCCGTTGTGATGTTGATCGCAATGAAAGGCCACACTCTCACGCGCGCGCGCGAGGTTCCTCGAAACCAGTTTCAAAGACGGCGCACCTTCAAATCCTGAAACTCTGCCCATCGGTTTGGTGTGCGCATGGCGCACCTGGCCGGCGGGCATCCTCGTCTGCCCGTCGGCCATCTTTCCCTGGAGATGGCGCATGGCAGCAGAGCAACCCGGCAGCAAGGCAGTGCCCATCGCGGGCGGAATGCTGGCGACCATGCTGGCGTTGCTGCTCGGGCTGGTGCAGCCCTTCGAGGGCTACTCGGCCCAGCCCTACCGCGATGTAGTGGGCAAACTGACGGTTTGCTACGGCCATACGGCAAACGTCGAACAGCGCACCTACACCCGCGCAGAGTGCGAGCGCCTGCTCCAGTCGGACCTTGGTGTCGCCTGGAACACCGTGCAAAGCTGCATCAAGGTGCCGATGACCGACTACCAGGCAGCCGCCCTGACGTCGTTCGCCTTCAACGTGGGCCCTGGCGGCGCCGGGGTGAAGGACGGCCTGTGCACCCTGCGCAACGGCCAGCAGCCGCGGATCCGTGTCTACGCCAACCAAGGCCGATGGGATCTTGCATGCGCCCAGCTGAGCAACTGGGCCAACGCCGGCGGCCGGCCATACAAAGGACTTGAACGCCGCCGCACGGCTGAGCGCGCGATGTGCGAGGGCCGGTACTGATGATTCGCGCACTGATCGTAACGATCGCCCTGCTGCTGGTGCTCCTGCTGGTGGCCATTGCCGCGGCCCTTCTCTACCGCGGCAATGCCTTGGATGCCCAGGCTCGCGACGCCACGTCCCAGCAGCGCCTGACCACCCTTCAATCGCAGCTGGAAGACGAGCGCAGCGCTCGCGACACCGAGCACACCCAGGCCACGGTGATGGCCCAGATCGGAGACGAACATGAACATGATCGGGAGGCGTCCGCGTCCATCCCAGCTGCTGTTGTGGCTGACGTGCATTCTGGCAATCTCAGGCTGCGCAACGACCTTGCCACCTGCCACACCGCCCGCTTGTCCGAAGCCGTCTCTGGCGCCGTCGAACGTGATGCGAGCGCCCAACTACGAGCAGAGGTTGCGGGCGATTTTGTTCGAGTCGGGCGCGACGCCGACAAACACGTCCGGGCCTGTCAGCGCTCCATCAGCGCCCTCACTGGACAGCGCCTCTCCGTCGAGACCAGTCCATGATCGTTGAAGTGCAACCGCTCTACCTGGTGTGGTTCGCCGGCATCGGCATCACGCTGCTCGGCGGCCTGATCGCCGGCGGCCGCTGGCTGGTCAACCAACTGCAGCAACGCACTGATCAGCAGTTGGCCATCCTGATCAACGACAGCAAGCGCTGGCGCGAAGTTGAGGGCGAGCTCACCAACTTCCGGCTCGAAGTGGCCAAGGACTACGTGCGCCGCGAGGACTACGCCCGTGGGCAGAGTGTCATCGAGGCCAAGCTCGATGCCGTGGCGTCGGAAATCAAGAACATGCAGAACAAGGGGAGCAAGTCGTGAGTCACGGAAATCAGGGGCCCGATCTGGGCAAGTTGCGCCGGGAGCAGCTGCGCTGGCTGATGCTGCTGGTGCTGGATCGCTCTCGCCCCTATCCGATCGGCGAAGCCGTCCTGGCTGGCGCCGCCCAGGACATGTATCCGGATGCCACCGCCTTGGAAGTGCGCAGGGAGCTGGATTACCTGGACACCCGTCGCCTGATCGACATCACCAAATCCCCTTCGGGGCCGTGGTCGGCTGAGCTGACGCGCCACGGTGTGGATATTGTCGAGTACAGCATCGACTGCGGGCCGGGCATCGCGCGCCCACCGAAGTATTGGTGATCCCATGCCTCCCGTGAGCAAGATCGACCTATTGCCGGCCGAGGTGCGCGACGAGCTGGATCGGCGCCTGGTCGCCAATGCCTTCGGCGGCAGCATTTCGCTGTCTGAATGGCTCGGCGAGCAGGGCTATGAGATCAGCAAGACCACCGTCAACGAGCGGGCCAAGCGGCTCAAGCGCCGCTTGGCCTCGATCAGTGCCAGCACCGAGGCCATGAAGCTGGTGGCCGAGCAGGCGCCGGATAATGCCGCCGAGCGCGGTAGTGCACTGCTGGGCCTGCTGCAGACCGACCTGTTCGAAGCGCTGCTGCAGTTCCAGGAAGCGGCCGACCAGGACGATGAGAACATTTCCCCAGCCGATCGCATTGCGCTGTACAGCAAGGCGGCTAAGGCCATTGCTGAACTGACCCGCTCTTCCATCGTGCGCGAGAAATGGGCCGGCGAGATCCGCCAGAAGGCGCTGATCGACGCTGCCAGCCGGGTTGAGGAAGCGGCACGCGCACAGGGCCTGGACGCTGCCGGGGTGGACTTCTGGAAGAACCAAGTACTGCATGGGGTCGGCTAAGTGAGCGCACTCGGTTCCCTGCCCGATACCGAGCGCATCCTGGACTGGGATGAGTTGCCCGAGAGCGTGCGCGCCATTTCGGCCAACTTCGACATCAGTAAGGCTGGCGTACTGATGGCCCATCAGTCCGAATGGATCCGGATGCAGGAAGGGCTGGATATCGCGGTCTGCGAGAAGGGGCGCCGTACCGGCATCACCTTTGCCCAGGCCTTGGCCGACACCATCACTGCGGCTTCCGCTAAGGACGCCGGCGGTGACAACGTGTGGTATATGGCCGACACCAAGGAAAAGGGCCTGGAGTTCATTGGCTACGTGGCCAAGTTCGCGCCGATCATCGCTCGAGGCCAGGCCTCGCGGATCGAGCAGCACATCTTCCAGGACCAGCAGCCCGACGGCACCAGTCGGCAGATCCAGGCATTCCGGGTTCGCTTCGCCAGTGGTTTCCGTATCACGGCACTGTCCTCGCGCCCGGAGAACATCCACGGCCTGCAGGGCGTGGTCGACCTGGACGAAGCGGCGCTGCACAAGGACGTGGCCAAGGTGCTCGAGTCGGCCACCGCGCTGCTGATCTGGGGTGGCCGCATCCGCGTGTGGTCCACCCACCGTGGCAAGAAGAACCCGTTCAATCAGCTGGTGCAGGACGTCCAGGCCGGCCGCTACGGCAAGAAGGCCGGGGTCATCCGCATCAGTTTCGATGATGCGGTGTCCAATGGCCTGTACGAGCGGGTCTGCGCCATGCGTGGCAAGGATGCCACCGCCGAGGGCAAGAAGGAGTGGTACACCGCCATCCGCTCGGCCTACGGCCCGCGCAAGGCCGCCATGCGCGAGGAGCTGGACGTCATCCCGCGCGATGGCGATGGCTCAGCCATCCCTTCGGTCTGGATCGATCGGGCCATGCCCGAGGTCCGGCCCGTGCTGCGCCTGGTCTTCGATGATGACTTCCCCAAGCGCTCTGAGAAGGAGCGCGAGATCTGGTGCTCGGTCTGGATTGCTACCACGTTGCTGCCAGTGCTCCGTGCTGCGGTGGCCGGGTTCACCGGGCGCTGGGCGATCGGCATGGACTTCGCGCGCCACCGTCACTTCTCGGTCATCAAGCCTGCCAAGGTCGGGCAGGATCTGCGCCGCGACGTGCCGTTCCTGATCGAGATGGCCAACGCGCCCACCCGCCAGCAGGAGCAGATCCTGTGGGCGCTGCTGGACGCGCTGAAGGAAGGATTCCCTGGTCGCTGGTCATTTGCCGGCGATGCCACTGGTCCCGGCCAGACCTTGATGGAGTACACCGGCGACCGCTACGGCCGGGCTGAGCTCGATACCGAGACGGGCCGCTACATCGGTGGCCCAATCCACGAGGTCACCCTGTCGCGCCCCTGGTACGGCGAATGGATGCCCAAGTACATCGCGCTGTTCGAAGACGGCTTCCTCAGCCTACCCAGGGACGCGTCCCTGGAAGACGACCACCGCGCAGTGGAGTACGTCGACGGCATCCCGATGGTGCCGCGTTTGGAGCGAAAGGACCTGCAGGATCCGGAGCTGGTGCGCCACGGCGACGGCGCGATCGCCGGCGTGCTGATGCAGTTTGCCGCACTCAACCACGTCACCTCGGTGCCCATCGAGTTCCAGGCGGCCGGTGCGCGCGCCTACATCGGCGACGGCCGAGCCGACGGCGTGGCCACCGTCGTGACCGATGATGCCTTCGGCACGGTCAGCGGCGGCAATGATTTTGGAGGATTTGCATGACCACCGCCCGCCCAGAGATCGGCCGCGAGATTGCCACCACTGCCGATGGCATCGACATCACCCGTGGCTACACCGGGCCACTGCTGCTGCCCTTTGACAGTGTCCTGCGCAACCGCGGCGGCTACGACCTTCAGATCTACGAACAGGTGCTGTCCGACCCGGAGGTGAAGACCACCTTCGGCTCTCGCCAGGATTCGGTGGTGGCCTGCGAATGGCAGGTGGAGCCCGGCGGCGAGAAGCGCATCGACCGCCAGGCGGCAGAGTATCTGCAGGAGCAGCTGCATGGCATCGGCTGGGACAACGTCACCCGCAAGATGCTCTTCGGCGTGTTCTACGGCTATGGCGTGGCGGAGATCCTGTACAAGGTCGACGGTACTCGCATCGGCCTGAAGGACATCAAGGTCCGTAACCGTCGGCGCTTCCGTTACGGCAAGGAAGGTGATCTGCGCCTGCTCACCCAGACCCAGATGACCGAGGGCGTGCCGGCGCACGCGCCCTATTTCTGGAACTTCTGCTCCGGTGCCGACCACGACGATGAGCCGTACGGCCTCGGCTTGGCGCACTGGCTGTACTGGCCGGTGCTGTTCAAGCGCAACGGGCTCAAGTTCTGGCTGATCTTCCTTGAGAAGTTCGGCATGCCCACCGCGGTGGGCAAGTACGACACCAACGCAACCGATCCGGAGAAGGCCAAGCTGCTGCAGGCCACCCGCGCGATCCAGACCGACAGCGGCATCATCATGCCTAAGGGAATGGAGCTGGCGTTGCTGGAGGCCGGACGTAGTGGCACGGCCGACTACAAGGCCCTGCAGGACTACATGGATGCCACCATCCAGAAGGTGGTGCTGGGCCAGACCGCCAGCACCCAGGGCACGCCCGGCAAGCTGGGCAACGACCAGCTGCAGCGCGAGGTGCGCCGCGACATCATTACCTCCGATGCCGACCTGGTGTGCGAGTCCTTCAACAAGGGGCCAGCGCGCTGGCTCACCGAATGGAACTTCCCCGGCGCAGCCATTCCTCGGGTCTATCGCGTCACGGAAGAGCCGGAGGATCTGGACGCTACCGCCAGCCGCGACAAGAAGATCCTCGACCTCGGCTACAAGCCCAAGCAGGTCTACATGGATCAGACCTATGGCGACAACTACGAGCCTGTCCAGGCGCCGCAGGATCCGCCTGCGGTACCGACGGCGATCGATGGCGCCCAGTTCGCCGACGCCAGCGGTGCGGTGGTCAGCTTGCTGCGCAGGCACTATCCCGCCGCCTTTGCCGACGCCACCCCGAAGACGCCCGATCCCGCTGTCGAGCTGGGCCAGCAGCTCGATCGCCGGCTGTCGCCCATTGGTGCTGGATGGGTCGAGCAGATCCGCCAGCTGGTTGATGAGGTCGACTCGCTGGAGCAATTGCGCGACCGGCTGTTTGAGCTGCACCCGAACATGACCCTGGACGACTACGCCTCGGTGATGGCCGATGCGATGACGGCAGCGACGCTGGCCGGCCGTACCGACATCCAGGGCGCGGGGGACTGATCAATGGCTGCGGTTGCCTACGCTCAATTGCCCTTCAAGGAGCAGATCGAGTTCTTCCGTCGCAAGAAGAACGTGCTGACCGAGAGCTACCTCGACGTTTGGGAATCCGAGCACGACACCAGCTTCATGGTGGCCGGCGCCAACCGTGACGCGCTACTGGCCGATTTCCGGCAGTCCATTGACCGGGTGATCGCCGAAGGCCGCACACTGGAACAGTTCCGGGAGGACTTCGACCGGATCGTGGCCACGCATGGCTGGGACTACAACGGCGGCCGGAACTGGCGCTCGCGGGTGATCTACGAGACCAACCTGCGCCAGAGTTACAACGCCGGCCGCTGGGCCCAGCTGCAGCAGCTGATCAAGGTTCGGCCGTTCTGGCGCTACAACCACAACGACGCCGTCGAACATCCGCGGCCGCTGCACGTATCCTGGAACGGCATGGTGTTGCGCCACGACGATCCGTGGTGGCGCTACCACTATCCAGCCAACGGCTGGGGCTGCCAGTGCTACGTCGATGCGCTCAACGAGCGCGACCTGCGCCGGTTGGGCAAGGATGGTCCCGACAAGGCTCCCGAGATCGTGATGCAGCCGGTGATCGTCGGCCAGCGCAGTCCCGGTGGGGCGCGCACCGTGCTGACGCCGGCAGGCGTCGATCCAGGGTTCGGCTACGCGCCGGGTGCAACGGCCGACCACTGGCCCAGTGGCCGCGGTGGTCCGGTCACCCCACCATCGTTGACCGGGCAGCTGACCTCCGCTCTGCAGAACGCCCTGGAGGCGGGAGCGCGGTTGCCGGCGGCGCCAGCGGCGGCCAGCGCTGCCCAGGCCTTGGCGCGGCCGCGCGCCAGGGATGCTCTGCAGGCCGGCTATGCCAGCTGGCTGGCCAGCATTGATGCCGATGCTGCCCACGCTGCCCGCTACCTGGCCGGGGCACTGTCGCCTGGACTGGTATCGCAGCTGCAGCGTGCCACCGTTCGCCCAGCGACGGCGGCCTTTGCCGTGTTGGCCGAGCAGCTCCCCATCACTCGGCCTGGCGCGGTGGCCATCGCCGCAGCCGAGCTGCCGATTCGCCTTCTCGATGCGGTGGCCATCCTGCTGGACGCTGCCGCAGGCCGCTTGCGCTATGTGCTGGCGGTGGGACGTCCTGCCTTCATGGTGGTCGATGTGGCCATCTCGGAAACGGGCGTCAGCACGGTGCAGTCCCAGCTGCAGATGCTGATGCCCGCCGAGCTCCAGCGCGGCGTTGCCGATGGCACGCTGCAGCTGCTGCAGGGAGATATCTGATGGCGCAGCTCGAAGTCACCCTTGATTCGGCGACACCCGGTCTGGCCGAAGCGCTGCGGCAGCTGGAAGGCGAGGCGCGCCAGCTGATCCTGAAGGACTGGGGCGAGTACCTGCTGAGGTCCACGCGCGAGCGGGCCGCAAAGGAGCGTGACCCGACTGGACATCGATGGCGCGCGCTTGAGCCAAGCTACAAGCGCTGGAAACAGAAGAAGCGCCCTGGCGTGCCGATTCTGAAGTTCGATTTCCACATGCTCGGTGACATGGCTTCATGGCAAACGGACGGGAACGATGCCGTCCTGGTCGGTACCAATGCACCCTATGGCGCCATCCACCAATTCGGCGGCACCATCCAACGCGCCGCGCGTCCGGCCAACATCCACCTGAAGACGGGTAAGGGCGGCAGCCGGTTCGTCAAAGCCAGTCGTAGGAACGCGCGCTACAAGCGCTCGGTCACAATGCCCGCGTACACGAACACCATCGCCGCTCGCCCGTGGCTCGGTGTCAGTCGCGAGGATGAGAAGGAGCTGCTGGATATCGCCCAGGATCACGTGAGCGGCGCCTTCGAGTGATCATTGCGTAGGAGGCGCTGTGTACGCCTCCATGCTGGGGCCGCCACACTCGGACGTCATCGGTGGCTGCTTGGTGTCTGACACACCTCTGAAGGCCGCGTCGGTGCCTGCATCCGCGCAACAAGATCACTGCACGCGGATCGTCCATCTCTGTTAGACGTTTCTTGCAGAATGCGGTCCCAATGCGTGAGACGGCACTGCGGGAAAACTGGCGACATGAACCAATCTGTCGCTGCCCGGGAAAGTTGGAAACCAGTTTCAAAGACAGCGTGTTCTGACGCGGGAAAACTGGCGGCATGAACCAGCCCGCCGCCACCCTGCAGATCTTCAAAGCCGGCACGCACGTTGCCGAAGACGGCCGCACGCTGACTTTCAGCGAAGCGGATGTGCAGCAGATCGCCGATAGCTACGATCCGGCACTGCATGAGGCACCCATCGTGGTGGGCCATCCCAAGACTGACGATCCGGCCTATGGCTGGGGCAAAACTCTTCAGGCCAAGGACGGCCTCCTCGTCGCCGAGCCGCACAATGTTGATCCTGCCTTTGCAGAGCTGGTCAACAACGGGCGCTTCAAGAAGATCAGCGCTTCGATCTTCATGCCCGATTCGCCGGGAAATCCGACGCCGGGAAAGTACTACCTGCGCCACATCGGCTTCCTGGGCGCGCAGCCGCCGGCAGTGAAAGGGCTCAAGTCGGCCTCGTTCGCTGAGGGCGACGATGCCGCCTGCTTTGCCATGTCGCTGGCCCCGCTGGGCTGGACGCTGACGGACCTGTTCCGCCGCTTCCGCGACTGGCTGATCGACACCCAGGGCCTTGAGACGGCCGACCAGGTCATTCCCGACTGGCAGATCCGTGGGATCGAGAGCAGCACACGCGATGACGACGAAGCGCGCAACTCAGCCCTCTTTGCGTCGCCATTGCTCACCCAGTTCCCGCGCAGCGCCATCGGCGCGCCAGCGCCCATCCCGGCAACACCTCCCACTCGTGAACAGGTCAAATCGGAGATCGACCCCATGTCCCAGCAGAACACCCCGGAGCACGCCCAGCGTCAGCAGCAGCTCGACCAGCAGGCTTCCACCCTGGACGCTCGCGAGAAGGCCCTCGCCGCCCGTGAGCAGTCCGCCCGACGCGAAGATGCGGTGGCGTTCGCCGAAGGCCTGGTGAAGGAAGGCAAGTTGCTGCCCCGTCAGCAGCCGGCCGTGGTGGAGCTGCTGCTGGCCCAGCCGAATGGCAAGGAACCGCTGAACTTCGCCGAGGGCGAAACGACGGTGTCCAAGCCAGCTGAGTCGGTCCTGCGCGAGCTGCTGACCAGCCTGCCCAAGGCAGTGGACTTCGGCGAGAAGTCCGGTGGCGACGCACCCAACGCAGCGGCGAACTTCGCCGCGCCCCCGGGCACGCATGTCGATGCCGGCCGCGCGGATCTGTTCAACCAGGCCAAGGCCTACCAGCAGCAGCACCCCGGCACGTCCTGGGCGGCTGCAGTCGCCGCGGTCGGCGGCTGACCTTCCCATCCAGGAGCCCACCATGTCCCAGAACATCGCTCTGCTCACGCTGTCCGTGCTGGCCGCGGCAGCCCTCACCCACAACCGCTTCGTCTCGCCGACCGGTGAAGTCGCCGCTGCCGGCGGCAACGCCTGCGGGGTTGCGCGCTCGGATGCCGCCGTCGGGCAGTTGGCGCCGGTCGACGTCTTGGGCACCACGCAAGTGACCGCAGGTGGCGCAATCGCTGCCGGCGCCGCCCTCCAGGTGGGTGCCGATGGCAAGGCCATCACCGCCGACGCCGGCAAGGTCGTTGCCCGTGCGGCGCCTGGCGCCACGGCCACCGCCGATGGCGATGTCCTCGAAGTGATCCTCATCCCGAACTGACCGGCTAGTGCCGTAGGAGATTTACATGTCTGGACAAATGACCCCCGGCCAGGTTCGCGTCGTTGACCCGATCCTTTCCGAACACGCCCGTGGCTACCGCCAGGCGCAGCTCGTGGCCACCGCGCTGTTCCCCTTCGCCGACGTCGCCGCCTATGGCGGCCAGGTGATCGAGTTCGGCAAGGAGTCCTTCAAGATCTACAACGCCAAGCGCGCCCCCGGTGCCAATACCAAGCGCATCCGCTTCGGCTACGAGGGCAAGCCGTACGCCATCGTCCCGAGCGCACTGGAAGCGCCGGTGCCGCGTGAACATATGCGAGATGCAAGCCAGGTGCCGGGGATCAACCTGAGCACCCGGGCCGTGAACATCGTGCTGCGCTCGCTGCTGCTGGAATACGAGGTGGACAGCGCCAAGATCGCCACCAATGCAGCCAACTACGACAACGACCACAAAGTCGCGCTGGCTGGCAACAACGTGTGGTCCAACGCTGCTTCGAACCCCGCGCAGGACGTCGAAACCGGCAAGGAAGCTGTGCGTGACAGCATCGGTCTGTATCCCAACACCATGCTGTTGTCTGCCAAGGCGTTCAAGCAGCTCAAGCAGCATCCAAAGCTGATTGACCGCTCGGCCAGCACCGGCATTCGCAAGGTCACCTTGGATCTGCTCAAGCAGGTTTTCGAGATCGACAACATCGTCGTCGGCGGCGGTGTGGTGGCCGATGACAATGGCGCATTCGGTGATGTCTGGGGTACTTCGGCTGTTCTGGCCTACGTCAGCCCTGGCGCTGACGTGAACGCCAACGTCGAGGAGCCCAGCTACGGCTATGGCTATCGCATCGAAGGCATGCCCCTGGTCGAAGTTCCCTACTGGGACAACAGCGCCAAGAGCTGGATCTACGGGGTCAGCAACGATGCCACCCCGGTCCTGGCAGGCATGGCCGCCGGCTATCTGATCAGCGGCGCAGGCAACTGATGACCGGCGCCGGCGAAGGATAGTCGGCGCAGTTGCCGCCTTACCCGTACAACCCAGCGAGCGGCAGCACCAGGCAAACGCGGGCCTGGCCGTGCGGAGCACAGCAGAACCATGCGTGACAGCCGGAGAGCACGGCACCACACCTATTCGGAGAACTCGTCGTGGCCAAGCCCCGCACTGCGCCGCCCAGCGCACCCAAGACCGTCCAGGACGACCAGCCGGCCGACGTGCCAGTCGTCACGGAAGACAAGACTGCCGACGCACCGCCGGCGACGGACGGCTTGGTGCCGGAGCAAGGCCACAGTGAGCTGGAGACCGCCACGTCGGCGGCCTCCGCAGGCGATGGTGCTGCCGTCGACCCGCTGCAGTCTGACCATCCGGCAGCGGACCAGGACGCCGCCATCGACGCGGGTGCTCCGTCGCCGGAAGCCGACATCACCATTGAGGTTGCCGCCGGTGGAGCCGATTCGCCCAATGCACTGGTTTCTGATGGTCTCTGGCTGCCTATGTGCTTTGAAGTACTCAGCCCGTTCAAGCACAACGACGTCGTCGTCAAGCCGCCGGCGTGGATCGAGATGACGTGGGAAGAGGCGCAGGCCTACCAGGATGCCGGTGTCCTCGGTGACGACCCGGTCGCCCCGGAAGAGCTGGAGTAACCGGCCGTCATGTCCTACTGCACGCTCGCACTGCTGTCGGCGGCCAAGCTCGCCCAGGAGCTGGCGCAGGTGGCCACGCCGGAGCGCTATCCGATTGTGGACGATGCGCTGATGGATGCCACGCTGCTCGGCAGTGATCGCAGCGCATTCGACCCGGCCGACGTGGCGATCGCCGATGAGGCGGCCGCGCACGTGCAGCGCGCTCTGGACGATGCCGATGGCGTGATCAACGGCTACCTGGTCATGCGCAAGCCAAAGCCCTATCCGGTACCGCTGCCAGCGCCGGTACCGGGCATCGTGTCCACCTGGGCACGGTGGATTGCGCGCTACCTGCTGCACAAGGATCGAGTCAACACCGAGGAACGCACCGATCCGGTGGTGCGCGACTACAAGGAGGCGCTTGCCTTTCTGGAGAAGGTGCGCAAGGGCGAGTTCAGCCTTGGTGAGGATGATCCGCTGCCGGCGCCGAGCAGCGGTGCGCCAGAGGTTTGCGCGCCGCCGCGGGAGTTTAGCCACCGCACCCTGCAGGACTACGGCCGGTGAGCACGCAGCCCTTCGACATCGGGCTAGTGCGCGATCGCATCCGCCAGGGCGTCAGCGAGAAGGAGCTGCGCCAGGTGCAGGGCAGCGCCGACTACGCTGCTGTTACAGCGCTGCGCGACTTCCCCGCGCCGTGCTGCTACGTGCTGCTGGCCCGGGAGATGCCGCTGGAGACCAAAACCGGCGTTTCGATCCCCGGCCAGCAGTCGCGCCTGGCGCAGTTGGTCGAAGTGAACTTCGCGGTGGTGACCGTCTGCCGCAACTACCGCGAGCAGCGTGGGGCGCAGGTGATCGATGAGCTGCGCCTGCTGCTGGGCAAGGTTCGTCAGCCGCTGCTGGGCTGGACACCGCCCATTCCTGGTGGCCGTGCCTGCCAGCTCATCGAGGGCAACCTCGAGGACTACGACGCTGCCACCGCCCTGTGGGTCGACGTATGGAAGACCCAAGCCGTTCTTCAACCCGAGATTCCGCGATGACTACCCAGACCACTCAGAAGCACACGATCAAGAAGGCGGGCCTGACGCTTGCGAGCAAGCCCATTGCGGAAGGCGAAACGGTGGAGCTTCCTGCCGACCTGGTGCCCTGGGCGGTTGAGCGCGGCTTCATTGACGCTCCCGACGCCGATTCTTCCCCCAATCCGTCGCGCAAGGCCAACGGCCAGGCGACTGCTGCCATCGCCCAGGAGGCGAAGTAAGCCATGTCCGATACCGAGTATTTCTCCCTGCAGGGTCGCGTGTACCTGGGCCTGCGCAATGCCGACGGCAGCCGCGCACCGGCGCGTTGGGCGTATGACGCCAGCGTCCTCGAGCTGACCATGTCCAGCACTCGTGAAACCAAGAAGGAAAGCTGGTCCGGTGTGCGCGGTGTCGGCGCTACCATGACCACCGAGCGCAACCTCGGCGTCAATCTGACCCTGGGCCAGCTCAACACCGATCACCTGGCGCTGGCCACGGACGGCACCCGCATGGAGCTGGCTGCCGGCTCAGCAGCCAACGAGGCCATTGGTACGGTCAAGCCGGGTGATGTGGTCGCGCTGGAGTATGCGGCGATCAGTGCACTGGTTCTGGAGGGCGGCACCCCAGCCGCGCCGTTGGTGCTGGACACCGACTACACCGTCAACCTGACCACCGGCATCGTCACCTTCCTCACCGCTAAGACGGCGGTGGTGGCCAAGACCTATCAGTACGCTGCGCACAGCCTGGTGAAGGTCTTCGAAAGCACCAAGTCCGAGTACTACGTACTCTTCGACGGCGTCAACAGTGTTGATGGCACCACCATGCGCTTCCGCGGCGAGGTTCACCGCGTCACCTTCCCGGCCTCGGAGACGCTGTCGCTGATCAACGACTCCTTCGGCGAGATTGCGCTCACCGGCGAGGCCAAGATTGACCCGGTGCGGCAGGCCGATCCGCGCTTCGGCCTGTACGCCCGTGCCCTGCTGGTGGATGCAGCCTGATGGCCAAGGTGATCGGCAATGTCGGTCAGCGGTCCCCCGGATCCGGCACTACGGATCCGGGGGCCATAGCCGGTGAGCTGGACGTGTTGGCCGGCCAGCAGCAGGGGCAGCTCGGCGGAAAGACCATCACGGTGCGCGAGTACGGCTTCTTTGAGGCCGCCCGCATCCTGCAGACCGCCGCACCGCTGGTTACGGACCTGCAGCCGCTGTTCGAGGGCGCCGATCCGCCTTCCATGCTGCAAGTCATGGATGCACTGATGTCCCACCCGGATCTGATCCGGCATCTACTGGCATGCTCGATCGCGGCGCCGCCGGCTGATGCCAAGGATCACGCAGCCGAGGTGCGGGAGCAGGAAGCGTGGCTGGAGACGCTCAACGAAACCGATGGCGAGCACATGCTGCTGTTGTGGTGGCAGGCCAATAGCAGTTTTTTTCTCCGCCGCCTGCTCCGAAACGCCGTCAGTCAAAAGGCACTCCCGTCGGTTACGGACGCGTCTTCACCGACCTGATCAACGCTGGCTACGGCCGCAGCTTTGGCGATATCGGTCGCATGACCAAGCGCCAGATATCCCTCGCCTGGGAGCACGTCCAGGCTCAGCAGCGGCGGGCACGGCGGGAGCGCATTACCGATGCCAACGCTGCGTACGCCGGCGGTAATTCGATGACCACCTTGCTGAAGGATCTGAAATAACAATGGCCTCCTCGCGCAACCTCGAACTGGCGATGCGCATCGCCCTGGACATCGAGCAGGTGCGCCAGGCGCTGCCAGTGGTCCAGAAGGGGCTCGCCTCGGTCAAGGGTGCCGGCCAGGATGCCGGCGCCGGCCTGGGCGACGTCACGAAAGAGGCGAAGAAGGCCGCTGATGCCTTGGACAGGGCCGCGCGCAGCAGTGCCGCCTCGGGCAGCCAAATGGAGGATGCTGGCCAGAAGGCGGCCGCCGGCGCGGCGGGCATGGCCACGGCAGGAGAATCAGCTAAGGCCATGTCGGCGGATGTGGCCACCGCCGCAGATCGCGTCCGAATGTCCGGCGTAGCGGTACAGAACACAGTGGCCGATGAGATTCGCCTGATCTCCGAGCTCGATGCACGTCTGGAGCGCGGCGCGGCGAGCATGTCCGATCTGGCCGACACCGAGGCGATGCTTGATCGGGTGATGGCGCGCGGCCTGATCACCACCGAGGATTACAACAGCGCGCTCAAGGCGCTGGACAAGCAGGAAGCGGGCCTGGCTCGGTCGGAGCAACAGCGTCAGCGTGCTGTTGAGGGCGCCCTGGGGCGCTATGACAGTGCATCAGTAAAGCTGCAGAAGCTCGAGCGGGACGAGCAGGAACTCAAGGCGGCGGTAGATGCCGGCCGCATCAGTCGCGAACAGTACAACCGCGCCCTGGCGGGCATCAACGTCCAGCGCAACGCGGTCAAGGTTGCCGAAGCGACCAGCCGCAGCCTGGGCGCCGGGGCGATCTCGGCCGGCCAGTACCAGATGGCCATGCGCCAGCTGCCGGCGCAGATCACCGATATCACCACCAGCATCGTCAGCGGCATGCCAATCTGGATGGTGGCCATCCAGCAGGGCGGCCAGCTGAAGGATTCCTTCGGCGGTGTCGTCCCCGCCGCCCGCGCACTTACCAGTGCGCTCAACCCCGCGGTGGTCGTCCTGGGCGGTGTGGCTGCCGGGCTGGGTGTTGTTGGCTTTGCAGCGCTGCAGGGCTACAAGCAGCTGCGAGCCTTTGACGCCGCTGTGATCTCGACCGGCCATTCACTTGGCGTGTCCAGCGGTCAGCTCTATGCCCAGGCGAATGCCGTCGGTGCGGTCACCGGCGAGTACTCCGATGCTACGGCGGCCGCGCAGCAGCTTGCTTCCAGTGGGAAGCTGACGGCCAACACGCTATCCACTGCAATCAGTGTCGCGGTCAACCTGGCCAAGCTGACGGGCGAGTCGATCGACGGCACCACCGCCAAGGTGATCGAGGTCTCCAAGGCGCCTTCGGCTACGCTGGCCAAGCTCAACGAGCAGTACCACTTCCTCACCGCAGCGGTGTACGAACAGGTTCGAGCCCTGGAGGACCAGGGCAAGGCGACCGATGCCGCCAAGGCCGCGCTGGAGGCGATTGCCAATGTCAGTGACCAGCGCGTCAAAGAAATGGAATCACGGGCGGGCTATCTGGAGCAGGCATGGGATGCAGTGGCCCGTACGCTCAAGAGGGTTTGGCAAGGGCTGAAGGACATTGGCCGCACCGACTCCGAGGCGATGCTCCGCGCGGAAACTGCGGCGATGCGTGGTACGACCGAGCAGCTGCAGCAGGCGCTGAAGAACGGCAACACGCCAGCCATCAGCTACTACTACGACCTGCAGATCAAGCAGATGGACCGGCTCCGCAAGGCTCGGGCCGCCTACGATCGTGACGTCAATGCTGCCGAGAGCGCCGGCCAAGCCCAGCGCATCCAGGATGCCGGCGTCGAAGCCGCCAAGGCGATCGCATCGGGTCTGGAGGAAGGTGCCAGCAAAGCGGAGAAGCTGAAGAAGGCGACCGAAGAGGTTGCCAAGCAGTTCCGCGAGCTGCGCAAGGCTAATCCAGGAAGCGACCTCCTCAAGGGTGTCAGCTTCGGCGACGATGGCAGCGTCAGCGGCGGTGCCTACGACAAGCGGGTTGCCCAGCTGCAGGAGAAGTTCAAAGAGCGCACCCGGAAAGCGCCGAAGACGGAAGGTCAGAAGGATGAGGCCGCAGCACAGCGAGAGCTGGAGCGACTCAAGCAACAGATCGATCTGGTCGGAACCCTGGATGAGACTCGCAAGAAAGCGACCGAGACTGCCCGCATCCAGGCAGCTATTGCTGAGGGCAACTTCCAGAATGCTTCGGCGAAGACCAAGCAGGAGTTGCTGGACGAAGCCAAGAAGCTGGATCTGGCCAACCTGCGGGTCGAGGCCGACCGCAAGATGCTGGAGATCCGCGATCGCATTGCAGCTCTGCAGGGCCGAGGGCCGGATGCGGAGTTGGCCAAGACCACGCGTGAACTGACGAAGCTGAAGGAAGAGCTGGAAGCCGCCGGACGGTCTGCTGACGCTGCAGATGTTGCCAAGCTCCTCAATCTGAGCAAGGCCAGCACGGATCTGAAGAACCTTCAGGACACCTACAACCAGGTCATGGCCGGCATCGCACTGGGCCAGCAAAGAATCCAAGTGGAGCTGGAAGCAGGCTTGATCACGCAAGCCGACGCACAGCAACGCGTGGTTGACCTGTATCAGAAGCAGAGCTCGGCCTTGCGGGATCTTGTTCCGCAGATGCGAGCAGCGGCAATGGCACTGGGAACGCCGGAAGCAATCGCCGCGGTCGATCAGATCGACCTGAAGCTCAAGGAAATGGTTCAGACCACGAACCTGCTTCAGCAAACCGTTAGGACGACGCTTCAGAACGGCTTCAAAGAAGCCTTTATGTCGCTGGCAAATGGAAGCGCCTCGTTAACTGACGCAGTGCGCGGATTCTTCTTGTCCGTTTCCAGCGGCTTGGCCGAGTTCGTGGCCGATCAGTGGTCGCAGGCGTTGGCCAATCGAATCACGTCGATGGTGTTCGACAAGGGGGTGGATGCCGGAACTGACGCGGCCGCCGCTGCCGCGACTCAGGCTTCAGCAGCAGCTCTGTCGACTGCCGCTGCCGGCGTCACCGCCGGCGCCACGGCAGTGGCCACCAGCGCAACCGCGCTAAGCACCTCGGGCGCGGGCTTAATCACTGGGGCATCTGCGGTGACGGCTGCCGCCATCCAGATGCAGGCTGCGGCACAGGCGATGGCCGCTGCGTCGGCCGTGAGAGCGGCCGCCAGCTATGCGGTAGGCGGTTACACCGGCCCTGGCAGCAAGTATCAGGAGGCCGGCACGGTCCACGCGGGTGAATTCGTCCATCGTCAGGAAGTAGTACGCCAGCCTGGCGCCCTGGCATTCCTCTACGACTTCAATAGGGTGGGTATGGCCGCGCTTGAGCGTTGGCGTGGCTATGCCGACGGAGGGCATGTGGCAGCGATGCCCACGCTGCAGCGGTCCCCCGTGTTCACCAGCGCAGCTTCGGCGCCGCCGAGCACTGCTGCGCAGTTGGGCCTGCGCGTGATCAACCAGGTTTCGCCGGACCTGCTCGACCAGTACCTGGACGACCCCGGCAGCGACACCACCGTCATCAACAAGATCAGCCGCAACTCTGCGGCGATCCGCCAAGTATTGGGACTCTGAGCATGGCCTGGGCAACGGACACCGCCGCCAACATCACCGACCTCATGGCCCGCCTGCGGGACTTCCTGACCACCAATGCCGCCCTGGTGGCGGCGAACCAGCAATGGCAGGTGGTGGGTGGCGTGGCCAGCGGTCCGATCGCGGCCAACGATTTTGTGTCACTGAAGGGCCGAGGTCTGGCGGGCGAGGATGAGATCTACGTGTCTCTGCAGGCGTGGGTGGTGCCCGCCAGCGCTTACTACAACATGGCGATCTTCGGTCATACCGGCTACAACCCGGCGCAGCCGCGCGTGGATCCTCCTGGCTCCAATTCAAATCCGGTAGCGCTGCTGGGCGTCAACTCGCCGATCAAGTACTGGTTCGTTGCCAATGGCCGTTGCTTCAAGGTCATCACGCGAATCAACGGCCGCTACGACGCCGTCTACGCCGGCTTCATCTTGACCGACCATCTGCCAGCCGACTGGAGCTACCCGCTTTTCATCGGGGGATCGTGC
Organism: Stenotrophomonas maltophilia; assembly: GCF_047497515.2. Taxonomy (GTDB): domain Bacteria; phylum Pseudomonadota; class Gammaproteobacteria; order Xanthomonadales; family Xanthomonadaceae; genus Stenotrophomonas. The sequence goes on from NZ_JAXAXL020000001.1 coordinate 307,345, forward strand.
CTGGAGCGGAACTACCTGGCCTCGTCGGATGGCTACGAGCATTCCAATTTCTGGAGCCCCAACGCAGACGGTACGAACAACACCAATCGCAGCCAAGCGTATCTGTTCTCGCCAATGCAGGCTTGGGTTCCGATCCGCAACCTCGCTCTGAACGGATCTCTCACTACCGGGCGTATGAGCCTGCCGTGGGCAAAGACAATCTGCAACCAGAACGTGCGCAACTGCCTGGACGGGCAGCGCTGGGTACAGCGCGGTCAGTTGGCGGGCTTTGCGTGGGGCGGCAGCCTCACCGACAGATCTTCTCCCGACAGCCAAATGCCTGAGAAGGGACAGTTCTATGGCAGCTTCGACGGCGTCTTCTACACCCCGTCCTTCGGTGCAACGGCGGAGCAGGTGGCAGCGGTGGGCGGTGTTGACCACCTGGTGGTGCCTAACGTGTACCGCACCGGCTCTGGCGAGTTCGCCGCGTTTTCCTTGGAGTGATGTAGAGATGGCCTACGCCGAATTCAGCAACGTCCCCAATGTGCAGACCCTGATCGACCTTGTAGTGCAATTTGCGCAGGCCAATGGCTGGACCGTTGAACGCAACAATGTGACCGGGGCAAATCGTACTGCCACCGTTCGCATCCCTGGCGTGTCCGACTACGTTCACCTGTTCAACACCGATCAGCTCAGCCTGCAGTCGCGCCTGTCCGTCGGGTACAACGGCGCGCTCGATCCTGCGTCGCAGCCGCTGCAGTCTCCCCGTGCTGTGTCGACCCGCGACCTGGTCGGTCCGTTCCCGCGTGTGAAGCTGTTCGCCAATGGCACCGCGATCCACGTCGCCATCGCCCAGGCCACCGCCGGCGAGTATCGGCATCATGCATTTGGGGTTCTTGCCAAGGCTGGAGCCTACGAAGGTGGTACCTATGTCGATGGCACATACTGGCCACTGAACACCAGCTCCAGTGGTGTGATCGGTACCAACGCCCCAACGGTGGTGCTGTTTGGATACACCACCGGGTTGGGTTGCGGACAGGTGCGGGCCGACTCTATCGAGGACGGGCGTAGCAATAGCTACCACATGATCTGCAACAACTATGCTGGGTCACTTGGCACGGAGGGTCAGGCTGGCAGTGGCGTTGGCCCGAGCTACCAGGGGTCATACAACGACATAACGATTGATCACCTCTGGCTAGGCCGAGCGTTAGGCAACGCCGATGAGAACACCTTTTCCGGTCGCAGCATCTTTCACCCGATCCAGTTGTGGGTCAGGCGAGCTGGAACCACCCCCAACCTGTCGCCGATCGGCGAGGTGATCGGGCTGCGGGCCTGCTACCTGGAAAAATTGGAACCCGAGCAGGAGATCGCGATCGGTGCTGAGACTTGGGTTGTGTTCCCGTGGGTACGCAAGCTAACGATGGCCAGCGGTTCGAACCAGCCTCCGGCAAGCAACGCCTATGGCTGGGCAGTCCGGAAGTCCTGATGGCGCTTCTCCTTTCCACCTCGATCAGCGCGGGGCCGAACTGGCGAAGCCGGAACCTGGACATCGCACGCACGCGGATTCCAGTGCCATTTCGTGGCGCGCTTGCCAGCGCTCGCGTGCTGGCGGGCCCGGCACGTGAGGCCACCATTGTCGAACCCGAACAGCGCTCGGCCGGTCCCGCGCTGCGCACCTCCTTCGATGACTGGTACCACCGAATCCACATCCTGCCGCTGCGCATTGACCTCGGTAATCTGGTGACCAACCAGGTGCGATTTGTGCAGGTCTGGAACGCCTATCTGCAGCCTCAGACCTTGGCCTCGGTGGTGCTGGAGAATGGCGAGGGTGTCGAACTGGTGGGGCCAGGCACGCCGCCGCTGACGTTCGCGCCGCTGCAGCTGCGCAGGTGGCAGCTGTCGATCACTACCGAGGGGCCGCCCGTCATCGCGGCCACGCTGTCCTACGACTTCGTGGCCCTGGGCAGCCGCACAGTCACAATCACCGGCAATCGCATGTCGGCGTGGATGTTGCCGCCAGATTGGTCCCGGCCGGTGTCGGAGACTCTGGCGTGGGCAACCGACGTTCAGCAGGCCGCCAGCGGTGGCGAGGCGCGCTTCCCCCTTCGCGGCTCCCCGCGACGCTCCTGGGAATTCAGCGTCCTGGCCGATCGCCGCGAGCGTCAAGTGCTGGAGCACGCGTTGTTCGACTGGTCGGCACGTACCTGGGCGCTGCCCATCTGGAATGACGTGTCCTGGCTGCAGTCGCGCCTGGCACTGGGCGTGCAGTCCATTCCGGTACCGGCCGCCACCCAGCGAGACTATCGGCAGGGCGGCCTGGCGATGCTCTGGCGGGACGTCACCACCTATGAACTGGTCGAGGTCGCTGGCATTGCCAGCAACGCCCTGCAGCTGGCTCGACCTACTGCCAACGCCTGGGCGCCAGGCACGCGGGTGTTGCCCTGCAGGACAGCGCGCCTTGCAGAAACACCCAGCCTGGAGCGCCTGACCGACCAGGCTGTGCGCTCCACCGTTCGCCTGACGGCCGTAGAAACTTGCGACTGGCCTTCTGTCGCGCCGGCGGTCACCTATCGCGGTCGACCGGTACTTGAGCAACGGCCTGACCTGGACCAATCGCCGACCGCTGAATTCGGCCGGCAGTTGGTCGTGATTGATGGGGACATCGGTCCGATCGCGATCGATGACTTCACGGGCAAGGCCTGGCCGGTGCAGACCCATGCTTGGCAGACGTGGGGCCGCGCCGAGCAGGTCAACCTGCGCAGCCTGCTGTACTGGCTGCAGGGGCGCGCGGCCGCACTGTGGGTACCGTCCTGGGCCGATGATCTGGAGCTGATCGAGCCCGCCTTGGCCACCTCCGGTGGCATCGTGGTGGCTTGGGCAGGCGTGTCGCGCTTCGGGCGCGCTCAGCCCGGCCGCCGCCATCTGCGCATCGAGCTGTTCAATGGCCAGGTTCTCTACCGCCAGCTGGTCCAGGCCACCGAACTTGATCCGCAGCGCGAGTTTCTGCAGTTGGACGTGCCCCACGGTATCGCCCTGCAGCCTGCAGCCATTCGCCTGATCAGTTGGATGATGCTGGCCCGCCTCAGCTCCGACACCGTCGAGCTGTCCCATGAAACCGACGGCGAAGGGCTGGCTCGCTGCAAGGTGTCCTTTGCCGGCATCGGTGCCGAGGAAGGTGAATCGTGAGCCTGTTTTCCCGCCATGTGGAGCTGTACGAGTTCGGCCGCGGATCTCAGCGCTGGCGCTACACCTCCAGCGATAGCGCAGAATTCTACGACTCGCAGCAGTTCAGCCCCGTGGCCATCAAGCGCGGCCGCCTGGGGCAGTCGGCGCAGGAGGCCCGGTCGAATCTGGAGTTGACGGTACCGCTGTCGCTGCCCCTGGCATCGGTGCTTCGCCCGTTCGCACCGACTGAACGGATCACGGTGCGTTGGCGCAGGGTGCGCAAGAGCGATGGCGTCATCCGCGACACGTGGAATGGCGTGTTGAGCGACTTCAACGAACGTCAGAACGACCTTGTGCTGACCTGCCAGAGCAACATCGGCGCAGCTGCCACCAATGGCCTGCGCCGCTGCTGGCAAGGCCCGTGCCCCTTTGCGCTGTTCGACGAAGACTGCGGACTCAATGCAGAGGCTTTCCGGATCGATGGCGTGTTGTCGGCCGCATCCACGCAGACGGTCACTTCCAATGCCTTTGCTACCAAGCCGGATGGCTGGTTCGTGGGCGGCTTCATCAAGTGGAAAAGGGGCACCGCCACTGAGTACCGCTTTGTCGTCGGTCATGTAGGTCCGGTACTGACCCTGCTGACCGCTGCGCCGCTTGCTGCCGGTGAACTTGTTTCGGCCTATCCCGGTTGCGGCCACGCGCTATCGGTGTGCCACGAAAAGTTCAACAACTCGCTCAACTTCGGCGGCCAACACACGATCCCGAAGAAAAACCCCTTCGGCCCTGACCCCATCTTCTGAGGAGCCTCCCATGTGGGTCCAAATCATCGTAATGATCGTGGCGCTGATCGTCAGCTACGTGATGCGCCCAAAACCTACAGTCCCGAAGCCGGCATCGCTGGAGGATTTCAACGTACCCACGGCAGAGGACGGTCGCGAGTGCGCAATGGTTTTCGGCACGAACTGGATCGATGACCCGAACGTGCTGTTCTACGGGGATCTGCGCACCACGCCGATCAAGGTCAAGGGTGGCAAGAAGTGATGAATCGCCCTGTCCTGGTCACCGTTGACCATGCTCGCGCCGCAAAGCTTGGCGAGGGTAACGGCGTGCTGTGCGCTGCAGGCATCCGTACCTGGATGGACCGGCATGGACTGGATCTCCGCCAATTCCTGGACGAAGGCCTGCCGGCCGAGCAGTTCGAGGCCCTGGACGATGCCTTCGCCCAGCGGCTGGCTCTGATAGCACGCGAGGAGGCCAGCCGTGGGTAGTGGCAAGAAGCAGACCGTCGGCTACCGCTACTACATGGGCATCTACTTTGGCGAGTGCCTTGGGCCGGTCGACGCCTTGCGGGAGATCCGCGTCGGCGATCGGATGGTGTGGGACGGCAACGTGCAGACCGCCTGGACCAAAATTTTCGGCATCAACGTGCCGCTCACGGTGCCGGCCACGGGGCCGATTACCTCCTCGCGAACCATCACGATTCTTGCTCCCGAAGTGTTTGGCGGCGACAAGGGTGAAGGCGGGATCGTCGGCAAGCTGGAGGTGCGCATGGGCGAACCTACACAGATGCCCAGCGCCTACCTGCAGTCGCTGGTGCCTGGGCCGTGGCCGGCGGCTCGGGGGCTGTTCACAAGTGTGTTCAACGGCCAGGTGTCGGCCATGAACCCCTACATCAAGAACTGGACCAAGAAGGTTTCGCGCTGGCGCGCTGGCTGGAAGAAGGGCCTATGGCAGGGTGGCCTGGTGCAGATCGATGAAGGCATGAACCCGGCCCACATCATCTACCAGGTCCGCACTGAGGGTATGGGGCACCCGATCGAGGTGATTGACGAAGCCAGCTTCCTTGCCGCCGCGCAGGTGCTCAAGGATGAAGGTCTTGGCTTGTGCCTGAAGTGGTCCAGGTCGGTGCCCGCCGGTGAGTTCATGGACATGGTATGCGACCACATCGGCGGCATGCGCATTGAAGATCCGGTGACAGGTCTGACCAAGCTGGTGCTGGTGCGGCCGGACTATGACCCGGCCACTCTGGCAGAGATCGGTCCTGGCCAGATCATCGAGATGATGGAGTGGCAGCAGCCGATGCTGGAGAACAGCGTCAACGAGATCACGGTGGTCTATCGCGATATCGCCACCAACAAGGATGCTGCGGTCACCTATCAGAATCTCGCCAGCGTGCAGGCCCAGGGCCGGGTGGTCAGCAGCCGAAAGAACTATCCGGGCCTGTGGAACGCCACGCTCGCCGCCCGCGTCGCGGCGCGCGAGGTGGCGGCGGTAAGCAGCCTGCCCTGCAGGGTGAAGATCCGGGTGCGGCGCGATGCTGGCCCCTTCGAACGTGGTCAGGTGCGTGCGCTGTCGTGGCCACGGCGTGGCGTGGCCCGCATGCCAGTGCGCATTCTGGACGTCGACGAAGGCACGCAGACCGAAACGGCCGTGGTGCTGACCGTTGGCCAGGACGTTGCCGGCATGGCGGCTGCCAGTTACATCCAGCCCTCTGATAGCGCCTGGGTCGAGCCGGATACCAAACCCAAACCGGTCACGGTGCAACGCCTGCAGGAGGCGAGCTATCGTGACCTGGCCACCACGCTCGGTGCGCCGGATCTTGCTGCCTTGTCGCCAGACGTCGGCTACCTGACCTCGATCGGCGTGCGGCCGTCCTCGGTGGCGTTCGGCTACACCCTGCAGACCCGCCTGGGCAACGCTGCATTCGCCGAAGCCGGTACGGCCGACTTCGCCCCCACCGGCCTGCTCACGACCGCAATGCCTGCCAAGAGCGAGCCGACTGCGATCTCGCTGGCCGCTGGAGTCAGCCTGGACGCCGTTGAGGTCGGCAGCGAAGCGTTGATCGATGACGAGCTGGTCCGGGTGGTGTCGATAGATCCGGTGGCCGCGACGCTGACCGTGGCCCGTGGGTGCGTCGACACCGTGCCAGTGCAGCATGCGGTGGGCTCGCGGGTGTTGTTCACCGATGAATACGTCGGTTTCGATGGTCGCGAGTACCTGGCCAACGAGGCGCCCGAGGCCAAGCTGATCACCCGCACCAGCCAGGGTGAACTGAACCCGGACCTGGCCACGGCGATCGCATTGACGATGCGCCGGCGCCACGTCCGCCCGTACCCGCCGGGCCGTTTGCGCATCAATGGCGACGCGTACCCGGCCGAGGCCTGGGGCACTGGCGGTACCGTGGTGGCCACCTGGGCACACCGCGATCGCCTCCTGCAGGCCGACCAGCTGGTCGACTCCGAACAGTCCAGCATCGGCCCAGAGCCAGGCACTACATACACCGCCCGCTGGTACCTGCAGAACACCCTGGTGCGTGAGCAGGCTGGCATCACGACCACGACCGACAGCTATCTGCCGCCGGTCGGCAGCGGCGGCAAGACGCTGCGCGTGGAAATCGAGGCGGTCCGAGCCGGTTTCACCAGCTGGCAGCGCCTGCAACACACCTTCCTATACCGCGCACAGCTTGTGACCGAGGCGGGCGACCGCATCGTCACGGAAGCCGGCGACCCGATCATCCTGGAGTAACCCCAATGCCTGACGTCAAACTCTCCCAGCTCGCCGCCGCCAGTGCGGCCTCGGTCGCGGCCGGGGCCGCCCTATGGACGATGGCGGGCCACATCCTTGGCCTCAACATGGAGTACGTCGGTCCGAAGTCGTTCCGAGTTTCCAGCGGCAGCGCCTGGATTCCCTCGCTGCAGCAGGCTATCGAGGTTCCGACTGCGCTGACCCTCAGCGGCCTGACGCTTGCGGCCAACACGTGGTACCACGTCTATCTGTTCCTCAATGGCACGACGCCGGCGATCGAGGCTGTTACTGACGCCCCGGCTGCTCCTTACAGCGGGACCGCCCGCGCCAAGACCGGCGCCTCCTCACGCCGCTACCTTGGCAGCTTCAAAACCGACGCGTCCTCCAACATCATCCAGTTCCAGGTCGGTACGAACGACTCTTTTGAGTATCGAATTCCCGCGAACACGCAGCCCCTGCGCTGCCTGAGCAACGGCACCGCCACCACCCGAACCACGGTGTCTCTGGCAGCCGCAGTGCCTCCCACGGCCACTGCTGCCAGCCTGATCCTCACCAATACGATGTCGAGCGGCTTCGGTCTCCTCTCCGTGCCAGGCGTAGCAGCCGAGCTTTTCGGCGTGCCGACCGCAGGCGGTGTAGGTCAGTTCTTCGACCTTGTGCTGTCGCCCAGCCAGACAATGGACTACCGAATCAGTAGCGCTGATTCCAATGGGCTCTACATCGACGTCCGTGCTTTCCGTATCGCTCGTTAGTTGACTAGAACAGGGCGCCAGGCTGGCAGCTGGAACTGTCAACCTGGCGCCGCAACACACGCGTACAGCCCGCGTGCTATTGGCCGAGGCCCTGCTCCCCGCGCGGGGGAGACAAGCCTCGCCCAGACCCATCGCAGAGGCTGAGAATGAAGACGACCACGCTGTTCCCCTGGCCGGGCGGGAAGACCCGCCTGCTGCCCCACCTGCTGCCCCTGGTGGCCGATGCCCCCCACCGAACCTACGTCGAGGCCTTTGCCGGCGGAGCTGCTCTCCTGTTCGCGAGAGAGCCGGCCAAGGCAGAAGTGCTGAATGACTGCCACGGCGAGCTGGTACGCCTGTACCGAGTGGTGGCCAACCACCTTGAAGAGTTCGTCCGGCAGTTCAAATGGGCCCTGACGAGCCGGGAAATGTTCCGTTGGTGCCAGCTCCAGCATCCGGACACCCTCACCGATATCCAGCGAGCTGCACGCTTCTACTACCTTCAGCGACTGGCTTGGGGGGGCAAGGCGACCGGCCAGACCCCAGGTTTCGGACGGGGCGGCAAGGGCCTCAATCTATTGCGTATTGAGGAGGATCTGAGCGCCGCACACCTCCGGCTTCACAAGGTCACCGTCGAGCACCTGGCCTGGCAGCAGTGCATGGCCAAGTACGATGCCACCGATACCCTGTTCTTCCTCGACCCGCCGTACTGGGAGACTGAGGGGTATGGCACTCCCTTTGGGATGGAGCAGTATCAGGAGCTGGCCCGGCAGATGGTTGGGCTGCGGGGCGCGGCCATCCTGACGATCAACGACCACCCGACCATGCGGGAGGTGTTCAGCCAGTTCGGGTGCCGAGTGGTGCCGATTCGCTACACGATCGGCCGGCAGGCAGTGCAGCGGCGGGAGTTGATCTACACGACCTGGTAGTCCGGCCGGGCCACGGGGCGGTTTCCGCCCCGTGCAATTTCATTCCGCAGGGCGCAACATTGACGCCCCACCGTTTATCTCACCTGTGGCGGGCGATTTATCGCGCGCCGTTACATCCGCGGCATGGATGCCGCGGCCAAGCCCCCAGGGACGGGTTCACGGCGTCCCCCGCGAATCCAACCCGCCCCGCCAAGCCGGGCAATAATCCAGAGCCGCTGTTGATGTTGCTGTTGCTGTTGCCGTGGCAGTAAAAGCCTGCCGCAGGCAGCGCCCGCGGCCGCCGCCGCAAAGGGAAACCCCTTAGATCTTCTTCGCCAGCGACTCCGCCAGGCCGGTGTAGCTGCCCGGGGTCATCTCCAGCAGGCGCTGCTTCGCATCCGCCGGCAGCTCCAGCCCCTGCACGAACGCCCGCATCGACTCGGCGGTGATGCCCTGGCCACGGGTCAGCGCCTTCAGCTGCTCGTACGGGTTCGGCAGGCCGTGGCGGCGCATCACCGTCTGCACCGCTTCGGCCAGCACTTCCCACGCTGCGTCCAGATCGGCATCCAGGCGCTGCGGGTTCACTTCCAGCTTGCCCAGGCCCTTGGCCAGCGAATCCAGTGCCACCTGGCTGTGGCCGAACGCGGTGCCCAGTGCACGCAGCACGGTGGAATCGGTCAGGTCACGCTGCCAGCGGCTGATCGGCAGCTTCGCGCTGAAGTGCTCGAACAGCGCGTTGGCGATGCCGAAGTTGCCTTCGGCGTTCTCGAAATCGATCGGATTGACCTTGTGCGGCATCGTCGACGAGCCGACTTCGCCTTCCTTCAGGCGCTGCTTGAAATAGCCCAGCGAAATGTAGCCCCAGACATCGCGGGCCAGGTCGATCAGGATGATGTTGGCGCGGCGTGCCGCATCGCCGATTTCGGCGACGTTGTCGTGCGGCTCGATCTGCGTCGTGTACGGGTTGAACACCAGGCCCAGGCTGGTCACGAAGCGCTCGGCGAAGGCCGGCCAGTCCACGTCCGGGTAGCTGGCCACGTGCGCGTTGTAGTTGCCCACCGCACCATTGATCTTGCCGGTCAGCTCGACCGCGGCGATCTGCCTGCGCTGGCGCTCCAGGCGCGCGACCACGTTGGCCAGTTCCTTGCCCAGGGTGGTTGGCGAGGCGGTCTGGCCGTGGGTGCGCGACAGCATCGGCTGGCCGGCCTGCGCGTGGGCCAGGGTGCGCAGGGTGGCGGCGATGCCGTCCAGGGTCGGCAGCAGCACTTCGCGGCGGGCCTGTTCCAGCATCAGGCCGTAGCTGAGGTTGTTGATGTCTTCGCTGGTGCAGGCGAAATGCACGAATTCCAGCGCCGGGGCCAGCTCGGCGTCGTCCTTCAGCTGTTCCTTGATGAAGTACTCCACCGCCTTGACGTCGTGGTTGGTGGTGCGCTCGATCTCCTTCACGCGCGCGGCCTGGGCCGGGCTGAAGCGGGCGGCCAGGTCGCGCAGGCGGGCGACGGCGGCGTCGGAGAACGGCGCCAGTTCGACGATGCCCGGTTCGGCGGCCAGGGCCAGCAGCCATTCCACTTCGACCACGATGCGGGCCTTGATCAGGCCGTATTCGGAGAAGATCGGGCGCAGGGCGTCGACCTTGCCGGCGTAGCGGCCATCGAGCGGGGACAGGGCGAGCAGAGCGGAATCGGACATGTCGGCAGGGCGGGGACGAGCGGCGGGGGCCATATTCTACGACGTGCCGGTCAGGTAGTGCCGGGCGCTGGCCGGCGACCACGCCCGGCGAGCGATTCCATGCGCTGCCGGCCAGCGGCCGGCACTACCCTTGCGCGCGCGGAACGGCCGTGCAGGCGGAACGATCTGGCCCGCCCTCGTCATCCCACGCCGCAGGCAAGGGAGTATCGTTGTCACAGCCGCCAGCCCGGGAAGCGACACCCTGCCAGCCGCCGCTTCCCTTTCCCCAACTGAAGTAGTGCGGAGTCGATGCAATGAGCAAAGCTGCAAGCAAGGGTGGAACCGCAGGGTTCCGGATCGAACATGACAGCATGGGCGAGCTGCAGGTGCCTGCCGATGCCCTGTGGGGCGCGCAGACCCAGCGTGCCGTGCAGAATTTCCCGGTCTCGGGACAGCGCATGCCGCGTGGTTTCATCCGCGCGCTGGGCCTGGTCAAGGGCGCTGCCGCCGGCGTCAACGCCGAGCTGGGCCACCTGCCCAAGACCGTGGCCAAGGCCATCCAGACGGCTGCCGCGGAAGTGGCTGCCGGTGACTGGGACGCGCACTTCCCGATCGACGTCTACCAGACCGGTTCGGGCACGTCGTCGAACATGAATGCCAACGAGGTCATCGCCACCCTCGCCAACCGCGCGGGCAAGGCCGGCAAGACCGTGGTGCACCCCAACGACCACGTCAACCAGGGGCAGAGCTCCAACGACGTGATCCCGACCGCGCTGCGCGTGTCGGCGGTGCTGGCAACGCACGAACAGCTGCTGCCGGCACTGGTGCACCTGCGCAAGACCCTGGACAAGAAGGGCCGCAGCCTGCGCAAGGTGGTCAAGACCGGCCGCACCCACCTGATGGATGCGATGCCGCTGACCTTCGAGCAGGAGTTCGGCGCGTGGTCGGCCCAGCTCGCCTCCGCGCAGGAACGCATCGAGGACAGCCTCAAGCGCGTTCGCCGCCTGCCGCTGGGCGGGACCGCGATCGGCACCGGCATCAATGCCGACCCGCGCTTCGGCGCGCAGGTGGCCAAGGCACTGAAGCAGCAGACGTCGGTCAAGTTCGACAGCGCCGAGAACAAGTTCGAAGGCCTGGCCGCGCAGGACGATGCGGTTGAACTGTCCGGCCAGCTCAATGCGCTGGCGGTGGCGCTGATCAAGATCGCCAATGACCTGCGCTGGATGAACGCCGGTCCGCTGGCCGGCCTGGGCGAGATCGAACTGCCGGCGCTGCAGCCGGGCAGCTCGATCATGCCGGGCAAGGTCAACCCGGTGATTCCAGAAGCGACGGTGATGGCCTGCGCACAGGTGATCGGCCACCACACCGCGATCACCGTGGCCGGTCAGACCGGCAACTTCCAGCTCAACGTCACCCTGCCGTTGATCGCGGTCAACCTGCTCGATGGCATCGGCCTGCTGGCCAATGTGTCCACGTTGCTGGCCGACAGCGCCATCGCCGGCCTGAAGGTGCGCGAGGACCGCGTGGCTGAGGCGTTGGCACGCAACCCGATCCTGGTCACTGCGCTGAACCCGATCATCGGCTACGAAAAGGCGGCGGCGATTGCCAAGCGTGCCTACAAGGAACAGCGCCCGGTGCTGGATGTGGCGCTGGAGGACAGTGGCCTGGAAGAGGCTGAGCTGCGCCGCCTGCTGGACCCGACCGCGCTGACTGCCGGTGGCATCCAGGCCGGAGGCGGTGGCGCCGGCGGTTGATCGAACGGCGTGCGGATCAAGGTCCGCACCCACCACACGCAGAAACGCCGCCCTGGGGCGGCGTTTCTGCTTCAGCGGCGGTCGGCGACGATGTTGCCGAAGGTATCGGTGTAGTCCTTGAATTCGGGGATGCGCTGGACCAGGTCTGCCGGAATCACCTCCATGCCCTCCGGCGGCTGGATCTTCACCGGCTGCATGTTCGGGTCGGCCGGGGCGGCGACCAGGGTGTTCTGGCGCAGCACCTGCAGCTTGCCGAACATGGTCTGCAGCATCTGTTTCTGCGCGTCGTCCAGCGGAATCTGGATCTCGTCCACCTTCATCGTGCCATCGCCGAGGATGATGATGTTCGGTGCCGGCGGGCGACGCACGGTGACCATGCCTTCGCTGACGGAAATCTTCGGCTTGCCGCGCTCGGCGCGGTGGTTGCGGTAATCCTTGTCACAGCCGGCCAGGCCCAGGCAGAGCAGGGCGGCCAGCAGCAGGAACAGCTTCTTCATGGCGTTCGGTTCGGGGGCATCCGGGGGCCACCATTGTAAGCCCGCCAACGCCGCAGGACCGGTAACGGCGGGCCGCTACCGGTCGGGTGCGTCTATTTGTCTCAGTTGGAGAACGTGACCGCGTTGTTTTTGCCGCAGTCGTCCACGTCGCTCTGGTCCATGGTTGCGTACGGCTTGAACTCCGGCAGTTCGCGCGCCAGTGCCTGCTGGCTGGCCAGCATCGCCGGCAGCCGTTCGCAGATGCGCTTGGCCTGGGCCTCGATCTTTGCGGCCTGGGCGTTGACGCGCTTCTCCAAGCCGTCGGTATCGCCACTGAAGATGCCCTTCAGTGCGTCCCCGGCGGCATCGGTGCCGAGTTTGGCACCGGCCACGCCGATCGCCATGCCTTCAGTGGCCACGGCCACTACCTGGCTGCGGTAGGCCTGCAGATGGCGGCGCTGGTTGGCATCGACCGGGACATCCTTGCCACCGATCAGCAGATGGCCGTCGGGCGTGATCTCGGCCCGTGGCTGGTTGGCCGAAGAGATCTTGATGTTGCCCTCGGTGATCTCCTTGCGGGCATCTTCCATGGCCTCCTTGACGGTCTGGCCAACGCCACTGGTGGCTTCGGCGATGCTCTTGCCAACGGTCTTGTCGGGGGCGGATGAGGTGCCGCCGCAGGCCATCAGCGGCAGGCACAGCAAGGTGGCGGGCAGCAGGCGCAACAGATTCATGGTGTTCCCCTGGACGTGTCTGGAAGAGGATTACTTGCCGCGCGGCAGGGTGACCCGGCCGCTGACGTTGCGATGTTCGACATCACCACTACCGCTGTGATCGACGGTCAGGCTGCCGCGCACGCCGTCGACCTGGACGTCACCCGAGCCGTGGCTGCGTACATGCACGTTGCCGCCGATGTCGGCCAGTTCGACGGTGCCGGAGCCGACCACGCCGACCTCGACGCCGCCCTGCACGCGCTTGAACTCGATGTCGCCCGATCCGACCGTATCCAGCCGCGCGTTGCCACGCACATCGGTGATCTTCAGGTCGCCCGAACCGACCGTGCCGGTGATGGCGTCACCACCGATGTTGCGGGCGTTGACGTCGCCCGAACCCAGCGACAGCAGGTTCAGCGAGCTGCCGCCATCGATGTTGAGGTCGCCCGAGCCTACTGCCGCATGGATGCTGCCGCGGGTACCTCGGGCGACCGCATCGCCTGAGCCGACATCCACGCTGAGCGACTGCGCGTTTTCCACGCTGGCGTCGCCCGAGCCGACCTTCAGCTGCAGCGGCAGGTTGTCCGGCACGCTGCCGCGGATGTCCAGCCAGGCGTAGCTGTTGCCGAGGCTGATGCCGCTGTGGCGGCCGTCGCGGCGCAGGCTCACCACGAGTTTGTCGCCCTCGCGGCGCTGGTCCAGCACCAGCTGGTCCAGCCATTCCTGGCTGGAGGCACAGGCGCGGCCGTCCAGCTGGCCGCCACCGGCGCTGGCAACCACCTTCAGGTCGTGCTGGTTGACCTCGATCACCACCGCCTTGGCACCGGCCACGTCCAGCTTCAACGTGCGCGCAGCAGTGAACTTGCAGTTCGGGGCATCGGCAGCGAGTGCCGACAGCGGCAACAGCAACAACGCGGAACAGGCGAGCAGGGAACGCATGGGTGGTGCCTCCGGGTGGATGGAATCAGATCTCGCCGGCGCGCTTGCGCAGGCGGATGGCGAGGAAGATGAACACTGCACCGACGGCCGCGCCGATCCACAGTTCCGGCATCGCCAGCGACTTCAGCTGCGAGGCCGGGGACATCAGGCTGACCACCGAATCCAGGTCGCGGCGCGAACCTTCACCGGCGCTGAGGCGGTACAGCAGGTCCATGCCCGGCACGCCGCCCAGCAGCAGGCGGCCGACGATGTTCTGCCAGAACCAGCCCGTGGTCATCCCGAACAGCGGCATGATCTTGGTGGTGCTGACGATGACGCCGGCAAACAGCGGCAGCATCACCGCCCACAGGAATGGCTTGCTCTTGGCCCAGGCCGAGCACAGCAGCAGCCAGCCTGCGGTGGGCAGCGCCCACAGCGCGTACACCGGAATCCAGCTCAGGTGCCCGGCGGCCAGGGTCAACGGGCTGGCCGGGCCCCAGATCAGCGCCATCGGGCTGCCGCCGTGCATCAGCGCGACGATGCTGATGATCAGCATGAAGCCGAACATGGTGATGATGCCGGCGACCACGGCAATCAGCGGTGCCACGATCAGTGCACTGATCACCTTGGACAGCACGGTCTGGGTGTCCGACAGCGGCAATGACTTCCAGAACAGGATGCTGCGGTCGCGGCGGTCGTCGTACAGGGCGCCCAGGCAGTAGAAGAACACAACGAAGGCCAGCACCAGGAAGGGCCAGGCCGAGCTGAGCACCAGGGTCAGGTCGAGGCCGTTGCCGAGGTCGGTGAGGTCCTTGCTGTCGATGTTGCGGGTGAGCAGTGCCAGGTCCAGGCCGTTGACGTTCACGCTTTCGCCATCGACATGCAGCGCACCGTTGCGTGCAGCGCGGTTCAGTGCGAACAGGCCGAAGGCGATGCCGACCGTGCTCATCACCAGCGAGATCAGGCCGGCGATCAACGGGGCATACAGGAAGCCGCCGCGGTTTTCCCAGTACTCGCGCTTGAGCAGCCAGCGCAGGGTGCCGAGGGGGCTGACGGGGTGGTTGACGGCATTCATGCGTAGGTCCCCTTCATGATGGCGACGAACAGGTCGGCCAGGCCCGGGATGCGGGTCTCGCCAAGGGTCGAAAGCTGGTCGCGCGGTACGCCATCGAACAGCATCACGGTCTTGCCGAACGCCAGGCTGCGCTCGTCGATCGGCTTCAGTGCACGCGCGGTATCGAGCTGGTCGGCGTTGACCAGCAGCTCGGTGTAGCGCTGGCTGACGTCGTCCATTTCGGCGTCGAGCACGATGCGGCCGTCGCGGATGAACATCACGTCGCTGAGGATGTGCTCGATCTCTTCCACCTGGTGGGTGGTGACGATGATGGTCTTCTGTTCGTCGAAATAGTCTTCCAGCAGGCGCTGGTAGAACTCCTTGCGGTACAGGATGTCCAGGCCCAGTGTGGGCTCGTCCAGCACCAGGATGCGGGCATCGATGGCCATCACCAGCGCCAGGTGCAGCTGCACGATCATGCCCTTGGACAGTTCGCGCACGCGCTGCTTCGGCTGCAGCTTGGTATTGGCCAGGAAACGCTCGCAGCGGGCGCGGTCGAAGCGTGGATGCACGCCGGCGACAAAGTCGATCGCCTCGCGCACCTTCAGCCAGCGCGGCAGCACCGCAACGTCGGCGATGAAGCAGATGTCGTTCATCAGCTCGTCGCGGTGCAGCCGCGGGTCGCGGCCGAGCACGCTCAGTTCGCCCTCTACCGAGGTCAGCCCGAGCAGGGCCTTCAGTGCGGTGGTCTTGCCGGCGCCGTTGGGGCCGATCAGGCCGACGATGCGTCCACTCGGAATGCTGAAGCTGGCATTGTCGAGGGCGACCGTGGTCTTGTAGGCCTTGCGCAGGCCGCGGGCGGTGATGACCGGTTCGCTTGCGGTGCTATTCATCAGACTTTCCCCTGGGGCAACAATTCGTCGAGGCTCAGGCCCAGGCGCTGGATGCGCTCCAGCACGGCCGGCCACTCTTCGTTGAGGAAGCGCTCGCGCTCGCTGCTGCGCAGCTGCGTGGCGGCCTGCTCGGTCATGAACATGCCCAGGCCGCGGCGCTTCTCGACCAGGCCTTCGTCGGCCAGTTCCTGATAAGCGCGCGAAACGGTGATGGGGTTGAGCTGGTAGTCGGCGGCCACCTGGCGCACCGAAGGCAGGGCATCGCCCGGCTTGAGGATTCCGTCGAGCATCATGGCGATCACGCGCTCCTTCAACTGACGGTAGATGGGAGCGCCGTCGCTCCACTGGATGTCGCTCATGGTCAGCTCCGTGGGGTCAGCGGCTGGGCGAACGAGAAATACGGCATGGACAGGGAGCTGTGCAGCCGACGCGGGGGAGGGGGGGAGGAGTCGGAGTTTCCGGCCGATGAAACGGTCGCGTCCTGCGCACTGTCGGGAGAGGCGGGGGAGGTTGGCGCGGCCAGCCAGGCCAGCACGATCAGGGTCGAAACAGCAGCGGCCGCGGGTGCGGTGAGCTTGCGACGGATCTGGACGTTCATGGCTTCCCCCTGTCTCAGGTGACTGGTGTTGTATGCAACTATAACACCGGCACGCCTGGGTGCAACCCCTTGCCGTCCCCAACTGATGGCAGGGGTGGTCAAAAGGCTGAAATATTCCCCTATTTAGTTGATTTAAAAGGGAAATAAATCTGTCGCGCGGGTCGCTTCCGTCGCTCCTTCCATTCAGTGTTGTCCATGCTATGTCATCACCACGCTATCGTCGGTGGGGCGCACAGGCAAACGCCACGCCGCGCAAAGCCGGCCGCGCCTGCCGCAACAAGGCGGAACAGGGCCCGGTGCTATAGTTCGGCCGATTCCCGGCCGCTACCGGCCGGCCCTGTGAATGGCTACCGTGGACTGCTCTCGATGCCCCTGCCGACCGTTATCCCGCGCCGCCTGCGCGGCTTGTCCCTGCTGACCCTGCTGGTGGCCGGCCTGGCCGGTTCCGCCCATGTGCTGGCGGCCGACCTTCTCGACCTGGACTATCGCCCGCTGGCCGGCAAGCAGCAGGTCAACCTGCAGCAGCGCTACCACGGGCAGGTCCTGCTGGTAGTCAACACCGCCAGCAAGTGTGGCTATACGCCTCAGTACGAAGGCCTGGAGGCGCTGCAGAAGCGCTATGCCGGCCGCGGTTTTGCCGTGCTCGGTTTCCCGTCCAACGATTTCAAGGGCCAGGAGCCGGGTGATGAGAAGCAGATCCAGGATTTCTGCACGCTGACCTACGGCGTCAAGTTCCCGATGTTCCAGAAAGTGCATGTGGTGGGCGCCGAAGCAACGCCGCTGTACCAGCGCCTGACCGCAGCGACCGGCGTCGCGCCTGGCTGGAATTTCCACAAGTACCTGGTCGGCCGCGATGGCAAGGTCATCGCGCAGTTCGCCAGCAAGGTGACGCCGGACGATCCGCAGCTGACCGCCGCCATCGACAAGGCGCTGGCCGCATCCGCCACACATTGAGATGCAGCACGGATGCTTCGACATCGAGGGCATGCGTGCGACAATGCTTTTTTTCGCGCCGACGTCGGCGCCCGGACACTTTCAGGAATGCAGCGAATGAAGATGGGAATGCGCGGCGCCGCGGCGTCGGTTCTGATTCTGGCGATGGGCACTTCGGGTGTCGCTCTGTCGCAACAACCGGCTGCCCCCGCAGCCGCCAAGGAGACCGCAACCTTGAATTCCCCCAAGCAGAAGCTGGGCTACGCCATTGGCCTGGACGTGGCCAAGTCGTTCACCCCGATTGCCGATGAGATCGACGTGGCCGCGCTGCGCACCGCCGTGGAGCGCTCCTTCGAAGGCCTGCAGCCGCAGATCACCCAGGAACAGGCCAAGGCCACCGACGCGGCACTGCGCCAGGTCGTGATGGCCCGCAGCGGCCAGCAGGTGCCGGGTGTGGCACCGGGCTCGCAGCCTCCCAAGGTCGATCGCGTCAAGGTGTCGCAGATGATCGGTTCGTACTCGGTCGGTCCGTCGCTGGCGCAGCTGAAGGACGACATCGACGTTGCCTCGCTGTTTGACGCAATCAGCACGGGCCTGAGCAAGGGCCAGCCGAAGATGACGGAAGCTGACGCGACCGCCACCATCCAGGCCTTCATGGGCAGCAAGCAAGCTGAAATGCAGGCCAAGGCCGCCGCCGCCGCGCAGACCAACCGCGAAGAAGGCAATGCCTTCCTGTCCAAGAACAAGACCCAGCCGGGCGTGGTGACCACCGCCTCGGGCCTGCAGTACCAGATCATCCGCCCGGGCAGCGGCGAGCGTCCGCTGCCGAGCAGCAAGGTGCGCGTGAACTACGAAGGCAAGCTGCTCAACGGCACCGTGTTCGACAGCTCCTACGGCCGCCAGCCGGCCGAGTTCGGCCTGGACCAGGTGATCAAGGGCTGGACCGAAGGCGTGGCGCTGATGCCGGTCGGCTCGAAGTACCGCTTCTGGATCCCGGGCAACCTGGCCTATGGCGAAAACGGCACCCCGGGTGGCCCGATCGGTCCGAACGCAACCCTGACGTTCGATGTCGAACTGCTCGGCGTTCTGCCGTAAGTCATCGAGGAGCGAATACGGACATGCGCGTTGCGATTTTCGGTACGGGTTACGTAGGGCTGGTGACCGGTACCTGCCTGGCTGATGTCGGCCACCAGGTGGTCTGCGTCGATATCGACCAGGCCAAGGTCGATGGCCTCAACCGGGGCATCATCCCGATCTACGAGCCCGGCCTGGAGCCGATGGTGAAGGCCAACCATGCCGCATCGCGGCTGGCATTCACCACCGATGCCGCGGCTGCGATCGCGCATGGCCAGGTGGTGTTCATCGCCGTGGGCACGCCGCCGGACGAGGATGGCAGCGCCGACCTGCAGTACGTGCTGGCCGTGGCCCGCACCATCGGCCGGCACATGAGCGTGCCGACCGTGGTGGTCAACAAGTCGACGGTGCCGGTCGGTACCGCCGACAAGGTGCGTGCCGCCATTGCCGAAGAGCTGGCGGCACGCGGTGCGGACATCGCCTTCGACGTGGTGTCCAATCCGGAATTCCTGAAGGAAGGCGACGCGGTCGCCGACTGCATGCGCCCGGACCGCATCATCATCGGTGCGACCAGCGACGAGTCGGTGGCGGTGATGCGCCGCCTGTACGCGCCGTTCAACCGCAACCACGACCGCGTGGTGGAAATGGACGTGCGTTCGGCCGAACTGACCAAGTACGCGGCCAACGCGATGCTGGCGACCAAGATTTCGTTCATGAACGAAATCGCCAACATCGCCGAACGCGTCGGTGCCGACGTCGAGCAGGTCCGTCAGGGCATCGGTTCGGACCCGCGCATCGGCTGGCACTTCATCTACCCGGGTGCCGGCTACGGTGGCTCGTGTTTCCCCAAGGATGTGCAGGCGCTGGCCCGCACGGCGCAGCAGCATGGCCTTGAGCCGATGCTGTTGAACGCGGTGGAAGCGGTCAACGAATCGCAGAAGGGCCACCTGTTCGCCCTCATCCAGCGTCACTACGACAAGGGTGAGGACGAAGGCGTGCGCGGCAAGACCTTCGCCGTGTGGGGCCTGGCGTTCAAGCCGAACACCGACGACATGCGCGAAGCCTCCAGCCGCCGCCTGCTGGCGCAGCTGTGGGAGGGCGGTGCTACGGTGCGTGCCTACGACCCGGAGGCCATGCATGAATCGCAGCGCATCTTTGGCGAGCGCGATGATCTGGTGTTCTGCAACAGTGCCGACGAAGCGCTGCAGGGTGCCGATGCGCTGGTGGTGGTCACCGAGTGGAAGCAGTTCCGCAGCCCCGATTTCCAGAAGCTGCGCGAGCAGCTGAAGGACGCCGCGGTGTTCGACGGCCGCAACCTGTACGAGCCGGCTGAAGTGGAAGCTGCAGGCCTGGCGTACTACGGCATCGGCCGGGGACGTTCGCTGCATGTCTGAGCTGCCGACCGAGCGTGAGCAGGCGCTGGAAGCGCGCCTGGTCGAACTGGAAATGCGCGTGTCCTTCCAGGAACATGCGCTGGCCGAACTGAGCGATGCGCTGGCCGACGCCCGCATGCAGGGCATGCGCAATGCCGATGTGCTGCGCGTGCTGCTGGAAGATCTCGGCAAGGTCCGCAACGCACTGAATTCTTCCGATCCGGCGAGCGAACCGCCGCCGCCGCACTACTGATCCGATCCCTATGAGCGATACCCTCCGCGACCAGCTGATGGGCCTGGGCTTCAAGCCCGCGCCCAAGCCCGAGCGCAAGAATGATGGCCCCCGCCGTGACGGCCGCCCGCAGGGCAAGGGTGGCAACAACAGCCATGCAAAGCCGCAGGGCGCAGGCAAGGGCGAACACAAGCCTGGCGAACGCCGTGGGCATGGCCCGGGCAGGCCGGGTGGCCCGGCGCGTGGCCAAGGCCCGCAGGGCCCTCGCAAGCCGCGCAGCGCCGAAGAGATGGACCTGGCCAAGGCCTACGCCATCCGTGCGCAACGCGAAAAGGAAGAGCGCATCGAAACCGAGCGCCTGAAGCAGGAAGAGGCACGCGTGCGCCGCGAGGCCAAGGCCAAGCTGGAAGAACTGCTGAAGGACAAGGGCCTGAATGCCGAAGAGGCAGACATCGCCCGCCACTTCCCGTATGGCGGCAAGATCAAGCGCATCTACGTGACGGCCGAACAGCTGACCGCGCTCAATGCCGGTGAACTGGGCGTGGTGCAGCTCAATGGTCGTTACCTGCTGGTGACCGCCGAGGTGCTGGCACAGTCCGAAGCGGTGTTTGCCGCGTCGGTGGCGCTGAAGGTCGATCCGAATGCACCGGCCGAGGACGATCCTTACGCCGATCCGCAGTACCAGGTGCCGGACGACCTGGTCTGGTAAACGGAGCTGCAGGATGAGGAAGACGCCGGGCAGTGCCCGGCGTTTTCGTTATGGGGTGTACGCGGCGCTGCGGCGCGCGCGGATCAGCGGCAGGCTCAGCGCGAAGAAGCACAGCAGTGCACCGACCAGAGCGAAGCCACTGCCTGCCAGGAACGCGGTGCGACCCTCGTCGATCTTCCACAGCTGGCCGGCGATGAGCGCACCCAGCACGCCACCGACACCGGAGGAGAACCCATACAGCAGGCCCTGGCCATGACCGTTGAGGCGGCCGGGGAAGTAGGTTGCCAGCATCTGCATCGCGGCCGCGAAGAAGGCAGCAAAGCCCAGCGCGTGCGCGGTCTGCGCCAGCAGCATCACCGGCAGGTTTTCCGGGAACAGCGCGGTGACCGCCCAGCGCAGGCAGGAGCTGACCAGTGCAATCAGCAGCATCCAGCTGGCGTCGTAGCGACGGAAGAAGCGGCCAATGGTGAAGAACACGCCCACTTCGAACACCACGCCAATGGTCCACAGCAGGCCGAGCGTGGACGTGCGGTAGCCGTGATGGTCCATGTAGACCGAGAAGAACGTGTAGTACGGGCCGAATGAAAGCTGCTCCATGAAGGCGGCCAGGAAGAACGCCAGCACCGGCGGCCGCCGGACGATCTGCCAGAAGCCGCTGGCATCACCGCCGGCCTTGCCGATATCGCGGGCGTACTGGTTGCCGAAGGCCGAGACCACGATCAGGACGAACAGCGGCAGCATCATCCACGGCAGCAGGCCTGCGCGGCTGGAGGTGCCATCGCCTTCGATCAGCCAGCCGAACAGGGTGACGACGGCGATGAAGCCGAGCGATCCCCAGACCCGGATCAGCCCGTAACGATGGCTGTCGTTGCCCAGGTGGGTGAGGGTGATCGATTCGAACTGCGGCATCACCGCGTTGTAGAAGAAGCAGAACACCACCATCGCCGGGTACATCCACGGCTGTGGCAAGGGCAGCAGGAAGGCGGCAAAGCTGACCAGGGTCAGTACACAGCCGACGCGCAGCAGGCGGATCGGTCGGGGCGAAGCCGCTGCCAGCGAGGTCCAGGTGCTGGGCGCGACCACGCGGGTCGCGTACCACAGTCCCATCATCACGCTGATTGCGGTGACGCTCATCCCGCGCTCGGTCAGGAACAGGCTCCAGTACGGGGTGAACGCGCCGAGCGCCGCGTAGTAGAACAGGTAGAAGCTGGAGAGGCGGGCAACGGGCACGGTCATCGCGGCATGATGAAGCAAAAAGGGGACGGAGGGGATCACGTCGCGTGTGCCACAAACGACTTGATCCCCTCCGTCCCCGTTTGCGTCATTCGGGGTCGTAGTCGAGGTTGGAGGCCAGCCAGCGTTCGGCCTGGGTGCGATCCACGCCCTTGCGCCGGGCGTAGTCGCCGACCTGCTCGCGGCTGAGCCGTCCGACCACGAAGTACTGGCTCTGCGGGTGGCTGAAGTAGTAGCCCGATACGGCGGCGGTCGGCAGCATCGCGAAGCTCTCGGTCAGTTCCATGCCGGCATTGGCCTCGGCCTGCAACAGGTCGAACAAGCGGCGTTTCTCACTGTGCTCTGGGCAGGCCGGGTAGCCGGGGGCGGGGCGGATGCCGCGGTACTGCTCATCGATCAGTGCCTCGTTGTCCAGCGTCTCGGCTTGCTCGTACCCCCAGAACTCGGTGCGCACGCGCTGGTGCAGGCGTTCGGCCAGCGCTTCGGCAAAGCGGTCGGCCAGCGCCTTCAGCAGGATCGCGTTGTAGTCGTCATGCTCGGCTTCGAAACGCGCCACGTGTGCGTCGATGCCGATGCCGGCGGTGACCGCGAAGGCGCCGATCCAGTCCTGCTTGCCACTGTCGGCCGGGGCGATGAAATCGGCCAGGCAGAAGTCCGGGCGCTCGGCCGGCTTGTCGACCTGTTGGCGCAGGAAGTGCAGGGTGGTTTCGCCCTGCGGGTGCTGCACGCGCACGTCGTCGCCGATGCTGTTGGCCGGCCACAGCCCGAACACCGCCCTGGCGGTCAGCCACTTTTCACCGACGATGCGATCGAGCATCGCCCGCGCATCCTGGTACAGCTCGCTGGCCTGGGTGCCCACGATCTCGTCGGTGAGGATGGCCGGGAACTTGCCGGCCAGTTCCCAGGCCTGGAAGAACGGCGTCCAGTCGATGTAGTCGACCAGCTCCGCGAGCGGATAGTCGTCGAATACATGCAGGCCGGGCTGGTTCGGCGCGGGCGGCGTGTAGCTGTCCCAGCCGCCCTGGAATTTCTGCCCACGCGCGTGCTCCAGCGTGACCAGGCGCTTGGCATCACCGCGATTGCGGTGGCGCGCGCGGATCTCGGCGTAGTCGGCCTCGTTGGCGGCGACGAAGGCTTCGCGCAGGTCGCGCGAGATCAGCGACTGCGCAACACCAACCGCGCGCGAGGCGTCCTTCACCCAGATCGTGGGAGCCTGGTAGTGCGGATCGATCTTCAGCGCGGTATGCGCGCGCGAGGTGGTAGCGCCGCCGATCAGCAGCGGCAGGTCGAAGCCCTGCCGTTGCATCTCGCGCGCAACGTGGCTCATTTCCTCCAGCGACGGGGTGATCAGCCCGGACAGGCCGATGATGTCGGCATGATGCTCGCGCGCGGCATCGAGGATCTTCTGTGCCGGTACCATCACGCCCAGGTCGATCACCTCGAAATTGTTGCAGGCCAGGACCACGCCGACGATGTTCTTGCCGATGTCGTGCACATCGCCCTTCACCGTGGCCATGATGATGCGGCCATTGCTCTTGGCCGAATCACCGGTGCGTGCCTTTTCTGCCTCGATGTAAGGCAGCAGGTAAGCCACCGCCTTCTTCATCACGCGTGCGGATTTCACCACCTGCGGCAGGAACATCTTGCCGGCGCCGAACAGGTCGCCGACGATGTTCATGCCGTCCATCAACGGCCCTTCGATCACGTCCAGCGGGCGGCTTGAAGCTTGCCGCGCCAGCTCGGTGTCTTCTTCGACATACGCATCGAGGCCGTGCACCAGTGCATGCGCGAGGCGCTGCGCCACCGGCTTCTCGCGCCAGGCCAGGTCTTCGGTTTTCGCCGCGCCCTTCTTGCCCTTGTAGCGCTCGGCGATCTCCAGCAGGCGCTCGGTGGCGTCGCTGCGGCGGTTGAGGATCACGTCCTCGACGCGCTCGCGCAGCTCCGGCTCCAGCTCATCGTAGATCGGCATGGCACCGGCGTTGACGATGCCCATGTCCATGCCGGCGGCGATCGCGTGGTACAGGAACACCGAATGGATGGCCTGGCGGACCGTCTCGTTGCCGCGGAACGAGAAGGACACGTTGGAGACGCCGCCGGATACATGGCAGTGCGGCAGCGTCTGCTTGATGATGCGGGTCGCCTCGATGAAGTCGACAGCATAGTTGTCGTGCTCTTCGATGCCGGTGGCGACCGCGAAGATGTTCGGGTCGAAGATGATGTCCTGCGGCGGGAAGCCGATGTCATCGACCAGGATGCGGTAGGCGCGGGTGCAGATCTCCACCTTGCGCGCGCAGGTATCGGCCTGGCCGGCTTCATCGAAGGCCATCACCACCGCGGCGGCGCCATAGCGCAGCACCTTGCGTGCATGCTCGCGGAACTGCGCCTCGCCTTCCTTCAGCGAGATCGAATTGACCACGCTCTTGCCCTGCAGGCACTTCAGCCCGGCCTCGATCACGCTCCACTTGGACGAATCGACCATCAACGGAATGCGCGCGATGTCCGGCTCGGACATGATCAGGTTGAGGTAGCGGGTCATCGCCGCTTCCGAATCGATCAGGCCCTCGTCCATGTTGACGTCGAGGATCTGTGCACCGCTGGCCACCTGTTGGCGGGCCACATCGACGGCTTCCTCGTAGCGGCCTTCCTTGATGAGCTTGCGGAACTGCGCACTGCCGGTGACGTTGGTGCGTTCGCCGACGTTGATGAACAGCAGGTCCGGGGTGATGACCAGCGGTTCCAGGCCGGACAGTCGGGTGTACGCCGGGGTGCTCATGCGGCTTGTTGCTCCTGGTTGCCCGGCAGGCGGCGCGGCGGCAGCCCGGCCACGGCCTGTGCGATCGCGCGGATGTGGTCGGGAGTGGAGCCACAGCAACCGCCGACCAGGTTCAACAGGCCATCCTCGGCGAAACCCCGCAGGGTGCTGGCCATGTCCTCGGGCGTCTCGTCGTACTCGCCGAAGGCATTGGGCAGCCCGGCGTTGGGATGTGCGCTGACGTAACAGCCTGCGACCTGCGAGAGGGTTTCCACGTGCGGGCGCATCGCGTCGGCGCCCAGCGCACAGTTCAGCCCGATCGACAGCGGGCGCGCATGCGCCAGCGAGGCATGGAAGGCCTCGGCGGTCTGTCCGGACAACGTGCGCCCGGAGGCATCGGTGATGGTGCCGGAGATCATCACCGGCAAGCGTGCGCCACGCGCGTCGAAGGCCTCTTCCAGTGCATACAGCGCGGCCTTGGCATTGAGCGTGTCGAAGATGGTCTCGACCATGAGCGTGTCGGCGCCGCCGTCGATCAGGCCCTCGATGGCTTCGCGATAGGTGTCGCGCAGCTCGTCGAAGCTGGTGTTGCGGAAGCCCGGATCGTTGACGTCGGGGCTGATCGAGGCGGTGCGGCTGGTCGGGCCGACTACCCCGATCACGAAGCGCGGCTTGCCTGGCGTGGTCGCCGCCACCGCATCGCAGCAGGCGCGTGCCACGGCGGCCCCCGCCTTGTTCAACTCATACACCAGGTGTTCCAGGTGGTAATCGGCCTGGCTGACCGAGGTCGCGTTGAACGTGTTGGTCTCCACCAGATCCGCGCCGGCGTCCAGGTAAGCGGTGTGGATGTCGGCGATGATCTGCGGCCGGGTCAGCAGCAGCAGGTCGTTGTTGCCCTTCAGGTCATGGCCTTCCGGCGCAGCGTGGTCGCAGCCCGGGCCGTGCGCATGGTCGTAGCCGCCAGCGAAGCGCTCACCGCGGTAGTCGTCCTCCTGCAGTCCATGGCGCTGGATCATCGTGCCCATGGCGCCGTCGATGATCAGGATCCGCTCGCGCAGAGCGTCGAGCAGGGCGTTGGCACGATCGGGATGCAGCCAGGGCAAGGTGGACATGGCGGGCTCGGGTTGGGGCTCAGGGCTTGTTGGCGATCAGCGAAATCACTTCGAAATGGGGTGGGCGCTTTTCGCGCGTGACCGTTTCCAGGCTGGAGACCTGCAGGCCGGCCTTGTCGACGAACTTGCGCAGCTCCTTGTCGCTGAAGCCGAGGTTGACGTGGCCATAGGCCTCCACGGCCGCCTTGTGCTCATGGCGGGCCAGGCTGCACAGCAGCAGGCGGCCACCGGGACGCAGCACGCGGGCCGCTTCGGTCACCGCCTGCGCCGGCTTGCTGGCATAGGTCAGCGCGTGCATCAGCACCACCAGGTCGAAGCTGCCGTCCTTGAATGGCAGGGCATGCATATCACCCTCGCGCACCTCCACGTTGGGCAGGCGGCGCAGGCGCTCGCTGGCGGCGGCGACCACCCGCGCGCTGGTGTCGATGCAGATGTAGCGCTTGGCATGCGGGGCAACCAGCTCGGCCAGCACGCCGTCGCCGGAGGCGATGTCGAGCACGTCGCCGGTTTCCAGCAGCGGCAGCGCGGTGCGTGCCAGCGCCTCCCAGGTGCGGCCGGGCGAGTAGTGGCGTTCCATGTCGCCGGCCACGCTGTCGGCCCAGTTCTGGTCGGCGGCCCGGTGGGCGAGCACGGCGGCGACCCGTTCCGCATCCTGGCGCAGCAGCGGATCGTCGCTTCCGTTGCTCAAGGCATGCCACAATGCGCGCTGCGCCGGGTCCAGCTGGGCCTCGTCGAAGCGGTAGTAGGCCGACACGCCAGCGCGGCGGTCGCGCACCAGGCCGGCTTCCTTCAGGCGCGCCAGATGCGTGGACACGCGCGGCTGTGCCAGCCGGGTGATCGCCGACAGTTCGGCCACGGTCAGCTCCTCCTGCTCCAGCAGCGCCAGCAGGCGCACGCGGGTCGCATCGGCGAACACCTTCAGTCGGGTCGACCAGTCTTCCAGATCCATAAATATCTACCTATCGCGATATAGAGATATATTCGCCGAGGTTGCCTGCAACGGTCAAGTCGCTGGCGTACGGAAGCCGCCGCGCCCCGGTACAATCAGGCCATCCGGGCACGCCTTGCGTGGCCCACTTCATCATGTACCTGGGAGGGTGTTGTGGATTTCAGCTTTACTGAAGAGCAGTTGATGCTGCAGGACGTGGCGCGGCGCATCGCGCAGGAGAAGATTGCCCCCAGCGCGGAGCACCACGACCGCACCGGTGAGTTTCCGCTGGACAACATCCGCTTGCTGGGCGAGAACGGCCTGATGGGCATCGAAGTGCCGACCGAATACGGCGGTGCGGGCATGGACCCGATCGCGTACGTGCTGGCGATGGTGGAGGTCGCCGCCGCCGACGCAGCCCACTCGACCATCATGTCGGTGAACAATTCGCTGTTCTGCAACGGCATCCTCACCCATGGTACCGAGCAGCAGCAGCAGACCTACGTGCGTGCCATCGCCGAAGGCACGGCCATCGGCGCGTTCGCGCTGACCGAGCCGCAGTCCGGCTCCGATGCCACCGCCATGCGCTGCCGCGCGGTCAAGCAGGCCGACGGCACCTTCGTCATCAATGGCAAGAAGAGCTGGATCACCTCCGGCCCGGTGGCCAAGTACATCGTGCTGTTCGCGATGAGCGATCCGGACAAGGGCGCGCGCGGCATCACCGCCTTCATCATCGATACCGACAAGGCCGGCTTCGGTCGTGGCAAGACCGAACCGAAGCTGGGCATCCGTGCGTCGGCCACCTGCGAAATCGAATTCAACGACTACGTGGCCCAGGCCGAAGACGTGCTGGGCCAGGAAGGCGAAGGCTTCAAGATCGCCATGAGCGTGCTCGACGCTGGCCGCATCGGCATTGCCTCGCAGGCCATCGGCATCGCCCGGGCCGCGTATGAAGCGACCCTGGAATACGTGAAGGAGCGCAAGGCCTTCGGCGCGGCCATCGGCACCTTCCAGATGACCCAGGCCAAGATCGCCGACATGAAGTGCAAGCTGGACGCAGCGCTGCTGCTGACCCTGCGCGCTGCATGGGTGAAGGGGCAGGGCAAGCGCTTCAGCACCGAAGCGGCAGTGGCCAAGCTGACCGCTTCGGAAGCGGCGATGTGGATCACCCACCAGGCGGTGCAGATCCATGGCGGCATGGGCTATTCGAAGGAAATGCCGCTGGAGCGTTACTTCCGTGATGCCAAGATCACCGAGATCTATGAAGGCACTTCGGAGATCCAGCGCCTGGTGATCGCCCGCAACGAGACCGGGCTGCGCTGAGTGGTAGTGGCCGCGTCGCCGGTCCGGCGGCGCGGCAGTGCTGGGACGTCGCCATCTGTGGGTGGCGCTGCGCTGACCTCCCTGGGAATGCGTTAGCGGGGCACCTGGCAATGTAGTTGTCGGCCGTCCCACCTGCAGATGGGGCCGGTCGGGGCCGATCCGGGATTGATCTCGATCCTCACGCCGTACAGATGTGCGGTATCCACCCAGCTCTGATAGTCCCCGTCGCTACTGAATTGATACGTGCCCGAGTAGCCTTGGCCCGTATCGCTGTTTGAGGCTGCGCCGTCCGGTATCCGGTTTCCCGCCGCGTCGACGCTTTCGCCGGCAACATACCTTGCCCTGTCGACCGAATCTGGAGAGATCACCAGCCTGGTTCGCGAGCCATCGCGCCAGGTAATCACATAGGTTACGGTGTCCACGCCAAACAGTTTGCTCACCCAGCTCAGCACAACAGAGGAGATCGTCGTGGCCAGGGAGTTCCACGCCGGCTGCGACGTGTTGGCGCCACTGAAGGCGCGCCCTATGCCGAGTTCCAGTTGGGTTCGATAGGTGGCCGACTGCACCACATCGTAGGCATTGAGCCCCTTCAGTTCTGCCGGGAAGGTGATGCCATTGGCCATCTGCGGGTCATCAGGATGGACCGGAACAACGGTCCCGCGGCCGAAGGACTGTGGCACGAACTGCGTTCCTGGCCCGATGCCGGCCTGCGGGACTGCGAGGATGCGATGGAACATCGCGGTCACTTCGGTCGGGACGGCTACGGGGACTGCGCGGTATTTCCGCAGTTCGCGGTCGTACTCCACTTCAAAACCATTGAGCCGCTTTTGCTCCAGGTCGACCACCACGGTCAATCCCGTCCCTGACTGGAGCGCTGCCGAGCGTGGACTGGCGCAGTTGTTGCAGGGTACAACGCCGCCGGCATGCGCGGTTGCGTGCAGGCCAAGGCCGAGTGACAGGGACATGCAGGTGGCGAGTAGACGCGCATTCAAAAGGTGCAACATGGGAACGCCTCGATCAATCCGTTGAAGGAATGCACTGGATACCGGTCTGGGCTCAAGGGAACAGCGATGTAGATCCCATAGCGGATGTCTCTGTTCTGATGCGCAGCTTCCTGTCGCAACGAAAGCACTCTTGGGCTGCAAGGCGCCGCGCGGACGCGTTCAAGCCGACGCTCATCATCTGCAATGGCCTGCAGCGCAAGGCGAACGCGACGAGGCCTTTGCCCCTATGTTCCAATGCGATGGGCAATTCTTCAGGACATGCTGGATGATCTATCGCGGTTGGGGTTTCATGACGCTGGTAACGCCGATCGCAGGCATCCTGCTGCTGGCGTACTTCTTCCCGCATGACGGGCCCAAGGGCAACATCCCGCTGCAACAGGTGCTGCTGGGTGCAGGAATCGGCGCCGCCGCGAACGTGCTGCTGGGCCTCTGGCTCAATCGCGTGCCCCGGCAGCAGGGCGAAGCCGCGCCCCATCATTTCTTCTTCGTGCCGATGCAATGGGTGGCATTGGTGATCGTGGCGGTATGCGCGGTGGTTGCGCTGCTGCGCTGAATCGTTGCCCGAACAGCGCCAACCCAGGTTGGCGGCTGGCGGCCATGCCGTTGCTCTGATTGACACCAACCGACGTTGGATTGGATTCAGAAGCGGCAACAAAAAAGGCCCCGGATCGCTCCGGGGCCTTTGAAGGGTGACCACCAACGGTGGCCACCTACCGATCATCGATCAACGATCCGGGCGGTGGGCGCTTTCGGCGTCGCGCTGGCGTTCCATGAACTCCTTGGAGGGTTCATCCAGCTTGTCGCCCAGCATGCGGCGCACGACCACGAAGAACACCGGGATCATCAGCAGGCCGAGCAGGGTGGCGAACAGCATGCCGCCGATCACGCCGG
This sequence comes from Stenotrophomonas maltophilia, assembly GCF_047497515.2. GTDB lineage: Bacteria > Pseudomonadota > Gammaproteobacteria > Xanthomonadales > Xanthomonadaceae > Stenotrophomonas. The sequence goes on from NZ_JAXAXL020000001.1 coordinate 337,291, forward strand.
TACCGATGGCGTGGCGGGAGTTGGCGCCGGCGCCGGTGGAGATCGCCATCGGGATCACGCCCATGATGAACGCGAACGACGTCATCAGGATCGGGCGGAAGCGCAGGCGGGCCGCTTCGATGGTGGCATCGCGCAGGTTCTTGCCGGCGGCGCGCTGCTCCACCGCGAACTCCACGATCAGGATCGCGTTCTTCGCCGCCAGGCCGATCACGGTGATCAGGCCGATCTTGAAGAACAGGTCGTTGGGCAGGCCGCGCATCATCGACAGGGCCAGTGCACCGAGCACGCCCAGCGGCACCACCAGCAGCACCGCCACCGGAATCGACCAGCTTTCGTACAGCGCAGCCAGGCACAGGAACACCACCACGATGGACAGCACCAGCAGCAGGGTCGCCGCGTTGCCGGCCAGGATTTCCTGGTAGGACATGCCGGACCAGTCGTAGCCGAAGCCGGCCGGCAGGTCGTCGTTGACGATCGCTTCCATGGTCTGCATCGCCTCACCCGAGCTGGTGCCCGGTGCCTGCGAACCGACGATGTTGATCGCCGAGTAGCCGTTGTAGCGGCTCAACGACGGCGGTGCCGACACCCATTCGGACTTGACCACCGTGTTGAGCGGGATCATCGCGTTGGTGCCGTCGGCATTGGTGGTCAGGCTGGACGGGCTGTAGAAGCTCTTCAGCGACTCCTGGCCGGTGCGGTACGGGCCATCGGCCTGCATGGTCACGCGCTTGATGCGGCCTTCGTAGAAGAAGTCGTTGACGTACACCGGGGCCAGCATCAGCTGGATGGTGCTGTACACGTCCGACACCGACATGCCCATCGACTGCGCCTGCACGCGGTCCACGTGCAGCTGCAGCTGCGGCGCGTTTTCCAGGCCGTTCGGGCGTACGCCGACCAGGTGGTCCGGTTTCTGCGCGGCCTGGCCGAGCAGGATGTTGCGGGCCTGGGTCAGCTGCTCGTAGCCGGCACCGCTACGGTCCTGCAGCCACATGTCGAAGCCACCGAATTGGCCGAGGCCCTGCACGGTCGGCAGGTTGACCACGAAGATCTGCGCTTCCTTGATGCCGTAGAACGCGCCGTTCATGTTCTGGATGAACTCCGGAGCCGTGAACTTGCGCTCTTCCCACGGCTTCAGGCGGATGAAGCCCATGCCCACGTTCTCGCCGGAACCGACGAAGCTGAAGCCGGCCACCTGCAGCATGCCTTCATAGCCATCCTGCTTTTCCAGGACGCCACGCATCTGCGCGAACACGTCGTTGGTCTGGCCCTTGGTCGAGCCCGGCGGCAGCTGCACGATCGCCAGCGCGTAGCCCTGGTCTTCTTCCGGCAGGAAGCTGCCCGGCATGCGGGTGAACAGGAAGCCGCACAGTGCGGTGAGCACCACGAACAGGATCATCCAGCGCGGCGCATGGCGCACCGCCGAGGTGATGTGGCCCACATAGGTGTGGCTGATCTTGTCGTAGTACTTGTTGAAGGTGCGGTAGACGATGTTCGGGTTGTCGTTGTGCGTCGGCTTGAGGAAGGTCGCGCACAGCGCCGGGGTGAAGCCCAGGGCCAGGAACGCCGAGAACGCCATCGAGATGGCGATGGTCAGCGCGAACTGCTTGTAGATCTCACCGGCCGCACCACCCTGCAGGGCGGAGGGGATGAACACCGCGGCCAGCACGACGGTGATCGCGACCACCGCGCCGGTGATCTGGGTCATCGCCTTCTGCGTGGCCGGCTTCGGCGCCAGGCCTTCCTCGGTCATGATGCGTTCGACGTTCTCGATCACCACGATCGCGTCGTCGACCACGATGCCGATCGCCAGCACCATCGCAAACAGGGTCAGCTGGTTGATCGTGAAGCCGATCATCCACATGCCCAGGAAGGTGCCGAGCAGGGCCACCGGGATGACCAGGGTCGGGATCAACGTGGCCCGGAAGTTCTGCAGGAAGATCAGCATCACCAGGAACACGAGGAACACGGCTTCGAACAGGGTCTTGACCACTTCCTGGATCGAGATCTTGACGAAGGTGGTGCTGTCGTACGGCGAGAACCAGGTGACGCCGGCCGGGAAGCTGGGCTGCAGCTCGTCCATCTTGCCGCGCACCGCATCGGCCACGTTCAGGGCGTTGGCGCCCGGCAGCAGCTGGATGGCGAAGGCGCCGGTCGGCTTGCCGTTGTACTGGGTGTCAAAGCCGTAGTTGTTGGCACCGAAGGCAACGCGGGCGATGTCCTTCAACAGCACGCGCGAGCCGTCAGCGTTGGCGCGCAGGATGATGTTCTCGAACTCCTGCGGCGAGCTGAAGCGGCCTTCGGCCGAGACCGTGGCGGTGAAGTGCTGGCCCTCCGGCGACGGGTCCGAGCCCAATGCACCGGCAGCAAACTGCACGTTCTGCGCACGCACGGCCGCCAGCACCTGGCTGGCCGACAGGCCATAGCCCTGCATCTTTTCCGGGTTCAGCCAGATGTTCATGGCGTACTCGGAACCGAACTGCTGGGTGCTGCCGACGCCGGGGATACGCGAGACCTGGTCGAGCACGCGCGAACCGACGATGTCGTTCAGCGCATCACGGTTGATGGTCGGTGTATCGGACTGCAGTGCCACCACCATCAGGAAGCCGGCGTTGGCCTTGGCCACCACCACGCCCTGCTGGGTCACTTCCGAAGGCAGTCGGGGCGTGGCCAGCGACACCTTGTTCTGCACCTGCACCTGGGCGATGTCCGGATCGGTACCGGTCTCGAAGGTCAGGGTGATCTGCGCCCGGCCGTTGGAGGACGAGGAAGAGCTGAAGTACAGCAGGTGATCGATACCGGTCAGCTGCTGCTCGATCACCTGGGTGACCGATTTTTCGGTGGTGTCCGCGCTGGCACCCGGGTAGGTGGCCGAGACGGTCACCTGCGGCGGGGCGATGTTGGGATAGGACTCCACGCCCAGGTTGAGGATCGCGATCACGCCGCTGAGCGAGATCAGGATCGCAACCACCCAGGCGAAGACTGGATGTTCGATGAAAAATTTAGGCATGACGGAAGGTTCCCGTTACTGCTTGTTCGAATCGGTGGCGGCCGGCTTGGCCGCATCGGCCTGCTCGGGCTTGGCGGCGTCGGCCGGTGCCTTGCCCGCGGCCGGTGCTGTGCCTGCCGGAGCAGCGCCGCCTGCGGCAGGCTTGCCGTTGGCGTCCTGCCCCGGGGTCCACGGCTTGGCCACCGCCGGCGCGCCTTCCTTGACCTTCTGCACGCCGGCCACGATCACCTTGTCACCGGCCGCCAGGCCGTCGCTGACCAGCCAGTTGCCGTTCTGCGCGCCGTCGGTCTTCACGTTCTTGCGCGCGACCTTGCCGTCGGCGCCGACCACCATCACGTAGCCGCCGGTGGTATCGCGCAGCAGTGCCTGCTGCGGCACCAGGTAGGCGTTGTTGCGCTCGCCCAGGTTGGCCTGGAAGCTGACGAAGGCGCCCGGCAGCAGGATCTGCTGCGGATTCGGCAGCAGCGCACGCAGCGAGACCGCGCCGGTGGCCGGGTCGACCGTGGTCGAGGAGAAGTCCAGCGTGCCCGGCTCGCTGTAGGTGGTGCCGTCGGCCAGCTTGACGCTGACCGTGGCCTTGCCATCGCCGGACAGGGCCAGTGCGCCCTTGGCCTGCTGCGCGCGCAGCTGGGTCAGCTCATCGACGCTCAGCGAGAAGTTCACGTACAACGGGTCGAGCTGGTCGACGGTGGTCAGCAGGGTCACATCGCCCTGGCCGACCAGCGCACCTTCGGTGACCTGCTGCTTGTTGGCCACGCCGCTGATCGGCGCGGTCACTTCGGTGTAGCCCAGGCTGATGCGGGAGGAGGTGACCGCCGCTTCGGCCTGCTTGACCGCGGCCAGCGCGGTGCGCTCGGCCGATTCGGCATTGTCCAGGTCGGCCTTGGAGACAAACTGCTGCGGCGCCAGCGAACGGGCGCGGTCGGCCGCGACCTTGGCGTTGGCGTAGGTGGCGCGGGCCGAGGCCAGCTGCGCCTCGGAGGCGTTGAGCGAGGCACGCAGCGGGGCCGGGTCGATCAGGAACAGGGTCTGGCCCTGCTTGACCTGCGAGCCTTCCTGGTAGACGCGCTTGAGCAGCACGCCCGGCACGCGCGCACGCACGTCGGCGCTGCGGAACGGCGACAGGCGGCCGACCAGCTCGCGCTGCAGCGGCAGGGTCTGCGGCTTGGCGTCGATCACGCCCACCTCCGGCGGCGGGGGCGTCTGCTGTTCCGGCTTCTTGCAGGCGGCCAGAGCGACAGCAACGGCGCACGTCAAGGCAAGGGTGCGGAGTGGGGCGGTCATCAGGAGGAACTCCGGGGTTGGTTTGTAGACGGGGCCGCCGACGGCTGTGGCGCGAAGGCGCGCAGGAAGCTGTCGACGGAGAACTCTGCCCAGCGCCGACGCAGCTGCGCGTCATCACGATGGGGCGTATGGAAGCGCTGTTTGTCGAAATCCTGACCGGCGATCATGCTCAGCAGCAGCTCGGCCATGAAGTGCGGGTCGTCATGCCGCAGCTGGCCGTTCCTGCAAACGGTTTCAATCCATTCAGCAAGATGAAGCGTCAGCGCGCCGGCGCCATGCCGGTACAGCGTACGCGCCTCTTCGGGAAACTGGGCCGCGTCGGCAGCGATCAGCCGGCAGGCCTGGCCTACGTGCGGTTGGTTGAAATGCTCCAGGAAATCGGTGGCGAACTGGAGCAGGCTGGCACGCAGGTCGTCAGTGCGGAGTGCACGGACCATGGCGCCGGTGGCGTGGCCGACATGGCGCTGCATCACCCGGCGCAGCAGGTCCTGCTTGCTGCCGTAGCGTGAATACAGGGTCTGCTTGGAGCAGCCGGCGTGCTGGGCCACCGCGTCCATGCTCATCTGCATGCCTTGCTGCGCCAGCAGCTCGCGCACGGCGTCGAACACGCGCTCATCGCGTGCGTCGAGGGCAACGGGAAGGTAGGCCGGGTTCACGCGGTGGACTATACCGTCCAGTTCAGGATTGTGGAATCGCATTGGCGTCGCCGCGTGTGTCTTCCGGTAACACGTTTTGCCGATCCTGTCGGCAGTGCTGAAATGAGCGCCAGCACCATACCGGTGCGAACTGAATAGGCGTCTAAACCGCAGCAAACCCGAATCTGCTTATTCCGTCCTGCAGCAAGGCCTTTTCGTGCGGTAGGGCTACAATTTCATTTTCCCAACTGAGCAAGCGCATCGCTCTGCCATGAAACCGCAAAAAACCGCAGCCAAGACCGTGAAAAACAAGACCAAACCAGCAGAGTCGGAGGTCGCAGTGACCGCTGGTTTCTCCCTGGAGCCGGTATACACGGCCTTGCGCAAGCGCTACCCCGCGGCCGCACAGGCCGAAGCGGTGGCCTTCGCCACTAGCTTCTACAAGCGCATGGAGTCGGACGAGTTCCCGCACCACAGCGCTGAAGAGTGGGCCGCTCTCGCGGCTGAGACGCTGGAATTCGCCCGTGCCCGCAAGGCCGGCAAGGCCAACGTCCGCGTGTTCAATCCGACCGCCAAGGCCAATGGTTGGGAATCGCCGCACACGGTGCTGCAGATCGTCAATGACGACATGCCGTTCCTCGTCGATACCGTCACCATGTCGCTGGCCGAGCAGGGCGTGGGCGTCCACGTGCTGGGCCACCCGGTGCTGCACTTCACCCGCGACAAGGCCGGCAAGCTGGTCAAGGTCGGCGAGGGTGATGCCGAATCGGTGATGCTGCTGGAGATCGATCGCCAGCCGGCCGAAGCCATGGCCGCCATCGAGCAGGCCATCAACAAGGCGCTGGATGAAGTGCGTGCGATCGTGCGCGACTGGCAGCCGATGAAGGACAAGGCGCTGGCGCTGGCCGACGACCTGGGCAAGCGCCAGCTGCCGGTCGACGATGCCTCGCGCAAGGAAGCACAGGAATTCCTGCGCTGGGCCGCCGACAACCACTTCACCTTCTTCGGCTACCGCGAGTACCGCGTCGAGAAGCAGGGCAAGGAAGACGTGCTGGCCCCGCTGAACGACACCGGCCTGGGCCTGATGCGCGGCAAGGACAAGTCCGCTGCCCGTCCGGTCAAGACCCTGGCCGCGCAGGGCCTGAACGCCACGTCCGGCCTGAAGGACGCGCTGATCCTGACCAAGACCAACGCCCGTTCGCGCGTGCACCGCGCCGGCTACATGGACTACATCGGCGTGCTGGAATTCGACGCCAAGGGCAAGATCATCGGCGAGCAGCGCTTCCTTGGCCTGTTCACCTCCAGCGCCTACAACCGCCGCCCGTGGGAAATCCCGCTGGTGCGCCAGCGCCACGAGCACGTGATGAAGCAGTCGGGCCTGGCCCCGTCCAGCCACAGCGGCAAGGCGCTGCGCCACATCCTGGAAACCCTGCCGCGCGAAGAGCTGTTCCAGTCCAGCGAGGACGAACTGTTCCGCACCGCGATGGGCGTGCTGGGCCTGCAGGAGCGCGTGCGCAGCCGCCTGTTCCTGCGCCGTGACAAGTACAGCCGTTTCATTTCCGCACTGGTCTACCTGCCGCGCGAGCGCTTCAACACCGACGTGCGCCTGCGCATCGAAGCGATGCTGAAGGAAGCGCTGCACGGCGAGTACGTCGACAGCTCGGTGGTGCTGGGCGAATCGCCGCTGGCCCAGGTGCACCTGATCGTGCGTCCGAAGCCGGGTGAAATGCTCGACGTCGATACCGCCGAACTGGAGCAGAAGCTGGCCCAGGTGCTGCGCAACTGGCAGGACGACCTGCGCGAAGCGCTGGTGACCCGCCACGGCGAAACCGAAGGCCTGCGCATCGCCGCCCGCATCGGCAAGGCGCTGCCGGCCGGTTACATCGAAGACAACAGCACCGCCGTTGCCGCCAACGATGTCAGCCAGCTCGACGCCCTGACCGGCCCGGACGACCTGCGCCTGAGCCTGCAGGCGGTGCCGCGCGAAAGCGGCGATGGGCTGCGCCTGAAGCTGTACCGCCAGCTGGACGACATCCCGCTGTCGGACGCGCTGCCGATGATGGAAAACATGGGCCTGCGCGTGATCGCCGAGCGTCCGTACCGCCTGTCGGTCGACAACGCCCCGGTGTACGTGCAGGACTTCGAGGTCGAGTCGACCGCCGGCGCGATCGATGCCGCCAGCGTCGATGAAGCCTTCGGCGAGACCTTCGCCCGCGTCTGGCACGGCGATGCCGAGAACGATGGCTTCAACCGCCTGGTGCTGGCCGCCGGCCTGCACTGGCGCCAGGTCGCCATGCTGCGTGGCTACTGCAAGTACCTGCTGCAGACCGGCGTGCCGTTCTCGCAGGCGTATGTGGAAGGCACCTTCGCCCGTTACCCGCTGCTGGCCCGCCTGCTGGTGGAACTGTTCGAAGCCCGCTTCGATCCGGCCACCGGCCACGAGAGCAAGGACGACATCGCGGCTGGCCAGGCGCAGCTGAAGGCCCACCTCGATGTGCTGGCCGCCGGCGACGAGGCCACCCTGAAGGTGCTCAAGACCGTGGTCGACGCCCGCAAGGGTGACCGCGACGCGCAGATGCAGGCCGCGCGCGATGCGCTGCTGAAGCTGATGGACCGCGTGTCCAGCCTGGACGAGGACCGCATCCTGCGTTCGTTCATGGGCGTGATCGACGCGACCCTGCGCACCAGCTACTACCAGACCGATGCCAACGGCCAGCACGGCCACGTCATCAGCTTCAAGTTCGATTCGGCGCTGGTGCCGGACCTGCCGAAGCCGCGCCCGTACCGCGAAATCTTCGTCTACGGCCCGCGCGTGGAAGGCACCCACCTGCGCTTCGGCGCGGTCGCCCGTGGTGGCCTGCGCTGGTCGGACCGTCGCGAAGACTTCCGTACCGAAGTGCTGGGCCTGGTCAAGGCGCAGATGGTCAAGAACACCGTGATCGTGCCGGTCGGCGCGAAGGGTGGCTTCTTCGCCAAGATGCCGCCGGTCAATGGTGATCGCGACGCGGTCTTCGCCAATGGCGTGGCCTGCTACAAGCTGTTCATCCAGGGCCTGCTGGACATCACCGACAACATCGTCAACAACAAGATCGTGCCGCCGGTGGATGTCGTGCGCCACGACATGGACGATCCGTACCTGGTGGTGGCCGCCGACAAGGGCACCGCGACCTTCTCCGACATCGCCAACGGCCTGGCCATCGCGCACGGCTTCTGGATGGGCGATGCGTTCGCCTCCGGTGGTTCGGTGGGGTACGACCACAAGGGCATGGGCATCACCGCACGCGGTGCGTGGGAGTCGGTCAAGCGCCACTTCCGTGCGCTGGGCCGTGACAGCCAGACCCAGGACTTCACCGCGGTCGGCGTCGGCGACATGTCCGGCGACGTGTTCGGCAACGGCATGCTGCTGTCGCGCCACATCCGCCTGGTCGCTGCGTTCGATCACCGCCACATCTTCCTGGACCCGAACCCGGATGCGGCCACCACGTTCGTCGAACGTGAGCGCCTGTTCACCGTGCCGCGTTCGAGCTGGGCGGACTACGATGCCAAGCTGATCAGCAAGGGCGGCGGCATCTATCCGCGCAGCCTGAAGTCGATCGAGATCACCCCGCAGGTGCGTGAAGCGCTGGGCCTGGACGACAACGTCAAGGCGCTGTCGCCGAACGATCTGATGAGCGCGATCCTGAAGGCACCGGTCGACCTGCTGTGGAACGGCGGCATCGGCACCTACGTCAAGGCCGCCAGCGAGCAGCACAGCGATGTCGGCGACCGCGCCAACAACGCCCTGCGCGTGAACGGTGGTGAGCTGCGCTGCAAGGTGGTGGGCGAGGGCGGCAACCTGGGCATGACCCAGCTGGGCCGCATCGAAGCCGCCGAGGCCGGCGTGCTGCTCAACACCGACTTCATCGACAACTCGGCCGGTGTCGACACCTCCGACCACGAAGTCAACATCAAGATCCTGCTCAACGATGTGGTGCGGGCCAAGAAGCTGACCGTCGAGCAGCGCAACAAGCTGCTGGCCTCGATGACCGACGAAGTCGCCGAGCTGGTGCTCAACGACAACTACCGCCAGAACCAGGCCCTGAGCCTGATGGAGCGGATGGCGGTCAAGCGCCTGGGTTCCAAGCAGCACTTCATCCGCACCCTGGAACAGCAGGGCCTGCTCGATCGCCAGATCGAGTTCCTGCCGTCCGATGCCGAGCTGTCGCAGCGCAAGGCGCGTGGCCAGGGCCTGACCCGTCCGGAACTGTCGGTGCTGCTGTCCTATTCCAAGCTGGTGGCATTCGCCCAGCTGCTGGATTCGGACATCCCGGAAGATCCGTACCTGTCCAAGGAACTGCAGCGCTACTTCCCGACCCCGCTGCAGAAGAAGTACGCCGACGCGATGGAGCGTCACCGCCTGAAGCGCGAAATCATCGCCACGGCCGTGACCAACCAGACCATCAACCGCATGGGCGCCACGTTCCTGATGCGCATGCAGGAAGACACCGGCCGTTCCATCGCCGAGGTCGCCAAGGCCTACACCATCAGCCGCGAGACGCTGGATGCCCGCGCGCTGTGGGCGCAGATCGATGCCCTCGACGGCAAGGTGCCGGAGTCGGTGCAGATCGACGCACTGGAAGTGATCTGGAAGCTGCAGCGTTCGTTCGTGCGCTGGCTGCTGTCGCGCCCGGGCGCGATGCCGGGCATCACCGAAGCGGTCAACCGCTACCAGGGTCCGTTCAACGACATCCGCGTCGCTTCGGGCGTGCTGCCGGATTCACAGCGTCCGACCTACGAAGCCCTGGTGGCCGAGTGGAAGGAAAAGGGCCTGCCGTCCGCGCTGGCGCAGCAGCTGGCCGAACTGCACTTCCTGGAGCCGGCGTTCGACATCATCGAACTGGCCCGCACCCGCAAGCTGAAGCCGGTGGACGTGTCCAAGGTCCACTTCCGCCTGGGCGACGCCCTGCAGCTGCCGTGGCTGTTCGAGCAGGTCGACGCGCTGGAGGTCAACGGCCGTTGGCATGCCGTGGCACGTGGCGTGCTGCGTGACGAACTGGCGGCCAACCACCGCAACCTGGCCGGCCAGGTGCTGGGCACCAAGGGCAGCAGTGCGGAGGCCAAGGTCGCGGCCTGGATGGGCCGTGACGACAACAGCCTGCGCTTCACCCTGGCGATGCTGGCCGAACTGGCCGAGCAGAAGACCCTGGACTATCCGACCGTCTCGGTCGCGGTGCAGCGCCTGGGCCAGCTGGCGGCACACGGCGCGTAAGTGATGTAGCGCCGGGCGCTGCCCGGCATGTGTAAACCGGAACGGCCCCGCGAAAGCGGGGCCGTTCTGCATTGCCTGGTAGCGCCGGTCGCTGGCCGGCAACCGCATCAACCGCAGCCGGATGCAGCGGCCGGCCAGCAGCCGGCACGACCGGGTATGCTCTTGTTGGCACACCCACCCGGATCCACCGATGAGCGACTCCCCCCGCATCGCTTTCCTGGCCAGCACCACCGAACCGGCGCAGATGGCCCGCGCGGCGATGGTCTCGCGCTATGGCGACTACGCGCCCGAGCAGGCCGATGTGTTGTGCCCGCTGGGCGGTGATGGCTTCATGCTGCAGACCCTGCACCGGCATGGGCACCTGGGCAAGCCGGTGTTCGGCATGAAGCTGGGCACGGTCGGTTTCCTGATGAACCAGTACCGCGGCGATGATGACGTGCATGCCCGCATCGCCCGCGCCGAGCCGGCCCACCTGCGCCCGCTGGAAATGGTGGCGATGACCGAGTCCGGTACCAGTACCGGTTCGCTGGCCTACAACGATGTCTCGCTGCTGCGCCAGACCCGCCAGGCCGCGCATATCGGTATCGACCTGAACGGCCAGGAGCGCGTGGCCGAGCTGATCGGCGACGGCGTGCTGGTGGCCACCCCGGCCGGCAGCACCGCCTACAACTATTCCGCGCATGGACCGGTGCTGCCGCTGGGTTCGCACACCATCGCGCTGACACCGTTGGCCCCGTATCGGCCACGGCGCTGGCGCGGCGCCATCCTCAAGGCCGATACCGAAGTGCGCTTCCGCGTGCTCGATCCGTACAAGCGCCCGGTCAGCGTGACCGCCGATTCGCACGAGACCCGCGACGTGGTCGAGGTGACTATCCGCGAGTCGAAGGACCGCCGCGTGACCCTGCTGTTCGACCCGGAGCACAACCTGGAAGACCGGATCCTGAGCGAACAGTTCGTTTTTTGAGGACAATGGGCGGCCGGCCGTGCCGATCGCTTGAAGGACCCCCCACCGATGGGCGACAACTCCCCCCGTTTGCTGACCGTCGCGGTGACCTCGCGCGCCCTGTTCGACCTCGAGGAAAGCCATGCGCTGTTCGAAAGCGATGGCGTGGCCGCCTACGCCGAATTCCAGCGCCAGCATGAGGACGACATCCTCGGGCCCGGCGTGGCCTTCCCGGTGGTGCGCAAGCTGCTGGCGCTGAACCAGGGCGCCAGCCCGGAGAATCCGCGCGTCGAGGTGATCCTGCTGTCGCGCAATTCGGCCGATACCGGCCTGCGCATCTTCAATTCGATCCAGCATTACGGCCTGGGCATCATCCGTGCGACGTTCACCGCCGGCGAGCCGACCTGGCCCTACGTGAAGCCGTTCGGGACCGACCTGTTCCTGTCGGCCAATCCGGAATCGGTGCGCAGCGCGCTGCGCCACGGCATCGCCGCAGCGACCATCCTGCCCAAGCCGCCGGGCGAGACCGCGGCGGCAGCGGCCGACCAGATCGATACCGGTCGCCCGGCGGGTCAACTGCGCATCGCCTTCGATGGTGACGCGGTGATCTTCGGGGACGAGAGCGAGCGCATCTCGCGAGAGCAGGGCGTGGAAGCGTTTGGCCGGCACGAGCGCGAACGTGCCCGCGAACCGCTCAGTGGTGGCCCGTTCCGCGGCTTCCTGTCGGCCCTGCATACGCTGCAGGAAGTGTTCCCGGCAGGGGAGAGTGCGCCGATTCGTACCGCACTGGTCACCGCACGCTCTGCACCGGCGCACGAGCGGGTCATCCGTACCCTGCGGGAGTGGGGCGTGCGCCTGGACGAGGCGCTGTTCCTCGGCGGCCGCCACAAGGGGCCGTTCCTGCAGGCGTTCGGCGCCGACATCTTCTTCGATGATTCGCAGCACAACATCGACAGTGCGCGCGAACACGTGGCTGCCGGCCATGTGCCGCACGGCGTCGCCAACGAGGGTTGAGGCGATGATGGGTGGGTGCCAACCTTGGTTGGCACGGAGGCGCATCAATGCCCACCAAGGTGGGCATCCACCGAAGGCGGGTCACCCATCGCCCCGGTAGGTGCCAACCTTGGTTGGCACGGAGGCGCATCAATGCCCACCAAGGTGGGCATCCACCGAAGGCGGGTCACCCATCGCCCCGGTAGGTGCCAACCTTGGTTGGCTTGGTTGGCACGGCATCGCACCCATGCCCACCGAGGTGGGCATCCACCGAAGGCGGGTCACCCATCGCATCCATGCCCACCAAGGTGGGTCACGGGGTGGCCGACATCCCCAGCTGCAGGTCGACCACCTTCCAGCGCAGGCCCTGCGGTTCCAGCACCACCTTCAGCGGCGGCTGGCCGGGACCGCGGTCGACGTCGATCACGAAGCGGTCCAGCGCTTCGAAATGATGCTCGGCATGCTTCAGCGGCCGCGCCGGTTCGGTCGGGCCGAACGCATCGCCGCCCTGCAGTTCATTGCGGCCGCGCTTCCACAGCACGTGGCCCTGCAGCATTGCGCCGATCCCGGTCGGAGTCACCATGGTGTCCACGGCGGCACCACCGAGCTGGTCGCCCAGGCCGTAGAGCAGGGCGCCGAACGGGCTGGCCGCCACGTCCGGGCCGGCCTGGCGCACCAGGTAGTCGTTGAGCTGCGCGCGCAGGCTGCTGCGCACGCGCGGGAAATCGACGTAGCGTTCCAGCCCGGCGGTGTCACGCTGTTCGATGGCCCTGGACAGGCCATGCACGGTTACATAGGGGCCGCCGAACCACCACGCGGACAGCGCGAGAACCACCAGCACCAGCACTGCAATGAGCTTCTTCATGCCGCCAGACTGCCGCAAGTACGCGGGCCGGGGGTGAACGCCGGGTGATGGGGTTCAGAACTCCAGGTCCAGTGCCGCGCACAGGTAGTCGACGAACGGGCCGAGTGCGGCCAGGTCCTTGCCCAGCGTGGACAGCAGGCGTGGGCCGGTCATGGTGGCATCGTCCAGCGAGCGCCACATCACCCAGTTGCGGTGCTTGAGATCGTCGATGAATTCGAAATCGGCCGGGAAGCCACGCGGTGGCCGCACCAGCTTCTCGCTCTCCTCGAAGTCGAAGCGCTTGCGCAGCGCGGGGGCGTGCGCGGCGGCCTTCCAGCTGCCCGGGTTATCGAGAATGAAGTGACGCACGCGGCGCTGCGTCTCCGGCTCGGGATGCCACAGTCCGGCACCGACGAAGCTCTCGCCCGGCTGCAGGTGCACGTAGAACGAGGGCGCGGCGACTTCGCGGCGGCGCTCATGGAACAGGCGAGCGCCCTGCCAGGTCTTGTAGGGCGATTTGTCGTTGGAAAAACGCGCGTCGCGATGGATGCGGAACAGCGAGCCACCGACGCCGCGGGTATCGGCGCGGAAATGGTCGCTGACCTCGGCCAACGCCGGCTGCAGGTCGCCGAGCAGGCGCAGGAACGGTTGCCGCACGTGGTCTTCGTACTGCTGGCGATGGTCGTTGAACCACGCCTTTTCGTTATGCCGCGCCAGGCTGCGCAGAAACTTGAAGCTGGCGTCCGAGAAATAGGTACTCACAACGTCCCCTGCAGGTGCTGGCCCCAGTCGCGCAGCGACTGCAGCAGGGCCTGGCGCCGGGCGTCGTCGGGCGCTTCGGCGGCCAGCGCATCAAGCTGCTGCTGGTACTGGGGCAGGTTGAGTTCGCCCAGGCCGCCGTCTCCAAGCAGGCGCTGGCGGCGGTAATCCTGCCAGCGCTGGCGTTCAGCCGGTGCGAGGCTGCCGGGATGATTGCGCGCACGGTAGCGGAACAGCAGCTCGGGCAGGCGCGGGTCACGGAAACGACCCTCCAGCTCGGCCAGCTGTTCCGGTGCGGTGGTGCGCGCCAGGGCAAGCAATGGCTTGTCGCCGTTGCCGAGGAAGCCGTCGTACAGCGAGGCGTCGACGTCGGCCACGGTGGCGGCGCGGGGCTGGTTGTAGACCTGGCGTGCCTTCTCGGCCAGCTGCGCGGCGAAAGGACGCAGCCGTTCGACCTTGGCCTCGATGGCCGCCACGTCCAAGCCCAGGCGCTCATGGTCGTCGGCGCGCAGGTGGTTCCAGGCGATCAGTGCCGGCACCTTGTTCAGGTGCACCTCCTTCAGCGGGACCCGCGCCACGCCTTCGGGCAGTTCGCTGGCGCGCATGTACAGGCGCTGCGCGATCACCTCGGCCGGCAGCTCCAGCAGGTCGTCGATGTCGCCATCGAGGTCGAACACGATCACCCGGTTGTTGATGGTCGGGTGCACCGCGAGCGGCAGCACGGGCGCGGCGCACAGGCGGCTGGCCGGATAGCGCATCGAGATGTGCAGCACCGGCTTCAACGCAGCGATGTCCAGCAGGCTGCCGACGAAACGCTTGTCGCGCAGTTTCAACGCGTAGTCCCACAGGCGCGGCTGCGACTGCTTGAACAGGCGTGCCATGCCGATCGTGGCACGCACGTCCGAGAGTGCTTCGTGCGCATCGCCTTCGCGCACGTTGTTGGCTTCGGCCAGGTGTTCAAGCTTGAACGAGGTGGCGCCGTCTTCGCGCAGCGGCCATTGGATGCCGTCCGGGCGCATCGCGCGCATCAGCCGCAGCATGTCCAGCAGGTCCCAGCGCGAATTGCCGTTTCGCCATTCGCGTTCGTAGGGATCGTGGAAGTTGCGGAACAGGCCGTAGCGGACGAACTCGTCGTCGAAGCGCAGCGTGTTGTAACCCAGCGCGCAGGTGCCGGGGCGTGACAGCTGTTCGTTGATGCGGTCGAAGGCCTCGGCCTCGCTGATGCCTTCGGCCAGCGCCTGCTGTGGCGTGATGCCGGTGACCAGCGTGGCCATCGGTGAAGGCAGCAGGTCGTCGGCCGGGCGCACGAAGAAGCTGACCGGCGTGTCGATTTCGTTGAGGTCGGCGTCGGTGCGGATGGCGGCGTACTGCGAGATGCGTGTGCGCCGCGGGTCCTGGCCGAAGGTCTCCAGGTCGTAGAACAGGAAGCTGTCAGCCATCAGTGCGCACCCTCCAGGACCGGCAGCTGTGCATGGATCTGCGCTTCCAGTGCGGCCCAGTCGATGTTGTCCAGCGTGGTGTGGCCGGCGGTTGCCGCCACCAGCATGTCGCGCTGCAGCTCGGTACGGTGCAGCGCCTCGGCATACGGCGTGTGCAGGAAGGTGACCATCGTGTAGTGCGGCACGAAGCGGGTCGGCCAGCGTCGCTGCAGCTCCTGTTCCAGCTCACGCTGCAGCAGGAACGCGGGATCGGCCACGCGGTCACGCATTTCCAGGTAGTTTTCCAGCGCCATCTGTTGGATGGCGCGCGCGTTCGGCTTGCGCTCGGCCTCGAACGCTGCGAACGCACCTTGCAGGTCGTCGGCGTCGTGCAGATGGCGGGCCAGCGCAACGCAATCCTCGAACGCGCAGTTCATGCCCTGGCCGTGGAACGGCACCATCGCATGGGCGGCGTCGCCGATCAGCACGGCGCGGCCGCCCTGGTGCCAACGCTCCAGGGTGAGTGTGCCGAGCAGGCCCGGCGGGTGCTGTTCCCAGTCCGCACGCAGGTTCGGGATCAACGGCAGGGTGTCGGCGAACTCGCGCGCGAACAGCGCCTCTGCCTGCGCGCCGGTGTTGACGGTGGCAAAGCTGGGATCGCCCTGGTTGGGCAGGAACAGGGTGACGGTGAAGGTGCCTTCGTGGTTGGGCAGCGCGATGCACATGTAGTGGCCGCGCGGCCAGATGTGCAGCGCATTGCGTTCGATGCGGAAGCCGCCCTCCGCGGTCGGCGGAATCTCCAGCTCCTTGTAGGAGTGGTCGAGGAAGGCGATGTCCTCGCCCAGCGGCGCACGCCGGTTCATCGCCGCGCGCAGCGCCGAGCCCGCACCGTCGGCACCGATCAGGCAGTCGAAGTGGATATCGTGCGGACTGTCGTCGCGATCGTCGATGAAGCGTGCGTAGCCGGCATCGAAATCGACGGTGTGCAGGCGGCGGTGGAAATGCACGGTCGCGCCGGCCTGCTCGGCCAGCTCCAGCAACGTGGTGTTGAGGTCGCTGCGATGGATCGACCAGATCACTTCGCTGTCATCGCGGCCATAGCGCTGCAGCTGCGGTTCGCCTTCGCGCGGGTGCACCATGCGCCCGCGCATCATCACCGCGCGGGCCATCACTTCGTCCTCCACGCCTGCCTGGCGCAGTGCGTTGCGCCCGCGTTCGGCCAGCGCCAGGTTGATCGAACGCCCGCTCTCGTAGTCGGCGATGCGCGGGTCGCCGCGGCGTTCGTACAGGGTGATGCGCCAGCCCTGCCGTGACAGCAGGATGGCCAGCAGGGACCCGGCGAGGCCGGCACCGATAATGCTCAACGAGCGGGAGGCGTGTGCGATCAACGAACTGTCCAGCAGTAGGGGGAGGGTCCGGCTTAAAGGCCGGCCCAGGCTTCCACTTCCTCGACGAAGTGGTGCACGTCCAGGTAGCGGTTGTAGAGCGGGGTGGGCGAGATGCGGATCACGTCGGGCTCGCGCCAGTCGCCGAGCACGCCGATGCCGCGCAGGTGCTCGAACAGTGCACGGCCACGCTCGCGGCCACCGATCACGCGCAGCGACAACTGGCAGCCACGGCGCTGCGGATCGGCCGGGGTGATGATGTCCAGCACCTGCGGCAGGCGCGCGCGCACCAGTGCTTCGAGCATGCCGGTCAGTGCCAGCGATTTGCTGCGCAGCGCCTCCATGCCAGCACGCTCGAACAGGTCCAGCGAGGCGCGCAGCGGTGCCAGGCCGAGGATCGGCGGATTGCTCAACTGCCAACCTTCGGCGCCGATGGCGGGTGTGAACTGCGGCGCCATCTGGAAGCGGGTGGCTTCCTCATGGCCCCACCAGCCAGCAAAGCGCGGCAGGGTGGTATCGCGGTGGTGGCGCTCGTGCACGAAGGCGCCAGCCACTGCGCCCGGGCCGCTGTTGAGGTACTTGTAATGGCACCACACGGCAAAATCGGGCGCCACGTCATGCAGGCGCAGCGGCAGGTTGCCCACCGAGTGCGCCAGATCGAAGCCGATGCGTGCGCCCTGCAGGCGTGCGGCGCGGGTGATCGCATCGAGGTCGAAGGCCTGGCCGGTGCGGTACTGCACGCCGGGCCACAGCACCAGCGCCAGGCGCGGACCGTGCTCGGCGATGGCGCGTTCGATCGCGGTCATCGAGATCGTGCCGTTGGCTTCGTCCGGCTGCACTTCCACCAGGCACTCCGCCGGGTCGAAACCATGGAAGCGGATCTGCGCTTCCACCGCGTGGCGATCGGTGGGGAACGCGCCGGCCTCCATCAGGATCACCGGCCGCTGTGCGGTAGGCCGGTAGAAACTGACCATCATCAGGTGCAGGTTCACGCTCAGCGTGTTCATCGCCACCACTTCGCTGGGCAGGGCGCCGACCACGCGCGCCAGCTGTGCGCTCACCAAACGGTGGTAGGACAGCCACTGCGTCGGCCCGGTGAAATGGCCTTCCACGGCCAGCTCGCCCCACTGCTTCATCACCTCCTGCACGGCCGCCTGTGCACCGCGCGGCTGCAGGCCCAGCGAGTTGCCGACGAAGTAGGTCTGTTCGCCGCCGCCATGGCGCGGAATCAGGAATTCATTGCGCAGCGGGCGCAGCGGGTCGGCGGCGTCCAGGGCGATGGCGTGGGTGCGGCTGAGCAGGTCGGACATGGTCGGGCAACAGGCTGCAACGGGGCTGCCAGTGTAGCGCTTGGGGCCTGCATGCCGCGCTTGCGATAGAGCCAAGCCCATGCTCGGCTTTGCAGCCCGGCCGCCGGGCATGGCCCGGCGAACGTTCAGCCCGCTGCCGGCGCCGGCAGCGGATCCACATGCCCACATTCCCTGCAGGTACGCAGCTCCAGGCTGGCGTGGTAGCGCGCGAAGACCTTGGGCAGGTCGGTCTCGATGTTCTGCAGCGGGAAATACTCTTCGTGCAGCTTGTGGTTGCAGCGCTCGCAGTGCCAGATCACGCCGTCCATCTCGTGCGGCAGGCGCTTGCGCTCGACCACCAGGCCGATCCCGCCGGGCGGTCGGCGCGGCGAATGCGGTACTTTCCCCGGCAACAGGAAGATCTCGCCGGCGCGGATCGGAATGTCACGCACCGCGCCATCCTCCTGCACCTTCAGCACCATCTCGCCTTCAAGCTGGTAGAACCACTCCGGGCCTTCGTCGTAGTGGTAATCGGTGCGCGAGTTCGGCCCGCCGACCACCATCACGATGAAATCGCCGTTGTCGATCATCTTGTTGCCCACCGGCGGCTTCAGCAGGTGGCGGTGTTCTTCAATCCAGGCGTGCAGGTTGATCGGCGATGCGAGCATGATCGGTTTCCCCGGGAAGTCAGTCGCGCTTGCCCTTGCGCGGTACATAGGACAGCGCCTTTTCGTAGGCCGGCTGCAGCTCTTCCGGCGCGCCGACGTCGATGCCCATCTCGCGCACGCGGCCGTCCTTCAGGCTGTAGACCCAGCCGTGCACCATCAGTTTCTGGCCGCGCGCCCAGGCATCCTGCACGATGGTCGAGCGGCACAGGTTGGCGACCTGCTCGATCACGTTCAGTTCGCACAGGCGGGCGTGCTTGAGCTCGTCGGTCTCGATCGCATCGATGATCGCGGTGTGCTTCTGCATCACATCGCCCACGTGGCGCAGCCAGTTGTCGGCCAGGCCGACACGGGTGTTGTGCAGGCAGGCATGCACGCCGCCGCAGCCGTAATGGCCGACGATCAGGATGTGCTTCACCTTCAGCTGGTCCACCGCGTACTGCACCACGCTCAGGCAGTTCAGGTCGGTGTGGGCGACCACGTTGGCGACATTGCGGTGCACGAACACTTCACCGGGGGCCATGCCGATGATCTGGTTGGCCGGGACGCGTGAATCGGAGCAGCCGATCCACAGGTATTCCGGGTGCTGCTGCTTGGCCAGCTGGTGGAAGAACTCGGGGTCTTCCTTTTCGATGCGGTCGGCCCAGTCGCGGTTGTTCTGCAGCAGCTTGTGGATGTCTTTCATGTTCGGGTCCCTGGCGTCGGGTGAGGGCTCGCCGCAACCAACCGGCTGCGGCATCGCGGGAATCGGGGGCGTTCAGTCGCTGTGGGCGACCTGTTCGCGGTGCCAGCGCATCCACTGCGCCAGTTCCTGGGAAGCGGGGGTGGCCAGCGTGTCCAGCGCGTCGATCACTGCCTGCTGGTTGGCGTCGGGATGGTTCTGGCTCAGCTTGAGCTTCAGCTGCACGTGCTCGACCTGGAAACGGAAGCCGACGATGGCGCGCAGTTCCGGGCCATGTTCGGCGCGGTTGGCATCGAACTGCCAGGCCTGGCCGACGCTGGCTTCGAAGCGGTCGCTGATCGCGCCGACCAGCCCCGCCATTGCGTCGGTATCGTCGAAGGTGTGCAGCTGGCCGCGTAGTTCCGCCGCAGCGTAGTTCCAGGTCGGCACCCGTGCGGCGGGTTCCTTGTCCGGGTACCAACTGGCCGAGACATAGCCGTGCGGGCCATCGACCAGCACCTTGGCCGCGCCGGTATGGCGTGACTGCGGATTGGCGCGGGCCCAGTGGCCGCGCAGTTCGATGTGCTCGCCGTCACGCCGGTACAGCACCGGTATCCGGGTCAGCTCGGGCAGGCCGTCGCTGCCGGTGGTGAGCACGGTGACGAACGGGTCACGCGCCAGCAGGCGATCCAGCCAGAGCAGGTCGGTCTCGGCGAAGGCGCGCGGGGTGAACATGGGCAGCTCAGGCGCGCCCGCCCAGCGACTGGATCATGCGGCCGCGCAGGGCCTCATCGCTGTCGGCCTGCGGCGGCTGCACTTCATGCAGGCTGAAGCCACGCACCAGCGCGTCTTCCTCGTCCAGGCCGTCGTACTCGACGAATTCGGCGTCGAACAGCTGCGAACGCGCGGTGTCCTCGCTGTCATAGCTCAGCGTGTTGCCATCGCTGTCGAGCACCTCGGCGGTGCCGGCCGGGCGCACGCGCAGGCGCGCCCAGATCAGGGTGTTGCCGAGGCTGGCCAGCCACCAGCTGTCGCGCGAGGCGGTAATGTCATTCATGGATGTCACCAAAGCGAGGCCAGCCAGAGCAGGGCAGCCATGCCCAGTCCGGCCAGCAGGGTCAGCAGCGACACCCAGGCCGGCGTCGCCAGCCCGGACAGCGAACGGTCAGGCTGTTGGCGATAGTCGCGGCGCAGCAGCCAGGCCAGGGCATCGGGCTTGAGGAAGGCGCCGCTGCCGAAGCGCTCGGCGAGCGCCGGATGGCGATCGCGCACGTGCACCAGGGTCAGCGGCCAGAAGATCACGAAGGCACTGAACCCGGCCACTGCGACGCCGACGAAACAGAGGGCGAAAAACAGGGTCATGGGGGCAGTACCTCCGTGGTCGGTGGAGCTTAGAAGTCCGCGCTGCCCGGGGCGCGCGGGTAGGGGATCGCATCGCGGATGTTGGACAGGCCGCAGACGTACACCACCAAGCGCTCGAAGCCCAGGCCGAAGCCGGCGTGCGGCACCGAGCCGTAGCGGCGGAAATCGCGGTACCAGCTGTAGTGTTCGCGATCCAGGCCGAACTGGGCCATGCGCGCGTCCAGCACGTCCAGGCGCTCTTCGCGCTGGCTGCCGCCGATGATCTCGCCGATGCCCGGGGCCAGCACGTCCATCGCGGCGACGGTCTTGCCGTCGTCGTTCAGGCGCATGTAGAAGGCCTTGATGTGCTCCGGATAGTTGGTCACCACCACCGGGCGGCCGACGTGCTCCTCGGTCAGCCAGCGCTCGTGCTCGGTCTGCAGGTCCAGGCCCCATTCGACCGGGAAGTCGAACTTCTTGCCGGACTTCTGCAGCAGGCTGACCGCATCGGTGTAGTCGATGCGTTCGAACGGTGCGTTGATGAAGTCTTCCAGCTTGGTGATCGCGTTCTTGTCCACGCGCTCGGCGATGAAGGCCAGGTCGTCACCGCGTTCGTTCAGCACCGCGCGGAACAGGTACTTCAGGAATTCTTCGGCCAGGCGCGCATCTTCGGCCAGGTCGGCGAAGGCGATTTCCGGCTCGATCATCCAGAACTCCGCCAGGTGGCGGGTGGTGTGGCTGTTCTCGGCGCGGAAGGTCGGGCCGAAGGTGTAGACCTTGCTCAGCGCCAGGCAGTAGGCCTCGACGTTCAGCTGGCCGGACACGGTCAGGAAGGTTTCCTTGCCGAAGAAGTCGCGGCTGAAATCGATCGCGCCCTTCTCGTCGCGCGGCAGGTTCACCATGTCCAGGGTGGACACGCGGAACATCTGGCCGGCGCCTTCGGCGTCGGAGGTGGTGATGATCGGGGTGCTGATCCAGTTGAAGCCGTTCTCGTGGAAGAAACGGTGCACGGCCTGGGCCAGGCAGTTGCGGATGCGGGTGACCGCGCCGAACAGGTTGGTGCGTGGACGCAGGTGCGCGACTTCGCGCAGGAACTCCGGCGACATCGGCTTGGGCTGGATCGGGTAGGTGAGCGGGTCTTCGACCCAGCCGACCACTTCCAGTGCGCTGGCCTGGATCTCGAACGACTGGCCCTTGCCCTGCGACTTCACCAGGGTGCCGGTGGCGATGACCGAGCAGCCGCTGGTCAGGCGCTTGATCTCATCGAAATTGCCCAGGGTGTCGTTGGCCACGACCTGGATCGGCGCGAAGCAGGAACCGTCGCTCACATTGACGAAGGCCAGATTCGCTGAACCGCGCACCGTGCGCACCCATCCGCGTACCGTGACTTCGCCACCTTCCGGGATCTTCCCGGCAAGCGCATGTTCAACGCTGACCACCGTCATGACTTGAATCCTCTGCTGATCGACTCGATCTGTGAACACGGGAGTTTACCGGTTGCAGCGTTCTGCTTGCGAGGCATTTTTGCGGCCTCCGGCTCCTTATAATGTCCCCGTATCCTTGGAGTAGCCCCATGGCCGTCAGCCTGACCCCCATTGCCTTCGAGCGCGTGCAGCGCTTCGTCGCCCAGACGCCCGGCGCCCTGGGCCTGCGCTTCGGCGTGACCAAGACCGGCTGCTCCGGCTGGGGCCACGTGACCGACCTGGCCCGTGACGAGCGCGAGGGCGATACCGTGTTCGACCAGGATGGCGTGAAGATCTACGTTGATGCCAAGAGCCTGGCCCTGGTGGACGGCACCGTGATCGACTTCGGCAAGCACGGCCTGAGCGAGACCTTCACGTTCAGCAACCCCAATGCCACCGCCGAGTGTGGCTGCGGCGAGAGCTTCACCACCGACGCCGACAAGGCCTGAAGCATGGTTGTGGCACGCGCCGGGCATGATCCGGCGCTACCGCCGCTCGCGCCAGGCGCTCCACCCCAGTAGCGCTATTCCCAGCATCGCGCTCGCCGCGGCCCAGTGGCCCGGCAGGCCGGCGGGCTCGCGCAGCAGATGCATCAGCAGCCCAGCGAGCAGGCTCAGATAGCCCGCGATGGCAACTGCACCGAGCGGGGCGTTGCCCACCCGGATCAGGTACCCATCGTCGCGGTTGATCCATCGCCGGAGGCGGCCGAGGCGGTTCATGGGCGGAATGTAGCGCAGAAAGGAACCACGGATGGAACGCCCGGTTTTCACCTACCACCCCAACGCCTACGCGATCGCGTTTGAAGCGGTCGATGGGGTCTGTGACGGCTGCGGCCAGTCGCGCGCGCTGCGCTCCCGCGGGCCGTTCTACACCACCCTGAAGCCCGATTACCTGTGCCCGTGGTGCATTGCCGATGGCAGTGCGTCTGCATGCTTCGAGGGCGAATTCACCAGCTGGACCGACATTGAAGGGGTGTCGCCGGACCCGGCTGATCCGCCGCCGAGCACCCCCCGCGAGCATCTGTTGGAGATCTGCGAGCGCACACCGGGTTACCGGTCCTGGCAGCAGTCGGTCTGGCTGAGCCATTGTGAACGGCCCTGCGCGTTCCTCGGGTTCGCCGGCGGCGAGGACCTGCTGCCGATCCTGTAACAGGTCCGGCCGGACGTGGCGGCGGTCAACCCGCGCGACGCCGACTGGGTGCTGGAACACCTGACCCGTGATGGAGAGATGGTCGGTTGCCTGTTCCAGTGCCTGCAGTGCGGCCTGCACCGCCTTCACGTCGATCTGGGCTGAATACGCTGGTGGGTTCAGTTTGCCCCGTGGCCGCCCGGTTGCCCGCCACCCCCATCTGCGCCATAATGCGCGGCTTCCTGCCTTCCTGGCGGGAACCCTTGCCCCACCGCGGTATCAACGGCGGGGGGCTGTCCGGCCGCAAGGCCACATCCGAAAGGTAGAAAAAACATGAGTCGTCATTACGAAATCGTGTTCATGGTCCACCCGGACCAGAGCGAGCAGGTCCCGGCCATGATCGAGCGCTACAAGTCGCTGGTCGAGAACGGCAACGGCACCATCCACCGTCTGGAAGACTGGGGCCGCCGCCAGCTGGCGTACCCGATCCAGAACCTGGTGAAGGCGCACTACGTGCTGCTGAACATCGAAGCCGACCAGGCCGTGCTGAACGAGCTGACCGAAAGCTTCCGCTTCAACGACGCCGTGCTGCGCAACCTGGTCATCAAGCGTGACGAGGCTGACACCGAGCAGTCGCTGATCATGAAGAGCAAGGACGAGAAGGGCGACAAGCCCGAGCGTGGTGAGCGTCGTCGTCGTGATGACGAAGAAGGCGAAACCACCCCCGCCGCTGACAACGATGCCGGCGACGACGCCGCTTCGGCCGCCTAAGGAGCACTGACATGTCCAAGTTCTTCCGTCGCCGCAAGTTCTGCAAGTTCACCGCCGAAGGTGTCAAGGAGATCGACTACAAGGATCTCAACACCCTGCGCCAGTACCTGACCGAGAACGGCAAGATCGTGCCGAGCCGCGTCACCGGTACCAAGTCGAAGTACCAGCGCCAGCTGGCGACCGCCGTCAAGCGTGCTCGCTTCCTGGCCCTGATCCCGTACACCGACAACCACGACGTCTGATGCCGGCGGGGCGGCCCGGTGCCGCCCCCGCTGTGCCAGCTATTCGGACAGCCTTTGTTGCGGGGCATCGCCTCGCTAACGAATAACTTATCTGGAGCAATACCATGCAGCTGATCCTCCTGCAGAAAGTCACCAACCTCGGCAACCTGGGCGACCTGGTCGACGTGAAGCCGGGCTACGGCCGTAACTTCCTCGTGCCGCAGGGCAAGGCCGTTCCGGCCACCGAGAGCAACAAGGCCGAGTTCGAAGCCAAGCGCGCCGAATACGAAGCCAAGGCCCAGGCCATCCACGCCGACGCTGACGCCCGCAAGGCCAAGCTGGAAGGCGCGAGCGTGACCATCGCTGCCAACGCTTCGACCGAAGGCAAGCTGTACGGCTCGGTCGGCGCCCGTGAAATCGCCGATGCCTTCACCGCTGCCGGCCTGCCGGTCAGCAAGAGCGAAGTCATCCTGGGCGAAGGCGCCTTCCGCAACATCGGTGAGTACGACGTCCTGGTGCACCTGCACGCCGACGTCGAAACCACCGTCAAGGTTGTGGTTGAAGCCGAAAAGGCCTGATCCCACGCCGAAAGGCCTGGAATCACCGCAGAACGGGCGCCCGCAAGGGTGCCCGTTTTGTTTTATGGCCCGCTTTCGTAGCGTTGCGCCATGTCTGGCCGGCGGGGCGGGGCCGGACAATGTTCCACGCCCATTCGTAGAACACGGCCACATCGGTATACTCAGGGCGTCACACCCGTTCCACGGCCAGCGATCCCAACAGGATCAATGACTTGGAGGGTAAACGCAGGCCGCTTGCCGGCCCCAGTCCGGAACCCCTATGCGTCTTTCCACGATCAAGCTGTCCGGCTTCAAGTCGTTCGTCGATCCGACCACCCTGCACCTGCCGACCAACATGACCGGCGTGGTGGGACCCAATGGCTGCGGCAAGTCGAACATCATCGACGCCGTGCGCTGGGTCATGGGTGAGAGTTCGGCCAGCCGCCTGCGTGGCGATTCGCTGACCGACGTGATCTTCTCCGGTTCCAACGCCCGCAAGCCGGTCTCGCAGGCTACCGTCGAGCTGATCTTCGATAATTCGGACCACACGATTTCCGGCGAGTACGCCTCGTTCAACGAAATCTCGGTCAAGCGCACGGTCAGCCGCGACGGCACCAGCAACTACTACCTCAACGGCACCAAGTGCCGCCGCCGCGATATCACCGATCTGTTCCTTGGCACCGGCCTGGGCCCGCGCAGCTACTCGATCATCGAGCAGGGCATGATCAGCCAGATCATCGAGGCGCGCCCGGAAGACCTGCGCGTGTACCTGGAAGAGGCCGCCGGCATCTCCAAGTACAAGGAGCGCCGCAAGGAAACCGAGACCCGCATCCGCCATACCCGCGAGAACCTGGACCGGCTGGGTGACCTGCGCGACGAGATCAGCAAGCAGCTGGAGCACCTCAAGCGCCAGGCCAAGCAGGCCGAGCAGTACCAGGCATTGCAGGAGGAGCGTCGGGTCAAGGATGCGGAGTGGAAGGCACTGGAATTCCGTGGGCTGGATGGTCGCCTGTCCAAGCTGCGCGAAGGGCTGTCGCAGGAAGAGACCAAGCTGCAGCAGCTGATCGCCGACCAGCGGGACGCCGAAGCGCGCATCGAGACCTCGCGCGTGCGTCGCGAAGAGGCGGCCGATGCGCTCAACACTGCGCAGGCTGCGGTCTATCAGGTGGGCAGTACGCTGGCGCGCCTGGAACAGCAGATCCAGCACCAGCGCGAGCTGTCGCAGCGCCTGCACAAGGCGCGCGATGAAACCCGCCAGGCGCTGGCTGAACTGGGCCAGCACATCAGCGGCGACGAGGCCAAGCTGACGGTGCTGCGCGAGGCGGTGGAGGCTGCCACCCCGCAGCTGGAAGCGCTGCAGGAAGAAAACGAGATCAAGCAGGAAAGCCTGCGCGAGGCCGAAGACCGGCTGGCCAGCTGGCAGCAGCGCTGGGAGCAGCACACCTCGCAGAGTTCGGAAGCCTCGCGCGCCGGCGATGTCGAGCGCACCCGCGTGGACTACCTGGACAAGCAGATCCTTGACGCCGACCGTCGCCGCGAGGCACTGGCTGCCGAGCGCGCCGGGCTGGACGTGGATGCGCTGGAAGAAGCCTTCGAGCAGTTGCACCTGCAGCACGACACGCAGAAGACCGCGCTGGACGAACTGGGCGAAGAGGTTGAACACCGCAAGCAGGGCGTGGCAGCCGTGCAGGAGCAGCAGCGCAGCGGCCAGAACGAGCTGGCCGAACTGCGCAAGCAGGCCAATGGACTGCGTGGCCGCCTGGCATCGTTGGAAACCCTGCAGCAGGCCGCGCTCGGCCAGGAGCAGGGCGCGGCCGTGGCCTGGCTGAAGGCCCGAGGGCTCGATTCGGCGGCGCGCGTCGGCGAGCGCCTGGATGTCGATGCCGGCTGGGAAAATGCTGTGGAAAGCGCGCTCGGCGAGCTGATCGAAGGCGTGCTGGTCGATGATCCGGCCAGTCTGGTCGGCGCGTTGGGTGAGTTGGGCGAAGGCCACATCGCGCTGGTCGCCAACGATGGCGCGGAGCTGAAGGTCGCACCGACCTCGCTGGCGGCACGCGTGCGGGGCCCCGCGGCAATCCGTCGCCTGCTGGCCCACCTGCATGGTGCCAAGGACCTGTCCGAGGCCAGAACGCTCCAGGCCAGCCTGCCTGACGGTGATTCGGTCATCACCCAGGGCGGCGAGCGCCTGGGCCAGGGCTGGCTGCGCGTTTCGCGTTCGGGGGCTGCCCAGCAGGGCGCACTGTTGCGCGAACGCGAGATCAACGAACTGCGCGAGCAGATCGAGCAGCTGCAGGATCGCGAGGCCGAGCTGGAGGAACAGCTGGCAGGCTTCCGCGAGCAGTTGCAGGCCGTCGAGCAGCAACGCGAGGACGCGCAGCGCACGCTGTACCAGGCCCATCGTGCGGTCTCCGAGCTTGCTGGCCAGCTGCAGGGCCAGCAGGGCAAGGTGGAAGCTGCACGTACCCGCATCGACCGCATCGAAGGTGAACTGAAGCAGCTGCAGGAAACGCTGGAAGCGAACAATGCGCAGGCGCGTGAAGCGCGCTCGCGGTTGGAGAATGCGGTCAGCAGCATGGGGGATCTGGAATCGACCCGGCAGCGATTGGAGGGCGAGCGGCGCCAGCTGGCCGAGGCGCGTGACCTGGCCCGCGATGCCGCACGCGCGGTGCGCGAACGCTCGCATTCGCTGGCGCTGACACTGGAATCGCAGCGCGCGCAGCTGTCATCACTGGGCCAGGCGCTGGAGCGCATGGGAACCCAGCGTGGCCAGCTCGATTCGCGCCTCGGCGAACTGCATTCGCAGCTGGATGAGGGTGATTCGCCGGTCGAATCGCTGCAGGCAGAACACCAGAACGCACTGGAAGAGCGCGTGCGCGCCGACCGCGTGCTGACCGAAGCGCGCACCCTGCTCGATGGCATCGACGCCGAGCTGCGCAACTACGAACAGACCCGCCACCAGCGCGACGAACAGGCGTTGGCGCAGCGCGAACGCATTTCCCAGCGCAAGCTGGACCAGCAGGCCCTCGTGCTCAGCGCGGAGACCTTGCAGGGTGCAGTGGAGAAGGCCGGTTTCATCATCCAGGACGTGCTCAACACACTGCCCGAGGAGGCCCGCCTGGGCGACTGGGAGCAGGCGGTGCATCAGATCGATGGCCGCATGCGCCGCCTGGAACCGGTCAACCTGGCCGCCATCCATGAGTACGGCGAGGCGTCGCAGCGTTCGGAGTACCTGGATGCACAGCACACCGACCTGACCACGGCGCTGGAGACCCTGGAAGACGCCATCCGCAAGATCGACCGCGAAACCCGCGGGCGCTTCAAGGACACCTTCGACCGGGTCAACGCCGGCGTGCAGGCGCTGTACCCGCGGCTGTTCGGTGGCGGCCATGCCTATCTGGAACTGACCGGCGAAGACCTGCTCGACACCGGCGTGACCATCATGGCGCGCCCGCCGGGCAAGCGCGTCTCCAGCATCTCGCTGCTGTCCGGCGGCGAGAAGGCGATGACCGCGGTGGCGCTGGTGTTCGCCATCTTCCAGCTCAACCCGGCGCCGTTCTGCCTGCTGGACGAAGTGGACGCGCCGCTGGACGAAGCCAACGTCGGCCGCCTGGCCAACATGGTCAAGGAAATGAGCGAGAAGGTGCAGTTCCTGTTCGTGAGCCACAACAAGGCGACGATGGAGGCCGCGCATCAGCTTTCGGGCGTGACCATGCGCGAGCCGGGCGTCAGCCGGTTGGTCAGCGTGGACCTGGAAGAAGCGGCACGATTGGCGGGCGCGGCCTGACGTGCCATCCTAATTACCTGAATGAACTAGCCGGAGAACCTATCGAATGTCCGACACGGCACTGTTGCGCATCGGCATCCTGGCCGCCGGCCTGCTGTTGATCGCCGCGATCTTCCTGTTTGGCCGTCCGAAGAAGAAGCCCCAGGGGCGCCGCGTGGAAAGCGCGGAGCCGGCCAGTGGCGAACGCCGCGAGCCGGTGCTGGGCGATGACGGCGTCGCCGTGGCCGATGGCCGTGTCGAGCCGGGCATGGCCGGCGAACGCGAGCAGGCCGAACTCGGCCTTGCCGACACCGATGCGGCCAGCGATCTCGGCAAGCGCGTCAGCCAGGACTTCGACAAGATTGTCTCGCTGTTCGTGGCCGCCCGCGCCGGCGAGCAGCTGCGCGGCGAAGACATTGTGGTGGCTGCGGAGAAGACCGGGCTGGTGTTCGGCCACATGAACGTGTTCCACCGCCTGGTCGAGGGCCATCCCGAGCGCGGCCCGATCTTTTCGATGGCCAGCATCATGAAGCCGGGCAGCTTCGACATGGCCAACATCCGCGCCATGGAAACCCCGGCCATCGCCTTCTTCCTGACGTTGCCAGCGCCGCTGACCGCGCTGGACGCCTGGGAAAAGATGCTGCCGACGGTGCAGCGCATGGCCGAGCTGCTGGACGGCCTGGTGCTGGATGACAGCCGCAATCCCCTGGGTCGCCAGCGCATCGCGCACATTCGCGACGAACTGCGTGCCTACGATCGCCAGCATCAGGCGCCGCCGCTGACCAAGACCCCGCGCTGGTAAGCGCCTTTATGGGTGATGTGCCGGCCAACGGTCGGCACGCGCCCGGCGGGGTTACACCGGTACGCCGGCCACCTTCGCGAACGCTTGGCGGAACGCTGCCATCTCCGCTTCGGTACCCACGGTCACGCGCACGCGCTGCGGCCAGATCGGCCAGCTTCGGCCGATCACCACGCCGTTCTCTGCCATCGACTTGGCGAATGCAGCACCGTCGCGTTGGACATCGACCACGAAGCAGTTCGCCTCCGAGGGCAGGCAGCTGAAGCCGCGCTTGCCCAGCCATGCAATGGTGGCCTGTCGCGCCTTCGCATTCTGCAGCCGACGCTGCGGAATCAACTGCGGGTCGCGAAGGCTGGCCAGTGCCGCCGCCAGCGCGGGCACCGGCAGCGGGTTGTCACCCAGGCTGGCCAGTTCACGCAGGCGGTCGGGATGTGCCGCCGCTACGCCCATGCGCAGGCCGGCCATGCCGTACAGCTTGGAAAACGTGCGCAGCACGATCAGGTCATCGCGCTGTACAACCTGTGTGATCAGGCTCGGCTGCTCGCTGTACTGCAGGTACGCCTCGTCGACCAGAACGCGGGTCGACGCCGGCTTGTGGGCCAGCAGCCAAGCGAGCTCATCCGGTGGGCTGATCGAGCCGGTTGGATTGTTCGGGTTGCACACATACAGCAGCCCGGTCGGGCGCGCGTGGGCGGCGGCGACCATCGCGCGCAGGTCGTGCGCGCCGTCCCCGCGCAACGGCACCTTCTGCACGTGCGCGCCATGCGCGGCGGCGACCTCGCCCAGCGTCTCGAACGTCGGGTCGGCCACCACCAGGCCGGCCTGCGGGCCAGTCCACACAGTGGCGGCGCGGTTCAATGGTTCGCTGGAGCCGGGGTACAGCCGGACATGGTCTGCCGGGACTCGCGCTTGCTCAATGAACGCATCGCGCACCTGGCCAGCCAGCTCGAAACGATAGCGGCCGCAACCGGCGATGCTGTCGCGCGCCGCTTGCTGTGCAGCGGCGGAGGGGCCGTAGGGGCATTCGTTGAAATTCAGCAGCACGGCGCCTTCGCCAGGTGCAGGTGCTGCGGCCGTTGCCGTGGCCGGTTGTGCCTGGGCGAGGCGGGGCAGGCCGCTGCCGGCCAGGGCGAGGCCGGCACCGGCCAGTTGCAGGAAGTGGCGGCGGGAGGCGGGCAGGGTCACGGGCAGGGTTCCAGAGGGCAACCGACGCACGCTAGCGCCGCTGGCGGTGGGCGGCAAGCCCGCTTTTTGTAGAGTCGAGCTTGCTCGACTGGGCCGGTAGAGCAGTCGAGCAAGCTCGACTCTACGAAGGCGCGGGCGTTACAGGGCCTGGCGGCTGGGCGCGGTAGAATTCCCGGCCATCCCAGAACCACCGGATCCCGATGAGCCCCAGCCCCGCCGAACGCGCCGAAGACCTCCGCCGGCAGATCGCCCAGGCCAACCGCGCCTACCACGAGCTGGATGCGCCGGAGATCCCCGACATCGACTACGACCGAATGGTGCGCGAGCTGGAAGCACTGGAGCGCGAGCATCCGGAACTGGCCCGTGCCGACAGCCCGACCCAGCAGGTCGGTGCGCGTCCCTCCGGCCGCTTCCCGGAAGTGCGCCACGCGGTGCCGATGCTGTCGCTGTCCAACGCCTTCAGTGACGAGGAGGTGGCTGACTTCGTGCGCCGCATCGACGAGCGCCTGGGCCGTCGCAGCCTGCAGTTCTCGGCCGAGCCGAAGATGGACGGCCTGGCGATCAGCCTGCGTTACGAAGACGGTCACTTCGTGCTGGGCGCTACCCGTGGCGATGGCAGTACCGGCGAGGACGTGACCGCCAACCTGCGTGAGATCGGCGACATTCCCAAGCGCCTGCATGGCAAGGACTGGCCGGATGTGCTGGAGGTGCGCGGCGAAGTCTACATGGCCCGCGCCGACTTCGAGGCCTACAACGAACGTGCGCGCCAGCAGGGTGGCAAGGTATTGGCCAACCCGCGCAATGCCGCCGCCGGTTCGTTGCGCCAGCTTGACCCGAAGATCAGCGCACAGCGCAGGCTGAGTTTCTTCGCCTACGGCACCGGCGACGTGCAGGGGGGCGAACTGCCCGACACCCATTCGGGCACGCTGGCGCAGCTCGGTGCCTGGGGCTTCCCGGTCAGCGCGTTGTGCAAGGTGGTGGAAGGCACCGACGGCCTGCTCGGCTACTACCGCGATATCGGCGAGCGCCGCGATGGCCTGCCATTCGACATCGATGGTGTGGTCTACAAGCTGGATGATCGTGCCGGCCAGCAGGCGATGGGCTTCGTCTCGCGTGCGCCGCGCTGGGCCATCGCGCACAAGTTCCCGGCGCAGGAACAGAGCACCACGGTGGAAGCGATCGAGATCCAGATCGGCCGCACCGGTGCCGCCACGCCGGTCGCACGGCTGGCGCCGGTAGCCGTGGCCGGCGTGATTGTTTCCAACGCCACGCTGCACAACGCCGACCAGATCGCACGCCTGGATGTGCGCGTGGGCGACAGCGTGATCGTGCGTCGTGCCGGTGACGTGATTCCGGAAGTGGTCAGCGTCATCCTCGACCGCCGCCCGCAGGGCACCACGCCGTGGCAGATGCCGACGCGCTGCCCGGTGTGCGGCTCGGAGATCGTGCGCGAGGAAGGCGCTGCAGCGTGGCGCTGCTCCGGCGAGCTGTCCTGCCCGGCGCAACGCAAGGAAGCCATTGCCCATTTCGCCTCGCGCCGCGCGATGGACATCGATGGTTTGGGTGACAAGTACATTGAAACCCTGGTCGACGCGGGCATCGTCAAGAGCGTGGCCGATCTGTACCGGCTCAACCGCGACCAGCTGCTGCACCTGAAGCTGGTGCTGGATGCCGAAGCCCCGTCGGCATTGGCTGCGGCGCTGAAGCTGCATTTGCCTGCCGAGGGCAGTGGCGCGGTGCTCAATGCGGTGCTGAAGCTGGATGGCACTGATCCGGGCTGGCGCGCGGAGGCGCTGGCGCAACCGGCCAGCTTCGAATGGAACACGAAGAAGATCGCCACCAAGTGGGCCGACAACCTGATCGCGGCGATCGACGCCAGTCGTGCCGCCACGCTGGAGCGCCTGCTGTTTGCGCTGGGCATCGAGCACGTGGGCGAGAGCACGGCCAAGGCGCTGGCGCAGTGGTTCGGTGATCTGGAGCTGATCCGCCACCTGCCGTGGCCACTGTTCAAGCGCGTACCGGACATCGGCGGCGAAGTGGCGCGTTCGCTCGGTCACTTCTTCGAGCAGCAGGGCAACCAGCAGGCCATCGATGACCTGCTGCAGGTAGGGCAGGTACGCATCAGTGATGTGCACGCACCCAGCGCCAAGCTGCGCGAGGGCCTGGATCTGGCACAGCTGCTGGTTGAATCCGAGATTCCCGGCATCACCCGCCTGCGTGCGGAGAAGCTGGTGGCGGCGTTGCCGGGTGCGCAGGCGGTACTGGATGCCGAACATGGCCAGTTCGTCAACGCGGGCCTGCCGGACGACACCGCGCGCGGTCTGGCCGAGTGGCTGGACGCCGAAGGTCATGGTGCGATGCTGTTGGCCGCCGAGAAGGCGATGCAACAGCTCCTGGCCAAGGCGCCCGCGCTGGCCGAGATCGTGGCCGGCCCGCTGGATGGGCAGACCGTGGTGCTGACTGGCACCCTGGCCCAGCTCACCCGTGATGCGGCCAAGGAGCGCCTGGAGGCACTCGGCGCCAAGGTATCCGGCAGCGTCTCGAAGAAGACCAGCTTCGTGGTGGCCGGTACCGAGGCCGGTTCCAAGCTGGACAAGGCGCAGTCGCTGGGCGTACCGGTCTGGGACGAGGACCGGCTGTTGGCCTATCTCGCCGATCACGAATGACGATCCCGCCGGGTGCGCCCGCGCCCGGCATGAAACACAAAGGAACACCGATGCAGACTGCCCCGCTGGATTTCCGCTTGGCCACCCGCGCCGACGAGGAGCTGTTGATCGCGTTGATGCGCGAGTTCTACGCCGAAGACAGGATCGACTTCGATGACGCACGCGTGCGCCGCGGCGTGGATGCATTGCTGGCCGACCCACGCAATGGCGAAGTGCTGCTGTGGTTGGACGAAGCGGCTGAAGTGGTGGGCTATGCGGTGATCGCAATGGGCTTCAGCCTGGAGCAGGGCGGCCACTTCATGCTGCTGGACGAACTGTACCTGGCTCACCGTGCACGTGGTCGTGGCCGCGGCAAGCAGGCGCTGGCGATCTGCGAACAGCGTGCCCGCGGGCGTGGTGTCAGCCGCCTGCGCCTGGAGGTGAACCACCACAACGAACTGGCCCGACGCCTGTACCTGGCCAGCGGCTACATCGACGACACCCGCGACCTGCTGACCCTGCCGCTGGACCATCCGCGCCCGGAGGGCATCCTGTGAGCGAGGCCCTGCTGCGCGCGCTGCAGCAGCGCGCCGCGCTCAATGCGCTGGTGCGCCGCTTCTTCGCCGAGCGCGATGTGCTGGAAGTCGAAACGCCGATCCTCTCGGTGGCCGGCAACACCGAGCCGAACATCGACAGCTTCCACACCGATTTCACCGGGCATGTCGATGCCGGCGGCCGTCGCCGTTGGCTGCGTACCTCGCCGGAGTATCCGCTCAAGCGGCTGCTGGCGGCGGGCGTGGGCGACTGCTATGAGCTGGGCCGGGTGTTCCGCAACGGCGAGGCCGGTGGCCGCCACAACCCGGAGTTCACCATGCTGGAGTGGTACCGGGTGGGCTGGGACCACCACCGCCTGGTGCAGGAAACCGCCGAGCTGGTCGGCCAGGCGCTGGCCCTGGTCGGGCGCCATGCCACGCTGCGCGTGCTGAGCTACCGCGAACTGTTCCAGGATGCCGTGGGCGTGGACCCGTTCGACGCCGATGAGGCCGCATTGCGTGCTGCACTGGGTGACGTGCATATCGATCCAGTCGGCCTGACCCGCGACGACTGGCTGGATCTGTTGATGACCCACCATATCCAGCCGCATTTCGATGACGCGGTGATGACCGTGGTGCATGACTGGCCGGCCAGCCAGGCCGCACTGGCGCGCATCCGCCCCGGCACGCCGCCGCTGGCCGAGCGTTTCGAGCTGTACCTGGGGGCGGTGGAACTGGCCAATGGCTATCACGAACTGAACGACGCAGGCGAACAGCGCGCGCGTTTCCAGCGTGACCTGCAGCGCCGTCACGAGCGCGGCCAGGTACAGCCCGCACTGGACGAAGCGTTGCTGGCCGCATTGCCGTCGATGCCAGCCTGTGCCGGCGTTGCCGTGGGCGTGGATCGCCTGCTGATGGCGATGAACCGCACGCCACGCATTGCCGATGTGCTGGCCTACGACTTCGCCCATGCCTGATGGTGGAAGCTTCCTGAACATTGAAGGCTGAACGGATCGCCGCGTTTCCGCGCTTGCTTCGGTAAGCAGGATGATGCTCTTATCACAGCAGATGCCGGACACTGGCACGCAGTTCATCCATTCCTGCTGGGGAAGGCTTTGGTCAAGTGGTTTGCGGTTGTTGCTGCACCGGTGTACTCCATCGCGCTCTGGGGTGCCTGGCTGCCGTCGTCGGCGTCTGCCCAGCAGGCCGGCTATGACGGTGAAGTGGTGACCTGCGAATCGCGCGACATGGGCTGGGTGCATTGCGATATCGATGTCAGCAACGGGATTGATCTGGTCCGCCAGCTGTCCAACAGCAGCTGTATCCGCGGCAGCGAATGGGGCACCGACCGCAGTGGTGTCTGGG
This sequence comes from Stenotrophomonas maltophilia, assembly GCF_047497515.2. Taxonomy (GTDB): domain Bacteria; phylum Pseudomonadota; class Gammaproteobacteria; order Xanthomonadales; family Xanthomonadaceae; genus Stenotrophomonas. The sequence goes on from NZ_JAXAXL020000001.1 coordinate 372,193, forward strand.
TCACGCTGGGGTGCCGCGCCGAGTTCCGCGCGCGCCGCGCTGCGGGCGCCACTCCGGCAGCGAAGGAAGGCAAGCGCCTGGTCCGCCGCGTAGTGCGCTGCGAGTCCAATGGTCGTCCGCAGAGCTGCCCGGTGCGGCTGGACGGTTCCCCGGTGCGCCTGCTGCGGCAGCTGTCGGCGCTGCCGTGCCGCGAAGGGCAGGGCTGGGGCTACAAGCGCAACGAAGTCTGGACCAGCCGTGGCTGCCAGGGCGATTTCGAAGTGGCCGACGACGAGGGCCGTTTCGTTGATGTGCCGCGTCGCCTGACCTGCGAATCCAAGTCGAAGAAGCGCCGCTTCTGTGGCGCCAGCATCTCGGTCGGCGCGGCCGTCTTCGAGCAGCTGTCCAGCACGCCGTGCGAAGAGGGCAGTACCTGGGGCTGGAGCCGCAACGGGATCTGGGTGGACGGTGGCTGCCGCGCCGAATTCTCGGTGAATTGAGCCCCGTCGGGTCCCAACCACGCGGGGCGTGGCCCTACAATGGGGGCATGAACACTGCCTCCGATATCGACTACGCCCGCTACGACCATATCCGTCCGATCCTGTGGACCGGCGATGCCCTGCAACTGCTGGACCAGCGCAAGCTGCCGTTCGTGGTCGAGCATTTGGTCTGCCATGACAGTGACGAGGTCGCCTCGGCCATCCACGCACTGACCGTGCGCGGTGCGCCGGCGATCGGCATCGCCGCGGCCTGGGGCGTGGTGCTGGCTGCGCGCGAGGTGCAGGCCGCCGATGGTGTGCATGCACTGCAGCAGCTTGAGCCGGCGCTGCAGCGCCTGAACGCCTCGCGCCCGACGGCGGTGAACCTGGCCTGGGCGCTGGCGCGCATGCGCCGTTGCCTGAATGCCGCTGGCGCCGACTGGAAGGCGGCGCTGGAAGCGGAGGCACAGGCCATCGCCGAAGAAGACCTGGCCGCCAACCGCCACATGGGCGCGCTGGGTGCTGGCCTGATCGACGCCGGCAGTGGCGTGCTGACCCACTGCAACACCGGCTCGCTGGCCACGGCTGGCTTCGGTACCGCGCTGGGCGTGATCCGGGCCGGCATGGCCCAGCACCGCATCGCGCGCGTGTTTGCCGGCGAGACCCGGCCGTGGCTGCAGGGCGCGCGCCTGACCGTGTGGGAGCTGCAGCAGGACGGCATCGACGCGACCCTGATTGCCGACTCGGCCGCCTCGCACCTGATGAAGACCGGTGCCGTGCAGTGGGTGATTGTCGGCGCGGACCGCATCTGCGCCAACGGCGACACCGCCAACAAGATCGGCACCTACCAGCTGGCCATCGCTGCCCGCCACCACGGCGTGAAGTTCATGGTCGTGGCTCCGTCCTCGACGGTGGACATGGACACCGTCGACGGCAGCCAGATCGAGATCGAGCAGCGTGATCCAGGCGAGCTCTATGGCGTGGGCGGCACCCGCACCGTAGCCGAGGGCATCGCCGCCTGGAATCCGGTGTTCGACGTGACCCCCGGCGAGCTGATCGACGCCATCGTGACCGAGCGCGGCGTGATCCTGAACCCGACCGTGGAGAACATGCGCGCCGCCTTCGGCGGTTGACGCCCGCGGACCCGGCCCCTGGTAGTGCCGGCCGCTGGCCGGCATCCCCTAAGTTCCTGATTTGTGCCGGTAAAATCCCCGTAAAGGGAGGCGGAAAACGGCCTGTTGTGGTAGTATCCAGAGGTTGAATCGAGGTTCCGGCACGACCCCCTCCCGCAGAGGGCTGCGCCGGACTGGACCGCTACCAGACAACGGAACCCGAATGGCAGAAACCGCCAAGGAAATCATCCAGGTCAACCTGGAAGACGAGATGCGCAAGAGCTACCTCGATTACGCCATGAGCGTGATCGTGGGCCGCGCGCTCCCGGATGCGCGCGACGGCCTCAAGCCGGTGCATCGCCGCGTGCTGTTCGCGATGAATGAACTCAACGCGCACAGCAACAAGCCCTACTTCAAGTCGGCGCGTATCGTCGGTGACGTCATCGGTAAGTACCACCCGCATGGCGATCAGTCGGTGTACGACACGCTGGTGCGCCTGGCACAGCCGTTCTCGCTGCGCTACATGCTGGTCGATGGCCAGGGTAACTTCGGCTCGATCGATGGCGACTCGGCCGCGGCGATGCGATACACCGAAGCGCGCATGTCGCGCCTCGCGCATGAGCTGATGGCTGACATCGACAAGGAAACCGTCGATTTCCAGCCCAACTACGACGAGAAGGAACTGGAGCCGACGGTCATGCCGACCCGGTTCCCGAACCTGCTGGTCAATGGTTCGGCCGGTATCGCGGTGGGCATGGCGACCAACATCCCGCCGCACAACCTGAGTGAATCGATCAACGCCTGCATCGCGCTGATCGACAACCCGGAAATCGATGTCGACGGCCTGATGGAGTACATCCCGGGCCCGGATTTCCCGACTGCCGGCATCATCAATGGCACCGCCGGCATCGTCGCCGGCTACCGCACCGGCCGTGGCCGCGTGCGCATCCGCGCCAAGGCCGATATCGAAGTAGCCGACAACGGCCGCGAATCGATCATCGTCACTGAAATTCCTTACCAGGTGAACAAGGCGCGTCTGATCGAGAAGATCGCCGAGCTGGTCAAGGAAAAGAAGATCGAAGGCATCAGCGAGCTGCGCGATGAGTCCGACAAGGACGGCATGCGCATCTACATCGAGATCAAGCGCGGTGAATCTGCCGAGGTTGTGCTGAACAACCTGTACCAGCAGACGCAGATGGAATCGGTGTTCGGCATCAACATGGTGGCGCTGGTCGACGGCCGCCCGCAGTTGATGAACCTCAAGCAGATGCTGGAGGCGTTCGTCCGCCACCGTCGCGAAGTGGTCACCCGCCGCACCGTGTTCGAGCTGCGCAAGGCGCGCGCCCGTGCCCACGTGCTGGAAGGCCTGACCGTCGCGCTGGCCAACATCGACGAGATGATCGAACTGATCAAGACTTCGCCGAACCCGAACGAAGCACGCGAGCGCATGCTGGCACGCGTGTGGGAGCCGGGCCTGGTCGGTGCGATGCTGGGCGCCGCCGGTGCCGAAGCTTCGCGTCCGGACGACCTGCCCAAGGGCGTGGGCCTGATCGAGGGCGGCTACCAGCTGACCGAGATCCAGGCCACCCAGATCCTGGAAATGCGCCTGCACCGCCTGACCGGGCTGGAGCAGGACCGCCTGACCGACGAGTACAAGCAGCTGCTGGAAGTGATCGCCGGGCTGATCCACATCCTGGAAGATCCCGACCGCCTGCTGCAGGTGATCCGCGAAGAGCTGGTCAGCGTCAAGGCCGAATTCGGCGACGAGCGTCGTACCGAGATCCGCCACAGCGAAGAAGACCTGGACATCCTCGACCTGATCGCGCCGGAAGACGTGGTGGTCACCGTGTCGCATGCCGGTTACGTGAAGCGCCAGCCGGTGAGCGTGTATCGCGCGCAGCGCCGCGGTGGCCGTGGCCGCAGTGCGGCGGCGACCAAGGAAGAGGATTTCATCGAGCAGCTGTGGCTGGTCAACACGCACGACACGCTGCTGACCTTCACCAGCTCGGGCAAGGTGTTCTGGCTGCCGGTGTACCAGCTGCCCGAAGCCGGTTCCAACGCCCGCGGCCGTCCGATCATCAACTGGATCCCGCTGGAGCCGGGCGAGCGCGTGCAGGCCGTGTTGCCGGTGCGCGAATACGCCGATGGCCAGTTCGTGTTCTTCGCCACGAAGAACGGTACGGTCAAGAAGACCCCGCTGGGCGAATTCGCCTTCCGCCTGGCCCGCGGCAAGATCGCGATCAACCTGGACGAGGGCGATGCGCTGGTCGGCGTCGGCCTGACCGACGGTGAGCGCGACATCCTGCTGTTCGCCTCCAACGGCAAGACCGTGCGCTTCGGCGAGGACAAGGTCCGCTCGATGGGCCGTACCGCGACCGGCGTGCGTGGCATCAAGATGCCGGCCGGCGAGGAAGTGGTCAGCCTGATCGTGGCCGAAAGTGCCGGTGGCATCGAAGACGAGAACGAGGACGACAACGGTGTCGAGGAAGCCGTCGCCAATGGCGATGCGGTGATCGACGGCGCCGACGACGCCAGCGTGCAGTACATCCTGACCGCGACCGAGAACGGCTACGGCAAGCGCACCCCGCTGCCGGACTACCCGCGCAAGGGCCGTGGTACGCAGGGCGTGATCGGCATCCAGACCACCGAGCGCAACGGCAAGCTGGTCGCCGCGGTGCTGATGGGTACGGATGACGAAGTGCTGCTGATCTCCGACGGCGGCACCCTGGTGCGTACGCGTGGCTCGGAAATCAGCCGCGTCGGCCGCAACACCCAGGGTGTCACCCTGATCCGCCTGTCCAAGGACGAGAAGCTGCAGGCGGTGGAGCGCATGGATGCCTCCATCGAAGAGGACGAGGACGAGGTGGCCGCCGCCGCCCCGGCCGCGGCCGAAGGCGCACCGGCAGCGGCCGGCAGCGAGGACGCCGCGCAGGAGTGATCCTGCCGCCAGCGTGAGGTATCGACGACGCCGGCCCCGTGCCGGCGTCGTCGTTTCTGCGGATCATCCGATCGCCGCGCTAGAGTCGACGGCTGGTCGACTGCTCTGCACACGACGATGGCCCGCGCTGCGCGCGACAGTCGACTCTACCCAGCCGGCGATTACCCCGTCGGGGCTGGTCAGAAATACGCGCGCGCTTCACATCTGCGGTGGGATAAGGGCGCATGCTGCCCCCGGAGATCGTCGATGTCCGCCACGCCGCAGTCCGCTCCTGCTCCCGTCCGCATGCCACGCCATCCGCTGGTCACCGTGCTGTCGTTGCTGCTGGTGGCGCTGGGACTGGTCATCGGCGGTCTCGGCGCGTGGCTGCTCAGCCTCGGCGGTTCGGCGTACTACGCCATCGCCGGATTCGGACTGCTGGCCAGCGGCGTCCTGCTGTTCGGCAACCGTCGCAGCGGTGCGGTGCTGTACGCGCTGGTGTTCGTCGGCACATTGCTGTGGACCTGGTGGGAGTCGGGCAGCGACTACTGGCGCTGGGTGCCGCGGCTGGGCCTGGTAACCGCGCTGGGCATCGTGCTGGCATTGCTGGCGCCCACCCTGGATGCGCCGGTGTCCAAACGCTTGTCGCGGACGGTTGCCGGCGTGCTGATGCTGGTGTTCGTCGCCGCGTTCGGTCTGGCCTTCGCGCCGCATGGCGAAGTGGACGGGCACCATCCCTTCCCGGAAGGTGCAGTCAGTGCCGGGCTGGAACCGACCCGCGATACCACCGGCCTGCAGCCGGCCGATCAACCGGCCGACGGTGACTGGCCGGCCTGGGGCCGCAGCAACGCCGGCACCCGCTACTCGCCGTTGCAGCAGATTACCCCGGCCAACGTCGGTACGCTGCAGCTGGCCTGGCAGTTCCGTACCGGCGACCTGCCGCACAGGCGCTGGGGTGCGGAAACCACGCCGCTGAAGATCGGCGACCGCGTGTACCTGTGCACCGCGCGCAACCGCCTGATCGCGCTGGACGCCGCCAGTGGCAAGGAACTCTGGCGGTTCGATCCGAAGGTCAAGGATGCCTCGATTCCGTACACCGCCGCCTGTCGAGGCGTGAGCTACTACGAGCAGCCGAGCGTTCCGACGGTTGCCGATGCGGCGCTGGCCGACGTCGCCGCTGATCTGGCGCTGCCCGAGCCACCGCCCACGCTGACCCGCAGTGCGGCGCCGGGCAGCAGGCCGGCCTGCTGGGCGCGCATCATTGAAGGCACGCTGGACGGCCGCGTCATCGCGGTGGATGCAGACAGCGGCCGGCCCTGCGCCAACTTCGGCAACAACGGCCAGGTCGACATCACCCTGGGCATGGGCGAGGTGCCGCCGGGGTACGTGTCGATCACCTCGCCGCCAGCGATTGTGCGCGGGGTGATCGTCACCGGCCACCAGGTGCTGGACGGGCAGCGCCGCGATGCGCCGTCGGGGGTGATCCAGGCCTATGACGCGATCACCGGCAAGCTGCGCTGGGCGTGGGATATGGAGCAGCCCGATCGCAATGGCCTGCCGCCACGCGAACAGACCTATACGCGCGGCACGCCGGACATGTGGACCACCGCCACCGGCGATGAAGCGCTGGGCCTGGTCTACCTGCCGCTGGGCAATTCGGCCGGCGACTACTGGAGTGGCTCGCGCACGGAAAACCAGAACCGCTACGCGACCTCGCTGGTGGCCATCGATGTGGCCACCGGCAAGCCGGCCTGGCATTTCCAGGCGGTACGCAAGGATGTGTGGGACTACGACCTGGGTTCGCAGGCCAGCCTGATTGATTACCCGACGGCGGCCGGCAAGGTGCCGGCGCTGCTGCTGCCGACCAAGCAGGGCGACCTGTACATCCTTGACCGCCGCAATGGCCAGCTGCTGAGTGCGGCCGAAGAGCGCAAGGTGCCGGTCGGTGGCGTCGAACCCGAGCAGCGTTCACCCACCCAGTTGTTTTCGCTGTACCACACGCTGCGCCGCGAGCATGTCTTGACCGAGCGCGACATGTGGGGGCTGACCCCGATCGACCAATTGGTCTGCCGCATCCAGTTCCGAAAGGCCTATTACGAAGGCTTCTACACACCGCCGAGCAGTGACCGCCACTCCATTGAGTACCCCGGTTACAACGGCGGTTCGGACTGGGGCAGCGTAGCCATCGACACGCGGCGTGGGGTGATCGTGGCCAACTACAACGACATGCCCAACTACAACCGGCTGGTGCCGCGTGCCGAAGCCGACCGGCTGGGCTGGCTGCCGCGCGAGAAGATCCGGGCCGACCGGGGCGCTGGCGAAGGTGCCGGCGATCCACAGGTCGGCACGCCGTATGGCATTCAGGTCAATGCCGGCTGGCGGCTGCCGTTCACCGGCCTGCTGTGCAAGCAACCGCCCTACGGCGGCATCCGCGCCATCGACCTGCGCACCGGCAAACTGCTGTGGGATCGCCCGTTCGGCAGTGCACGCGGCAATGGGCCCTTCGGCATCCGCTCCGGCCTGCCGATCGAAATCGGTACGCCGAACAACGGCGGTTCGGTCATCACCGCCAGCGGCCTGATCTTCATTGCGGCGGCCACCGATGATCTGTTGCGTGCCATCGATCTGAAGACCGGCAAGGAGCTGTGGCACACCAAACTGCCGGCGGGTGGACAGGCCAACCCGATGGTGTACGAGCAAGGCGGGCGCCAGTACGTGGTGATCATGGCCGGCGGCCACCATTTCATGGAGACGCCGAAGGGCGATTACGTGATGGCGTACGCGTTGCCGGCGGGGCAGAAATAGAGGCGGCCATCGGCCGCCCCCATTGCATCACGTCCGATTACACCGTCACCACCACCTTGCCGATCTGCTCGTTCGATTCCAGGTAACGGTGTGCGTCCTGGATCTGCGTGAACGGGAACACCTTGGCGATCATCGGCGCCAGCGTGCCCTTGTCCAGGCCGTCGACGATGAAGGCTTTGGCACGGGCCAACGCGGCATCGTCAGACACGATTTCCGAGTACAGGTAGCCCTTCAGCGTCAGCGACTTGCCCAGCACGTTGAACAACGGGAACGGCGTGGGTTCGCTGCTCAGCGCGCCGTACTCCAGCAGGATGCCGCCGCGCGCCATGGCCTCGGCCAGCGGCACGAACTGTGGGCCGCCGATCGGATCGAACACTACGCGGGCGCCGGCGCCGTCGGTGATGCGTGCCACTTCAGCAGCCAGATCCTGGTCCTGCGTGGCGATGACATGGGCGGCGCCGGCGTCGAGCAGGGCCTGGCGCTTGCCCGGGCCACGCGTTACCGCGATGGGCGTGGCACCTACGGCATTGGCGATCTGGATGGCGGCGAGGCCGACGCTGCTGCTGGCGGCGGTGATGATGACGAACTCGCCGGCCCCCAGCTTCGCTTGTTCCAGCAGCGCGCCCCAGGCGGTGACGTACTGCATCCACACCGCCGCGGCCTGCTCGAAGCCCAGCGACGCCGGGTGTTTGACCACCAGTCGCGCCGGCACGTTGGCCAGCTCGCCATAGGTGCCCCAGCGCGCGATATCCAGGGGGGGCACCACGCTGACCGCATCGCCTGCGGTGAATCCGGCCACGGCACTGCCGATGGCTTCGACCACACCGGCCGCTTCGTAACCGAGGCGACTGGGGAACTGCGCTTCCTGCAGGTAAGCGCCATTGCGGAACATCACCTCGGCGCGATTCAGGCCGATGGCCTTGACCCGGACCTGGATTTCGTCGGCGGCGGGGGCGGGAACGTCGATGTCGTCGATGCGCAGTACATCGGCATTGCCATATTCGTGGATGCGGACAACCTGACTCATGGGGGGCTCCAAGGAGGGACCGGCGCTCGGGCCGGCGGGGACGTGGCGGCCACTATGCACGTGGTCTGCATCAAGAATAATGGGTAATCTGGCGTTTCATTGGAAAAAATACGTTTGCAATGGACCTGATTGCTCCCCTCCGCACCTTCGCCAAGGTGGCCGAAGTCGGCTCCTTCGCCGCCGCTGCCGACGTGTTGGACCTGTCGCCGCAGCTGGTTGGCAAGCACATCCAGGCGCTGGAGCAGCACCTGGGCGTGCGCCTGCTCAACCGCACCACGCGCAAGCAGAGTCTGACCGACTTCGGCCAGGCCTTCCTGGCGCGGGCGCGGGTGATCCTGGAAGAGGTGGAGGGCGCCGAGCAGCTGGCCGAGGTGGCACGCGGACGGCCGATGGGGCGCCTGCGCATCAGCGCACCGGTCACCTTCGGCGTGCATGCGCTGGGCCCGGCGGTAGTGGTCTACATGCAGGCATATCCGGACGTGCAGGTCGAACTGAATCTGTCCAACAGCCTGGTCAACATCGTCGAAGACGGCTACGACCTGGTGTTCCGCACCGGTGACCTGGCCGACAGCGGACTGGTGGCGCGGCGGTTGGGGCCGTATCCGCTGGTGCTGTGCGCATCGCCGGCCTACCTGGCGTCGCGACCGCCGATTACCCACCCGAGTGACCTGAGCCGGCACGAGTGCCTAGGCTTCGCGCATTCGATCATCCGCACGCGATGGAGTTTCCGCGATGCCGACGGCAGCGTGCTGACCGTGCCGGTGTCCAGCCGCTTCATGGTCAATCAGGCCGAGCCGCTGCTGACTGCGGCCGTCGGTGGATTGGGGCTGATCCTGCAGCCCTACGAAATGCTCTCGGCGGCGCTCGCGCGGGGTGATCTGGTGGAAGTGCTGCCGACGTTCGAGCCGGTGTCGACCTGGATCCATCTGCTGTACCCGCGCGATCGCCAGGTCACGCCCAAGCTGCGCAGCTTCGTGGATTTCTGCGTGGCGCGGTTCAGCGAGCAGAGCATGGCGCGGCGGTAGCGCGGCCATCGGTTAGCATTTCTGCAACCACCTGCGAAGGATCGCCCTGTGATGTCTCTCCTGCTGCACGAGCTGACCGTTGGCTTCCTGCTGCTGGCGGGATTGCCCGGCGGCGACGCGCCTGCACAGGCGCTGGCCGAGTGGGAGCAGCAGGGACGTGCCGATGGACTGGCGCGACCGGATACCCCCTGCCAGGATTTCCTGCAGGCAATGGGGCGGAAGCCCGCAGGGCTGGAATACGTGGGCTGCAGCCAGGACGACGCGTCTTACATCAAGCCCATGCAAGCCCACTACCGCGTCGCCGGCGCACGCGCCGAGCAGGTCGAAGCGTATCTGCACGCGACATTCGGAATGCCGATGCTGCGTTACACCTGCTGTGGCTGGAGCAATGGCGGGCCCTACAGCTGGCGCGAAGGTCCGGACACGGTGAGGTACCAGATCGGGATGGGCGTGGAATCGCTGCCGCATCAGCGCAGCGAGTGGCGCCGCATTGAAGCATTCAACGTCACCGTGGAGGTGGCGCGACAGAGCCCGTAGAGTGGATGCGGCAGGCGGATGCTTGCTCTAGGATGCGTGCAGGGATCCCTGCAAAGGAACTGCGATGAAGGCGGTTGGACGTCTGCTGCTGTGCGCTGCGCTGGCTTGTCCGTTTCTGACGGCTGTACTGGCTTTTCCCGCGGTTGGCGCAACCGTTTCCGAGCCTGCACGTCCGCATGCGCAGGACGCCATCGATGACTGGCTTGCGGCCTTCAATGCAGGCAGCCTCGATGCGTTGCAGGCTTTCGCCGACAAGTATGCGAAGAAGGAAGGCAGCGCTCCCAAGGACTATCTCGAGTTCCGCGAAAGTACCGGCCCGCTGCGCGTGTTGGAAACGCGCGAGGACACGCCTGGTCACGCGAAGCTGCTGGTGATGGGCCAGCTGAACGAGCGTGCGATGTGGGTGACGGCAGAGATGGACCCGGACCATCCAGCACACCTGAAGCTGTTCCAGATCGAAGGCACCGAAGTACCGGAAAAATACAAGCCGGAGCGTATTGCGTTGCCGGCCCTGATGGCTGACGCCAGGACGAAGCTGGACGCGCTGCGTGCACAGGACGCGCTGTCGGGAGCGCTGCTGGTGGCGCGCAACGGCGAGGTGCTGCTGGATTGGCGGGGTGGCCAGGCGGATCGCGAAAGCGGTATTCCGGTGCGGGCGGATACGCGCTTCCGGCTGGCGTCGTCCAACAAGATGTTCACCTCGGTGGCCATCCTGCAGCTGGTGCAGGCCGGCAAGCTGGGGCTGGACGATACGATCGGCAAGCACCTGCCCGACTACCCGAACAAGGCCGTCGCCACTGAGGTGACCGTCCGCCAGTTGTTGACCCACACCAGCGGCCTCGGCGATTTTTTCGGCGATGATTTCGATCAGTATTCGGCCTCGCTGAAGACGCTGGATGACTACGTGCAGCGCTTCGCCAAGGATGCACCGCAGTTCACGCCCGGTAGCCAGGACAGCTACTCCAACTACGGCTTCATCGTGCTTGGACGCCTCATCGAAGCCGTGTCCGGGCAGTCGTACTACGCCTATGTGGAAGACCACATCCTGCGTCCGTCTGGCATGACCGGCACCGGCTTCGAACCGGAAACAGTGAAGGTGCAGCAGCGTGCCGTCGCCTATACGAAGAAGGATGGGCAATGGGTACGTGAAACGAAGTCGCTGCCCTGGCGCGGCATGTCCGCTGGCGGTGGCTACAGCACAGCCACCGACATGCTGAAATTCGCCGAGGCGCTGCGCGGCGGGAGACTGGTCTCGCCGGCACTGCTGCAGCAGGCCACCACGGCGCAGAACCACAAGCGCTGGTATGGCTTTGGCTTCGTGGTGCAGGGCGAGGGCAGGGAGCACCAGTACGGCCACGAAGGCGGTGCGCCTGGGTCGAACAGTGCCATCGTGGTGATGCCCGCGCAGGGCTATGTGATCGTCGGCCTGGCCAATGTCGATCCGGATGCGATCGGCAATGTGGTCAACTATATCGCGCGTCGCGTGCCACTTTGATCGCGACGCGTGCCGGTCATTCCGGCACGCGCACCATCTTCGTCATCAGGTGCTCGACCACACCCGCCGGATCGGCGGTGCGGCCCACATGCGTGCTCGACATCTGTACGATCGAGCTGCGCTTGGCGGTGAGGAAGTGGAACCGTGCGCGTGCGGGAAGCTGCGCGATCGGCCCGGCCGTGGCGTCGCCGCGGCAGATCGCCACGATCGCATCCAGCCACGGCTGCAGCGCATCCTGGTCCAGTGCCGGCGCGAACGCGTGCAGGCGTGCCGGATCGATCTCGATGGCCGCTTCCAGATGACGTGCGCCGGGGCAGGAGACGATCACTCCGACGTTGATGAACTCTTCGCGTTCCACCCGCGGTACCACGCGGATGACCGCATAGTCATACGTGTGCAGCGTGGGCACGGATGGCCTCCTGCACGAACACCGCACGCACCTTCAGGCGGTGCTTGAGATAGTCGATGTAGCCCTGGCGATAGGCCTGCGGGCTGTTGAACGCCGGCTCGTCCACCAGCCAGCTGTCCGGCACCAGGCCGACGATGCGCTCGATCTCGGCATCGGTCAGGCGCGCCCCCAGCTCAGCATCCACTTCGGCGATGCGGCTGGCGAACGACAGCAGCACGTGGTCGCGGATCAGCACGAACGGTTTCTCGCAGGCATCGCCGGCGTTGGCCCAATCGTGATGGAAGTACATCGCCGCACCGTGGTCGATCAGGTACAGCTTGCGATGCCACACCATCAGGTTGGGATTGCGCGTGGTGCGATCGACATTGCTGGTGAACGCATCGAACCAGACAATGCGCGAGGCCAGGTCGGCATCCACCGGCATTGCCGCCGGATCGTAGTTGATCGCGCCGGGCAGGTAGTCCAGGCCCAGGTTCAGGCCCTCGCTGGCCCGGATCAGTTCCTGGATTTCCGGGTCCGGCTCGGTGCGGGCGAATTCGCGGTCCAGTTCGACGAACAGGATCTCCGGAATCGGCAGCCCCAGCGTGCGCGCCATCTCGCCAGCGATCAGCTCGGCGATCAGCGCCTTCGGTCCCTGGCCGGCACCACGGAATTTCAGCACGGCCATGCCGTCGTCGTCGGTCTCAACCACGGCGGGCAGGGAGCCACCTTCCCGTAGCGGGGTGATGTAGCGGAGGGCATGGACGGTGCGCATGCGTGCATTCTAGCGTGGCGCTGCGGGAGACGCCCCGCAGCGGAACGGGGCGCCAGCTTGATGAACGGGCACCGCGCGCATCGCCTCGTGCGGGCCGGCGGCAATCTTCACTTCGTCCTTCCGCGCGCAGTGGCAGCATTCGTTGCAACGGAGCAACACGCCCGCGTGTGACCTTCAACAGGAGGCCGTCATGCCGCTACAGCGCAGCTGTCACGCTTCACCCTGCATGCAACGCAACGCGTGGTGTTGACCTTGGCCTGACACGGTCACGCCATCGGCACGGATGGCCGCCCCCGCAGTTGCAGACACCGTTTACATATCGCGCCCCCGGCGTTGCACGGTGGGCCCTGCGATCCAGTGAGTTGCGCCCCGCGATGAATCCCTGCGTTGCCGTCGGCAGTGGCAACGTGGGCGGCCGCCGAGTCCACGATGTCCCCACAGGCTTTGGAGGTGCACCGATGAGCGACGAATTCAATCCCATGCTGCCGCCCCTGGACGATGCCAAGGCCGAGGAAATGATCGGCAAGGTCGTGCTGGTCGGTGTCACCCGCTATGGCGGCGACGGCCAGGTGCAGGGGCTGGAGCAGTACGCGGGCACCGTGCTGCGCATCAGTGCCGACGAAGGCGTGGTGCTGGCCGATGAAGATGATGGCCATGAGCGCTACCTGCCACCGATGCTCGACCAGTACCAGCGGGCCGAGCCCGGTGAGTACCGGATGCGGAACAGCGGCATGATCGTGGTCGACCCCGATTACCTGACCGCCTGGGACCTGCACGCCCAGCAGTGATGACAGGCCACGCCTGGTAGATGCCGGCGCGCTGCCGGCATCTCCGGGCGCGTCCCACTTTGCGCCATCCGGCCACTAGTCCTTCCGGCCCATTCCCCCTGCCTCCTGCGGTGCTAGATTCGGGCTCTTGCCCATACTCGGGCTCCCATTCACACCCCAGGGGATAAGGATGCTCATCCGTCGAACCTCTCTGGCGGCGGCCATTGCCGTTGCCACCGTCGGCCTGTTGGCCGCTGGCCCGGCGCTTGCCGATTACGCGAAGCCGCCGGAACACCTGCTCAAGGTGCTGAAGGCACCGCCGCCGCCGGCGCCCAACGTGGCACCGGGTGGACAGCGCCTGTTGCTGACCACCGCGCAGACCTATCCGTCGATCAGCCGCATGGCCCAGCCCTATCTGAAGCTGGCCGGCGTGCGCCTGGAGCCGAAGAACCGCAGCCGCCATGACACCCCCGGCGGCTACGGCATCCCGACCTGCGTGGCCGACTTCACCCTGGTCGAGATCGGCAGCGGCAAGGAAACCAAGGTCAACCTGCCGCAGGGCTGCGCCACCGGCGCGCTGTGGTCGGCCGATGGCAGCCACTTCGCCTTCCAGAATGCGGTCGATACCAGCGTGCAGCTGTGGGTGGGCGACGCCGCAACCGGGCAGGTGAAGCAGATCCCGAACGTGCAGTTGAACCCGATCTTCGGCAACACCGTGCAGTGGCTGGGCGGCAGCCAGAAGCTGCTGGTGAAGCTGGTGCCTGCCAACCAGGGCCCGGCACCGTCCGACGGTGGCGTGCCGACCGGCCCGGATGCGCAGGAGTCGCTGGGCAGCAGCGGCGAAAGCAGCACCTACGAAGCACGCGACACGCTGACCAGCGTGCATGACGAGAAGCTGTTCGCCTACTACGGCGCCTCGCAGCTGGCCGTGGTCGACACCGCCGCCGGCAGCGTGCGCCCGGTCGGGCAGCCGGCGCTGTTCAACGATGTCGGCGCCGCGCCCGATGGCGTGCATGTGCTGACCGAGTCGATCAAGGCCCCGTATTCGCACGCGGTGACCTACCAGCGCTTCGCCAACGACGTGGCGGTGCTGGACATCACCAGCGGCAAGACCACCCCGATCGCCAGCCTGCCGCTGGCCGACCGTGTGCCGGTTCACGGCGTGCCGGAAGGCCCACGCGGTTTCGACTGGCGTGCCACCGACCCGGCCACCCTCGTCTATGCCGAAGCGCTGGACAAGGGCGACTGGAAGGTGAGCGTGCCGCATCGTGATCGCGTGCTGATGCTGAAGGCCCCGTTCAACGGCAAGCCGACCGAAGTCACCCGCACCGCGCAGCGTTTCGAAGGCTACGCGTGGACCGCTGATCCGGCCGTGGCCTTCCAGTACGAGAACGACGAGAACCGCCACTGGATGCAGACCCGCATCGTCGATGTGGACCAGTCGAAGAAGGAAGGGCGCCTGCTGTGGGACATGTCCAGCGATGAGCTGTACGGCAACCCGGGCACCCTGGTCTACACCCGCCTGCCGAACGGCGCGCAGGTCGTGCGCCAGGAGGGCAACCATGTATTCCTCAGCGGCCGTGGCGCCTCGCCGCAGGGTGATCGTCCGTTCCTCGACCGCCTGGACCTGGACACCCTGAAGAGCGAGCGCCTGTTCCGCAGCAGCGCCGATGCCTACGAGCAGTTCCTCGGTTTCAGCAACACGCCCGGCCGCTACCTGACCTGGCACCAGTCGGTGATCGATCCACCGAATGCCTTCATCCGCCAGCAGGGTGAGGCGGTGGCCGATGCGAAGGCCGGCGAGGCGCAGTTCGCCTCCAGCGCCACCGCGCTGACCCAACTGGTCGACCCGACCCCGGAAGTGCGCCAGATCAAGAAGCAGCTGGTGACCTACAAGCGTGCCGATGGCGTGGACCTGTCGTTCACCCTGTACACGCCGCCCGGTTACAAGGAAGGACAGCGCGTGCCGGCGATCCTGTACGCCTACCCGGCCGACTTCGCCAACGCCGCGCAGGCCGGTCAGGTGTCTGGTTCGCAGCAGACCTTCACCCGCCTGCAGCCGTATCGCCTGATGCTGCTGGCCGGCTACGCGATCATCGACAACGCCTCGTTCCCGATCGTGGGCGACCCGAAGAACGCCTATGACACCTACCTGGAGCAGCTGGAAGCCGACGCCAAGGCGGCGGTGGACAAGGCGGTGGACATGGGTGTGGTCGACCGTAACCGCATCGGCGTGACCGGTCACAGCCATGGTGGCCTGATGACCGCCAACCTGATTGCCCACACCAACCTGTTCAAGGCCGGCGTGGCCACCAGCGGCTCGTACAACAAGACCTTCACCCCATTCGGCTTCCAGAACGAGCGCCGCTCGGTGTGGCAGGCGCAGGATGTGTACCTGAAGGCGTCACCGTTCTTCTACGCCGACAAGATCAAGCTGCCGCTGCTGCTGGTGCACGGAGAGGACGACGCCAACCCGGGTACCGAACCGTTCCAGTCGCGCAAGCTGTACCAGGCCATCCGTGGCAACGGCGGCACCACCCGCCTGGTGATGCTGCCGAACGAGCCGCACTGGTACACCGCGCTGGAATCGAACGAGCAGCTGGTGTCGGAAATGCTGAACTGGTTCGACACCTACGTGAAGAACGCCAAGTAGCGTCGAGCTTGCTCGACGGCGTTGCAGAAGGCCGCCTTCGGGCGGCCTGTCTGCATCCGGTGGAGCCGGGCCTATGCTTGGCTGCTGTTTGAAAGGGATAAGGAGGCCTCATGAAGACGGGATTGCTGGCACTGGCTGCGCTGTTGGCATTTCCTGTTGCCATGGCGTTCCAGTGCGCAGGAAGAGTGGCGCCCGGCATTGAGCGAAGTCATCAACTGTGGACGCTCGGTAACGACGTGTTACCGGCACATTCCCGCGTCATGCAAATGGGCTAGGCTGACCCTGTGAGTTCGTCCCGGGTCGGTGCAATGAAAGCCATCCTTGTTGCTGCAACATTGTCGTTGGTCCTGGTTTCGACTGCAGGTGCGCAGCCTCTGCCCACCGAGCTGGCGCAGCTGGGGATCATCGCCGGCATGCCCTACGCCAAGGCCAAGCGCCTGCTGGATGCGGCGGGATGGCAGGTGAAGCCGCTGCAGGGCGCGCCGGAATCGCTGGAGGGTTTTCCGGAAGTTGGATGCCAGAAGGGCGGAAAGCAGTGCGCAACGACCTTTGAGAAGGGCGATCAGCAGGTCGCGGTGCGGCTGGGCACAACCCTGGCAGGGCAGCCGTTCGTGCAGGGCGCTGACTGAGCGCGTGCACTCAGGCCAGCGGCAGCCGGTCCAGCGCGTGCGACAGGCGATCGTGCAGGTCGCGCACGTGTTCGGCCTTGGCGTGGGTGCGCGTGGTATCACCAAAGCTGCGCAGATAGGCGCAGGCGGCGAAGCCAGCGCTCTTCTTCTCGTATTCGGCAATCCAGGCCAGGCGGTCCGGGTTGTTGGCCTGCTCTGCTGACCATGCCGCCACCGGAGGCCGGATGCGGTACTTCAGGCCAACGCGCCACGGTTTGGGTGTCAGCCGTGCCCGGAAGCAATGCTGCAACCGGCACATGCGCGCGTACAGGGGGTCCGCGCCCAGTGCTTTGAAATAGGCCTGCAGCTGTTCGTCCTCCGGCGGGAACGTGGCATGCATGGCCAGCACGCGCAGTCCGGCCGGCGTCCGGTACGCGCGCAGATGCCAATCCGGATGCTGCTCGCTGAAGGCCGCGATCCGCTGCAGGGCTACGCCCTCGGCACCGCCGGCCGCGGCCAGTCGGCGCCTGCGTTGCATCAGCAGCGCGGCATTCACCAGCACCACCGCCGCCACGCCCAGCACGAGTCCCACCAGCCAGTGCCAGAGCAGGGTGCCGATGATGGCGCCGGCAAACAGCAGCACCGCCGCAATGATGGCAGGCATCACGCAACCTGCCGGGGGCTGTGCGTGGTCGATGTCGGCGAACAGCACGTCCGGGGTGTTCAGGCACAGCGCACCGTAGCTGTTGCGGGTGACGATGACATCGCCGTCGCGCCGTACGATCTGCTCACGGATCGGAACGCCTTCCACACCGTAGTTGCTGCGCGCCTCGCGGCGCGGCAGTGCCTGGCCGGCAACGATGGCGTTGAGTGCCGCGTTGGCGCGTGCATCCGCATGCGCCTGCGCTTCGATGGGGCCTTCATCTGACCAGCCGAAGCGCCGCACGACCAGCGGACGGCCACGGAATCGCGCCTGCACGCGGGCTTCGGCCCAGTAAGCGGGAACGATCATCATCTGTGTGCTCCATCATCCGTGGCTGGCTGCCGGCGTGAGTCTGGCATAGCGCAGGGGTTGCCGCATCCGACTGCTGCGGTGGCCCGGGCAGAGTGGTAAATTGCGCGCCTTGCATGCACTCCACCAAGGACGGAGCGATGTTCATGATCCTGCGCGGCCTGCTGGCGCTGGCCTGTGCCGGGGCGGTATCCGTGGCACAGGCGGCTGCACCGTCGGCGCCACAGATCCTCACCGAGGATGTCAGTCGTTTCTACGCGCTCTACGACGGCACGGGCGGCAAGCCCAGTGTTGCCCAGCTGCGTGTCTACCTGGCCGAGGGTTCGACCGGCCTTGCCGAGCTGGCGAAGGCGCGGCGGGTCACCGCTGAGCGCCTCGCCGAATCCATCGCCCATCAGCCCGAGCTGTACGCACAGGGGCGAAACTGCCTGGCCGAACTACCGGCGGTGAAGCAGCGCCTGGCGCACGTGTTCGCCAACCTGCAGGCCATCTATCCGCAGACCCGGTTCCCGCCGGTGACCATCGCGGTGGGGCGCGGCAGGCCCGTCGGGCTGACCTCGAAGAATGGGGTGATCATCGGCCTGGAAGCGCTGTGCGCGGCTGATTTCATGAATCCCAACGTGCAGGATCGTTTCGTGCACGTGATCGCGCACGAGTACGTGCACATCCAGCAGACCGGCCTGATCGACGTCGAACCGGGTGACCCGCGCGCGACGGTGTTGCGCCTCTCGCTGGGCGAAGGCATCGCCGAGTTCATCACCGAACTGATCTCCGGCAACGTGGGCAATGGCCGCCACGCCGCATGGACACGCGGCCGCGAAGTGCATATCGAAAGCGCATTCGCACTCGACCTGGACAGCACGGATCTGTCGCCGTGGCTGTACAACCACACGCCCGGTTCGCAGGAGCCCTACGACCTCGGTTACTGGGTGGGGTACCGCATCGCCAAGGCCTACTACCTGCAGGCCAAGGACAAGCGTGACGCGGTGCGTGCGCTGGTCCAGCAGGACAACCCGAAGGCCATCCTGGCCGCCAGTGGCTGGACGCCGGGCATGTGGATGCCAGCGAAAGTGACCGGTGTGGCGGCACGCACGGCTTCGCGATGAGCCGGGTGCACAGCGTTAGACTGCAGGCCAGGCCCTCTGGAGAATCCGCATGCGTGGACCCGTGCTGTTTGCCGGTGCAATCACCGTTGCCATGGCGCTGAGCGCGCCCCTGAAGGCAGCAGAACAGGCGGCGGTCAATCCGTTGCTGTTGACGCCTGTTGAACAGCTTCGCCCGGACGAGGTGCGCTTCATGCAGCGGCAACTGGCCGATTGGCCGCAGCTGCAGCGCTATCGCAATGCCAACGCACAGCTGCCTGCCGCAGTGCCTGGCCAACCCCGCGTGGTGTTCTACGGCGACTCCATCACCGAAGGCTGGGGCAGGGAAGGCAGCGCCTCGTTCTTTCCCGGCAGGGGCTGGCTCAACCGTGGCATCAGTGGCCAGACCACGGCACAGATGCTGCTGCGTTTCCCGCAGGATGTGCTGGCACTGAAGCCGCAGGTGGTGGTGATCCTGGCTGGCACCAATGACATTGCCGGCAATACCGGGCCGTCCACGCAGGCGATGATCGAGGACAACCTGCATGCGATGGTGGAATTGGCGCAGGTGCATGGCATCCGCGTGGTGCTGGCTTCGGTGCTGCCGGTGAGCGACTACCCCTGGTTGCCGGGCACGGCACCTGCGCCCAAGGTGCGTGCGTTGAACGCTGCCTTGAAGCGCTATGCCGACGCGAAGCAGCTGGTGTATCTGGACTACCACACGCCGATGGCCAATGCCGCTGGCGGCCTCGACCCGCAGTTGGCCGACGACGGCGTGCATCCAACGGCGAAAGGCTATGCGGTGATGGCGCCCTTGGCAGAGGCGGCAGTCAAGCGCGCGCTGGAGCAGACGTCGCCATAGCCGGAAGGCTCCCCAACAACCACTCACAGAAACTGATCACCAGCGGATCGGCCGCGCTGTCTTCGTGCACCAGCCAACTCCAGCGCGGGCCGCGCACGCGTGCATCATCCAGTGGTTGCAGCAGGCCCTGCTCGCAGGCGCGCGCGGCCAACAGTTCGCTCACCAGCGCGATGCCCAGCCCCTGGCAGGCGGCATCGAGCAGCTGCCCGGGCTCGGAGAAATTCATGCCCTCGCGGCGCTGGCCCACGTCCGCGCCGCCCTGTACCTGCCACTGGCTCCAGTCCATCTCGCGCTCGCCATGCAGGGTGAGTCGTTCCTGCACCGGTGTGGCGAGCAGGGCCGGATGGCAGGCCGGATAGAGACGGTCCTGCAGCAGCACCCGATGCTGGCACTGCGCCTGCGAGTCGAGGTCATCACGCACCGCCACGTCCAGCGTCTGCGTCGTCATATCGGGCGCTTCCTCGCTGGTCAGCAGCCACAGGTCGGCGTCGGGATGCAGGCGGTGGAACTCCGCCAGGCGCGGCA
This sequence comes from Stenotrophomonas maltophilia, assembly GCF_047497515.2. Taxonomy (GTDB): domain Bacteria; phylum Pseudomonadota; class Gammaproteobacteria; order Xanthomonadales; family Xanthomonadaceae; genus Stenotrophomonas. Next base: position 392,241 of record NZ_JAXAXL020000001.1, read on the forward strand.
CCAGCCAATGGCGGGCAAAGGCGGGGCTGGTGTTGACGATCAATTGATTGGGTTTGCGGTACTGATCGAGCCGGCGGATGCCGCTGGCCAGCTGGCGCAACAGGGACTGGGTGGTTTCCAGCAGATCGAGGCCGGCGTCGGTGAGGGTGACGCTGCGACCCTGGCGGAAGAACAGCGGCTGCTGCAAGGCGTCCTCCAGGCCGCGGATCTGCTGGCTGATGGCCGATTGGCTCAGGTGCAGTTCCTCGGCCGCGCGATGGAAGCTGCCGAGCCGGGCGGCAGCTTCGAAGCCCCGCAGGGCGTTCAGGGGTGGCCAGTGCTTGAGCATTTCAGATAAGCAGAACTGTTCAGATGGTGGCTGAATCTATCGTTTGTTCTTATCGGTAGGCAAGCGCAGCATAGCGTCCATCCCACACCGGCCCTGGAGGCTGTCATGAGCAACCGTCGTCACTTCCTCACCCAGCTGGCGGGCGCCGCCGGTCTTGGCGGCCTGGCCGCCCTGGGTCTGGCCGGGCTGCCGGGTCGCGTGGCTGCGGCGGGCCCGGGTGCAGGCATCTGGCGCATGCCGGACGAGCACGGCCCGCAGGAACGCGTGTTCCTGGCCTTCGCCGCGCAGCCGCGGGTATGGGGCGGGCAGGCCGATGCGGTGAACACCGCCGTGGCGCGGCTGGCGCGCACCATCGCCCGCCACCAGCCGGTCAGCGTGCTGTGCCGCCCGGCGCAGTTGAAGCAGGCGCAGGATCGCTGCGGCCGCGACAACATCGAGTTCCTCGAGGTGCCGCTGGATGACATATGGGTGCGCGACTACGGCGGCTGCTTCGTCACCAACGGCCGGGGCGGGCTGGGCCTGGTCGACTTCAACTTCAACGGCTGGGGTGGCAAGCAGAGCGCGCGCAACGATGGTGCGGTGGCACCCTGGCTGGCGCAGGTGACCGGCGCAACGCTGCTGGAAAGTGACCTGGTGGGCGAGGGTGGCGGCATCGAAGTCGATGGCCATGGCACCGCCGTCCTCACCGAGAGCTGCTGGGTGAACCGCAACCGCAATCCAGGCTGGTCGCGCGCGGATATCGAAGCCGAGCTGAAGCACCACCTCGGCCTGCGCAAGATCATCTGGTTGCCCGGCATCGCCGGTGAAGACATTACCGATGCGCACGTGGATTTCTATGCGCGCTTCGTGCGTCCGGGCGTGGTGATCGCCAACCTCGACAACGATCCGGACTCCTACGATTACGCGCTGACCCGGGAACATCTTGAGATCCTGCGCGGGGCCAGCGATGCCGATGGCCGCCGCCTGCAGGTGCATACGCTGCCGCCGCCGCTGGACGGGCGCGACAACGTGCATACCCGCGACAACGATGACTTGGCCATGGGCTACATCAACTACCTGCCGATCAATGGCGCGGTGGTCGCGCCGCAGTTCGGTGATGATGCCGCCGACGGCTACTGCCGTGAGCTGCTGGAAGACCTGTATCCCGGCCGCGTGATCGAACAGGTGGATATCGATGCCATCGCGGGTGGCGGTGGCGGCATCCATTGCGTGACCAAGAACATGCCGAAGGTGGAGTGACGTGCCTCAGGCGTCGTCCTGCTTCAAGGCGGCATCGGCGGCCAGCAGCGCCTCGGCGGCCGCACTCAGCGGCGGGGAGGGCGGGGCGACAACACCAATCGCCTCCATCATCTTCGGCATGCCAAGGAACTGCCGCGCGCGACGGTCGTAGATGCCGGTGACCAGCAGTGCGCGGGTGGCGATCTTCTGTTCAGCGCCGATCAGTACGCGTTGCTCCATGATCCCGCGTGAGCCGACCCAGCCGACCAGCCGCGTTTCCAGGGTGAAGCGCTGGAATGGCTTGAGTTCGCGGCGGAACTGGATGGTGCCGGCGCCGACGATCGGTGCCCACTTCTCGCGCAGCGCCACCCGTCCCAGGCCCATGCGCAGGATCAGGTCCAGCCGGCCCAGGTCGAAGATGTTCCAGTAGCGGCCGTTGGTCATGTGCAGGTTGCTGTCCAGGTCGTTGGGCAGCACGCGGAACTGCAGCCGCGAAACCCCGAACGGGGCGTCCAGCTTGGGCCGGAACAGGCTGCACAGCAGCAGGTGGAGCAGGCGGAACCAGAGATTCATGGCTATGACGACTGTTATAGAACGGCCGGTACGCTAATCTATGACGACTGTCCTGGCAAGGAGCCTGCCGTGAGCCCGCGACCCTCTGATGCGCCTCAACGCGTGATTGATGCCGCGGCACAGATGCTGGCGCGCGTGGGCCTCAATGCCACCAGCATCCGCGAGGTAACCAAGTTGGCTGAAGCGCCGCTGGGCTCGACGTACCACCACTTTCCTGGCGGCAAGCAGGAGCTGCTGGCGCGTGCCACCCATATGGCCGGCGACAAGGTCGAAGCGCTGCTGGTGGAGCTGCTGAAGGGCGGCGCCGTGCAGGGCCTGCAGCAGTTCCTGGGGATGTGGCGCGAGCGCCTGCTGCGCACCGATTTCCGCGCCGGATGCCCGGTGCTGGCCGCTGCCGTGGAAGAGCCAGTGGAGGCCACGCCCAGCCAACCGCGCGCGGCGGCGGCCGAGGTGTTCGCGCGCTGGCAGGGCCACCTCGCCTCGGCATTCGTCGCCGAAGGACATGCCCCGGCAGCGGCAGCTGAGTTGGCCAGCCTGGTGATCGCCAGCGTGGAAGGTGCGGTGGCGATGTGCCGCGCGCTGCAGGACATCGCCCCGTTCGACCAGGTGGCCGCGCAGTTGCTGAAGGCGGCTGCGCCACCCTGATCCGGCTATCCGCGTGCGGGAGACGCGCAGCAGGTCATCGGAAGATCATCAAGTAGCCCCAGCCGAGCACGATGGGCAGGAACGCTGCGACGGCCGACGCGCCCAACCAAAGAAAGTAGCTGCGAGCGGCGGGCGCTCCCTGCCGCTTGAGGGCCCAGGCATGCGTCGGGAGTACCAGCAACGCCTGAACTACAAATGCAACCACGGCGGCAAGCCATGCCACCAGGACACCGAGGCAGCCATCGCTGAAGCAGCGGCTACCAAACCAGGAACCCCAACCGGCGAGGCCAAGCATTGGAACGAACATCACGAGGGCGGTGGAGCGGGTGAGCTGGGAGACGTGCATGCCGTAGAGCATACTTTTTCTGGCAGAGAGTCATGATCCAGCCGCCGGCGCGCGGGTACAAAGCAGGCGCCAGTCCGGTCCGTGGGTGTTTGACCCGCAGTCCCATCGCGCTAGACTCCGCCCATCACCACCTACGCGTGCCCGGCAAGGATGTCCGCATGCAGTATCAGGTTCCCGACGTTCGTGGCCGCGATGCCTCCCGTCCCCTGGCGGCTGCATGAAGCGCTCGCGCCACTTTTCACGCAGCCCACTGAAATTGCCCGTGAACCGCGGTAGCGAAGTCGTGCGTGCGCGCCGGCACCTGCAGCAGCGCGGTTGGCCACGCCTGCAGATGGCGCTGATCGTCGCCCTGACCGGTGCGGCCGGTTTCCTCGCCTCGCATCTGCTGCGTCTGGCCGGTATCGACGCAATGCTGCTTCGCTACCCGATGGCCGTGCTGTTGGCCTATGGCGTGTTCCTGCTGCTGATGTGGATCTGGATCCGCTGGCGCTGGGACAACGTGCTGGATGGCCTGTCGCCGGATGTGGGTAGTGGCAGCCCATCGCCTCGCGGAAGTGCCGTGGAATCACCGTGGGGCGGCGTCGGCGGCCGTTCCGGAGGTGGCGGCGCGTCAGCTTCGTGGAATGAGTCGGCGCGGGTCCGCGGCGGCGATGCCGGTGAGCTGCCGTTGACCGGCCTGGCCGAAGACGAAGCGGGCCTGCCGTTGCTCGCGATCCTCGGCATCGTCGCGCTGGTGGCGACCGTCCTGCTGGCGAGCGTGTGGGTGGTGTGGTCGGCGCCGGTACTGATGGCCGAACTGCTGGTGGACGCCGCCATCGCTGGTGGCCTGTACCGGCGCATGCAGGGCATGCAGGAGCAGGGATGGTGGCGGGTATGCGTGACGCACACGATCTGGCCGCTGCTCGGCTTGCTGCTGTTCTTTGCTGTGCTGGGTTGGCTTGCGCAGTCGCTGGCGCCAGGAGCGACCCACCTGCTGCAGGTCATTCAAGCGCTGTAGCGCCACGTTCCCGGCCGATATCCCAACCTGCTTCATTTCTTCGAGGAGCTTCATGCGACAGCGCATTGCACGGAAGCGCATCCTGACGAAAGCGGTCGTCCTTTTCGTGGCTGCTGGCGCAGCGCTGATGGCCAGCGTGCGCCCGCAGTGGCGGCAGGATGTCAGCCCGCCTCCGATCAACCTGGGAACGGCACGGATGCAGGCCGAGGTGATGGCGGAGCTCATCGACCTGCGACCGACACTGCCAGGAAAGCCGCCGGTACCGCCGATTCCAATGAAGGTAGTCTCCTCCGCGATGCTGACCGGCAACAGTGGGTTCGCGACCGCGGAGGTGCCACTGGCAGATTTCGCGCCAGCACACTTCGAGCCGCGCGACTGGGAGCCCGACATGCCATTCGCTGTGATGGAATGGACTGTGCCTGCCTGCGGTGAAGGAGACCCCGCCCCGGTCTGCCAGGTTCGTCACAACGTGGTCGAGTGGCGCGATGATGATAGTGCGGCATCCTTTCAACTGCAGCAGCATCTGGAGGCGATGTTGCAGGTCGCGAACCGCCGGGCTGTACGCGTACCCGACCTCGCGTTTGAGCTTGCACACGCGCGGGCGCAACGGATGACGTGGGACGAATTTCAGCAACGGCGCGCGCGTGGCGTCGAGGGATGCACGGGTGGCCCGGGCAAGCCGGATCTGGGCGTCGTCTATCTGCAGCGTCCTGTGTTCAGCCTGGACGGGAACTGGGCAATGGCATCGGTTGCCTCGGATCTGTGCAGTGGAGGAACGGGTATGCGCGGCCTCTACCTTCTGCACCGCGGCAAGGACGGATGGGAGCGTGTTCGAGTGGAGCCTGTCCGCTATACGGGCTTTGGACATGGCCTGTGGCCCGCATTGCCGGAGTCGTGATGACAGACTCGCAGCGCTGGACCTGCCGCACGCTGGCTCTGCTGCTGGTGGGAATTGGCGCAGCGTTGCGGTGGTGGGCTGGCAGCGCCCTCGGTTACAAGCCCTGGCAGGAGCTGCTCGCACCCGGCGACGGCTCGCTCGGTTCGACGCTGCTGAGTACGTCGCCGAAGTGGTTGGCGGCACTGGTGCTGATCGACTTCGCGCCTTCCATCTGGAAACACAGCGAGCGCCTGCCGGCCTGGTGTATCAGTTGACCCTGGAACGGTGGCGCCGGATCACACCCGGCGCCGCCTGCGGCCATCAGTCAAAGCGCCAGCGCACGCCCGCATAGACGCCGCGGCCTTCGCCCGGCGTAGAGCGCGCTACATCCTTGCCGGCATCGTCGTAGCCCGGCGTGACCGTGGCGGCGTAGTGGCGGTTGCCGAGGTTGCGCATCTCCGCCCAGGCCTGCCAGCGGCCACCGGGTGCGTCGTAGCCGATGCGGCTGCCGAAGATCACATGGCTGTCGGCCCAGTAGCTGTTGGCGTAGTCCACCGCGATACGCGATGCGTATTCGGTATTCAGCGCGGCATGCAGACCGGATGCATGATCGAAGCGCAGCTGGGCCTGGTAGGCGTGGCGCGGCAGGCCGGGCAGGCGGTTGCTGCCGAAGCGCGCATCGTGGCGGTAGCGGAAGTCGCTGAAGGTATACGCCTGGCGCAGCGACAGGCGACCCGGTGCGGCCTGCCACAGTGTGCTGTCCAGCCCGGCTTCGATGCCGCGGTGCACGGTGGGGCTGGCGTTGTTCTCGGCGATGAACAGATTCGGCACCGGCCGCAGTTCCACGCTCAAAAGTTCGTGGTTCACGTGCGCGTAGTAGCCGGTCAGTTCCCAGCGGCCCAGCGCAGCATCGCCACGTGCGCCCAGCTCAAGCGTGGTGGCGGTCTGGTTCTGCATCGGCACCGGCGCGCGCTGGCGGCCGCTGGACGGTCCATTGCCTGGCGCGAAGTACTGGTTCGAGCCCCAGATCATCGACCACGGGTGCGGTGCCTCCACCGAGCGGCTGAGGTTGCCGAACCACTGTGTCTGTGCGCTGTGCTGCCAGGTGAAGCCCAGTCGAGGCGTGTAGTCCCAGTCGTGGTCGCGCAGGCGGCCGCCACTGCTCGGCCAGGTCACCTGCACATCACGGCGGGTGTTGATCAGCGCCAGCCCCGTCTGCAGGCGCAGGCGGTCGTTCAACGTGAGGGTGTTGCTGACGTGCAGGGTGCTGTCGGTGCCGTGGTGGCGGAAGTCACGCGTGCGCGTGCCAGCGGCGTAGCCATTGTTGGCAAAGCGCAGCGACTCGCGTACGTCGGCGTCCAGGTCGTGGGTGACGCGCAGGCCAACGGTGGTTTCGCTGTCCAGGCCGAACAGCCGGTGGCGGTGGCGATAGTCCAGCGTGGCATTGAGGTTGGCGTAGTCCAGCTGCTGGCGGTACAGGCTCTCGTTCAAGTCCATCGGGTACTTGTGATAGACCAGCCCGGCCTGCAGCGAGGAATCCTCATCGATCTGCAGCGTGGTGACATTGCCCACCCACGTGCTGCCCGGCTGCGGGCGGCGAGCATCGATGGCCAGGTTGGCCGCATTCGCCGCGCGCGGGTCGTTGCGGATCTGGTCGCGGGTCAGGCGTCCGGGCGTTTCGTGGTTGGTTTCGCGATAGCGCACGAAGAAGCGCGTTTGCAAGTCAGGCGTGATCTGCCATCCCACATTCGCCATCGCGCCCTTGCCGTCGCCGCTTGCGTGACGCTGGTAGCCATCGAATTCGGTATCGGTGTAGGCCAGGAAGTAATCGACGTCGCCGCTAACACCGCCCCAGCTGAGGCCGCGCTTCTGGTAGCCGCGGCTGCCGGCTTCGTAATGCACTTGCACGCCCGCCGAATCACGGCCACTGCGGCTGACGTAGTCAATGGCGCCGCCGAGTGCCAGCGCGCCACGTTCGAAACCGTTGGCGCCGCGCAGCACTTCCACGCGCGACAACCACAGCGGCTCCAGCAGCTCGTAGGGCGTGCCGCCGGGTCCGGTCAACGGCAGTCCATCGATGGATACGGCAATACCCGAGGCATGCGCGCCCGGCCCGCGATTGATGCCGGAGCCGCGGATGGAGACCTTGGTGCCCTCGTTGCCTGGCGACTGTGCGCTGATGCCGGGCTGGTAAGCCAGCACATCGGCGCTGCTGGACAGTCGGCTGTCGGCCTTGGCCACGTCGATGACGTTGCTGGCGCCGGGAACACGCTTCAGCGCCTCGCGGGCCTGGGCGCTGGCATCTGCGGCAGTGACCTGCACTGCATCCAGCGTGGTGGCCTGCGGCGCGGCGTGGGCGGTAGCGGCGAGGCCGAGGGAAACGGCCAGGAACAGCAGCGATGGGGTAGGGCGGTACGACGAGAGCGACATGCGGAAAGGCTGTAAACCACGAAATTGGCGCGCAAGTTAACAGGTCGCGCGCGTTACGTCACCCACCGCCCGCGTATGGGCCGCCCGCGCGCTTGTAGCGTCGAGCTTGCTCGACTGCTCTTTCGCATTTGTAGCGTCGAGCCGTGCTCGACTCCGATGCAGGGAAGCAGTCGAGCAAAGCTCGACTCTACAATCGGTTTACGGTGAAGGCTTCGCCATCGCCTTGGCCTTCGCATACAGCCGATCAGCCGATTCCTTCTCGCCCAGCGCCGCATGGCACTCGGCCAGGCTGTCCCAGGTATTGGCCGACTCGGGATACAGCTCGGTATTGAGGGTGAACACCTTCAGCGCCTTGCGCGCACCCAGACTCTCGCGGATGGCATAGCCGCCGGCATTGATCGCGCGCTCCAGCTCGTTGCCCGTCATCCGGGTGTCGTCGCGCAACCAGACCCGCATCGCCTGCGCGGCGCCGGCATCATCATCCAGTGCATAGGCGATCAGTCGCTCCGACAGCACCGCATGCGGAAACTCGGCAGGTGCGGCCACCGCCATCGTGCTCTCCACCAACGTGCTCGACCACACATTGCGCGCGCTGCCATTGGTCAGGTACACGAACACCCAGTAGCCACTGGCCAGCGTGTCCTTGTAGGCCAGCCGCACCCGCACGCGGGTGCCACCATCGTGGCCGACCTGGGTGTAGCCGTCGCTGCGGGTGGTGTCCCAGCCGGTGGAGAAGCCATTGTTGCCGCCACCGCTCAGTTTCTGCGGCTGCCACAGCTGTTCCAGCGTCGCCGTGCGCACCAGCTTTCCGGTCGCCAACGCCTGCAGGAAACGGTTCATGTCGCCCACGGTGGTCTGCAGATCGGCATGGCCCCAGCCGTAGTCCGGCCATGGCTCTTCGTTCGCTGGCTGCAGCTGGCCGTCCCTGCCGATGTACGGCACCGCCGCGCGCTGCGCAGGTACGCTCGCCACGCCCCAGGAGGTGTGGGTCATCTTCAGCGGGTGCAGGATGTGTTCGCGCGCGATGGCCGGGTAGGGCTTGCGGTAGTGCGTTTCCAGCAGCGCCGTCAGCACCAGGTAGTTTGCCTGGGTGTATTGCACGCGGCTGCCGGTGGCGAATGCAAGTGGTGCTGCACCGGCCACCTTCAGCGCCGAAGCGAGATCGGGGGCCATGCCGTCATAGCCCTTGCTGATCCAGTGGCCGTCACGGCGGTCGGCATATTCACCAATGCCGGAACTGTGGTTGAGAAAATCGCGCACGGGGATCGCCTGCCATGCCGCAGGCAAGTCAGGCACATAGCGGCTGGCGGGTGCATTCAGGTCCACCTTGCCTTGCTCCACCAGCTGCATCACCAGCGTGCTGGTCAGCAGTTTGGCCACCGACTGCGAGGCGAAGATGGTATCGACGGTGGCGGGCGCATGCGTGGCCGGGTCGCGTTCACCGCTGGCGCCCTGGTAGAGCACGTTCCCGTTGTGCGCGACCAGTACTGCCTGGCCTGCAATACCGTAGCGTTCGCGGTTGGCCTGCAGTTGGGCGTCGAGCCGGGCAGGGAGCTCGCCGGGAACGTCACGCGCGGAAGCGATGGGAGCGGCAAAGAGAGCGCAGAGCAAGGCAGCAGCAAGGGTGCGGTACATCGCGGTGATCCGTCAGCGGCGATGGCGCATCTTGGTCACGGCGGGAGATCGGGTCAAGAGCACCGATTTCCGCATCAGGGAGAGCCGGCCAGCGGCCGGCACTACCACACGTGCCAGGGCAGAACGTCCCCGGTAGTGCCGGCCGCTGACCGGCACCTCTGCATCAGCCGAGAATCCCCGGCAGATCCAATCCCTTTTCCTTCGCACAATCAATCGCGATCTCATAGCCGGCATCGGCATGGCGCATCACGCCGGTGGCCGGGTCGTTCCACAGCACGCGGCCGATGCGCTTGGCGGCGGCTTCGGTGCCGTCGCAGACGATCACCATGCCGGCGTGCTGCGAGAAGCCCATGCCGACGCCGCCGCCGTGATGCAGCGATACCCACGTTGCGCCGCTGGCGGTGTTGAGCAGGGCGTTCAGCAGCGGCCAGTCGGATACTGCATCGGAGCCGTCGGCCATCGCCTCGGTTTCGCGGTTCGGCGACGCCACGCTGCCGCTGTCCAGGTGGTCGCGGCCGATCACCACCGGCGCCTTCAGCTCGCCGTTGGCGACCATCTCGTTGAAGGCCAGGCCGAGGCGATCACGGTCGCCCAGGCCGACCCAGCAGATGCGCGCCGGCAGGCCCTGGAACTTGATCTTCTCGGCGGCCATGTCCAGCCAGCGATGCAGGTGCGGGTTGTCCGGAATCAGTTCCTTCACCTTGGCATCGGTCTTGGCGATGTCTTCCGGGTCACCGCTCAGCGCGGCCCAGCGGAACGGGCCGATGCCGCGGCAGAACAGCGGGCGGATATAGGCCGGCACGAAGCCGGGGAAGTCGAAGGCATTGGCCACGCCTTCTTCCAGCGCCATCTGCCGCAAGTTGTTGCCGTAGTCCACGGTCGGTACGCCCAGTGCGTGGAAGCCGAGCATGGCGCGGATATGGTTGGCCATCGAAGCACGCGCGGCCTTCTCCACTTCCTTGGGAGCGGATACGCGCTTGTCGTCCCACTGTTCGACGGTCCAGCCCTGCGGCAGGTAGCCGTTTACCGGGTCATGTGCGGAGGTCTGGTCGGTCAGCAGGTCCGGCTTCACGCCGCGCTTGAGCAGTTCGGCCAGCACATCGGCCACATTGCCCAGCAGGCCCACCGACTTCGGCGTGCCCGCCTTGCACGACTCATCGATCAGGCGCAGCGCTTCGTCCAGGTTGTCGGTCCAGGTATCCAGGTAACCGGTGCGCAGGCGCATGTCGATGCTGCTCTTGCGGCACTCGACAGCCAGGCAGGAGGCGCCGGCCATCACCGCGGCCAGCGGCTGCGCGCCACCCATGCCGCCCAGGCCGCCGGTGAACAGCCACTTGCCGGTCAGGTCGCCACCGAAGTGCTGGCGGCCCATCTCCACGAAGGTCTCGTAGGTGCCCTGCACGATGCCCTGCGCGCCGATGTAGATCCAGCTGCCGGCGGTCATCTGGCCATACATGGCCAGGCCCTTCTTATCCAGCTCGTTGAAGTGGTCCCAGTTGGCCCAGCGCGGCACCAGGTTAGAATTGGCGATCAGCACGCGCGGTGCGTCGGCGTGGGTGCGGAACACGCCCACCGGCTTGCCCGACTGCACCAGTAGGGTCTGGTCATCGTCCAGGCGCTTGAGCGTTTCGACAATCGCATCGAAGCTTTCCCAGTCGCGCGCGGCGCGGCCGATGCCGCCGTAAACCACCAGTTCCTGCGGGCGCTCGGCCACGTCCGGGTGCAGGTTGTTCATCAGCATGCGCAGCGGCGCTTCGGTCAGCCAGCTCTTGGCGTTGAGCGTGGTGCCGGTCGGCGCGGCAATGGTGCGGGACGGGTCGTTGCGGGTCATGCGGCGCTCCGGTTCGTAGCGAATTCAAGGCAGGCGTTGAGCACCTGCGCCAGGGTGTGGCGCAGCGGTGCGGCGTGGTCGGGGTCGAGCGGGGTGGGCCAGCTGTGTTCGTCCACCTGGTCGGGCAGCGGCTCGTGCATGTAGCCGCGGCAGGCAAGTTCCATCTGAAGGGTGTGCACGCCGCCGGCGATGTTGCTGTAGTGGCGGGTGATCCAGCCGCCCTTGAAGCGGCCGTTGCGCACCTGGCTCATGCCGCTGATTTTCAGCAGGTTCTCCACCACATCGCTCAACGCGTTGTCGCAGGAGGTGTCCGGTGCACCGGAGGGGCCGGCGGTGCCCAGATTGAACTGCGGAAGCTCGCCGTCGAACAGGTGCGGGATGTGCGAGCGGATCGAATGCGCGTCGTACACCACCACGGTGCCGTGGCGTGCGCGCAGGCGGGTGATCTGTGCGGCCAGTGCATCGTGGTAGGGCAGGAAATACGTGTCGCGGCGGCGCGCGATTTCCGCCTCATCCGGCTCGCGCCCGGCGTGGTAGAGCGGCTGGTTGTCGAAGGTGGTCAGCGGGCACAGGCCGGTGGTGTTCTGGCCCGGGTACAGCGAGACACCGCTGGGATCACGATTGAGATCGATCACCGAACGCGAGATGGCCGAGCGTACCGTGGTCGCGCCCATGCCGCGCACGAAGTCGTACAGCTCATGCACCCACCAGTCGGCGTCGCGACGGGCCAGCCACGGCGAGTGGTAGTCGCCAATCAGGTCATGCGGCAGCTCGCTGCCGGTATGCGGGAAGCTGACGATGAGGGGGGCGTCGCCCTCGTGCACGGTCAGCCAGTCGGGATGTGCATTCATGCCTGCGGTTCCACGGTCGGCAACAGATCGCTCAGGCCCTGCGCCAGCGCGCCGCTGCGCACCAGGTTGGTGGCGGTCACCATGTCCGGGTGGAAGTAGCGATCCTCTTCCAGCGTCGGCACCTGCGCGCGCAGGGTGGCGCGCACGGTTTCCAGCGCGGCGCTGGAGCGCAGCGGGGCGTGGAAATCGCAGCCCTGCGCGGCGGCCAGCAGCTCGATGCCGATCACGTTGGCGGCATTCTCGGCCATCTGCATGAGTCGGCGCGCGCCATGCGCGGCCATCGACACATGGTCTTCCTGGTTGGCCGACGTCGGGATCGAATCAACGCTGGCCGGGTAGGCGCGCTGCTTGTTCTCCGAGACCAGCGCGGCGGCGGTGACCTGCGGAATCATGAAGCCGGAATTCAGCCCCGGGCGCGGGGTCAGGAACGCCGGCAGGCCGGACAGCGCCGGGTCCACCAGCATGGCCAGGCGGCGCTCGCTGATCGAACCGATCTCGCACACCGCCATCGCCAGCATGTCGGCAGCGAAGGCGACCGGTTCGGCATGGAAGTTGCCGCCGGACAGGGCTTCGCCGGTATCGGTGAACACCAGCGGGTTGTCGGATACGCCGTTGGCTTCGATCTCCAGCGTGGTCGCGGCCTGGCGCAGGATGTCCAGCGCCGCGCCCATCACCTGCGGCTGGCAGCGCAGGCAGTACGGATCCTGCACGCGCACGTCGTTGTCACGATGCGATTCACGGATGTCCGAGCCCTGCATCAGCGTGCGCAGCGTGGCCGCGGTGGCGATCTGCCCGCGCTGGCCACGGATGGCATGGATGCGCGGATCGAACGGGGTGTCCGAGCCCTTGGCCGCTTCCACCGACAGCGCGCCGGTGACCAGCGCCGCCTGGAACACGGTCTCGATTTCGAACAGGCCGGCCAGCGCATAGGCGGTGGAGAACTGGGTGCCGTTGAGCAACGCCAGGCCTTCCTTCGCGCCCAGTTCGATCGGCTGCAGACCGGCGCGTGCCAGTGCATCGACCGCCGGCAGGCGTTCGTCGCCGATGAAGGCTTCGCCCACGCCCAGCATCACGCTGGCCAGGTGCGAGAGCGGTGCCAGGTCACCCGAAGCACCCACCGAGCCCTGTGCCGGCACCACCGGCAGCACGCCCTTGACCAGCATCGCTTCCAACAGCAGCAGGGTTTCCTCGCGGATGCCCGAAGCACCCTGCGCCAGGCTGACCAGCTTCAGCGCCATCATCAGGCGCACCACGCGGGCCGGCATCGGCTCGCCGACGCCAGCAGCGTGCGAGAGCACGATGTTCCGCTGCAGGGTGGCCAGGTCCTCGCGCTCGATGCGCACACTGGCCAGCTTGCCGAAGCCGGTGTTGATGCCATAGACCGGCGCGCCCTTGGCGACGATGGCGGCGACGGCCGCGGCACTGGCACGCACCGCCGGCAGCGCGGCCGGGTCCAGTGCCAGCGGTGCACCGCGGTAGACCTGCCGCCACTGGGCGAGAGTGACATGGCCGGGGCGAAGAACCAGGGTGTTGCTCATGTGTTGCTCCAGGAGGCAGGCAGGTCGGGCTGTCCGCGCACCACGCGCGCGTGCAGCGGGTTGAATCCAATGCGATAGACCAGGTCGGCGGGGGCGTGGATGTCCCAGATCGCCAGGTCGCAGTCCATGCCCACGGCCAGGCGGCCGATGCGGTCGCCATGGCCCAGTGCACGCGCCGCTTCACGGGTGAAGCCGGCGATGCACTCATCCACGGTCAGGCGGAACAGGGTGGCGCCCATGTTCATCGCCAGCAGCGGGCTGGTCAGGGGCGAGGTGCCCGGGTTGCTGTCGGTGGCCAGCGCCAACGGCACGCCGGCCGCACGCAGCGCCGCGATTGGCGGCAGGGTGGTATCGCGGGTGAAATAGAAGGCGCCGGGCAGCAGCACGGCGACGGTGCCGGCCGCCGCCATCGCCGCGATTCCGGCGTCATCGAGGTGTTCGATATGGTCGGCCGAGAGCGCACCGAAGCCGGCCGCCAGTTCGGCGCCATGCTGGTTGCTCAGCTGCTCGGCGTGGATCTTCACCGCCAGCCCGTGGGCGCGTGCCGCCTCGAACACCTGCCGCGCCTGCGCGGGCGAGAAGGCGATGTTCTCGCAGAACACGTCCACTGCTTCGGCCAGGCCTTCGGCGGCGATGGCCGGAATCATCACGTTGCACACCTCGTCGGTGTACTCCTGGGCTTCGCGGCCCGGTGGAATCGCGTGTGCGCCGAGGAAGGTGGTCACCACGTTGACCCGGCATTCCTCGCCCAGTGCACGCGCCACCTGCAACTGCTTGCGTTCGTCGGGCAGGGTCAGGCCGTAGCCGGATTTGATCTCGAGCGTGGTCACGCCTTCGGCGCGCATCGCCAGCAGGCGGGGGCGGCTTTCGCGGGCCAGCTGTTCCGGCGACGCGGCGCGGGTGGCACGCACGGTGGAGACGATGCCACCGCCGGCACGGGCGATCTCGGCATAGCTGACACCCTGCAGGCGCTGCTCGAACTCGTTGGCGCGGTTGCCGGCGTAGACCAGATGGGTGTGGCAGTCGATCAGGCCCGGCGAGATCCAGCGGCCTTCGCCGTCGATGCGGGTGGTCGGTTGCAGGTGGGCATCGCTGCCGGCGGTGCCGACATGGACGATGCGCCCGTCGGCGCAGGCCAGCACGCCATCGCGGATGACGCCCAGGCCGTCGCCGTCGAGGGTGATCAGGTGGACGTTGGACCAGAGGGTATCGACGTGCATGGCATCCACAACGCGGCTGTGCTTATATGTCTATACAATATAGGCGTCCATTTCGGGTTGTCCAGCCATGTCCGATTCGCGTTCCCCGCACTGTTTCCATGCCACCCACGCCCTGCTGGCCGAGGGCTGGGCCCGCGATGTGCGCCTGCAGGTGCAGGACGGCCGCATCACGGCCATCAGCATGGGGCAGGATGCGCAGCCGGGCGATACCCGGGTCGGCATCCTGGTGCCGGGCCTGCCCAACCTGCACAGCCACGCCTTCCAGCGCGGCATGGCCGGCCTGACCGAGATCGGCGGCGGTGACGGTGACAGTTTCTGGAGCTGGCGCGAGCTGATGTACCGCTTCCTGGCCCACCTGCGCCCGGATGCGGTGCAGGCCATCGCCGCCCAGGCCTATATGGAAATGCTGGAAAGTGGTTTCACCCGCGTTGGCGAGTTCCACTATCTGCACCACGATGCCGACGGCCGCCCGTATGCCAACCGTGCCGAGATGAGCGCGCGGATTGCCGCTGCCGCCGATCAGACCGGCATCGGCCTGACCCTGTTGCCGGTGTTCTATGCCCATGCCGACTTTGGCGGTGCAGCGCCGAATCCCGCGCAGCGTCGCTTGATCCACGATGTGGACGGGTTTGCACAGCTGCTGGACGCCGCAAAGCCGGCATTGGCCGCGCTGCCCGATGCGGTGCTCGGCATCGCACCGCACAGCCTGCGTGCAGTCACGGGCGAGGAACTGGGTGCATTGTTGCCGCTCACCGAAGGCCCGGTACATATCCATATCGCCGAGCAGGTGCGTGAAGTCGAGGCCTGCCTGGCCTGGAGCGGCCAGCGTCCGGTGCAGTGGCTGTACAACCACGCGCCCGTGGATGCGCGCTGGTGCCTGGTGCATGCCACCCACATCACCGATGACGAGCGCGCAGCCATCGTGGCCAGCCAGGCCGTGGCCGGCCTGTGCCCGATCACCGAGGCCAACCTGGGCGATGGCCTGTTCCCGATGCAGGCGTTCGCGCGCGAAGGCGGTCGCTTCGGCGTCGGCTCCGATTCCAATGTGCTGATCGATGCCGCCGAAGAACTGCGCCTGCTCGAGTACGGCCAGCGCCTGACCCTGCGCGGGCGCAATGTACTGGCCCCGGATGCCAGCCGCAGCACCGGTCGCTTCCTGTTCGAGGGCGCACTGCACGGCGGTGCGCAGGCGCTGGGCGTGGCCGCGGGCCTGCAGGTCGGTGCCAGTGCCGACCTGGTTGAACTGGACGCTGCGCATCCCGCGCTGCAGGCGCGACAGGACGACGCCTGGCTTGACAGCTGGGTGTTCGCCGCACGTAATGGCGCGCTGCGATCGGTCTGGCGCCATGGCCGCCAGTACGTGGCCGACGGCCGCCACCTGCAGCGCGAGGCGATCACCACCGCCTTTGCCGCCGCCCTGAAGGGCGTGCTGGGCTGATCGCCTCCCGCCACCGAGACCCCATTACGTGAAGGCCAGCAAGTCCGCCACGCTCAACCAGCGTATCCGCAGCGATCTGGAAAGCCGCATCCTCAGCGGAGAGTGGGCGCCGGGCTTCCGCATCCCGTACGAGCACGAGCTGATGGAGCAGTACGGTTGCTCGCGGATGACGGTGAACAAGGTGCTGACCGCACTGGCCGAGAGCGGCATGATCGAGCGCCGCCGTCGCGCCGGCTCGTTCGTGGCGCGGCAGCCCCCGCACCTGGAGCAGGTGGCGCTGGAGATCCCCGATATCGCGATGGAGGTTGGTTCGCGCGGTCATCAGTACGGCTACCAGCTGCTGCAACGCGAGCTGCGCCTGGCCGACGCCGGCAATGCCGGTGAAGTGGAGCTGGCCGGCCAGCAGAAGCTGTTGGCGATGCGTTGCCTGCACCTGGCCGATGGCCGCCCACTGGCGCTGGAACACCGCTTGATCAGTCCGGTGGGCGTGCCCGAGGTGCTGGAGGTCGATTTCAACACCACCGCGCCGGGCAGCTGGCTGCTGCAGAACGTGTCATGGACCCGCGCCCAGCACCGCATCAGCGCCTGGGGCGCGGACACCGCCACGGCCAAGCTGCTGGACGTGAAGCCCGGCACCGCTTGCCTGGTGATCGAGCGCCTGACCTGGCGCGGTGAACAACCGATCACCCGCGTGAGGCAGGTGTTCCTTGGCGACGCCTGGGATCTGGTGGCGCGCTTTGCGCCTGGGGCGCGCTAGGGGGGGGGCCATCCACGCATGGCGTGGATCTACTGGGGCGGAACGGCTGTCGCCTTGAACTCTGTCGGGGCGTGTGTACGATGTGTATCGTCCCTGCATGAAGAGCAGGGACCTCATCCGGGAATTGGAAGCGGCAGGTTGGACCTGTCGGCGGATTCGCGGATCCCATCATGTATTTGTGCACCCGCAGTGCCCACACATCATCACCGTGCCTCATCCAAGGAAGGATCTGGGAAAGGGGCTGGTGCTGGCGTTGCGGAAGCTCGCAGGGCTGACGTAGGAGGTCCCATGCGCTATCCAGTCTTGATCGAGGCAGGCGATGAACGCACCGCGTGGGGCGTCGTCGTTCCGGATCTGCCCGGGTGCTTCTCGGCGGCCGACACGCTTGATGATGCGCTCAGCGCTGCGGAAGAGGCTGCGCTCGCCTGGATTGACGCGGCCCTGGATGACGGGCGATCGATTCCGACACCTTCCGCACCCCAGAAGATCGCCGCCGAGGCATCAAGGGACACCCGCTGGATTCTTGCCTACATCTGCATTGACCCGGCGCTGCTGGACGACACCATCGAGCGGGTCAACATCAGCCTGCCACGCCGGATCCTGGCGAGACTGGATGCACAGGCAAGAGCGGCGGGTGAATCGCGTTCCAGTTACATCGCCCATCTGGCTGCATTGGGCTGAGCAGGCGCCATGAAGAGCCGAGCCCATGCTCGGCTCTGCAAAGGCATCCACGCGTGGCGTGGATCTACCAGAGATTCGTGTATCGGGATTCGGTAGATCCACGCCATGCGTGGATGCTGGTCCCCATCAATACGTGGCGCACTGCCGCCAGCGCACCGGCTCGTCCACGCCGGGGCGGGCATTGAGCTGGATGCGCACGTTGCGCAGCGCGGGGTAGTGCAGCACTTCCTCGCACACGCGCGGCCACACTGCGTCCAGTTCACCGGTGCGGTTGATCGCCAGGGTCTGCCGGGTCAGCCACACGCCGCTGGCGATACCGGGTTTGCCGGCCAAGGCACGGGCCAGGTCGGCCTGGAAGCGTTCGAGGGTAGCCGCATCCGGATTCGGGTTGCTGCGTTCATCGGTGCCTGCCGCCGTCGGCGAGGGCGCCGCAGTGGTGGGCGGTGCTGCCTCGCTCGCTTCGGGTGCTGGTTCGGCCGCAGGCGCGGAGGCGGCCGACGGGGCGGCCTCAGCCGGTGCTGCGGCTACCGGCGTGGCGTCTTCCCCGTGCAGCCCCTGCAGACCGAGCCCGACCAGCAGGCCCAGGGTCACCGAAGCCAGCGCGGCAATCGCGATCCGGCGCAGCGCCTCATGCCTGGCGCTGGCGCGCACGCGCGATTCGATGTCCGACGGCAGGTAGGGTTGCAGCAACGGCCACAGGCGTGGGCCGTCCAGCACTTCCACCGCCTGTTTCTCGGCGGCGCTGCGGCCATCGCGTTCGATCCGCCCTTCGGTCAGCAGCACGCCGCCCTTGGCGCCAGCCAGGCGCGCGGCGGCGCCCAGCTCGTTCACCGCGGCGGTACCAATGCGATAGGCCAGGCCGTGCTTGCACGACACCAGCCAGGTGTTGGGGCCGTCGCTGAGCAGGAAGTCGCTGCTCGGCTCGCGTGATTCTTCCGTCGTATCGCTGAGTTCACGCAGGCCGCGCTGTTCGCGCAGCATGCGCCGGACCAGGACCGAGAATTCGCGCCAATGCATGCCGGCCAGGGCCTGCAGGCCGAGCCGCATCTCCTTCTGCCGCCGTTTGACCCACCACAGATAGACAACGGCCAGGGAACAGGTAAACAGGGCCGACAGCAGGGCCAGAATCCAGGGGAGCATGCAGGAGGTGCGCGGAAGGGGCGAGTGCGGAAGACGACAGTGTAAAGGTCGCGTAGCCCCGCGGGGTCAGGAGGTTCCTGACAAGAAGCGTGATGTAGCGCTCAGATCGGTGCAGGGCAGGCACGAAAAACCCGCCAATCCTGAAGCCGTGAGGGGAGGGAACAAACGGCAGCCGAAGCGATTGGCGGGTTGCTCGCGATTGTCAATCAAAATTTATTGCATTGCAACATTGGTCACTCAGGGCACGCTGCCCGGCGATTGATGGCTGCCTGGCGCCGGGGCATCAGAACCTGATGCGGCGCGGGTTTCCAGCTTGGCCAGGCGCGCGTGCAGGGCATCGATGCGGGCTTCCAGCGCGGTTACTTCGTCGGCGGTGGGCACATGCAGGCGCTTGAGCACGCCCTGTACCTGGTCGTCGAAGGCCTTTTCCACCTTGTTCCAGGTGCCGGAGGCTTTCTCGCGGGCCTCATCCAGCGACGATTCCACGTTGTCGCGCCACCCCGGGCCCTGCTCGCCGTTGCGTTCACGGCGGCGTGCCTCCCAGGCTTCGCCTTCCTTCACCAGGCCATCGAAGAAGCGGCTGCCTTCGGCCTGGGCACGGCCCAGTGCGCCCAGGCCGGCCAGCCAGACCTGCTGCGCAGAGTCGCTGAGCTTGCGCGAGAAGCGCTCGGCCTGGTCACCGAAAGAGGCGTCGTCGTTGCGGCGGTCGTCGTTCTCGTACTGGTTCATCGTACTTCCCGTGGGAGTTGGGCCTGCCCCGAGAGTAGCGCGCGATGGCGTTGCACGGCCGTGACGGCCGCCGCCGGGGTTCAGCCCAGCTTTTCCTTCAGCACGCGCTGGATCTCACTTTCCACCATGCCTTTCATCGCAGACAGCAGGAAGCCCAGCTTGGCGGTCACGCGCACGGCGCCCGGCTGCAGTTCGATGGCACCGTCCACGCCGCTGCCGGAGAAATTCAGCACATCGGCGGTCCACGAGGACTTCAGGCCGAAGCGCTCGGACAGCTTGGCGGCGACCTGTTCGATCGCGGCGCGCGCCTGTGCGTCGGGCAGGGCGTGGGCGTGGCGGACATCGATGGTGGACATGCAGGCTCCTGGCGCAGGGCGGGGATGATCAATGAGGGCGAGCATTGTGCGCATCGAGGGCCTTCGCGCCAAGCACTCATCGCCGGTTCTTCTTCGTTGGCGAGCAACCTGCTAGGCTGCGCCGCGTGCAGAACCTGCTTGTTCACTTCAGTCAACAACAACAGCCCGACCAGCCACTGCGGCCCGGGGTGCAGCGCATCGTGCGCCAGGCCAACGGCAGCGTGCGGCTGGGCGAGGGCGGCAACGGCGCCCTGCTGTTGGCGCAGTTCTGCATGGACGATCGCGGCCTGTGGCTGCAGGTCGGCAATGGCATTCGCGGCATTCACGTGAACGGCCGCCCGGTGCGCCGGATGGCCCTGCTGCGCGCGGGCGACGCGGTGTACGTGGATGGCGTGGAAATGGTGCTGCAGGGCGAAGTCGAAAGCCTGTTGCAGGCACCGGCACCGAAGAACGAGGAAGGGACCGACGAACAGCAGCGCCTGCTGCGCGGTGTCGGTGGTCTCCATCATGGCCGTGGCTTCACTCTGTCGCGGGCCCGCCTGATCGGCCGCGGCAGCGAGGCCGATATCGCCATCGATGACCCGGCGTTCGCCGAACAGCATGCGCGGGTGGAAGTGCACGGCGAGCGCGTACTGCTTCGCGACCTGGGCAGTGCCGACGGCACGCGGGTCAACGGCGTGGCCGTGCGCCACTGCTGGCTGCAGGCCGGCGACCAGGTGGTGTTCGATGGCCAGCACCGTTTCGTGCTGGAGGTACCGCATGATCCGCGTCGGCGACCGCTGCCGGTCGAGGACGAGTCGAGCCAGGATGCCGAGCAGGCGTCGGTGTTGCCGGCTGCACCGCGCAAGGTGCGGCGCTGGCCGTGGCTGCTGGCCAGTGCATTGTTGCTGGCCGCGCTGCTCAGCCTGCTGCTCTGGTTCGGCGCGCGCTGACGGTCGCGCGGTGGCGGTAGTGCCGGCCGCTGGCCGGCCGTCGCCGCCCTGTATCGCAGAGGTTGCCGGCCAG
>NZ_JAXAXL020000001.1:412845-535091 GCF_047497515.2 Stenotrophomonas maltophilia
GCTGGCCGGCAACCTCTGCGATACAGGGCGGCGACGGCCGGCCAGCGGCCGGCACTACCCCGTCGTGTCGCCAATGGATTCCAATGAAACCAAATTTCCCTTGCTGCACTAGGCCGCAAGGCTGGTGCACTGCGGCATACTAGGGGTCTTGCCCCACAGGTGTGACATGACGCGCGCGTTCAACTTCAGTGCCGGCCCTGCAACCTTGCCGGAATCGGTCCTGCGCCAGGCGCAGGCGGAAATGCTGGACTGGCACGGGTCCGGCGCCTCGATCGTGGAAATGAGCCATCGCGGCGCGGAATTCATGTCGGTGGCGGCCGAGGCCGAGGCCGACCTGCGTCGCCTGCTCGACATCCCCGACGACTATGCGGTGCTGTTCCTGTCCGGTGGCGCCACCACCCAGCAGGCCCTGATCCCGCTCAACTTCGCCGCCCCCGGCCAGCGTGCCGATTACGTGGTCAGTGGCCACTGGGGCAAGACCGCGGTCAAGCAGGCCGGCGTGTATGTGGACGTCAACATTGCCGCCAGCAGCGAGGCCGATGGCTACCGCACGCTGCCGCCGCGTGCCGACTGGCAGCTCTCGCCCGATGCCGCCTATGTGCACATCACCGCCAACGAGACCATCCACGGCGTCGAGTTCCGTGATGTGCCCGACACCGGCAACGTCCCGTTGATCGCCGATTTCAGTTCCTCCATTGCCAGCGAGCCGCTGGACGTGCGCCGCTACGGCGTGATCTATGCCGGTGCGCAGAAGAACCTGGGGCCGGTCGGCATCGCAGTGATGATCATCCGCCGTGACCTGCTTGAACGCAGCGGCCAGCCGCGCGCGGACATCTTCGATTACCGCTCGCACGTCGCCCGCGATTCGATGCTCAATACCCCGCCGACCTGGAACTGGTACCTGGCCGGGCTGGTGTTCAAGTGGATGCTGGCCGAAGGCGGGGTGGCCGAGTTCGCCAAGCGCAACGCCGCCAAGGCCGCCCTGGTGTACGGCGCCA
The DNA here is from genome assembly GCF_047497515.2 of Stenotrophomonas maltophilia. Taxonomy (GTDB): domain Bacteria; phylum Pseudomonadota; class Gammaproteobacteria; order Xanthomonadales; family Xanthomonadaceae; genus Stenotrophomonas. The sequence continues at coordinate 413,844 of NZ_JAXAXL020000001.1, forward strand.
TCGACGGCTCCGGTGGCTTCTATCGCAACGAAGTCGCGCATGCGGCGCGTTCGCGGATGAACATCCCGTTCTTCCTGCCCGATGCTGACCTCGATGCTCGCTTCGTGGCCGAAGCCAAGGCCGCCGGCCTGCTGGCGCTGAAGGGTCACAAGGTGGTCGGTGGCATCCGCGCCTCGCTGTACAACGCCATGCCGCTGGCCGGGGCCGAGGCGCTGGTCGCCTTCATGGCCGATTTCCAGCAGCGTCACGGTTGAGCACTGAACGGCGCGCACCGTCGGGTGCGTGCCCCGCAACAAGGAATTCCGATGGCAAGCAGCAAATCCAGCAAGAAGGCGCTGAAGAAGGCCGAACCGGCCAAGGACAGCGCGCCCACCAAGGCGAAGGGCAAGGCCAAGGCCGCGTCGAACCCGGCACCGACCCTGGCGCCGCTGGCGCTGGCCGATGTGCGCTCGAAGATCGACCAGATCGACCGTGACATCCAGAACCTGATCGCCGAGCGCGCGCGCTTCGCCCATCAGGTGGGCAAGGCCAAGGGCAAGCTCGCCGCCGCCGTCGACTACTACCGTCCCGAGCGCGAAGCGCAGGTGCTGCGCATGGTGGTGGACCGCAACGAAGGCCCGCTCAGCGACGAACTGCTGGTGCACGTCTACCGCGAGATCATGTCGGCCTGCCTGGCCCAGCAGGAGCCGCTGAAGATCGGTTACCTCGGCCCGGAAGGCACCTTCAGCCAGCAGGCCGTGCTCAAGCACTTCGGCCGCTCGGCGCTGGGCCTGCCGATGGCCAGCATCGAAGAAGTGTTCCAGGAAGTGGAAGCGGGCAACGCCGATTTCGGCGTGGTGCCTGTGGAAAACTCCGGGCAGGGCACCATCCAGATCACCCTGGACATGTTCCTGACCTCGAACCTGAAGATCTGCGGCGAAGTGGAGCTGCGCGTGCAGCAGTACCTGATGTCGCGCAGCGGCCGCATCGAGGACATCGAACGCATCTACGCACACCCGCAGTCGTTCATGCAGACCTCGGCCTGGCTGCGCGCCAACCTGCCGAAGGCCGAGAAGATTCCGGTGTCGAGCAACGCCGAAGGCGCGCGCCGTGCGCGCAACGCCGACGACGCAGCCGCCATTGGTGGCGAGAGCGCCGGCCATGTGTACGGCCTGAAGAAGGTGGTCACCAAGCCGATCCAGAACGACGCCGACAACACCACCCGCTTCCTGGTGGTGGGCCGCAACATCTTCCCGACCTCCGGCCACGACCGCACCTCGGTGCTGGTGTTCATCCATGACAAGCCCGGTGCGCTGTTCGACGTGCTCAGCCCGTTCGCCCGCCACGGCATCAGCATGAACCGCATCGAGTCGCGCCCGTCGCACCACGGCAAGTGGGAATACGGCTTCTTCATCGACCTGGCCGGCCATATCGACGACGCGCCGATGCAGGCCGCGCTGGCCGAACTGGAAGCGCACTCGGCGCAGATCAAGGTGCTGGGTTCCTATCCGGTGGCCGTGCCCTGAGTGCTGCTGTGGCGGCTGCGGCCGCTGCCCCCTGTGATGCATCGCCGGCGCTGCCGGCGTTTACGGAATGATTGAACGATGAGCAACGCGCAACACTGGATTGCCCGCAAGGGCCAGCCGCTGCAGGGCAGCCTGACCATTCCCGGCGACAAGTCGGTCTCGCACCGCTCGGTGATGTTCGCCGCGCTGGCCGATGGCACCTCGCACATCGAGGGCTTCCTGGAAGGCGAAGACACCCGCGCCACCGCGCGCATCTTCAGCCAGCTGGGTGTGCGCATCGAAACGCCCAGCCCGTCGCAGCGCATCGTGCACGGCGTCGGCATCGATGGCCTGAAAGCTCCGGATGCACCGCTGGACTGCGGCAACGCCGGCACCGGCATGCGCCTGCTGGCGGGCCTGTTGGCTGGCCAGGCATTCGACTGCACGTTGATCGGCGACGAATCCTTGTCCGGCCGTCCGATGCGCCGCGTCACTGGCCCGCTGTCGCAGATGGGTGCGAGGATCGACACCGAAAGCGATGGCACGCCGCCGCTGCACGTGCATGGCGGCCAGTCGCTGCACGGCATCGATTTCGCCTCGCCGGTGGCCAGCGCGCAGATCAAGTCGGCGGTACTGCTGGCCGGCCTGTATGCGCAGGGCGAAACCCAGGTGACCGAACCGCACCCGACCCGCGACTACACCGAGCGCATGCTGTCCGCATTTGGCGTGGACATCGAATTCTCGCCGGGCAAGGCACGCCTGCGTGGCGGCCAGCGCCTGCGTGCCACCGACATCGTGGTGCCGGCCGACTTCTCCTCTGCTGCGTTCTACCTGGTCGCCGCCAGCATCATTCCCGGCTCGGAGCTGCGCCTGAAGCAGGTTGGCCTGAACCCGCGCCGCACCGGCCTGCTGCATGCACTGCGCCTGATGGGCGCGGACATCACCGAAGAGAATCCGGCCGAGCAGGGCGGTGAACCGGTGGCCGATCTGGTGGTGCGCTACGCACCGCTGAAGGGTGCGCGCATTCCGGAAGCACTGGTGCCGGACATGATCGATGAGTTCCCGGCACTGTTCGTGGCCGCTGCCGCTGCGGAAGGGCAGACCGTGGTCAGCGGCGCCGCCGAACTGCGTGTGAAGGAATCCGATCGCCTTGCCGCGATGGCCACCGGCCTGCGCGCGCTGGGCATGCAGGTGGACGAAACCGAAGATGGCGCCACCCTGCATGGTGGCGTGCGCCTGGGCAGTGGCACCATCGAAAGCCACGGCGACCACCGCATTGCCATGGCGTTCGCCATTGCCGGCCAGATCAGCGATGGCGAAGTGCGCATCAACGACATCGCCAACGTCGCCACGTCCTTCCCGGACTTCGACGGCCTGGCCCGCAGCGCCGGGTTCAATCTGGCCTGATCGGCACCGCATCCCCGGGCCACGTCCGGCGGGTCGCATTGCGCGGTAGGTGCCAACCTTGGTCGGCACGCTCACATCGCCCGGTAGGTGCCAACCTTGGTTGGCACGCTTCCTCGCATAAAAAGACGGAGGCCGAAGCCTCCGTCGAAACATCACGAACCCCTCGTCCGCGATCAACGCTGCTCGGTGCGGAAGTCCACCGGAACCCGCACCACACTGGCGACCGCACGGCCTTCATGCATGGCCGGCTGGAACTTCCAGTTCTGCACGGTGTTGAGCACCGCACGATCCAGGTCACGGCTGCGCTCGCCGCTGCGCGAAACAATCGCAGCATTGGCGACATTGCCGCGGGTATCGACATTCAGGCTGGCAATCACGCTGCCCTGCACGCCACTACGAAGTGCAGCGGCAGGGTAGGTGGGCATGCGGTTGCTGGCCAGCGGGCGCGCCTCACGATTACGTACCACCGGTGCAGCCTTGCGCTGGCTGGAAGCCGGCGCCGCCTGGCGTGCCGCCGGTGCCGTCGCATCGGCCACGGGCGCCTGCTCGGGGGCCGACAACATGCGCTCGCCTACCGGCGCCGGGGCGACCTCGTCCTGGCTGGAGTGACGCAGCCACAGCAGCGCCGCAGCAAACATCGCCACGATCAGCGCAATCCACATCCAGGGAGACGTAGGCGTGTGCTGCTCGCTTGAATCCTGCGGCAGGCGCGGCGAATGAAGGTCTTCGTGGGTGGTGGCAGTCATCGCAAACTCCTTACGTCATTGACGATGTGCAGAGTGTTGCGCGAGCCACGGTCGAGAAGTGTCAGCGTTGCGTCAACGCCTTCGGCAGGGTTCAGTTTGCCTGCCGGGAAGCGTTCAGTTACTGCGTCTTGAAGTCGAACGGCACTTCAATGCTGCCCGGTACGGCCTGCCCGTTGCTCTGTGCCGGCGTGAAGCGCCAGCGGCGCACGGCATCGGTCGCGGCACGGTCGAGCTCGCGTGAGCCGCTGCGCTGGATCACCGTGGCGTTGTTCGGGTAGCCGGTTGCATCCACGTCCACCCGCACCACCACGGTGCCGGTTTCGCCTGCACGCAATGCGGCGGCGGGGTAGGCCGGCGGCGGTGACTGGTTGGCGATCGGCATCGGCTGGCTGTTGCCACCGGCGGCCGGGGCCTGGGTGGGCGCGGCCGGGGCCGTTTCAGGCAGCGGGGCCGGGGGCGGCGGGGCGGTTTCCACCAGCTTCGGCGCGTCTTCCTCCACCGGCGCCGGCTTGGCATCGGGCATGTCGCTGGAGCCGGCGGCGGCGGCCAGCGGTTCCGGCAACGGCTCGATCTGGGCGGTCTCCTGCGGGGTCTGCGCGGCCGGGTCGGCGCGGAAGAACTCCTTGTCGCGGCCGGTCAGCCAGACCACCACGAACAGCAGCACGCCCACGCCGAAGGCGATGCCGGCGATCTTCAGGGCGTTGCGCGGGATATGCACGGTAAACGACTTGGCGGACGACGAGCGGGGTGCAGACATGGACCGGACCAGTACGGAATGCCCCGATTCTGCCACGGCGGGAATGAACCGGGCGGCAGAAATCCGTATAACAAGCGATAATCCCGTTCCTGATACCCACCACGACACCTGCCATGCTTGATCCAGCCCTGCTCCGCCACCAGCCCGCCGACCTCGCCGAACGCCTGCGCACCAGCCGCGGCTTCGAGCTCGACGTGTCTGCCCTGGAGTCCCTGGAGGCCGATCGCAAGCGCATCCAGGTGCGGACCCAGGAACTGCAGAGCCTGCGCAACAGCCGTTCCAAGGCTATCGGCCAGGCCAAGGCCAAGGGCGAGGATGTCTCGGCCATCATGGCCGAGGTCGCCGCGTTCGCCGACGAGCTGAAGGCCTCGGAAGTGGCCCTGGACGAGCTGCGCGAGAAGATCGATGCGATCTCGATGGGCATCCCGAATATTCCGGCCGATGACGTGCCGGCCGGTGCTGACGAGAACGACAACGTCGAGCAGGCGCGCTGGGGCACCCCGCGCCAGTTCGATTTCAAGGTGCTGGATCACGTTGAACTCGGCGCCCGCAACAAGTGGCTCGATGGCGAGACCGCCGCCAAGCTGTCCGGCTCGCGTTTCACCGTGCTGCGCGGCCCGATCGCGCGCCTGCACCGTGCGCTGGCCCAGTTCATGGTCGACCTGCATACCGGCGAGCACGGCTATGAAGAGACCAACGTGCCGCTGCTGGTCAATGCCGATTCGCTGCGTGGCACCAGCCAGCTGCCGAAGTTCGAGGACGACCTGTTCAAGACCGCCGTGGGCGATTCCACGCGTTACCTGATCCCGACCTCGGAAGTGCCGCTGACCAACATCGTGCGTGACGAGATCGTCGATGCCGAGCGCCTGCCGCTGCGCATGACCGCCCACTCGATGTGCTTCCGTTCCGAGGCCGGCAGCGGTGGCCGCGACGTGCGCGGCATGATCCGCCAGCACCAGTTCGAGAAGGTCGAGCTGGTCTCGATCAGCCGCCCGGAAGACAGCGACGCCGAGCACCAGCGCATGACCCGCTGCGCCGAAGTGGTGCTGGAAAAGCTGGGCCTGCCGTACCGCAAGGTGCTGCTGTGCACTGGCGACATGGGCTTTTCAGCGATCAAGACCTACGACCTGGAAGTCTGGCTGCCGTCGCAGGAGACCTACCGCGAGATCTCCTCGTGCTCGAACTGCGGTGACTTCCAGGCCCGCCGCATGCAGGCCCGCTGGCGCAACCCGGCCACCGGCAAGCCGGAGCTGGCGCATACCCTGAACGGCTCGGGCGTGGCGGTGGGCCGCGCGATGATCGCGGTGATGGAGAACTACCAGAACGCCGACGGCAGCATCACCGTGCCCGAAGCCCTGCGCCCGTACATGGGCGGCCTGGAAACCATCGGCTGATTGCCTGATCGGGTGGTTGCCATGCTTGCATGGCACTGCTGTAGCCCTGGTGGGTGCCATGCTTGCATGGCACCGAATCCACGCATGGCGTGGATCTACCGAATGCCGGGGCATCTGCGCGTGGTGTCAATTGACCCGAAGGCTGTCAGGTGTGAATCCAACGAGGCTCGAGTAGATCCACGCCATGCGTGGATGAACCCCGCGATCACCCCACACCCCGCACCTTCTCCAACGGCACCCATCCGGGTTCGCCCGTTTCCGGTACGCACCACGCCCAGCCATTGAGCATGCGTTCCCCGCGCAGCACCTGCCCGGGATCCACATCCAGTTCCCGCGCGCAGTAGTCCTCCGTGGCAAAAGCGCCACCCTGCGCATCGCGGCCGATCACCGGCGCCGGCACGAAACCGGGCTGCTGTCCCTCGGCTTCGCACAGGAACCAGTCGTCCCAGCCCTCCGGGCCTTCATAGCGTTCGCCCACCACCAGCGCCTGGCCACGGCGCAGGGTGACCGGGTGCGGAAATTCGCTGCGGTGCGCAGCCGTCACGATGTAGTTCATGCCCCCGGCCTAGCGCGTCGCCCAAAAAAACGGCCCCGCAGTGCGGGGCCGCCGGGGTGGGCCGGGATGGGGGAGGGGATCCCGGCCCGCGTTCAGCGCCCAGACGAGGAGAGAGGGGCGCCGAACGCTGGAACGCGTTATGCCGCGACGGCTTCGGCCACTTCGTGCGACGGCAGGGTGGCCAGCGCGCCGGCAATGGCGTCTTCACGGTGCTGCGGCGAGTAGGCGATGCCTTCGGCGCGCACGAACTCGACCTCGTTGATGCCCATGAAGGCGAACACCTGGCGCAGGAACGGCTCCTGGAAGTCGGCCGGCGAATCGGTGTAGATGCCGCCGCGGCTGCTGGCGATGATCACCCGCTTGCCACCGGCCAGGCCCACCGGGCCGTTCTCGGTGTACTTGAAGGTGCGGCCGGCCACGGCCACGCGGTCGATCCAGGCCTTCAGGGTGGACGGAATGCTGAAGTTGTACATCGGCGCGCCGATCACCACGATGTCGGCGTCCAGGAACTGCTGCATCACCTGTTCAGCATCGGTCGCCTCGGCGGCATCGGTCTTGGCCAGCGAACTGCTGCGCAGATGCGGTACCGGATTGGCGTCAAGATCGCGATAATCGACCTGCAGACCATCGATCTGGCCGGTGAAGCGGGCGACCACGGCGGCCGACAGTTGGCGGGACACGGAGTTGTCGCCAAGCACGCTGGCGTCGAGATGCAGAAGCTTCATGGCAGTCACCTATGTTCTGGGAGGAAGGGGCGGGGTGGCCCCGCCGACGGAGAGAACGATAGGTTGTTGCAAAGGCGGGATAAAGGTGGTTGAATGCCACGTATTGTTCTAGATATGGAACTCGGGCATGCATGACCTGAATGATCTGTACTACTTCGCGATGGTGGTCGACCACGGCGGATTCGCCGCCGCCGAGCGCGCACTGGGCATCCCCAAGTCGCGCCTGAGCCGCCGCATCAGCCAGCTGGAAACCGACCTGGGCGTGCGCCTGCTGCAGCGCTCCACGCGCCGTTTCGCCGTCACCGACGTCGGTACCAGCGTGCACCGCCACGCGCAGACCATGCTGGCCGAGGCGCAGGCCGCACGCGAAGTGGTGGACCGCCTCAGCGCGGAACCGCGCGGCGTGGTGCGGGCCAGCGTGCCGGTGTCGCTGGCGCAGATGCAGCTGCCCAAGCTGCTGCCCAAGTTCCTGGAGCAGTACCCGAAGGTGCGCCTGCAGCTGAACATCAGCAACCGCCGCGTGGACATCATCAATGAAGGCTACGACGTGGCCCTGCGCGTGCGTTCGCGCCTGGACGACGACGGCAGCCTGGTGATGCGCAGCTTCGGCCAGGTGCAGGAACTGCTGGTGGCCAGCCCGAAGTACCTGGATCGCGCCGGCCGCCCGAAGGACCCGGAAGAGCTGACCCAGCACGTCACCCTCAGCATCAGCGAAGACGAAGCGCGCCAGCGCTGGGAGCTGCATGGCCCGGAGGGCGAAGTGCGCCGGGTCGACCTGCAGCCGCGCGTGGCTGGCTTCGACTTCCCGCTGCTGCAGAGCATGGTGAAGGACGGCTTCGGCATCACCATGCTGCCGGAAACCGTGTGCGCCGATGCGGTGCGCAATGGCGAGCTGGAAGTGGTGCTGCCGGACTGGTCGCTGCCACAGGGCGTGTGCCACGCCGTGTTCGCCTCGCGCCGCGGCCTGCTGCCGGCGGTGCGGGTGTTCATCGACTTCCTGGCCGAGCACCTGCCGCCGCAGCTGGAGGCCTCGCGCCTGGACTGCGGTGGTGCCTGTGAGAAGGCCAAGGAGCGGATCAAGGCCAGTGCACTGGGTGCGTTGGCGGTGGACGCGGGCTGAGGCCTGTTGTGGGAGCGCTGGGCGACGCCCGGCGCCACGCCGGTCTTGGGCAAATCGCCCGGCCGTGCGAGAATACGCGCCCGGCCAGCAGGCTGGGCCGATACGGAGAGATGGCCGAGCGGTTTAAGGCACCGGTCTTGAAAACCGGCGAAGGGTTAAACCTTCCGTGGGTTCGAATCCCACTCTCTCCGCCATATCATCGCAAGTAATTGATTTATATGTTTATTTGCATGATTTGATTGATTGTTAAATGGGACACAAGTCGGGACACATCTCCCGAATGCGCATCCCTCACAATCTCGTTCGAGCTGCTTCCGGCAACTTCTCTTTCCGCCAGCGTGTTCCTGGTGATCTACACGCAGTTGTGGGTCTCAGGCTCATCAAACGCGCTCTAAACACTGCCGACACTAGCTGCGCTCGTATGCGCGCAACCGTTCTCGCGTCAAGCTATGCTCAGGCCTATGACTTGCTGCGAGAAAGAAGTGTGGAGAAGTTCGGTAAAAAGGATCTGGAAGATCTTGTTGAGCGGCTGAGCAAAGGTGCAGGTCGAAATGATCTCACTTTGCATCGGACTCAAGCCGCCGATGGCACGATCACAGAGCGGTGGCAGATGGATAGCGAGGAAGACGTAAAGCTCTTCCGTCAAGCGCAAGCCCAAGCGAATGCTGCGGAAGTCGCAGCAATCGGCGTTCTTGATCCCACTCCCGTTCGGCGGACACACGCTTCTCGACCCCAAGTCACCGAAACCATTAGCCTCGAGAAGGCTCGCGATGCGTGGCTTGCAAGCATCAAACCGCGCACGCTACCCAAGACCTACACGATCAAGCTTGCAGCGGTGGAATCGTTGGTTTCATTCCTCGGGCCGAAGTCCAAGCTCCACACTGTGTCCCGACCTGACCTGGCGCGCTGGTATCAGCACCTTCGCGACAACGGTGCATCCACGCCAACGCTCACGAATAAACAAAGCTATGTAGGCGGAAAGGGCGGCTTCTTCGATTGGTCAATTGCGTCAGGCTTCTACCCGAAGGGCGATAACCCGGCCACAGGGCATGTTAGCTATTCGCTCCGCGAGAAGCGGGCGCGCAGGAAGCTTGGTTTTAAAGCATATGACCATGAGCAGATCCAGACGATCTTCTCACCCAGCAACTTCGAAAAGCTCTCCCAAAACGCCAAATGGGCCTCGCTGATCGGGCTCTACACCGGTGCTCGTGCTTCTGAGGTGGGCCAGTTGCTGGTGACAGACGTGTTCAATGAGGGGAAATTGGCTTGTATCCGAATTTCGGATGAAGGTGAAAATCAGAAGGTGAAGACCGAGGTCAGTCTTCGCACAGTGCCTCTGCATCCAGCTTTGATTGAACTAGGCCTTCTTGTTTGGGTTGAGAGCCGAAGAGCGGCAGGGCATAAGCGCCTGTTCCCGCAAGCCAAAGGCACTGCTCTCAACGGGCAAGGAAATTGGATCACCAAGGCATTCAGCCGGCACTTGTCTGTCATTGGCAAAGACTGGCCGAAGGCTAAGCGTGGCTTCCATTCGTTGAGAAAAACCTTCATTCAAGAGTTGCAAGGACTTGGTGTGTCTTCTGAACTTCGCGCTCAAATTGTGGGTCACGAGCTCGATGATGAGCACCATGCGACCTACAGTAGGGACTTCACTGCGGCCGAAAAGCTCAATGGTATGGGTAATCACTCGCCCGGCCTTGCGGCGCTAAATTACAAGTTGAGACTTGGTCCGGACTCAATGGATTGAGCTAAAAGATCAGTTCAGAACGTTGCCAGTTTTATGCCGGTTCGATATGATCAGGATGCATCCCGAATTCCTTTGATCAACCTAAGAGTGCACACGAATGGCAATGACTTACGCAGAAATTCAGAAGAAAGAGAAAGAACTTCGTGATGCTCTGCAAAAACTGGAGCAGGACAAGGAGAAGTTGCTCGCTGCCGAGGCAACAAAGCACTTTGAAGACATCCACGGCAAGATGTCTGAGTTCTTCCAGCACTTCACTGCCGAACAAAAGGCTGAATTGAAGTCGTTCTTCCCGTCTGACAAGGTTCGCGGAGCGAAGAAGGTCGGTAAGCAGTCTCAGGAAAAGGGCAGTGTGCAGCCGAAGTATGAGCTGCCGACCGGCGAGAAGTGGAGCGGTCGTGGCCGCACCCCGATTGCCTTCCAGGAGTGGAAGAAGGCGAATCCGGATCACGAATATCCGGCATACCCGCACAAGGCGTGATGTCTTATTGAACCTCGGAAAGCCGGCAGCAATGTCGGCTTTTTTATATGCTCTGTTAGCGTTCAGTGTTGGTTGTGAGTTGAGTTGATAGACTTTCAACCTGCCCCTTTTGCGGGCTGGGAAAAGGCAAGTGCCGAAGAAGTCCCGAGTTGAAAAGATCCTTCCGGCCATTGGCAACCTGACGGCGGAAGAGTGCTCGAAGTTGAAGCAGGCGTTGAAGGCGCGGGAAAGCCAGGTGGAAGGCTCCGTCGTCCTCCAAAAGCGTGCGGAAAACATCAAGGGCTGTCCGCACTGCGGTAGCGTCTCCTTCCAGAAGTGGGGACGCTATAAGGGCAACCAGCGCTTTCGCTGCCACGATTGCGCCAAGACCTTTTCCCCCATCACGGGAACGCCACTTGTCGGGTTGCGCCATAGCGAGAAGCACATCGCCAATGCGAAATGCATGGTGGCAGGGATGACGGTTCGCGAGACGGCGAAACGGTTGGGCGTGAGTGTTCCTACCGCCTTCCGCTGGCGTCATCGGTTCCTGGAAGCCATGAGCCAGATGAACCCTGTCGAGTTGTCTGGGATCGTGGAAGCCGACGAAACCTTCTTCAAGGAAAGTTTCAAGGGCCGGAGAAAGGACATGCCCCGTCCGGCCAAACACCGTGGCGAACCCGCCAGCCAGCGAGGCCTGTCGCGTGAGCAAATCCCCGTGCTGGTCGCTCGCGACCGCTCCACCGGCAAGACCTTGACCAAGGTGCTCCCCTCGCGCACGGCCAAGGATATTGGCAAGGCTCTGGTTCCCGTTCTGGCTACGGATGTTGTGTTGTGTTCGGACAACGCCAGCGCTTATCGCACGCTGGCCAAGGCCATGGAGATTGAGCTGCGCTGCGTGCCCGCCAACCCCAAGAAGAAGCGCAAGGGCGAGGTCTACCACATCCAGAATGTCAACGCTTACGACAGCCGCTTGAAGGGTTGGATGTTTCGGTTCCGGGGCGTGGCCACGAAGAACCTGCCGAACTATCTGGGTTGGCACCGCTACTTGGATGTGCCGAAAAACCGCCCGACACCTCGCAAGTTCCTCACGGGGGCGCTAGGGGATTAGTCCTGGCCATTGACACTGGCCAGATTTCCGGTAGAAAGATGAGAGTTCACTACCGAGAAGCCCCCATGGCTGGAAAACCTGTTGTCGCACTCGTAGCCGATCCGGCGGCTGTCTTGAAGGCGTTCAAGGACATCGACCGCAAGCGGCGAAAGCCTTGGCATGGGGAAGAGGAAGTTCGGCTGGCTTGGGTTAGCGCGCTGGAACAGGCCACCGGTCTTGATTTTGACGCCGAACGGCAGAAGCGCGACAGCAGCTACAACAATGTGGTCATCGAGTTCAAAGGCCCAGGGCTATTCAAGGGCAGCGACAAGAGCGCCAAGTTCATTGAGGCAACAGACAAGCGTTTGTTGCCCTACATCACGAAGTTGGCCGCCCAGCAAGGACTTCCCGAGGCCGACTTCATCGGCATTGCCATCGACGGCGAACATATCTGCTTTACCCAGGTGCGGGACGGTGCCATCCACGCCGGCCACCTCCTGCCGTTCTCGATCCAGTCCTTTGGTCTGGTAGTTGACGCTTGCCTGGACAGCATTCGCCCAGCAGTTGAATCCGCGAACCTCATCCGGGACTTTGGCCATGGCTCGCCCGTGGCAACCGATGTCATGCAAGTGTTTGCCGACGCACTTTCGGCGGCTCTAAAAGATTCCAAGCGTTCGAAGATCAAGATGCTTTATGAGGAATGGAAGAGCCTCTACGGTCAGGTTGCGGACCTGACGACAGACCAGAAGGAAGCCATCAACAAGACCCTGAACTTCACTTGGACGGGGCCGACAGAACAGAGTTTGTCGGGGCGACTATTCGTTATCCACTCCTATAACTCGCTATTGATCAAGTTGCTTGCTGCGGAGATCGTCTCTGCGCACAACCTTGCTGCGGAGAAAGCCCCCGCTGAAGCCATGTGCGCCCTGCTCACGCCAGACAAGTTGCTCCAGAAACTCGAAACGGACATCGAAGGCGGTCAACTTTTCAGTGCGTCAAACATCAATGGGTTCGTCGAAGAAGCCATCTTCAGTTGGTATCTGGAAGCAGGCAAGGACAAGCGCTTTCAAGCGAACTTGGTTCAGTCGTTGAAGGCGCTGCTGGGCAAATTGTCCCTGTATCGCACCGATCATCTGGATCGCCAGCGCGATACGCTGCGCGACTTCTACCAAGATCTGGTGCCCGAAACCCTGCGCAAGAGTCTGGGCGAGTTCTACACCCCCGACTGGCTGGTTGACTTTACCGTTGATCAAGTCAAGGACGGAGACTGGCTCGGTAAGCGTTATCTCGATCCCACCTGCGGGTCCGGTGCTTTCCTGATTTCGGTATTGAGGCGCAAGAAGAAGGAAGCAATGAGCAAAGGCCTTGGTGTTTTGCCCACAATCGAAGCACTTTGTAGCGAAGTGTGGGGGTTTGACCTCAACCCACTGGCGGTCCAAACCGCGCGCGTCAACTTCCTGATGGAGATCGCCGATCTACTCAAGCAAGCGCCAGGCACCACGGTTGAAATCCCCGTTTTGCTCGCGGACGCCATCTATTCGCCCGCGCCCGATCCAATCGACGGGCAGAAGGTAGTGCCATACGAGATCGGCAGTAGTGAAGCCAACCTGAAGATCAAACTTCCCGCAGCACTTGCTTTCAATCGTGAGCGCTTGGATGAAGTGCTTGAAGTGATGGGGGAGCAAGTCGAGCAAGACCAGGAGTTCCATACCGTCCAGGCATTGCTGCTGTCCTCGGGGCTTGTCTCGGACGAAGAAGGAAAGGAATGGGCGCTGCCGCTACACGAAACCTATGATCAGGTGCTCAACCTTCATCGCAAGAACTGGAATGGCATTTGGTTCCGGATCGTTCGCAACTTCTTCTGGTCTGCCACTGCTGGGAAGTTCGACGCCATTGTTGGCAACCCACCCTGGGTGCGCTGGTCCAGTCTTCCGGAGGCCTACCGCAATCGCGTCAAGTCGGTTTGCGAAGGCTACGACATCTTTTCCAAGACCAAACATCACGGTGGCAACGAGCTGGATATCTCCGCCATGATCACCTACACCACGGGCGACAAGTGGCTGAAGGATGGCGGCAAACTGGCGTTCGTTATCACCCAGGCTGTGTTCCAGAACCCGTCCTCGGCTGGGTTCCGCAACTTCCGGATCAATGAGACAGGCAATCTCGTGCCTATCAGTGTTGACGACTTGAAGGCCCTGAAACCTTTCCCGGACGCAGCCAACAAGACTGCGGTGGCCGTATTTGAGAAGACCAAGCGCGCACCGAAGTATCCCGTTCCGTATTGTGTTTGGGACGCCAAGGAAAAGGACGAGGTTGACACGCACGGACGCAAGAAGCGGGAAAGCCGGTCGATCAATCCCGCGTTGACGCTAGACAAGGTAAAGAGTCTTACGGTTCGCACCGACATGGCCGCCGATCCGATCTCTGGCGGAGGATCACCATGGGCAATCTTGCCCGCCGGCCGGTTTGCCATTTTGCAGCCCATGGCCGAAGTGGAAGAATTGCCTTGGGTTGAGGGTCGCAAGGGGATCACTGTTGACCTCAACGGCATCTATTTCGTCAGGGTTCTCGACGAGAACAAGAACGACAAACTTGTCCAGATCGAATCCAGGCCGAAAGCCGGACGAACAGATATTGGCCCTGCTCGTAAGGCGTGGATAGAGCCAGACTGGCTCTATCCACTAATCAAGGGTGCCGCCGACTTCCAGCCTTGCTACTTGAAGCCCGTCGAAGAACTGTTTGCGATCGTTCCCAACAAGGGGATCAAGAAGGCGGATTTTGAGAAGGCAAAACTTGAATACCAGTCGTTGAAGAAGACGAAGGGCTATCTTGATCACTTCAACAAGAAGGGAAACGAACTACTAGAACAGCGCTCCACTTACCGTGGCCGCATGCTGGCAATGGGCGCCCCCTACTACGCCATCTACAATGTCGGCGACTTCACCTTCAAGAAGTGGAAGGTCATCTGGGCGGAGATGTCCGGCAAGTTCAGCGCTGCAGTGGCTGGTAGTGCCGATGTCCCACTGATTGGAAAACGCCCGTATGTTCCGGATCACAAGATTTTCTTTGTGGCCATGGACGACAAGGTAGAAGCCCACTACCTGTGCGGCATTTTGAACTCGACGACGGTGGCTGAGTTCGTCGAGAGCCACAATGTTGCCATCCAGGTCGGCGACATCTTCAAGCACATGCGGTTGCCGAAGTTTGACCCGGCCAATCAGTCCCATGTTGACCTTGCCAGAGAGGTCGAGGCTGCCCACGAGGAAGCAGACGCAACGAAGCGAGGCGTGCTTGTCGATAAGATCCGTGAGGACGCCGACGCCTTGATGGAAACCTGGCTGGCTGGGCTACGGAAATCCGCTGCGAAGAAAGCCAAAAAGCGCCCTGGAAAGTAGAGAATTTTGGCCTAACTATCTGATTTGAAAAGGGCTTGGAATCAAGCCCTTTTTCTTGCGTGCGTTTGAAAACCAACACCCAACGCTAACAGAGCCTTTTTATATGCCAAGAATGACAAACGAGAAAGCTGAGGAAGAAGGCTTCAAGAACGCGTTGGAGTCGCTCTTCCTACATAAAGAAGAGCGCAAAAGGATAAAGGCAGCTCAAGATTATGCATCGGTGCGCAAGATGCTTCATGGGATGGGCGGTGATGCTCTATTCACACTATCCATGACTGCTTTCTTCCTGGGCATCACCAGCAGTGCATTGCGAGAAGCCCGAAAAAAATATGATGATCCTTTCTTCTTGTCAAAAAGCCACACGGCTCGCAAAGATCAAATCTTGCGATGGTGGGCAACGGTCTTAAAGAAAAAGAGCGGGGTAGAAGAGGAAATCGAAGGCAGCGCTGGACTCGATCTTCGTCCCAGCCCAAACCTCTTTATCGTCTTCAAAGATAAGATCACGGGTAGGCCCGTTGTTCTTTGCAATAGCTTGATCACCTCTGTCTCAGACGAGCTCTTGTCAGACACCTTACGGACTGGATGTCGTATCGTCGCCCTTACGCCTGAAAAGGCAATTGAGAAGCCCTGGGCGTTGCATGAAGAAAAGGCTGCTTACATAGAGGCCTACCGCAAGCATCTTGAAGCCAAGCATCGGCAGAAGCTCCTATGGATGGATCGAGAGCAGGCGCAAAGCAAAGCGCTCGCTGAGCGGGCAGAGCTTGACGCTTCAACGACAAAAAGGTAATTGCACCTACCCATGTCCTGCAATCGAAGCCCCTGGAAAGGGGCTTTTTTGATCTTCAAGCATTGACTTTATTGGGCAGAGCCTTTTGATAAGAACATGCACTTATTTAAGGAGCTCCAATGTGGATGGTTTGCTAAGAAGAGCGCGAAGACACGGGAATTCCCGAGCTCATACTATGACCAAAGTGGCACGATCGACGCCAATGGTCACTTGATGACACTACTTATACCAAAGTTCAAGGCGTGGATCGCTCAATTTCCGGGCGAAGAAAAGCAGCGCGTTGCCGCATGTGAACGGTTGATCGCGGCCGGATCGCTCGAAGAGTTGAAGGTTGCACTAGAGGAGGGTGCTTTCGTTGATTGCTATACCGGCTATCATAAATTTCCCACGCCTTTGACGAACGCTGCTTGCTCTGGAGAGCTTGATCAGATCAAGCTGCTTTTGAACTATGGCGCTGATATCAATGACATGAGTGGAACTGATTTTGGCTTTGGCAGTCCTGTCGATACGGCGTATTAACAATTTGGTGCAGTCGCTCTGTTGTTGAAAAGTGGGGCAAATTTTGAGGATGCCGAGTTCTTCCACCTCAAGAGCGACAATGAGCTTCATGATTTGTTGGATCTTTACCTTCACAGTGGTTCCGCAGATGAAGATCGACCATGCCTGGAATTCCTAATTGAATTCTTGCTTGACAACGGGGCATGCTTGGTTGCGCGTCCCGAAGACTCTTATGATGACTATAATTCGCTTAAAGCGACAGTAGAGGAACTTCGGACGCTCCCGCCTCCGCGCTTCGAGGAATTTTTGCATCGTGGACACGTCGCTACTCGGCAGTGAATGTGTAACCACGCGGATAACGCTTGACGCCTGTGGAAAATTTCTTCTGATGGGTATGAGGGGCTTTTCTCCTTGTCCTCTCACCCGGGGTGTGTGTGTTCCCGCACACACATCCTAATTTTTTTCAGCGATTGATCGTCCATTAGCCATTGCCAATTCTGGATTTTCTGTTTTGTTGGGTCTAACTCAGCAAATCAGGAGATTCAGTGCGGTATAAGCGAGATCAGAAATATCATGCAAGAGAACGGCATCTATACGCTCTCAAATTTAGAAGTGGGGCGGTCTACATCGGTCAGACCGTTGACATGGCCCGGCGGCAAAAGGAACACGAGTCGGTTGCTGGTGGTTGGCCACGCGCTTTCGAGTTCCAGCACCTATCCACGATTCAAGGCACTCAGCTTGAAGCCGAAGATCATGAGAAAGCTTGGCGCTATGTCGCAGCCACTCACGGGCATCAAATCTATGGTAAGCCGCCAGGAATCGTTGTGGATTGCAGACGCCAGCAGACGCCGAGTAGCTTAAAGATCGCGAAGACCCTGCGATGGCCTAGTGCAACAAAAGGCTTCTGGGCAGACGTGATAGACACTCTCGCACAGCTGCTCGGTCGCTAGATCCCGCTGTTACACAAGCAGAGGGTAGGGCGTTATCCTCGCTCTATGCTAACCGTCCTTCACCCCGAGCTATACCACCAGATTCTGAGCTATCCAGTCGGCATCATGGCTGCACCTGATCCTGATGGTGGCAATCCGTTCCTCATCGTCAAGGCTCAAAAAGAGTTCCTTCTCGCGGCCAAGATCAGTGGCTTCATCAAGGTCTATGTGTGTCCTGCGGACCTTGATGGAAAAGAGACGCTAGCTTTGGCCTTCGCGTTCTTCGACGACGAAGATGAACCTTTGATCATTCGCACAGCTTTGCTCGATGACGTCGAGAGTCGCCACCTGTTGGCGACCTTGACCAGCCCTTCGATCAATGTTCATTTCTTTGATGAACATGGGCGAGAGTTCTTGGTCTACGAAGCAGAGATTGATGTCCCAGAAGTTACCAAGAGCCGTCTGGACGGGTTGAGGCTGCTTGGCTCGGACTTTGTCCAGGCTCAGCACATGCTGCATGGAGTCGCTACCTGGTTCGGTCTGCGCACCAGCAAGGACGACGAGGAAGCACTGACAGTCCGGCTTGTCCACGCCCCCTTTGGAGAGAGTCTTGCCATCCAGGATGCTCGGTATCCGCTCCATCAACATCACGGGGCAAAGGGATACAGCATCTCCACGTTAGAGAGGGAGGAGCCTGGGAACTTCCAAGAAGAAGACATCATCAAGTGCTTGGCGATGTGCTTTCCCCAAAGTCAGCTCTACCACGGACCACTACGAACAACTGACAAGGAAGAGATTTGTGACGTCTTGGTGGTGACAGATGATCGAGTGCTCATCATCCAAGCCAAGGACAGTCCAAACGTTGAGCGCATCGCAAAGCAGAAGCTCAGTCGGAAGCAAACCAATGCGATGACCGCTTTCAAGAAAGCCGTGGCACAGGTTCGGGGTGCACAAAGTTACATCAAAGCAGGCAACGGAACGCTTCGCTACACCCTCAACGGCGAAGAGAAGTCAATCGATATCAGCCAGAAGCAGCTCTTTGCGATCACGATCATCAAAGAAGTCTTTGAGCGAGAGAGCGAAGAATACGCGAAGATCCTCAATGTGCTGATGGTGGAGCGCAGCATCCCTTGCTACGTGATCTCATATGGCATGTTCTTTGAGCTCTGCTATCGAGTTCATGATGCCAACAAGTTCTTTCAGTTTTCAGAAGAAATGGTAGAGAGCATCAAGCATCTGCAAGACCTACCTGTGATCAACTTTCACGGCTAGTGGGTGCATCGTGTAGACCGACGACCCCACAGGCATCGTTGGTCTACGGAGCAGCTGGCATGCTGCTGCAAGTCGATCCCGTGCTCCTACCTCGTGACTATTCCGCGTCAGGCTCAGCAGCGAGACTCACTGTCCAATGCCCGCCTTCCTCCAAGTGAGGGGTGAGCAGGTCATAGGTCTTCAACATGTCTACAAGCCCAGAATGCCCATACGCACTGGGCGAAAAGGCAGAGTCGGCACGTTTCAAATACTGGCTCAGAGCGCTCACGCTAACCCTTCCATCAGGCGTGCCTGCGGCCAGGAGGGAGACGGCTTCCACGACGAACCGTGGCCTACGCTTGATCTTGGCAGACGGGGTGGGCGCAGCGTTGGGCTTGGGTTGGGCTGGGGCCCGAGGTTTGGCTTCCGGGGTCTCGGCATCAGGTGCTTGCGCAGCGGCTTGTTCAGGGCTCCATTCGAAGAACCGGTCGCACGCATTGCGCAGTGCATCTGGTGTCTTTGCTTCGCCCACAATGAAGACCGTAGCGCCGCGTTCCCTCAGCCTGCGGCTGAGATATGCGAAGTCCGAGTCGCTCGTTACTAAGCAAAAGACCTCCGCACGCTTGTCGAACAGTGCCTCTTGAGCATCAAGAGCAAGCGCAATGTCAGCAGTGTTCTTCTTGGAAGCGTATTGGTATTGAAGGCATGGGGTGAACGCCTGACGGACCAACGCTTGTTCCCAAGAATTACTGAGTGTTGCCTTGTTGCCATACCCACGGCGAAGGATCACTCGCCCGGCTTGAGCCGCCATGAGAAGTGCAAAGTCGATGATTGCTGGGGCCACGTTGTCGCAGTCGATCATGACCGCCACGGTTGCATCTTGCTGTTGCTGTGCCATGCCTGCTCTTCCTTGTATGGGTCCAGGCATCCTGCCGATGCCGCACCGGCACTATCTCACGCGGATGAGCTGCTTCCAATCAGTGGTGTAAGCGGGGGAGAGCATGTCCCGTTTTACGGACCAGGCGGGCTTCTCAAGTGTCTTACCCCTTGGACGCCAAGCCGTGGAAGCAAAGCCCATAGAGCCTCGGCCGAACTTCTGGTTGGTCCGGTCCATGACATCCATAATGGCCTTGCTGCGCTGATCGACCCCGGCGAACAGGTCTCCTTGCTGGACATCCATGTGGCTCAGATCAAGCAAGCTGACACCTGCTTTCTTGTAGCCGTAGCCATGTTTGAACATGGATTTGGCCAGCCCCTGGGCAACCATCAGAATTTCCCTGGTGTCAGCAGACGGCATCAGCAATCGAAACGACTTTGATGGATTGTATTGCGGAAAATTTTGCTTGAAAGGGTTCGTCTGGATGAAGACCCATACGCCCGCTGCTTGCAGCTGCCTTGAACGAAGCTTTTCGCAGGCTCGCTGTGCGAAAGTGGCAATGGCTTGCATCAGCTCGGTCTGTGACGTGATGTCTTTGCCGAATGTCCGAGACACCATGATTTCCTTGCGTTGTGGCTCGTGTTCTTCGAGTTCTGCACACGAGATGCCCTGCAACTCCCGCTGCGTGCGTGCCAGCACAACACCATATCGAGAACGCAGAGTGTCTACGTCAGTGGCAGCGAGATCGCCAGCCGTCAGGATGCCATCCGCACCCAATCTTGCAGTGAGCTTCCTTCCCACACCCCAAACATCCTCAACTGGGTATGTGAGCAGGGCAGGGTCGTCAGGCATCGTCGTAACGACACCCGAAATGGAGGACTTGGCCCTCTTGTTGCTGAGCTTCGCCAGCGTCTTCGTCGGTCCAATGCCTACACATGAGGGAATGCCGGTCCACTTGAAAATTCGGGCTCGCGCTTCTGCTGCGAGACGCTCGTGATCCTTTGAGGGGATGCCTGCCAGGTCAATGAAGTTTTCATCGATGCTGTATTGCTCGATTGCAGGAAAGAGGCCTCTTAAGATCGACGCAATCCTGGCGCTGATGTCACCGTAGAGCGCGAAATTTGCAGAGCGAAAAGTGATCTGCCGGCGCACGTCTGGTGGGATCTGGTGGATTGGGGCACCCATCGGCACACCGAGTTTTTTGCTCAGTGCATCTCTTGCAATGACACAGCCATCCCCGCTGCTTGCCACACACACAGGCTTACCGCGAAGCCTCGGATCGAAGCTTGCTTCAACAGAGCAGTAGAAGTTGTTCCCGTCTTGGAGAGCGATCATGCTCACAGCCTGATCTCGCTCACATCGTGCCATCGAGTGATCTCAGCCGACAGCTCATCCCACTTCGCGTGAAGAACTGCGGGGTCGCCGCTGAAAAGTGGTTGCTCGATGTGCTCAAACTGATCGAACTGGGGCCTTGGAAGGACCGAGCCAATGCCATCATAGCAAAGGGCGCTACCTAGGATCTCTGCCGTTTGCGCAAGGTCCCTGAATGCATTTTTTGCATCCGTAAGCTGCCAGCTTTCCAACTGCCTTCCTGCCCGACTTGCTTCCGTAGCCGCATGAGCCACGTCGATGTGCGTGTGCGTAACCACACCTTCAAGCCTTGCCATACGCTGTTCCAGCGCAACAAAGAAGTCTTCTCGAATCACATCATCAGCCGTTCTGTTTTGCTCGGTCGTTCCGCTCAGCGTGTCGAACTCGAGATGCCTACGGATCGATAGTTCTTCATCGAACCTCCGGCCGGAGACGATTGTGCCAGCGGGATGAGCGCGAACGAACTCTTCGAACCGTGCACGAGTGGCTACGTAGTCATAGTTGAGGCCGGCAATCTCTTCTACAAAAACCCGTCTAGTGATGAGCTGACGAGCCGCCTTCGCATCAGCGATGAGGCCTCCAATCGAGCAGACGCCCCGTGCACCCCCAATGGGATGTTTGTCAGCCAGTTTACGGACGCCCAGGAACGCGCTGTGCCAAAAACCGTTGGCAAGCATGCTGACCATGACTCCGTTTAGCTGCTTGCCTTGAGGGCCATCTGGAGCTTGGTCGATGGCTTCCACTAGGCAGGTGAACACGGCAAGGTCCCAAGCCATTCCGGATAGCTGCTTGCAGATGCTGTTCTCGTCGGTTTGGAAGATGCTCTTCCACTGCTCAATACGCTCGCGCATCATCGCCTCAGCTGCTTTTTAAAAGACCAAGTCACAACACCCCAGACATCCAGTTCAATGTCTGGGGGCACCAGGATAGGAGGATGGTCCGGGTGTCCCGAGTGGAGCGCCAGGCGATTCCGGCTCATCACAAGCCGTTTGACCATGAATCCCCCTTCCCACAGCACCAGGACAATGTCCCCGTGCTTGGGTTCCAAGCTGCGATCAACGACGAGGGTGTCGCCCTGGTCGATCCCGAGCCCAGTCATGCTGTCCCCCTCAGCGGTGGCAAAGAACGTGGCCACTGGATTGCTGATGCAGTGCTGATTGAGACATAGCGTGTCCTCAGCCCCGAAGAAGTCCTCCGCAGGGCTTGGGAAGCCACAGCTCACGCGCATGCTGAGCACGGGTAGGGCATGGGTAGGTGCGAAGGGGCTGAAAGCGCCCAGGAGGCTTGGAGGGGCGATGGGGTGCATAGTGGGAGAGTCCGAGAAAGCTGAATCACGGGCTGAGACTGACAGGCCTCAGCATGCTGCTACGGCGCTAGCTTAGAACTGTGTTAGTGAAATTACTAACAAATTCCATAAGTCATTGATGAAGAAGGACCGGCCCGATGCCTGCCAACCTGAATACGCTGGAAGCTCAACTCAACGCGCTAGAAACCGACCTTCCCTTGCTGATCCAGGCCCACCCCAGCTCGGGCGACTTCTGGGCAGCCTTCGCAGGCCTGGCAGACGTCATTGAAGACAACGCGGGAGCTCACCAGGTGTTGGTCGCTCAACGCATCAGTGCCATGCTCACCAGGCACGGCATAGCCTGCGAAGATGAGCCGGGCTAGGCGGTCTAGGGAAGAGGGGCGCACGTATGGACATGGAAGAATCGAAGACTGTGGTGGTCTATCGCCTGATCACTTCCAGGCTCGTAGAAACACGGCAGGCTTACGCGATTAGCAAAGCACTCAATCTTGCAATGGGTGAAGACAGCCCCAGGCGACTGACCGACCGGCTCAGCGGTTTGGAGGACGTTACGCTGCCCATCCTTTGGTCATGCCAGCTCGCTACGTTCGTGGGATTGGTGGCGGTGTTGGAAGACAGCACCGGAAGTGCGTCGATCCCGGAGCTTGCTCGCTTGATACGAGCTGAGGGCACAGAAGTGCCGGCAGAGCTAGAAGCAGAAGCTGCGAAGATCTGCGACAAATATCGTGTCTTTCGCAACAAACTCTTCTCTCATAATTCGACCCAACGCGAGCAGCATCGAGAGCTCTTTGACGAAGCCAAGATTAGTTGGGAGCAGCTCGACGCTGACTTCGATGCTGTGACGCGGATACTTTTCCAAATTGCGGACAAGAACCAGGCGCTTTCGCTCGATCTCGCGCCGCTCATGGCGTTCAATCATGTCGAAGCGACTGAGTCGATGATGAAAGAGCTTCTCGCAAAGATTCAAGAATGAGCAGTGCACAGCTTGCCGAACGCCCTTGTCACATTACCAACGACCTGGATCCAGGTCGTTGGATGTTCGGGCACGTATGTGCATTGACAACGAGAATGCACATCAGGTCAATTGACCAGTAGCCGCGAAACCATGCATCAGGGGGAAGTGTGAGTTCATTGGACGAAGAATATTTCAATTTTTTAGAGCATCTCGGTGCGTCGAATGCTGATATCGAGGTGCGTCGTGTAGCGCATGTCATCCACGTGCACCTCCAACGCATCGCTGACGCCCCAAGTGCCGGTGGCCGTAGGTCACAAAACGTTGCAGAATTGCTCCGGGGAAGCCTGCACCGAGTTGAACAGCTGCCTGAGCTCGGAGCTCGCGCTGATCAGGATGCCCTTACTTGGTCTGACTTGAAGTCACTCAAAATTGGGCCGTTCCGTGGATTCAGAAGAGAGGAGATCTTCGACCTAAGCAAGCGAGTGACCCTCTTCTACGGTCCTAACGGAAGTGGCAAAACAAGTCTCTGTGAGGCTATCGAGTATGCGCTGACTGGTGACGTCGAAGAGGCTTCACTCAAGCGAGCAGGAGCTTTGGGGAGCTATTTCACCAACATCCATGAAGGTCGATACTTGGCACCTGTGCTCTTCTCTCAAGGTGACGATGAGGGCGTTCCGGTTGCACCTGTTCCGGGTCTGCTGCGCTTTGCAATCATCGAGAAGAACCGGATCGAGAGCTTCGCCAGGATCGCTGCACGCACGCCAGCCCAGGCTGGGGAGCTCATTGCATCGCTCTTTGGGCTTGAGGAATTTAGCGATTTCGTCAAGCAATTTCCCACTGAAATCGATATCGGATTGTTGCTTGAAACGCCGAAGAAACTGCTCCTTGAAGGCAAGGCATCTGCCCTTGCCGCTGCTCAAGCGCGTCTCCGAGACGCAGATGTAACGTCAAAAGCGTTCGTTGACGAGCTAAGCGCACTCGCTGCGGAGCTTGAATGCAACATTGACCGCGTCCGTGAACTCATCGACCCAGATGATGGCCAGAGCCGACTCCAAGGGCTCATCACCGCAGCAGATGAGATCATTCCCGCTCAGTCTGGTCTCAAAGTAAGTGGTGTTCGACCGTCCTTTCTTGCACTAAGGAGGACCCAGCGACAGCTGCATAACGTAAGAAGGCAACTAGCCGACTTGGCTGGGCAAGTCTCGTTCAAGAAGCTCTTTCAATCCATCCAGGAGCTCCGAGCTGAGGCTGGTGAAGCGTGTCCAGCCTGCTTGACGCCCCTGGCTCATGCAGTCGCCAATCCGTTTGAACGTGCAGACCATGAGCTGCGGAATCTTCAAGAATTGGCAGTGTTAGAAGATCAGGCAAGCACGCTCAAAGAAGGCTGCAACGAGCTATTGCGCCAGATCCGAGCGTATCTTGCCCCAATTAAAGATCAAGCAGGATACGAAGCTCTAGCAAACAACGCCGTAGTCCGTTGGGCCGTAAGTGGGCAAGGCGCTGACTGGAACATAGACGGCTTGAAGGCACACCATGTGCGTGACGTCTCTAAGGCGCTTGCTGCTTTGGAAGCGGGTGATTTGGAACTGAGCACGCGTGCTGAGTCTCGCCAACAGGTGATCTCGGAGAGGGACAAGCTGAGTGACATCGCTCAACGTCTGGCGGTCATTGATGCCAAGATAGTTCAGCACGAAGCTGGCTTGGTGGCTGATAAGACGCTGGTCGAAGGCTTCGATCTGGCGAACTCAGATCTCATTGAAAGCGCGCGTCTCGAGGCTGAGTCTTACGCGTTCGAAACGCGTATTCGGACGGGCTATGCGGCATTCAGAGCTGCCATCAGAGCCTATCTTGATGGTCTGCCCAGGAAGTTCTTGGCGGACCTCAATGATCTAACGCTAGACCTCTACAACGCGTTCAATGAGGATGATCACGAAAGGGACAAGCTCACCTCACTATCTCTCCCCCTCAAAGGTGGAGAGAAAATTATGGTTGCGTTCGGTGCAGATCCAGCCCGGATGCATGATGCGCTTCATGTGCTCAGCGAGGGGCATCTCAGGTGCCTTGGTCTAGCCATTCTTCTTGCTAAGAACATCAAGCTGGAACTACCGCTGCTGGTCTTTGACGATGCTGTCAACGCAATTGATTCCGACCATCGAGCCGGCATACGAAAGACGCTGTTTGGCGACGAGCGGCTCAACATCAAGCAGATCATCATCACCTGTCACGGCAATGAGTTCATCAAGGATATCCAGAATCAGCTTGGCAACGATGTCTCTAATTTGTATGTGCTGAGTCATCATGATGGCGACCATCAACCGCGTGTCCAAGGGGGCACGAGTAGGAACTACCTCCTGCGTGCACGGCAGTTCCTCGACGAAGGTGACCAAAGACAGTGTCTAGCCTTCTGTCGCCAAGCCCTCGAAAACGTGACCGCCAAGACCTGGAAGAAGATCAGCGGTAGATCCAGGGAACTCGCCCAATTGAAGCTTCCCATCGCGCCGCCAACTTTCAAGCCAGAGCTCGGTGCGCTTACCCAAGCTCTAATCAAGGCTTTGAACGAGGGAATACATCGAGGACAGCTGACGGGCCAGGCGATGACAGAGCTCAGTGCGGGATTCCAAGAAATTCTGAACGTCCCGAACAGCCAGTCTGTCTGGTCTCGTTTCAATAAAGGCACTCATGACGAAGAGGATCGTGAGGAATTTGAAATTCAAACGGTTCGCCAAATCTACGCTGCGCTCGACAAGATTGCTAGGGCGTTACAGGAGTAACCGATAATCTTCTCAGCCCAACAAGGGCCTGCAACTTTAGGGTGCGGGGCTGCGTTCTAGCTCTACGCTTTTCAATGATCGGCATGCACAGAGTGCAACGCGCCAACTAGTTGAGCATAAATAATGGAAGCGACCACGCGAAATCTTAGGAAGCTCTTGGAACCTTCGGTCCAGTATCAAGTTCCTCTTTTTCAGCGTCCATATGTATGGAAGCAAGATGCGAACTGGGTGCCGCTCTGGGAGGACATCGAGGCTCTCTTGGATAGGTATCTCTATCAAGGCGGTGCCCATCCGCACTTCCTCGGGGCAGCAGTGTTTGAGCTGGCAACCAGCCAGTCCGGCGCTGTGCAAACCCGTTTGGTGATTGATGGCCAGCAGCGTTTCACCACGTTGCAGCTCTTCTTGATGGCTGCACGCAACCTCTCCCGGAAGGTGGGGAGTGAGAAGCAGACTCATCGACTTGGCGCGTTGGTTGAGAACGGTGTGCTCGATATCGATGAAGAGGTAGAGAAATACAAGCTTCTCCCCACAAATGCGGATCGAGCTGCGTTCATGGCTATCCATGCATGTTCGTCTGACGATGAGGTTAGGGCACTGGTCAAGGCTGACAAGACACTGGCTGAAAACCGACTGGTAGAGGCTTATCTCTTCTTCGCTGCGAACATTGCTGCTTGGGTCAATGGCGATGATGTCGATGTGGATCGTGCCGATGAATTTGCAAAGACCAAGCCGGAAGACCGCATCGAGTGCATCTGGAAGGTCGTAACCGAAGGGTTGCTCCTAGTAGTCATCGACCTTACCGCTGGGGATGAGAGTCAGCTGATCTTTGAGACGCTCAACCACCGAGGGGAACCGCTTCTTCCTGCTGACCTGATCAAGAACCTCCTGTTCCGTAAGGCGATCCTGCAGCCAGGGGCTAAGGAGGGAGACGTTGAAAAGCTCCACGAGAAGCACTGGCGTCGGATCGATTCCGATTACTGGCGTGAGGAGGTGACACAGGGCCGGTTGAAGCGGCCACGAATCGATCTCTTCATCAACCACTACCTGAGCATGATGCTCAGAGAAGAGGTGCGAGCAACGCATCTGTTCAACGAATACAAGCGATTCTTTGAGAACTCGGCCGAAGTGTCGGTGGTCGGTATTGATACGCCAAAGACTCCGTCAGAGCACATCATCCAGCTCGCGAAGTTTGGGGACATCTTCCAGAAATTCTACAGCCCCGATCATCATCCAGAGCTCGCCCTGTTCC
This sequence comes from Stenotrophomonas maltophilia, assembly GCF_047497515.2. Classification (GTDB taxonomy): domain Bacteria; phylum Pseudomonadota; class Gammaproteobacteria; order Xanthomonadales; family Xanthomonadaceae; genus Stenotrophomonas. The sequence continues at coordinate 440,710 of NZ_JAXAXL020000001.1, forward strand.
TGCGTCGCTTGAGTGCGATCAACACCGCAACTGTCTACCCCTTCTTGCTCTACAGCTATGCGCGGTTGATGCCGGACAACCGAGCTGAGTTCAACAAGATCCTGGTAGTCCTCGAATCGTTCCTGATGCGTCGATGGATCGTCAATCTCACACCGAAGAACTACAACCGATTCTTTGTTGACCTCATCAAGGCAGTAGAAAGGTCGGGCGAACTCACGGCAAGGTCCGTGAGCGAGCAGCTGATCCGTGGTGTCGGGGATAGCAGTAAGTTCCCCACGGACGATGAGCTGCGTGTGGCGGTGTTTGAGAAGCCGCTCTACACCAGTCGCACTGTCACGAAGTCTAGGACGGTCCTGGAAGCGCTTGACGACCGTTTCCGGTCGGGCAAGAGCGAGGCGCTAACCATGCCTACAAATCTCACGGTTGAACATGTCATGCCTCAGTCGTGGGAGAAGCACTGGCCGCTTCCTGCTTCATTGACTGATGATGTGGAGAGGATCAAGTTCGCTGCGCGGCGCAACATGCTCATTCACACCCTGGGCAACCTGACCCTCATCACGGGCGAGTTCAACAGTGGTCTCCAGCACAAGGCCTGGGGCGAGAAGAAGACGGAGCTGCTGACGTATTCGAAGCTCAACCTCACCCAGTATTTCCACAAGATGGAGTCCTGGGGCGAAGATGAAGTCCGTGCTCGCGGTGAAGTTCTGTTCTCCGAGATGGTCAGGATGTGGCCTATGCCCGAGGGCACGCCATGACAGCTGAAAATCGTGTTTGCCCCAAGCATATCGGTGAAACATATCTAGCGGGCCTCATTGCCAAAAGCGCGGCGTCAGTCTTGCCGTGCAGCTACTGTGGTTCGGTTGCACCGACACAGACTCTTGAAGAAATTGCAGCTCGGTGTGGCACTGTCCTTGAGAACTTCTACGAGCCAACTGGCCTGGCTGAGAAGGTGGTGGAATACGGTGCCGAGCCCGACGGAGACCCTCTGAACGTCTGCCTGGAAGAACTGCTCCAATCCACAGACCCTGTTATCAATGACCTATCGGAGCTCATCCTGGACGGTTATGAATGTGATCCTGGTGAGAACCCTGACCCATTTTTTATCCGGCGACATGAGCTCGGCGACAGGATTAGTGTTCAGTGGCGACGGATGTCGGATAGCCTTAAGAATGAGGCTCGGATGTTCAACCCCGATGCCCTGGAAACCTTAGAGATGGTTTTCGGAACGGTAGGTGATGACCACACCTACTATGGACAAGGGGTGATCCAGCTCGCAGGTCCAGGGATGCCGCTTCACAGGTTGCATCGTGCAAGAGTCCTGCAAAGCGACGAGTCACTCGAACATGCCCTAGAACATCCCGCACTGGAGTTAGGCCCGCCCCCAAAAGGGAAGGGCAGAGCGGGGCGGATGAACGTGGCCGGCGTATCGGTGTTCTACGGTGCAACCACCGCTAGCATTGCATTGGCAGAGGTGCGCCCGCCGGTAGGAAGCAAAGTGCTAAGCGGTGAGTTCGAGATCACCCGCGAGCTGCGTCTGCTTGATCTTGATGAGCTGAGTATGGTGGACACTGGCACTGACATGAGCTTATTTGACCCCAGCGCACTTGAGCAGATTGCACGTTGCCACTTCCTTTCTGATTTGACGAATCGGGTGACCATGCCTGTCATGCCGGAGGATGAGGGTATGGGCTACATCGTCACTCAGGCCATTGCTGACTACCTTGCTACGAACAAAGATCTCAACCTCGACGGCATCTACTTTAAGTCCGCCCAAGTTCCTGCCCACGGTCACCAGAGTCAAGGCAGGAACGTGGTGCTGTTTCACAAGTCCTCACGAGTTGCAAGAGCAGAGTCAATCTATCGAGAAGGAATGACCGCGTATTTGATGGAAGAAGACGAGGATGGGAGCAGGATTGAGCCCTGTATTCAGTGGAATGGGAAGGAGCCTGCTAGAGCAGTGGATTGGCGCGAGCATGATGCGCGTGAAGTCACTCTTGAGGTTGACCTGGCGTCGTTGGTGGTGCGCGAGGTTCAGGCAGTCAACTTCGGCGTGCTAGATCACGACGTCGCCTACGTAAAAACAGCATAGTGGTAGAGCATTCACCCGCTTATCTTCTCGCGCTTACGCAGTGCCCGGTCTGATACTTGTGTTTCATCATCAGGTGCTGCGCATCGTGATCACCGCGCGCCATAGCCGCTTGCACCGGCGTGTTGCCGAAATCGTCCACGATGTCTTGCTTCGCCCCAAAGCGGAGCAGGGCATCGACTACCCCAGAGTCGTCAGCCAGGTGCAAGGCTGTCTGTCCAAACGCGTTAGTCGCGTTGATGTCTACATGTGAGCGGATAAGGCCTCTGGCTTCGTTCCAGCGCCCGTTCTCGACAGCGTCCAGTAGGGTGGTGCCGGTGAGTGTGTCATCCGGCTCAGAAGCATAGACAAGCTGTTCTTTGTCACCCCGGATGCGAGCGAGAAGCAAGGCATGATCAATGAGGTGATCGAACCGCGATCCGGCGCGGCTTGCATCATAGATTGCCTGGGATTCAGGGCTGAGGTTGCTAAAATCGAAGAGCTTGGGGCGGGGTTCATGCCCGGGCTGTGTGTAGCACTGCCGGCTCTCCTCGCGGTCTGAATTATGGATTTGTGGCAGCCGTTCGGTCATAGCGTTATCGCCAGTTCTTTAGCTCTGCGCCGGGACTTCATGTCGTTGATCTGTTCGTCGAGCGACTTAGGTGCAAGAGGATCGAAAGCTTTCGCCCTTGCCTTACGCACCGGCCGTCCTTGACGGCGCTCTTGACCCGTTAGCTCTTGCGCCTGGACATTGTTTTGCTCAAGCTCTTGATATCGCTCGATCTTCAAGAAATTGCAGATCTTCTCTGCATCCGCACACGCTCGCAGAATTTCCTTGGGATCGTTCTTGAGCACTTTGATCCATGATTTGATATAGGCCGTGTGCTGCCCTGGATCGTGCCCGATCCCCAAGCGTTCGCCGCACATAAAAGAGAAGAATTCAGCTCGAAGCTCTTCAATAGCGTAGCTCTCACTGCCAAACTTTCCCGATAGATCACGCCCCAACCGATTTTTATGGCCGGTGCTGTGGCCTAGCTCGTGAAGGGCTGTTGTATAGAAGCCGTCCTGGCTTTCAAACGCAGTTTTCGAAGGCATGAAGATCTGGTCGATGTCAGGACGGTAGTAAGCCCTATCACCGCCATTGAAGTTGAACGGAACTCCCGAATCGCTCATCAGTTGCTCGCACTTCTCATGTCGCCATTGCTCCGGAACTTGGAGCTGAGCTTTCGGCTCAGGCAAGCCATCGCATTGATCGCGGTTGAAGACTGTGAAGTAGAAGACCTGCATGCGCTTCTTTGCCGCTGGATCCTCAGCCAGTTGCTCTGCACTTGGCTCTGTCGTCTTCCAGAACTGGATCGACGTGCCTTTCTGGCCCTTGAGCACTTTGCCACCGGCTTCCCCAATCTGCTTGAACGTCAACCACTCAGCAGACTGATAGCCGCGTTCGTGCTGTGTCATGAGCAAGTTCATGAAATTGCCGCCCCGGTAGCTACGATTAGTGACGCCGTTGTGGGGCCCAGCCGGGACTTCGCCGGGCTTCCAAGGCTTCATCCACGGTGCTGTTTGGCTCTCAAGGCTGCGGATCACGAGATCAGCAAATTTGCGCGCGTAGTCGTCTGTCTTGCTCATGCGCCAATCCAAATGCTGCGGTGTTGCATGAGAGCCAGATCGACCAGGTCGATGATCTCGAAGTCGTTAAAATGGCCTTCGACCTCTGTCTGATCTGTGGCTACGCTAAAGAGCAGGCCGTCCCCGTGCCGTTCTGCGACGAACCGCCTAAATGGTGGATAGATATCATCAGGTGTGAGCGCCGTTTCTTCGAAATACAGATCTTCATCAGTCATAAGTGCCTCCTCTTGACCAGGCTAAGGCAACTGACTCTTTTGGCAAGGGTTTCTAGCACAATTTATTTGGTCCAATTCGCAAATAGCTAGCGACAAAGATTGGTCGCTAAACGCATTGCAAGCGCCCGCGCTCCTCCACTGCGTTTCGGCTTCAGTGCAATGCGTTCTTGCCGCTTCCCTGCGACTCATCGCGAGCAATTGGCTCAATTGGAGCAACATGATGAGCACGAAATTCTTCAAAGAAGCAAACGAACACTTCACCAGAATGTTCGGCATCAGCATCGACGAAGCCGGCTTCTCAGAAGCCGAGTTCAAGCAGCGCTACGGCGATCTTTCAGCTCTCGAAGCCGCTCACCAAATTGGTCGCGACTACGACCTGGATCGAGTTGGCCACGGCTGGAACTGAGCAACAAAAAAGCCCCGGATGTCCGGGGCTTTCTTCATCTGCGGCGCGGCATGCTCTACCAGAATTTTTGCAGGACAGTCTTACCTTCAAGATCGGTCTGGACGACCTTGTATGTCACCTTCAAGCCTTTGACGGCAGTGTCAACAGTGTATTCAACCTTGCCGACCACTTCGCCATCGGCGCTCAGGATTGAATAATTGTCGACGTCAACGTTCCCCATAAAACCTGTCTCGCGCGAGCTGTCGAGGCGAAGCGTCTCGCCGTCCTTCAATTGCAAGTGTTCTGAAAAAGACATGGGCGTTCTTCTTGAGTGAGTGCGTCGTTATGGTCAGTCAATCGGCGGATCAAACGAAGCAAGCTTCGGTGGGATCTTGACGCCAGCTTCTTCCATACACACGAAATTGCAACCTTCCTTCTCGCTGATTGGGGCGAGACTCCGCGCGTCGTAAGCTTTGAAAAATCGCTTGGAAGGTGCCTTGTCTTCGATGACCACCAAGATCGGCCGAGACTCTCCCAGGCACACGGCAGTGATTCTTCCTACACCCAAGGGCGGGGTGATGACCTTCTGCCCGGACGTGACCTTCATCGTCACCTCTCCATCGTAGTTCCATCCGCCAACGCGGCCATCAGTTCGGTTTTGATTGACCCCTGTGTATTCGATGATGCTTGGGCCGCACAGGCCCTTGGCCGTGTTGTTGAACCTGTCGAAAGCCAAGTTCCCAAGATCCTGGGCATGGGACGAGTGCGCGATGCTCAGCAGCAAAATTCCTGCGAATACGATGTGTGATTTCATCCTTGATCCCCTTGTTGCTCAAAGCGAGCAAGCAGATCACAACGTAGATCACCCCCGACTTCAACCCCCCTGCGCCAATGCCCCCCAGGGGGCTGGCTGTGGAACGGGCTATCGCCCATCATCAGGCCGAGCCAAGCGGCCCCTCAACTCCCATTGGGGCGAAGCCGCAGCGCAGCTGCCAGGTGAAGCGATAGCCCCAGCTTACCCGCCGCCCCCTCCCAGGGGGCAAAGGCGGAAGGGGTGACAAGAAATTACTGCTTTGCTTTTGGCTTTTGATTTTTCCCTGAGCGATAGCGAAAAAAGCGCGCAGCGCCCTTTAACCTTTAAACCTTAAAGCCTTAAGCGAGCGCAAGCCTTATGTGCCAAGGCTTTCGGAGGCATTGGGTCCGCGTAACTGCGCATTTGGTCCGCACAAGTGCGCATTTGGTCCGAGTAAGTGCGCATTTGGTCCGCACAAGTGCGCATCAGGTCCGCGTAAGTGCGCAGTGTCAATGAAGCGCTGTCTCCACTCTTTAAGCCTTTCGTTATTGACAAAAATCATATTCGCCTTATTTGTGGTTGGAGCAGATAAGGGGATGAAAATGAAAGATAAAAAACAGCTTGCGCTTGCACCGGTTCCAATGGGACTTGTCAGGTCTGCACTTTTCGGGACGGCACGGTTTAATGGTGAGCGGATTGAGTCCGGCAGCATAGCCGCACATCACGTTTTGGGAACTAAGATTGCTTACAAAGGGCCGCGACTGAATCAGCTGCACGCGATTGTGTGGCAATCAATTCTGCTGCTAACGCGAGAGCAGGGCTCATGCGTCGTGAGAGTCAGTGGAGATCGTCTCATCGATATGCTTGGCATGTCTTCAAGAAGTGGCACGAACAGAGATCTTATTCTCCAGCGGCTTGAAGATCTTGTCGGAGCGACCGTCAGGTATCAGACGGACACACACCGATATTTTGGAACGATGCTGGTTGGAGCACTGCGTCACGAGAAGACAGGCCATTTCGAGATCGAAATCAACCCGAAGGTCATGGATCTGCTTGGCAATGAAGTCATCTGCAATGACTTGGAAAGAAAGGTCGCACTCGGAAAAAATCAATTGGCGCTTTGGCTGCACGACTACTTGTCATCTCACAGAGTGATCTATCCTGTCTCGGTTGATGAGTTGCGGGTGCTAAGTGGTTCTGAAAAAGAGCTCAAGAAGTTTCGTTACGAGCTTAAGAAGTCTATGGCCATTGTCAGCACAGGTAACGATCCTTTGGTCAAGTCCTGGGCCATTAACGGCGACGACAAGCTGACAGCTGAGAAGGGCGCGACAAAGGTAGTGCTAATTCCCAAATCCGCTGATATGAAGATCGCGCAGGGTAGAAAGCGCAATCTTATTGATCAGGCCCGGAACCAACGGGTCAACCCACTATGAAGCGCATGACTAGGAACAAGAAAGCGAAATTGGTTTCAAGGCTAAAGAATGGAAAGGAGAAACATTCAGACCTGGCCCGCATGTTTGGAATAAGCAGGCAGCGTGTGCATCAGATCGCGGCGAAGTCTAATGCTTGCATGCGGAGAGAAATAATTAAGGAGACTCGTATTACGGTGGCGAGGTTTATTGCGGATCATCCGTCTATGCCCTACGCAGAGGTTCGTCGGCGGTTCTCTGTCTCTCAATCGCTTGTTGCTTCTGCACTGAATTTGAGGCCCCTTCTGGAGAGAGATCTTTGAATTCCATATCTCCAATTTGGCAAGAATAAGGCCACTCTAAGTGGCCTTTACTTTATCTGGATCCAATTCTCGCAAGAGACGACTCAATCGTTCGAATGCCTCCAATAGCCTTAGCTGAGAAGTAGTCAAGTCCGATCATCAAGCAAGCGATAAGAACTAGCCATGTAATCAGCCGTCTCATGCGCCCGTTCCCAGGGCACTACTGATCAAGCGGCCAATTCCGGACAGCGCTGCGTAGCATCCAAGCAAGGCAAAGGCCGCAAGCGTTGCCATCGAGCCTAGTGAAATGAAAAGGCTTTCGTGGTTGAAAAGATATTTGAACATGATGATCTCCTTTTGATGATGAGGCTTTGAGTGCCTTTCATTTATTGAAAGGCTGATCGCAATTTTGTCAAGTATTTGGAGTCAAAACTGTTGACAAAAGTTGGAGCTGCCTTTTATTCAAGTTAGGGATAACCCCAACTGGAGATCATCATGAAAATTAAATATGACATCGATACAACAACCAAGTTTTATCAGATTCATTTAAACCAAAAAGAAGAGCGAGCATCGCGTTTAAAGAACCGAGCTAAAGATCGAGATAGACGAATGATGTGTCATTGGAACCGTCAGCGCGCATCACAAGTCCAAGCGGTGCTCTCATGAAGATCTACATGCTCGATGGAAAGGGAGGAGTAGGGCGCACGACTCTCACTCTCAATCTCGCTCACTGTTTACAGTGCACTTACCCATGTTCCAGCGTCTATGTCGCCGACCTAGATGCCCAGGGCTCATCGTTGGCCTGGGCAAGGCTGGCCGGGGAGACGCCCTTCACCGTGGGTGTCGTGAAGTCACGGGCACAGCACGACTTCCATATCTTCGACACCGCCCCAAAGCTTCCTGAGAATGGTCTCCTGCCCGACGCTGACGTCTACATCATCCCTACCTTGCTCGATGCAGTGAGCTTTGTCGTGTTCTTGAAAACAATGGAGCTCGTGCGCAAGAAAAGCTTGCCTCACATCATTGTGGCCAACCGTTTCAATCCGGACCGATCAGAGCATCGCCAGCGCTTCGCACAGCTTCCTGCTGGGGCACTGATCGTGAGGGATCGCGCCATCTTTGCTTCCTCATATGGTTACGGGGAGACGGTCTTTGATCGTGTTGGGGTGAGAGCCAGCCACGCTCAGCAGGACATCAAAGCGATTGCGCGTGCAGTGAGAGGCTTTGACAGCCGAGCCTGGGCGGATCTATGAGGAAGGTTCCAGACCTCGACACTGCCCTGGATGTCATCCACAAGCCCCGACATCGCAGCAAGAAGCGGGTCAACGTCAAGCTCAGGTCTGCACCGGAGCCAGGGGATCACGAGTGCCGGCAGTCCTACTTTGACCTGGCTGTCCACAGTCGGAAAAGAGCAGAACCCCAGTTGCAGCTCCATCGCACGGCCCGGCTCCGCGACTACCGCACTCCTGAGGGCGTTCGCACAAATCGTTCAATGATTACCGTGCCGCCGCGCCTCAAAGCGACGATCCAGGAGCTCCTGGAAGACCCTAGCGAGCCTTGGACCACCGGGCTGATAGCCCTTGCGGAATACGGGGCGCAAGTGCTGAGGAGCGAGCGGAAGGTCTTGAAGGTCACTCGTGCTCGATCAGCGGGTGACGCATCTGAGTAGCTCAACGGAAGACCAGTTCATCGAAGCTGCCAGAACAGGTGACCTGGTCACGTTGCGTGAGCTGCTGGACCAGGTGGACCCAAAGGTCCAGGACTCGAAAGCTCTGGCGGTCGCAGCAATGAACGCTCGACTCCAAGCCGCCCTAGTTCTCTATCCACTCTCTGACCCGCTGGCCATCGAGCATTGGTGTCACCTGCGCCAAGGCACAGACCCTGATCTGATCCTGCGGATGATCGAGTGGGCGAGGGCAGGGAGCGTTGGGCTAGGTAGCCCCAGCGAATACAGCAAAGCCATGGCTATCGCTGCGGAGGAGCAGCATCAGGGCCTCTTGGGGCTTCTCTATCTGCACTGCTGTCCTGGGGAAGCTGTGAGCTATTGCCAGGAGAGGGCTTGGTTTGCGGCATCTAAGCGCCTGGAAGCCTATTTCATAGAGCTGGCGACACCAGTTCCAAATGCGCGAGTTGAGGTGCGGCGGTTGTGAGGACCGTCGTTTCCTTTACGGGATAGCCGCAATTGGTTGAAGTTTTTATATTCCTGGGTATTGACAAAAAGTCGTTCGGCCTTTTACTGAAAAAACACACTCACCAGGAGAAGGTTATGGGATTTGATGAAAAAGAATTAATTGAAGGTTACGAGCTAAACGATTTTATCGAAATCATCGATGAATTAAAGTTGAAAGGAGATGAATTTGGAAAGCTCTACAATTTAAGCGCCTCGTTAGATCACAGCAAGTTTGTCTATTTGCACGAAAATTATGAGATCACAGATGACGAACTGTTAGGCGCTATGGATGCGGCAGTCTATGGGATGCATTCCGATACATTTGCGTATCTGTTGAAAGAGCGGGATTGGGCGGATTCATACTTGGAGCGGTTGATGAAAGATTTTTCATCCGATGGTGATTACGAAAGAATTGAAATATTATGTAAAGCACACCCAATTCTTGAGGCCGAGATAGATGTTGAGGAAATCTTTAATAAAAATTGTAGCTTTACTCAGGAATTCTACGATGCGCGATCAAAAGTGTTTCTAGATGAATTGTTGGGCATGCATCTGAATTATAACAGTGAGGAGGTTCGCGCAGATGTGGATTCAATTATCGAAGCGTTTGAAAAAAAAGATTGGGCTCCAAATGTTGATTCGACGGGAATACGTCATGCGTTTGAATTCGACGAGGGCTACTTGGCAGGATGGTTGCTTTCCTACGCAAATGTAGAGGAAAAGGGTGATGTAATTTTCGAGTTTTCTGAATGCAATGCTGATGACGACCAGGAAGATGTTATGGCCTGGGTTGAGGAGGTGGCTGGCTCCGATGATAGATTAAAAGTGCTTTATGGATTTTTGACAAATCAATGGGATCTTGTCGAAGAGAATATGCGGCCCAACTTGGATTGCAGCTTTTTCAAGTTATACATGACAGCAGAGCAATTTGAAAAAGCTGAGGGACTTATGCAGGGTGTGTTGGCAAAGCAAGCGAGGGAAGAGCTCGATTCAACAACACTTCAAATGCCACCGGATTTCCGAGAATGCGTTAATCAAGCTAAGTCTGAGAGCCAGGGCACGGCGGCAACTCAGAGAGCCCAAGCACGAAGGCTCTGACGCACCTACCCAAGTTCAAGATAGAGCCCCTTCGCCGGGGCTTTTTTATGTCTGCCATCCGTCGCCTTGCGCTGCGCTCCCAGGTGCTGGCGGTCGGGTAAGCACCAACCCTCTGATTTAGAGGCACTGATTAGATCCTGAAAGCTTGACAAATGCTCGATCTGCCTTTTATTGGACAAAAGGGAGATTGCCATGACTCAAACAGAAAAACTAATCCAGGCCGCACGTCGGGGGGACATTAACGCTGTCAAGAAACTTATTCCAGCGCCATATCCGGGTGTTAAAAGACCGTCTGCTCTGCAATGGGCTGTGGAAAACGGTCACACGGAAGTAGTCAAAGTGCTACTTCCTTTTTATAAGCCGAAGGCAAATGCTTCGATAACGTTGCGATGTGCAGCATCGCTCGGTTTTACGGAAATCGTTGAGATGCTGATCCCCGTTTCTGATCCAATGTCCCACGACTCCAGTGCTCTGAGATTCGCTGCGGCAAATGGACACAAAGAAATCGTTGAGATGCTGATTCCAGTTTCAGATCCAAAAGCAGATAATTCAGATGCATTGGGGGGTGCGGCTTCTAATGGACACGCCGAAGTAGTCGAAATGCTGATTCCTTTTTCTAATGCAAAAGACATGTGCTCATATGCACTGCGTGCGGCCGCAATGATCGGACACAAAAGTATTGTCGGGATGCTAATTCCAGTTTCAGAACCTAAGGCGCTGAATTCAGCTGCATTGGGCTGGGCTTCTTGTAATGGACATGAGGAAGTAGTTGAAGTGCTCATTTCCGTATCTGATGTAATGGAGTCGAGCGCTCTAGCCTTCGCTGCTAAAAATGGGCATGGGGCGATTGTCGAATTGTTAATTCCTTTATCTGATACCCAACTCGCTGTTGACACATTAAGTGATAATAAGAACGCGCAAGAATTGATAAGAGAGGCGGTGGCAAAGATAGATGCATCGCATTCGAGGGAAGAACTTAATGCATCCACAATTAAAATGCCACCAAGCTTCCATGAGTGCACTGACCAGGCGATGACGGAGGGGCGGGGCAGCCAAGAAATCCAGCGCGCCATGGCGCGGCGGCTCTAACGGGTCTTCCCATAATTATGGAAGAAACAATGAGTGGGCCAAAAGATATGGCTAGTAGGAGTTCTGGGCGGCTTTCACCATATCGTACAGATCGCCAATTTTCTTAACGTCCTTATACTTATCGGACGTTAGCAGCTCAGCGATCGCGGCTCTCGAGTATTGAATTATTGTGACATAGCTTTGATCAATCTCCTTATTCCCCCCATGAACAAGAGCGGACCTCATCCGATACACTTGTTTTAGTAAGGCGCCCATCTGAATTCTTGATTCTTTGTCTTTTGCAACGATGAAAACGAATGTTTCGGCCAGTCGATCCCCGATGCTCTTTTGGAAGAGGCTTCCTTCGTCGTAGGACAGTAAGATCTCTAGGGCAATGCAGGTGTGGATAACTGAGTTTTTTTCTGTTTGACTTTTAAGTGCTTCGCCAAGCGAGATTGAGCAGTTCAATATCCTTGACTCAAAGTCGGAAATGCGCTCTTTATTTTTTCTTTTTTTATATAGATCCCATAGGGCATTGAATTTATCATTCGCTGCGAAGAATTCATTGTCTACAGGCAACTTTTCAACAATCTTATTTTTAATTGAGGCGCATGGAAAATCTACTTTTCCCTTATGAACTTGATAGGAGGTTGTATCAACATACATCTGCTGATGCGACATGCTTCTGTATGAGGGCAGGTCAGTTTTGATGAATACTGAATTGTCTTTTTTGCCGGCGATGAGGAAAATTAAGTTGATAAATTCTTCAAATTCGTCATGCGCGACTGCTATGGATTTTTCATTGTCATAGCTGTCTTTAATGGCTGAGCTTATGTAATATTCATTATCATTTGATATGGGGAACTTCAGCGATTGTGAATGTCCAATTTCGAACGGACCGATGACAAGTGGTCCTTCTGAATCAATCCTTATTCCTGATATCGGGGCAATTACCTTTACGTCGTCTGGCTGAGCATCTGTAAAAACCTTGAGGAGCTCCACGGTGCCGGTGTCCGAGAAATACTCTCCCGCGACTTTTTTATCAAAGATTGCCTTTTCAATGATTTTTAAAGCCGTTGCTCGACTGAATCGTGAGCTGATTTTTTTGTGTCCGCTGTAGATTGAGTCCAGTGAAATGTAAAATGAAATGACATCGTTGACGCAATACGCTTTATTGTTTTTTGTATCAATGGTAAATTTCTTTGAGTGGACTGCTTCATGCGGGCTGCACTCATGGATTAAGTCCATGGCGGAATCTAAGAGCATTTTAGTGTCCACGGTGTTTTCGTTTTTATTTTTTTGAGCCATTTGTAACGTCCTTTTGCTCGGTTTGGAGATCCAGTGTTAAGGGTTTTATGCACATTGGAGTCGAAATTTGCGTGTATCTTGCCACGTCATAAGTTGCATTGCCATTACGTCACTCAGGTGCATATCAAGACGACAGATTGCACAATGAGCTGGCGTTGCGAGCTATATGATTTATATGGGGTGGCAAGAGCCCTTGGTCTTCCTGCACCCACGTTCTCAGGAGCTGGCTGTGATTTGAGCGAGCCCCAGCCCGCCCAGTTAAGGGCGCTAATTCGACCTTAAAGGCTTGACAAAAGCTTGATCTGCCTTTTGCTTGAGTCATCCACTCAAATTAAGGAGATCACATGAAAATCAACGCAATTCAAAGACTCATCTGCAAGACTCGTGAGGCCGGAGTTATTTCGATCAAAGAGGGAGTCTTTCTTTCAACTGGAGCAAGCATCAAGGAGAAATTGCTTGTCTGGGATGAGGCAGCGTCTACAAATGTCGTAGACGAAGAGCTTTGGATCTACACAGAAAAAGGGCTGTTTATGCCATTGGGTCAAAAGCCAGAGCGAGAGCTCAACTGCTATGTATAAAAAGACCGCCGAAAGGCGGTTTTTTAATTGCTGCATCTATTGACAAAAGTTCGATCTGCCTTTCAATGAATACAAGGTAAGGAGATCACTTATGAACACTCAAATCAAACTCAAAGACATCACCACACCCGAACAGCTGAGAGAGCGCATCGGAAAAGACGGTTTAGGACTTCCCAAACTTTCGCTGGGGATCTATTGGAAGCGCTTCAAAGGACTGATGACGACCAACCGGACAAGTGAGGCGCAAATAGAGACTCGTGTTGAGTTCTGCTGCTTCGATGGCACCAAATCCGTCCGCCGATTCGTCTAATCCTGGAGATCTCATGAACGCTTATATTTCTGATGTCCAAGTTTGCCTTGCAGCTAAAGAGAGCTTTGGTCTTTGCTCTCCAGCTGAATTCCTTCACCAACTAACGGGCTATGCTCAATCTGATTTTGATCATGCTTTTGACAGAGCGGCACGCAAGGGGCTGGTCAATGTCTACGGACGCGACACGGTGCTGATTTCAGGAAAAGGCTCACTTTTCTTGCAGAGCCAAGCGATTGACGACCATAAATGGCGCGCTGTTGAAAGGGTCAAGCAAAGGCTGGTAGAGAGAGAGGAACGCCGGCGCTGGGATGTCCGGCAGCTCATCAAATCAAGGATGGACTTCGCTCGAGAGCTTCGAGCGGCTTGACCAGGATCATGGGCCGCTGGCCCACCGCGCCTTGGGTGCTTCGCACGCGATCAATGATCGCCCCAGACGGGCCCGAGTCGCTTGCTCACGAACCAGGCTTCTTCCGCTCAATGGCATCCCATCGATCTGCTGCCGCACGGTAGATGAAGCCTAAGGCAGGAAACGTCAGCAGCATTGCTGCCGCAACCGCGAAGTAGGATCTAAGTGGCTGCACATCTCCGTCTTCGTCTGTCCAGCCCCAATCGTCCGGCATCCAGAAGAGTGCGCTCTGGGTGCCTCCATATATCATGATCGCAAGTCCCAGCCACGCCAGGCCAAAGTAGGTCCACTTTAGGGGTGACATGCCCGACTGGATGTGGGCGCGGCGAACGAACGCCTCAGGCTCGAAGTGAGCACTGCAAACGTAGTGGATCAAGGCAATAAGCGAAGCGGTGCTGACAGCACCCGCGATCATTGTAATGACAGACATCTGCCCTCCTGGGCGGACTGAATTAGGTGCGTAGATCACTCATTGCATGTGCAGCAGTCTACCGCCGTGAGCGCTCATTGCGATGCCACCTATGGCGAGCGAATTCTTGAGAGAAAGCGCTAAAAACCATTGCTAAAGAATAGTTTTGCGTTTTAATGAGGTTGTTCAAATAATTAGGAGATCTCATGTTTTTATATCACTGCACTGACAATGAAAATCTTTGCAAAATTCCATTAGATGATTTTACGAAGGATAACGTCATTCGTGGACTGTGCTTTTCTGATAACGCTCTAGATCACTTTGGTGACGTAACGTATCGAATAGAGCTTAAAGATGAGTGGAGTATGCTCACTACCGATATGCTTCATAACCTGGATGAATCACCAACCAATTCTATTGACTACATGTCTGACAGGCATGGAAACCCGTTAATTGTTAGAGAGGAAGATATTAGGTCTGCGTTCGAAAAAGCCTGCCTTGAATTCGATTACGATAAAGAACAGTGGGAGAACCTGTGGACATGCGCGATTGAGTTTGACGACTGTAGTGGCAACGATGAGCTTATTGAATATGCCAATGGAGAAGATCCAGCCTGGGATTTGCAGAGCATACGCGGCCGAACCGCCTATCATCTTGGTCTGGCCGGAGCTGTGATTTCAGATGAGAACGGAACTTCATACATCATCTCAGATAGCAACCTTCGGCTTGATCGAGTCGAATACGATGACGAGAACATGGAGGATCAGTGGCGTGTCGTGGAAAGGTGCTCACATACTAAAGGCGCTGATGAGTCTACGTTGACCCAAAAAGAGTTCCAGACAAACTCAGTGGAAATTCCCCCGAGCTTCAAGGAATGCGTTGCAAGCCAGCATAGTCTTGGTCCGGCATCTGTAACGCGAGTCACCAGTTCCCGTCGTCTTTGAGCTAGCACACGGTGCATCGGCCGAGTGTCAGATTTTTCTGACACCCCTAGTCTTCACGTAGCGCTTACAATGCGGTTGTCGTCAAGGGAACAGGGGAAGTTCGTGCGCTCTACCATTTCACCGGCCGTCCTGGCCGCACTATGCGTCTTTTTTGTAGGTTGTCAGCAGGACGCGGCTTCAACAACCTCCGGTCACGTGGCAAACAAGCCTCCGATTGTCATTACAGAGGAGCCTTGGGTAGGCAAAGCCTTCGATGGTGAGACGGTTCGTTTGAATCCTCCCATCCGGTTCTACCAGGAACTCATCCGGGCGCGCAACCAGGTGGCAAAAGGCGAGTTCGAAACCACCGCGGACTATGAGAAGCGGAAAGCGGAGCTATCTCTACCTGTTGGCATTGATGCCGGCAAAGTCTATCTCTTCGAATTCACGACGAAGGTCAAATATGATGCTGATCAAGGGGCGTATACAGCGGATCCAAGCTTTTGCACGGACTACGATTTCACCACCTTGAAGAACACATTGGCTTGCCGCCTGGCTAGTGTCGAGGGTGCGCCGCTAGTCAACAGGCGGGAGGTCTACGGACAGACCCAACTGTTTGAGAAGAAGACAGACACCGAGTATTCGGTGCTCATGTCCCCACAAGATGTTCGTAAGATCGCTAAGCGTTCCTCCCAATACGCAAGCTATGCGTTGCCCTCGAGGTGTCCAGTGGCAGTAGAGGAAGCTAAAAATTACGGCCCGATTGCCATGGCTTACGGTGTGACCTTTGAGCGACCTGACTTCGTCAAGGGAGACACCATGCATCTGCACACCTATCCGGAATATAAGAACGAATGGGACGTAGAAAAGATAGGCGTCTTTGGCAAGATGACATCACTGGTCTGCTACACCAACGACGAGCACAAGCGTGTGGTCTATCGGCAGGTGCTCTAGATGCCACAGTCTAAAATTCGCAGGCGAACGCGGTTCGTGCACGGGCTAGCTCTTCTGTTCTTGGGGCCTCTCGCGTCTTGGCTCGCCTTCGGGCTACTTGTGGAGTTCCAGGAGTCGCCAAGTTCGGTGAGCACGATTCCGTCAACTTGGGGCTACTACCTCGGGATCACGGCGATCCCGATGATCTTCGGGTTGATTCTTGTCGCGTTTGTGCGCCCAGCATATGGATGGCTGATCTATGCGCTCGGCGCTGCATTTATGCTCTACGGACAGGCTGCATTATCGGCCATGCCAACCCCTTACTGACCGGACCAAGTCATGCTGAAAGAGTTCCCCAAGCCGTTGGCTGCCACCATTGGTGATGTCGTTGGCTCCTACTACTACAGTCACCGACGCTTGGAGACGATGCTTTATGAAGCAGGCGCTTCTGGCGATGTTCCTGAGGGAAATTGCGTTGATAAGGTTCAAAATTGGCTTGTGAGAGAAGGGAAGGAGGATGTCTCTAAGGCCTTCACGATCCTTGGCAAGCTCATTGAAACGCTGATGGATGGTGAGGTCTCGACCTGGGACCCCGACAAAGAGCTCACTGCTCGCAAGCGAATCAACGAAATTCTTGCTCGCTATCAACTGTCCTATGGATTTGGCGGCCGCATTCTGGGCGCTCACTCTGTCACAGCTCCAAGCAAGGCGTTCGGCGATGCTTTGAAGGACTTCTCGGTCGCAGAAGTGGAGGAAGAGTTTGAGCGAGCGGTGAGATTCATTGACAGTGATCCGGCTGCTGCCGTCACGGCAGCATGCGCCATTGTCGAAGCTCTCTGTAAGCACTACATCGCTACTGAGCGCCTGGATCTACCCACGAGTCAGACAGTGAAGCCCCTGTGGGTTGTCGTTGCTAAGCACTTGAAGCTGTCGCCTGAGCAGCTGGAAGACGATGACTTGAAGCGTGTGCTGTCGGGGCTAAGCTCTATCATTGATGGCCTCGGTGCTTATCGAACGCATGCGGGCAGTGCCCACGGCCAGCACAAACGCGCCTACAAGGTCGCTCCAAGGCACGCACGTCTTGTTGTCCACTCAGCTCATTCTTTGTGCCTGTTTGTGGTGGAAACTTGGCAGGCCCGGAAAGCCCTGGCCAAGGGGAGATAGGGACATGATCGAACCAGACCGAAAAGCAGTATTAGCGGCGTTGCCGGAGCTCAGCTCAGTCATCCTAAGCCCCAGTTTTGCAGTGCTGACGACAGATCACGAGTGCTGGACATGCGTGGCAGCGACATCGGTCAGCGCTCTTTGGGTGCCAAGCTTCGTTGAGCGCTTTGATGACGACGAAGAGCTGTCCGTCGCAGACGCAGCCGTTCTCAGATTTGTGGAGTCGATCAACCTTCCAGCCGCGCAGCACATCTCAGCAGCTGCGCCCTGGATGCTTATGGCGACGACGAAGGGATCGGGCACGCGCTATCTGGTCAACCGTTGCCAAGCGTGTGGTGCTATCCAGGGCGACTTCCACCTCTTCGGAGTGGATGGTCCGTTCGGGTTGGTCACATTGGAAAAGCAGGGGACAGAGCACATCAATGTTCGCTATGTCGATTGCCCGATTGAAGCAGTTGCCGGGATTGCCCAAGCAACTTGGATTGATCAAATCTCTGCGAGAAATTTGCAGCCACAGTAGTTTTTCAGCCTTCCAGCTGAGCTGATAGCCTCGCTTTTGCGGGGCTTTTTTATGCCGGGTGCCGATGCTGAACAAGCATTTATGGAAAGGGACGCCTTTCACGTGGACCAAAACCTCCAATGAAAATACAGTTCTCATCGAAGTCTGGCATGGCGTCAGATAAGTGGAGAGCTTAATGAGCTACATCAATTTGAGTGAACTTGATTCAACCGGCAGGAATAACATTCTGATGGACGTGGAGCTTGCACACGTGGTCCAGAATTATTCTTATGGAGACGATATTCAGTTGGAGTATTCGCAGGTTTTCATCATTGTCAGTATGAAAGCTCTTGAGCAGCTTCGATGCACATCGGATGAGAGTGCGGACCTTTCATTTTCCTTCTATACCCAAATTGGGACTGCACTTGTGAAAATCAATGTGACGGTAGTTGATAACGATGCTTTTGGGGAGTCGATGACCATGACTGTCGAGTTGGAGGAGGTCATGTATGTTGAGTAATTCGACCGCTGCTCTTCTGCAAGGGCGAACTAAAGCTTATTTTGACTCTGAAAAAAGGGGGGGAGCATGAATGAGTTGCTCCCAGGGCTTGATTTTTCCGGCTACATCCAAGGCAGGGCCGAGATCTGCAACAGGATTAGGAGAGGCTTTGATGAAATTGAAGATGCGATAAAAATGGCCAAGGATGGCAAGCTTTTTGATCGGAGATTGCACGAGGGCAAACGATATCTCAGTCGCACAGAGAGCGAGCTGATCGACACTATTGATCGGTCAGCATGGCGCTACTTGATGGAACAAAGTGGACTTTGGTCGTTTCTTAATGATGCAAGGCGCGATGAATGGACGCGAGGATTGGGTGGGTATGATCCAGTTCCTGAGTTCAGTTCAGATAATGTTGAGGCCACTTTTCGCGAATACTATGAATCGCGGGAGCAAATGCGAGACGACGGACTAAGGGATATTTTTTTGGAACTTAGTCGTGATTATAAGTGCAATGAGCATCACTATCTCGCGGAAAAGTGCATTGTTAAGTTGTCTGACTGGACTGGTGGCTTTGATCAATCAAGTGTCAATGTTATCGATGATCTGGCAAGGGTCATGTGCTCACTTGATGGAAAGCCGGAGTTCGATCATCGAATCACTACATTTAGGATGCTTACACAGAATTGCTGGGAGGACGCACCTTGGAATGATTACTTCTCATTGAAGGTATTCAAAAACAAGAACGGACATATCAAGTTTAAGCGACTGGATCTATTAGAAAGATTGAATAATGAGATTGGGAGGGTCTTTTCCAATGCACTGCCTCCCGAAATTAAGTTATGAGGTCTTGAAGTGCTACTAGCCGAGCCTCCAGGACGGCGCAAGCGCCGTCTTGGAGAGCATCCTTGATCCGATTTTGGTGATAGAGAGCGAGCCGCTGGCTGCGGTTGGTCTCAACTTTTGCGGCACTTTTCCGACGCTTCCGCAGTGCGTCAGGCTTGTTAGATAGCGCGCGTGTTGCATCAGGGCAGCGGGCGAGCTCACCGAACTTGCTGGCATGACCAGGCCTCAGGCGGGACCTGAGTGCAGCGACTGACCGAACATGGTCCGGCCAGAAGTCTTGCCACTCGCTACCGGGAGCTACCGCGTCATTGCTTGGGAGGGGCACAGGCACGACGAGTGCGTTGAGCTCGATGAGTGACCAGATCAAGGGTAGGAAGCGCCCTGGATCTACCTGGTAGACGCTCACGGCTTCTCCCACCAGCGCTAGGCGGGCACCCTGAAACTTGGTCAGCACACGAGCAGCACCCAAGCTCTGAGCGTCACCTGAGCGCGCCCCGAAGCCGATCAGGGCCAGGTCAGAAGATTGGTGTGCGAAGACACGAAAGCGCGGCTCAGCCCACCGCTTAGCCAGGTGCCTCAGCACAGTGCACTTCATCGAATTGCGGGTGTGAGGCGTCCAGTGGTTGGCAGAGCGTGCTAACAGCTCCAAGCGGCTATGCATCAGGTCCGTTGGGGAAAAGCCCAGGACGCGGCCGTGCGATGGAAGGGGTGGGGCAGCAGCTGGGCTGCAGAACGGTTCGCCAAGGCTGAGCAGATCTGAAGTGCCGCGCCTTCGATTGCAGCGCTCACAGCACAGGAAGCAGTTGGAGAAGTCGTCTGGTCCGCCAAGCTCAACGGGAACGATCTGAGCAACGACGATTGATGATTGCTGGGAGAAGTCACATGCGCAGATGGGGCAGGAGGTCTGCATCGATCTCAACTGCTGGCGAAGCTTTGCTGGCAGATTGAATGACTGTCGAGCTGATAGTTCAGAGATGGCTTGGCTGAAAATCGCAATCGGATCATCAAGAGAACTTTGCTTCGCTTCGTTCACTTGCTCGATCCTACTTTTGTCTGTCGTCTCCATAAAATTTGTCGTCTCCCGTTCTTGCTTGATCTCATTTCAGTGAAGCAGAAATTGAGATCGGCGCAAGAGTCAGCATCGAAAAGAACGACCAGGAGCGAAAAGAAAAGGCAGAAGCGTCGGCTGGCGGAACGGCAAAGGCATCGTCATTTTCACAAGTCTAGATCATACACATGACGCACCTTTGGGTGTTCCGCGCTGATCCCCGCGCGCCCTGTGTAGAGCGTTTGAGAGCTTTGCATCGTAAGGATTTAAAGAGGCCCCCGAGTAGGGGCTTTTTTAATGCCTTCAATCACCCTTATCAACTTTCTCTAAGTATTTATCAGCAGCCCCCTTGCCATTTCACCGAATCGCCTTACGGTCAATTTATGTCAAACGGAGAATTTATGAAGCTGATCAAAAGAAATGTATTGCTTGAGGGGGAACAATTGAGGTCGCTTGCGGAGATGGCTATTCGCAAAAGAACAAGTGTTAATGAGCTCGTGCGGCTAGCCGTCGATGGACTGTTGAACGATCAGCTGTTCAAGGAATTCAGCGAAAAAGCGATGTGTGAGCTGAAAGAATTTGCTGATAGGGAAGAGCGGCGATTGGTTGAGGCGCGGAGAGAGCTGATGCTCGATTTTAAAGCAGGCGTCAGTGCATTCAACCAACAGTCAGAGCGACACATCGAAAGGTCTACTGATCTCACGAAAACATTTGTCTTAAATCTATCGGCAGTGTTGGGTGGGGATGAAGTTGCGCTCAACCCGAAAACGAATACGAGCCTTAGCGAGACCGACGACATCATCGGTCAGGCTTTGAAAAATCGCTAACCCATTTCATTCATCAACTAAGGAGAAATCTATGAAAAAAACTAAATTAATTATAACTGCCTCATTGATCACCATGCTCTCAGGCTGCGCAACGCTTGACCAGCTCTCAGGTGGAGGTTCAGACATCAACAAGGGCACAGTCGCTAAAGGGGCGGGCATCGGCTGCGTAGCTGGTGGGGCACTAGGCGCGATCTTCGCTGGCAACGACGGCGCGATGAAAGGTTGCGCTGCGGGTGGACTAATCGGCGGGGGCATGGCTTACAAGCAAGAGATCGCAAGAGCGCAGGAGGCAGCCAATGCGGCTCGCTTGGCAGGCATGCGAGCAACGGTGGACACAAAGACCGAGACCTCAGCAGAAGGCAAGGCTGTTGAAAAGTTTCAGGGCCTGGTGGTCGAATATGACCCTGCATCTGTGATCAATCCTGACCAGAAAACTAAGGCTTTCTTTGACAAGCTCAGCACGATCTTGAAGTCATCCAAGAACGAACTGACCGTTCGAACGGAAGGTGGAGCAGGGTGCTTGGCTGTTGTCGGCGAGTTGAACGGCAGAGGTGCTTTGACAAATCACAAGCTCGACAATCAGTGCGGGAAGGTTCCATCTCACCGAATTTTGATTTCGCCTTTGCCTGATTTGAAATGACGGAGGAAGTTCAATGAGCATGAGCGAATTTGAACGACGACGCCGGCGAGCAGCGTTGGAGCAATCCAATGCTGCTCAAACTCAGTTGGAGCAGAAGAACGAACAGGATGAGACAAAGTTAGTTTCAGATCATCAAAAGGCGGCGCTTCAACACGCAGCCAAGCTCACTGGTCGGTTCGCCAAAACGGTTGCAGCAGCAGCGATTGCCGGCATCGATCAAGCACAGCACAAGGCTGAGGCAATCAAAGCGGGTCGAGCACAAGAGCGAGCCGAGCAGGAAGTGTCGAAGCGGCCTGAGGTCAAAGCACGGGAACCTCACCAGGGAGGGCTAGAGATCAACCAAACGCGGTGTCCCGTCATCCATGCTTCTGAGAGAAGAACTATCAAAGAGACCAAAGCTATGGTCGAAGGCCGTTCCAGGTTGAAGCCAGTGATCTTGGCATCTATCGTTTTAGTCTTGATGCTCTCAGTGGGCGGGGTGTGGTTCCTGATGCATCAGGAGCGTGCGGCGGAACCAGATCCACCTCGCGAATACGACTTAGGGCCAGAGAGATCTGCGCCGCCTTCTGTCATTCGTGAGGCTCCAAAGTCGCCTGACTCTGTCCAGGTCACTGAGTCAATTCAGCAAGTGGTAGAGACGTCAGCGCTGCCAGCGGTGGAAGAGCAGAACCGGGTGGAAGACTCATGGCCTAAACCTTTGAACGCACCTCCGTCCAATTCGGTAATTCCTAAAAAACGATCAGAGCCAAAAGTAAAACCAGATGCACCTGGGAAAAGACAAAGTGACTGGGTGGACAAAGCAAGCGATGACTTAGACCAATTTGCTAAGCAACTTGAGTGAAGAAAAAACCGCGAGTTGGACTTGCGGTTTTTTTGTTTTGGCTTATTGGTAAGGAACTCAAACAACTAAGGAGATTTGCATGTTGTCACTACTCACGCAGTTCAGTCGAAAGGCCGGGCTTTCATTTGCATCCAAGTGGAATCACTTCCATGGGCGACTTTTCATTGGCGCATTCGATGAGCTTGGTCCTCTACACCCCGATGTTATAAAAACGTATTACTACTCTCATCTAGATCGCATCCCATCAATTCCGCGCGATGTCATGAAGCCTCAATGGCGCGAAGACTGCAAACTCGCAGATATCTATCGACGTAATCAAAGGCGCTATGTTGCGCTGGTCAGCACGTTGGCGAGTGGCCTTGTTTGCTTTGGTCTTTTGATGCTGCTCAGTAGCGCTGTTCTGGTGGGAAAGGGCACAAGCGCGGTTAAGAGAGCTCTGAGCAGTGATCAAGAAATCGAAAATCCTTGCGTAGATCCTGAGTCCAAAGCGTGTCGTCAGGCATTGAAAGATGCATATGGAGACCGATTATGATGACTCTCTTTGATCTTATGCAGTTTGCGGGAAAACTTCCCGGTCTTAAAAGATTCGTGGATGTCAAATCTCGCATCATGGAAGAGACTGTCTATGAAGCAAACGAAGTTGTTGGATCGTTCGACAACATGGAGCGATTGCCAGGACGGCTGCTTGAGGATGTCTTACCAGAAGAAGAGCGGGAAGTTCAGTCCTTGGGTGCAGTTAAAGCCTGGCATCTTCCGTATGCGAAGTTCGAAACCATCCAAGCTGATGGAATAGGCATGCCGTCAAGCGATGATGAGTGGCTCGAAATGGGTGCTGTTAAGAACTGGCGAGTTCCCGACAGCATCAAGGTGTTAGAGCCATTTAAGCCGTGGTTTCCCAAAGTTCCACGTGATTTGGCCTACAAACAAATCGAAACAAGCACAACAAAGAGCGGTGAGCAAATTTATGGATATGTCCTAAGCCAAGACAGTCTGTCGGGCTCAGAAAGTTCTGTTATGCCCATGTTCCTCGGGATGCTAACGGTGATTTCATGCGTTGCCTTGATGGCTTGGTTGGTGCTCCCGGGCATGCTCGGAACTTTGGCAGGCCTTGCGATCCTGGCGTGCGCCTATCCTTACCTCATATCGATCAAGCAAGAGGACGGTGGCAAAAAGGCTCTCGGCGCAGCGGTATTCGCATTGTTCTTGCCGTTCTTGCTGAGTGTCGCAAGGCTTAAAGCTAGTGGAATACCAGGCGGGGCAGCGGTTGCTGGTAACGCTCTTGCAGCTAACGCACTGAGTGACCCAAGCACCGCCCTTATTGGTGCAGGCATAGCACTAGGTGGATTTGTGTCGATCTCAATTTTTATTGCAGCGTTCTACGCAATCATCTGGGGAGGTGCTGGATGGAATGGGAAGATCTTAGCTTTCAAGCGTGCTTTAAAGCTTGAAATCTATCTCGTAGTCTTTCTCGCTGTCTTTCTTTATATGCCTTTCCCCGTCAACATCATCTTCGTCTATGCAGTTGCGTGCCTTTGTCCTTTGGTCTACATCAAGCGGCTTGACTTAAATCGCGATGTGATTCTGACCCAAAATGGCAACGACAACAGCATGGGTGACTATGATCTGGCGGATAAGAATCGACGTCGCGATCTTCGTGAGCAACAGGCTAAAGACGCGATGAAGGACAAAACGCCTTTCATTGCATTGGGTAAGCCAACTGGTTACCTACATCTAAAAGACTATCGGCACGCTGCGACGGGTGACGTCATGGGCCTTACAGTGCTCGATAATTCCAAGCATAAGCTGACAACGGGACAGGTGGGGTCGGGCAAAACTTACATTGCTCGCAAAGAAATGGCAGACGTCAAGTGTGCCCGTGTGCGCGTGCCTCTTAATAGACCCACGATCTTGCATGTCACAGAAGACGTGTGTCTTGAATCACAGCAGTTCATCGAAACGCGCATTGGCGGCTTGGTTGCAGACGCAAAGAATGTGCTTGTTGCAGAGATGGGTAGGATCATCGACAAGGCCATTCGTCCAGGCATTGACTTTGCTCTCTGCGAAGACCTAAATCCGTCTGAGTTTGTGCAATCGATTAAAGAAGCGTTAGACAAAAACACGAGCACGAACAAAGATGGGGCCAATGGCATCTGGGATAAGGCCGCTAATATGGTCTATGACCATGCATTGACCATCGTCTATGCGCTTTACAAGAGTGAGATCTTCACCCGTGAGAACTCTGCCAAGCAGTTGAGCGAATTGCAGCAGGGTCTCATTCGTCTCGAAGTTGATCGAGCGTTGTATCCACAAGAGCGTGATGCGTTTGACCAAACGATTGCAAGAGTTGAGAAGAACATTGGGCTGTTTGAGGCTCATCTACGGACTGAGCGCGATTGCCACTGGATCGTAGACAATCATCAGCGATTCATTGAAAAATTGAATGCGATTCGAGTTGTAGGGGGTGTGCCAAAGCTCGATGCGTATGTCCGTGGAGCTTTCGTAGCAATCATCAAATCAGGCTACCTGGACGTTGCAACAAACAGCGCTCAGATTACCGGATCCATTGCTTACTTTGAAAACGAGTGGGCACCAATGGCCCCGGAGACGCGCACCAGCATCACCTTCAATTTGGCGGTGATGATCCAAGCTCTTTTCCGTGGTGAGCACTTGAAGAACGAACATGGAGTGCCCTGGACGGCTATTGAAAAAGGTGTTGATCTTCGTGGTGTGTTGTATGGGGATTGGGTAGGTGTTGATCTTCCCACCGATATCCATGGATTTGCCGGTGAAATGGTTGCCGAGTTGGTGAAGCAGCGTGTTTTCCGATACGTAAAGATGCGTCCCAACAATTGGCTCGAAATCGGTCAGTCCTTCATTTACTACTTCCTTGATGAAGCCCACCTGATGGTTGGTCAATCAGATCGCAAGTTGATCTCTACGTCTAGAAGCAAAGGATTTAGCTTCAATCTATACACTCAGAACATTTATAGCTTCTTTAACGCGCTGGGTGAGAGTCAAGCAAAAGAATTTTTGGCGAACTTCTCTAACAACGTTTGTTTCTTCAACGCTGCGAGTCCTGAGACCTACGGTTATTATCGGAATCTGCTGGGCAAGGAACGACTGACAAACTTCAAGACGGCACCTGTTGGCATCAACTATCTGGCTCAATCTAGAAGCTATGCAGCGTCACCGCTCCATGACCGGCACCATCCACGCTACAAAGAAATGCAAGAGCTCCGCCTTATGGGCGTCGGAAAAATTCAGAATGCTGGCGCGAGCGGTGAGAAGAGCACCTTCCACAACAACAGCATGGATAGCGATGTTAGCTTCACAAGCTATGAAGAGATCAAGCAAATTCAGGGCTTCCGCTTGCAAAAAACGTCAGGCAAGCAGTTGGAGGATGTGCTGAGTGAAGATGACTTCTCTAAAAATCTATTCCGGGGTCGAGCTCTGATCATCCTCAATCGGGCGGGATCTCTCAAGGCAGACTTCTGTGAGGTGTCTGGCCTGGACTTTGATGAGGTGGATGATTACCTAGAGAAGAGAGGATATGGCAAGGCTGCGTAAAAGAATTGGGGGCTTGCCCCCTTTTCTTTTTCTTGAATTGCCTTACAACTTGTCTATTCACCAATAAAGGAGATGATATGAATTTAAAAGAGCAGTTGGATAAGCGAAATGCGTTCTACGCCAACAATCCCCAGCCCCAGGTCTTCAATATACATCGTAAGGCATATGAAGCTGATTTGATCGAGATGGGGCAGGGTGTTAAAGCCTCGATAGAACAGACGCGACAGTCGATCAGAAACGAGAGTGATCCATCCAAGCTTAAAGAGATGCAAGGCGCTTACGTCAAACCCGATCTTGAAAAGGTAGAGGCCAAAATGGCAGATTCCTTTGAGTCGCGTATCGCAATGCGTCGTCTAAGTCAGGAGCAAAGTCAAACCCAAGGTGAGAGCGCTTATCAACGGCAATTCATTACGAGAGAGCGAATCGACGAGTCCAGGCAACATGAGGAACAGTTCAATGCATTCATGCGTGAGAAGGGACGCGTTCCTGTCGAGGGCGAAATGGAGAAATTTACTGCCAAGCCCACGATCACTCAGTCTGAAAAACCTTGGGAGCAAAAGCCCAAAGCACAGTCCATGTAAAAACAGGCCCTTCGGGGCCTTTTTTATTTATAGTTAATTGACAAGTAATAGATATGGCCTTTGTATTGTAGGTAACTCAAATACTCGGAGATCCAGTGATTACTATATTAAGGCGCATCCCTGTTCTTAGTCGTGAACTGATTGCAATGCAGGCGCGCGGAAATCCATGGCAAGTCTTGCTTGTCAATGTTGCTAATTCCGTGAACTTGCACAAGGTGGGCATGCCGGTAAATGAAGACATCAGCACCTTTACTTTCAAGCATTACTTGTCGATGCTCGATCATCCCAGTGAATGGATTGGCGATCATCGCTATGATTCATCTCGATATGTTGATGAGCTCACCAGGTTGATCGGCAAAGCGGACCTAAATGCTCGTTTAAGTAATGGTCGCAATCTCATGGACGTTCTTACAGCTGAAAATCGCTACCAGTTGTGGAAGTCAGTTAGTGAAGACATCCCTGATCTGGCAATAAAAGCCTTCAACCATGGCGCAAATGCATCACCTGAGGCCGCAAAAGCTATGATTTTGCCGATCTATTGGATGGTAAACCCGGAGCACATTGACTACGAATCAGATCATCTGAACTCGATTATTGATCGCTCGGCGTTGGAGGCAGAAGTGCCGAAATCTCAAGTGGCTGTTAAAAAGCCTGTGCGCTTATGAGGAACCTCCTTAGTAGATTGATTGATGCGAGTAGGGTGTCCATCTGGGACGGCTTTGGGATCCTTCGTCATGACTATGACGAAGGGCTGATCGACTTCATGTGCGGTTCGAGGCAGGTGAGCTGGCGTGGGCCCGAGAGGGCGCTTGTCGTTGGGGAGCTCGCTGAAAAGTTGTCAATGTGCTGCCCGGAGCTAGACCCCAAAGAAAAGGACATCGAGTTAGCCGAAATGGCTGCCAAATCCCAGCATCAGGGCCCTGAGTCCTGGTTGTTCCGTGAAATGAGGGATCTGGTCGTTGATGGTGCCAATCCCGAATTTTTGACTGAGCAAGGCAGCTACTTGCAACTACTCATGCGTTATTACTCCATAGCGCGTTCGCTAGAGCACGAGTATGACGCGGATGTCGTTGGGGACCTACTGCTCTGCCTGTCAAAGGTCGATAGCCTCGATGTCTCCTCCGGGAATGCGGATCTCGTCGCCGCCTTACTGAATTGCGAGAGTCTGGCAGGGTCACCGTTGATCACTGCTGACGATGTCAGGTCGTTGGCTGCAAGCAATGATCGAGCCGCTCTTGAACGATCGACTTTGCATGTGTTGGCGCAGCCACAAGCTTCCAGGCGTCTATGAAGGCAATGGTCTACAACGCCTTCGGCAAAGTCCCGACCGCCATTCCGCCGAGCCAGCCAGTGCGGCGGGTTGACCATGGCGTAGCCCTGTTCCTGATCCTGCTCTTGACAACCTATCCAAGCCTCACTTGGCTCGCATGGCAACTGCCTGATAGCCCACTGACCCCGAGCCTGTCCTTTCACCTGATGGGGGCTCCTGCTGCCATCCTCAACAAGCTAACTTTTGGGACTGTCTATCCAGCTAGAGCACATGAATACGTCAGCGCCATGTGGGAACCCTGGAAGGTCTGGATTCGTGTTGGCCCATCCCTCGCACTAAGCCTTTCCCTTGCAACTTGGGTAGGTGCAAAGGCTCTGCAACCCCGATCAAACACGTGGCATGTATCGGGTCCAAGGCTCCTGGAAGGGAGGGAGGCGATCCGAGAGGCACATCGCCGCTCGATGAAGCCACGGCAGATCAAGGAGGATGGATGGCCAGGTTGAGCTTGAAGCTCCATCCGGAGCTGCACCTACCCAAGTCTCACTGGTCACGACACGTCCTGATGCAGGGTTCGGTGGGAAGCGGCAAGACCCAGATCCTGTTGCCGATCATTGAGCAGATCATACGGGCGGATCACAAGCTGTTTTTGTTCGACACGAAGGGCGACTTCACGAGCTACTTTCGTAAGCCCATCATCGTTTGTCCATTCGATGAACGGTCGTATTATTGGGACATAGCGGCTGACTGTCGCTATCCACTGCAAGCCGCGATGCTTGCAGAGATCCTGATCCCTACAAGCCCTGATCAAAAAAATGGTGATTTCTGGTCGATGGCAGCAAGGCAGCTGCTCGTCGCTGCTATCCGATCCCTGCAAGTGGAAAATCCTGGCGTGTGGACGTGGGCCGATCTGGCATTGCTCAAAAACCAGTCGGCGGCGGCCATGCTTCCCATGATCCAGGAGCACTTTGCTTCCGCGAGTAGCTTGATGGAGAACACGGAGAGTCAGACCACAGCCTCATTGCTGTCCACACTCGTGGCTCAAACCAAAATGATCGACGACTTAGCAATGGCCTGGCCTGTCAGGAAGGAGAATCGACGCTTTGCCATCACCGAATGGGCGCAGGACGGCTATAAGGGGCGTAAGCAAGTGATCGTTCAGAGCGGCCCGGAAGAGGCTATGACGAAAGCCTACATCAGTGCCCTGGTCAACCTTGCCATCCCTGAAATCATCTCGCCCAAGCTTCAAGACGCCGAAAAAGACCGCTTCATTGGGTTTGTCTTCGACGAGCTGGCGACGGCCGGTAGGCTCAACATCGGTCCTCTGATTGACAAAGGCCGAAGCAAAGGAGTGGTCTTCATAGGGTGCTATCAGAACATCGCCCAAGTAGCCCAGGTCTATGGCGATAAATTCGCCGAAACGATGTCGTCTATGGTCGGCACCCACATCATCTGTCAGTTGCAGATCGGTGAGACAAGAGAGAAGGCCGCTCAGCAACTTGGCAAGCATCGTGTTGCGTATCGAACGCATGATGAGAAGGCCGCAGTGCACGAAGAGAGCAGGGCGCTGGTCAGCCCGGGTGAGCTTACGGACCGCCTTGGCCCGCGCAAAGGCAAGCAATATGGCCCGCATGGGTTTGGGGTGAGGGCAATTGTCCAGATGGGGGGAGACCCACTCCTTCTCGACTTCCCAGGTGTCGTCATGAGGACCAAGCGCCCAGGTCAAGTTCCAGCGCGATGGATGACTCAACCTCACCAGCGCAACAACCTAGCCATTCCCGGACCTACCCAGGCTGCATCTCTTAGCGCTCAGCCAAAGCGGGTGGGGATGACGAAAGAAGAGATCGATCAGTTCTTTCGAGAATGATGCAAAGCATCCACACCCAACCACGTCCTTTGATCTTGACGTTTGCTCTGAATGCCTTTGACTGATCACATCACATTAGAGGAGATCAGACTTGATTCCAATCACCGCACTTACAGCGCAAGGCAGGAACAAAGACGGCAAGGCAGTCGTTGAATACCTGCTCGCTACCGAAGGCTTGATTCGCTACTACAACGGCGAGACTCAAGAGATCTCGGCGTCATATTGGGGCGGAAAGCTCGCGCATAAAATGAAGCTCGCTGGCGTTGCTGTGGATGGTAAGCATATGCTCTCTCTATGCGACGGATTTCATCCTTTCACTCATGAACCGCTTTGCCAGAATGCTGGCGAAAAGCCGGTCCTAAAGCCAAAGTTCGATGCGAAGGGTGCTCCGCTCTGGGACGAGGATGGCAACCAGGTCATGATTGAGCAGGGCGGTCATCGTGTTGGTTATGAGCTGACGTTTAGTGCGCCAAAGTCATTGTCTACCGTGTTTGCTCTGGCAGATCAGGATGAGCGAGAGAAGATACTGGAAGTTCAACGTAGGGCTGTCGAGCGGGCCTTTGTCTACATCGAAAGCAAGGTCGAGACCCGGCGTGATCAAGGTGGCAAGACTGTCATCCCAGTCGATGGATTGATCGTCTCTTTTCATCAGCATCTAAGTTCAAGGAATCTGGACCCTCAGATTCACACCCATGCGCTTGCGTATGCCGTTGCGAAGGGGGTCGATGGGAAGTGGGGCACATACGATAGCTACGAGATTTTCGCTCATCGCAAAGCGGCTGATGAGATCTACAAGAACGAGCTCGCTGCGGGCTTGAAAGCCTTGGGTTACAAGATTGAACAGCACGTCGAGGTCAATGCCCTGGGCGAGAAGACGGGTGTTCGCACATGGGAGATTCCTGGCACAGAACGGCTTTCAAAGCTCTGGTCAAGTCGTCGCGAAGACATCTTGAAACATCAGCAAGAAAATGGGGGGACGATGCAGCAAGCGTCTCTTGCAACACGCAAGCACAAGGATGAACCCACTTTCCTTGAGCTGGTTGAAGCCTGGAAACAGGATGCTATTGAGTTGAAGAAGCAGCACCCCGAGCTTCTGACGACCGTTACTGAGATCAAGCGGCAGGAGATCACCAGGGAGTTCGTCCCTGCTACTGACGAAGAGATCTTGGAGCTTCTCCACGAGAACGAAGCAATCTTTGATGAAAAAGAGCTCCGTTTTCGACTAGGCCAAGCCAACTCGGGAATGATCGATTCAATCCAGCTGGACGTCATGGTGTCGGACTTCATCCAGCGCAACAATCTTGTGCGCGTCTGCCCGGAGCGAATTCACGTTGACGATATGGGCTCAACCTTAGCTCGCCGGCATACGGAGCAGCGCTTTGCTGCCCCGTGGATGGTGTCCATGGAGCAGGAGATCCTGCACAAGGCACTGAGCCGTGAAGGCGAGTTTTCCCAGCACATGCCGCTCGATAAGCTCCAGGATGCTATCCAGGCCTTCGAGGCAGCCAAGGGCTTCCAGATCAGTCCAGAGCAGCGTGAGGCAGTTGAGCACCTCACCATCAATACAGGGGGCGTGGGCGTGCTCTCCGGGCTTGCTGGAACAGGAAAGACAACAGTGAGCCAGATCTATGCAGAGGCCTTCAAAGCCGATGGGCGCACCGTGCTTGGAGCCTGTGTTTCGAACGAGGCGGCCGAAAAGCTTCACCAGGAATCGGGCCTTGTGTGCACTAGCGTTGCCAAGCTGATCAGTGATTTGGGCAAGTCCAAGCTCAAACTGACGGATAAGCACGTCGTCGTCCTGGACGAGGCAGGAATGGTGGACAGCCGCCAGACTCGGGACCTGATGGCCTATTGCCAAAAAGCAGGAGCAAAGCTCATCTTGCAGGGTGACCAGGAGCAAATCCAACCGGTGGGTGCGGGCTCGGGCATGTCCATTGCAAAAGAGGCAATTGGCGACGCAAAGCTCACGGAGATCCGCCGTCAGAAGAACGCACAGGACCGACATACAGCAGGGCTTTTCTACAACTACGGCGCTGATGGCAAGGTCCGAAACGCAGACAAAGTGCAGTCACGCGGTGACATCATTGAGAAGAGCAAGAAGATCTTTCAAGCGCTTGCAGACAACGGCCAGGTAGACGAGTGGGCAACTGCTGAGCAAGCCAAAAAGGCTTGTATCAAAGCCTATTTCAACAGTTCTGCACCTACCCAAGAGCGTCTCATTCTTGCTCACTCGAACGAAGATATGCAGGATCTCAATCGACGGGTTCGGCAGGAATTGAAGGCACGTGGTCAGGTAGACAAAGAGGACTGCACGTTCCGATCTATTGGCAAAAATAAGGTGTTTCGTGACCTTGCGTTGAGCCGGGGTGATCAGGTCATCTTCAACGTCAAAGACGAGGAACTTGGAGTGATCAACGGAACGAAAGGCACGGTGAAGAGCATCAAGCGGGGCAGTGCTGGCGGGGTGAGCCTTGGCATTGAGATCGAGCGCAACGGGGTCACGAAGACGATCCGCTTTGATTCGCATGAATACAGTGCTCTTGATCTGTCCTACTGCTCGACGATCCACAAGGCCCAAGGGCAAGGAAAGACCGATATCTTCCATCTGGGCCACTCCGGGATGACCGACAACCAAAGCGCCCTGGTGGCTTTTACCCGGCTGACGAAAGGCAGCTACACCCTGTTTGCCGACTCGATGAGCCTCGACCAGATCAAGGGAAAGCTTGGGCAGCAGCGGCTCAAAGAGAACGCCATCGCGGTGAAAAAGCCCATGCGGGCGAAGCAGCCGGACCTGAAAAACGAGTTTGAGCAGCTGGGTCAGCAGCTGGGGCAAAAATTGAAGGTCAATTCCGATTTCGTGGCACGTTTGACCGCTCGTCGGAAAAGACAAGCCCGGGTGGCACTAACACGTTGATTCTGCTCTAGATATGGTGCAGCATGGCCTTGCCGGGGTTGGCCTGGTCAAAGGAATCGACATGAGCCTTCTTACCAAGTTCTCCAACATCTTGAGCCAGCAAAACAAACAAGCTGT
Source organism: Stenotrophomonas maltophilia (assembly GCF_047497515.2). Lineage (GTDB taxonomy): Bacteria > Pseudomonadota > Gammaproteobacteria > Xanthomonadales > Xanthomonadaceae > Stenotrophomonas. The sequence continues at coordinate 473,388 of NZ_JAXAXL020000001.1, forward strand.
GGATCAGGGACTCAATAGCATTCATGGTGACCAGGTCGCCCACCAAGCCGACCGAGCACGAGAGTATCGAGGACAGGCACGCACTGCACAGTTCGAGAACGTGCAGCTTGGGATCAATCTGGGCAACGCAACGAGCGAGCTTGAAGTCACGAAGAAGGCGCTCTTGAAGTCCAAGTGCGAGACTGCTCGGATGCAGGGGTTCGTTGAGAACTACGCAGCGACGATGAGTGTCATGAAGGACGTCATTGAAGACCTTCGTCGCGATGAGTCCCAATTCCGTGGGCTTGATGACAAGGCTTTTGCCGAAATGCTCAACGACGCGGTCGAAAAAGTGCGAACTTCACCTGACGGAAAGCAACTCGGGAAGCATCGTGTCAGTCATTTTGTGGAAGGCTGTGAGTTCACAAATCCTGATGGTGGCTTTATTTTTGAATATCCTCATTTCATCTAATAGATCCGTGCTTCATTTGTGCTTCATTTCAGCCGCCTTCGGGCGGTTTTTTTTGCCCAATGATTGACAAATTAGTGATCTGGCTTTCTATGAAAGAACCCATCTGAGGAGATCACTATGAAAAACATCCCACATCCATTTTTGCTTGCAGTTGTGCTTATGAGTCTCGTTTCAATGCTGATCCTTTGGCCGGGTTACGCAGCATCGACGTTCCAACTCTCTACATACATGGCATCAGCTGTTCTTGCACTGACCCTATGCCTCATGCGCCTGAAGAAGATATTGGTGGCAGAGCGAGTAAAGGCCAAGCGATGAGGTCTCGAGGCTTTGCACTCGTCGAGCTCAGCCTTGTCGTTGGCCTTGCTGCGATAGCCAGTGTAGGTGCCTGGATGGCCTTCGGTCCTACATCCGCTGGCACAAGGATCCAACAAGAAGCGGCAAATCTTACCCAATTGGCTGACGCCATCGCTGCGGACTTCGCTGTCGCAGAAGGGCGCTACCAAAGCGTCAATGCAGCAAGCGCCGTTGAGCGCAAGTTGGCACCGTCAGCCTGGGTAGACGGCCAAGGTCTTCACTCTCGGACCCTTGGCAACATCGAGCTTTCAACCCTCAATGCAGGGCAGGGCTTCCGAATCACCGCGACTGCAGTCCAGGCGAACCTTTGCCTAGGGCTGGTGCAGAGCTCTGTCAGGGCGTTTTCGGAAGTCCACGTCAATGGCGTGCTGGTCTACTCTCGCCGTTCTCTCAATCACGGTGCGTTGGCCGAGAGCTGTGCTGAGGGTGGCGAAGTAGCATTTGACCGCAGCTAGAACACAAAAGCAGCAATCCTATTTGCGGCCTGTGGTGAAATAGTTGTCAGGACTGTTTGCCCCTCTGCACGTCCGTGATACATCAATAGATCGCTGTGAGTTAGCAAACCCGTGCCTGAGCTTGGCTAGCCTATCAGCGGCCCCCTCGAAATATGCACTAGCCAGGAAGTAGTCAGCAGCTGCCTCTCTCGCCAGACGTTTGCTATCGAGCGACGCACTGGCACACAATAAATTCTCGGGGTGCTTTTCGGCGTAATCGCTGACAATCAAGCTCTCTTCAAAAGCTTGCTTCGTTTGTAGTCTGAGTCTCGGCAGCTCGCGCTTCATCTGTTCAAGAAACTTGGGTGATGGTCCGCTTTGAACTTCAATCTGATTGGTGTCCGTTACGGTTTCAGCCATGAAAAAAATGGTTAGCGACAGCGGTAGGAACATTAGATACAGCTTCATCATGATCTCCTTTTTTGGTTGAGTAACACTCAGTCAAAGGTGATCTGGTCTGTTGTCAATGCTTTGCTGGCAAAAAGATGGGGGCTCCCCCACTCAAAAGAGGAGCCCCCGCCTGGGAAGAAGGAGATCGGATCTCCCCAGGTTTGAACAATAATTAGTGGCCGAGGTTGACTGAGATCCCGATGCCGCCTTGGATCGATCCGCCGCCCATACCTTTTGAGAAGCCTGCTGAGAGGTTGACCCTCTCACTCACGCGGGCCTTCCAACCCACCGCCACAGCAGCCTTGTTGCCATAGAATCCAACGCCAGCAGTGGCATGGACTTCACCGATGACGCCAGAAGTCTGTGCACCCATCATTGAAGCGAATGCTGCGGACTGAGCTCCCTGGATCTTGACCTCACGTTCCAGGTTGCCAATGCGTCGAGTGGTGTCTTCCCAACGATCCGACCACTGTTGCTGCATGTCATAGAGCTGACCGCCATTGACCGCGTCTGTTGATCCCTGAGAGATCGAGCCGTTGCCCACCCCGGTTACCCGGTTGCCACCGGCATTGATTCCCTCGGAATTGATGATGGTCTTGGCTACCTTGATCGATCCTTGATCGCTCAGCTCGATTTGATCTGAGAGGCTCACAGAAGTGCTTCCATCTGCCTTGGTCTGAACTTCGATGTTCTTGCCAGCTGCAACCTTCGCAGAACCGTCTTTGCCGTCCTGGCCGGGTTCGCCTTTATCTCCCTGCGCTCCTGCCTCACCTTTCTCACCTTGAGGGCCTTGTGGACCTGGTGTGCTGGATCCACCACCGCCTGGCGCGTTCTCCAAGCCTGTCACCCGGCCATCCAGGTCTGCTAACGCATCGCCGACTGTGTTGTAGCTCGCACCGCTCAGGAAGTCGTAGCTCGGGGCGACAATGGTGTTCGTGACCGCGTTGTAATTGGCACCGCCACCCAAATAGCTGGTGGTCGAAGAGAGAGCGTTTTGGGTGTTGGTGACTTGAATGGAAACGCTGTTGAGCTGACCCATGTTGACCGCGTCAGTCTCATCCTGGCCGCTCGCGATGTTCGTCAAGCGAACGGGCTGACCAGCCGCACTGCCAAAGCTCGCGGTCATTGACTCAGTGCACGATGCACCGTAGCCAATGGCAATACAGTCCTGGCCGGCCGTTGCGTAAGCACCCAAAGCCACCGACGAGTCGCCAGCAACGGACTGATGTCCGCCCGCAAAGGCAGAATCACCCGCTGAACTGAGGCTTCCGATGACCGTCGATCCATAGAGCGAAGCCGCGCTATCAGCGCCGATTACAGTGTTGTAGGTGCCAGCTGCCTTCGCTCCGGCTCCTGCTGCTACGACTGACTGGCCTGTGGCTTGCGCTGTGTCCGTTCCGTCTGTGACGGGGGATGACGCTTTGAAATACGGAGAAGCTGACCCGCCGCTTGGCTTGTTGTCTAAGGCAGTCAAAGCAGCTCCAACAGTCGTGTAGGTTCCTGTGGAAAGAGCATAGCTTGGAACATTGAAGGCACCATTCGTGAAGCTAGCTCCACCGCCCAGTGATGCAGCAAGTGGTGCAATCTGACTCACAATCACTGCGTCATTTCCAGCCTGGCCGGCTGCAACGTTGACGATTCGGCGACGCATGCTGCTGTCACCGACAGATACGGTATTCGCACCCCCATCTGTTGAGCCATGGCCTAAAGAAACAGCGTTTTGGGAGGATGCTTCGCCACCAATAGCGATTGTGCGAGCACCAGTAGCTTGCCCGCCGATGGCAATCGCTGAGCCAAACATGCTGCCGTTCGCGACCGCGCCTGAACCGATGGCAATGCTGCCGATGGTGCCGGCGTAAGCTCGGTATCCAAGGGCTACCGCTTGCTGACTAGCGACAGAAAAATTGCCGATTGCCGAACCGCCCCAGGCAGATGAGGCCGTATCGCCAAAGGCAACGCCGCCGTCTGTATTGGTAGCCCGATTCCCAACGACAGTGGCCGTTCCGATTGGGTTGGCGTCGATGGAGTTGTCTGTGACTCCTCCGGTAGTCAGCCACGCCGAAGCGCCGTTGCCGAGCACGAGACAGCCGACTACACCATTGTCCCGGCATGTGGCGTTCTGGGAGCCTTTGATGATCATTTGATCGCCGACTGTGTCAGCCATGGCCGGATGGGCGATGGCCGCAAGCGCGAACGACAGTGCGAGTGAGAGTTTTCGGAAGGCCTTCATTGCTTCACCCCACAGACAAACATGGGGCCAGGCACTGCGCTGATCTTGCCGGCTTTGTCTGGCTTGGAGATCACGACTTCTTGGAAGCTCGCTCCTTTCTTTGATGCAAATGAAACGGTGTAGAGGCCATCGCTCCCAGTGCGTGCTTCCGCAACCGGAGATGTTCCCTGGTCTGCTCGAACAACGATATGCGCGTCAGAGACGAGTTCGTTAGCAACGATCAATGCGCCTTGCACTGTGCAAACGCCGTTCTGGAAAGACACTGTTGGCTTGACGGCCGCATTGAATGCCTGGGGATCGACAGTTGTGATCACTGTTGCAAATGAGGGGGCTGATAAAAGGGCAAGTAGTGGGATAAATAATTTAAACACTGGATCTCCGTTTCGTTGAGTTGCCTTCAACAAAACAGAAAAAATCTAAAGCGCAAGACGTTGATCACAAAAAAACCGCCCGAAGGCGGCTTTATTTTATGGCGCAGCGATCTTAGTAAGAGATCGTGATTTGACGTTCTGCTGTGTAAGTGCCAACAGCTGCATATGTCGCGTCCGTGTTGACAGTGATGCGAGTGCTAAACACTTGTTCTGCGCCAGTCCCAACGGAGCTCAATGCGGCGTTGTTTGCAGTGGTGCTAAAAGGTTGCCAGTTCGACGGACCGCTCAAGCCAAAGCTTGCCCGGGCTTTGATCTCTTTGGATGTGGCGGCGTCAGTCATCACAAAGTTGCCGGACGCGTCGGCCGTATCCATTTCAACGGTGTAGGGGAGGTCTTTGTTGCATATGACAGTCAGATCCTGGATCGCAGAGAGCGCAACGATAACGCTGTTCTCGTCCCTTTCACCCAGCTGCATAAATACGTCATCAGGAATTGCCATTTTGCAGACTGCCGCTTGAACGGCAGTGATATTCATTGTCTGTGTCTCAGTTGCAGCAAAAGCCGGATTTGCAGCAGCCATTGCCAAGCCAAATGCTAAGCCGGTAGCAATGGTAATTTTATTCTTTAACATCGATTGATCTCCTTCATTGATAAGCGGAATTGCTTAGGATCCAATCGAAGTTAAGGCGAATTTGAAATTGCGCAAGTCATTCGCACTGAATTTGCACAAGATCTTTGTCGGCCTTATCGATGGGAAGGACACCAATGCAAGTAACGCTATCTGTTTTGATCGTGATGCTTCTGCCAGGGTTGTATGTGCGAAGGAATATTCGTCCATCATCTGCGATTGGGACTTCCAAGTCGTCTGCGACCGCGACCCCTGATCCGCGCACAATTTCCCCTTGGAAAATTGCTCGCAGTTCTAGTGGTTTGGTGTAAGAGATTGGAAAGGTCACTTTGCTTCCGAACAACCGTGGCGGCGTCGTTGTCTGTGTGCGCTCGTTGACCTGGGCATCGAGGGGCAGGGAGCTTACGTCTAGACCAACGTTCGATGTTCGATATGCGGATAGGGGGAACAATGCGTATCCACGCTTATTCGTGACTTGTCTTGACCCGTTGGCGTTGAGCTTCGCGTCTGATGTATCAGCAACTTCGACCAGGGCAAATGAACGATTGAGGGTGCGACCGACAAGTGCACCACCTTCGCCCAGCCAGATTGAGCCCTCGTAGCGCCCTGTCAGGCCGATATCGCCATTGCGCGTCGTGGACTGTGCTTGGAAGCGTCCTGAGCGGGTGTCGAGCCCGACATTGCCATAGGAGCCCGAATCAGAGGCCCCAACTCCGTAGTTGATTCTTCCGGCTCTACCATTGATTGCCAAGCTCCTGTGGTCATCACTGACCGAGACGCTCGCTCGCTGTCGGGCACCAAACTGGCGGGTGTAGAACACATAGAAGCCGCTCTCATCGCGGTCTCGATAGAGCTGGGCGCTCAGGGTGCTCTTTGCCCCGGAGTAGCGTCCTGTGAGGCTCAGGCGCTCGTTCTGAGCTCCCGAGGAATAGGTGTTCGAAGACCAAGACAACCCAACCTGGAATGGGCGATGGGTGTATGAAAGGCTCGCCAAGTTGCTGCGTGTGATGACCGATCCGCCGCGCCATTGATCACCGAGCTGCCAGCTGTCCGTTGAGCGTTTCTGGGTCTGAGCGTTGATGGACCAGTTGCGAGTCTGATAGCTGTATCCAGCCAAGTAGGAGAGGGCGTTTTGCCCATCTGAGTGGCTTGCCAGACTGCTTAGAGTGAGGACACCAGCGGTCCCGAGGACGACAGTTGCATCAAGGCCCACGTTCGCATTTTTGCCCATCGTCTGTGCAGAGGAACCGAGCGTAAAGAAAGGGCTCAGGCCCCTGCGGTAGAAGCCCGCGAGCGCAAGATCTCGGTAGTCGTTACCAATGGATCCGAAGCGGCTCAGGCCGCCAGTCACAGCCCATTCTGATGCCCCTGGGCGCAGGGCACGGTTGGTAAAATAGAAGTCACTCTGGATGATCTGTTCGCGTCCAAACTGGTCTCTCAGGACGACAGACGACGAGTTCAAGCCATTTAGCATTGATCCCTGTTCGATGGAGTAGGGGCCTTGGTCTAGGTTGAGCTGGCGTTGCCTCTCATTGTTGAGATAGATCTCGGCAGTAGTTCTGCTATCGGCAATGCCAGCGATCACAGGAACAGGGTAGAGATCGCCGGTGAGTTCGCGCTCCGTGCCGACTTTGAATCCCAGCAAATTCGACGTGGATGTGATGCCAAGCGAGGGCGTAAAGACATCCCCGATCTCCACCGAGAGCCCCTTCTTAAGGAGGTCCCTAGTCCAGATGGTCAGACCCCGTGTGTTGGAAAAACCACCCGGTTGAACGTTCAGTTGCCCCGTGTTGATCAGCACACCACCTGCGAGACCTGTTCGCATGTCATAGCCCCAAGATGCTGCCCAGTCGCCTCTGGATGAGCGGATGACGGCGAGATCTTGGTTGATCAAGATGCCCTTCGGTGCGGAGTCTGCCTCTACAAGCGCGTCCACTGATCCAACAATCTGAGGCTTGAAATATTTGCCAGGCACTGTGAGAGTGACAAGCTGCTTCTCACCGTTCACTTCCACCCCTACACCGAGTGCTTTCATGCTTTGGATTGAAGCGAAGTCGCCGACAAAGCCGTAGCTTTTGAGCTTGTCTGATCGCACGAGCAAATCGCCGTCTTCGGTTGTTGCTGCTAGAAGTGCCTCATCGACGGTTTTGCCGTTGATCGCAATGGCATAGATGCTCTCAGCACCATATGAATTCGAACACCAAAGAAGAGGGGCTAGCGCAAAGGAGCGCCAAGCCATTACTCAATCACTAGCTCAGTAGCGACGCCATTGATCAAAGCCTTGACCGATGTCGCGTTGCCCTTGGAAATGATCATTTCTTCGCCTGGAAGCAAGTAGCCAACCAAGCCATCACGACGATAGCTGCCATAGTTGAGGTTCGCGATCTGGGCGGTTATCGGGCTTGCGTTGCGAAGAACAATGGTTGAGCCAGAAGTCTTTGCGGTCACTGTGGCTCGATCAGATGCTCGCCAAAAAATCGGGAAGTTCATGTTGAAGACGGGCTCAACCCCAGTCGTCTCCAGCTTCTTGACGTTCTTCTCTTTGACGACGACGCGATAAGCAAGCTCAGCACTGGATGTTTCGCTGTTGATGAAGCGGACTACTTGAGATTTGCCACCGTCAAGGTAGAACGAGCTAGGAGCGAAACGGATAGCGTCAACAGGTGTGCGGCTCTGCTTTCCATCCACCAAGATCCATTTATATGCTTGGATCTGGTATTCCTTCTTTTCATTCGACGTGTTGGCAACAGTCAACGAGCCATTGTTCTTGCTCGGGTTGATGGTTTGAGCCAGGGGCGAGACTTGCATTGCATTTGATGTAAATGGACAGAGAGCTAGAGCTGCGCTTAACAATAGATATTTCATTGGATCTCCGAATGTTTTGAGTGTTCTTCACAAATAACGGAGGTCCACGCAATGTCAAGGATTGATCAATAAAAAAAGCCGCAACAATGTGCGGATCTATGATCTAAAATATGGTTAGGAAAAAGCGTAAAGATAAAGATCTGATCTAGATATGCATGCTCTGCTTTGGCTCTGAACTGTCCAGCCCCACAAAGCAAATCTTTCTTTACCCATAGCGATGCAGGTGGCTTCCAATCCTATCGGGCACCAAGTCGAAATCAGCGCTCGTTCAAGAATTAGAGATGATGGTTCGCCAGCGTTCGCGGTGAACTTGGGTAGAGGTTGGCCGTGGCGCTTTGCCCATTTGGACTGACCACACTCGGCTTTCATCTCAACGTGCGGATAGTCTTTGGGAGAGGTCCACCGGCCGCCCCAATTTAAACCGAGAATTTCCGCCAGCTCGCCGAACCGCTGATATCCCGCAATGACATGAGGGTCGCTCAGATCCCAGCTCGGCTTACCATTGACGTAGATAGCGGCGTCTAGCGCTAAGCCATAGTTGTGACAACTCGACCATGCGCCAACACTCGTGACCCCGGATGCGGAGGCGAGGAGGGCCGTTTGACGTTCAGGGCTTCGATATCCTTCAACTGGTCTTATATCAAACCCTTCCGCCTCCATCACCTCCTGAATTGCTTCGATCTTTTCTTTGAGATCAGGATGGATGCCTTTCCAAACCCGTTCTTGAGCTGGATGGAAAAAGCGATAGATCCGTCCGCGTTGTTTCTTCTTTGGTCTTAGTGTTTCGGGTTGGATCGAGTTGCTATCGGATACGATTTCTCCATAGAACAGTGGTGACGAGGATCCGAAAATGATGCCACTTGAACCCTGATCAAAAATTTGAACATGGGCAGTGCTCGGGCTCACCAGGAAATTCGATGAAGTGAGTTTTGACCAATAAGGTTCTTGAGCAGCAAGGGCAGTTGTTGGTGCAAGGAGCATGAGTAAGCTAAAAAGCAGTTTGCGCATTGGATCTCCAGTTTTATTTGAGTGTTAATCACAAATAAGCCGGGGCCGCGCAATGTCAAGGATTCATCGACCAAAGTTTCGTGTCGCTCGTTAGTTTCAGCTATCCATCGGCTGGGCCGCAGGCTCGACCTTAATTCCATGGCCGGTGGCTCTGGCGCGGCCTTGACGTCGCGGTTAGCTGACGTAAGAATTGGCATTGCCTAGCCTGGCGTTCACTAGGAACATGCGTGGATTACGGAAATCTCCCCGAACGATTTCGTTTCAGTCATAACTTCTCCTTTTTCCTGCACGATCAGCTGGTGTCGACAGTGAAAGAGGGGGCAAAGGCGGACATCTTTTCTGTCCAGGTCGTTGCAAACGCTCCCATTCAAGAGGGTCTTGGCGGTGATGAGCTATTCAAGTGGATGACGGAAAACGGCCATCGTGACGAAATTAAGGAGATGTATTACAAGCAGCTCACGGCGGCATTGCTCGGGGACTTCCTAAATTTTCTCTATGAGGCTTTAAGGTGCTCTGCTAAAGGCAAGCTCACGGTCGCATACGCACTCTTGAGGAAGCCCTTAAAAGAGAACCTTCTTTACCTTGAATGGTTGCTCGCTGATCCCGAGGACATGCTTACTGTGTTCGAAGGTGACGAGCTTAAGGCGAAGTCGATCAGTAAGATGAGTGAGAAGAGGAAATTGGAGCTCATCACACTTGCGATGGAAAAAAAGTCGCTAGGGGGCTGGATGCAGCCCAGGCTTATGTATGACCTTCGCTACAACAAGCAATTCGCTTTTGGTTATGAAGACCTTTTTCAAAAAGCAAATCATCTTGTAACAACCTTTCCAGGTCTAGAGACAGAGGCGGCTAACTTCAACTTCATATTTTCGACAGAAGAAGCCTGGCTGACTCAATGGGAGGGCTTTTATAGCTACCTTCCACTTGTAATCATGCACACGATTGATGTTGTTGAAGCTCTTGTGTCCAGCTTCGCCAAAAGACGAGACGATGCATTGGATTTAACCTTTGTCAGAACGCGGATCGGATTTGCGCATTGGGTTGATCTTCGTTCCAATGGTCTGGGCTCTACCGAACTGATGACAGAGATCAGATCTATACTTAATGAGCTGGATTTAGATTGCCCGAATTGCACTAAGCCCGTGCTGTCAGACAACGAGTCCTTGTTCAAGCTTTACGAGCAAAATTCCATAGTCTGCTCTGGGTGCGGATGGAGCTTTGACGTCAATACAGGTGTTGAAGCAGCGGCGGCCGATTAAATTGACGCCCTAACCAAGGCCAGCCGACATCGCTGTGCTTGAGTCAATGTCACTTTGGCAATAGACTCGAAGGACACTCACCAGGACACATTCCGGCAAGAGTTCCTCATTAATATCAATGGGTTAGTGTTGGGATCGTTTAGTCCCACTCTCTCCGCCAGAACTGAAGAAGCCCCTGTTTTTTTCAGGGGCTTTTTCGTTGTAGGAGACATTGCTGGCATGGGATAGGTCATTCCACGCCCCGATGGTGCTTCTGCACTAGGTCATGCAATCCAACCGGTGAAGTAAGGGCGCCCTCAGGAGAGCGCCCTACGGGTTGTAGTGCGCCTACCCTTGAGGGCGTGGATCAGGTACTTGGTCGCCTGCGAATCCCTTGTAAAGCAGGGACGCCCTGCTATCCGCAGCCGCCAGCTCGGCTGAGCTGAGGCGCATCTTTGCAATCTCTATCGCTGCTTTGTGATCGCCCATGATGTAGGCCAAACGGAGGTAAGCTGCACCATCTACCGGGTTCGGCACCCTCGATTCGCGGTACGACTCCGAGATCGCGTATAGCGCATAGAAGTTGCCTGATAGCACCTGATTTCGGAGCATCACCTGGCCGTCCATGAAGTTCTTCTCCATGGCAATCCGTTTTCCCAGCACCGCGGCCGCAGTGGGGTCACCCGCTGAGGCTTTTTGTTGCAGTATGTCCAGCGACTCTGAACGCAGTCGCTCGAGTTCAGCTTGCGATGGGTACTTGTGGCGGATCAGCCACTCGGCTTCTTCTTGCGATTTTGCCTGCAACGGACCGTCGTCTCTGCAGTCTCCAGTGCACAGGCGCTGCGTAATTGCATTGGAGCCATTGGGTCCGCCAACGTTTGAGGGCTGCGACGCGATGGCGCGTGGTGCCTGATCTGGGTTGGCAGGCCGCGAAACGGCTCGATCTGTCGTCGTTGATACGCTGCTCTGGTCAGAGGTCGTGTGTTCTGAGCAGGCAGTCGCGGTGACCGCAAGAATGGCTGTAAACAGGATCGATCTGGCGTGCATTATTTTACCCCGCGCATATTGTTCTGGACCTGGGTCCACCACTTGGAACATGACGGATCTTCGGTCACTGAGCGCGATTTCTCGCCGATCGAATTTCGCGTGTCAATGAGATCGATGATCCCGTAGGGAGCGTAGTTTCCGAGGGGCATGCCCACTACACGTTGATGCTCAACTGGTATCCATTAACGTAGGACAGGCCTGATCTCCCCCATTGGTTGGTGGAGATTTTTCCCTCAAGTCACAGAGCGCCTATCGTGATGGCGAGTGAGCTGGGAGGAACTCCGATCCGGCGGTGGTGCGACTGGCCGGCTGGCTGGCCGGTGCTGGATTCTCAATGAGGCGTTGGTTCCTGGCTTGGCGTGCGACTTCACCCTCGCCGTCATTGATACGCGGCAAAATAGGCGCAAATCTGGTACGTCCTCGTCATTGGCTCTCAGACCTTCTTGCTGCCTCCGCAGCCGTCACATGGCCATCGGACAATCAGGTCAGCTTGCGCCGCCTGACACGGGCGAGCGCCTGTGCACGAAGTCAGATGCGCTCACCCCAGACGCCCACTCCTCGGCTTGTTATGGCACAACGGGTAACTAGAGCACGACCGGAACGCCCCATGCGGCCCATTCCGCTCCACAAACACCCCCACCTTGCACACCGGGCAGCGTTCCTCATGGATGGCCGCGCCTGAAATTCCAGTCACTTCCACAGCCCCGTCCTTGACCAGCTCGTCCAGGAACGGCGAGTGCTTGCCCTGCAGGGTGAACATCGCCACGCTGCGCCGCGCACGCGTCAGCGCCACATAGAACAACCGCCGCTCTTCGCTCAGCGGGTAGGTATCGCCATCGGGCATCGCCAGCGAAAGCACCGGGTCATCCGAACGCAGGCTGGGGAAGCCGCGATTCACCATGCCCGGCAGGATCACGTAGTCCGCCTCGCGCCCCTTCGAGCGATGGGCGGTCAGGAACTCAACCTCCATCGTGTTGCCAAACAACGTCTTCCAGTCCGCAGGTACGGCGCTGCGATCGGCCTGGTAGCGCCCAAGAATGAAGACAGAGACGCGACCGTTGCGCCCCTGCGCAACCGCACCCGTGAGCAGTTGCTGATGCAGCTTGGCAAGGTATTGGCGCACACCATCCTGCACCTCCTCCCGCCGGTTCATCTGGAAGGCCTGCAGCACCGGTCCCATCGCTGGCGTAGCCGAACGTACCGCCTTGGCGATCTGCGCGGGATTGCGGCTGATGAAGCGGCTGGAAACATCACAGAGCGCTTGAGGACAGCGGAAGGTCTGCTCCAGCTTCAGCACCAGTCCTTGCCCCATCCAGTCGCGGAATCCGGTCATCACCGATACGTCTGCACCGGCAAAGCGATTGATCGACTGCCAGTCGTCACCGACGGCGAACAGGTAACGGTCCGGGCCGTTGGCCAACGCGCGGCAAAGACGCGCGCGGGCGCGCGAGGCGTCTTGGAATTCGTCGGCCAACACCAGGTCGTACGGCGACTGATAGCGTCCCTGCTCCAGCAGGCCGGCGGCCATGTTGAGCATGTCCTCGAAATCGATGCCGCGCTCGTCGGCCAACGCGTTGTCCCAGGCCTGGGACACGGGACCGGCGATTTCCAGGAAGCGCCGATAGCGTTCCTTGAACTGGTCTTCGGGCATCTGCCGCAAGCGCGCAGCCATATCGTCCAGCGTCAGGCAGTTGCTCTTGGCATGGGCAATGAAGGTGCGCATCAAGCCGATCAGGTCCGCATCCGGCATCGGCTTGGCACCCGCATCGGGCAACTCGCGGTCCGGGTTCGCGTCGAGCTCTACACCGCACTCGCCCAACGTCTCGGTCAGGTCATGTAGGGCGTGGCCGCTGCGTAGGCCAAACGAGGTCGTCTCGACCAGCGCAGTGCCGCGCGCCACATGCTGTTGCCGCTTCCAGTGCATGCCCTCCGCATACTGGGCGAAATGCTTTGGCGGCTGGCCATTGGCATCGAGCGCAAAGTGCTCGTGATACAGCGCTGCGTCCGGGTAATAGAAGTTCGGTCGATACTGGCGATGGGTGTCGGTGGCGGTATCAAATTCGTAGCGGCGCTCGTAGTCGTACGCCACGCCGTTGTAGAACAGCCAATCGGCAATGACGCATTCTTCCAGGCTCTTCACCCGCTCGCCCTGCAGGGTGCGGATATACGGCGTGCCGTCGCGGTCGTAGCCATCGGCCAGCATCTCGGCACCGAATGGCGGAAGGTCGCGCCCGAATACCAGCCGGAACATGTCCCACTGGGTGCGGAAGTGGATCGAACGATCCTTCAGGTCGTCCACCAGGTCGGCCAGCTTGTTGAAGCCCAACGTGGCATCGATGGCCCACTCGGGAATGTCGGGCTTGCGGCCGGTGGCCTTGCCGATGATGGCCAGGCCCAACGCATGGAAGGTCCGCGCCTCGACCACGGTGTCACCCATGCCGAGTCGATCAAAGGAGCGCTGCGCGCGCGCTTCCAGTTCCTTGGCCGCATCTTTGTTGAAGGCGAGCATGACGATGCGCTCGGGTTCGACAAAGCCGCGATCGATGGCATAAGCCGCCTTGGCGACCATCGTGGAGGTCTTGCCAGAGCCGGCCGCGGCCACGACCTGCACGCGGTTGTCGAAGCAGATGACCGCGCGGGCCTGTTCCTCGGTCAGTGGTCTGCTCTCGACCCGGTCCAGGAAGTCCTTGGCCAGGACCAGCTCACGCGTGGCCATGGCGTCGTTCGCTTCGGCCCATACGGCAGGCCAATCCAGATGCCAGTCGTTCAGCGCTTCCAGCGCGGCCAGATGGTGGCTGGAGCGCAGGTCGTCATGCACGCTGGCATCGAGGAACAGGCGCTCCAGCTCATCCGGGGAGAGCGGCAGGGCGGGGCGGTCGGCCAGCAGCGCTTGTTGTTGTTCGTGGGTGATCCAGCGGCGGCTGGCGTGACCGCGATCGGTCAGTGCGTCCGCTGCACTCAGCCAGGCCTGGATCTGCGCCAGCACGTCCACGAACAGGCCCCTGCGCCCGCGCGTGCTGCGCGCGGACAACACGTCCTGCACCGCCGCGGCGAGTTGGGACGCTTGCCGATTGGGCAGCCCACCCACGGACACCGGACCGTCGCCGGTCTGCAGTACCACCCGGGCCCAGAACAGCCCCGGAACAAACTGCACGCGATGATCGCCATCCACGTGCTGTCGGTGCTGCTCATTCCCAAGGGTCAGCTCGAGGTGTTCGCCATCAAGCCGCAGCCGCCACAGTGGCGAGCGGGTCACACGCTGGCCCCAACCCGAGGGGCGCCATTCCATAGACATCCAGATACTGCCTTGCATGTTTCACCGGGCGTATAGCGCCCTTACAGCCCCATGATAAGGGGCCTTGGTGCCGCATGTGGCGCCCGCGCATCTGGCGCGCTGGCTGATGGCATGTTACGCGTTCACATCAACGACAATCCGCCCGCGCACCTTGCCCGGAATGATCTGCTCGTACACGTCCAGCACCTCGGCAAGCCCGATCTGCTGCACGGTGCTTTCCAGCTTCTGCGGGTCCAGGTCGGTGGCGAGGCGGTCCCATGCACGCTGGCGTACGTCCTGCGGGGCATTCACCGAGTCCACGCCGGCAAGGGTGACGTTGCGCAGGATGAAGGGCAGCACCGAGCCATGCAGTGCATCGCTCTGCGCCAGCCCACAGGCGGCCACGGCGCCGCGGTATTTCGTTTCGGCGATGGCATTGACCAGCGTCGGGCCACCGGCCACATCCACCACGCCCGCCCAGCGCTCGGCACTGATCGGCCGGTCGCGCGGTTCTGAAAGCTGCGCACGGTCGATGATCTCGGCCGCGCCGAGGCTGTGCAGATACTCGGCGTGTTCCGGGCGCCCGGTGGCGGCCACTACGCGGTAGCCCAGCCTGGAAAGGATCGCCACCGCAATCGAGCCCACGCCACCGTTGGCACCGGTCACCAGCACGTCGCCCTTTTCCGGAGCTACGCCCGCATCTTCCAGCGCCAGTACGCACAGCATGGCGGTGTAGCCGGCAGTGCCGATGGCCATGGCATCGCGGGTGGTCAGGTTGCCGGGAATCCTGTTCAGCCATTCGCTGCGCACGCGGGCGCGCTGGGCCAGGCCACCGTGGTGGCCCATGCTCAGGTCCCAGCCATTCACTACGACGCGGGCGCCAGGCTGGAAACCGGCATTGCTCGACTCCAGCACCACGCCCGCCAGGTCGATGCCCGGGATCAACGGGAAGGTGCGGATGACCGGGCGCGAATGGGTGAGCGCCAGCGCGTCCTTGTAGTTCAGCGTCGAGTATTCAACCTGCACCAGCACGTCGCCGTCCATCAGGTCGGCTTCGTCGAAATCGACCAGCTCGGTGGAAACGCTGTCGTCGGTTTTGTCGGTCAGCAGTGCCTTGAAACTCATGGAAGCGCCTCACGTTCAGTGGATGGCGCCATGCTAGGCTCGCACCGTTATCACAACAAGAACGATGTTTTTCCGTAGGTACTATGGTTTTCGGGAGTATGCATGCGTAGCAGGCGTTGGGATGGCAAGAGCGGGTGCGCCGTGGAAGTCACGCTGTCGGTGATGGGTGGCGTGTGGAAGCCGATCATTCTTTTCCACTTGATGAACGGCAAGCGGCGCTTCATGGAATTGACGCGGCGGGTACCGAACGCCACCCAGTCCATGCTGACCAGCCAGTTGCGCGAACTGGAGGCCGATGGGGTGGTGATCCGCCACGTCTATGCCGAGGTTCCGCCCAAGGTGGAATACGAACTTTCCGAATTCGGGCGCACGCTGGTGCCGGTGCTGCTGGCGATGCGCGAGTGGGGCGAAACCTATCGCGGGTACCAGAGTACGCGCGGGGACAGTTGAAGGCTGGGAGCCGGTGATGCCGGAAGTGCGGCGAGCCCCCTGCCGCAGCGGTTCATGCGATTGCGCTCTGCGCCACGCGAACCATTAGGCCTCCGCTCATGAGGGGGGCAGCGAAGATTGGGGCACATCCCCGCAGGTCACCACGACAGGCTTCAACTCGCGGCCATCGGCGGATTCACCTAGATGAAAGCAGGCTCTGAATACACGCAACTTTCCCGAAGTTCCATCGTCCAGGCTATCCGGCGTATACCCAGAGAGCACCACCTGGTAGTACGCGCCCACCTGCAGCTGCGGGCCAGGGGTGGGACCGGATCCATAGGGTATGCACTGGTCAGGTGGGAGCGAAGGTTCGGGAATGTGCTCGTCCATGAAGACCCGTTCCCACGTTGGGTAGAGTCCTTGCCCAGCAGCGCTCACTGCGATGGAGTCGATATCAGGCGGCTCGGATCGATTCTCGCGCGTGTCAGGAACACCAAAGCAAAGCCTGCCGCCGGACGTGTTGACGGTGGCTTTCTGGTAGCGCCCGGATGGTGGTGAGCAGCTGGCAACCAGTGGTAGCAGCAGCGCGTAGACGGCCCATGAGTGTCTGATCATCGTGTCGTCCTTGGAGGGGCGCCTGTCGCCATGCGGGTATTACGCCGCACCGGCTCAGGTAGCTCCGCACTGCACCGCGCGAACTATTGGTCGTGAGCTTTCGCGGGCGGCGCTGCAGCTCTGCGTGCTTTGTAGCAGCTCATTACCATGGGTTTCAGTTCGGGACCGTCCGTGACTTGACGAAGGTGGAAGCAGGCGATAAACACGCGCTTCTCTCCCGCACCACCCTTTTCTGGGCCGCTCGGCGTGCTCCCGGAAAGCAGCACCTGGTAGTACGTTCCTCCCTGTAATGGTGGAGCCAGCGCCGGACCGGAAGCGTAGGGTATGCACTGGTCCGGAGGGAGAGTGCGCTTGGGCATTTTCTCTTCCATGAAAATGCGTTTCCACATTGGGTATCGGCTTTGCCCAACCACGCTTACTCCGATGGTGACAATTTCAGGTGGAGCGGATCGCGTCTCACGCGTGTCAGGGACGCCAAAGCACAGTCTGCCGTCGGATGTGCTGACCGTGGCCTCTTGGTAGCGGCCGGATGGTGGCGAGCAGCTGGCGAGGAGAGGTGTGAGCAATGTGCAGAGAAGCCATGACGGCTTGATCATCGTGTCGTCCTCGGAAGGTTGCTCTTGTCGCCTCTTGAGGCAAGGAATCGCGAGAGAGTGCGCTCCAGCCGGACAAGGTTGTCGTGCACGGTCTGATGAGCCGTATCGTTCTGCAGCCGTTGCGAATCACGGAATGCAGCGAGGAAGTAGTCCGCGAGGATGTCGCCTTGTGCTTCCATGTTGTAATCGTGAAGCATGAGCACGTCATCAAGCACATAGTTGTAGCTCATGTTGGGTCGCGGTCCCCTTGTCAGCTTCACGTTGTAGCCAAGCTGATACTGCCAGACATGTGTCATTTCATGTATGAAGAGATGTTGGAGGTCAAGGTCCTCACGCAAGAAGTCATCGCTGTAGATCAGGTCTGGAAAATAGATCTCGCCATTGGGCGCGACCACCGTGTCCTCCGGTTGCATCCCAAACAGCATCCAATACCCATGGTTGTGAATTCTCACCAGGCTGTAGTCAATCGCATCGCCGAACACCAGTCGTGACATCTCGATCTCGCCTTGTGTCAAGCCGCGTTCATGGCTTGGCACCTGCACTTGTACGATCGACGTTCCCATGGTGTCAGAGGTGGTAATCACACCATCGACATCAAAAACCGCTGCATCATCGATCCCGGCCAACAAGGTCCGTTCGCAACAACCGCTCGTGGCGCTGGGTGGGCGCAACTCCGCGCGCACCACCGCCACGCTCTCGCGGGTTGAAACACGTGACGTCTCGCCCAGTGCGTTGGTCATGCCGGAGAAGGTCTGGCCGTTCGCCAGATGGAGCGTGTAGGGAAGTTCCCGCAACGGCATGCCCTGTGAGCCGGTGAAACGGATAGC
Organism: Stenotrophomonas maltophilia; assembly: GCF_047497515.2. Taxonomy (GTDB): domain Bacteria; phylum Pseudomonadota; class Gammaproteobacteria; order Xanthomonadales; family Xanthomonadaceae; genus Stenotrophomonas. The sequence goes on from NZ_JAXAXL020000001.1 coordinate 491,330, forward strand.
CTGGTCGAACTGAAGGCGGCGGCCGCTGGCCAGCGGCGTTTCAGCACGCTGCGTACCGGCCATGTTGGGGCTGGCAGTCCCGCCTGTGGTGGCAGTACTGGATACGTACACCCTGAGCTGTTGGCTTGACATCACCCTGCAGCCACACGCGAGCGCGCATCCGTCCAGCGCAGCAGGCTGGCCGTCGATGATGATCGTGCTGTCACCTTCGACAATCGCAAACACCCCTTTGTGCATGTGCGGGCACGTCGCCTTGTCGCCCACGCGTGCAACGCCCATGCCCTCGATATCGGTTCGGTTCGACGCAGTGATTACACGCCCACCGCTGGAGGTCGGGTCTCCCATCACAATCCAGTTCCGTGCCATGAATCGCTTCCATTGCTGATCGGCCGGGAGAATCCGATGCCGTTCGGCGTTGCTTCGAGTGGCTTTTGCGACATGCACGCCGGAGCCCAACTGCAATGGGCGATTGCGGGTTCATTGGAAGTGCGGGTTCGATCTCTGATGTCGGATCAGCAGAGTCTTCAAGGGTCGAACGCGACACCTGATCTGTTCCGATATGAGGGGCTTATGGGGGAAGGTGAATCAGCTGTGTCGCGTTCGGCTTGCCCGCATGGACAGCGCCAGCCCTCTGCAGGCAAGCATTCCCGCCCCGTCTGGTGCGTTTGATGGACAACTCGCCATTACATGACGCAAGTACCGCGACTGCGCGCCGACGCGGCATTTCCCTACTTTTCATCCACGAACGAGTACGCCAATCATCGCCGCGCCAAGGCACTCGCCCTGGCCGGGATTGGCGTCCCGAACTTACGTACCGCTACCGGTCGTGTTTGCAGCCTTCGCTGCAGCCATGACAATGCACCGCCTGCCAGTTCATGGCGGACGGTGCGTGGGGATCATTCGATCCGCCGGCTTCAGCGGTACGTATCCGGCACGCCAACCCGCACCGTCCGCCACCTCGCATCTGCAGGTGGCCACACCGTGAGGTTGCCGTCATGCCTGACCGTATTCCCGACATTCCCCGCCTGCGCCAGCTGCTTGGCGCCGCCGCGCGTGATCTTCCCGCCGCCCTGGCCGAAACGCTTGAAGCGGCGCTCTGCGAATCCGCGGAGTCCGTCGCGCCGTCGGCGTTCTTCGCGCACTTGAAAGGCCACGGTGAGAATCTGCGAGCCGATGGCCAGCCCTGGACCGAAACCCTGCTGAGCCCCGGTCGCGCCTTCGATCTGGCCCTGGCCACCCGCAGTGCCTCGGGCATCACCGCACTGACCGCCATGCTGCACGCCGCGCATGTGGCGCGGGAGAGTGATGATCCCGCCTGCTGCCCGTCCGCAGCGCTGGTCGAAGGCCTGTTCAACGCCTGCCAGGTGCTGTCGCTGCAGGTGGAGCGCTGCCTGGTTCCGTGATGGCGCGGGCTGCGTGGGGTTGTGCTCCAGCCTCACGCGGTCTTTGCAACTCGGCGGGCAGGCATTGCTAAGTTCGCTTGGCATCCATCACAGGAACCTGCAATGACCCGGACGTCCATGCGTGTACTGCTCGGCCTCTGCCTGATCCCGGCCGCGGCCTTTGCCCAATCCGACCGCCAGGTGGCCGAGGACATGGTTACCCGCGCGGCCAATGTCTGCCCCGGCCACAGCAGCGAGCGCACCACGCCGACAGTGAAGAAGGTGCCGGTCGGTGCACTGCGCGTCATGCTCGACCGCGGGCTGGTGATGTGCCCGGACCGCCGGCTGGATGCCGCCGCGCCGGCCGTGTTCTACGGGAGGGTGGGCGTGTTCGGCTGGAATCCGGAAGTGCCGGCCGCTGCGACGGTGGTCGTGGCCAAGATCGACCAGATGACCCGCAAGGATGAGTACCCGGTGGACACGCTGGTGTGGGATGCCAAGGGCACGGTGCTCACCCAGCAGACCGTTCCGGCGTTCGAGCCGCGCCCGGGTGCGGCGGTGCTGTACAAGGTGCGCTGACCGCCGCGCGCTACCCGCTGGAAGCGCACTTTGGTGGGCGCTCTGGCGCTCGCGCCGGGTGACGGAGCCGTGCCCACCCAGGTGGGCACCTACCAGAGCGATGCAACCTGGCATCCGGCAATGCCGCACGATCAGGCGCTGACCCCGTACCGGAGCGCTACTTCGCCGGGGCGTCTGCCGTCTGCGCGGCCACCATGGCCTGCTGCATTTCCTTCAGCGACAGATAACCATCGCCATCAGTATCCAGCCCCGCGAAATACTTCTCGATTTCCGGCACCACAGCGGCTTCCTTCCTGCTGATCTTTCCGTCTTTGTCGGCATCCATTTCCTTGAACGCGGCGTCGATGGAGTCGGCCTGCTTGCTGAAGCGTGCCTGCTGGTACTTCGCGTACTCGGCCTTGTCGATGCGGCCATCGCCGTTGCTGTCCATGACGGCAAAGCTGGAATCGATATAGGCCTGCTTCGGGTCGCCACTGGCGGCGTGGCCAATGAGCGGGGCGGCAGACAGGGCGATGATGAGTAGCGTCTTGTTCATGCGGTGGGTTCCTTCGGAATGCAGGGCAGGTCAGCGGCAGGGATAGGTGTAGCCATCCGAGCCACGGTAGGTGTCGTTGCGGCGGTCGTAGTTGCCGTAGCGGTTCATGCAGTAGTCGGCACGTTCGCGGGTCTCGCGCTCGCGCTTGGCTGCGGCGGCGATCACGCCGGCCACCACTGCCGCGCCGACCACGCCCACCACCACGCGCTTGGCCTTGTCGTCATCACGCCGCTCGCGTTCACGTTCGCGTTCGCGGCGCTCCCATTCGTCGCGCTGGCGGTCCTGATAGCCCCGGTCCCAGCCGGAGCGGTAGCCATCGCGGTCCTGTGCATGGGCGTCGTCCGCGTATGGAATCAGCACCAGCAGTTGCAGTGCGGCGCCCAGCAGCAACGCTGTACGTCCTGTCTTCTGAAACATCGTTCCGCTCCTGTGCGGCTGTGTCGGTGGTGCCAGTACAGCGCGCGGACATTGCGCGAACCTGTAGTCGCTTGCATTGCACGCACGTCGTTCAGCGCACCAGCGCCTCCACCGGGTCCAGCTGCGCCGCGCGGCGCGCCGGCAGGAAGCCGAAACCAATGCCAATCAGGCTGCTGCAGGCAAACGCGGCCAGGATCGAAGTGCTCGAGAACACCAGCGAGAAGCCGATGTCGGCCAGTGCAAGCACGGCGCCCAGCGCCAGCGCCACGCTGATACCCAGCACGCCACCGAGCAGGCAGACCAGCACCGACTCGATCAGGAACTGCTGCAGGATGTCGCTGCGGCGCGCGCCCACCGCCATGCGTACGCCGATCTCACGGGTGCGTTCGGTCACCGACACCAGCATGATGTTCATCACCCCGATGCCGCCTACCACCAGCGCGATGGCGGCAATGGAGCTGATCATCAACGTGAGGATGCGGGTGGTCTGCTCGATCGACGTGCGGATCTGCGCGTTGTTGCTCATGTAGAAATCGCGCCGCCCATGGCGGCGCTCCAGCAGCCGGCCGATGGAGGCCTCCGCCGCCTGCATGCCCACGGTGTCGGACACGCGCACGGTGATGCTGGACACATGGCTCTGCCCCAGCATGCGCGCCATGGCGGTGGTGTAGGGCACCCAGACCTGCAGCAGCGAGGCATCGCCCACGGCGCCGGCCTCCTTCTTCACCACGCCCACCACCCGCACCGGAACGTTGCCGAGCAGCAGGGTCTGGCCGATCGGATCTTCCTGTGCAGCGAAGAACCGTGCCCGCGTATTGGCATCGATCACCACCACCTGCTGGTAGCCGGCGACGGCGGGCTGGCCAAAGAAGCGGCCTTGCCCGAGCTTCAGGCCATGCACGCGGAAATACTGCTCACTCACGCCCTGCATCTGCACGTTGGCCGAGCGGTTGCCGCGCTGGGCGGTGCCACTGCTGGCGACGCCGGGCGTGGCGCTGTCCACGAACGGCTGCCCGGCCAGCGCCATGCTGTCGCCGGGCGTCAGGGTTTCCACCTGTGCCGCGTGCACATCGCCGAAGCCGGAGCCCGGGTAGACCTCGATGGTGGTGGTGCCCAGCGAGGCGATGTTGGACAGGATGGCCTGGCGTGCGCCGGTGCCCAGGGCGACCACCGACACCACCGAGGCAATGCCGATGATGATGCCGAGCATGGTCAGGAAGGTGCGCATGCGGTGCGCGTTCATCGCGCGCAGGGCCATGCGGAAGGCTTCACCGAAGCGGTCGCGCAGGGCCTGCCAGCCACTGCCTTCGCTGCGCACCTGCAGGGTGGCTGGGTTGCTGGAGGCCGCCGCTGTCGCGGCAGCGGTAGGCCGATCATCGACGATGCGCCCGTCGCGGATCTCGATGATGCGCTGCGCATGCTCGGCCACGGCCATGTCATGGGTGACCAGCACCACGGTGTGGCCTTCGGCGTGCAGTTCGCCGAGGATCTTCATCACCTCCTTGCCGGACTGGGTGTCCAGTGCGCCGGTCGGCTCATCGGCGAAGATCACCGCGCCGCCGTTCATCAGTGCGCGCGCGATCGACACGCGCTGCTGCTGCCCGCCGGACAGCTCGCCGGGCAGGTGCTGCATGCGTTCGCCCAGGCCCAGCCGCTGCAACAGCGCCTGCGCGCGGGCATGGCGGTCGGCGCTGGGTTGGCCGGCATAGATGGCCGGCACTTCCACGTTGCCCAGCGCGGTCAGGTCGGTCAGCAGGTGGTAGCGCTGGAAGATGAAGCCGAAGTGCTCGCGGCGCAGCTCGGCCAGTTCGTCCGGCGACATCTGCGCAGTCTCGCGGCCGGCAATCTGATACGCGCCGGCCGAGGGCCGGTCCAGGCAGCCCAGGATGTTCATCAGGGTGGATTTGCCCGAGCCAGACTGGCCGACGATGGCTACCAGCTCACCGGCGCGGATATCCAGGTCGATGCCATCGAGCACGACCAGGGTCTGTTCGCCAGCGGCGAATTCACGGCGGATGCCGCGCACGCGCAGCAGCGGTGTGTCCTTCTCTGCGCCGGTCATGGCTGTGCGGCGGCTGTGGCGGCGGCATCGCCGGCCTGGGCCAGTACCACCTGCTCGCCTTCCTGCAGGCCACTGCGCACTTCCACGTTGATCTGGTCGTCCAGTCCGGTGGTGATGCGCCGCGGGGCAGGGTGGCCATCCGCGCCGCGTACCTGCACGTTGTAGCTGCCATCGGTGGCGCGTGCACCCAGCGCGGCCGAGGGAATGGTCAGCACGCCCTTGGCACGCCCCAGCACGATGCGCACCTGCGCGGTCATGTAGCTGCGCAGGCGGCCATCGGCGTTGTCCACGTCGAACTGGCCGTTGTAGTACATGGCGGTGCGGCTGGCGCCCGCCGAAGCGCCAGCCGATGCGAAGCCGGAGGTGTCTTCGTTGGTGATCGACTCGGGCGCCGGTGCGATGTCGCGCAGCGTGCTGCTGTAGCGTCGGCCGCTGTCGCCCAGGATGGTGAAGAACGCCTCCTGTCCCAGTGCGGTGTGGACTACGTCGGCCTCGGAGATTTCGGCGTAGACGGTCATCACCTCCTGGTTGCCGAGCATCACGATGGTCGGAGCGCTCTGCACGGCATTGACGGTCTGTCCCTGCCGCGCGACCACGGCCAGCACGGTGCCATCGGTGGGCGCGGTGATGCGGGTGTAGCCCAGGTTGGTCTGTGCCACATCCACATCGGTCTGTCGTTGCACCACCTCGCCATCGAGTGCGGCGATCTGCTCCCGCGTGGCATCGACCTTGGCCTTGGCCGCATCGTAGTCAGCGCGCGCGACCAGTTGCCTTGAAACCAGCGCCTGCTGGCGTTGAAGGGTCAGCTGATACTGGCGCAGATCGGTGGCGAGGGCATCACGGTTCGCGCGGGCGCCGCGCTGGGCGGCCTGCGCACTCTGCAGCGCATTGCGCTGGGTGCGCGAGTCGATCTCGGCGATGAGGTCACCGGCCTTTACCTTGTCGCCCAGCTTCACATGCAGGGTTTCGATGCGGCCGGAGACCTGCGCGCCCACGCTCACCAGCCGCGAGGGCTTCAGCGTGCCGGTGGCTTCAACCACCTGTTCGATGTTGCCGCGGGTGACCGGCGCTACCTCCAGGCGCGGTGGCGATGCGGGCCGCAGCCAGGCGAACAGGAGCAATGCTGTGCAGAGCAGCGCGGCGGCAATGATGAGCACGCGGCGGCGGTTGCGCGGTGCGGCGCTCATCGGCACAGCATCCAGAAGAGACAGGGCATCGTGGGTCCTCGCGACAGATGGAATGCACGCCTGCGGTGACAGGTGTGGATGGTCGTCGAGTCTCGATGCGCTGGATTGCGCGAACCTTGCGCGGGTCTGGGCGCTTCAGTATCTGAGGCCGAGCGTGAGCAGCGCCATCGCGATGAACTGGAGCAGGCTGCCGAGCGCGAGCAGAACATGGCGCAGGCGTTGCGCGGCCGTGCGCAGGCTCAGGAGCTGGCACAGGGCGCCAGCCAGCAGCACGGAGCACACGGTGGTGGACAGTCCCGCCGCCACAGCGCTGACCACGATGATCAGCGCTGTGGCGGCAAGCATCACTGCAGCTTCGTGCGTATGCAGGGTCCGCAGCAGCTGCGGAACGGGGCGCGATGCAGCCCCCCGCCACACTGCCAGCGTGTGCAGTGCGGCATGCACGACGACGAACAGCACCACGGCGGTGGTCGCTGCGTGCGCGTGCCGATGCGCTGAAGCCACCAGCGCAGTGCCGGGCAGCAGCAGGAACAGCGCAGGGAACAAGCGGATCAGTACGTCCACCCGCTCGCGTTCGGGAATCATCCGCAGCCAGCGCGGCCAATGTTCCAGCCCACGCGCGCGGCTCGCATGCGCGCGGCGGTTCCATGCGGCGGCGGTCAGGCCGGGCGCATTGGGGGAGGGCGGAGCGCGTGTGGAAGTGGGGGGTGGAGAAGCTCCCTGTGTCACATGCAGGTGTCCTGTCAGATCCGGCGCGGCGTCCTCAACCGTGCCGCTCACCCGGATGCTGTGCAGCGAACATTGCGGCAACCTTGCGCCTCCATTCCGGTTGCTGCGCATGGACAGCCGAGAGTCATCCGTGTGGCAGGGGTGCGCTCAGTGCGCTGGCGCGGGCGTGCCGGTGACGCCGGGATGCAGGGGGAACTCGACGCGGATCAGGGCGCCGCCACCGGATGCATCCAGGATCGTGACGTGGCCGCCGTGGCGCTCGATCACCTGCCGCACCAGGTTCAATCCCAGTCCGGCGCCTGTCTGCCGGGGACGCAGCCGCTGGAAGGGTTCGAACACGCGTTCGCGCTGGTCCACCGGAATGCCGGGGCCATCGTCTTCCACCTCAAGGCAGCTGCCCTGCACGCGCACGATGATGTGGCGCCCGCCATGCTCGGCGGCATTCAGAACCAGGTTGGAGAGCACCCGTTCGATGGCGCCGGACTCGCCCAGCACCGGGAAGTGCGGTTCCACCGCCACGGCCACCGTCTTGTCGGACTGGATCAACAGGGGGGCGAGATCAGCGACGACCCGCTTGGCGATGCGGGCCAGGTTGAGGGAGTCCTTGGGTCCCTCCGCTTCCATGCGGTGCAGGTCCAGAAGCTGCTCGGCCAGCGTCGCCAGGCGCGCGACTTCCACGGCCAGGCTGTGCGAGGTGGCGTCGTCGGCCGCATCGATCTTCACCCGCAGGATCGCGATCGGGGTACGCAGCTCATGGGCGGCGGCGGCGATGAAGCGGCGCTGCCGCTCGTGTCCTTCGTCCAGGCGGTCCAGTGCTTCGTTCACCGCCGTCACCAGCGGCGCGATTTCCACCGGTACGGCGGTCTCCGTCAGGCGGATGCCGCGGCGGCTGGCGGAGATGCTGCGGGCTTCCTGCGCGATGCGCTCCACACCCGCCAGGGCGCGGCGCACGATGATCGGGGTCAGGATGAGGGTGGCCAGGCCCAGCAGAAGGAAGATCGGCAGGGTGATGATGTGTGCGGCCAGCGCCATCTGCCAGGTCAGCGAATCGGTTTCGCCATGCGCCATGATGGTCAGCTTGCCGGCGGGGCCACTGTGCTGGCGGATCACCGCGGCCAGGCCGTCGCTGCGGCCGCGGCCGCGAAGGTCGGCATAGGGAATGCCGTCGAGGGTGCCGACCAGCGACGCATAGGCGGGTGGAACGTGGCCGAAGGTCACGTGGTGGCCATGCTCATCCTCGGCGATGAACCACGCGCCGGGAACGATCTTCAGCAGCTCGGCCAGCTCAGGCGTGTGCTCCACATACAGTTCACCCGCGCTGTCGCGGTGAACGGCCTCTGCGGCCACCGGGGCAAAGGTCTGGATGGTGTAGTAGCCGCCGCTGTCGGCACGCACCAGCACCATCAGCAACGCAAAGAACGCCACCAGCAGCGCGAGGAGCTGGTAGATCAGTGTTTTGACGATCAGCGGGCGCTTCAGTGAAGGACGGCGCGCCATTACTTCGTTTCCCGCATCAGATAGCCGACACCGCGGATGGCATGGATCTCCACCCCTGCACCCGCGTCGGTCAGCTTGCGCCGCAGGCGTGAGACATGCGAGTCGAGCGTATTGGAATGGATGCCGTCGTCGAAGCCGTACACCGCCATTTCAATGGACTCGCGCAGCACGGTGCGGCCCAGCCGGCGGGCCAGGGCCGCCAATACCCGGATCTCGCGGCGCGGAAGCTCCAGTCGCTGCCCGCCCACCGTGGCCTCGCCCGAGGCGGGGTCGAACAGCAGCCGGCCGATACTCACCGGCTCTACCTGCATGCCGCCTGGCCGCCGCCCGGCCGCACGGATCCGCGCGAACAGCTCCTCCAATGCGAAGGGCTTGGCAAGGTAGTCGTCGGCGCCCTCATCCAGGCCGGCGATGCGGTCCGGCAGCTGTCCCAGCGCGCTGAGCACGATGATCGGAACCCCCGGATTGTTCGCGCGCAGCACGGGAATCAGGCCCAGCCCGTCGCCATCGGGCAGGGTGCGGTCCAGCAGCACCAGGTCGTGCGACCCGCAAAGCGCGGCTTCGCGCGCCAGTGCCAGGGTGCTGGCGAGGTCCACCACGTAACGCTCGCGCTGCAGGGCAGACTTCAAGGTGGCAGCCAGTTCGGCTTCGTCTTCGATCAGCAGGATGTGCATCGGCGGGAATCGGGCGGGAAGGGGGCGCAGAGGGGAGGACGTCGGCACGCGCCGGCACCGTATTACAGGAACATTGCGTGAACATGGCGTGGCTTCAGGGCCCGCCGCCGACGTCGCCCCATCGCTGCGTGGCGCAAGGTTCGCGCAATCCGGGCACTCCAGCCTTGGCGCCCGTTTGCTGATTCCCAACCCCTGGAGTGCCCATGAAGTTGTTGATCCCGCTGTTGTTCGTTGCCGTGCTGGGCGGCTGCACCACCGCCAAGCTGACCGTCACTCCTGATGGCCGCCGTGGCGTTTCCATCGACTGCAGCGGTTCCAGTTCCTGGAGTGGCTGCTACGAGAAGGCCGGGCAGATGTGCCCGGGTGGCTATGTGGTCTTCAGCAAGGATGGCGACGAAGGAAATGCCATCGCGGTGGGCAACAAGAACGGCTTCACCTCCACCCAGATGGCCACCCGCTCGATGCTGGTGTCCTGCTCGCACTGACGCCGGCAGGAGGTGGATTGCCGGCGATACGCCCAACACAACGATGCCCCTCGCAAGGGGCATCGTTGGGCGGTTACGGCGTGGTCTTCGCCTGGCGCGGATCGGCAATGATGCGCGAGGGCGATCCATACAGCACCAGGACCCGCATGCCGGTGCTGAACACCGGATCGGGACCCTGTACAACGGTCATCAGGTTGCCGTTTTCCGTCTGCACCACGTACTCCAGGCCTTGCGTCCTGGAAAGTGCACGTTCGGATGCGGCACCGGCAATCGCGCCCACCACCAGGCCGCCGATGGCACCAATGGCGGCCGCTTGATCGCTACCGCCAATGGTCGAACCGGCAACGCCGCCAGCGGCTGCGCCGGCGACCGCGCCGCCCCCCTGGCTGCCGTCGATGCTCACCGAGCGAACACTGATGACCGTACCGCCGACCGTTCGATTGACCTGTCCCACCGAACCGATGGAGTAACTGTCGGTGCGCACGTTGGGCGCACAGGCCGTCAGCATTGCGGCAACGGATGCACCCAGCAGCAGGCGCTTCACGGCGCTTCCTGCTTGTTCGGGAACATCGGCTTGGTGATGTCCACGGTCTCCAGCGCCTGCAGGAACTGGGCGATGTTGTTCTGCGCCGAGCGGCTGATCGACTCGCGGGCGCGGATCACGCCGGCAAAGGCATAGTTGAACGGTACTTCGCCGGAGGCGCTGACATCCTGGGTGTAGACGATGCTGCCGGTGGCGCGGTCGATCAGCTCATACCGGGCGATCGTCTTGGTGGTCATCGATGCACCGAAATTCGGAATGTCGATGGCCAGGATCTTCACCGACAGGCTCAGCTTTACCGGCGCATCGTCGCGGAAGACCGCCATCTTGTTCAGAGCTTCGGTCAGCGCGTTCTGCCACATCTGCGGCACTTCGTGCTGGGCCTGCGCCGGAATCTTGCCCTTGGCCTCATCCGGGCGCGCCAGGGTGACCGTCAGCGACTTCAGCTCACCATCAATCTTTTTGCTGCTGACCCCGACGTTCGGGACCGAGAAGTTGAGCGGAGGATTGGTGGTGCAACCGGCCAGCGACGCAGCGAGGATCGCTGCGAACAGGAACTTCTTCATCCATTTTCCCCTGTGATTACGTTGAAACATCCATGGTGAATCGTGTCTTCGTCGGCAACGTCCGTGCTGCACCGCAGTGGTTGCATGAGGGTGTGGCTGACTGCGCGCAAGGATACCTGAATCGGGGCCTGTTGCCGCCTGGCGTCGGCATGACACTGAAGGCGTCACCGCACGCGGGGCGGTGGAATCTCGGACACCTCCCCCGGTACGACCTCCGGCACCAGCGTGAACTGGTAACGGTTCTCGTACAGTTTTACTTCCAACTGCTTCCGGCCACGCCGTTCGAGCGTGTACAGCTTGCCGGCCCACGGGCTGCCGAGCAGCACCATCGGGTTGATGTCGCCCAGTCGCGAGGCATCCAGGTGCACCACCACACGGTCATCCAGATAGGCGACCTTCATCGAACTGAAGAACGTGGCGTACTGGCCGCTGCTCATCGCGGCGTAGCCGGTCAGTTCGGGATGCGCGACCAGGAAGACGAAGTGGCTGCTGAAATCGATGCCGGCGAGATTGGGCTCGCTGTCGCGCGAGCGTCGCGAGGACGGCCAGTGCGCGTCCATCGTATCCAGCGCATCGGCGTGGGTAATGGGGAAGAACCGGATATCGAGGTAGCCCAGTCCGCCCGAATCCACCCGGGCCTGACCGTCCTTCACCGAGGCCGATGACAACAGATTGTTGTGCACCAGCCCCGGCGGGGAGCTCATGCGGAATTCGCTGCTGGCCTGCACGTCCTGAGGGGGATTGAAAAACTCGCTCACCTGTTCGTTCTGGCAGGCGGCAAGCAGGGGCAGCAGCGCCAGCGGCAATGCGCGTTGCAGCAAGGTACGGATCCGTGTCATTGCATCAGGCCTCATCCATGGGAAGGCCATTAGATCACGCCGGGTGCGGCCGGGCATGGGCTCGGCGCGACCGTGAGCGGCTGCTCAGAAGCTGTAAGCGGCCTGGGCATACACCCGTCGTGGCTCTCCAGGGAAATGCCCGTTGCGTTCGATGAAGCCGCTGGCGGCGTAGACCTTGTCGAACAGGTTCTTGACGTTGGCCTGGAACTGCCACTGCTTCCACGTGGTCTTCCAGCTCATGTCGAACACGGTATAGGCCTTCACCGTCTGCCCATCGAGGCTGACACGCTCGCCGACGTGGTCGGCGCCGAAGCCGATCGCCGAGTTGATCGTCGGCAGGTCGTAGCGCGTCCAAAGCCCTACTTTGTTGCGTGGTGCATTGGCGAAGCGGTCGCCGGAGGCGTTGGTGATGCCGCCCGGTCCGGCATCCTTCACCCGCGCGTCGTTGTAGGCGTACGTCAGGTTCAGCACCCAGCGTTCGGTCACATCGGCCAGCAGGTCCAGCTCCATGCCGGTGCTGCGCACCAGGCCCAGCGCAGCCAGCTGGTTGACGCCGTTCTGTACTTCGCCGGTGGCCTGCACGATGTTGCTGCGATCGATGCGGTACGCCGCCATGTTCAAGGTGACCCGATCTGCGAGCAGGGATTTCAGGCCCACTTCCCACTGCTTGCTGCGCTCGGCGTCGAATGGCCCACCCGCCGCCGGGTTCTGGTTCGCCGCGCTCTGCGGCACGAAGCCACTGGCCACGTTGGCGTACACGTTCAGGCCCTCGCGCACGCTGAAGGTGCTGCCCAGCCGCCAGCTCAGATCGTTGCCGTCCACGCGGCTGGCGCCGAGACGATCCTCATCCTTGAAGCCGTCCCAGCGCAGCCCGGCCAGCACGTGCCAGCGCGGGCCCAGTGCCAGTTCGTCCTGCATGTAGGCGCCGTAGCGCTTGCTGCGGGTGGAGGTGCTGCGCCAGGGCAGGGCGGCCAGGTTGTAGTCGTGCCAGGTGCTGGCGCCGTACACCGGATTGAACAGGTCGATGCCGCGCACCGGGCCGGCACCGCGTGCCAGATCGGCACTGTTGGCGGTCTGAGCGGTGAAGTCGGCGTCGAGCTGGTACACATCGGCACCGAACAGCACCTTGTGTCCGATGCGGCCAGTGTCGGCCCGCCACACCGCATTGGCGTTGGCGGTAAATGCCTCGTTGTCGCGGATCTGGTTGCGCAGCTGCCGGGTCATCCACTCGGCCACGCCGTCGCGATCACGATCAATCAAGCCCATCGGCTCGTGATACATCTGGTGCTCGTTGTTGCTGAACCAGCGTGCGGCAACATCCACATCCAGGTTGTCGCGCGGTGCGAAGCGATACTGCGCCAATGCAACCTTGGCGCGCATGTCGAGGAAATCGCTGGCTTCGTTGTGGTTCCAGCGGCGGTCGGTCAGGAAGGTGCCGGCATCGTTCACCGGCACGCCGCGCAGGCGGTTGCCGCCGAGGTTCTGGGTGATGTCGGTGAACTGCAGCACCAGCTCGCCGGTCTGGCCGACATCGAAGGCCAGCGAGGCATCGCCGATCACGCTTTCGCTGTCGGCATTCCAGCGCAGGCCCTGCTCGGTGTCGGCATACAGCCCGGCGCGGTAGCGCACGCTGCCGCTGGCATTCAACGGGCCAGTGCCTTCGATGGAGCCGGCGCGGAAGTCCTTGTTGCCCAGCTGCACTTCGATGCGGCGCTCGGTACTGGCCTTGGGTTTGCGCGTCACGTAGTTGATGACCCCGCCGGCGTCGCCGCCGCCGTACAGCGCGCCGGCCGGGCCCTTCAGCACTTCGACGCGCTCGATGTTGAACAGCTGCGGCACCGAGAAGCCGGCGTACGGATCGCCGCGCAAGCCGTCGTACAGCACGTTCTCCTGGCGGAAGCCGCGCAGGGTGACACCGGCATAGCTGAAGAAGCTGATGCCGCTGATGCTGCGGTACAGGTCGGTGACCTGCCGCGCAGCCTGATCGTCGATCAGCTCGCGTGGCACAACCTGGATCGATTGCGGTACCAGCGCCAGCGGCGTGTCGGTGCGGGTACCCACGGCGGCATCGTCGACCCGGTACAGGGTCTGCGCGCGGCCACGCACTTCCACCTTGTCCAGCGCGGTGGGGGTGTTGGTCGAGAGTTCGGCAGCGCTGGCAAGCGCGGCCAGGGGCAGGGTCAGCGCCACGGAAAGGGCGCGATGGTGGAGCATCGGCAGGGGCATGGAGGGGGTGTGTTGGCTGCAAATGAGAAAGATTAGCATTTGCAATACTTCGTGACCTATCCCCCGAATGCGCTATGGACGTGCGCCGGGGTCGGTGTATGGAGTGCCGGCGAGGGCGGCCAGTACGCCGGTGGCGCCGCGAACGATCAGCTGCACCATCGCGGCGCGCGGATCCTCGCCCAGCGCCTGGCTGGCCAGTCCTTTTTCGTAGGCGGCCACCATCGAGGCCATCAGCATTGCTGCGCCCAAACGTGCCTCGGCATCATCGGGTGGCCGTCCGGCCGTCTCCGCCATCAACTGCGCCAGATCGTCGGTCAGCTGCGCCTGCAGGCGCCGGGCATGCGCGACCAGCACCGGGCTGTCGGTCACCGTGGCCCAGAACGCGGCGGCGCCCGGGTTGATCCGCAACAGCGGATGGCCGTCTTCAAGCAGTTCGCGCACCAGCGCCTGGAAGGCGGCGAGCGGGGTCATGCCGCTGCGCGCCCGCATGGCCTCGCGCAGCAGGGTCCGTGCTTCCTCGTCACGGTCGAATACCAGGTCCTCCTTGCTGGCGAAGTAGTTGAACACCGTCTTGCGCGAGACCCCGGCCGCCTCGGCGATCTCGGACATGGACACGGCCTCGAAGCCGCGCGCGATGATCAGCCCGGTGGCAACGTCGGAAATCGCTTGTCGGGTCTCGGCTTTGCGCTGTTCGCGGCGGCCAGGGGACGGAGTCATTGGCGGTTCATTTGTAGAAACGTACACCGAGTGTAACATTGTGGCCGCCAGAGCGCCGGCCCGGTGCTCACGAGGAATCCTCATGCTGTACGACGTCGTCATTGCCGGGGCGGGCCCGGTCGGGCTGTTCCTGTCCTGCGAGCTGGCCGGGGCCGGCTGTTCGGTGCTGGTGCTGGAGGCCGCCGGGTCGCCCGAGTCGCCATTGAAGCGCTTGCCGTTCGGCCTGCGCGGCTTGAATGCGCCGACCCTGGAGGCGCTGGACCGGCGTGGCCTGCTCGAGGCGGTGGCCGCGACCCAGGTGCTGAAGCCGGACAAGGGCGCGCCACCACCCGGCACCGCGCACTGGCTGGCGCAGCCACGGGCGCTGGGCGGTCACTTTGCCGGCATCCCGTTCGCGTTGGACAACGTTGATCGCGGGCACTGGCCGTATCAGCTGGCCACGCCTGTCGGCACCCAGATGGCGGTCGAGCTGCATGCATTGGAAGCCGTCCTGAGCGCTCGCGCAACCGCGCTGGGCGTGCGTATCGAGCGTGGCCGTGCGTTGCAGGGCATGCGTGCTGGCGACGACGCGGTGGTGGTCGAAACGAACGAGGGGGCGGTCCGCGGTCGTTGGCTGGTCGGCTGTGATGGTGGCCGCAGCACCGTGCGCAAACACGGTGGTTTCAATTTCGCCGGCACCGATCCGGAGTTCACCGGCCACTCGTTGCTGGTGGAACTGGAGGACCCGTCGATGCTGACGCCGGGCCGGCAGTACACCGCGCACGGCATGTGCAACTTCAATGCACCGGGGGTGCTGGCACTGGCGGATTTCGATGGTGGTGTCGGCCACCGCACCGCGCTTGATCGGGACGCGGCGCAGGCCCTGTTGCGGCGTGTCTCGGGTCGTGATGCAACGATCACCACCTTGCATCTGCACAGCACCTGGACCGATGGTGCGCGCCAGGCGACGACCTATCGCAACGGACGCGTGCTGCTGGCCGGTGATGCCGCGCATGTGCATTCGCCGCTGGGCGGGCAGGGGCTCAACCTGGGCATCGGCGATGCGATGAATCTTGGCTGGAAGCTGGCGTCGCTGGTGCGCGGCGAGGCCGACGACGCGCTGCTGGACAGCTATGGCGCTGAGCGGCATCCGATCGGTGCGCGGGTGCTGGACTGGTCGCGTGCGCAGGTGGCGTTGATGCGACCCGGCGCCGGGTCACGCGCATTGGCGGCGGTGATGGCCGATCTGGCCGAGACCCGCGATGGCGCGACCTATCTGGCCGAGCGGGTGTGGGGTGTTGCGCAGCGGCTGGATCTGGGCGAAGGGCATTCGCTGGTCGGCCGCAGCGCCCCCGACTTCCGATTGGACGATGGCCGTCGCACGGGCGAGCTGCTGCGCGCCGGAGGCGGTGTGCTGTTGGTGTTCGACGCCGATTCTGCGATTTGCGAGGGCATTGACCGCGATTGGCATTGCCTAAGCTGCATCGCTTCGCCGGTGCACGACACACTGGGTCTGGGCGCGGTGCTGGTCCGGCCCGACGGCATCGTGGCCTGGGCCTGCGATGCTGGCGGCGACGCGATGGGGCTGGCCGAGGCGCTGCAGCGCTGGTTCGGTGCGCTGGCGCCGGCCTGATCTGCGCGGCCGCGGCGCAGCCGGCGAGGGCTGCGCCGGCGGTGCTCAGAGGTCCTTCTTCTTGCCGCTCAGGTCCAGCGGCTTGTCGCTGCCCTTGCGCTCGCTCGACCAGACCTCCATGCCCTTGTTGCAGCGGCTTTCACGCGCGGCCACGTCGGGCGGCAGGTCCTTGAGATGCGGTGATTCCTGGCAGGCCGGGTGCATCGCGTTGTCGTCATAGGTGGCACAGGCGCTGAGAGCGGACACGGCGATCAAGGCAAGCGTGGCACGGAGCAGGGACGACGGGGTCATGGGGGTTCTCGGGGGTGATGCCGGACTGGCCCTGCGATTCAAATGCGTGACAGCGGGCGCGCGCAATCTATCCAAGCGCACTTGTTATGGTGTAACAAGTGCGCGATAGTCGGCGCTAGCTCGGCGCAGAAACCGCTACGCCCGTACCGGCACTGGCGAACGTTGTCGCCCCGTCTCGGTCATCACTGCGGCCAGCTGCTTGAGCGAATAGGGTTTGCGCAGCAGGGTGAAGCCATGCCCCGGGTCGCGTGCCAGCAGTTCGCTGTAGCCGCTGGTCAGGATGATCGGCAGATCCGGGAACTGGCTGCGGACGTTACGCGCCAGGTCCAGCCCGTTGGTGCCGGGCATGACCACGTCGCTGAACATGACGTGGAAGCGCGCAGCCTCCTGTTCCAGCGCCGCCAGCGCTTCGTCCGCGTTGCGTGCCAGCACCACGTTGTAGTCAAGTTCGCGCAGTGCACCCACCGCGAACTCGGCCACATCGACGTTGTCTTCCACCACAAGCACGCACAGTCCGTGACCGTGGACCAGGCCGGGCTGCGGCTGCGCACGGACGATGCTGGCGCCCGCCTGTGCCAACGGAAGGTAGAGCGTGAAGCGCGTGCCGACACCCGCCTCGCTTTTCACATCCACCTCGCCTTCCGACTGCTTTACGAAGCCGAACACCTGGCTGAGTCCGAGGCCGGTGCCGGCGCCCACGCCCTTGGTGGTGAAGAACGGCTCGAAAATGCGATCGACGATCGCCGGATCGATGCCTGCACCGCTGTCGGTCACGCTGATGGCGGCGAACGCGCCTTTCATCGGCGCGGCGAAGCGGATCGATGGCACCGCGGTGACCTGTTCGACATCGATCATCACGCTGCCCTGGCCGTCGATCGCATCGCGCGCATTGACCGCGATATTGATCAGGGCGGTGTCCAGCTGCGTGCGGTCCAGCAATACCGGCAGCGGTGTGCCGGGCAGGTTCGCCGACATCGAGATGCGCGCACCGAGCACGGTGCTGATGATGTCCGACAGAGCCTGCACGCTCTCGCAGAGATCGAACACCTCCGGTGACAGGCTCTGGCGGCGCGAGAATGCCAGCAGCTGCGCGGTGAGCCGGGTTGCCCGGTCCGAGGCGCTGCCGATGGCCTGGACGTAACGCAGGCGCGGATCGTCGCCAGGCCAGGTATGCAGCAGCATGTCCACCGAGCCGGTAATGACCTGCAGCAGGTTGTTGAAGTCGTGGGCGACGCCGCCGGTGAGCTGGCCGATGGCCTCCAGCTTCTGCGACTGCCGCAGTTGCTCGCGCGCACGGACCAACTCCAGGTGCGCCTCACGCGCCTGTTCGGTGATGGCGGCAACCTGGCGGCTGTGCATGTCGCGCTCGATCACCCGCTCGGTCTGTTCACTGACCACGCAGAAGATGCCGGCTACTGCGCCGCTGCCCACGCGCAGCGGCGAATAGGAGAACGTCCAGAACGTTTCCCGCAGCGTACCGTCGCGGTCCATCATCAGCGGCAGGTTGTTGAAGCTGCGATGGGTGCCGGCAAACGCATCATCAATGGCCTGCGCCACGTCCTGCCAGACGTCCGCCCAGACGGTCTGCAGGCGATTGCCCATTGCGCCGTGCAGCTTGTCACCCAGCATCGGCAGATAGGCGTCGTTGAAGAAGAACGCTTTTTCTTCATGGCCCCACGCGATCCACAGCGGCTCGGGAGAGTCGAGGATCATCGCCAGCAGGGTGCGCAGTTCGGGAGGCGCACTCGCGGCGGCGGCGGAACGGGCCCAATCGCTGTCCTGCAGCAGCCGGTAGGCCAGCTGGTCGGGTGCGGAAACGGAGAGGGGAAAAGGATGCATGGCCGTCGACGCGGAAAGGTGCGGCAGCATAGCCGAGTGCATGTCAGCACGTCCTGCACAGGCACGCGCGGCATCCGCACATCACATGCTCATACACCCAGCAGCGTGGGAAGCTGCCAATCTGCCACCCGTGCATGGCTGACCTGCTGGTGGCAACCGCAGCGTTCGCAACGGAACAAGGCGCCCCCCGGCAGCTGCAGCAGGCTGTGTTCGCTGGCCGAAGTGGTTTCGGCGCAGTGCCGGCAGGTGATGGTCAGCGCAGTAATGCGCTCGACGCCACCGGACAGGTTGAACACCGCCTCGAAGGCGCGGATGACGGGGTGGATCGAGTCAGGCATGGACACCTCGGTGGGGACGCATGCCGCATCGTTGCCCAACGACGGTGACGGCGCAGTCAGCTGCGTGCATGCGGTGGATCAAGCGGACGCGGCCATTGCGGTGCGCTGCCGTGTCCGTCGCGATGGTGGACGCGCTGAATCAGGCGACGCAGATCAGCAGCAGGCTGCACAGCACCAGCATCAGCACGAACACGCGCCGGCTCAGTGCCAGGCAGGCCAGGCAGGCCGCCAGGGCCCACGCCCCCAGCAGCGCGCAGCTCAGCAGCCAAACCCCGATCACCAGCAGCGAACCGCTCGCCAGCGCCGACAGCGCAATGGCCTTGAACAACCCCAGCCCCAGCACGCTGCCGAGCACGCCCGCCTGCAGGGCGATGGCGTCGTGGCGGGCGGGGCGGGAGTGGGGGGGCATGGCCGTTCCGGTGCGGGAGACAACAGGGCGTTGTCCACACTCTGTCGAAAACGATATCCACGTAATGTGTTCATGGCGAGGGCTCGGACGTGCCCCCTGTTCATCGATAGCGCTTGTTGCCCCCCGAGGTGATGCAGTACTGCCCCCCGCGAGGGCCAGTGCAGTTGTAGCGTGCCGAGCAGGGGCAGCTGTACGAATTGGATGAGGACGAGCGGGGCGCCGCCCTGGCGGGCGCAAGGCGCACTCCGTTTGCAGCTGGCAGCGCGTGTGCGGCGCCGATGGAGGGGGGTGATCGGTTCCAGCAGCCTGCACCACTGCACAGCAGGCTGGCAGAGACCCAGTGCCCTGAATGGCGGTCCGTATCGACGTTGGCCCAGCCGCGCTCGATCCGGTTGACGATGACGGCTGTGCCGCGGTTGATCGTTTCGCTGACGGTACCTTCCGGTTGCAGGCGAACCAACGCGCTGGCCGTGTCCACATAACGGATATCACGCCCGGCCGACTGCGCGGGCGCCACAGCCAGCAGCTGGAGGATGAGCGCCAGCGCCAGCGATACTGTGATCCGGGCGCTGTTCCGGGTCAGAAGGCTCGGGCCTTCCGTGATGGTGGTGCGATCCATGCAATTCCCTCTACATGCAGCTGCGCTGCGTCACGTGACGTGTTCAATCGCACAGAACTATCGATGACTCCGCATGGGCGGGCAACTACCTGACGGTGGAATTCGCAATTTTCCTACGCGTCGGCCGGCTTCCGCCGGATTGCATCCCACGCGGCCGGTGCTGCACATCGGCCCGGCCAGGCGCTCAGTCGAACTCGCCCTCGGCCGATTCCAGCCGTTTCCGGTACGCCGCCCGATGCTGGTACAGGCGCTGGCATTCGGCGGACCGATGGATGCGGCTGGCAGGCTCGTTGGCCACCGAATCACACATCCGCGCGATGTGGTTGTTGGCCGCCAGTTCGGTGACGAAGAACACGGCGGTGATGCCGATGCCGAGCAGCACCACGTACAACAGGCGGCTGAGCCAGCGCGTGCGCTTGCGCTCGAAGTGCTGCTGGAGGGTCAGGTCGAAGCGGATGATGCTCAGCACGATCCAGATGATGGCGACCAGGAAGCACAGGGTGGGCAGCAGCCCGCGCCAGAGACCGGCCTCGTAGACCGATTCGCTGTAATGGACCGCAGCCCCGGCACCGGCGATGGCGATCGCCAGTGCCCAGTTGCGGCCCAGCGAGAGCAGGTCATCAAGCAGTTTTTCGCGGTTCCGGGTCGGGCCAGGCACATCCATTCCTTGTGCATGCGTCGATGGGCGGCGGGTTGCCTCCCATCTGCAGATGGTGGGGCATCCATGCAGCGATGAGAAGCCTGATCGACTCAGTGGGCAGTGGTGCGGGCGCCGATCCAACGGCGGTAGCGCCGCGTCCGGCACTTTGCCCCGGCCTGCGCCAGCAACAGTGCCCATACCGGGGAGACGCCAGGCGCCGTAGGCCGACGCTTGCTCAACCGCCCCAACTGGTACTTCACCGCAGCCATGTGTGCGCTTGCGGCCAGTGGTTTGCTGCGCCAGTCGATGGTACGCAGCATCGGTACCGGGTCGCGGCCCTGCTGCCAGTGCTTTGGCAGGTCCGGCTCGATCGCCAGCGCGGTGGCGATGCCTACCATCGCAATGCCGCTGTCCAGCACTTGTTGAGCCACCGCGTGGCGGCGGATTCCACCGGTGACCATCAGCGGCATCGCCGCCACCGTGGCGATCTCGCGCGCGAACTTAAGGAAATAGGCTTCGCGTGCGAGGCTGCGTTCATCGCGCGCGGCGCCGGTCATGGCCGGTGCCTCGTAGCTGCCGCCGGACAGTTCGACCAGGTCCACACCCAGCGGAGCCAGCATCTCCACCACGGCGCGCGCGTCCTCCGGCGAGAAGCCGCCACGCTGGAAGTCGGCGGAATTGAGCTTCACCGCCACCGCGAACGTGGGCGACACCGCAGTGCGCACCCCTTGCACGACCTCAAGCAACAGGCGCGCGCGGTTCTGCAGGCTGCCACCCCAGCCATCATCGCGGTGGTTGGAGAGCGGCGACAGGAACTGGCTGAGCAGATAGCCGTGTGCGGCATGGATTTCCACTCCACTGAAGCCGGCGCGCTCGGCCAACTCGGCACTGCGGATGAAACGGGCGATCACCTCTTCGATATCGGCCCCGGTCATTGCCCGCGGCGGTGCGAACTGGCTGGACATCGCCCCCATCTGCAGCGGCACCGCTGAAGGCGCAAGCGCCGGTTGGCCGAGCGCGGCCGGCATCTGCCGCCCGGGGTGGTTGATCTGCATCCACATCTGCACGCCGCGTGCACGGGCCGTATCCGCCCAAGCGATGAAGCGATCAAGGTGGCGATCGTCTTCCAGCACCACACCGCCCGGTCCGGTCATGGCACGGCCATCGACCATCACATTGCCGGTGATGATCAGCCCGGCACCGCCGTCGGCCCAACGCTGGTACAACTCCAGCAGCGCGTCCGAGGGCGCGTGGTCGGCGTCGGCCATGTTTTCCTCCATCGCGGCCTTGGCGATGCGGTTGTGGATGACGGCGCCCGAGGGCAGGGCCAGCGGCGAGAACAGGGACATCGGACAGCTCCGGGACAGGGGAATGGCGCTACGCTAACCTTCAAGTTTGATTGAAGGTCAATCGGTTCCGATGTCGAGGATTCAGGCCCATGAAGATCGGTGAACTGGCGCGGCGCACCGGACTGGCCGCGTCGCGCATCCGCTTCTACGAGGATGCCGGGCTGCTGGTGGTGCAGCGCCAGGCCAACGGCTACCGCAGTTACCCGGAGCAGGCGGTACTGCTGCTTGAGCTGATCATCGGCGCGCAGCGTGCAGGCTTCAGTCTGGAAGAGATCCGCAGCCTGTTGCCACCGGACATGGGCCAGTGGCAGCACGATGCACTGATCACGATGTTGCAGCAGAAGGTGGCCGACATCGAAGCGCTGCAGCTGCGGTTGGCGCAGAGCCGGACACACCTCCTGGCGCTGATCGAGGACATCCAGGCGCGGCCGGACGGCATCGATTGTGCAGCCAATTCGCGACGGGTGATGGACCGCGTGCAGCGCGGCGAACTGGCCCGGCCGACGCTGGCCGCTGGCGATGTGGCGATGCTGCGCCCGGGTCGTCGCCGCGCAGGCAGCGGCTGACGACCCGGCGCAGTGTTCAGCGGCTGCCGGCGACGGCGGCCTTGCGCTTCTTGTCCAGCATCACCGCCACCACCCACAGCAGCAGGCCGCCGACGGCCGTTGCGGCGCCGACATAGCCGGTGCTGGCCGGGCTGAAGCCCGCGCTGATCGCCATGCCACCCAGCCACGGGCCCAGCGCATTGGCGGTATTGAACGCAGCGTGGTTGGAAGCGGCGGCAAGGGTCTGCGCCTCGCCGGCCACGTCCATCAGGCGCGTCTGCAGCACCGCCGCCAGCGCGCCCATGGTGCCGACGGTGATGATCATCGGGCCGATGGTCCACACCGACTGCGCGGCCAGCGGATACAGCAGCAGCATCACGATCGACCACAGCAGCACCACCGCAGCCGCCTTGAAGTGGAACCGGTCGACCAGCCAGCCACCGGCGATGTTGCCGATGATCGCGCCGATGCCGAACACGCCCACCGCCAGCGGCATCCACGATTCGGCCACGCCGGTGACCTGCACCAGGGTCGGCGCCAGGTAGGTGAAGACGCAGAACATGCCGGCGAAACCCACCGCGCCGATCGCCAGCGCCAGCCACACCTGGGAGGTGTTGAAGGCGCGCAGTTCGCGCATCGGCGAGGTACGCACCTCGTCCGGATCGGGCAGCAGGAAGCGGGCGATCATCACTACCGTGGCGATGGCCAGCACGCTGACCAGGGCGAAGGCGGTACGCCAGCTCAGCTGCTGGCCCAGCCAGGTGGTCAGCGGATTGCCGACCAGGATCGCGATCGACAGGCCGAGCAGTACGCGCGACATCGCCTGGCCGCGTTGGCCGGCGGGGCTGATGGCCGCAGCCACCAGCATCGCCACGCCGAAGTAGGCGCCATGCGGCAGGCCGGCGACGAAACGGGCCAGCAGCATCGTGCCGTAGTTCGGTGCCAGTGCGCTGGCCAGGTTGCCGACGGCATAGAAGCCCATCAGCGCCAGCAGCAGCTTGCGGCGTGGGAAACTGGCGCCGACAAAGGCCAGGATTGGCGCACCGACCACCACGCCGATGGCGTAGGCGCTGATCAGGTGGCCGACCTGGGTTTCGGAGATCGACAGGCCACGGCTGATTTCCAGCATCAGGCCCATGCTGGCGAATTCGCTGGTGCCGATGGCGAAACCGCCCAGTGACAAGGCGAGGATGATCAGGGTGCGCTGACGGGGCGTCAGCCGCGCAGCCAGGGAAGAGTTGGGGCTCATGCGGGGGCGCGATGGGGGCGGGGAGCCGCCCATTGTACTGCTGCACCGCAGCAGTGATCAGTGCCCATGGCCAAGAATCAGCGTTTGACTGGTGCTGACCCGCGTCCTATCAGGCTGCGGTCAAGGACGCACGTACATGTCGCTCCAGATGACGAAGGTCTCCGGAGTCATCTGTGCCTCCACTTCGGCAAGCACGATGTCGCGCACCTTGAGTAGTTCCGCCCGGCGTGGGTGCGGTGCGTCCTGGCAGCGGTGGGCGCCCACGTCGGCTTCGTTTGCCAGCGCGGTCAACGTGTGTGCCGCGTCCATCAGCTGCAGCAGCCGCGAAGGCGCCGGTCCTGATGCGGCGCCCGGCCCGATGCGGCCGCCGAGCGCGGCCAGCGCGGCGGCGTACTTGCCGCGCAGGCGGTCGGCCACCGCCGGTGCCAGCTGCAGCAGCCGGCGCGGATGGGCGTTGTCGGCGATGTCGGCCAGCTTCACCTTCAGCGCCAGCGGATGCTGGCGGATCCGTGCGTAGTACTGGTCGGCATCTGCGGCGCTGTGCCGGCTGAGCAGGGTCACCGTATCGCGGATCGGCGCCGGAAAGGCCTGCACCTGCGCCGCGTGCTGCGTGCAATCCTCGACAACATCGTGCAGCCAGGCTGCGGCCTTGGCCATGTCGTCGTCATGGATTGCCGCTGCCACGCGGGCCACATGCTCGATGTAGGGATGTCCTGCCTTGTCCTGCTGCCCGGCATGGGCTTGGCTGGCCAATTCGCGTGCCTGTGCTACCCAGTCCATCGTTGCCTCCTGCAGATGAAAGATAAATTATCGCCCAATCCTGGCCGCGCAGAGGTTGACCCGCCGCAGGGCGCTGGGTACCGTGCGCGTGCCTGCAGCACGCAGGCGCCTGCCGAGCGTGGTTTTCATGTTGGAGATTGTCGTCATCGGATAACCCTGCCCGTGTGTCTGCCGGGAGTGGTTATCGAATGCGTGTTCCCTTGGCCGGGTGCCGTTGGCAGCCCGTGTCGTCCGCATTTCCGATTACGCAGGATCTCTCTTTCCATGAATATCTCCCGAGCGGAGCAGAGGACGTTGCACGTTCTCGCCCAGGGCGGCTGCATTGCCTTCAGCCGCGACGGCTCTGGCCGTGTCCGCAGCGTCGAATGCTTCAACCGTGAAGGCCTGTTGCTGAGCGATTGCACGCTGGCTGTCTTCAAAAAGCTGAAGAACAAGCGCCTGATCAGTTCGCATGACGGCCGTCCCTATCGGATCAACCGTGCCGGACTGGTTGCGGTGCGCCCGCAGCTGGACAATCGTTGATGCACGTCGTGTCGGCCCATTTCCCTTTCTTCGAGCCCGCTGGCCGGGTTCCCCGCACTGAACGAGGTGCCCTGTGAATTTCAACATCCGCGCTGAAACCCTGGCCGATATCGCCGGCATCCATGCTCTGACGGCAGCAGCCTTCGCCATGGCCGAGCACAGCAGCCACACCGAACAGTTCATCGTCGATGCATTGCGCTCGCGTGGTGAGCTGGCGGTTTCGCTGGTGGCCGGGGACGATGAGGTGCTGCTCGGCCACGTGGCGGTGTCGCCGGTGAGGGTTTCCGATGGCAGCACCGGCTGGTATGGCCTGGGACCGATCTCGGTGCTGCCAGAGCGGCAGGGGCAGGGCATCGGTGCTGCGCTGATGCGCGCGGCCATCGGCGTGCTGCGCCAGCAGGACGCACGGGGCTGCGTGCTGCTGGGCGAGCCGGGCTACTACGGTCGTTTCGGCTTCCGCGCCGAACCGGGGCTGGTGTTGCCGGGGGTGCCTGCCGAGTACTTCCAGACGCTGTGCCTGCGCCCACCGATGGCACAGGGCGAGGTGAGCTACTCCCCGGCCTTCGACGCGACCGCCTGATCCCAAGCGGTCAGCCCGCGTGCCGGAGATGGATCAGCGGATAAGGACGGCCCTGCGAATCGAGCGCTGAACGGCTGGTTTCGACGAATCCCATGCGCAGGTAGAACCCCACTGCCTGCGCATTCTGCGCATTGACGTCGGTGCTCAGTTGCGGATGCAGCGCCAGCGCGTGCTGCAGCAGCGTCCGGCCGACACCGGTGCCTCGGACGTCAGGATCGATGAACAGCGCTTCCATGTGCGTACCGTCAATCAGCATGAAACCGAGAGGGCGGTCCTGTGCATCAACGGCAACGGTCATCGGTGCCTGTGGCAGGAAAGCAGCCACTTCGGCATCGATGGCCTGGCGGTCTTCGGCACTGAGGAAGTCGTGGGTGGCGTCGACGGCGCGGCGCCAGAGGCCGACAAGGGCAACGCCGTCATCGGCGCGCGAGGGGCGCAGGGTGGGCATGGGTTCACCAAGGTGCTTCAGGACAGGGCGCAGTATGAGGCTTTCGGTGTGCGCCTGCAGGCGCGGATTCAACCCGCAGTGCGGTGGCGGATGAAGGGGCTGTACGCGGTTGCGTCCGCACGAAGCACTGCACCATCCTCGAAGTCCTCGCTGTCGTTGAAAGGCACGCTCGGCCATTGTTGCCAGTGCACCAACCGTTCACGGTAGTCGCTGGTGGCCGCCACCATGGCCTCGTCGTGCGCCTGCATGCGATCCGCCGGAAGCCCGGAACGCACGCCATGCACCACATGCGGCTCCATCACCTCGAAGCCGACGTAGCGCAGGCTGTACATCAACGGCCAAAGCAGCAACCGGGTGTCGCCCTCGCGGCCGTTCACCGCGCATGCCCGCGCCGATGAGCCGGTGGTCACGCTCAGCAACGCTCGCTTGCCGCGCATCACGCCGTGCTCGTGGCGCTGCCGGCTGTTGTAGATCGGTCCATAGACCAGTACGCGATCCAGCCAGCCCTTCAGCATGGCCGGAGCCGCGAACCACCACAGCGGAAACTGCAGGATCAGCAGGTCGGTGGCCTGCAGCAGGCGCAGGTGGCGCTGCACATCGGCCGGTAGCTGTCCCTGGTCGGCGCTGTGCCGCTGCTCGCGTTGCGCATCGAAATGGCCGGGTTGCAGGCGCCGAGGATGGTGATGGGCCGCTTCCAGCGGATCGAAGGCGTCCGCGTACAGATCGATCATGTCCACCCATACGCCGTCATGCCGCAGCTGCTTGGCGGCCTGCGTGGCCAGATGGGCGTTGAACGAGTGCGGTTCGGGATGGGCCAGCAGGATCAGGGCGCGCATGCGGTGAAGACCGGAAAGAGTGTGCGACGATCCTGGCAAGGCCGGCGTATCCCGGCAATTACGCACCTTGAGGTAACCATGGCCTATCCCGGCGATGTCTATGCAGTGGACTGCTCGGCGCGCGATGCGTTGGCGCTGATTTCCGGCAAATGGGTGATGCTGCTGTTGCCTGCTTTGGCGCAGGGTCCGATGCGCAATGGCGCGCTGCTGCGGAAAGTGGAAGGCATTTCGCAGAAAGTGTTGACCCAGACGCTGCGGCAACTGGAACGCAATGGCCTGGTCGAACGTTGCGACCGTGGCAGCAAGCCGCTGCACGTCGAATATCGGTTGACCGAGGTCGCGCGTAGCCTGGCCGACACGCTGGTGGCGCTGGACCGTTGGGCCGAGCACAATTTCCCGCTGCTGGACGCGGCCCGCGAGCGCTTCGATGCACGCTAGCGGCGCCTGCACGGGGGCGGGCGTACAATGCGGCCCCGGCGGCCATCCTGGCCCTGTTGATACGCGAGAACCGCCATGACCGATGTCCTGGGTGTACCTGTGCACGACGCCGATGAACATTGGATGCGCCACGCGCTGGCGCTGGCCGAGCGCGCGCAGCGCGAGTTCGACGAGATTCCGGTGGGTGCAGTGCTGGTCGATGCCGATGGCCAGTTGCTGGGCGAGGGCTGGAACCTCAACATCGCCTCGCACGACCCCAGCGCGCATGCCGAAATCGTGGCGATGCGTGCCGGCGGCAAGGTGCTGTCCAATCATCGGCTGCTTGGCAGCACCCTGTACGTAACCCTGGAACCGTGTGCGATGTGCGCGATGGCGATCGTGCATGCGCGCGTCTCGCGCCTGGTCTATGGCGCCAGCGATCCCAAGACCGGTGCCTGTGGCAGTGTGTTCGACCTGCTCGGTGATGCCCGCCACAACCACCGGGTGGAAATCCACGGCGGTGTGCTGGCCAAGGAAGCCAGCACGCGGCTGACCAATTACTTCCGCGCCAAGCGGGGCAAGCCGCCGCTGCTGCTGGAAGACCACGCCGACGAGGGCTGAACGGCGAACGGGTATGATGGGCGCCTCTTTCCCTATCCGGTAGGCCGCGCGCCTGCCCAGCAACGAGGCGACACATGGCGGACAACGGCGCGGCCAACGAACGACTGATCTGGATCGACCTGGAAATGACCGGGCTGGATACCGACAACGATTCGATCATCGAGATTGCCACCGTGGTCACCGACGCCCAGCTCAACGTGCTGGCCGAAGGGCCGGAGTTCGCCATTCATCACCCGCTGGAAACACTGGAGGCGATGGATGAGTGGAACCGCAACCAGCACCGCCGTTCGGGTCTGTGGCAGCGGGTGGTGGACAGCACCACCACGCTTGGCCAGGCCGAGGCGCAGACGGTGAACTTCCTGGCAGAGTGGATTCCGGCCGGCCTGTCGCCGATGTGCGGCAACTCCATCTGCCAGGACCGCCGCTTCCTGCACCGCCAGATGCCGCGCCTGGAGAAGTACTTCCATTACCGCAACCTGGACGTATCCACGGTGAAGGAACTGGCCAAGCGCTGGGCGCCGACCGTGGCGGCCGGGGTCGGCAAGAACAGCAACCACACCGCGCTGAGCGATGTGCACGACTCGATTGCCGAGCTGCGCCACTACCGCCAGTTCATGGGCGCGCTGTCGGGCCTGCCGGCTGCCTGAACAACGACACCGGGCATGGCCCGGCGCTACCGGGTGACACGCGAACTGGTAGTGCCGGCCGCTGGCCGGCAAGGCGCCGGGGTCGGATCCGTTTCCAGCGGAAAGGGCTCTGACCCCTCTGTCATGCCCCGCGACGAACCGTTCAACTCCCTGGCGCTAAGATCGGCGCCATGAACGAGCCCATCCTGCTTCCCCGCGATATCGCCCACGACGCCCGCGACTGGTCCGACCTGCAGCGCGCGGTGACCCTGCTGGAAGCACCCACCCTGACCGCGCGCATGGCCAACCTGGTCGGCACGCCGCTGGAATTCGCGGTGAAGGCGCTGCCCAAGGCGGTGTCCGGCCGTATCCATGGCGCGGTGCAGGCGGCGCTGTCCAAGTCGGCGCAGGCGGCGCTGTGGAGCATGGACAACCGCCCCGGCAAGGGCGCCTCTACCCGCTGGCACAAGCTGGCCGCGGCGACCTCGGGCGCGGTTGGCGGGGCCTTTGGCTTCGCCGCACTGTTCATCGAGCTGCCGGTGTCGACCACCATCATGATGCGTGCGGTGGCCGACGTGGCCCGCAGCGAGGGCTTTGACCTGTCCGAGTTCAGCACCCGGCAGGCCTGTCTGGAGGTGTTCGCACTGGGAGGCAACTCGCCGCGCGATGACGCCAGCGAGACCGGCTACTACCTGGCCCGCGGCTTCACCACCGATGTGATGCGGCACCTGTCGGCCGAACTGGCCGGGCGCGTGGTGACCGGCCGCGACCTGACCCTGGGCGTGGCACCGAAGGAAGCCGGCAAGCTGCTGGCGAAGATGGTCGAGAAGGTGGCCGCACGCTTCGGCGTGGTGGTCACCGAAAAGTTCGCCGCGCAGGCGGTGCCGATCGTCGGCGCGGCTGCCGGTGCAACGCTCAATACCATGTTCACCGACTACTACCAGGACATGGCGCGCGGCCACTTCATCGTGCGCCGGCTGGAACTGAAGTATGGCGAAGACGTGGTGCGCGCCTGCTATGACCGGGTGGCGCACGGTGGTGTGTTGATCGAGCCGACGCTGTAACCGGCTCGGGGGGAAGAGCCCTTTGCGTCGCAAAGGGATCCGGCCCCGGGCCAGGCCATCCTTGCCTGCCGGGCACAACTGTTTTGCCACGATGCGCCTGTTGCGCTGTGGCCTCCATCCCCATCCTTGCCGGTACTCCCCCCGCAAGAGATTGCCGCCATGCTGTTCACCCCCCACCGCCTGGGCGCCCTGACGCTGCCCAACCGCATCGTGATGCCGCCGATGACCCGCTCGCGTGCGGCAGATGGCAACGTCGCCACGGCGGAGATGGCGTCTTACTACGCGCAGCGTGCCAGCGCCGGCCTGATCGTCAGCGAAGGTACCCAGATCAGCCCGCAGGGCCAGGGCTATGCCTGGACGCCCGGCATTCACAGCGATGAGCAGGTGCAGGGCTGGCGCCAGGTCACCGACGCCGTGCATGCCGCCGGTGGCCGCATCTACGCGCAGCTGTGGCACGTCGGTCGTGTTTCTCACGTGGCCTTGCAGCCCGGTGGTGTGGCGCCGGTGTCGTCCTCGGCGTTGCTGGCCGAAGGCGTGAAGGTGTTCGTCGACCCGACCGGCGCAGGCCCCGAGGCCGGCGTGGGCGAAATGATCCAGCATTCGATGCCGCGCGCGCTGGCCGAAGATGAGATTCCGGGCATCATCGCCGACTACGCGCAGGCCACCCGCAATGCACTGGCCGCCGGCTTCGACGGCGTTGAACTGCACGGGGCCAATGGCTACCTGATCAACCAGTTCATCGACTCGCAGGCCAACCAGCGCACCGACGGCTACGGCGGCGCGTTGCAGAACCGGCTGCGTTTCTTGCGCGAGGTGGTGCAGGCGGTGGTGGCGGTGGCCGGTGGCGAGCGCGTGGGCGTGCGCCTGGCGCCGCTGACCACCCTGCAGGGCGCGGTGGACGATACGCCGCAGGCCACCTATCTGGCGGCAGCGCATCTGCTGGGCGGACTCGGTGTGGGTTATCTGCACATCGCCGAGGCCGACTGGGACGACGCGCCGCTGATGCCGGTCGCGTTCAAGCAGGCGCTGCGCATGGTCTACCCGGGCACGCTGATCTATGCCGGCAAGTACACTGCCGAGCGTGCCGAGCAGGCGCTGTCTGAGGACTGGGCCGACCTGATCGGCTTCGGCCGGCCGTTCATCGCCAATCCGGATCTGCCCGAGCGCCTGCGCGCGGGTGTCGAATTGAACCAACCGGATCGGGCGACGTTCTTCGGTGGTGGTGCGGTCGGGTTCACCGATTACCCGGCGCTGGAGGAAAGCGTTGCCGCCTGACCCTGGAAGCTGCCGGCCAGCGGCCGGCACTACCGGTGGATGGGATGGGGTGGGTGCCGGGGTTGGGGCGCCACTCCCGGTCAGGGCTTGTCGCGCACCAGCGCATCGGCCTCGACCACGCCGCCATCCTTGCCATGCAGGTACAGGTGCATGTCCTGCTGCGGGTACGGAATGTTGATGCCGGCCTTGTCGAAGCCCAGCTTGAGCTGTTCCAGCAGCGTGACCTTGGTGCCGAACCAGTCGGCCGACTTGACGTAGCAGCGGATGCCCAGGTTGATGGCGTGCGCGCCCAGCTCGTACACCACCACGTCCGGTACCGGCGTCTGCAGCACGCGCGGGTCGGCCTTCATCAGTGCCAGCGCGGTGTCGCGCGCCAGCTGGATGTTGTCTTCGTAGCCGATGCCGATCACCAGCTCGACGCGGCGCGTCGGCTCGGCGGTCAGGTTGATGATCGGTGCGGCGGTAATCAGCGTGTTCGGAATGGTGGTGTGCTGGTTGTCCGCGCCCGTGATGACGGTCTGGAAGATGCGCACTTCGCGCACGGTGCCGGTCTGCCCGGCCACGGTCACCACATCGCCGACCCGGAATGGGCGCAGCGTCACCAGCATCACGCCCGATGCGATGTTGGACAGCGAGTCTTTCAGCGCCAGGCCCACGGCCAGGCCGGCGGTGCCCAGTACGGCCAGCAGCGGGGTGATCTGCACGCCCAGCGTGCCAATCGCCAGCACCACCACGATCACCAGCGATGCGGCGTACACCACGTTGCGCAGGAAGCTGCCCAGCATCGGGTCCACGCCCATGCGCGCGGTGGCGCGCGGCATCGCATTGGACAGGCGTCGCGCCACCCACATGCC
Source organism: Stenotrophomonas maltophilia (assembly GCF_047497515.2). Lineage (GTDB taxonomy): Bacteria > Pseudomonadota > Gammaproteobacteria > Xanthomonadales > Xanthomonadaceae > Stenotrophomonas. The sequence goes on from NZ_JAXAXL020000001.1 coordinate 522,680, forward strand.
GACCAGCAGCACGACGATGGCGGCCAGCAACGGCACACCGTAGGTTTCCAGCAGGCGCTCCCAGTCGAGCGAATGGAACCAGGGCGTTGCGACGGGCGTTGCGGGTGCTGCTGCGGCGATCATGCGGACGTCCTTTGCTGCGAAGGGCAGGGCGTCCAGGGACGCCAGAAACACGAAGCCCCGCAGAGGCGGGGCTTGCGTGCAGCAGCAGTATGGGCCGACGCCGATGAACACGACGTCAGCCTGCAGCCTTCAGGGCATCAGCCGTTGGCCTTCAGCTTGGCCAGGCGCAGCCAGGTATCGACCACGGTGTCCGGGTTCAGCGATACCGACTCGATGCCTTCCTGCATCAGCCATTCGGCCAGATCCGGATGATCGGACGGGCCCTGGCCGCAGATGCCGACGTACTTGCCCTTGGCGCGCGCGGCCTTGATGGCCATCGACAGCAGCTTCTTCACTGCCGGGTTACGCTCGTCGAACAGGTGCGCGACGATCGACGAATCGCGGTCCAGGCCCAGGCTGAGCTGGGTCAGGTCGTTGGAGCCGATCGAGAAGCCGTCGAAGATTTCCAGGAACTCATCGGCGAGCAGTGCGTTGGACGGCACTTCGCACATCATGATGATCTTCAGGCCGTTCTCGCCCTGCTTCAGGCCGTTCTGTTCCAGCACCTCGATGACCTTGCGGCCTTCTTCCAGGGTGCGCACGAACGGAATCATGACCCACAGGTTGTCCAGGCCCATTTCGTTGCGCACGCGCAGCACGGCCTTGCACTCCAGCGCGAAGGCGGCCGAGAAGCTCGGGTCGACGTAACGGCTGGCGCCGCGGAAGCCGATCATCGGGTTTTCTTCGTGCGGCTCGTAGTTGCTGCCGCCGATCAGGTTGGCGTACTCGTTGGACTTGAAGTCCGACAGGCGCACGATCACGGCGTTCGGCGCGACCGAGGCGGTGAGGGTGGCGATGCCTTCGGCCAGGCGGTCCACGTAGAAGCCGACCGGGTCGGAATAACCGGCGATCTTCTCGTCGATCTTCTTCTTCGTCGCCGCATCCTGGCGGTCGTATTCCAGCAGCGCGTTCGGGTGGATGCCGATGTGGCTGGCGATGATCATTTCCAGGCGCGCCAGGCCGATGCCGGCGTTCGGCAGCTGGCCGAAGTCGAAGGCACGTTCCGGGTTGGCCACGTTCATCATGATCTTCAGCGGTGCCGGCGGCATGTTGCCCAGATCGGTGGTGGTGCGCTCGAAGCCGAGCTTGCCTTCGTAGATGAAGCCGGTATCGCCTTCAGCGCAGCTGACGGTGACCAGCTGGCCATCTTCGATGACCTTGGTGGCGTTGCCCGAACCGACCACGGCCGGCACGCCCAGCTCGCGCGCGATGATCGCGGCGTGGCAGGTGCGGCCACCGCGGTTGGTGACGATGGCCGAGGCGCGCTTCATCACCGGCTCCCAATCGGGGTCGGTCATGTCGGCGATCAGCACGTCGCCCGGCTGCACGCGGTTCATGTCGTCCAGCGTCTTGACCACGCGGGCCACGCCCGAACCGATCTTGGCGCCGACGGCGCGCCCTTCGGCCAGCACGTTGCCACCCTTTTCGGTCAGCGCGAAGCGCTCGATCTGGGTGGCGTGGCTGCGCGACTTCACCGTTTCCGGGCGCGCCTGCACGATGAACAGCTTGCCGCTGACACCGTCCTTGGCCCACTCGATATCCATCGGTCGGCCGTAGTGCTTTTCGATGACCAGCGCCTGCTTGGACAGTTCCTGCACATCCTCGTCGCTGATCGAGAAGGTATTGCGCAGCTCGGCCGGGGTGTCCTCGATCCTGACGCGCTCACCTGGGACATCCGAATACACCATGCGGATCGCCTTGCTGCCGAGCGAGCGGCGCAGGATCGCCGGCTTGCCGGCCTGCAGGGTGGGCTTGTAGACGTAGTACTCGTCCGGGTTGACTGCACCCTGCACGACCATCTCGCCCAGGCCGAACGAAGAGGTGACGAACACCACGTCGCGGAAGCCGGACTCGGTGTCCAGGGTGAACAGCACGCCGGACGAACCCACGCCCGAACGCACCATCAGCTGCACGCCGGCCGACAGGAACACGTCTTCATGCTTGAAGCCGTGGTGCACGCGATAGGCGATGGCACGGTCGTTGTACAGCGAGGCGAACACTTCCTTGACCTTGTGCACGACATCGTCGGCGCCGGTGACGTTGAGGAAGGTTTCCTGCTGGCCGGCAAAGGACGCGTCAGGCAGATCCTCGGCGGTGGCCGACGAACGCACGGCCACGGCCACGTCGCCGCCGCCGTTGTCGGCGCTCAGCTTGGCGTAGGCGGTGCGGATGTCCTGGTCCAGCTGCGGCTGCAGCGGGGCATCGATCACCCAGGTGCGGATTTCCTTGCCGGCTGCGGTCAGCGCGTTGACGTCCTCGACGTCCAGCGTGGCCAGCTTGTCGAAGATGCGCTTGGACAGGTCGTTGTGCGCGATGAAGTCCTTGAAGGCTTCAGCGGTGGTGGCATAGCCGCCCGGCACCGAAACGCCCAGACCGGCCAGGTTGCCGATCATCTCGCCCAGCGACGAATTCTTGCCGCCTACGCGGGCCAGATCGGCCAGACGCAGTTCGTGCAACCACAGGATGTTCTCGTTCAAGCGCGATGCTCCGTTTGGCCATCGCCCGAGGCGGGCTTGGATGGCCGCGTCCGTAGGAAGAAGCCGATATGATGCCGGGCAGACCGCTGTCGGCACAAGCTTGTGCTGGCGGCCCTTTTAGGCTTCGTAGGGGGTAAAAGCGCGCATGTCGACCATCCGTCCGGTGTTCTACGTTTCCGATGGAACCGGTATCACCGCTGAAACCATTGGGCATAGCCTGCTGACCCAGTTCTCCGGGTTCAGCTTCATTACCGACCGCATGTCGTTTGTCGACGACCCCGAAAAAGCGCGTGAAGCCTGTTCCCGGATCCAGGCGGCGGGCGAGCGGTACCAGGTCCGGCCCATCGTGGTGAACTCCTGCGTGGACCAGAGCCTGAGCCTGATCCTGGCCGAAAGCGGCGCACTGATGCTGGATGTGTTCGCGCCGTTCATCGAGCCGCTGGAGCGGGAACTGTCCAGCTCGCGGCTGAACCGGGTCGGCCAGGCCCACGGCATGGTCGATTTCGACACCTATCACCGTCGCATCAACGCGATGAACTTCGCCCTGACCCATGACGACGGCATCGCGGTGAACTACGACGATGCCGACGTGATCCTGGTGGCGGTGTCGCGGGCCGGCAAAACGCCCACCTGCATCTACCTGGCCCTGCATTACGGGGTGCGCGCGGCCAACTACCCGCTGACCGACGAGGACCTGGAAAGCGACCGTCTGCCGCCACGGCTGCGCAACTACCGCCGCAAGCTGTTCGGCCTGACCATCGATCCGGACCGCCTGCAGCAGATCCGCCAGGAACGCCGCCCGAACTCGCGCTACGCCAACCTGGATACCTGCAAGCGTGAGGTGGCTGCGGCCGAGGTGATGTTCCAGATGGAGCGCATTCCGACCCTGAGCACCACCCATACCTCGATCGAGGAGATTTCCAGCAAGGTGCTGGCCACGCTGGGGCTGCAGCGCGAGCTGTATTGATCCGTGCGCCACGACCAACGGTCGTGGCCTACCTACGTGGCGGGCATTGCCCCTCCTCCGCGGTGGGTATCGACCGTTGGTCGATACCGAGCCCCTTTGGTCGGAGCGATCCCGCCCCCACGTTGAAGCACCAACGTGTAGGATCGACCCATGGCCCGAGCCTTGCCCCGCACCGAACGCATTCCCCGCCTGAGCCGGCTCAGCTGGCTCATGGGCCTGTACGCGGAGAATTACCGGCATCTGGTGCGCCTGTTCGAACCGGCCGGACTGGCGGCGGGCAGCTACATTTCCTCGATCGGCGACGGCCTGGACGTGCGCCTGGACGTGATCGAATGCCACCGCTACACGGTGGAACTGCGCCTGACCTACGACCTGGCCGACCCGGTCACCGGCGAGCCCGATCCGTCGGCCTACGTGCGCCTGTACCGCGACGCGCGCCAGGCCGAGACCACCCACTGTTATGTCGGCCGCCGCTGGCAGGACACCATGGGCCTGTATCCGCCGCCGGCCGAACTGATCAGCCACCGCATGCGGATGAACACCTTCCTCGGCAAGTGGCTGGAATACCTGGCCGAGCGCGGCCACGGCGTCGCGACCCTGCGCCGCGCCCCCGATGATGCCGGCACGCCCACCGAACGCCGCCTGTCGCTGGTGCGTTGATCGGCGATAATCCGGGGCTGACCTGCCGCTGGACGTTGCCATGCCCTACACCCCGATCGTCGCCACCCTGGGCTATGTACTTTCGCCCGATCGCCGCCAGGTGCTGATGATCCACCGCAATACCCGTCCCGGTGACCATCACCTGGGCAAGTACAACGGGCTGGGCGGCAAGATCGAAGCGGACGAGGACGTAGCCGCCAGCATGCGCCGCGAGATCCAGGAAGAGGCCGGCATCGACTGCACCGGCATGCGCCTGCGCGGCACCATCAGCTGGCCGGGCTTCGGCAAGCAGGGCGAGGACTGGCTGGGGTTCGTGTTCGTCATCGACGCTTTCGAGGGCGCTCCGCACGGCGGCAACCACGAAGGCACGCTGGAGTGGGTGGACCTGGACAAGCTGGACACGCTGCCGATGTGGGAAGGGGACCGCAACTTCCTGCCGCTGGTGTTCGATGCCGACCCGCGCCCGTTCCACGGCGTGATGCCGTACAAGGACGGCCGCATGGTGAGCTGGTCCTTCAGCCGCCTGTGACCCGGCGAATCGGGTGGGGGCCAACCTTTCAGGTGAGTGCCAACCTTGGTTGGCACGCCCCTTCCGGTTAATTAATACCCGGGCAATATTGACAGTCAAAAATTACCCGGGCAATATTTGCACATCGCCTCCGGTGCCCTTGCCATGCCTGCGTCCCGACTTCCTCCGTTCAGCTGTTTCGATGGCCATCGCCTGGTGGCGTCCGGTACCCCGGAGGTCGCCGCGCTGGCACTGAAACAGCTGCGCGCCGACAACGCCGCCGGTCCGCTGCTGGTGTTCGACAACACCACGGGCCGCACCCGCGATTTCGATACGCGCGGCACGGATGCGCAGCTGCTGGCGCGGGTGGCCGAGGCGTTCCCGCCCGCCGTGGAAGCGGATCCGGAAACCGCGTTCGACGACACACCTGCAACCCCACGTGGCCGCGGTCGACCCAAGCTGGGCGTGGTGGCCCGCGAAGTGACACTGCTGCCGCGGCACTGGGCGTGGCTGGCCGAACAGCCGGGTGGGGCCTCGGTGGTGCTGCGCAAGCTGGTGGAAGCGGCCAGCCGTGCCGGCGCGGACAGGGACCGGCAGCGCCGCGATACCGAGCGTGCCTATCACTTCCTGCAGACCATCGGCGGCGACCTGCCGGGCTTCGAGGGCGCCATCCGCCTCCTGTTCGCGCATGACCGCGCGGGTTTTGAAATGGCATTGCATGCGTGGCCCGACGACGTGCGCACGCATGCCCTGCGTCTGGCCTTCGATGACCCCGCCGGCACCGCCGACGGCTGAAACACCCCGCGCTCGCTGAGCGAACGCTTCACCTGATTGCGGGCCACGGCCCATTCCATTCGTGCGTGCTCGTTGCTGGCTGAAATGCCGGGCAGGGCAGCGCCTTGCCCAGAGAAACCCCATGAGCCTTTCTGCACACGCGACATCTCCGGTTGCGCCGCCGCTGTCGCGCACCTACCTGGCCCTGCTGCTGCCCATGCTGATGACCAATGCACTGCAGCTGGCCGCCGGCACGCTGGACAACGTCTACCTGGGCCATCTGCTTGGCACGCAGGCGGTGGCTGCCGCCGCTGCGTTCTTCCCGGTGTTCTTCCTGCTGATGGCGCTGGTGATGGGCCTGGCAACCGGCGCGATGGTGCTGATCGGCCAGGCTTGGGGCGCCGGCCAGCTGCAGCGGGCACGCGCCGTGGCCGGCAGTGCGGTGGCGCTTGTCCTGCTGTTGTCGCTGCTGGTGATGGGCGTCGGCGGCGTGTTCGCGCCGCAGATGTTGAAGGCGCTGGGGACGCCGGCGCCGGTCCTCGGCGAGGCCATCGTCTATGCGCGGGTGCTGCTGCTGAGTGCGCCGGCGTTCTTCCTGTTGTGGCTGGCGACGGCCGTGAGCCGCGCGGTGGGTGACGCGAAGACGCCGCTGCACGCGCTGCTGCTGGCGACTGTGCTCGGCCTCCTGTGCACGCCATTGCTGATCCTCGGCTGGGGCGGCCTGCCGCAGCTGGGCGCGGCCAGTGCCGCGGTGTCGGCGGCGTTTGCCTCGCTGCTGGCGTTGCTCTGGTTGCTGTGGCGCTGGCATCGCCTGGAGCATCTGCTGGCACCGGGCCATGAACTGCTGCGTGCCACCCGCTTCGATGGCGCGATCATTCGTTCGATGCTGCGCATTGGCGTGCCGTCATCGTTGCAGATGCTCAGCCTGGCCATTGCCGAGATCGTGTTGCTGGGCTGGATCAACCGCCATGGCTATACCGCAACGGCAGCCTATGGTGCGGTCAACCAGTTGATGAGCTGGGTGCAGTTGCCGGCCATGTCGCTGGGCATCACCGCCACCATCCTCGCCGCGCACGCGATGGGGGCGGGGCGCGCGGCACGACTGCCGGCCATTGCCCGCACCGGCGTGATGCTCGGCCTGGCGATGCTGACGGTCGTGGTGGCGCTGGTGATGGTGCTGGCACCGTGGCTGGCCGGCTTGATCCTGGCGGCGCCGGAGGTGCGCGACCTGGCGGCGCTGCAGCTGCGCACGGTGGTGTGGGGCGTGCTGGCGATGGGGGGCACGACGGTGCTGGTCGGGGTGATGCGCGGCAGTGGCACCGTGCTGCTGCCGGCGTTGCTGGGCATGACGGCGGTACTGCTGCTGGAGCTGCCGTTGGCGATGTGGCTGCAGGCGCGCTACGGCCTGACCGGGCTGTGGTGGGCATGGCCGCTGGGACTGGTGGCGACGCTGCTGTTGCAGATGATGTGTTTCGCCAGGTGGCGCGGCCGGTTGCCGGCAGCGGCCTGACCGCCGCGCTCTGCGGGGCAGCCGGCCAACGGCCGGCACTACCGAATGGGTGGGCTTCACCTGGTAGTGCCGACCGCTGGCCGGCAAAGCCGCAATGCCGGCCAGGTTCAGCGCCGATGCGCCAGCAACAGGTGGAAATGCTTCTCCCGTGCCTGTCCATCATTGCCGGTGGCGGTTTCGCGGTGGCTGCGCCAGGCCGAGACGTTGAACCCCGACACGCGCAGGGCCAGCTCCACCGCGTCCAGCTCATGCAGCTGGAAATCGGCGGCAAACGGCAGGCTGCGCATGAAGGCGGCATCACCGAACGCCAGGCACAGCCGTCCCCCCCGGCGCAGTACGCGCGCCAGTTCGTCCAGCACCGGGGCCAGGTTGGGCCAGAAGTACAGGGTGTTGACCGCCAGTGCGGCATCCACAGACCCCTCGTCCACCGGCAGCGCATGGGCATCGCCAAGGCGCATCGCCGCCCGGTCGCCAAGGCCGGCACTGGCCAGCCGCTGGGTGCCGGCCTCGACCATGGCCGCGGACAGTTCGACGCCCAGGTACTGGCTGCCCGGCGCCTGCAGCAACTGGGGCGCGAAGGCCGCATTGCCGGGGCCTATCTCCAGGGTGCGTTCGCCCGTCGTCACCGCCAGCAGGCCGATCGCGGCCAGGTTCAAGGCGCCGTTGCTGCGGTTCATCGAGTCGGCCACCGCCAGCGCGGCCTCGCCATGGGGCTGCCGCAGCTGCGCGGCCAGGGTGGAAGCATCCAGCATCGTCGTCGTCCATCGAAGAGAATCGGACGTAGCGGCGGCGGGTCCGCCGGTGGCCATAGCGCTGGTCTTGCTGCTTGGGAAGTAGGGAAACCCCGCATCCGGGTGATGAGGAAATGTCCAGCGTCGCAGTCGGTGAGATCTGGTTGTCCACAGGGGGTGTGGATTACGCGTGGGCAACTTTGTGGATAAGCGCCGACAGGCGCCACCCCCCTAGGCTGTCAAGATGGGTGGCTAAAAATTCACCGCTGGTGAGGAAAGGTGAGGGAGTGGTGAAGAATCGCCCCGGCCGATGCTGTCACCGATGGCAGCGCACGCGGTAACCTGTGGGCCTTGATGCTCCGTGAGACTCCATGAAACGTCACTTCTCGATGCTGCGCGAATTCCAGCTGGCCGACTGGTTCACCCTGGCCAACGCTTTCTGCGGCACCGGTGCGGTTTTCGCCGCGATGCGCTTCCTGCAGGATGGGGAGCGTGGCTACCTGCTGTTCGGCATGGCGCTGATCCCGCTGGCCTTCATCTTCGACGCCCTCGACGGTCGCATCGCGCGCTGGCGCAAGTCCAGCTCCACCCTGGGGCGCGAGCTGGATTCGCTGTCCGACGTGATCTCCTTCGGCGTGGCCCCGGCGGCGCTGGCCTATGCCTGTGGCATGCAGGGCGGGTGGGACTGGCTGGTGCTGAGCTATTTCGTCTGCTGCGGCGTCAGCCGCCTGGCGCGCTACAACGTCACCGCCGAGGCACTGGCCGGTGACGAGGGCAAGGTGTCGTACTTCGAAGGCACGCCGATCCCGACCAGCCTGCTGCTGGTGATCGTGCTGGCGATTGCTGCCGGCACTGACGCCATCGGCCAGAATCTCTGGTTCGGCCAGTGGCAGGTCGGGCCATGGCAGTTGCACCCGATGGTGCTGTTGTTCGCCCTGTCCGGTTCGCTGATGATCAGCAAGACCCTGCGTATTCCCAAGCCATGAGCCAGCCCTGCGGAGGCCTGCGATGACCAGCTCGGCCCACGACGCCGGCAGCAGTGATTTCGAAAACCTGTCCCGGCAGTACTTCGGCGCGTGGGGCGATGCCCTGCGTCATGCGGCGACTCCGGGGGCGCCGGCCGGCGACGACCCGGGCAGCTGGCAGCGCCTGTTCGACTGGTGGGGCCAGTTGTTGCCCGAACAGGGGCAGGGCGCGCCGGAAGACGCCGTGCGCCGTTTCCGCGAACAGGCCGGCAGCTGGTACGGCACCATGCAGGAAGTGGCCGCGCGCTTTGCCGGTCGCGATGCCAGCAGCGCTGACGTCGCCCAGGCGTGGCGTGAGGCGGTGCAGGGGCAGGGCGACGGCATGCTGCAATGGATGCTGCAAGGCGCCCGGGGCAGTACCCAGGCTGGCGCTGCCGTGCCCGAGTTCGCTGCCTGGCTGCAGCAGTTGCAGGCCGGTCCGTGGCTGCAGAGCCCGGCATTCGGGCCGGGCCGTGAACACCAGGCACGCTGGCAGTCGCTGCTGCGTGCGCAGAAGGAATACCAGCAGCATTCGCGGGCCTACGTCGAGCAGATCAAGCAGGCGCTGGACGAGGCCTTCGCGTTGTTCGAACAGCGCCTGGCCCAGCACGAGCAGCCCGGCAGCCAGCTGACCAGTGCCCGCGCGATGTTCGATCTGTGGATCGAGGTGGCCGAAGAGGCCTACGCCAAGGTGGCGATGTCCGAGCCGTTCCAGCAGGTGTACGCCGCACTGGGCAATGCACAGATGCGCCTGCGTGCCGGCGTGCAGCGCGAGATTGAACAGATGAGCGAACGCATCGGCCTGCCGACCCGCAGTGAGATGGACGCCGCGCACCGCCGCATCGCCGAGCTGGAACGCGGCCTGCGTCGCCTGCAGGCGCAGGTGGCGATGCTGGCCGGTACCGCCAGCGTGGATCCGGTGGCGCAGCCGGCCCCGGCGAAGGTGAAGCCGGCCACGCGCAAGGCGGCGAAGAAGGCCGCACCGGTGACCGAGCCTGCCGCGAAGAAGACGGCTGCGCGGAAGGCCCCGGCGAAGAAGACGACGCCCCGCAGCACACTGCGGACCCGCGCGCGATGAAAGGGCCGCTGGGCTTCAACGCCGATGACCTGATGCAGGAAACCCTGGCCATGCAGCGCAAGCTGCTGGAAGGGCTGAAGCTGCTGCCGCAGGTGGAGGACGTCGACTATGGCGTGACCGCGCGCGAGGAAGTGTGGCGCGACGGCAAGGTGGTACTGTATCGCTTCGTCGGCGACCAGGCACCGACCCGGCGCCAGCCGCTGCTCATTGTCTACGCGCTGGTCAACCGCCCGTACATGGTGGACCTGCAGGCCGACCGTTCGCTGGTGCAGAAGCTGCTGGCGCTGGGCCAGGACGTCTACGTGCTGGACTGGGGCTACCCGGAGCGCTCCGAGCGTTTCCAGACCCTGGAGGATTACCTGCTGCGCTACATCGACGGCGCGGTGGATGCGCTGCGCGCGCGCAGTGGTGGTCCTGTGGACCTGCTCGGCATCTGCCAGGGCGGCGTGTTCGCGCTATGCTACGCCGCGCTGCGCCGGCACAAGCTGGGCAAGCTGATCACCATGGTCACCCCGGTCGATTTCCAGACTGCCGACAACATGCTCTCGCACTGGGCGCGGCAGGTGGACGTGGACCTGCTGGTCGACACGCTGGGCAACATCCCGGCCGACCTGATGAATTCCAGCTACCTGATGCTCAAGCCGTTCCGCCTGAACGTGCAGAAGTACGTGGGCCTGCTCGACATCCTCGATGACAAGGCCGCGCTGGAGGATTTCCTGCGCATGGAAAAGTGGATCTTCGATTCGCCGGATCTGGCAGGCGAAGCGTTCCGTGATTTCATCAAGCAGTTCTACCAGGGCAACGGCCTGATGAAGGGCACGGTGCGGATCGGCGAGGAGGCGGTGGACCTGACGCAGGTGACCCTGCCGGTGCTGAACATCTATGCCGAGCAGGACCATCTGGTGCCGCCGGATGCGTCGCGTGCGATGCGCGGGCGACTGGGCACCGAGGACTACACCGAATCCAGTTTCCGCGGCGGCCATATCGGCATTTACGTGTCCGGGCGCGCGCAGCGCGAAGTGCCGGCCACCATTGATGGCTGGCTGAAGGCGCGCGACGCGTAGCGTCGAGCTGGCTCGACTTCATGGAACCCGGAAATGTCCCGACACCCTCTCCTGATCCTGGCCGCACTGCTCGCCGCGCCCGTCGCCCACGCCGCCCCCGGCCCGCAGGCGCAACGCGAGATCGCCCAGTTGATCTCCAGCCTCGACGGCTCGCCGTGCAAGTTCCAGCGCAACGGAAGCTGGTACGACGGCCCCGATGCGCGCGCGCACCTGCAGCGCAAGTACGACTACCTGCTGAAGAAGGACAAGGTGGACAGCGCCGAGCAGTTCATCGAGCGCGCTGCCAGCCAGAGCAGCATGAGCGGCAAGCCCTATCGCATCCAATGCCCCGGACAGCCTGAACAGACTGCGGCGGATTGGTTCGGTGCGCGCCTGCAGGCCCTGCGCCAACGCACGCCGTAGACATGGCCCGGGTGTAGAGTCGGGCCACGCTCGACTGCACTTTCTGGTTTCCGAGGAGATGCCGCCATGAACACCACGCCACGCACGCTGTCGCGTTCACTGAACGACCGCATGATTGCCGGGGTGATGGGCGGCATCGCCCACCGCTTCGGCTGGAATCCCACCCTGGTACGGATCGTGTTCGTGCTGGTATCGATCGGCTCGGCGGCCTTTCCCGGCATCCTCGTCTACCTGATCCTGTGGCTGCTGATACCCAACGAGGCGGATTGAACACCCCCCCCCACCCCGTACCGCTCTGGCTACGCGCGCTGCAGGTGCTGGGCGCGGTATGGACGCTGCCCAATACGCTGATCGGGCTGATCGGTGGCCTGGCGGGCCTGCTGGGTGGGGCGAGGTTGCGCTGGAGCGCCCGCGACTGTGCGCTCATCTTCGATCACTGGCCGTGGGGCCCGGGCGGGGCGATCACGCTGGGCAACGTGATCCTGCACACCGGGCACGACCTGGGCATGTCCTGCCGCACCTATGCGCATCAGGCCGGGTGGGGCGTGGAGCCGCTGATCCGGCTGGATGACCACGAACGTGCGCACGTTTACCAATACCTGGTGCTGGGGCCGTTGTACCTGCCGGTGTACCTGCTCTGCGGCGGGGTGAGCGCGCGCAATCCGTTCGAGCGCGCGGCGGATCATTTCGCCCGGTTCGGGCACGGCTGGTGGCCGTAGGTTTCCAGCCAACGGCGCAGCCCCTCGTGGCTTGGTTGCGGAATGCCTGCTTCCTGGGGGCTGGCCGGGTTGGTGGGGCTGGCGGGGACGCCGTGAACCCATCCCTGGGGGCTTAGCCGCGGCATCCATGCCGCGGATACCCCGCCAGCCCCACCCACCCGGCCGCTGACAGTTCCCGTGCGCGTCCAGCCACGGAGAAGAAAAAGAACAGCGAAAGCGGGTCGCGCGCTGCGCTTGCTCGTGAGCCAAGCATGGCTTGGCTCTACAGGAAGCAACAAAGCAGCCGGCCAGGCCGCTTTTGCTTTTGACCTTTTTTCTTTTCCGTGGCTGGACGCGCACGGAAACTGTCAGGGGTC
>NZ_JAXAXL020000001.1:535117-719189 GCF_047497515.2 Stenotrophomonas maltophilia
ACCCCGACCGATCCAATCACATGAAGCGCATTTCGCGACCCAGCCACGAGGGGCTGCGCCGTTGGCAGGAATGCCCGGGATTCGTTAGCCGGAAGTTAAAGATCCGTAAGCATTCTGCTGCGATCCCGCAGTCATCTGCATGCAACCGATCGTCATTAGCCTTCGTGACGTTCCAGTCAGGTTCGACGCGGTAAGCTCTCCCTCGATGAGCTCGCAGCATCGCTCATCGAGTGCAGTACGCAGTAGCAATTTGGAGGAATACATCACATGGCAATCGTTCTCTATGTCGGTGGTAGCAAGGATGGCGAGAAGGGCGTGGTGCCCTACGGCTTCAGCAAATCCCGCGCCGACACTGCGCTGGGGCCGGAGTTCTACACGGAGCGGTTCATGGAACTGCAGGGTGTCGGCAAGGTCCGCCTGATGGCCCTGGAAAGCATGCGTGACGAGATCGTCATGCAGCGAGCCGCCCGCCACTACCGCTGACCTTCGCACTACGCGGCAGGGCGCGCCCACCATCGTGCGCCCGCGCCGGCATCCCAGCCCAGGGCCCGTCCGAGCCCTCTCTCCGCCAGGATGCCGGCGTCCACTCCGGGCCCGCCGCTGAACCTCGCCCCCTGTCAATGCCTTGTCCGGCTCCGTCGTCGGTTGCCAGAATGAGGTCTTCCCGTAACGCGGCACAGACCTGAAGCAATGCACGACGCCAAGAACGCCCAGAGCGCGCTCGCCCAGCAGATCGCCCAGACCATCGCCGATGAGATCGGTGCCCAGTCCGCCCAGGTACGTGCCGCCGTCGGCCTGCTCGACGAGGGCGCCAGCGTTCCGTTCATCGCGCGCTACCGCAAGGAAGTGACCGGCGGCCTGGATGACACCCAGCTGCGCAACCTGGAAGTGCGCCTGACCTACCTGCGCGAACTGGAAGACCGGCGCGCCGCGGTGCTGGCCAGCATCGGCGAGCAGGGCAAGCTCAGCGATGAACTGCGCAACGACATTCTCGCCGCCGATACCAAGAGCCGGCTGGAGGATCTGTACCTGCCGTACAAGCCCAAGCGCCGCACCCGCGCGCAGATCGCCCGCGAGGCGGGGCTGGAGCCGCTGGCGGATGGCCTGCTGGCCGACCCGAGGCTGGATCCGCAGGCTTTTGCGGCCGGCTTCGTCGATACCGACAAGGGCGTGGCCGACACCAAGGCCGCGCTGGAAGGCGCGCGCGCGATCCTGATGGAGCGCTGGGGCGAAGACGCCGCGCTGGTGGGCGAACTGCGCATGTGGCTGGGCGAAACCGGGGTGATCCGTGCCCGCGTGGCCGAGGGCAAGGAAACCGAGGGCGCCAAGTACCGCGACTATTTCGAGCATGCCGAGGCACTGGCGAAGATTCCCTCACACCGGCTGCTGGCACTGTTCCGTGCGCGACGCGAGGAAATCCTGTTCCTGGAGCTGGACCCGGGCAGCGAGGCCGAGGCCGGCCATCAGTACGCCGAGGGGCGCGTGGCGCGCAAGGCCGGCATCGCCGACGAGGGCCGTGCCGCCGACCGTTGGCTGCTGGACGCCTGTCGCCTGACCTGGCGCGCCAAGCTGCACACGCATCTGCTGCTGGACCTGTTCAACCAGGCCCGCGAGAAGGCCGAGGCTGAAGCCATCGCGGTGTTCGGTGACAACCTGAAGGATCTGCTGCTGGCCGCACCGGCCGGCGCGAAGACCGTGCTCGGCCTGGACCCGGGCATCCGCACCGGCTGCAAGATCGCCGTGGTCGACGCCACCGGCAAGCTGGTGGCCACCGACACCATCTACCCGCACGAGCCGCGCCGGCAGTGGGAGCAGTCGCTGCAGACGATCAAGCAGCTGTGCGCCAAGCACAACGTAGAGCTGATCGCGATCGGCAACGGCACCGCCAGCCGCGAGACCGACAAGCTGGCTGGTGAAGCGATCACGGCGGTCGCCAACCCGAAGCTGCAGAAGGTGGTGGTCAGCGAGGCCGGCGCGTCGGTGTACTCGGCCTCCGAATTCGCGGCCAAGGAGTTTCCGGGCCTGGACGTGTCGCTGCGCGGTGCGGTATCGATCGCGCGCCGCCTGCAGGACCCGCTGGCCGAACTGGTGAAGATCGAACCGAAGGCGATCGGTGTCGGCCAGTACCAGCACGACGTCGACCAGTACCGCCTGGCGCGGGCGCTGGATGCGCGCGTGGAGGACTGCGTGAACGCGGTCGGCGTGTACGTGAACACTGCCTCGGCCGCGCTGCTGTCGCGTGTGTCGGGGCTGTCGGCGACAGTGGCCGAGAACATCGTCCGCCATCGTGACGACAACGGCCCGTTCAAGCGTCGCAAGGACCTGTTGAAGGTCGCGCGCCTGGGTGAAAAGACCTTCGAGCAGTGCGCGGGCTTCCTGCGCATCGCCGATGGTGACCAGCCGCTGGATGCGTCGGCGGTGCACCCGGAAGCCTACCCGGTGGTGGAGCGCATCGTGGCCAGCACCGCACGCCCGATCAAGGCGCTGATCGGTGACGGCAGCTTCCTGCGCGGCCTGAAGGCCGAGCAGTTCACCGACGGGACGTTCGGCGTGCCGACCGTGCGCGACATCCTCAAGGAGCTGGAAAAGCCGGGCCGTGACCCGCGCCCGGAGTTCAAGGCCGCGCGCTTTGCCGAGGGCGTGGAGGACATCAAGGATCTGCGCGAAGGCATGGTGCTGGAAGGCGTGGTCAGCAACGTGGCGGCGTTCGGTGCCTTTGTCGATATCGGCGTGCACCAGGATGGCCTGATCCACATCTCGGCGCTGTCCGATACCTTCGTGAAAGACCCGCGCGACGTGGTCAAGGCCGGCGATATCGTCAAGGTGAAGGTGCTGGAGGTGGACGTGGCGCGCAAGCGCATCGCGCTGACCCGGCGCCTGGACGATACCCCGGGCCAGGCCACCAGCCGCCCCGGCCAGCGCGACGAGCGCAGCCCGGGCCAGGGGCCGCGCCGTGACGCAGGTGGCCCGAACCGTGGGCCGAACCGGGGCCAAGGCAATGGCGGCCGCCCCGGCCCGTCGGCGGCGCCGGCCAACAATGCCTTGGCCGAGGCCTTCGCCCGCGCCAAGCGCAGCTGAGGTTCGTGCCCCCCGTCACGGTTGAGCCGTGGCGGGGGGGTGTCGATTTTCCCCGCGATTGCGCACACTTGCGCTTGAGGGGAGGCGTCAGGCCGCCCCCGCTGTCGCTGGGGAGGGCCATGACGCCAGCACGACCCGCCGTCTTCGTTGCACGCTGCAGCGCATCGCTGCGGCAGATGCATGCCTGCGCGGGCCGGGGTACGGGTTGATGGCGGGCCAGGGAAACAACGGCAGCGGGTTGCTGGAACGCCGCCTGCAGGAGCTGGCCGAAGAGCGTCGCCGGCTGGCGATGATCATCGACGGCACCGCCGCCGGGACCTGGGAGTGGAACGTGCAGACCGGCCAGATGCGGGTCAATGCGCGCTGGGCCGAGATCGTGGGCTACCGGCTGGAAGAGCTGGAGCCGATCTGCCAGCAGACGTTCCTGAAACTGGTGCATCCCGATGACATCGCGTTGTCCGATGCCGCACTGGAGGATCATTTCGCCGGTCGCAGCGACAACTATGCGTGCCTGTTGCGCATGCGGCACAAGAACGGCCAGTGGATCTGGATCCAGGACCGGGGCCGGGTCTTCGAGTGGGACGGGCAGGGCCGCCCGCTGTGGATGGCCGGCGCGCACGCCGATGTGACCGAACTGCAGCAGGCCCGCCACGATGCGGCCGAGACCCGCCAGCGCTTGCAGTCCGTGGTCGATGCCTCTGATGAAGTGGCGGTGATCGCCACCGATACCGATGGCACCATCACCCTGTTCAACACCGGTGCCCAGCGGCTGCTGGGCTACAGCGCCGAGGAGGTGGTCGGCCAGCGCTGCCTGGATGCGTTCCACGATCCGGACGAACTGCGCGCCTGGCTGCAGCCACTGGCCGATGCCGAGGGCCGGCTGCCGGGCGTGTTCGAAGCGCTCAGTGCGCGAGCCGATGGCCAGACCTATTCGCGGCAGTGGACGTTGCTGCGCAAGGATGGCCAGCCGCGCCAGGTGCGCCTGTCGATCAGCCGCATGGACGGCGCCGACGGTGCGCGCATCGGCTATGTCGGCATGGCCCTGGACATCACCGAGATCCTGCAGGCCCGCGCCGAGGCCCGCCTGTCGGCGGAAAAATTTGCCGGTGCGTTCACTTCGGCGGCGCTGGGCATGGCGTTGGTATCGCTGGAGGGGCGCTGGCTGGACGTCAACGACGCGCTGTGCCGGATCCTGGGCTACCCGCGCGAAGAGTTGCTGCAGGTGGATTTCCAGCGTCTGACCCACGCCGATGACCTGCAGACCGACCTGGCCCTGGTGCAGGACCTGCTGGCCGGTCGGCGCAGCCAGTACCATCTTGAAAAGCGCTATCTCGACCGCGACGGCCGCACCATATGGGCGCGTTTGTCGGTATCGCTGGTACGCAACGAACACGGCGAACCGCTGCATTTCGTGTCGCAGATCCAGGACATCACGGCCCAGCGCAGCAGTGAGCAGCGCCTGTTCGAGAGCGAGCAGCGCAGCCGCATCACCCTGGACGCGGTGGCCGACCTGGTACTCAGCGTCAGCCTGGAGGGCCGCATCGAGTATGCCAACGCGGCGGCGGTACGCACGCTGGCCGGTGATGGCGCGCTGTCGCTGGCCGGGCACAAGGTGCAGGACGTGCTGGCGCTGACAACCGAGTACGCGCCGGGTTCGCTGCTGGATGTGTCGGTGTTGCTGGACCCGGAAAGCAATGCGGTGGACCTGCATGCCGACCTGCTGCTGCGGCTGGGTACCGCCACGGTGCCGGTGGATCTGACCCGGGCCTGGCTGCGTGATGACGAAGGCCATGTGCGCGGTGCGGTGTGGGTGCTGCGCGACGATACCCAGCAGCGTGCGCGCCAGCGCGAGGCGCGGCACCTGGCCGAGATCGATCCGTTGACCGAACTGGGCAACCGCCGTGGTTTCGAGGTGCACCTGCAGCAGGCGATCACCCGTGTGGAACGCACTGGCCAGGCCGCGTCGCTGATGTTCATCGACCTGGACCGTTTCAAGCCGATCAACGATACCTGGGGCCACCTGGCCGGAGACGCCGTGCTGTGGGCGGTGGCCAGCGTGCTGCGCCATGGCGTGCGCGACTCGGATGTGGTGGCACGGCTGGGTGGCGATGAATTCGCGGTGATCCTGCCCGGCTGCACGCCGCGCCGCGCTGCGCGCATCGGTGGCGAACTGCTGCACACCCTGGCCTCGCTGTCGATTCCGTGGGACCAGGGCCGGCTGCGGATCGGCGCCAGCATCGGCATTGCGCCGCTGGCCGGCGGCATGAGCGTGGACCAGGCGGTGGCCGCGGCCGATGCGCAGTGCTACCGGGCCAAGGCGATGGGCCGCAACAACGTACAGGTGCAGGGCGAGTTGTCCGAGCTGCCGGCTGACGACGGCGAAACGGGCTGAACCGGTCCGCACCCACGGGCGCGGATGAAGGATGTTTCATTTGCCCGCGCCGGCCGATTTGGCGAGCATGGGCCAGCCTGGACTTCCGTGGTGCCCATGTCGCGCGTATTGACCATTGAGGATGACGCCATCACTGCCCAGGAGATCGTGGCGGAACTGGGCAGCCATGGCCTGCAGGTGGATTGGGTGGCTGATGGCCGCGAAGGCCTGGTGCGCGCGGCCAGCGGCGATTACGACGCGATCACGCTGGATCGCATGCTGCCGGGGCTGGACGGCCTGGCCATCGTCACCACGCTGCGCCGGATCGGCATTGATACGCCGGTGCTGATGCTCAGCGCGCTGTCGGACGTGGACGAGCGCGTGCGTGGCCTGCGCGCTGGCGGTGATGACTACCTGACCAAGCCGTTCGCCTCCGATGAGATGGCCGCGCGGGTGGAAGTGCTGTTGCGCCGTCGCCAGCGCCCGGCCAGCAACGAGACCGTATTGCGCGTGGGCGATCTGCAGCTGGACCTGCTGGCGCGCACCGCCCATCGCGGCGGCCGCAGCCTGAGCCTGCTGCCCACCGAGTTCAAGCTGCTGGAGTACCTGATGCGCAATGCCGGCCAGGTACTGACCCGGATGATGCTGTTCGAGGAAGTGTGGGGCTATCACTTCGACCCCGGCACCAACCTGATCGACGTCCACATCGGCCGCCTGCGGCGCAAGCTGGACCACGCAGAGGCACCGTCACTGATCCGTACCGTGCGTGGCAGCGGCTATGTCCTCAGCGAAACTGTCTGACGGCTGGCGCTCGTCCAGCAGCCGCCTGCTGGGCCTGTACAGCCTGCTGTTCGTGGCCTGGTCGTGCGCGCTGCTGGGCGTGCTGTACTGGCGGGTGTCGCTGTACCTGGACGAGCTGGCACAGTCGGCGGTGCTGCAACGCGCGCACCTGTTCGAGCATTTCACCGGCGATGGGTTGACCGCAGCGCTGCGCGAGAATCGCCGCTACGACCTGCACGGCATCGATGCCTATGGGTTGTTCACGCCCGATGGAGAGCCGTTGGCGGGCATGTTGAAGTCGTTGCCAGCGCAGCTGCCGCTTGATGGCAGCGCGCATCCGGTCTCCGGCCTGCCGATCACCGATGCCTACGCGCGCGGCAAGCGTGGCTTCGGCCTGGCGATGCCGACCCGCGACGGCCGCATCCTGGTGCTGGTGCGTTACAGCGGGCCGCTGAACGAGGTCAATCACCTGATCCTCGATGCCTTGTTGTGGGGTGTGTCGTTGACCCTGCTGCCCGGGCTGCTGGGCTGGCACCTGCTGCGGCAGCGTCCGCTGCGGCGCATCCAGGCGATCGAGCAGGCGACCGCCGGAATCGTTGCCGGCAACCTGGGCCAGCGTCTACCGCTGTCCAACCGCCGCGATGAACTGGACATGCTGGCGGCCATCGTCAACGCGATGCTTGATCGCATCGAGCAGCTGATGACCGAGGTCAAAGGGGTGTGTGACAACATCGCCCACGATCTGCGCACGCCTCTGACGCGGGTGCGAGCGCAGCTGTATCGCATGCGCCAGCAGGTGGCCGACGGTGACCCGCAGTCGTTGCCGCTGGAGCAGGTGCTGGAGGAGACCGACACCTTGATGGCACGCTTCCGTGCGCTGCTGCGGATTTCCGAGCTGGAAGACCATCAGCGACGTTCCGGATTCAGCATGCTTGCGCCGGACACGCTGCTGCAGGAGATCCACGCCTTCTATGCACCGCTGGCCGAGGAAAAGGGGCAGGTGCTGCTGCTGGAGCTGGCGGCCGATCTGCCGGGCGTGATGGGCGATCGTGGCCTGTTGTTCGAAGCGATCGGCAACCTGCTAGACAACGCGATCCGGTTCGCACCGGAGGGCGGCCGCGTGCAGCTGTCGGCGCGGGGGGAAGACGGTGCGACCTGCATTGCGGTGGAGGATTCCGGGCCGGGCATACCCGAGACGGAGCGCAGCCTGGTGTTCCAGCGTTTCCATCGGGCGGAGGCCAGCAAGGGCGGTGGTTTCGGGCTGGGACTGTCGATCGTGGCAGCGATTGCGGGCCTGCATGGATTCCGCCTGCAGGTGACCTCGTCCTCGCTGGGCGGCGCGCGCTTCAGCCTGCTGTGCCGGCCGCAGGTGCTGTAGGGGGTGTTTTTCTGCAGGGCTTGCAGCCCTGCACCTGCCGAAGCAACGTCAACGTCAACTTCAAAAGCCGGCATTCTGCTCTGGTGGGTGTCGACCTTGGTCGACACGGTAGATCCACGCCATGCGTGGATGAATCATTCGATATCTGGAAGATGTGTCGACCCAGGTCGACACCCACCAACAGCCACGGACAGCAGCTTTTGCTTTTGCTGTTGCCGGCCAGCGGCCGGCACTACGGCAGGTGCAGGGCGCAGCCCTGCCGAACCCAGCCCCTTCATGAAATATGTTTCATCTGCGGCACAGCTTTGTTTTAGCTGCCAGCGCCGATACTTCCCGCCTGCGCTGCCCGCGGTGGGCAGTGGCACCGTCGGAGAGCCGCATGCTCGGGTTGGTCAGGACCGCGCTCAACAAGCCTTACACCTTCGTGGTGATGGCCATTTTCATCTGCATCGTCGGTCCGCTCAGCGCATTGCGTACCCCCACCGATGTGTTTCCCGATATCGGCATCCCGGTCATCGCCGTGGTCTGGCAGTACACCGGCCTGTCGCCGGATGCGATGGCCGGGCGGGTGATCTCGCCCTACGAGCGTGCGCTCAGCACCACCGTCAACGACATCGAGCACATCGAATCGCAGTCGCTGGCCGGCATGGGCGTGGTCAAGGTGTTCTTCCAGCCCGGCGTGGACATCCGCACCGCCAATGCGCAGATCACCGCCATCTCGCAGACCATCGTCAAGCAGATGCCGGCCGGCATGACGCCGCCGCTGATCCTCAACTACAGCGCTTCCACCGTGCCGGTGCTGCAGATGGCGTTCTCCAGCCCGACCCTGGGCGAATCGCAGATCCGCGACCTGGCGCAGAACACCGTGCGTCCACCGTTGACCTCGATTCCTGGCCTGGCCATTCCCGCGCCCTATGGTGGCAAGCAGCGCCAGATCACCCTCGACCTGGACCCGCAGGCAATGGCGGCCAAGGGTCTGTCGGCACAGGACGTGGGCAACGCGCTGGCCGCGCAGAACCAGATCACCCCGGTCGGTACCGCCAAGCTGGGCAGCAACGAATTCACCGTGCTGCTCAACAACAGCCCCAGCGAGATCGAAGCGCTGAATGATCTGCCGATCCGCACCGTCAACGGCGCGGTGGTCACCATCGGCCAGGTCGCCCATGTGCGCGATGGCTCGCCGCCGCAGACCAACATCGTGCGGGTCAACGGCGGGCACTCGGTGCTGATGGCCGCGCTGAAGAATGGCGATGCCTCCACCCTGACCCTGGTCAGCCGCATCCGCGCGATGCTGCCGCAGATCGGCGAGTCGCTGCCACCGTCGCTGAAGATCTCGCTGCTGGGTGATGCCTCCACCTTCGTGCGTGAATCGATCAGCAGCGTCGCCCGCGAGGGCATCATCGCTGCGCTGCTGACCAGCGTGATGATCCTGGTGTTCCTCGGCAGCTGGCGCTCGACCGTGATCATCGCCGCCTCGATCCCGTTGGCGGTGCTGTCGGCCATCGCGCTGCTGTCGGCTGCGGGGCAGACGCTCAATGTGATGACCCTGGGTGGCCTGGCACTGGCCGTGGGCATCCTGGTCGACGATGCGACGGTCACCATCGAGAACGTCAACTGGCACCTGGAGCAGGGCAAGGGCGTGCGCGAGGCGATCCTCGATGGCGCCGCGCAGATCGTCGGCCCGGCGTTCGTGTCGCTGCTGTGCATCTGCATCGTGTTCGTGCCGATGTTCCTGCTCGACGGCATTGCCGGCTACCTGTTCCGGCCGATGGCGCTGGCGGTGATCTTCGCCATGGCCAGCTCGTTCGTGCTGTCGCGCACGCTGGTGCCGACCATGGCGCTGTACCTGTTGCGCCCACACCGGGTGGAGGGCGGGGAAGGGCACCATCCCGAAGATGCCTTCCTCAACCATCATGAAGGCGATCATCCGCAGCACCGCCGCGCGCGCTTCACGGCCACGCTGGTGCGTTGGCAGCAGCGCTTCGAAGCCGGGTTCTCCGCTACCCGTGACCGCTACCACGCGCTGCTGGGCCTGGCGCTGGCGCACCGTGGCCGCTTCCTGCTGGGCTTCATGGCCTGCGTACTGGTGTCCTTTGCATTGCTGCCGACGCTGGGGCAGGACTTCTTCCCGGCCACCGAAGCCAGTGCGCTGTCGCTGCATGTGCGCCTGCCCTTGGGTACGCGCATCGAGGAAACCGCCGCGGCCTTTGATCGCATCGAAGCGCGCATCCGCCAGGAGATTCCCCCGCAGGAGATCGATGCCATCGTCGACAACCTGGGGCTGCCGATGACCGGCATCAACATGGCCTACAGCGCCAGTGGCACCATCGGTCCGCAGGATGGTGACATCCAGGTCTCGCTGAAACCGGGTCACGGCGATGCCGCCGAATACGCGCGGCGCCTGCGGGAGGTGCTGCCGACGGCTTTCCCGGGCGTCAGCGTTGCGTTCCTGCCGGCCGACACCAGCAGCCAGATCCTCAACTTCGGCTCCCCTGCGCCGCTGGACGTGCGCATTGCCGGGCCCGATGCCGCCGGCAACCGCGCCTATGCGCAGGAACTGCAGCGCCGCCTGCGCCACGTGCCGGGCCTGGTCGACCTGCGCCTGCAGCAGCCCGATGGCTATCCGACCCTGAAGGTGGATGTCGATCGGCTTCGCGCCAACGGGCTGGGCATCACCGAGCGCGATGTCACCAACAGCATGGTGGCGTCGCTGGCCGGTAGCGGACAGGTGGCACCGACGTTCTGGTTGAGCCCAAAGAACGGCATTTCCTACAGCGTGGTCGCCGCCACGCCGCAGTACCGCATGGACAGCCTGGCCGCACTGCAGGCGCTGCCGGTGACCGGCAGCAGCGGCACGCCGCAGGTGTTGGGTGGCCTGGCCGAGATCCGGCGCGGTTCCAGTTCGGCGGTGGTCACCCATTACAACGTGCAACCCACGCTGGACGTATATGCCAGCGTGCAGGGCCGCGATCTCGGCGCCGTGGCCACCGATGTGCAGAAGGTCATCGACGGCATGGCCAGCCAGCGCCCACGCGGCACCGAGGTAGGCCTGCACGGCCAGATCGATGCGCTGCATGTGGCCTTCAGCGGCCTCGGCTATGGCCTGCTGGCCGCGATCGTGCTGATCTATTTGCTGATCGTCATCAACTTCCAGTCCTGGACCGACCCGTTCGTGATCATCACCGCGCTGCCGGCGGGCCTGGCCGGCGTGGTCTGGATGCTGTTCCTGACCCACACCACGTTGTCGGTGCCGGCATTGACCGGTGCCATCCTGTGCATGGGCGTGGCCACGGCCAACTCGATCCTGGTGGTCAGTTTCTGCCGCGAACGCCTGGCCGAGCACGGCGACGCGGTCAAGGCCGCACTGGAAGGGGGTTTCACCCGCTTCCGCCCAGTCTGCATGACCGCGCTGGCGATGATCCTGGGCATGCTGCCGACCGCACTGTCCACCGAACAGAATGCGCCGCTGGGCCGCGCGGTGATCGGCGGCCTGCTGTTGGCCACCTGCGCCACGCTGCTGTTCGTGCCGGTGGTGTTCGCATTGGCCCATTCCCGTAAAACCCGTACTGCTCCTGCCGGAGAACCCCTGCATGTCTGAGTCTTCGCTGCCGCAGCGTTCGCTGCGCCGTCCTCTGGTCCTGGCCGCCGCCGTGGTGGTCATCCTCGTTGCCGGTGGCCTGGCCCTGCGCGCGCAGCAGGCACACGCCGTGGTCGAGTGGACCGAGCGCCAGGCGGTGCCGTCGGTGCAGGTGGTCACCGCGGGGGCGCAGGGCACCGCGGGCACGATGACGCTGCCATCGCACCTGAGTGCCTGGACCGAAGCACCGATCCACGCGCGCGTGGGTGGCTACCTGAAGTCGTGGAGCGCCGACATCGGCCAGCCGGTGAAGGCGGGGCAGGTGCTGGCGGTGATCGACAGCCCGGAGCTGGACCAGCAGATCGCGCAGGCGCATGCCCATCTGCTGCAGGTGCAGGCCGACGCGGCGCTGGCCAAGGTCAGCGCCGAGCGCTGGCAGGGCATGCTCGGCAGCCATTCGGTATCGCGCCAGGAAGCCGACGAGAAGCAGGCCAATGCGGTGGCCGCACAGGCGAGCGTGGAAGCAGCGCAGGCCGACTACGCGCGGCTGCAGGAGCTCGGTCGTTACCGCACCCTGCGTGCGCCGTTCGATGGCACGGTCACCTCGCGACAGACCGACGTCGGCCAGTTGATCCGCGCCGATGACAGCGGGCGCGAGTTGTTCAACATCGCCGATACCCGACGCCTGCGCCTGATGGTGCCGGTACCGCAGAACAGCGCGGCCAGCATCCGTCCCGGGCTGCAGGCAACCTTGCAGGTACCGGGCCAGGAAGGGCGCCATTTCACCGCCACCCTGCAGGGAGACTCCAGCGCGATCGACCGCAGTTCCGGCACCCTGCTGGCACAGTTCGTGGTCGACAATGCCGATGGCGCACTGCTGCCCGGCAGCTACGCGGAAGTGACGCTGCCGCTGCAGGGCGGGGGAACTGGGGTGAGCGTGCCGGCAGAGGTGTTGATTTTCCGGGCCAAGGGCACCCAGGTGGCGGTGGTCGGCAGCAAGGACATCGTGCACCTGCGCGACATCCATATCGCCAGTGACCTGGGCAGCACGCTGCGCGTCGACCGTGGCCTGAAGGCCGGGGACCGGGTCATCCCCAATCCGCCGGATGCTTTGCGCGAGGGTGATCATGTACGTGTGGTGGCCGGCACTACGGAGCCTGCGCATGCCCGCGGTTGAGCGCACAGCGACGCTGGCGGTGATGGGCCTGCTGCTGGGAGGCTGCTCGTTGGCGCCGGCCTACCAAACGCCGGTAGTGGCGATGCCTGCCACCTATGAACATGCCGAAACAGCCGCCATCCACTCGGCGCTGCCACAGGCCTGGTGGCGGGCCTTCCAGGATCCGGTGCTGGACCAGCTGCAACAACAGTTGAGTGCGGCCAACCCAAGCCTGTCGTTGGCCGTGGCGCACTACGATGCGGCACGCGCCACGGCGGGTGAAGTGGCATCGGCGCGGGCGCCGCAGGTCGGCTTCAGTACTGGCCCGGTGCGCCAGCGGCAGTCCGATGACAAGCCGCTGCGCAGCGCCACCCAGCCGGCCATCTATGACAGCAATACCGCCACGTTCTCGCTGTCGTTCGACCTGGATCTGTGGGGCCGCCTGCGCAACGCGGCTGCCGCGGGCAAGGCACGCGCCGAAGCCAGTGGCGATGACCTTGCCGCTGCACGGCTGAGCCTGTCGCAGCAGTTGGCCGGGCTCTATCTGCAGCTGCGCGGCGCCGAAGCCCAGCAGGCGATCCTGCGCGGCAGCATCGAGGATTACCGGCAGGCGTTGGCGCTGACCGAAGACCGTTTCCGTGGCGAGATCGCTTCGCAACTGGATGTATCGCGCGCGCAACATCAGCTGGCCAGCGCGCAGGCCGATCTGGATGCGCTCGATGGCCGCCATGAACTGCTGCGGCATGCCATTGCCGA
The DNA here is from genome assembly GCF_047497515.2 of Stenotrophomonas maltophilia. Taxonomy (GTDB): domain Bacteria; phylum Pseudomonadota; class Gammaproteobacteria; order Xanthomonadales; family Xanthomonadaceae; genus Stenotrophomonas. Next base: position 548,214 of record NZ_JAXAXL020000001.1, read on the forward strand.
ACTGGTCGGCGCGCCGGCCACCGGCTTCGTCATCGCCGACGCGGGTCTGCCGGCACTGCCATCGGTGCCAGCCGATCTGCCCAGCAGCCTGCTGCAGCGACGTCCGGATATCGCCGCTGCTGAGCGCCGGGTGTTCGCCGCCAATGCGGGCATCGGCGTGGCACGCGCCGCATGGTTCCCGCAGCTCAGTCTGAGCGGGCTGCTGGGTGGCCAGACGTCGGGTGGCAGCGCGCTGCTCGACGCGGGCAACCGCTACTGGGCGCTGGGTCCGTTGGCTGCATTGCCGGTGTTCGATGGCGGCCGGCGCAAGGCGGCCAAGGCCGAAGCCTATGCGGAGTTCGACGCTGCGTCGGCACAGTACCGCGCCACCGTGCTGGCGGCGATCCGCCAGGTCGAAGACCAGCTGACCCTGCTGCGCCAGCTCGATACCCAGCGCGGCCACGAGCAGGAGGCCGTGCAGGCCGCGCGGCGTGCGGAGCAGATCGCGCATGACCGCTACACCGGCGGTGCGGTCAGTTACCTGGATGTGGTCAGCGCGCAGACCGATGCCCGCCAGGCCCAGCTCGGACTGCAGGACATCCAGAGTCGCCAGCTGCAGGCCAGCGCGGCGCTGATGGCGGCGCTGGGCGGAGGCTGGTCGCGATAGTGGTTGGAACGGGTCTCAGCCTGTGAGAGGGAGGGGCGGAACAATCGCCACCTCCTCCCGCACAAGAGAGCACCGGATGATCACCTGGAATCGGAATGCCGTCGCCGCGTACGCCCCGGCAATGATCGGCTGGTGCCTGGCACTGGCTGGCGGGCTGCGCCTGGAACAGCTGCGTGACGACCGCCTCGCCCAGGCCGTGCTGCCGGTGCTGCACGGGGGCGTGGTGGCGTTGCTGGTGCTGACGCTGTCGTGCACGGTGGCGGCCAGCGTGGTGCTGTGGCGAGGAGGGCGCCGCGATGCGGGTACTACAGTGGTGCGCCATCCATCAGCACGAACCGGCAGGGCGCACGCTGGAAGGCATTGATCTGCGGCACCAGGCGCTGGAAATGTTCGCTGGCGCAGTGGAGGTCGAGTGCGGCGCGGTCCGGCCATAGCTCGATGAAGACGAAGTGCCCTGGATCCTTCTGGTCGACGAACAGTTCATAGCCGAGGCAGAGCGGCTCGCGCTGCGTGCACGCGACCAGCTCCCGGTAGAACGGAAGCACGGCTTCCACGGCATCGGGATGGATGAAATCCTCGGCGATCACCTTGAGCATGTCGGTACCTGCGGCGTGGGCCCTGCAGGATAGTGCCGGCGTAGGGCCGGCACCATCCACCGTCAGCGCAATACTTCGTCCGCCGAAACCAACTGCACATCGTGCATCTGGTTGAGGTAGGCCTCGTAGTAGCCCTTGTGCGAGGCACCGACGATGGTCAGCATGCGGCTGCCGGGGTGCTGGCCCAGCACGTCGCGCATGTTGGCGACCATGCGCAGGTTGCGGGTTTCCCAATAGCCGACGTAGTTGCGGCCGAAGGCCTCGGGTGACGGTTCGACCAGGTTGGCGCCGAAGTCGCTGTTGTAGACGGTCATCGCCGTTTCCGGGGCGTTGTAGTTGCGATAGAGCGCAAGCAGGCCATCGGGCTTGCCCAGGTTGGCCTCCAGCGGCTCGTCCGCGGCGAACCGTGCCGCACTTGCCGGGTTGTCCCAGGCTGCCCGCAGGGCCGCACCGTAGGCCTTTTCCTGCGCCTTCGGAATGGGGGCATCGCCCGTGTGGTCATCGACCGACCACAAGCGCTCCAGGCCCAGGCGCGCGGCGAGTACGCCGGCGATCATGCCCACCTCGTCACGCTTGGCCATGCGCTTGTCGAGGAACTGCACCAGCTCCGGTGTGAGGCTGTCGGCGGCGCGACGTTCGTCCTTGGGCAGGCGCAGCCATTGCACCACGGCCGAGCCATTCTCGCCGGCGGCCAGGAACACGGCGGCCAGGCGACGGCGCTGCGCGGGCGTGGGGTCCTTCGGCCACTGTGCGAGCAGGCGTTCCATCTCGGCGTTGGCGTGGGGAACGTCCAGGCCGGTTGCGGCCTGCGCCGGTGCCGGGTCGATACAGTAGGTCTCGACACTGTCGGCGTAGCGGGTGGGGTTGCGACGCATGAAGTCGCACTGCAGGCCGGATAGGTTTTCCACGGCGATGGCGGTCGGTTGCCAGGCCTGCAGGCGCTTCAGCAGGGGCTCCAACAGCTCCGGAGTAAAGGTTTTCGGCAGCCCGGAAAGATGGGGGGTGCCGAGCACCAGCACTTCGTTCGGGCGGCCCGGGGGCGGCCCCTTCAGCTGGTCCGGCTGGAAGGCGGGTCGATAGCCGGCCTCGGCGGCCAGAACGCCGGTGCTGCACAGGCTGAGGATGATGAGGCTGCCCAAGCGAGCGAACATACGATCTCCATGTCAGTGAACAATCCTGCAGATCGCTGCATGCTGGCCGTTTTCATCTGCTGCGGGATCTCCCGTTGGTCATGCAAACCGCTACCCGGTGGCCCAGCAGAACGCGCCCAGCCGACGCCTGGCGGAATCGCTGGGTGGCGTTACCGTTGCGCGTGAGCAGAATGTGAAGTAGGTCGCGATCATCTACCGCATCCCGGCGCCAGCACCGCAAGTTGCGACGGACGTCGCGGAATCCTGCTAAAGCCGTCGATGGCATCGCCGATATCCCCTCTGGATCCCGCTCCAGTCACCCGCTGCAGGACCCCAGGCTGCCCCCGATGGGCGGCCCGCGCTGTGTGTTCCGCTGCTCCCAGATGCAGATCGCACCCGCACCAGACGTTCTTGCCAGCCGCTCGAGGGGTGCCAGCCGGCACCTGTAGTCCTTAGCAACTGAAGTTGCCGCCGGGCATCCCGCCCGTCGGGCCGCAACCCTTTGTTGGACACCGAGGATCAGACAATGCTCATCCCAGGCTTCACGGCGGGCGCGCAGGCGCCGGCCGAGCTGAATACCCGTTGGTCGCCGTGGCGCGCGCTGCTGGGCGCCCTGGGGCCACGCCCGCGCAGCCGCGCCGAGGCAGCGGCGACCGATCGCGCCGAACTCGAGGCCCAGGTCGCGGCGTTGCATCGCGTGCAGGCCGTCATCGAGTTCGCGCTCGACGGCACCATCCTGCAGGCCAACGACAATTTCCTGCAGGCGATGGGCTATCGACTGGAGGAAATCCAGGGCAAGCACCACGCACTGTTCGTCGATCCGGAGCATGCACGCAGCGCCGAGTACCGCGACTTCTGGGCGCGGCTGGGACGTGGCGAGTACGACGCCGGGCAGTACCGCCGCTTCGGCAAGGGGCAGCGCGAGATCTGGATCCAGGCCTCGTACAACCCGGTGCTGGACCGCCAGGGGCGCCCGTACAAGGTGGTCAAGTTCGCCACCGACATCACCGCGCAGAAACTGCAGGCGGCCGATTCGGCCGGGCAGCTGGCCGCGATCGGCAAGTCGCAGGCGGTGATCGAGTTCAGCATGGACGGCCGGATTCTCTCGGCCAACGACAATTTTCTCGCCACCACCGGCTACAGCCTCGAGGAAGTGCGCGGGCAGCACCACTCGCTGTTCGTCGAGCCCGAGCACCGCGGCAGCGCGGAATATCGCCAGTTCTGGGAAAAGCTTGGGCGCGGCGAATACGATGCCGGGCAGTACCGGCGGCTGGGCAAGGGCGGTCGCGAAGTCTGGATCCAGGCTTCCTACAACCCCATCCTCGATCTCAATGGAAAGCCGTTCAAGGTCGTCAAGTACGCTACCGACATCACCGCGCAGGTCCATGAGAACCAGGCCATGCAGCGCGCCGTGGCGCAGACCCGCGAGGTGGTGGCCGCCGCCAAGCAGGGTGACCTGACCCGGCGCGTGGCGATGGCCGACAAGCAGGGGCCCATCGCCGATCTGTGCGACGGCGTGAATTCGCTGGTCGAGGCGATGGCGGCCATCATCGGCCAGATCAAGTTCGCCGCCGATACCATCGCGGTCGGTGCGACCGAGATCGCCCAGGGCAACAGCGACCTGTCGCAGCGCACCGAGCAGCAGGCGGCGTCGCTTGAGGAAACCGCGGTGTCGATGAAGGGGCTCGCCGAGACAGTGCAGCGCACCGCCACCAACGCGCGCCAGGCCAGCCAGCTGGCCGGTGGTGCGGCCGATGTCGCCGCACGGGGCGGCAGCGTGGTGCACGAAGTGGTGGAGACGATGGCGGTGATCAATGCATCTTCGCGGCGCATCGTCGATATCATCGGCGTGATCGACGGCATCGCGTTCCAGACCAACATCCTTGCGCTGAATGCCGCGGTGGAAGCCGCACGTGCCGGCGAGCATGGGCGCGGCTTTGCGGTGGTGGCCACCGAGATCCGCGAGCTGTCGCAGCGCTCGGCCAGCGCCGCCAAGGAGATCAAGCAGTTGATCGATGAGTCGGTGGCCAATGTCGGGGCCGGTACCGCCCAGGTCGAGAGCGCGGGCCGCACCATGGACGAGATCGTGAGCAACGTGCGCCGGGTCAGCGACCTGATGACCGAGATCAGCACAGCCTCGCAGCAGCAGAGCGATGACATCCAGCAGATGAACCATGCGGTGGACCTGATCGACCAGGGTACGCAGCAGAACGCAGCGCTGGTCGAGGAAGCCTCGGCGGCAGCACGCAGCATGGAGGAGCAATCGGCACACCTGCTGCAGACCGTCGCCGGTTTCCGCGTGCAGGACGGTGCCGGGCATCCGCACGCGGGTGCGGTGCTGCGCGTGGTCTAGGCGGGCTGTCCGGCGCGCGGTTCCAGCGCGTCGGACACCGTGGCCAGCTGCACGCAGTTGCGCCCTGCGTGCTTGGCCCGGTACAGGGCCTGGTCGGCGCGATCGACCAGGTCGGCCGGGTTGCGTTCGTCGTCCGCTGCCTGCCAGGCCACGCCCACGCTGATGGTTACATGGCCATCGGCGGCCGGCAGGCGCGCCGCTTCAACCGCGGCGCGCAGGCGTTCGCCCAGCTGCGCTGCCTGTGCCGCTTCGGATGAGGCCAGCGCAGCGATGAACTCCTCGCCGCCGTAGCGGGCCAGCAGGTCGTCACCGCGCTGCAGGCCGTGGTCAAGGATCGTCGCCACTGCGCGCAGCCGGCGATCCCCCTCGGGGTGCCCGTAGGTGTCATTGAGGCGCTTGAAATGGTCGATGTCGATCATCAGCACGGCCAGCCCGAGGTTCTGGCGACGGGCACGGCGATGGGCGCGGCCGAGCGATTCGTCGAAGCTGCGCCGGTTGCCGAGGCCGGTCAACGGATCGCGCCGGGCCAGGGTTTCCAGCTCATCGCGCTGGCGCTGGATCTCGACCTGGGTCAGTACGCTGCGCAGGGCATAGCCAAGCATGGCGCCGACGAATCCGACGGACGCCAGCGTGGGATGCGCGTCCGCGACCAGCAGCGCAACCATCACCAGCAGCAGGGGCAGCATCAACGGCACACCAGCATCGACCACGCGGCGCAGGGCGCGCGACACCGGCACCGTTGGCCGGCGCCGGCTGCTGCCGGCCATGACCGCCAGCAGTACGAACAGTGCGCTGATCAGCAGGTCGGCCCATCCTCCATCGGGCACCTGCGGCTGCCAGGTGTTGATGTAGAGCGCCAGCAGGAAGTAGCCCAGTGCATAGAGTGCCAGGGCGCGGAAGAAATCACGGCGATCAGCGTTGTCTTCGGCCAGGAAGCGGATCAGCGCGAAGCAGAACACCAGGCTGTTCTGCACGGTGCTCATCGTGGCCAGGCCCTCTATCCACAGCGCGGTGCTGAGGTGCGCCAGCGACCGCGTATGCACGTAGTACAGCAGCCACAGCAGCGCGATGATCGTCAGGTCGACGGCGCGGACATAGCGGTTGTCGCCGCCCGGGCTGGCCGCCACGTAGGTCAGCGGGATCCGGTAGAAGACATACAGGACCAACGATGACAGGATCATCTGCGTGGGCCCGGCCGCGGCGATGCTTCGGTACAGCACGGCGGACAGGGCGATCGAGAACAGACTGACGGCGAAGGCCAGCATCCGCCATTGGCAGGCGGCCTGGCTGTCGCGCGCGCGGCGCAGGCAGGCCAGCGCGGCCAGCACGGGGGCGGCCATCAGCAGCAGGAAGGAGCCCACGGGGTCGTCTGGACCGAGCAGGGCGATGACAAGCGCGTGCGTGACCAGGAAAAACAGTGCAGCACGCAACGTCATGCATTCCCCCGCCCTCAGGTCCGGCTGGGGTCACGATAGGCAGATGCGGGTGAGGCTGGCAAGAAAAGTGTGAACTTCATCTAATTCCAGTCTTGTCACAAGTCGCGGTTGCGCATCAGCGGGTGTGTTCGACCATGCCCGGCAGAGAGAGGTAGCGGGACTATGCGGCCGCATCATCCACCTGCAGGGCGCGCAGGCGGACGGGCAGGGAATCTGGAAGTGACGGCGGAAATGACGCGGGCATGCCAGGCAGTGTGGACACCGTGGGCCTGGAAAAGCAAAAGGCCAGGTCATGGACCTGGCCTTTGATGCAGTGGTGCCGGTGAAAGGCACTACGGCACGTTTCTCGCTCAATCCCGATCACACCCGAATAGCGACTATATCCAACGGATTCAGTGGCTTGCGCGCGCTGCGCGAATCGCTCTAATCACGCGTTGGCCCGTGTCTGCCCGATAGCGTTACGCCAGAATTACGCCGAAGATTGGCGGCATGGCATCTATCCAACGACGCGGCACCTCCTGGCGTGCCGAGATCTACAAGGACGGTCGACGCGAGTCGAACACCCTCCCCACGAAGGCGCAGGCGGTCCAGTGGGCGCTAATGCGCGAAGCCGAGCTCACGGGTGCGCGCCTCCCAGAGAATACCGTGAAGGACGCCCTGCGCCGCTATGCCGATGAGGTGGCGCCGAAGCACAAGGGGGCGCGGTGGGAGCTGGCCCGGCTGGGATTGCTGGAACGGGATCCCCTGGCGCTCGTGCGCCTTCCCGCACTGCGCCCGATCCACCTGGCCGAATGGCGCGAGCGCCGCCTTGGCCAGGTCGCACCCGCCTCCGTCCGGCGCGAGATGAACCTGCTGCAGTCGGTCTTCAAATCCTGCCGGAAGGATTGGGGATGGCTGAACGGGGACCCGATCAAGGACGTGGACCGGCCGCAGGCGCCGGCCAGCCGGAAGCGCAGGGTGGCCCAAGAAGAGATCGACCGGCTGACGCTGGCGCTGGGATACGACGGCGGCGTGCCGGAGACGGCTCAGCACCGGGTCGCGCTGTGCTTCATGTTCGCCCTGGAGACGGCCATGCGCGCTGGCGAGATCTTGGGCATGAAGTGGGCCGACGTGTCGGCCAAATCCGTGACCTTGCCGAAGACCAAGAACGGCGACGTGCGCCGTGTGCCAATGTCAGCCCGCGCACGGGAGATTATCAGCCTGCTGCCGCAGGAGGCGGATAGGGTTTTCGATCTGGACCCCGGCACGCGAGACACCCTGTTCCGCCGTGCGCGGGATGCTGCTCAGATCGAGAACCTGCACTTCCACGACAGTCGCGCAGAAGCGATCTGGCGGCTGTCGAAGAAGCTGGACGTGATGGAGCTGGCCCGGGTCATTGGCCACCGGGACCTGAAGAGCCTCTTGATTTACTACCAGACCGACGCCGACGAGCTGGCTGACCGGCTCGGTTAGCTTGGCGCCACGCCAGCACCTCGCCGGCAATCCATGTAGCCGGGCGCATGCTGATCCGGACGGGGAAGTCCGGCCTGCAAGCGACGGTCTCCAGCACCGTTCGCGCAGCCAGTCCGAGTAGGGTGCCGACTTCCTCGGCACCGATGGCTCGCAGCTCGAATGGGATGTTTTCGGCAGCTCCCATAATTTCCTCCTTCAGATCGACGCCAGCGCCGCGCGCTGGGTCTTGGGTTTACGTTCGGCCAGGCTGAGCTGGAACTGCAGGACGTTGTCGACCGCCGCAGGCACCGCGGCCGAGCGCGCGCTGCGCGCCGGACGGTTGAGCCTGCGCCAGGCAGCAATGGCCACATCGGGATCGGCGTGCTTGCTGGTCGACCTGCAGGCGCACTCGACCAGGTGGCCACCGCCGGCAGCGGCACAGCGCTTGTCGTGGATGTGGCGCGCGCGGTGGCCGGCGGCGCAGTTCGGCAACCCTTCGGGGTGGCTGATATGTTCCTGGGTCATGGCTTGTTGCACTCCTGAATGTGGGCTTCGAGCTTTTCCAGCAGGAAGGCGGCTTGCGCCGCGCGGTGGCGGCGGTCGTAGGTGTTGAGGTGGGCCGGCGCATCGATGAGCCACTGCAGTGGCTGGATGAGCCAGCTGGGATTGAAGGGGAGCAGGGTGCGTGGGTCGGGCTTTTTGTCAGGTGGGAAGCAGTCCGGGCCTGCCCAGTCCTCGCTCATGCCGCAGCGCGTGCAGACGCGCCGCTGAAAGTCGTGGACCTTCTCGGGCTGGATGACGCGCGGTGTCTCGAACAGGGCGCGCACAACGAGTCCACGCTGATGAGCGGCGTACACGTGTCCTGCGTCGGCCTGGACCCAACAGCCTGGCGCGAAGTCATCCTTGCGCCGGTATTCCCAGCGGACAGGCTGCGCGGAGTAGAGCGCGGTCATCAGGGTGTCGGCCCACGCGCGCACCTGGTTGGCGGCAACGGCGCCGCCGGCCGGATCCACGCGGCGCATAGCGGAGACGACCGCTGCGACAGGCGACGATGCCTTGGTGGCCTCGACAACGGTTGCCGGGGAAATGGGCAGTGGTGCGGTCATGCGAACAGGTCCAGTTGAGCCGGCAGTGCTGGTGCGCGCGGCGGTGTCGGCAGTGGGGCGGTGGCGCGGATGCGCGCGCGCTGTGCGGCGTTGAAGGCGAACCAGAAACCGTGGCCATGCCGGCGTGCCCTGCATTCCGTCAGCAGCACGCGGGCCACGTGCTTGGCCAGAGCAGCGCCGGTCATGCCGCCACTGCCATGTCGGCCGGCACCCGGTCAAGGTTCGCCTCGGCCAGGGCACGCAGGGGTGGCGGGCTCACACTGTTGCCGACCATGCGCACGGCGGCGCTGGTGCTGAGCGGAGTGCCGTTTGCCGTGCGATCGATGATGTAGCTGGCCGGGAAGCCTTGGGCGCGGTACAGCTCATGCGGCTTGAGCATGCGCAGCCCGATATCCACGATGACGTGCGGCACGCCCTGGATGTGGACGGTGACCAGCGCCAGGCGGTCTCGGGTGGTGACCGTGTCCACGGGATCAAGCAGGGAAGGAACGTTGGCACCAGTCCCGTAGTACTTCACCAGGAACGCGGCGACGCGCAGCGCACCGGCTTCCTGATCGGGAGACAGCTGCGCCAATTCCGCCTCGGCCATGGCGTGTCCACCGTTGCCGCTCGCTGTGACCGTGCCGACGGGAGCGCGGGCATCCTTGCTGCCGTTGCCCCAGCGCTGGACGCCGCCAGGCTTCCCTTCGCCGTGCGCTGCCTGGACCATGAAGGCGCTGGAAACGGCGTGATGCTCTGCCTGCGCGGCCACGGTGGTGAGCGGCGTACGTGCATCAGCGCCGACCATGCTCCGCCGCAGGGTGACCAGCGAGGCGGCGGCCACGCCGAGGGCGTGCGCGGCTCCGGCCGGGCGCGCAGCGCCAGCGCCGGAGGTGATGGTTGGCACGGGCTCGGAGGCTGGCGTGCCGATGCTGTCGCCCCTGAACTTGACCAGATGCGGCGCTACCAACGCGGTGTCTGCCTTCGTGGTCATCGTGTAGAGCGGTTCGCTGCCTGAGCGGGGCTCGGACTGTCCGGCCCGGCCGCCGACGCCGGCTAGGATCGGCGTCACAACAGAGAAGTGGCCACCCTTTACACCGGCGCAGACGGTTGGCAGCGGCTGGTCGCCGGACATGGTGCGTTGTCTGCTGGCGTTGGCATGTTCGGTGAGGAACGGCGCCAGCTCCGGCGCAGCCAGCATCAGCTCCCCGCGGTTGGCGGCGGTGATGGTGCGCAGGGGATCGCGCACGTCATGGACACGGTCGCCGCCCTGGTGCGTCACCGGAACGATGAAGGGATCGGCCGAGTTGATTACGTGGCGCATGACGCCCTTGGCGATGCGGCGCATGGTGGCGTCAGCCAGCGGGCGGGCTCGGGTGAAGATGGACGGGCAGGGGATCGAGAAGTCCAGGCAGTCGGCGGCTGTGACGCGCGGCGTCTGGTCCGGCGCTGGGCCGTGGCTGGCTTCCGGCCACACTATGGCCTCACCGTCGCGGCGGCCGAGCAGGAACAGGCGTTCCCGGCTGGTGCCGGCGCCGTAGTCGCTGGCCACCAGCTTCCGCCAGTCGACCACGTAGCCCAGCGCCCGCAGAGCGGCAACGAACTGCTGCCAGGTGCGGCCGCTGTGGCGCTTGTCTGGCACCAGCTGCTGATTCTCGACCGGCACGCGCTCACCGCGCGCTGCAACGGTTCCGTCCATCTTGATGACACGTCCGGTGACCTTGCAGCGCTTGGCCACCAGCGGACCCCAGGTCAGAATCTGCCAGACGTTCTCCATGGAAATGATGCGCGGCGCGGTGTTGGTGCCGTGCAGGCGATCAGCGCGCAGCAGCTGGCCCACCCACTTCAACACCACCCACGACAAGGCGCGGGTCTTCCTGCTGCGCGGCTGGCCGCCCTTGGCTTGGCTGAAGTGCGTGCAGTCGGGTGAGGCATGGAACCAGCCGATGGGGCGGCCGGCCACGTCCACGCGCGGGTCGGCATGCCAGATATCCTCGCGGTGGTGCTGGGTCAGCGGGTGGTTGGCGGCGTGCATGCCGATGGCCAGCTCGTCGTGGTTGTAGGCCAGGGCGGGATCGATGCCGAGGGCCTGCTTGAGCCCTTCCGATGCCCCGCCGCCGCCGGCGAAGAGATCCACAACGATCTCGCCGGGGCGCAGTCGGGAGCGCTGCGGCATGGGGAAGTTGAAAGCGCGGGAGCCGTCAGCCATTGGAGGAGTCCTTGGGAGCGATGGGGCCGGTGTGGCGGTAGTCACGCAGTGGGTCGGCGACGAACTTGCCGTTGACCACGCGGCGCACGCTGTATTCGGGGAAAGCCTCGGCGGGCAGGCGGGCTTGCGCCTCATCCATCAACGCCACGAACTGCTGCTGCCATTCCAGCGGCATGGACTGCAGGGTCCGGCGCGGGACGACCAGGTAGGCGGCGCGGGTGAGCCCGAACGCGTCCCACACAGGGCCGTGGTAATACGAAGGCGGCTCCGCGGATTGGGCGGTGTTCGGTTCTTGGTCAGCCATTGGGAGCCTCCTTCGGACACTTGTTGCAGGGAGCGGTGTGGGGAGCGCGCAGAGAGAACCTGGTCCCGCGGACGTGCTCACCCTGGCGGATGACGATGTGGCCGCAGGACAGGAGGCACTGGAACCGTCCAGTCAGGACGCTGGCCCCAGGAGAAGGGACGAACTTCGCGCTGGTGACGTTGCGGACAGGTGCAGCGGTGAGCAGCTGGTCAGCCATTGGTCGGCTCCTTCATGAAGCAGATCCAGTGCGTGCCGGCGCGCTTCCCGGACGGATGCCCGAACAGCGGGCGAGCATCGGTCAGGGCCAGCACCTCGCGCGTGGTCACCTGCACCTCAGACCACTTGAAGACCAGCACGCCCTCGGGTCGCAGCACGCGGAAGCACTCGGCGAACCCGGCGCGGAGATCCGCGCGCCAGTCCTTGCTCAACTTCCCGTATTTGGCCGCCAGCCAGCTGTCCTTGCCGGCGCGCACCAGGTGGGGAGGATCGAACACCACCAGCGGGAACGATCCGTCCGCGAAGGGCAGGGCGCGGAAGTCCATCAGGCAGTCCGGATGGATGGATAGGACGCGCGTGCCGTCGACGCGGTGGGTGCGATCGATCACCGTGATGGTTTCGTGCCGCTGGTCGCCGAACAGGCCGCGCTGGTCGCTGGGGTCGAACCACATCATGCGGCTGCCGCAGCAGGGGTCGAGGACCGCTGGCAGAGCGTCAGCCATTGCCCACCGCCTGGCTGTCGAGCAGGGCCCTCTCTGCTTGCTCGATCGCATAGTCGAGATCGTCCATGCACTTCACTCCGCGCGTTTCCACGACTCGGTCGCGCATGAACTTGGACGCAGCCACCAACTCGCGGAGCCTTAGCGACACGTTGAGCGAGCGGGCAGCATCGTGCCTGGCGGCCTGCCAGAACGGTTGGGCCCAGTGCCCAGCCGGTGGCGGGGTATGGCCTTGGGAAGCAACCATCAGCGTGCCAGTGATCGCGTCTGCCACACGGGCGCGGATGCCTGCCGGATCGGCATCGAGCGAGTAGGACAGGTCCACGGCCTGCGCCGGCTGGCCGATCACCTTCTCGGCCTCAGCGCGAATCGCAGGGCCAATGCTGCATCCGTCCCAGTTTTTCGCAACCCGGTCGATCACAGGCCACGGGCCCACGGTCTGCGCGGCCGGGGCGGCGTAGAGGTAGTGCAGCGTGTGACCGTGGCGCTCTGCCCATGCGATTGCTTCCGCGCCCGGATTCCCGCCGAATGTGACCGGCCCAGCCTCGCCGGTGTCGGAGAAACTGTAGTACCAAGCCACCGGCTCCCCCACCGGCTGGCGGGCGGCGAGGACTTCGATTGCAGCGTGTACGGTCGCAAGATGAATCGGGTTGGGATCTACGTCTTGGAAGTAGTCCACCACGTCACGCAGCTCGTCCAGCAGATCGCTGTCATCCCCCTGACCACCCGGGGAGGGCTGGGCGGCGAGGTGCTGCCAAGCGATCCAAGCCTTTGCTGTCACCTCGAAGGCATAGCCACCGAGCCTGCCCCGGGCAAGCGGCAGCCCCTCAGCCAAGCCCCAATCCTCAAACCGCGCCCGCTCGGCCTGATCCCCCAGCCTCACCCTCCCACCCGGCTGCGCGCCCGCCAGGGTCTTGTTGTCGTTGCTCATGCCTGCATGTCCTTGCTGTTGGTGGAGCGCGCACCGCGCGCCCTGGCTTCAAGTTGCTCGGCCACGCCGAGGTAGTAGGCGTGCCGTTCCAGACGGATCGATTCGGGGAACTGGAAGTGCTTCAGTGACTCTTCCGCCTGCACGCGCCAGGCGACTGCTTCGCGCGCTGGGTCGTCATCGAAAATGTCCATCTGGACCGGCTTGGCCATGGGTCAGTGCTTGTCGACGGTGCGATGGCGGCTGTAGCCCATGCCTTCGATGGGAATCCCACACCAGGTGAGCGTTGCGCCGGGAATTGGCTCGGGCCTCGCTTCGCGCCAGGGCTGTTTCGATCCGGCCTTGCGCGCTCGCATCCATGCCGCCTTGGCTTCATCCCGATGCGGCTTTTGCATTCGGGCCAAGATCCGGCGAACGCAGTGCTTGAGGTCGGATATCTGCAGCACGCTGCGCGGCGGCCGTTGGCCCTTGGCGGTCGTGTAGCCGTCAACGAACCCGGCGACCTGTTCGCGGATAAGTTCGATGCGGGGCAGCTCCCCGTTCTCCTTTTTGGAGAACTCGGGCTCATGTTGGAAATCGACAACGACGGAATCGGTCATGGCGGATCTCTGAGGAATAGGTTGCCGGCTGTGTGGAAGTCCTGCCGGCGTGGGAGGCCGGTAGCGCCGGCCGGGCGATTGCTCAGTGCGTGTCGTCGGCAGGCAGGGGAGCGCGCTGTCGCTCTTCGCGGCGACGCTGCATTGCCGCGGCGAAGGGCGGCCAGGCCGCGCGGATCTCGATGTAGGCGATGACGGCCCACAGGAGCGCCGCGGCCAGGAAGGCCGCGCCGAAGCGGGAAGAGATCCCGCTGGTGACGGCATAGGCCAGCGCGACGCCGAGGAACACGACACAGAAGAAGGGCAGGACCAGGTGGCGCATTACTCGGTCTCCTGTTCGGTGGTGGGCTCGGCCGGCGCGGGCGCCGGGCTGACGGGCGGGGTGATGGGCGGGATGCCGACGGCCATGGCGGCGAAGAAGTCGGGGTCGGTCACGGCTGCACCCCCGTGAAGCTGAAATTGCAGGAGCGCTGACAGTTGCCGTTCCTGGCTTCCCAGCGCAGCGACGCGATCTCTTCCTCATGCGGCGCCAGGGCGTCTTTGATGGCCTGGAACGAGGGCAGGGCGAAGTCCTGGAAGGCGGACAGCTTCTCGGCCAACCAAATGGCGCGGTAGTGGGTCGGCAAGCCGCGCTGCACACACGCGCCGGTCTCCACGTGAGTGACCTGCCAGTCGCCCAGCTCGGCTACCGTGCGATCGCCCATCATGGTCTTCTCGTCATCGCTGTAGACGTGATGGCAGAAGAACGGTCCGACTACGAAGCCGGTGAACTTGTTGGGCGGCGATGCGTCGGAGCGCTGGAGGTCTTCGCCGCGTGGCAGGGTGAAGGTCTGAATCGCGGCCGGGATGCGGAGGAGGGAGGTCATGCGGCACCGCCTTGAGCGCGCATCAGGCGCATGGCCGCGCCGAGCTGGTCGACCATTTCGCTGACGGCGCGCGCGGCGCTGTATCGGCCGCTGAGGAAGTCTGCGCGGGCGATGGCGGCGGCGGTGTCGGCGTTGTGGGGGTGGTATCCGAGGCGCAGCGCGGCGTGACGGACCGCGTCAGCGACAGCCTTGGCGCGGACTCGGCGGGTCGGGAACTGCAGGATGACGGCGCTCATGCTGCAGCCGCCTGCTGGAGGGCCAGCGGCTTGCTGCGAGCGATGGTGGCGACTTCGGTCGCGCCTTCGTCGATCGCGTCAGCGCACACGGCGAGGTGCTCGGCCAACTCGCGGGCCTCGGACGAGGTCAGGCTGAGGAGGGCTGTGCCGCCGACCTGGACGACGACGGTTCCGGCGTGGGGCCGGGATTCGACGCGCGCTGCGCCGCGGCTGGTGGTGGTGATCGCGGCCATGGCTCAGGCCTTCTTGCTGCTGACGCAGCTGCTGAAGGCCTCGCCGAACGCGGCCGCGAAGGCGGCAGCGATGGGGCGGAGGGTGGCCCAGAGGGGCCGGTTTGCGGTGCGCATGCTGGTCTCCGGCGCCCTGCCTCTGTTGGGAGGCTTCTTGGGCGGCTGGAGGCAAGTATGCCTATAGGAATTGATTGGTCAATGCCTATAGGCATAATATTTTGCAGGAGCCGACGAACGGTATGCCCGCATTCATCGGTTTCTTGCTGCTGTTAGCCCTCTCGGACCTGCTTCATGATGTTGCCCAGGGTCGGGCGATCCCGCTCTGGCGATGTGTCCGGTGCGCTTTGCGGGTTCCGCAGCGGAATGAGCGAACGGAGAAGGTTGTTGGTTTCGTCCTGCTTCTGGACCAGCTGCACCAGCAATCGTCGGATCGCCAGGACGGCGAAGGGGACGAACATTCAGACGATCGCAAAGATCAAGAAAAGGACCTGAAGAACGAGATTTCCCGTTCCGAAGATCGGATCCATAGAGCCTCCATGGCCGGCGACAAGCCGGCCTCGGCCAATCATGCCACCCAATTGCAGGTGGCGCCCTTGATCAGGCCTACTTCTACGAACGGCACCCCATCGTGGATGGCCTGTTCCGCGCGCTGTAGCGTGTCGATCAGCGACTCCAAGTCGGCATCCGAGAGACATTCCAGAACGCCATAGACGTGCATCGTTTCTTGCCGAACCAGCCATCCGAGCTGATACAGCGTCTGGAGGTCTATGATCCGGCGTAGCATGGCGTCTCGCCTCGTGGCGGACTCGGTTCGCTTGGCCTCCGGCCGGGTCATTTCCTCTGCGATCAGCGCTGCGAGCTCGTCACGAAGCAAGGGGTTCATGTCTCTTCCACCGTCATCATTATGCTTGCCAGGAGTGCCTGCACCGCTTGCGGGGTGCTGGCTGCCAGTTCCGGATCGTGGGCATAGAGAGCGGAGATCATGCGGGCTTTGAGCCTTGCAGGAACGCTACGACCGCTCTGTGCGGTTGCCGCCTCTACTGTCTCGATCAGGGACGCCAGCTTTGCAGGGTCCAATCCCACATTCTGAGACGCCTGAGACGGTCCTTGTGCTTCAAGGTCCCGCCAGACCAGGTCGTCGATCGACACGCCGAAGTGGCGCGCCAATCCGGCGACGGTGGCATAGCCCGGCATCTTGGTTGTGCCGTTGATGATCTTGCTGATGGCCGGTTGGCCGACACCCGCCGCAGAGCTGGCGCGGCCTTGGCCGCCCTGCAGCTGAGACGTGGTGAGGAAGCGCAGATTCTTGATGAGAAAGTCCATAGCGGAAGGTTCGCGGTTACCGTTCGTCGGGTCGAATGCCTATAGGCATCGAATTGCTTGACCGAGGCATTCCTATAGGCATAATCGGGGTATGGACCCCATCGCTGCCATCGACGAACTGCGTGCCGCCCGCCTGACGGATGAGGCCATCGCCTCTGCCGTCGGTGTGCGGCAGTCCACCATCAACCGAATCCGCAATGGCAAGCGGCGTCCGTCCTATGCGGTCGGAAAGGCCCTGGTTGACCTGGCTGCCGCCCGTCGCCGTAAGCGCCGACCGACGCAGCCCAAGATGAGCGCGTCCCGGCCAATCAAGGACTTGGGCCCGCTGCTGGACAGCCGCATGAGCAAGCGCGCGCTGCGCGCCCGGCTTGGCCTGTCCACAGATAGGCAGCTGGCCAAGGTGCTGCAGCTGCCGATCGAGCAGGTCGAGTCCTGGACGGAAGAGGGCGCCTTGCCGGCGCTGCCGGAGATCCAGCGGCTGCTGGGCGTCCAGGAACAACCGCAGGCGCAGCCCGCGCCGCACGACCCTGACGAGAACCGTTACGCCCCCCTGGAGGTTGCCTGACATGCGCGCGCTGAAGCGACGACTGGCGATCCATCGCCGGCTGCGGGCCTTCCAGCAATGGGAGGTGTTGGCAATGCGGCTGATTTCCGGCGGCGCGGGGAACGCGCTCCGGGCGCCGTAGGCGCCTGCCATCCATGGGTAGTTGATGTCCATGGCGCACATGTTGCGCCGCACGAATGCCTGAAACCACGTTCACGAGAGCCCCGAATGAACATCATCGACGCAGCCCACAAGACCGTGCATGCCTATCCAGGCGGTAGCGAGTCTCTGGCACCTCGCATTGCCATGTCAGCGGCGGTGCTCCGCAACAAGGTCAATCCGAACAACTCGACGCACCACCTGACGCTGGTCGAAGCCAGCGAGGTGATGGGCGTGACCGGTGACTACCGAATCCTGCACGCCTTGGCCGGCGAGCACGGCTACACGCTGAGCAAGATGGAAGGCAGGACCAGCGGCAGCCTGATCGGCGCGCTGCTTGCGGCCGCCGGCGCCAAGGGTGATTTGGCCGAGGTCATTGCCGAGGCGATGGCTGATCAGCGGATCACGCCGAACGAGGCCAGCACCATCGCGCAGCACTGCGCGCGCCTGCAGGAGATCTTTGCCGAGCTTGCTCAGCATGCGGCGAACGCTGCCGCGAGGGATGCGCAATGAACCATCCGGCACGTTCCAGCGACCTGAGCACCAGCCACGACGCGGCGCACTACGTGGTCTCGAGCGGCCTGCAGGCGCACCAGCACGACCAGAGCGCCAAGGCTGTGACGGACAACCCGGGTATGACCAGCAACGAGCTGGCGCAGGCCACGGGCCTGGACCGCTACATGCTGGCCCGCCGTCTGCCTGAACTGATCAAGGCCGGGCGCGTGTGGCGCGGCCCGAACAAGCCGTGCGCGGTCAGCGGCCGCACGGCGTGCACCTGGTGGCCAGTCGCCCCGGGCCAGAACCTGGCATTGGGGATCTGACGTGGCTGCACGCATGACAGGCATGGTTTTCGAGCGCTATCCGGGTGGTGGCGGTGAGCTGCTGCTGGCGCTGGCTCTGGCCGACAACTCGCACGACGACGGCACCCGCATCTTCCCGTCCGTTGCCACGTTGGCTGTGAAGTCCAGGCAGTCGGAGCGCTCGGTGCAGTACCAGCTCCGGAAGATGGAGCGCATCGGCTGGCTGGAGGTCGTCAGCGAGGGCGGTGGCCGCATGAAGGGCTACAAGTCCGGCGGCCGTCCGCGTGAGTACCGGATCAGCCCGTACTGGATCGCCGGTGGTGATCTGGCCATGGATGGGGACGCTGGAGAACAGCCCGAAAGTTCAAAGGGTGCAAATTCTGCACCCTTTGCAAAGGGTGCAAAACAGAGTCGGAAAGGGTGCAAAACGACGCAGGAAAGGGTGCAACCAGACGTCGAAAAGGGTGCAACAGCTATTGCACCCGAACCTAAAGCAACCAAAAGCAACCAAGAGCAACCCTCACACCGCGAGTGTGAGCGCGAGGCCGATCCACTGGCGTTGACCGCTGACCAGGTCGACCGCGAGCTGGCCGGATTCGGTAGCACGCCACATGGCATCGACCGCGAGCAGCTGGCCCGGTTCGTCCGGCACCGCGCCGCGATCCGCCGCCCGCTGTCGGTCCAGGGCTGGTTGCAGGTCCGCCAGCAGCTGCTGGACCTGATCACCGCCGGCCACGACCCGAACGAATCCCTGAAGCAGACGATGGCCGCCGGCCTGTCGCTGCCCGTGATCCCTGTCGCCCAGCCATCCGCAGGAGCAACCCATGCAAGCCCTCAACACGGTTCTGCCGACCGCACCGAGCAGCTCGAACAGCAGTTCTACGCCCAACGCCGAGGCGGTGGCCACGGTGGCGGCGCTGGGTTTGAACCAAGCGATGTCGTCGACGCCGAGTTTGCCGTCGTCGGCTGAGCCGCTGAGCGAGTCGCAGTCGGCCTACCTGTGGGAATTCTGGAAGCAGATGACGGCAATGTTCCCGGGCAAGTGGGAGCGCGAGAACGGCGCTGCGCCATTCAAGAAGGACGGCAGCCTGACCATCGCGGCCAGCACGTGGTTCCAGGTGCTGAAGGGCCGCAGCCGGGCACAGCACGCGCGCGGCATGGCCTGCTGCCTGACCGAGGGCCGGGAGTGGCCGCCGAACCCACCGAGGTTCCTGACCATGTGCCTGGACATTCCGGTCATGGCGGCGGTTGAGCGGGAGATGGCGCCGGGCCGGCCGCAGAGCGGCTTCACGGTTCTGGTGCGGTCGCTGCTGGACCTGCACGTCTACGCCTCGGCCGACCACGGATCGCAGCAGCGCCGGATGCTGGAGGAAGCCTACACGCGCGCAGTCCAGCACGTGGTCGACGGCAAGCCGTTGCCGCAGCCGGTGCTGGCGATCGAGCAGGAGAAGCACGGCGTGCGGCCGGTGCGTGACCGGGATTCCGCGCGCGCTGCGATGGAGCGGGCTGCGGTCGACCTCGGGTTCGGGGAAGGCGCATGAGCAAGCACGACACGGTGCGGCTGCTCCACGCCGAGCGCTGCAGCGTTGCAGAGATAGCCCTGGCGGTGAACTGGCGGCCATGCAACGTGCGTTGGTTCATCCGGAACTGGATCGATACCGATGGCGACTGAGGCCGAGCTGGCCCAAGCGGAGCAGGCCGGGCGATGGGCGCGAGATGCCTGCCGCAGCCGGGAATCGGCACCGCGGTACGAGATGGGGCAGGACGGAGTGACGCGTCGACGCCGCTGGCAGGGCGGATGGGACATGCGGGACCAGGAACTGAGCGCGGCACGCCGCAGCACCACGAGGAACAGACGCTGATGGACTTCACCAAGTACAGCACACGCAGCAAGTTTGCCAAGGAGATCAACGCCGGCTACTCGGCTCGGCTGAACGGGCAGCGCCTGAGCGACAACCCGCACCTGGTGTGGATCGAATGCGAAACGGAGGACGGCGACAACCGCCGCGCCGGTCCGCTGGGCGAGAAGGCCGAGGCCTGGCAGCACGGGTGGCGTCTGGCCGACGAGGCCGCGCGCTGATGTGGTCCAAGGCCCCGCCGCCGACCAGGGAAGAAGCCGCCCGGATCGAGCTGGCCAAGAAGGGCCCGTGCATGGCCTGCCTGGCGCTGCTGGAGCAGCAGCTGCTGGAGCCGGAGCTGGTGGTCTACGGCTGCGACTACAACCACGCCAAGAGCGGAAACCTGCGGCGCGGCCATATGTTCGGCTACGCCCTATGCAAGTGGCACCACATGCGGCATCCGATGGAGGGGAACACCTTCGCGACGATGCGCCAGATCTACGGCCCGAGCCTGATGGATGGCTCGCGGACCTTCCGCGAGACATACGGCTCCGACGACGAGCTAATCGCAAACCAGACGTACATCAACGAACTGAGGGGTGACACCAATGGCTAAGCCGACAGGCCTGTCCGACGAGGTCAGGACCATTTTCGAAGAGAGGAAGGGCCAGTCGCTCGGCCACCACCAGGTGTTCGAGTTGATGGACGTGACCGGCCTCGGAAAGACGAAGGAGCGCAACGGCGTACGCGACGTTCTGACGTGGCTGGTGAGCTGCGGCTACCTAGTGAAGACCGGCGCCCGGGCTACCGCCGCGTACCGCTACAGCGGAAAGGGCATGCGCTTCCACAAGGCGACGGCGGAGGAACTTCGCGAGCGGCGCATCGAGCGCGGCCGCGCCTACCGAGCGCGCAACGGCGCACAGCCGAAGGCACCGCGCGTGGACAAGATGACCATCAACCGGTCGCGCGTGGCGCTTCTGGCGGACCTGGCCCCGGCCAAGGCGTGGGGCAAGGAGAAGGACGGCCAGCGGCCGGCCGAGACGGTGGAGCAGTTCGAGGCACGCGGCGGGCAGGTGCAGCGCCTGACGGCCAGCTGGGAGCAGCGAGCATGACCGCCGCCGCATTAAAGTCATGCCCGTTCTGCGGTGGAGCTGCAGAACTGATCGGAAACGATGAAATGGGTTGGAGCGCTGGCTGCGAGAACGACGTAGATGATTGCAGCCCGGGGCCAATGACTTTCCTCGCGAGGTCCCCTTCGGCGGCTGTCGAGTCGTGGAACAGGCGAGCTGCAGGAGCGGTGAACTGGCGCCCCATTGACGAGGCACCGCAGGACGGCACCCGATTGATGCTGTGGGACTCGGAGACACAGCGGCCGGTGTTCGGCAGCTGGCGGGGTGACAACCCGGCGATCACGCACTATGCGGCCGAGCCGGCCGGCCCGGAGGTGGCCTGATGAGCGGTGCACTAGTGAATGAGGCCCGATGGCTGGCGGAAGAGGCGCATGCCAGCCAAACCGACAAGGCCGGCCGCCCGTACATCGAGCATGTGGCTCGGGTCGCAGCGGCGGTCGCCGGCGATGACGCCGCCGAAATGGTGGCCTGGCTCCACGACGTGCTGGAGGATCAACCGGCATTCGCGACCCAAGTCATGCTGTTCCCGCAGGCCGTGGTGGAGGCTGTGTTCGATCTGACGCGCGGCGTGAACAAGAGCGAGGCGTTCTACAACTGGAAAATTCGACAGAACCCGCTGTCGCTCAAGGTGAAGCTGGCAGATATCGCCGACAACAGCGACGAGTCACGACTGGCTCTGCTGGACCAGGACATGGCGGCTCGCCTGCGGGCCAAGTACGCCAAGGCGCGCGCTGCGCTGGGGGTGAAGTGATGGACGCCATCGAGAAGCGGGCGCGGGAGATCCTGGCGCAGAACGTTGGGTCGCTGGAAGTCGGTGGCGTTGTGAGTCCATCCGGTGACCTGTTCCTTGCAGAATCCGGAGTAGTTCAGGCCATCATCGCCGCCCTCACGCCGCCCGATGGCTTCTTGCTGGTGCCGGCGCAGCCGACTGAGGAGATGATCGCTGCCGCTTGGCGGCATGGGGATGGAGACGAAGCGCCTGACCCGGTCTACTCCTGGCGGGCCATGATCGCCGCTCGCCCGGAGGTGCCGTGATGGCGAACATCGAGCGCTCACTGACGTACCGATGCAGCGATGACTGCGAGATGAGCGGCTGCCCCGGTCACACCGGCATCTTGTTCTACCAGAGCACATCAGACGCCTACAGCTTCAGCTTGAACGGGCGGATCCTGCACTTCGAGCGTGGTGAGCTGGAGGCGCTGGTGGATCTGCTGCGATCACTGGATCGCATCGATGCTGTGCAGGTGAAGCCATGAGTCAGCAACCCACCGATCACCACCACAACCGCGAGCCTGGCTGGCCGGCGTGGGGCCGGCAGAACCTGACGCTCACTGCTGCTGTACGGATGGTTCGCATGTACGGAGACCGCATCCCATCGGTTGCCCAGCTTCGGGCCGACTTCGGCGTGAGCCGGGCGACGGCATTCCGTTGGCGTGCGGCCTTCCGCGATGCGATGGAGCAGAACGAGGGCGCCCATGCAGGCTGACCGCGCGCTGGAGCTGGTGCTTCCCTGGCCGAGCAAGGATCTGTCGCCGAACGCGCGCGTGCACTTCCGGGTAAAGGCCCGGGCCACGAAGCTGGCCCGGCAGACGGCGGCGGTGCTGGCGAACGAGGCGGGCTGGCGCGGAATGGTGCTCCCGCCAGGCCGGCTGCACCTGTGGATCGACTGCTACCAGGCGCCGGGAAAGAAGCTGCCTGACGACGACAACATGGTCGGCCGCTGCAAGCCATACCGCGACGGAATTGCCCAGCTTCTGGGGATCGATGACGCGCTGTTCTATGGGCACCTGTTCGTGAAGGACGAGCGGCGGCCGGGTGGCCAGGTGGTGGTGCGAATTACGGGCGGGCCGGCAGCGGCCGGCCACTCAACGACAGGGGAACGGGCATGAATCCACGAGAGACGATGGCGCGGCTGGGGCCGAGTACGGTGAAGTTCGACATCGGCCGGGGAGGCGGGAAGCCCGACCTGACGAACCAGGACATTGCCGCGGCGCTGGGCATGGTGCCGGCAGGCCTCGGCCGGGAGCTGCTGGAGGCGTGCTGGTGGCCGGATGGCGCTGCGCTGCGCCGGCACAAGCTGCGGGACGCGGTGATCGCGCTGGTGACGCCGGAGCTGCAGCGCCAGCAGCGGCGGCTGGCTGAGGCCCGGACGGATCTCGGCCTGGCCGAGGTGTGCATGGGGTGGGGCGGCGCGGCGACGGCGGAGCAGCGGGCCAACCGCGACGCGGCCCAGCAGCGGCTGGGCCGGGTGAAGGCGCAATGCTGGCCGATCAGCACCCTGGAGTCGCTGCCAACGCT
Organism: Stenotrophomonas maltophilia; assembly: GCF_047497515.2. GTDB lineage: Bacteria > Pseudomonadota > Gammaproteobacteria > Xanthomonadales > Xanthomonadaceae > Stenotrophomonas. The sequence continues at coordinate 571,068 of NZ_JAXAXL020000001.1, forward strand.
GGCGGCGGCGGTGATCGGCGAGATCGCCAAGCGGCCGCACTGCGCGGCCTGCGAGGGCAGGGGCCAGGGGTTGGTTGGGGAGCTGCTGGCGCCCTGCAAGGTGTGCGGCGGATCAGGGCTCGGCCCGGTCAGCGACCGGCGTCGGGCTGCCTCTATTGGGCGCGACGAGTCGACCTACCGGGCGAAGTGGCGCGGGGTCTATGAGTGGCTGCTGCAAAAGATGACTGAGGCTGAGCAGGAAGCATGCTGGGCGCTTTCTAATGCACTGAACCAAGCCGCCTAACCTGCCCAGCGCATAGAATCAGCGATAGGCGTGCCAGGGGGCGCGTCAATCACGGAGGAAGTATGAAGTTCACTGATGAGCAACGTCTGATAGTGCTGATGCTGGCGGACATCCAGAAGGCGCTGAAAATTCGAGGTGAGTTTGATCCCGGCTTCATCTCGAAGGTGGCGGCATATAAGGAAGAGTTCGCGATTCCCTTCGAACATGGGCTGTTGTTTGACGATCAGGATCTACCCGAAAGCTTCAAGTTCGTCATCAACGTCTTGGACATGTGGTCATTCATCGAGCGGGCCTACGAGGGGCTGGACGCAGCTCAACGCCAAGAGCTAGTTGACCGTGTTGGTCCACGTGGGAACGACCCTCGGTTCCATGGTTTTGATGGCAACAACGAAACAGAGTTGATGTCCCACTGCAGGCTTCTTGTTGAAGATCTGCACCGGTTCACTGAGTTTGAGGGACGCGACTTCAACTCGCACGGGCCCATGGCCGCCCGCTACCGCGAGATGTACGAGCTCTTCGAACCGATGAGGCGCGAACTGCTGGACCGCCGCAAGCTGAGTCTTGATGACCTCGCGAAGTTGCTTTCGATCAGGTGAGAATGCGGGAGTGACACTCCCGCACTTTTAGGGGTAGATTCACTACCATCGCGCACGACCCGACCCCGGCCACCCAGCCGGGGTTTTTCATTTCAGGATCCGCCATGGCACAGATCACCCCCCAACAAGCTGGCGGCGTGAACGTCGTGGCCTTCCTCGACATGCTGGCCTGGTCCGAAGGTACGGACAACGGCAAGCAGGCCACCAAGGACCGCGGCTATGACGTGATTGTCGGCGGGCAGTTGTTTAAGAGCTACGCCGACCATCCGCGCGTGCTGGTGGATCTGCCTAAGCTGAAGATTCAGTCGACGGCAGCCGGCCGCTACCAGCTGCTGCGCCGCTACTACGACGCGTACAAGAAGACGCTGGGCCTGAAAGACTTCGCGCCCTTGAGCCAGGATCTGATCGCGCTGCAACAGATCCGGGAGCGCCGCGCGCTGCAGCTGATCCAGGCGGGCAAGATCCCGGAGGCCATCAAGGCGGTCAGCAACATCTGGGCAAGCCTTCCGGGTGCCGGCTACGGCCAGTACGAGCGCAAGCTGGCCGACCTGCTGTCTGTATTCCGCGCAGCTGGTGGGAAGGTGGCAGGTACATGACGATGGAAGCCCAGCCGAGCCAGGACGGCCGCACCAAGATCTCCCTGGGACCGGTGGAGCGCTGGATTGCACTCGTTATCGCCGGGGCCATCGTGAGCATCGGTTACTGGCTGGTGGGTTCAATGCAGTCGGTTCTAACCCAGCAGCAGGTAACGAACCAGCAGATCACCGGGCTGCAGCAGCAGCTGCAAATCATGAACACCCAGCTGGCGGACGTGCCGGCGCTGAAGCTGGAGTTGGCCAAGCAGGCCGTGCAGGTAGAGCAGAACAAGGCAGACATCCGCGAGCTGAAGCAGCTCAGGGGGCTGAAGTGAAGAACGTGAAACTCACCAGCGACCGGCGCCATTTCTGGCGATTCTGGTCGGTTCGTCTGTCGTTGCTGGCTGGCATCATCAGTGCCACCGCGCTTGGCATCATCGGCGCCTATATGTTGCTGCCGGCGGACTGGCTGCCGGTGGTGCACGACGGGTTCAAGCAGACCGTGGCCTACAGCGCTCTGGCATCGGCTGGCGTCACCTCGTTCCTCGCTGCGGTGTCCCGCATCTTCGTGCAGCCCAAGCTGAGCAACGGCGATGCTGATCCCTGACCCGCTGCGGCCCTATGTGGGCCTGATCCGCATGGGGCTGTGGGTTGCCGCGGTGGGCGCTGTCCTGCTGATGGGTGCCCGGCTCGGGGCGGACTATCGAAGCAAGAAAGACCAGGCCCTGATCGCCGCCGCCGAGAAGCAGCGCGACCTGGCCAAGGCCAGCTCCGACGAGAACCTGCGTGCGGCGAACGCCTGTGGCCAGCTGCTGCAGCAGGTGAACCGGCAGACCCAGTTGGCCATTGATGAAGCCGCCCGGCAGCAGCAGGCAGCCAAGGAGGCCGCCCGTCAGGCCGAAGCGGCAGCAGCCCAGAGCCAGCGTCGCGCCACCCAGGCCGAGCAGGCCCTGCAGGCGGCCAAGACCCAGCCGGGATGCCGGCAGCAGTTGGAGCAGAACCTATGCGACGCCATTCCGTTGCTGTGATCCTGGCCGCGGCGCTGCCGCTGTGCGGGTTCGGCAGCTGCAGCAAGGTCGAGAAGCCTGACCTGCCCAAGGTGGTGTACGTCCCAGTCGAGCGCACCGTGGCTGTGCCGGCGCCGCTGACCGCCCGCTGCCCGGTGAAGCGCGCAGCCGCCCGGACCATCGAGAGCGTGGTGTCGGCCTACAACGCCAACGTGCTGAGCCTGGAGCAGTGCAACAGCCAGCTGGGCGCCATCGAGAAGCTGGCTCCGGCCAACGAACAGAAGCAGGTGAAGCCGTGATCCTTGACCGATTCAACCCGCGTGTGTGGTTGCGCAACTGGCTGCTGAAGCCCACGGCAGCGGAAGCATCGATCGGTCAGGAGCTTCCCAACCGCGTGACCCTGACGGCAGAGCGCTTTGCGGTGGTGAACACCCATGCACAGGGTCAGCCGGTCGCTCATCCATTCGAATGCGCAGATGCCCAAGTGTCCTTGGGCATGGCGCTGGCCGAGAAGATCGATAAGGCCATCGGGCAGTGGGCGGATCGTGAGCAACGACCAGGTGGTGTTCTCTATGGCCGCTGCCCCGAGGCGTCATGGAAACTGATGAAGGACGGCAGCCTCAAGATCCAAGGCATGGGGCCGAATGAGGGGCCGACCAGTGAGCCTGTCTGAGCGCTTGCGCCGCATTGAACTGCGGCAGGAAGAACAGAGCAGAGCAACAGCTCTGCTCGGCGAGAAGGTCGATGCCCTGTTGGCGGCACTGGCAGCCGAGGGCGAGGAAGAACAGGAAGAGCCGGCCCGCAGCCTGGATGGTGAGCTGGTGCCCGGTGAGCGCGACCAGTCGCAGAGCCTCGGCTGATGGGTATCGTCACGATCATCCCGCCACCGGTTGACGACGGCTCGGGACTCACCCGTACCCAAGGCACCAAGGTGCTGGTCGACGGCCAAGAGCTGAAGGGGGTGACCAAGGTAGAGCTGGTCGCCAGCGTCGACGATGTGTGGCGCGCCCGCATCGAATGCGTCGCTAAGGTGCAGGTGATGCCTGGCATGTTGTTGGAGGTGGAGTCGCGCCGGCAGCTCTCGTGGTGGCGGCGGCTCGCGCTTCGCATCGCTGGTGTGAACATCGACGCCACAAGTCTGAGCTGCACCGCGCGCAGGAGCGAGAAACCATGATGGCTAGCTTCCCAGGTCGTCACCGCCCTATGCCCCAGCTAGCGCCTGTGCATGTTGCCCAGGCCGCTCAAGAGAACTACGGCAAAGGGCGAGGCGGTCGGCCATGGCGCCGCAAGCGCGATGCGGTGATGGCGCGTGACATGTACCTGTGCCAGCCGTGCCGCGCTGCTGGTCGCATCCGCCAGGCGGAAGAGGTCGACCACGTTGTGCCGCAGGCAGAAGGTGGCACGGATGCGTTGGGCAACCTGCAAGCGATCTGCTGCGAATGCCATGGCACTAAGACCAAGGCAGAGGCAGCGCGAGGCGCGAACCGTTCTCATCCATACCTCTCGAAGCGATGAATGCGAGCGATTCGCATCAAATGCCCCGGGGGGAGGGGAAAAAGTTCGAAGCGTTCCCCTCGGACACCGGCCGCTCAGTCGTTTTTTTGCACCGTCAATTCAGAAAATTCAGTTTTTGAGGCCTGTCTATGTCCCGCCCCCGCAAGCCGACAGCGCTGAAGGTGGTGGCCGGCACCGACCGGCCGGACCGAGAAGCGCCAGCCGCGGCTGAACTCCCCTTGGTGTCCGACGTTCCACCGGCACCGGACTGGCTGCCCAACGCCCATGCATCCAAGGAATGGGACCGGCTTGCCCCGATCCTCCATGCCAACAAGCTCCTGACCGAGGCCGGACTGTCGGCGCTCGGCCAGCTATGCGCCCTCCACGGGAAGACCGTCCAGCTGTATGCCGCCGGCGAGGCACCGGTCGCATCGATGGTCGCCCAGCTGCGCGGGCTGATGAATGACTTTGGCCTGACGCCGGTGGCGCAGGGAAAGGTGAAACCGAATGGCGACACGGCAAAGCCGAGCAACGCGTTCGCCGCGCTCGGAAAGCCCCACGCCGCCGGAAAATGACTACGTCGACGTTGCAATCGCATACGCGAAGGCGGCTGCGGCAGATAGGGGAGGCAGGTTCGGCAGGCTGATCAAGCTGGCCGCGAAGCGGTTCCTGGACGACCTGAAGCGCGCCAAGAAAAAGGGCGCACCGTTCTCCTTCTCGCGCGATCACGCCAATCACGCCTGCAGCTGGATCGAACTGCTCCCGCACGTGGAAGGCAAGTGGGAGACGCCGGAGATCCGGCTTCACCCGTCGCACGTCTGGTTCGTGGTCCAACTGTTCGGGTTCCGAAAACCTGACGGAACTCGGCGGTTCACGTCTGCGCTGTTCGCGGTGGCGCGAAAGAACGCGAAGTCGACGCTGTCGGCTGCCATCCTGCTGTACTGCGAATGCTGTGAAGAAGAAGAGGGCGCGCAGGTCATCTCGGCGGCAACTACCGGCAGCCAGGCGCGCATCATTTTCAACGTGGCCAAGCGGATGGCCGAGAAGAAGGCGGACCTACGGGAAGCCTACGGGCTTGAGTGCTGGGCCAATGCGATCAGTCGCGTCGAGACGGGTGCGACGTTCAAGCCGATCAACGCCAAGGCGTCAACGCAGGACGGCCTGAATCCGTCCCACGTTGGCCTCGACGAGATCCATGCGCACAAGACGCCCGATCTGCTGAACGTGTTGCAGTCGGCGGCCGGCGCGCGCCGGAATCCTCTCTGGTTGTTCACGACCACAGAGGGTTACGCGAACCCCGGTCCCTGGTCGGAAATACGGCAGTTCGCCACACAGTTGTTGGAGGGGGTGTTCGGCGATGCTGCCGACCACTTCCTGGCGATCTTCTTCGCAGTGGATAAGGACGACGGGGACTTCGATGAGAAGGCCTGGCACAAGGCCAACCCGTTGATGGACGTGAATCCTCATCTGCTGGCGGCAATCAGGAAGGAGTCGATCGAGGCGAAGGCGATGCCTTCGAAGCTCGCGGAGTTCCAGATCAAGCGGTTGAACCGGCCCGCGGCAGCGGCAAACGGCTTCATCCTTCTGCCGAAATGGAATGCCTGCCATGGCGTGGTCGATCTCGACGCGCTGAAGGACGTTCCCTGCTGGGGCGGGCTTGACTTGGCCAGCACGCGCGACCTTGCATCGCTGCGGCTGGTCTGGCGTTTGGACGACAAGATCATCACTTGGGGCCGCCGCTGGGTGCCTGAGTCGGCAGTGGCGCAGCGCACCGAGCGCGGCACTGTCCCGTATGCGGGCTGGGTCGCGGCCGGGCTACTGGAGCAGACCGAGGGCGAGGTCACTGACTACGCGGTGATTGAGCAGGCGGTTCTGGACGTGCACGAGCGTTTCAACCTGCAGTCGCTTGCCTTCGACCGCTGGAACGCGACCGAGATGGTCAGCCGTCTGGTAGCGGCAGAGGTTCCGCTGGTTGAGTTCATTCAGGGTACGAAGTCCTACCACCCAGCAATGGTGGATCTGGAGCGCGCCTACATCGGCAAGCGGCTGGTGCACGACGGTGACCCTGTGCTGGCTTGGTGCGCGGCAAACCTGGTCGCTCGCAAAGACGTGAACCTGAACATGGCGCCGGACAAGCGCCGGTCCGCCGACAAGATCGACGACATCACCGCGCTGCTGATGGCCATTGGCATCAGCATTCCGGTGGCGGAAGAGAAGAGCAACAAGAAACTCGTCCTCATGACCCTGGGTGGAACCGAATGAACACCGAGAATCGCGCCTACAGCGTGTTGGAGGTCAAGTCCTATGACGACGACCAGCAGATCATCACCGGCTGGGCGACCACGCCGGAGCCGGATCGCTACGGCGACGTCGTCGAGCCCCTGGGTGCCAAGTTCGCGGCCGAGCTTCCGCTGCTGTGGCAGCACCGCCACGACAGCCCGGTGGGCATCGTGAAGTTCGGCAAGCCGACGGCCAAGGGCATCCCGTTCACGGCGAATGTGGCGAAGATCGCCACCCCAGGCGCGCTGAAGGATCTCTGCGACCTCGCCTGGCAGTCGGTGAAGGAGCAGCTGGTGCGCGGCGTGTCGATCGGCTTCCGCGCGCTGGAGTACAGCTACATGGATGGCGGCGGTATCCGGTTCACCGAGACCGAGATCTACGAGCTTTCCCTGGTCACCATCCCGGCCAACGCCGCGGCGACCATCCAGACGATCAAGGCCATGGATACCGGCGCCCGGCGACCGGTGAACTATGGCGTTCCGCTCATCCAGCGCCAGGCGGCCAAGGTCGAACGACCGGCCGACGGAGCGGTGAAGTTGCTGCACTGAAGCACTGGGCCTGACGGCCCTGCGGGGTGGAACCCGCTTCCCATCATCTGCAGGCACTGCCCGGCGTGGAACCCGGGCCGAACGGCTGCGCCACAAGGAAACTGACATGACCCTCGCAGAACAGCTGGAAGCCCTCCGCGCAACCCGCGCCGAGCTGGAAAAGAAGCTCAGCACCGTCGTTGAAAAGTCGATGGCCGAGAAGCGATCGATGAACACTGCCGAGCAGGAAGAGTTCGATGCCATCGGCGACCAGATCAAGAATCTGGACGGTGACATCGAGCGCTTCGATAAGCTGGTGGCCATCCAGGCCAAGTCGGCCAAGCCGGTCGCGCCCATCGCCGACGAGAACGGCAACCGCGTCGGCGGCGGCGAAGGCCGCAGCCTGGAGCCGGTCCAGGTGAAGAACACCCAGAAGCTGGAGAAGGGCATCGAGTTCGCTCGCTATGCCATGTGCCAGCTGAAGGCCAAGGGCAATGCCGAGAAGGCGTTCCGCCTCGCCGAGCGACACTTCCCGGAAAGCGATCGCGTCGTGCGCACGCTGAAGGCCCAGGCCGAGGGCGCTGACCTCGAACTGATCATGAAGGCGACGATCGAAGCCGGCACCACGCTGGATCCGACCTTCGCTGCGCCGCTGGTGGACTACCAGAACTTCGCTGGCGACTTCGTCGAGTTCCAGCGCCCGCGGGGCATCATCGGCCAGTTCGGCCAGGGCAACATCCCGGCGCTGAACAGCATCCCATTCAACGTGCGCATCGCCGGCCAGACCAGTGGCGGCAGCGCCGGCTGGGTGGGTGAAGGTGCTCCGAAGCCGCTCACCGCGTTCGATTTCAACGCGACCGAGCTGCGCTGGGCGAAGGTCGCGGCAATCTCGGTTCTGACCAACGAGCTGATCAGCTTCTCCAGCCCGTCGGCCGAGCGACTGGTTCGCGATGCGCTGGCCGCTGCCGTGAATGAGCGTCTGGACATCGACTTCGTCAACCCGGCGAAGGCGGCCGTGGCCAATGTGTCCCCGGCATCAATCACCAACGGCGCGACCGCGATTGCTTCCTCGGGCAGCGATGCCGACGCCATCCGTGCGGACCTGAAGGCGCTGTGGGCACCGTTCATCGCGGCGCGCAATCCACCGCGCAGCGCGGTGTACATCATGGACAGCACCACCGCGCTGGCCCTGAGCCTGATGCTCAACCCGCTGGGTCAGCTGGAGTTCCCGGGCATCACCATGAACGGCGGCACCTTCAACGGTGTGCCGGTGATCGTGTCCGACTACCTGCCGGTCACCAGCGATGGCGGCATTGTGGTGCTGGTCAACGCATCCGACATCTGGCTGGCGGACGATGGCCAGGTCACGGTCGACGCATCGCAGGAGGCCTCGCTGCAGATGCTGGACAATCCGACCAACAACTCGGCAAGCGGCACGCCGACCACCATGGTCTCGATGTTCCAGACCAACAGCACGGCCTTCCGCGCAGAGCGCTACATCAACTGGGCACGGCGTCGCGCATCCGGCGTGGCCTACCTGACCGGAGTGAGCTGGGGCGGCGCGTAACCAACGGCTATCGGCGGCGGTGGGGGCTTCGGCCCCTGCCGCTTCGCGCGTTCACAGGACCAGGTGAGGACATCATGACCAAGGTCGAGATCGAGAAGCGTGGCAGGGTGGCGAAAGTCCCCCCGCGAGTGGCCGACATGCTGGTGCAGCGCCATGGGTATCTGCGCCGCGACATGCAGGCGCAGCCGCCGGCCGGCCCGACGCCGGAAGAGCTTGCAGCAGCGCAGCAGAAGGCTGCGGAAGTCAGGGCACGGAAGGCTTCCGAGGCCGCTGCCAAGAAGGCGGCGAAGAAGGCCGAAGCGCAGCAGAAGGCTGCGGAAGCCAAGGGCAAAGACTGATGACCGGATTCTCGCCCCGCGAACTGGCCACTGCGATGGGCGTTCGCCAGCATGGCGTCGAGTACCTGCGGAGCCTGTCGCCGGTCGATGCGCGGCCGGGGCGAGAGGGCTGGCACTCGCTGACCGTGCGCGAGCCGTTCTCCGGCGCATGGCAGCAGAACAAGGAAGAGCGGCACAGTACGATCCTTTGCTACCCGACCCTATACGCGTGTCTCAACCGCATCGCTTCTGACATCGGCAAGCTGCCGTTCGTGTTGAAGTCTGAGGACGAGAATGGAATCTGGCGGGTCGAAAGGAGCAACACGGCGTACTGGCCCGTCCTGCGCAAGCCGAACAACTACCAGATTGCGCAGCAGTTCCGCGCCGCCTGGATGTTGTCCAAGCTGATCCAGGGCAACACCTACGTGCTGAAGGGCCGCGATGAGCGCCGCGTCGTCAACCGGCTCTGGGTGCTCGATCCCTGCAGCGTGCAGCCCATGGTGTCCGACAGCGGCGAGGTCTTCTACCAGCTCAACTACAGCACCGGCGAGAACCTGCTGCCGAAGAACTACCCAGGCACGCAACTGATCGTGCCGGCCACCGAGATCATTCACGACCGGATGAACTGCTTCCATCACCAACTGATCGGCGTGCCGCCGCTCTGCGCAGCGCACTGGCCGGCGGTGAAGAACCTGAAGATCCTGAAGGACTCGACCACCTTCTTCTCCAACGGCGCCAATCCGGGCGGAATCCTGACCGCACCGGCTGGCATGTCCGACGAGGACGCGCAGGCAGTGAAGGACTACTGGAACAGCAGTTTCCAGGGTTCCAACGCCGGCAAGGTGGCGGTGGTAGGCGCCGACATGAAGTTCACCCCGTTCGCCTTCAAGGCGGCGGATTCGCAGTTGGTCGAGCAGATGCGGTACTCCGACGAGCAGGTGTGCCAGCCATTCGGCATCCCGCCATTCAAGATCGGCATCGGCTCCATCCCTGCGGGCATGAAGGTCGACGACATCAACCAGCTGTACTACTCGGATGCGCTGCAGGCACACATCGAGGGCATCGAAGAGCTGCTGGACGAGGGCCTGGGCATCTCCCGCCCGATGGGCGTGGAGCTGGATCTGGAGCCACTGTTGCGCATGGACGTGGGCAAACAGGCGGACGTGCACACCAAGCTGACCGGTGGTGGCATTGAGACCCCGAACGAGGGCCGACTGGCGTTCAACCTTCCGCCGCTGGAGGGTGGCGACACCGTCTATATGCAGCAGCAGGACTTCCCGCTCGACCAGGTCCGGCAGAACAAGATCGCGGCCGAGCCCGAGGCCGCACCGGTGGCGCCGTCCGCCAAGACCGACGACACACCGCCTGACGACAGCGATGAGCTGCGCGCGCTGCAGCAGGAGAATTTCATGATGAAGGCCCTTCACGCCGCGCGAGCCGAGGTATTCCGCAATGACTGACCCCATCGACTTCGGCAAGGAGATCGGCGGCCTGATCCGTGAGGCGATCGCGCCGGTGAAGCGGGAGCTGGAGGAGCTGCGCGAGCGGGCTCCGGAGAAGGGCGACCCCGGCCAGGACGCCGAGCCGGTGGACGTGGATGCGCTGGCCGACCTGGTCGTGGCCAAGCTGCTGGAATCTCCGCGCCTGCAGACGTTGGTCGACCTGGCCACGGCCGATGCCGTCTCCAAGCATTTCGAAGCCAACCCAGTTCAGCACGGCCGCGATGCAGACCCCGCGGTGATTGAGGCAACGGTGAAGGCCGCTGTCGACGCACTGCCGGTGCCGAAGGATGGCCGGGACGCGGATCCGGTCACCGAACAGCAGTTGGCTGCGGCGGTGGGAAAGCACCTGGCCGAGAACCCGCCGCAGGCCGGTGCCGACGGTGTTGGCCTGGCCGGCGCCATGATCGATCGCGCCGGCGAGCTGGTGATCACCACCACGAAGGGCGAGACGATCAGGCTGGGCAAGGTCGTTGGTGAGGATGGCCGGGACGGCCTCAGCTTCGAGACAGCCGCCGGTGACTACGACGCCGAGCGTGGCTTCGTCATCACGCTGGGCGCCGGCGACCGCCGAAAGGAGTTCGTGCTGCCCTACATGGTGCACCGCGGGTTCTGGCGCGAAGGCCTAGGCGTGAAGGCGGGCGAATCCATCACCCACGACGGCGCCCTTTGGATCGCCAAGCGGAGCAACGCGTCGAAGCCCTGCCTGGAGAACGACCAGGACTGGGCGCTGGGTGCACGCAAGGGACGCGACGGCAAGGACGGCAAGAGCGTGCGCGTTCCGGCCGAGCCCGTGCAGCTGGGTGGCAGCCATGCGTGAGTTCATCACCCCGGCGGATGCCCGCGAGCAGATGCGCATCGACAGTGGCGCCGATGACCGCTGGCTGGCGCTATGGATTCCGATCGTGTCCGCGGCCGTGGCGGCTTGGCTGAAGGAGGAATGGCGTCTGTATGTGCTGCAGCGAGATTCGGCCGGGAAACTGGTGCGCGACAGCGCAGGCCGGCCTGTGCCGGCCGAGGACAGCAGCGGCGAGCCGATCCTGCACCCTTCGGTGATCGCCGCCACGTTGCTGGAGCTGGCCTCGCAGTACCGCTTCCGCGAAGGCGAGGGCGACAACGTGGTGCCGGCCGATGCTGGCCACGGCTACGTTCTGTCGAAGGCCGCCACCGCACAGTTGGCGCCGCTGCGCCGCACGACGGTGGCCTGATGAGCAACGTTGCCAGCGGAACCCTGCGGCACCGGGTGCTGATCCAGCAGCAGGTGACCACCCGGGACAGTGATGGTATCGAGCAGACGGCATGGGTCGACGTGGCCACTGTGTGGGCCTCGGTAGAGCCGCTGTCAGCCCGAGAGTTCATCCAGTCCGGTCAGACCCAATCAGCAGTCACGGCACGCATCACCATGCGCTACCGCGACGGACTGTTGCCGTCGATGCGCCTGTTCCACCGCGGCGAGATCTTCAACATTGCCGGGCTGCTGCCGGACAAGGCCTCGGGGCTGGAGTACATCACCATTCCCGTCTCGGCCGGGGTCAACGACGGCCAATGATCGAGATCGACCTTCTTGGACCAGGCCCGAGCGCATCGGCAAGCCTGGCCGAGCGGCTGCGCGGCCGCCGCGTGGGCGTGGTCGGCAACGCCTTCGAGCTTGCGCCGTGGGCTGAGTTCCTGGCGGCCAGCGACCGGCAGTGGTGGGACAAGTACCCGGAGGCGCGGCGGTTCGCTGGAGCGCGTTACAGCAGCCACCGGATCGGCGGAGTGATCCAGCTGCGCGGGGCACTGACCAACTGGAACAGCGGCGTGCTGGCGCTGGCGGTTTCCGCCCACCTGGGCGCGACGCTGGTTCGCCTGCACGGCTTTGATATGCACGGCAGCCACTTCTTCGGGCCGTACTCCAACGGCCTGACCAACACGGCGCCGCATCGCCGTGAGATCCACAAGCAACAGTTCGCCCTGTGGGCGAGCCAGAACCCCCACGTCCGCGTCGTGAACTGCACGGCCGGCTCAGCGCTCAGGTGCTTCGATTTCGATGAACAGACTGCCGCTTAACTCGGTGCGCGGGCGCATCCGCGCCTACATCGAGCGCCATGCCGGCGCCCTGGGAGATGACGTGCTGGAGGTCGGCAGCCGCATCCATGACCCGGCCGCTTGGTGGTGCACCAACCGTGACTTGGCCAATGGGCAGTGGACCGGCATCGACATGCAGGCGGGCGAGGGCGTCGACCAGGTGGCCGACATCCACGAGCTGCCGGCGGAATGGTCCAGGCGCTTCAGCGGCATCGTGTGCTCCGAGGTGCTGGAGCACGTGGCCCGGCCGTGGATGGCGCTGCCGGAGCTTCGCCGGGTGCTGCAGCCCGGTGGCCTGCTGGTGATCACCACGCTGTTCGCCTTCCCCGAGCACGGCTACCCCGACGACTACTACCGCTACAGCCAGAGCGGCCTGCGGCTGCTGCTGGCCGATGCCGGATTCAGCGAGATCGCGACCGAGTACGGCGGCGAGGTGCCGATCGAACTGAACGACCATGGTGAGCGCGGTGTGGCCCGCCGGCGCCTGCCGATGCACACCTTCGCGGTGGCGCGATGCTGACGGTGCTCACGGCCACCGGTGCCCGGCCGGCCGCCTGGGCGCTGTGTGAGCGCTGGATGGCCCGGCAGGACTACGCCGGACCCGTCCGCTGGATCATCGTGGACGACGGCCCTGAGCCGCAGCCGGTGACGTTCAGGCGCGAGGGTTGGCAGCTGGTGCTGGTGCGCCCATCGCCACACTGGGCGCCCGGGCAGAACACGCAGGCCCGCAACCTGTTGAAGGGGCTCGCCGCGGTTGGTCCGGACGAGCGGCTGGTGATCATCGAGGACGATGACTGGTATGCGCCTGACTGGCTGGCCACGATCGCGGCCGAGCTGGAGCATGCCGAGCTGGTGGGCGAGCATCGCGCTCGCTACTACAACGTGGAGCAGCGGCGCGGCCGGCAGCTGGCCAACACAGGTCACGCCAGCCTGTGCAGCTCGGCCATGCGCGGTGCAGCGCTCCGGGACTTCGCCGATGCCTGCCGATCACGTCCGAAGTTCATCGACCTGGAGCTGTGGCGCCGCCCCCGTGGCCGCCGGCTGTTCGGTGGCCACCGTGTCGTGGGCATCAAGGGTCTGCCGGGTCGCGGTGGCATAGGGATGGGGCATGACCCGGATTTCAATGGTGAAGCTGATCCCTGTGGTGCCTTGCTGAGGAACTGGGTCGGCGAGGATGCAGAGGTGTACCTGTGAAAGTCGAGTTCAACATCACCGGCATCCCTGGGATCATCCGCACGCTGAGCAGCCTTCCGGCCGAGGTCGTGAGCAAGAAGGGCGGGCCGGTGAAGCTGGCGCTGGCTAAAGGCGCGCGGTTTCTGCGTGACAAGGAGCGACAGAACCTGCAGGCGGTGCTCGAACCGGGCGACGAGTCCACCGGCCTGCTGGCGCAGAACATCATCGCCACGCGCGGTAAGGCGCCCAGCGACGGCAACGGCGAGCGCTACCTGGTCCGGATCAAGCGGAGGATGTATCCGGGCCGCAAGGGTGAGCAGGTCAGCACTCTGAAGTCGGCACAGCTGAAGGAGTACGGATCGGTGCACCAGCCTGCGCGCTCATTCATCCGTCGAACGGTGAACGAGCGCGGAGCGGAAACGATCAACCTGGTGGTCGGCGACCTGACCGTGAGGATTGATCGCCTGGTGGCGAAGTTGGCTCAGCAGAACCGGGGAGGCCGCTGATGTTCCCCAAGGTCTACCGTACCGTCCGGACGCCGGCAGTTGCCGCGATCGTTGATACACGCATTGGCCGGCATGGCGAGGTATCCCAGACCGAGACCCGCCCTTACATCACTTGGCAGATCATCAGCGGGCAGCCTTTCGACAATTTGAGCAGTGCGCCTGGTGGCGACTTCACCACGGTGCAGCTGGACTGCTACCACGCTACCGATGCCGGCGCAGAGCAACTGGCGCTGGCTGTTCGCGGGGCACTGGACGCCGGCCTGATCTGCAACCGGGTAGTGATCAACAGCCGCGACCCTGACACGAAGCTTTACCGGGTCGGCATGGAGGCCGACTTCATCGACCAGCGCTGAGCCGCTGGCATCACCCCAACGGCCGCCGCGAGGCGGTTTTTCTTTGACCAGAGGACTTTGCAATGACCGAGGGCGTCATCAAAACCCAGGGGTCCGAGCTCTTCACCGTGGACAAGCTGAGTTCCAGCGTCGCCTCGGTCCTGAAGTTCGAGTGCCCGACTGGCATCACCGGCCTGGGCGGCGCTGCCGACCAGATCGAATCCACCTGTCTGGACACGAAGGGCGACAAGGAATATGAGGGTGGCCTGGGCAACCCCGGACAGGTCAGCGTTCCCTTCAACTTCATTCCGCGCAGTGGTTCTCACCAGATCCTGTTCGATCTCAAAGAGTCCCGAGAAGTCCTGCCGTGGTTGATCGGACTGAGCGACGGTGTCTCCCCGCCAACGCTGGACAGCGATGAGGAACTGGTCGCTCCGGCTTCGCCCAGACGCACCTCGATCGGCTTCCGCGGCTACGTCTCGGATCTGAACATCGACATCGCCACCAACGAAATCGTGCGCGGCACGCTGACGATCCAGCGCAGCGGCAGTGTCGTCCCCCACTGGAACGGGCCGTACTCGGCCTGACGGCTCACGCATAGACCTTCGGGGTGTCCGGCTCTGCGCGCCCAGCCGTCGCGTACCCGGCCCCCACCTACTGAGAACGGCTGATGGACAAGAGCAAGATCCTGACGAGCAACGCCCCAGTCGCGCGCGAGGTGAAATTTAGCGACGGAACCACCGAGACCGTGCACTTTCGGCAGGTCAGCGCCGGCCAGATGCGCCGCTGGCGTGCGGCGGAAGCCTCCGGCAACGAAGACGAAACCTGCTTTGCAATGCAGCGCCTGGTTGCGGCCAGCCTGTGCGACGCCGACGGGAAGCTGGTGCTGAGCGAGGCAGAGTCGCAGAATCTGACTGCAAACGGCCTCACCGACCTGTTCCCCCACGTCATGGCTGTGGCCGGCATCGGTGAAGACGCAAAAAAGTCATAGCCGAGCGTGGACGCGAGTACTTCAGCTGCATCCTAGGCCTCGCGCTCGGCAAAACGCTGGGGGAGATCGACGATCTGCCCGAGCCTGAATTCCAGCGATGGCTGGCGTTCTATCAGCTGTACCCATTCGACGATCTGCATCGCTACCACCGCCCAGCCGCGCTTATCGGCGCCAGCTTCGGCGGGTCGATCCAGAAGAACCTCGACTTCCTGCAGCCGACTCCGGTTGCGCATGAGTTCCCCGATGCCGATCTGCGAACCCTCGCAGCATTCGGCCTGAAACCCCCGAGAGGCTGATCGCATGGCAACTGCCGGCTCCATCGTCATCGACCTGTTGATGAAAACCGGGTCGTTCGTGACGGACACCCAGCGGGCCGAGAAGTCGATGAAATCGATGGAGCGGACCGCGGCCGGCGTCAGCAAGGGCATCGTCGCCGGATTCACTGCCATCGGCAGCGTGATCGGCGGAGCCATCGCAGCATTCGCGAGCGTGGACGCAGCGATCACCGGCCTGAGCAATGCGATCAACGCTGCCGATCGCATCGACGAACTGTCGGCCAGGTTCAGCATCTCCACGGAGACGCTGTCGGGGTGGGGCTACGCCGCCAAGATGACTGGCTCGGACTTGGAAGGTCTGGTCGGCATCATTCCCAAGTTCAGCAAGAACATTGCGGATGCGTCGAAAGCCGGCAGCGACGCGGACAAGACGTTCAGGGCACTCGGGATCTCGGTCAAAGACCAAGCCGGGAACCTTCGGAGCTTCGAGGACCTTCTGCCCGAGGTGCAGAATCGGTTCGCTGGCATCAGTAACGAGACCACGAAGACCGCGCTGGCGATGCAGCTGTTCGGCAAGTCGGGCGCGGAGTTCCTGGAGTTCCTCAGTCTCGGTGCCGACGGCATGCGGACCATGGAGGAGCGTGCGCGTTCGCTCGGCATCGTCATCGACTCGGACACTGCAGGGGCTGCGGCCGAGTTCAACGATCGCCTGGACGACCTGCGCGCCGCAACGCAGGGCTGGTTTACCCAGCTGGCCAGCGAGCTGTTGCC
Source organism: Stenotrophomonas maltophilia (assembly GCF_047497515.2). Taxonomy (GTDB): domain Bacteria; phylum Pseudomonadota; class Gammaproteobacteria; order Xanthomonadales; family Xanthomonadaceae; genus Stenotrophomonas. The sequence continues at coordinate 587,328 of NZ_JAXAXL020000001.1, forward strand.
TACGCTGACTGACTTGACCACGCAACTGGTGGACGTCGCCAAGGAGGGCGGCGGCGTCCGCGATGTCGCTCACGGGATCGCCTCGGCGTTCCGCGAGATCGGCAAGGCGGCTGAGATCTTCGGGGTGGTCGAGGACTGGCTCGATCGGCTGCGTGGCGGCCTGGTGGCGGTGGAGAAGCAGGGCAACGCAGTCATCAAGCTGGCCACCGGCCAGTACAGCGGCCTGTTCGGATCGCAGGGAGGCGGATGGGACGCCTTCGCTAAGGACTACATGGTCGGCACCGCCTATGCCGACAAGGGATGGGCGGCGATGCAGGGCGGCGGAGCAATTCCCGATGGCGCTCGCAGCGGACCGAGAGGGCGCAGCACGCGATCGACTGCAGAGGAAGTACAGGCTGCCAAGGAGCAGGCTGAGCAGCGCCAGAAGGCGGCCGAATGGGAGGCCAAGCTGCAGTCGTCGTGGGCGGAAAGTGCGAAGAAGAAAAAGGCCGCTGCCACGGAAGATGAGAAGGCTGCCAAGAAGCTTCAGAGCTCCTACAAGACAGCCAACGAGCAGCTGGAGAGGCAAATCGCGCTGTTCGACAACAGTTCGGAATCAGCCCGCGTCAACTACGAGATCCAGTCCGGCGGCTTGAAGGGCATCGACAGCGCTGCACAGCTCGCGCTCCGATCCAGTGCCTCGCTGCTGGACATGCTCGGCAACATCGATGAGGCCGAGTCGATCATGGCCGAGAGCGCCCAAAAGTTCGCCGATGCCTTCGATGGCATGTTCGGGATCGATGACGACTCCAGCTCGGTGGTGGAGGACAAGTTCAACCAGTGGACCGCCTACGCAGACCAGGCGGCGCGCAACATGCAGGACGCCTTCGCCGACTTCCTCTTCGATCCATTCTCAGAAGGTCTTGGCGGCATGGCTTCCAACTTCGCCAAGACGTTGCAGAAGATGGCCGCGCAGGTGGCTGCATCCAAGATATTCGAACTGGTCGGCAGCTGGGCCAACGGATACTCGGGCGGCGGATCCAGCTGGATCAATGCAATCGGCCGGGCGATCGGCGGTAGCTCGGGCGGCCGCGCTGGCGGCGGCCCTGTGGCGGCCGGCAGCATGTACCGAGTGGGCGAGGGTGGCCGCCCGGAGCTGTTTGATCAGGGCGGGAAGACCTACCTGATACCTGGTGATGCTGGCTCTGTACGTCCGATCACGGCCGGGCTGCCGTCTTCATCAGCAGTCGGCGGTGGCGCTTCGGGCAACGTCTTCAACACCACGCTGAACATCACATCGGATGGCACCAGCACCACCCAGCAGGGTTCAGGTGCACAAGGGCAGCAGCTGCAGCAATCACTCACCCAGATGATGAACCGGTGGGCAGTGGACAACATGCGTCCCGGCGGCCTGTTCAACCGGCAGGGGACCCGCTGATGGCTGAGGTATTCACATGGTGCGTGCGCACCGAAATCACCGGCACCGGCGACTTCCTGGTCAAGGGGGCCCAGTTTGGTGACGGCTACCGGCAGACCTCTGCGGACGGCCTCAACAACGAGAGCCAGCAGTGGCCGATCTCGATCGTCGGCCGCGAGTCCAAGGTTGGCCCGGCTCTCGCCTTCTTGCGGGCGAGAAAGGGTGCTGTCTCGTTCATCTGGACACCGCCCCTTGGTGTGCAGGGTCTGTACCTGTGCAAAACCTACACCGTGACCCCGCATGGCAATGGCCTCTATACGCTCGCCGCCACCTTCGAACAAACGTTCCAGCCGTAAGGAGATCCCATGGCACGCCAGATTATCGATACATCACCGCCGAGTGGAGATCCGGCGCCCACGGCCTTCAACAAGGTCAATGCGAACTTCGCTGAGCTGTATGGCCCTAATGGGCCTTCCTTGCCGAAAAGCGGCGGAACCATCACTGGGGATACCGTGATCTTCGGGGGCACGCTCCGGGTCACGCCAAACACATCAGGGGATCAACTGTTCTTCAGATCAGAGGGCGCATCCGGTGTGACGTTGGATGCGGTCAACAACTCGAACAGCAGCTACGCCCCGTTGTCCATTCGTGGTTCTGCTATCAATCTCAATGGACCGGTGTCGGTGAGTGGCGGCATATCCGCAAACCTCACATTTTCTAGCACTACATCGAACGTCGTGCTGGCGACAGGTTCCGTTGGTAGCGCTGTCTTTCTCAGGCCGAATGGAGCAACCAACAGCGCTGGCCAGCTGTTATTGGCACCGGATGGATCCTGCAGCGCAGCATCCTTCAATCCAACCTCGTCGGCGGATGTGAAGGATTTCATAGAGGGCTACAGCGGTGATGCTGACACGGACCTCAATCGCCTGGTGGTCATCACCCACAAGTACCGGCCCAGTTTCTTGGAAAGTCAGAAGAGCTACTTGAGCCTTCTTGCGGAGAATGTCCACAGCGTCATTCCTATTGCGACGGACGGCGACTATGACGTCGTGGAGAAAGAACCCTACGAGCGGCCGGTGAAGGTCACGGTGCAGGTTCCCAACGAGACCGGCGACGGCTCGCATGCTGTCGAGATGGATACTATTGAAACAGCATGGCGCGAGGTAACTCGCCACGTGCCAATGAACGTCAACTTGATGGCTATGGTGGCGCTCTGCGTGCGCGGACACCAGACGAAGGACAAGCGCATCCGCGATCTGGAGGCCGCATTTGTGGGCCTTCAGCAAGCGATGGCTGATCTCCAGGCCAGCGCATCATGATCACCGCCGATGCTCAACAGCTCGAACCCGGTGGCCGCGTGACCGTGTACGAGCTGGACGCGACCAGCATTGGTGCGGACCAGCTGTGGTTCCACCAGCACCTGCAGGCCGGCGTCATCTGGTGGCAGGGCCAGCAGTACGGGGCCTGGCCGATCGAGGCCACCGGGTTCGCCCAGACCGGTGACCAGCAGCCAGCTCCGCGCCTTCGGGTCGGCAACGGCGACGGCCGCATCGGCGTCATGTGCCAGCTGTACGACGATCTCGTCGGAGCCAGGATCATCCGCCGGCAGACGCTGGTGAAGTATCTGGACGCGGCGAACTTCGCCGAGGGGAATCCGACTGCCGATCCTGGCGAGCACTTTCGGGACGAAATCTGGTTCATCGAGCGCAAGGTCGCGGAGACCAAGGAAATGGTCGAGTTCGAGCTGGACACGGCCATCCACCTCAACGGCGAGGTGCTGCCGGGGCGCCAGATCATGTCAAACGTGTGCACCTGGCTGCTGCGTGGCGGCTACCGGGGGCCGTACTGCGGCTACACCGGCGCGGCTTACTTCGACATCAATGACAATCCGGTGAGCGACCCCGGCCAGGACGTGTGCGCCGGCCTGGTTCGCAGCTGCAAACGCCGGTTCGGCGAGAACAACGAACTTCCGTACGGTGGGTTCCCCGCTGCTGGCCTGGTCCGCACCTGATTCTGCAGCACATCGACAGCAACCCCACAGCCCGCCTCGCGCGGGCTTTTTCGTGAGCGACACATGGAACAGAGCACCCTTCAGGCCATCCAGGCGCACGCCGTGGCCGAGTACCCGCGCGAGTGCTGCGGTCTGGTCGTGGCCACCGCCGCCGGCGAGGACTATGTTCCCTGCGCCAACACCGCGGCCAAGCCTTCCGACCAGTTCCGCATGCCGGCGGAGGACTATGCCGCGGCGGAGGATCGTGGCGATGTGATCGCTGTGGTGCACAGCCACCCGAACGCCTCCGCCGCCGCCTCGGACGCTGACCGGGTCATGTGCGAGGCCAGTGGCCTGCCTTGGCACATCGTCAGCGTGGGCCAGGTGGCGGGCGAGGTGCCTGGCTGTCACGACATCCAGACCATCGAGCCGTGCGGCTATGTGGTGCCGCTGGAGGGCCGTCAGTTCTCCCACGGCATCCTCGATTGCTACAGCCTGGTGCGGGATTTCTACGCGCTCGAGCTGGGCATCACGCTCAGCCAGTACGAGCGCGACGATAACTGGTGGGACAACGGCCAGGACCTCTACAGCCTGGACCGCCTGCGCGCCGAGGGCTTCGAACTGATCGATGGCGCCCCGCGCCGCGGCGACATGATCCTGATGCAGGTCCGCTCGCCGGTTCCGAACCACGCCGGCGTCTACCTGGGCGACGACCTGATGCTGCACCACCTGTACGGTCGGCTGTCTGAGAAGGCCGTCTATGGCGGTATGTGGGCGGAGCGCACCCGCTACATCGTGCGACACCGCGAGGCACGCCATGACTGACCGCTTGCGCAAGATCCGGCTCTACGGAGCACTGGGCAAGCGCTTCGGTCGCGAGCACCGCCTGGCAGTGGCAAACGCTGCTGAGGCTGTGCGCGCGCTCGGCGTGCTGTTCGACGGCTTCCAGCAGTACCTGCTTGAGGCTGAGGGCAAAGGCGTTCGGTTCGCGATCTTCGTCGGCGCCGAGAACGTCGGAAAGGATCAGCTGCTCGATCCGCCTGGCGAGGAAGTGATCAAGATCGCCCCAGTGCTGGTGGGCGCCAAGAGCGGCGCGCTGCAGACCATCGTCGGCGGCGTGCTGTGGGGCGTGGCCACCTTCATGAGCATCGGCGCCACTGGCTTCGCCTTGGCCGCGTACTCGGCGGCAGCCAATGTGGGTATGGCCCTGACGCTCGGCGGCGTGTCGCAGATGCTGGCGCCGCCGCCCAAGACGCTCGGCAGCAAGGAAAAGCCCGAGAACACCCCGAACTACAGCATGAACGGCGTTGTCAACACGCAAGCCGCTGGTGGTCCCGTGCCGCTGTCCTATGGCGGCCACGACGAAAAAGGGATGCTGGTGGGCTCGGCAATCATCAGTGGCGGCATCTACGCAGAGGACCAGCTGTGACCATGACCCAACCCAGCGCAGCGGTCATGCGCCAGCTGCCCATTGTCGGCGCCATCCGCAACGAGCTTACCGCGGCCAAGCCGAGTCACCTGCACCTGGGCGGCGCCAAGAAGGGCCAGAGCAAGTCGCGCGAGCCGGTCGAAGGTCCTGACACCCTGCGATCGCGTTCGTTTGCCCGCGTTCTCGACCTCATCAGCGAGGGCGAGATCCGTGGCCTGGTCGCGGGCAACCAGTCGATTTACCTGGACCAGGTGCCGATCCAGAACGCCGACGGCACCCTGAATTTCCAGGGTGTCAGTGTCGAGACCCGCTCAGGGACGCAGGACCAGCCTCACATCGCGGGCTTCCCATCGGTGGAGAACGAGATCGGTGTGGGCGTTGAGCTGCGCAGCAATGCGCCGGTGACGCGTGCCGTTTCGGGATCCAGCTTGTCGGCAATTCGTGTGCGCTTGGCCGTTCCACAGCTGGTGAAGCGCAACACCGAGAACGGCGACGCAGAGGGTTACACCATCGACTACGCCATTGACCTGTCGACGGACAATGGGCCGTTCAATACGGTGATAACGTCTGCCTTCACAGGCAAGACCACGACCGAGTATCAGCGCAGCCATCGCATCGATCTTCCCGCGGGGAGTCAGTGGCAGGCCCGCGTCCGACGGCTGACACCCAACGCTGACAGCCAGACCATCGCCGACACGACCACCGTCGCCTCGATCACTGAGGTGATCGACGCAAAGCTGCGCTACCCGAACTGCGCCCTCTCGGCGATTCAGGTGGACGGCAGCCAGTTCCAGGGCAAGCCGAGCACCGCCTACCGCATCTGGGGCCGCATCATCCGGGTGCCGTCCAACTATGACCCACTGAACCACACCTATTCGGGCGTGTGGGATGGCACGTTCAAGTCGGCATGGACGAACAACCCGGCATGGGTGTTCTACGACATCGTGACCAATGACCGGTTCGGCCTTGGCCACCGGATCCCCCAGGCCTACGTCGACAAGTGGAACCTGTACGCGATCGCGCGCTACTGCGACCAGCTGGTGAGCGACGGCATGGGCGGCATGGAGCCGCGCTTCACGTGCAGCCTGTACCTGCAGACCGAGGCCGATGCGTTCCGTGTCCTGCAGGATATGGCGTCCATGTTCCGCGGAATCAGCTTCTACGCCGCAGGGCAGGTGTTTGCTTCGGCGGATATGCCCAAGGATCCGACCTTTACCTACACCCAGGCCAACGTTGTGGATGGTCGCTTCACAGACGAGGGCACCGGGCGCAAGGCGCGCCACACCGTCGCCCAGGTGTCGTGGACCGATCCTGACGACTTCGGCCGACAGAAGGTCGAGACGGTCCAGCTGCGCAGCGGCATGGCCCGCCACGGCATCAACAGCACCAGCGTCACCGCGTTCGGTTGCGATCGCCGCAGCCAGGCCCAACGCGTTGGCAATCACATTCTCTACAGCGAGAACCTCGAGACAGGAACCATCTCATTTTCGGTGGGCCTTGATTCGCTGCGCGTGAGCGTTGGGGATATCGCCCGCATCGCCGACCCCGACAAGGCCGGGCGGCGCATGGGCGGACGCATCCGTAGCGCTACGGCCAATTCGCTGGTGCTGGACCGGGTGCCGGAGCAAACTGCCGCCGGACATACGATTCACGCCACGCTGCCCAGCGGCGTTACCGAGACCCGGACCATTCAGTCGGTCAACGGCAACGAGGTGCGCGTCACGGTGCCGTGGTCGACCGTGCCGGTCGCGCAGTCGGTTTGGGCCATGGAATCGCCCGAGCTGGCGCTGCAGCTTGTCCGTATCATCTCGATCACGGAGCGCCCGATCACCGGCGAGGACGGCATCACCTACGACGTGGTCGGCCTGAAGCATGTGCCGGGCAAGTTCGCCGCGATCGATGACGGCACCCGGATCGAGCAACCGCCGATCAGCATCATCCCGCCGAGCGTGCAGCCGCCACCGGCCAACGTGCACCTGTCGTCGCATTCGGTCATCGACCAGGGGATCGCCACCCACGTGCTGACGATCGCGTGGGACCAGGCCGAGAAGGCCATCGCCTACGACGTGGAGTGGAAGCGCGGCGACCTGGACTGGGTGCGGGCTGGCCGCTCTTCCACGCAGAGCATTGATGTCCCGGGCGTCTACGCCGGGCAGTACCTGGCGCGCGTGCGAGCGATCAATGCCGTGGGGGCGGTGTCACAGCCTGCGCTAAGCCCGCTGACAAACATCGAAGGCAAGACCACGCCGCCGCCGGCGCTGACCTCGCTGACGGCCACCTCGCTTCCGTTCGCGATCGCGCTGAAATGGGGCTTCCCTCAGGGCGCCACCGATACGCAACGGACCGAGATCTGGCGCAGCACCGGCCCCAACCAGGACAGCGCGGTGAAGCTGGGTGACTACGCCTATCCGCAGGATCGGCTGCAGCTGGACGGCCTGGCCGCCGGCGCCCGGTTCTACTTCTGGGGCCGACTGGTGGACCGCAGCGGCAACATCGGTCCGTGGCATCCGGCCGGCGCCGGTGTCATGGGCGAGGCCAGCACCGACCAGAGCGACTACGACGCCTACCTCGCTGGAAGGGTCAGTGAGAGCGCGCTGGGCCAGAGCCTGCTGGGCAAGATCGACTCGATCACCAGTCTGCAGCCTTTGCTGCCGCTGCTCTGGAGCCCCGGCGCTACCTACAGCCAGGGCCAGACCGTGGTGCGGGATGGCAGAACCTACAGCTGGACCAACCCGACGCCGGGAAACCAGCAGCCACCGGGGCCCAACTGGCAGGACGTGGGTGCCGGCATGGCCGGCTACGGCGCGCTGGTGAGCCAGGTCAACGTCAACACGCAGAACATCGGAATCATCGATGGGAAGGTAACGGCGCAGGGGCAGGTGATCTCCGGCATCACCGCGCAGATCTCTCCCAAGGGGGCAGGGGATGCGAGTTGGGGCGCTGGCAGCGTTGACGTGTACGCGGGCACTGTCACGATCCAGAGCGTGTTCTCCAATGCAGACCTGGCGCAGGCCATTCGTACCGATCAGGTCGAGGTCGGGCTGGGCCAGGCGAATGCGGCAGTGCAGTCGGAGGCCACTGCGCGGGCCACAGCCGATGCATCGCTTGGAAGTCGGGTAGACACCACCAATGCGAGCCTCGCCGACACGAAAGCGACCGTGCAGCAGGTAAGTCAGTCAGTTGTCACGCTGGATGGAAAGGTCAGCAGCACCTACACCTTGCGCGCGCAGGTCACCGCGGGCGGTCAGATCTATGCGGCGGGCATGGGCCTTGGCGTTGAGCAGCAGCCGGACGGCAGCTATCAGAGCCAGATCCTGTTCCAGGCCGATCGCTTGGCGCTGATCAACCTTGTAAACGGGCAGGTGACCACGCCCTTCGTGATCCAGGGCGGCCAGACGTTCATCAGCCAGGCGCTGATCGGCACTGGCTGGATCCAGAACGCGATGATCGGTGACGTGATCCAGTCGACGGCGGTCGGTGCTGGCGGGCAGCCGCGGTGGAAACTCGACAAGAACGGAACGTTGACAATGACGGGACCGAGCAATGGGGGATACCTCACGATCAGCGATAGCCTGATCAGAGTGTTCGACGGGAATGGGGTTCTGCGCGTACGAGTGGGGGTGGGCTTTTGAGTCAGGGACTGCAGGTTTTCCATGCTGACAGAAGCGTGGCGCTGGACACGAATTGGCGGATCACTCGCGTCATGGGCAGCGTCGTAACGGGAATCGTGGATGGATTCATTGATGTGCCCAGCCTGGCTCAGGGGGCGCCCTGGTACAGTCTCCTAGCTGCAGATTTCGGCAACATCGTTCCAAACGTAGAGATCAGCGGAACTAGGATCAGCTGGAGTTTCTTCAATGCAGGTGGGACTGCGTATGCCCGCTCTGCGACCATTGTCTATGGGACCTACTGATGCCAGCCGGGATAACCGTATACAACGACGCCAACACCGTGCAGATCGGTGACGACTACAACAACCTCTGTCTCATCAGTAAGGTGTCAGGCCAGTCCACCTTCGACGTCGGCTCAACGGAATCCTGGGGCACGCGGCCGCACGCCGATGTCTCGTTCACCGTGACCGGCTCGAACCCGCCGATGGTTGCGGTGGACACAAGCCAGATGCACTTTTTGCAGCTCAGGAGCGTGGTTGGTAACACTTACAACTACCGAATCTGCTTCGGCGCAAACGCTGGTACTTACGCATACACCTGCTACTTCTTCGACAAGCCGCCGAACTCATCACCGTCAACATACGGGTTGCAGGTCTTCGGTGCCGACGGGTCACTTAGGTACGACTCGCTATTTCGATATGCGCGGGTCGTGGATTTCCTTCGGATCGCCTACAACTCCGGATCGGAGCTGTCCTATCCGGTTCCGGCGGGGAGGACCTACCTGATGGTGCATGCGCAGCCAGGAATGGTTACCGCGAACGTGCCCATTCCAGGTGGCCCGAACTCGTACTACAACATTGTCCAGATCAGAGGAAGCTACAGGCAATCCGCTGATCTGAAGACGGCCATCTATACTGTGCAGACTGGACCCTCTTCATTCCTTAATCCTATCGTCAACTACGACGCCCGATTTTTGGTGCTCGACGTAACGGGATTTTGAAGCCCGGCCAATAAAGCGGCTGGTTCCTGGCCCATCTTGGAAATACACGTTCCTTCCATGCACCAGATAGCCGGGTGTTTCGTAGTCGCTCGGCGAGAATTCTGGGGTGGCAAGGCGGGGGTGGCTGTGGACCGTAACAAAATCCCCTTTGGGTACGTCGCAGCTCGTCAGTCTTTTGCTGGTTCGTACGTCAACCATATGCCGGTCATCCTCGTTGACAATGACGGCACAGACCTCTGCATTGATCCTGTCAGTCTCCTTCGAGATCCGGTAGGCAATTCGCAGCACGAACGCCTCCACGCTCTCACCCTGGAAAGAGGTTTCATGGAAAAGGCTGACCGTTCGCGGCTGACCGATGATGGCGTCGGCCGCGAAACCTTGTGAGGATGCAGTAAGACCGATAATGGCGGTGATGAGGGTCGCACGCATCCTGCACTCCGGGTAGAGGGGAATGGGCAGAGGTTACGCCCAATCGGGGGCATGCGCCTTATGCAAAGCCGTTCGCGTTTGGCCGCCGCGAACATGTTCAGGCCACTGGCTCGAGCAGATCCTCGCGGTTGTTCCGCGGCGTGTTGACCGAGCGGCTGACCCGGTAGGCCTCCATGGCCGGCGGCTTGCTGGCTAGGAGCATCTCCATCGCGTCGTCAGGGCTGCCGCCCATCCACTCATCGATCTGGCCGACGGTCAGCCAGACCGGCATGCGGTCGTGGATGTCGGCCGATACGCCGCTGCTGTCGCCGGTGATGATGGTGAAGGTGCCCAGGCTGCCGTCGGGCAGCACCGGACTGGTGTCCTCCCACAGGCCGGCGGCCAGCAGTGGCCCCTTGGCGTGGATGAACCACGGATCCTTCTTCCCGTCCTCAGGGCTGACCGACCACTCGTAGTAGCCAGCCATCGGGATCACGCACCGGCGCTTCTTGAACGCTGAGCGGAATGCAGGCTTCGTGGCCACCGTCTCGATGCGGGCATTGATGGTCGAGCCCTGCAGGCCCTTGGCCTTGGCCCAGAACGGGAGCAAGCCCCACGCCAGGCGGGTCACCTGTCTACCTTCGCCGCGGTCCAGGATCACCGAAGCGCGCTGCGTCGGCGCCAAGTTGTAGCTGGGCTGGATCTCGGCCAGGCCGGGGGCAAGGTCAGCCAGCCCCGGCTGGCCGAAGTCGATCACGGGGAGCTGGACGAATCGGCCGCACATGGCCGGAGGGTAGCGCTGCCGGCCGTGGCCGGCATGTGATCCCGAACGGTTCATGGAGGTGGCCGCGCCGTTCGCAGGATCTGCGACGGCCGGTCGTATCCTTCCGGCCATGTATTCCTCCCACGGCTTCCGCACTGCCCCGATTCCCTCTGGCTGGGTTCAGACCGGCGAGCGCTGGGCGCTCTGGTACAACGGCCGGGAAACGGCGAACGTCACGTTCGATGGCGGTCCTGGCGTCCGGCTGTGGATGGAAGGCCAGAAGATGTGGCAGACCAAGGAAGCGCGCGCGGCCAACGTCCGGCAGGCGAAGCGCTACGCGGAGCGCTGGTGCGCGGCCAGGCTCTATCCCTATCTGCCCCTGCGCGAGGCAGTCGCCCGGCTGACCGACAGCACGCCGATCCAGCCGCCGTCACCACTGCCCGGCCTGCCGCCGACCCGCGAGCAGCAGCAACAGGCTCGTCGCTTGGCTGAGGCTGGAGCTGAGGAGGTCGAGCGGATCAAGGCAGCGCTGGAGCCACGCAAGCCGCCGGCAGAGACCAAGCCCCGCCCGAAGGACGCGCGCAAGGCGTGGGTGAGGGCAGGGCTGCAGCAGATGCAGCGCGGCGTGTAGCGAGAGGGTAGTTAAGAAAAAAGGCGGAGCCGGAAGATTCACGACTCCATTACGCCATTTTCGTTGAAGCCCTTATGCTGCAAGGGTCTTTGGTGCCGGTGAAAGGACTCGAACCTTCATGGGGTTACCCCCGGCTGATTTTGAGTCAGCTGCGTATACCATTCCGCCACACCGGCAGGCAGCGTGCGAGTGTAACCGAGGTCAGCCGGGCTTTCAAAGGGGGAGGGGCGATCAGGGCGCATCCTGTCGGCATCGCCCCCATGGTGGCTATACTGCGGCGGCTTGTATGCCTCCAGGAGCAGTAGCCAATGACCGTGTTGCAGGACCTGAGGGTGCTGGTGGTCGAGAACGACGAGATGAGCGCCGCACTGCTGCAGATGCAGCTGGTGCACGCCGGCGCGACCGTGGTCGGGTTGGCGGCGAGCGTCGCCGAAGCGCTGCGGCTGCTGGAAGACACCACGCCGGATGTGGCTCTGCTCGACTATCGCCTGGCCCACAACGAGACCAGTGAGCCGGTGGCTGCCGCGTTATCGGCACGACGGGTGCCCTTCGTGCTGGCCACCGGGATGCTGGCCGAACAGCTGCCGGCGTCGATGCTGGCCGGAACACTGCTGGTCAAGCCGTATCTGTCGGCGGATCTGACCCGGGCGCTGGATCGCGCAGTGGGCCGTTCCAGCGTCAAGGCCTGAGTTCTACGGCTCAGGCGATCTCTTCGTACACGTAACGGATGTCCTCGCGGTCATCGAGGATGCGGTACTGCCGTGGCAGGTCCTCGGGATCCGGGTTGAGCCACGCGTCCAGGTGCTCCCGGCGGATGGGTACCACGCCACGATCGTGCCCGGCTGCGGCAATGTCGCTGGGCGGGGCATCGGTGATCGTGGCAAACGACAACAGGCGGCCTTCCGGTCCCTCCCATTCCGCCCACAGGCACGCCAGCAGCAGGTCGCGCGGCGGGTCGGTGCGGAATTCCAGCACCACGTCCTGTTCCTTCTCGTCGGTTTCGAGCGAGCGCCCGGCGATGGCGTGACGGGGCACGTGTTCGTAGAACGCCTGCACCACCACCACGCCGTGACGCAGGCCGAATGCACCTCGCCAGTAGCCTTCCAGGCTGTCGCGCCGCGCGTTGTAGGTGCCGGGGTAGAGCACATCGTTGCGCGCCGGCTTGTCGGGCAGCCGGCATTGATAGCGCATCGGCTTGATCACCCGCTGGCCGTTCTCGCTGACCATCACCGGTGCATAGGTACCCGGAAAGATGCGGTTGTCGCGTGGCAGCAGCTGCACCCGGTGCAGGTCTTCCAGCCGCGCCTGCGCACGCTCGATGCGGTTGCCGGCCACGCGCAGGTCGTTTCGTGCCTTCTGGGTAGGGCGGGTGGCGAGGGTGGCATGGGCGATGTCCCGGCGTTCACGCTGCCGGGAGAGTTCGGCTTCCAGGTCCTGGCGCTCCTGCGCATGCCATTGCTGGATCTTCGCGACGATGTCGCGGCCCTGCTCGGTGCGCGCGCCGGCAAAGCCATCATCCATGGCCTTGGGGGTCTTCGGGCGCTTTTTGCCGGGATCGTGCGCGTACAGCTCGGCGAATTCCTCCAGCGAGAGGATGGCGCCGAACTCGCGCACCAGTTTGGCGTAGTCGGCGCGGATCAGGGCGGAATAGCACATGGGAACTCGACCAGCATGGGTCGCAACGGCTGCGACGCGGATGCGGCAGGATAGCTCCACCTACAGGGAGAAAGCGCATGAGTGATTCGGTCGCCTGCCAGTTCCGCGAGGCCGTGCCCACGGTGGAGGACTACTGCCAGCTGCGTGTACTGGCCGGCCTCAGTGCCAAGAGCCCGGAAGCTGCCAGCCGCGCGCTGCCCAATACGGTGTTCGGTGTATGTGCGTACCAGGGCAGCGAGCTGGTGGCGATGGGACGCATTGTGGGTGATGGGGGATGCCACCTGCAGGTCTGCGACATCGCCGTGCTGCCCCGGTTGCAGGGGCAGGGGCTGGGCAAGGAGGTCATGCAGCGCCTGGATGCCTGGATGCAGGTGAACCTGCCGCCGTCGGCGTATGTCAGCCTGCTGGCCGATGGCGAAGCGCATCGTCTGTACGCACAGTTTGGATTCGCACCCACCGCGCCGGCCTCGATCGGGATGTATCGCCGGTTCTGAGGGGAGGGGGCCATCCACGCATGGCGTGGATCTGCCCGGGCCCTGCGGTAGATCCACGCCATGCGTGGATAGGGCCTTCCCATGAAACGCAGGCAAAGAAAAACCCCGGCCGAAACCGAGGTTTTTAAGAATTGGCGTCCCCACGGGGATTCGAACCCCGGTCGCCACCGTGAAAGGGTGATGTCCTAGGCCTCTAGACGATGGGGACGCACGAAAACTTCAAGTTGTAGATGCTTCGACGGCCTAATGTCGAAGTGGTGGAGCCAAGCGGGATCGAACCGCTGACCTCCTGCATGCCATGCAGGCGCTCTCCCAGCTGAGCTATGGCCCCGATGAAACTCCGGATGATCTGCCGGGAGCAGAGTCCGTTTTATAACTGGCGTCCCCACGGGGATTCGAACCCCGGTCGCCACCGTGAAAGGGTGATGTCCTAGGCCTCTAGACGATGGGGACGCACGAAAAACTTCAAGTTGTAGAACTCTCGACGGCCTATTGTCGAAAGTGGTGGAGCCAAGCGGGATCGAACCGCTGACCTCCTGCATGCCATGCAGGCGCTCTCCCAGCTGAGCTATGGCCCCGTGTTACCGAGCCGCCTATCATACCTGCGTGTTCACATTTGTGGAAGTCTTTTTTGAACTTTTTTCGTTCCGGTTCAACCGTCGCCACAAGGGCGGGGGAGCCGCAACGCCACAACCTGAATGCCGGTAGGCGGTGAACAAAAAAGACCCGGTTATCGGCCGGGTCCTCGTTGTTCATGATGAGTGGCGTCCCCACGGGGATTCGAACCCCGGTCGCCACCGTGAAAGGGTGATGTCCTAGGCCTCTAGACGATGGGGACGCAATTCTCATCAATGTTCTTTAGCGACCTTTCGACGGCCTAATGCCGAAAGATTGGTGGAGCCAAGCGGGATCGAACCGCTGACCTCCTGCATGCCATGCAGGCGCTCTCCCAGCTGAGCTATGGCCCCACGTCGCTGAGGAGCGAAATAATAGCCTTGCCCCTGGGGGTTGGCAAGCATTTGTTGCACTTTTCTTCACGCCCATCGGCACGTCGAAGTCGGCCTTGCACCGCTATCGGTTTTCATCGGTCAACGCGGCCAGGATCGGGCATTGATCCAGCGCGCCATGGCCCGGGCAGGCCTCGACCAGTTGCGACAGTGCCGTGTGCATGCGTTGCAGTTCGGCCATGCGTTGCGCGATGTCCTGCAGGCGAGCCTGGGCGGTGTCGCGCACGCTGCCCATGTCCTGTTGATGGTGATCGCTGAGCGCAAGCAGTTCGCCGATTTCCTCGAGGGTGAAGCCCAGCGCCTTGGCGCGCCGGATGAACCGCAACCGACGCAGGTCCGGGTCACCGAAGATGCGGTAGCCGCCGGCCGAACGTGCCGCCTTCGGCAGCAGCTGCTGCCGTTCGTAGTAGCGGACCGTATCGATCGGTACGCCCGCCTGGCGGGCCAGTTGTCCAATGTTCATGACGGAGTCCTGCGGATGCTCGCGCCATTGTGAAGTCTTGAGTCTGGTCAAGCGTCAAGCCCCGGTCTGAATGCCCGTATTCAGCGCACTTTGCAACTTTCTTCATAGCCCCGCCGCAGGACCAGTTCCTACCCTTCGCCTGAACCGGCCGTTCGATGGCCGGACATGAATCGAGGAGAGGGTCTATGGAGGGAATCAAGCACGAAGGATTCGTCGAGGTCGCGGTGGTCGAGTACCCCGGAGGCGACCCTTCTGCGGCTTCGGTGCTGGCGGAAATGGCGCACGTCGCCAATCGCCTGGCCCAGCAGCAGCGGCGTCCGTTCAAACGGGTCGTGGTCACCCGCTGGATCGTCCCTGCCAGCCAGACCGGCGTGCACCGCATCGCTGGAGCGGAGATGCTGGACGCGGCCATTCCGGCAGTGATCGCCGTTCCCGGCCAGATCAGTCCGGGTACCTGCCTGCGTGCCGAGGAGGTCCTGCTGGACTGGCTGCGGGCCCACTACGACGGTGGCAGCCTGTTGGCCGCCGCCAGCGATGGGGTCAGCGTGCTGGCGCGCGCGGGCCTGCTGGCCGGGCGTACGGTCAGCGGGCCCGATCTCGGCCGACATCCCGGATTGCAGGCACAGGCAGCCAGTTGGGCGCCGAGCGAACGGGCGCTGGTTGACGACGGCGATCTGCTGACGGTGGGCGGATCGCAGGCCTGGCGCTTCCTCGGCCTGCGGCTGTTGTACCGGCTGCATGGCCAGGGGGTGGCGAGTACGGTTGCACAACAACTGGGAATCACCGTGCCGGCGGCGATCCAGCAGGACCTGGAGCGCTTCAGTGCCAACTTCGCCCACGGCGACCGCGATGTCCTCAAAGCGCAACGTTGGCTGCATACAACGGCGGCACGAGGCGCGACCTTGGCTGCAATCTGCGAGGTCTCCGGGCTGGAGCCGCGCACGCTGCAGCGGCGGTTCCTGCGCGCCACCGGTCTGCGACCAATCGAATACTGCCAGCGGCTGCGCATTGCCAAGGCGCAGACCCTGCTGCAGCAGGGGTCGGGGATCGACGAGGTGGCGTGGGGGGTGGGCTATGCCGACCAGAGCGCGTTCCGTCGCCTGTTCCTGCGCATCGTCGGCATGACGCCTGCCAACTATCGCCGTCACGTCAACAGCAAGCGGCGTGAACGTCCTCTGATGCCGGCAGTAGCAGGTAGTCTGCGCGGGCTGCAGGCGCCTTCGGCGGCACAGCTGGGGCGAAGTGCTGCGTGATGCCTGTTGTGCGGCGGCGCTTGCAACCTGGGCGCGCCGCTTCGACCATGCAGGCAGTTGATGACTGAACGGGTGGGCTGATGTCGAGCGTTGGACCGGTGCCGATGCCGGTGGTGTTGATCCTTGTCTGCGCGATGTTGGCGATGGTCATAGCCCATCTGTGGCCGCGCAGAAGCGATGACATGCCGTTGCCGTCGGCAGGCAGCATGGTGCTGGACATGCTGCTGATCGGTCTGCTGTGCGGTCGCATCAGCTTCGTTGTTTTGAACTTCACCCTGTATCAGGAGGCACCCTGGAGCATTCTGCAGATCACCGATGGCGGTTATCACGTGGGCGTGGTGCTGGTGGCAGGGCTGGCGTGGGGCCTGTGGCGGCTGCGCCCGTGGCGCGCGCTGCGGGCGTCGGTGCTGGCGGGTGCGCTGGCCGGTGTACTGGCGTGGGTGGGAGGCGGCCAGGTGCTGTCGGCCTGGCAGGAGCGGCAAATGCCGTTGCCCACCCTGCAGGTGGTGGACCTGCACGGTGGCAAGGTCGATCTGCAGCAGTTTCGTGGAAAGCCTTTAGTACTGAATCTCTGGGCGACCTGGTGCGGGCCCTGTCGACGGGAGATGCCCGTGCTGTCGGCAGCACAGAAAACGCACGCGGAGGTGCAGTTCGTGTTTCTCAACCAGGGGGAAACGCTTGGCGAGGTCCAGGATTTCCTTGCTGGTGAAGGGCTGGCGCTCGGCAATGTCCTGCTCGACTATCAGGCCGCCGCTGCCACCGTGCTGGGTGTGCAGGCCTATCCCTCAACGCTGTTCTTCGATGCCGATGGCCGCCTGCGTGAACTGCACCTGGGCGAACTGACTGCAGCCGGTCTTGAACACAAACTTCGCCGGCTGCGGTAGCCTGCGCGGGCATCTCACTACGGAGTTCTCATGTTGTCGACTTCCCTGCGCACTGCCCCGGCGGTGCTCCTGCTGCCGGTCATGCTGGCATTGGCCGCCTGCAGCCAGGCGCAGACACCGCCGGGCAAGACTGCCGCGGCACCGACCGCAAGCGCGTCGGCCACTGCCACCCAGGGTGATCGCCCTGCCGTGTTGAAGGGCATCGAGAAGCACGGCTTCGAGGTCGTCGCCGAATTCGATGCGCCAGGCGGGCTGCGAGGCTTCGCCGGTGTGGTGGGTGGCCAGCAGCCGGCTGCAGCCTATGTCACTGCCGATGGCAAGCACGTGCTGGTCGGCAGCCTGTTCGATGCTGAAGGCAACGACGTGGCCGCCGAGGCGGTGGAGAAGCTGGTGGCCGCGCCGATGTCGGCCAAGATGTGGACCAAGCTGGAAGCCAGCGCATGGGTGCGCGATGGCAAGGCCGATGCACCGCGGGTGGTCTATACCTTCAGCGACGCCAACTGCCCCTACTGCCACAAGTTCTGGGAAGCGGCACGCCCCTGGGTCGATGCGGGCAAGGTCCAGTTGCGTCACATCATGGTGGGCGTGATCCGTGAGGACAGCCCGGCCAAGGCGGCGGCGATCCTTGCCGCGCGCGATCCGAGTGCGGCGCTGCTGCAGAACGAGCACCAGTTCGACCGTGGCGGCATCAAGGCATTGCCGAGCATCAGCCGCGACATCGCGGGCAAGCTCGACGCCAATCAGGTGCTGATGGTCGAGATGGGCTTCCAGGGCACGCCGGGTATCCTGTTCCAGGACGCGCAGGGTCAGGTACAGCGTCGTGCCGGCCTGCCGCAGGGTGATGATCTGCAGACGGTGCTCGGCCCGCGCTGATCGAAACCCGCATCGCATGACGTGAACCGCAGGCCCGCATGGTGACATGCGGGCCTGCTGCGTCCTGCGGTCAAGCCAGACACAACCGTCTGCGCATGACCTGTCCTTCGTCACGCCTGAATCGTGACTGAGATCAAGCATTGCGCCTTGATTCCAATCAAGGCCGAAAACGGCAGGTGGACTAGCCTTTGACGCATGGAATACAGCGTCAACGCGCCATGGATGCCGCGCCGCGGCTGCCCTGATCCGGGCAGGCCGGCACAGCCATTCACGACACTCTCACTCCCTGCTTGTTACCCAGTCGGCTGCGGTCGCCACCTCTCCGGCAGCGCGGCCTCGATGGAGTCGACATGGGTGCAGGCAGGGCAGTGTCATCGTTCTGTTGCCTGCCACGCGCAGGCTGACCGGTGTCGTCGACGCAGTACCCGCATTTCCAGCAACGGCAACGCGAAGCCAGGGCGGCGCATACGTGCGCTCCGGGAACGTGATGCGAGTGTTCGTCCGGGGAGGATGCCATGCGTTTGGCGGTACTGAGTCTGGCATGTCTGGGTGCACTGGCGATCACGCCAGCGTATGCGCAACCGCTCGATGTGGAGGATGCGCAGGCACTGCGGCGTGAGATTGCCACCATGCGCCAGGCGCTGGAGGGCATGCAGCAGCGCCTGGACCGGCTTGAACAGCGCGACGCGACACCTGCGGCTGCGTTGGCGCAGGTGCCGGCAGCGCCTGTAGCGCCAGGTGCTGCAACGGCGGTCACCCCGGCCACGGCTGATGTGATCCATCGCACCCAGGTGCCGGGCGTGGCGCAGCCGGTGCTGCCGCAACGCGAATCCGTGGCCGATCCGTCCACTGCGGCATCGCGTCCGGACAGTGCGGCCGGCCCAACCGATCCCGACCTGAAGGGTTTCTTCGCCATTCCCGGGACCGATACGGTGATCCGCATCGGGGGCTACGCCAAGCTCGATGCCATCGCCGACTCGCGCGCGGCCGGCGACGAGGATCAGTTCATTCCGTCATCGATGCCGGTGGGTGGCAGCCATCGCGACGTGTCCAACTTCAATATCCACGCCAAGCAGACCCGCTTCAGTTTTGAAGCGCGGCGCCCGACCACGCACGGCAATCTGCGCTTCTACCTGGAAAACGACTTCTTCGGCAGCAGCGACGGCTATGAGTTCCGGCTGCGCCACGCGTATGGCCAGCTCGGCAATACCTACGCCGGCTACGGCTACTCCAGCTTCATGGATCCGGACAGCCTGCCCGACACGCTGGATTTCGCAGGGCCGGGCGGCGCCGGCTATCTGCTGGTGGCGGGCATTCACCACAGCTTCGCGATGGGCAAGGGCAACACCCTGACCGTGGCGGCCGAAGACCCGAAGACCGAATTGGCTGGCGCCACCGAGGAACGGGCCGCCGTGAACCGGCTGCCGGATGTGACGGTGACTGCGCGCATGGAACGCGACTGGGGCCATCTGCAACTGGGCGCGGTGGCGCGAAGCCTGGCCTATGACGGCGATGGCGAGCGCGACCGGCGCATGGCCGGTGGCCTGCAGCTGAGTGGCTCGGCCTCGATGGGCGAACGCGACCTGTTGCTGTTCGGTGCCCTCGGTGGCCGCGGCCTCAGTCGCTACACCGCCGACCTGACCGGCTCCGGCCTGGACGCGGTGGTCGGCGCCGATGGCCGCCTGGATGCATTGGACCTGCACGGTGGCTTCGTGGGTTACACCCATTACTGGTCCGAGCTGTGGCGTTCGAACCTGATCTTCGGCCAGCTGACTTTGGAGCGGAACGCGGCACTGGCGGCCGACGCGTTCCGGCAGAGTCGCTACGGCGTGTTCAACCTGATCTGGAGCCCGGCGCCGTCGTGGACGATGGGCATGGAGCTGCTGTATGGCCGCCTGGAACAGCAGGGCGGTGCGCGTGGCGACACGGTCCGGGTGCAGGGCAGTCTGCAATACAACTTCATCAAGTAAGCGCCAGCGGCCGTACGCCAGCGCAACCGTCCCCACGCCCGGTCGCACCGGGCTCATGCCAGTACAGGAGATTGTCATGGCAGAAGCAAAGAAAATCGGGGTGGTCGGAGCCACCTTCCTCGTCGCCGGCAACATGATGGGCTCGGGTGTGTTCCTGTTGCCGTCCAGCCTGGCCAAGATCGGTACCGCCTCGATCTGGGGCTGGCTGATCACCACTGCCGGCGCGCTGCTGCTGGCGTTCGTGTTCGCCAAGCTGGGCAAGCTGGCACCGAAGGCGGGCGGTCCGTACGCCTATGCGCGTGACTGGTTCGGGCCCTACATGGGCTTCCAGACCAATACCATCTACTGGTTCGCCAACTGGATCGGCAATGTCGCCATCCCGATCGCCGCGGTGGGCTACTTCAGTTACTTCTTCCCGATCCTGTCCGAGCCGCTGGTGCGCTGCATCGCGGTACTGGTGCTGGTGTGGGCGCTCAGCTTTGCCAACATGATCGGCCCGGCCTTCGTCAGCCGCGTGCAGACCGTCACCACCAGTTTCGCGCTGGTGCCGATCCTGGGCATCGCCATCTTCGGCTGGTTCTTCTTCGATGCCGACATCTTCAAGGGCGCCTACAACGTGTCCGGCGAATCCAACTTCGGCGCGATCTCCAGCGCCGCCGCGCTGACCCTGTGGGCCTTCATTGGTGTCGAGTCGGCCTCGGTGACGGCGGGCGTGGTCGAGAACCCGGAAAAGAACGTTGCCCGCGCAACCCTGGCCGGCGTGTTCCTGGCCGCGATCGCCTACATCGCCAGTTCCTCGGTGATCATGGGCATGGTGCCCAATGGTGAACTGCAGACCTCCGATGCGCCGTTCGCGTTGGCCGCGGCCAAGGCAGTGGGTGGCTGGGGCGGCGCGCTGGTCAGCCTGTGCGCCTTCATCGGTGCCGCCGGCTCGCTGGGCGGCTGGATCCTGCTGACCGCACAGAGCGCCAAGGCAGCATCGGATGACGGCCTGTTCCCGAGCATCTTCAGCAAGACCAACAAGGATGACGTGCCGGTCAAGGGCGTGCTGATCGTGGCGGTGCTGATGACCCTGGCGGTGCTGGTCACCTCCACCTCGGAAACCGCTTCGGCGCAGTTCGACGTCATCACCTCCGCGGCGGTGGTGCTGACCCTGCTGCCCTACATCTACTCGTGCGTGGCCTGCTACTTCGTGGTCGAACGCTCGCACACGATCATCCATACCGGCGCGTTCTGGACCCTGACCAGCCTGACCGTCGTGTACTGCCTGTGGGCGATCTACGGCTCGTCGGGAACCATCGTGCAGTACGCGTTCCTGTTCGTGCTGTTCATCACCGTGTTCTATCCCTTCTTCAGCGAGGAGCGCCGCCAGCAGCGGCGGCGCGCCCGCGAGGCATCGGCGATCACCGCCAGTGCCCAGCGTTCCTGAGTTAGACAAGGAGAATCAACGTGTACTTCAAGTCCCTGGACTATCCGGTCATTGTCATCGACAACGACTACGATTCGCCGCGCATCGGCGGCATTCTCATCCGTGCGCTGGTGGAGGAGCTGCGCAGCAATGACCAGCGCGTGCTGTGCGGGCTCAACCTGGATGATGCCCGTGCCGGTGCCCGCACCTACGTGGCGGCCTCGGCGGTGCTGATCTCGATCGATGGCAGCGAAGAGGTGGACGGCGAATTCCAGCGCCTGACCGCCTTCCTGCGTGAGCAGAGCGCACGCCGCGCCAACCTGCCGGTGTTCCTGTACGGCGAGCGCCGCACCATCGAGAAGGTGCCGAGCAAGCTGCTCAAGTACATCCACGGCTTCATCTTCCTGTTCGAAGACACCAAGAGCTTCATCTCGCGGCAGGTGATGCGCGCGGCCGAAGACTACATGAAGAACCTGCTGCCGCCGTTCTTCAAGGCCCTGATCCACCACGCTGCCGAATCGAACTATTCCTGGCACACGCCGGGCCATGCCGGCGGCGTGGCCTTCACCAAGTCACCGGTGGGGCGCGCCTTCCACCAGTTCTATGGTGAGAACACCCTGCGCAGTGATCTGTCGATCTCGGTGCCGGAACTGGGCTCGCTGCTCGACCATACCGGCCCGATCAAGGATGCCGAGGAAGAGGCAGCGCGCAATTTCGGTGCCGACCATACGTTCTTCGTCACCAACGGCACCTCCACCGCCAACAAGATCGTCTGGCACGGCACGGTGGCCCGTGGCGACGTGGTGTTCGTCGACCGCAACTGCCACAAGTCGCTGCTGCACGCGCTGATCATGACCGGCGCGGTGCCGGTGTACTTCACCCCCAGCCGCAACGCGCACGGCATCATCGGCCCGATCAGCCTGGACCAGTTCACGCCCGAGTCGCTGCAGCAGCGCATCGCCGCCAATCCGCTGGCCAGCAAGGCCTACCAGGCCGGCTCCAAGCCGCGCATCGCGGTGGTGACCAACTCGACCTACGACGGCCTGTGCTACAACGCCGAGAAGATCGCCGACGAGATCGGCAGCGCCGTCGACTTCCTGCACTTCGACGAAGCCTGGTACGCCTACGCCGCGTTCCATCCGTTCTACGAGAACCACTACGGCATGGCCAAGGGCAAGCCGCGTGAGCAGGATGCGATCATCTTCACCACCCATTCCACCCACAAGCTGCTGGCCGCGTTCTCGCAGGCCTCGATGATCCACGTGCGCAACTCCGCGCAGCGCAACCTGGATGCCGAGCGCTTCAACGAGTCGTTCATGATGCACACCTCGACCAGCCCGCATTACGGGGTGATCGCGGCCTGTGACGTGGCCTCGAAGATGATGGAAGGCGACGCCGGCCGTTCGCTGGTGCAGGAGATGCATGACGAGGCGATCGCGTTCCGCCGCGCGATGCTGCACGTGCGCGATGACCTGGGCCGCGACGACTGGTGGTTCAGCGTGTGGCAGCCCACCAAGGTCGAGCGCAGCCTGGACAAGGGTGATACGCCGGCACCGCTGGTAGCCAAGCGCGAGGAGTGGTACCTGCAGCCGGATGCGCACTGGCACGGCTTCGAAAACCTGGTCGACGACTATGTGCTGATCGACCCGATCAAGGTGACCCTGCTGACCCCGGGGCTGGCGATGGACGGCAGCATGGGCAAGCTGGGCATCCCGGCGGCGGTGCTGAGCAAGTTCCTGTGGGGCCGCGGCATCACGGTGGAAAAGACCAACCTGTACTCGGTGCTGTTCCTGTTCTCGATGGGCATCACCAAGGGCAAGTGGAGCACGCTGGTCACCGAGCTGATGGCGTTCAAGGAGCTGTACGACCGCAACGCGCCGCTGAGCCAGGCATTGCCATCGCTGGCCGCTGACTATCCCAATGCCTATGCCGGCTGGGGCCTGCGGGACCTGTGCGACGCGCTGCATGCGTTCAACCAGGAATTCTCGGTGGCCAAGGTGATGCGCGAGATGTACGTGGACCTGCCGACGCCGGTGATGACCCCGGCCGATGCCTACAACCATCTGGTCAAGGGCCAGATCGAGCGGGTCGACATCGAGCAGATCAGTGGCCGTGTCGCCGCGACCATGCTGGTACCTTATCCGCCGGGCATCCCGACCATCATGCCGGGTGAGCGCTTCGGCGACAGCGACGAGCCGATCATCCAGTCGCTGCGCATCGCCCGCGAGCAGAATGCCCGTTTCCCGGGCTTCGAGTCGGACGTGCACGGGCTGATCATCGAGCACGAGGGCGATGAGACGTCGTACAAGGTGGAGGTGTTGAAGGCCTGACCGGCGACGGTCGGCCCTTCGGCGAACGATGGATACCGCGCGCGAGCAACGCATCCTGAAGTTCTCGATCGGGGTCACCATTGCGGTCAGCGCGGTCGGCTTCATCGGTGGCCTGCTGGTGGGATCGCAGGCCATCCTGTTCGATGGTGTGTACAGCCTGGTCGACGTAGCCCTGACGCTGGTGTCGTTGTCGGTACTGCGGCTGGTGGCGCGGGAACAAAGCCCGCGCTTCCAGTACGGCTACTGGCACCTGGAACCGATGGTGGAGGCACTCGGCGGGGTCATCCTGTCGCTCGCCTGCGTCTATGCGCTGGCCAACGCGGTGATTGGATTGACCACGGGCGGGCACGAAGTGAAGTTCGGGCCCGCATTGTGGTGGGCGGCGTTGCTGAGTGCCAGCAACCTGGCAATGGCCGCGTTCGTCGCGCAGCGTGCAAGGCGCCTGCGCTCGGCGCTGCTGTGGTTGGACGTGCGCGGCTGGCTGCTGGGCGGATTGATGAGCCTGGCGGTGGTGCTGGCCTTCGTGCTGGCGCTGGGATTGCACGGCGGCGAGTGGCATCACTGGGTGCCCTATCTGGATTCGCTGGTACTGGCGTTGATCAGCCTGGCCGTGCTGCCGGTGCCTGCACGCAGCGCCTGGAGGGCCATGCGTGAAGTGCTGCAGGTGGCGCCGGATGACCTGGACCGGCGCGTACAGCAGGTGATGCAGGCGTTCGTGGCCGAGCGTGGCTATGCCGGTTTCACCAGCCACGTGGCGAAGATGGGGCGGATGCGCTTCATCGAGATCCATGTGCTGGCCGACCCGGCGACGCCGTTGGGCTCGGTGGGCGAGGTCGATGCGATGCGTGACGAGATCGCGGTGCGGCTGGATGCTCGCGGCAGCACGTTCTGGTTGACCATCGATTTTACCGCCGATCCGGCGTGGACGTGATCCGGCATCGTAGGGTCGAGCAAGCTCGACGCTACGAGGGATCGCGATCATTGCGCGTGCCGGACTACTCTGTTGCGTCGGATGTAGTTGACCTCAACCCGGGTTGAGGTCGCAGACTGCCTCGCAGTTGCATATCGCCTAGCGCAGGTAGTATTCCACCGGCACCACCAGTTCCTGCGGCGCCTTCATTTCAGCGGGAATGGACGGCAGCGGCTGCGCGCGGCGGAAGGTCTGCAGCGCCGCATCATCCAGCATCGGCTGGCCACTGGACTGCTCCAACCGCAGCGCCAGCAGCCGACCTTCGCGGTCGATGCTGGCCCTGACCCAGGCCGTGCCCTGCTGGCGACGCGAGCGCGCGGCAGCAGGGTAGTAGCGATAGCGCTCCAGCCGCGCCATCAGGCGGGCTTCCCACTGGTCGCTGGCGGCGCCGGCCTGGAAGTCCGCAGGGGGTGCGTCTGGAGCGGGCGGCGCGGCCGTGATCGATGCGGGTGCGGGACTTGCATCGGCCACGGCCGCTGGCGGGGCGACCGGCAGCGGCTGCCGGCCACGGCCACCGGTCTCGCTGGCGGCCAGCTCACCCTCGCGTGCTGCGGTGGGGGTGGGCGGTGGGGGCGATTTCGTCGGCTGCGATGCACGTGCCTGTTGCGCCTGGCTGGGCGTGTCGGCCTGGCGTTCCTCCACCGGCTGCGGCGGCGTGGCCGGTGCCAGCAGGCGCAGGCTGATGCGCACGTCCTGCTCGGGCGGCGGGAGTGACGGCGGCGTCGCAACCCAGTGCACCAGCAGCAGCAAAGGCAGCAGATGCAGGCCGATGCTGATCGCGACCGCGCGCCAATGCTGGCCGCGTTCACTCATCGTCCAGCACCCACAGCAGGTCGGCGTCGGTCGCATCGACCTGTTCGCCTGGCGACGCCAGCACGATCACCAGCGCTGCGCCGCCCGGTGGTAGATGGCCCGGCACGCCGGTGCCGCGCAGCACATGCCAGCGCCCGGCGACCAGCAGCGCCGGGGCCGGCGCATCGGTCAGTACGTGTGCCATGCGGCGATCGCGGGCGTACTGTACAGCCAGCATCCCGTCCAGCATCGGTGCTGCATCTGCATGCTGCGCCAGCACCACCGCCGACAACCGTTGCCGAGCCGCAGCAACCGGGAATGCGACCGGTTCCGACGAGGCCAGCAACGTGTTGACCTCGGTGCGCGACAGGTTGCCGCCGACCAGCGCAATGCCCGCAATCGCGGCGTCCTGCACGAGCCCGCCGTAGGCGGCCCACGGCCAGCGCGCATCCCAGTCCAGCAGTTCCTGCAGGCGTGAGCCGTCGGCGTGATTACCCTTGGCAAGCCAGCGCTGCACGCGTTGCAGCCGCGGCTGGCGCTCGCTGGCGATCATCTCCATCACCAGCGCACCCTGCGGGCGCTGCTGTTGCAGCGTCTGCAGCAACCAGCGCTGGGCAGCATGGTCACCCGGCAGGTCATGTCGCTCGCCCAGCAGCAGTCGCTGGGCGCCAGCCGCACGCTGGATGAACGCGGCCTCGTCCAGGCGCTCGCCGCTGGCCAGGTCGATCACCGTGCCGGGCATCGGCTGCGCGCTGGCCAGTGCGGCCAGCGCGAGCAGGCACAGCGGCAACCAGCGACGGCTAGAACGCCACAGTGACGCCCATCGAGACGGTGCGGCCACGGCCGTTGCCGCGGTCCAGGATCGGGCTGAAGATGCTGTCGATCGAGGCATTGTTGTCATAGGACTTGTTCTGCAGGTTTTCGATGTTCAGCCACAGCGTGGTGTTGGGCTGGGGCTTGAAGCTGGCGTAGAAGTCCAGCAGCACGCCGGTGCCGCCGGTCTTGCGGGTCTGGAAGAAGTCGTAGCCTTCCTCGGTGGGACCGGAATACTCGGCGCGCAGGCCGGCCTGCACGCGCTGCTGCCACCAGCGGCCGCCGACGTCCAGCGTCCAGTAGCGGTCGGGCAGGGCGGTGATGTCTTCCAGGTTGACGAACTCGATGGCCGGCGCGCTGGTCTGCGAGCGGGTCCAGCTGAGGGTGGCGTGGTAATGCTCGCTGGCGTAGTGCGCCTCCAGCTCGATGCCGCGCATGCGCACGATGCCCTGGTGGTTCATCCAGCGTGTGGTGGCACTGAAATCGTCGGCATCCAGCACATCGGTCCAGGCGTTGAGCTGCGGGTCGCTGTCGATCGGCACCACGAACGGCGCCACTTCCGGTGGATGCACGATCAGCAGGTACTGCGGCTTGATGTAATCACGGATGCGGTTGTCGAACCGGGTGATGCGCAGCTGTGCCAGGTCGCCGTCAACCAGCAGCGAGTCGGTGCTGAGGTTGGCGCCGAACTGCAGGTTGCGCGAGCGCTCGCGGCGCAGGAACGGATTGGCGCCGACGCCGTCGGCATCGCTCATGCCCTCCAGCGGAATCTTTTCGAAGAACATTTCCTGCACCCGCGGTGGCCGCGAGGTGCGTGAGACTTCCGCGAACAGCTGCAGCCAGTCGGTGGCCTGCAGCGAAACCGCCAGGCTGGGGCTGAGTGCACGCTCGGTGCGGCGCACATCGATGTCGCCGCCGTTGATCTCCGCGCACTGGCCCGGCACGTCGGAGAACGTGGGGATATGGCCACGGATGCCATAGCGGTCCTGGCGCAGGCCGGCGGTCACTGCGTAGATGTCGTACTGCAGTTGCAGCGTGCTGAACACGCTGTCGAGCTGGCTGCGCCCCTGTGGGTTGGCGCCGCGCAGGGTCGGCGTGTCGGCCACGAAGATGTCCGACTGGTGCTTGATGCCGGTGTTCCAGCGCGCCTGCAGCGCGCCGATGTCGAAGCGGCTGGTGTTGTCCACGGTCCAGCTGCTCAGGCTGCTGTGGGTGCGGCGGCCGATGTAGCTCGAATCCTCCACCGGCGGGTAGAACAGCCGGGTCTTGTTGCTGGCGAAGGTCGCACGCAGGTCAATCCACGGCGTATAGGGCGTGTAGTGGTAGCTGGCGCGCTGGTTGCGCGCGGAAATCTGCCACGGGTAGTTGTGGTAGAAGTCGTTTTCGTAATGCATGTGGCTCAGGTCGAGCCGATGCTGGTCGCTGGGCTGCAGGCGGGCTTTCAGCAGCCAGCTGCTGGGCTGCTGGCTGCCCGGATCGGCACTGTTCTTCTGCCCACGGGCGGTGGCGTATTCGCTGCTGCGGCTGCTGCTGGCAGCGGCCAACAGGCCGAACTGGCGGTCACCGCCGTCCTCGCTGTGGCGCCAGGCGCCGGCGAAGGTGCGGCCGTTGCCATAGCCGTTGTTGCCTTGGCGGTAGCCCGCGCGCAGGCCCCAGTCACGGCCTGCGCCGAGCAGATCGTCGATGTCCAGGGTGCGGAAGTTGGCGCTGCCGGCCAGCGTGCCAGCGCCATCGCCACCGGCAACCGCGCCGCGCTGCACGTCCACGCCGGCCAGCAGGAACGGATCGACGTACGCGAACGGCCCCCCCGAGCCGTGCCCGGCATTGTTGCGGAACGTCTGGGTGACGCCGTCGATCATGGTGTTGACGCGGCCGGAGCCGGTCATGCCGCGGATGTTGAGCTGCAGGCCGGGCTGGCTGCGCGAATGGAAGCTGTGGGTGCCGGGCATCGAGCGCAGCAGGCTGTTGCCTTCCTGGCGCTCGGCCATGGCGATGCGCTCGCTGCCGATCGCGGGCGTGAAGCCATCGCGGGTGGCCGGCACGTACTGGCTGGCGCCGGTGCCTGGTGCCTGGCCGTGCGCGGTGTCGCCCTGCACGCGCAGGGGCCCGGTGCGGCGGCTGCCATCGCGGCGCTCGGCGGGCGCTGGTTCCAGCGTGGCACGACGTGCATTGATGAAACGTGGGCGCAGGCCACTGCCGACCAGCAGGTGTGACAGGGCCTGCGCATCGTCGAAATCGCCACGCAGCGCCGGTGCCGCGTGGCCGGCGGGAAGCGCCGCGGCAACGACCAGATCGATGCCGGTCAGCCGGCTGTAGGCATCCAGCGCGGCAGGCAGTGGTTGGGCGGGCAGGTCAAAGGTGCGTGTGGCGGCCTGTGCGTGGGCATTGGCGGGCAGCAGCGCAACGGTGCTGGCGCAGGCCAGCGACAGGGCAAGGACAAGGGGGCGGGGGCACAGCATCGGGGGCTCCAGGGGCTGACGCAGAGCGTCGTCATCCTGGGCAGACGCAGAAGAGGGGCCGATGTCAGGGTGCATTGCGTTGTTCCCGTCGCGGCGGCAGCCATACCTGCATCCCTGCACCGATCCGCAGCACGCGGACGTGCAGTTGCGAGGCCAGCTGGTCGCGATTGCCGGCCGCGCCGTCGGCACTGCCGAGCAGGGTAACCGGCTGTTGGCGCAGGCGCGCGCCGACAATCCAGGTGTGCCCGCCGTGCCAGCGATCCAGGCCTTGGGTTACTTCGGCGAGCGGCGCAGAGACCCAGTGCAGGCGCCGCTCGCGCCAGGCCAATGCACCTGCATCGGCGGCGCGGGGCAGGGCCGGCGTCTGGCCGTCGAAACGCAGCTGCTGGCCTTCGAGCGCCTGCAGGCTGTCGCTGCCGCTTTCCACGCCGACGCGATGCTCGGTGACGGTGACCACGCTGCTGCTGCCCTGTACGGCAAGGTCGAAGGCGGTACCCAACGCGGTGACGGTGCCGTGTGGCGTATGCACCTGGAACGGTCGCCGGGCGTCGGCAGCCACCTGGAACCAGGCCTGCCCGCGTTTCAGCTGCAGCTGGCGGCGTTCTGCGCTGATGCGCACGTACACTTCGCTGCCCGGCGACAGCAGGACATGCGAACCGTCCGGCAGGGCTTCGTCACGGATCTCGCCGGCGGCGGTGCGCACTACCTGTGCGGCAGGCGGCGAGGTATGGCGACTGTAAAGGCCGAGCGCACACAGCAGCAGCACCGCAACGCCAGCTTCACCCAGGCGCCGCCGCTGCCGCCGTTGCTGCTGCCGCTGCAGGCTGGGCATCGCCGCGCCGGCCTGCCACAGCTGCTGCAGGTGCAGGTACTGTGCGGCATGGCGCGGATCGGCTCGACACCACTGGTCGAACGCGTTCTCGTCGCGGTCGCCGTCGTGCCCATCCAGCCACCAGCGGGCGGCTTCGCGTGCAATTGCCTCCTGGCTCATGGGCTGGGCACCTGCTGCAGAGCAACCAGGGCGCGCAACAGGTGGCCATGCGCGGTCTGCCGGCTGATGCCAAGCTGGCGGCCAATTTCAGCCAACGCCATCTGTTCCACGCGGGCCAGCAGAAAGACCTGGCGCGAGCGCGGTGGCAGCGCGGCGATGATCGCATCGAGGTGACGCAGCTGCTCTGCATCCAGCAGGCGCTGCTCCGGCAGGGGCGCAGGGTCGGCGATGGCATGCAGCTGGGCGTCATCCAGCGTCTCTTCGCGACGGCGCTGGCGCTGCCGGTAGTGATCCGCGATCAGGTTGTGGGCAACGCGGTACAGATAAGCGCGGCCGTTGTTCAGCAGGCCGCTGGCAGCGACCTTGACGACACGCAGCCAGGTTTCCTGGACGACGTCATCGGCGTCGCTGGGTTGCGGGAGTTTGCGGCGGACATGGGCGCGCAGCGGCCGGTAATGGGCCGCGCACAGATGCGCGACATCCGTCGGTTCGACAGGCGTGGACACGGGGCGGGCGACAACTGGGAAAGGGAACAGCCCGCGGCGGCAAGGGCAGCGGCTGCACCTTACAGCAAAAGAGAATCATTTGCATCAAGTTGTCGGGTGGCCGGCTGCCTGGTCAGCCCGTATGGCTGGCGCGTCGCATGTCCCGCAGCAGCCGGTGGGCGGGAAACGTGCGCAGCGTTGGATGCTTTTGCCGATGGTAGACATTCCAGTAGCTTGCGGCGCGCTGTAGGCAGCGTTCGAAGAAGAGGGAGTTTTCGCCGATCAGCGGCGCGTAGGCGGTCAGGCCGATCTGCCGGGCCTGCTGATCGATCGCCAGCGCTATCTCTTCGACATACTCATTGAGCTGCGCCAGATGGAACGCCAGCGCCCACGGTGCAGAAACCGGCCCCATCGCCTCGATGGCACGTTGTCGCATGAATCCATCCGGATGGCGGGTGATCAGGCACAGGCACAGCAGGCGTGCATCGCCATGCAACGAAGATGCCAAGCGGCTCAGGCGCGTGCTGTCGGCGTAGATGCGATAGGGGAAGCGCAGCATTTCTCCACCGATCAAAAGCCGGTAGTCGCCATTGCTGGGCTGCAGCTCGATGCGTTGCAACCGTTGCTGAAGATCGCAGGCGATGTCATGCAGGCTGGCCGGTACGTCGAGCATTCGCGCAGTATCGCCTGTGCGGGGGTGTCGAGCCAGCAGCGACCGGCACCACCCTCATCGGGTCAGATGTCGCGGTACTGGATCTGCGCGGCGAGCACGCGCAGGCCATCGGCAGTGCTGGACAGGATGCGTTCTTCGCCACTACCTTTCTGCCGCTTCAGCAGGAAGCCCTGCTCGGCAGGCAGCTGCGCCGCGATGGCGTCCAGGCGCTGCAGGGCGCCGGGCCCGCTGCAGTCGAAGTGGCCCCAGTAGGCGCCGTGGCGATGGATCTGAAGACGGTAGTTCATCGTGCGGTCTCCGGCAGTTCCTGCAACCAATGGGCGAACATCGCGGTGGCAGCCGCGGCGAGCGGTGCGCCATAGCGGCGGGCCTGTGCGCGCAGGTCACTGGGATTGATGCCGGCCTGGGCCAGCTCAAGGGTGTGCCCGATCAGCCAGCGCTCGAACTGGCGCGCGTCCAGTTCCGGATGGCATTGCAGCGCCAGTGCGTAATTGCCGATGGCAAAGGCCTG
Source organism: Stenotrophomonas maltophilia (assembly GCF_047497515.2). Classification (GTDB taxonomy): domain Bacteria; phylum Pseudomonadota; class Gammaproteobacteria; order Xanthomonadales; family Xanthomonadaceae; genus Stenotrophomonas. Next base: position 618,588 of record NZ_JAXAXL020000001.1, read on the forward strand.
GTGGCGGCAGGCCGGAGTGCTGGCCAGGCGGCGTGCCCTCGCGGGCAGTTCAAACGCCTCGCCGTGCCAATGCAGCACCGGAATGCCCTGCAGTGCCAGCAGCGGTGAACGCTGGCCGTCATCGGTGAGCAGCAGTGGCGCGAAGCCGATCTCCTTGCCGCCGCTGGCGACGACATGGGCGCCGAGCGCACGCGCCATCAGCTGCGCGCCGAGGCAGATGCCGAGGGTGGGGCGCTGCTGTTCCAGGCGCTGTTGCAACAGCCTGATGCTGTCGTTGAGGAACGGATAACGATCAACCTCGTTGACGCTGATGGGGCCGCCCAGCACCACCAGCAGGTCGGCCGCCCAGGCCGGTTCGAGCCCGTCGACGCCTGCCTGTACCACCTGCAGCTGCCAGCCCTGCGCCAGCAGCAGCGGCTTCAGGGTGCCGAGATCCTCGAAGGCAACGTGCTGCAGGACCACCGCGTGCTTCATGCCGGTGCTCCGCTGTTGGGCCAGTAGAAACTGTCCGGGGTAGCACGGGCGCCAAAGATGGCCTGGCCGACGCGGACCACGGTGGCGCCTTCCTCGATCGCCACTTCGAAGTCACCGGACATGCCCATCGACAGCTGCGACAGGTCGATGCCGGCAGGCGCGATGTGCTGCAGCTGGTCGCGCAGTTCGCGCAGGCGCACGAAGCAGGCACGCACGCGCTCGACCTCGGGGGTGAAGATGGCCAAGGTCATCAGGCCGCGGACACGCAGGCGATCGAACGCCGGCAGCTGCTGCACGAATGCATCGACCGCGCCGGGCTCCAGGCCGTACTTGCTGGGTTCGGCCGAAGTGTTGACCTGTACGAATACATCCAGCGTACGGTCTTCCAGCTGCAGGCGCTGTTGCAGCGCCTCGGCCACGCGCAGGCTGTCCAGCGCCTGGAACTCGCTGGCAAAGCGCGCCACGTAACGCGCCTTGTTGGTCTGCAGGTGCCCGATCACCGACCAATGCACCCCCAGGTCGGCCATGGCCTCGGCCTTGCGTTGTGCCTCCTGGACCTTGTTCTCGCCCAGTTCGTGGCAGCCAGCGGCCACGGCCATGCGGATGCGGGCGTCATCGACGGTCTTGCTGACTGGCAGCAGGCGGACACTGGACGGATCGCGGCCAACGCGGGCGCAGGCTTCGGCGATGCGTTGGCGCACCGTGACCAGGTTGGCGGCGATCTGTTCGACGGACTGGGCAACGGGCCAGTCGGCTGCGGCAAGAGGCATGCGGGCACCTTCAATGCGGAGGGCCAGGGTGGGATACACTGGCACAGGACAAGACATAGTTTGGCATAGGACAAAATGAAAATCACCGGGCATAGCGCTGAGTCGATCTTCGACAGCATCCGTGATGGCATCGGCAAGGGCCGCCTGCCAGCCGGCAGCGTGCTGCCGCCGGTACGCGAGCTGGCCGAGCAGCTGGGCGTGAACCGCAATACGGTGGCCGCCGCCTACAAGCGACTGGATGCGGCCGGCCTGGCCAGCACGGCGGGCCGCCGCGGCACGGTGGTGCGTGGGCTGCCGCCAACGATCGCACGCGAGGGCAGCACGCCGGGGCTGGCCCTGCATGACCTGGCCGGTGGCAACCCGGATCCGCGCCTGCTGCCGAACCTGCGACTGGCTCCGGCGGCGCCACGGTTGTATGGGGTGGGCACGGTCGACCCGCGGTTGCAGGCGCTGGCACGGGCCTCGCTGGATGCGGATTGCCCCGAGGGTTATGCGCTGGAGCTGACCCATGGCGCGGTCGATGGCATTGAGCGCCTGCTGGCGGCGTGGCTGCTGCCGGGTGATCGCATCGCGGTGGAAGATCCATGTTTCCTCGGCAGCCTCAACGTACTCAACGCGGTAGGCCATGCGCCCTTGCCGGTTGCGGTGGATGCGCATGGCATGCAGGTTGAATCGCTGCGTGCCGCACTGGAGGCCGGCGCACGCGCGGTGCTGCTGACCCCGCGTGCGCACAACCCGACCGGGGCCAGCCTCGATGCGAAGCGGGCGCGTGCGTTGCGCCAGTTGCTGGCGGCCTATCCGCAGGTGGCGGTGCTGATCGACGATCACTACGCGCTGCTTTCGCAGCAGGCCTATCACTCGGTACTGCCGCTTGATGGCCGGCGCTGGGCATTGCTGCGCTCGCTGTCCAAGCCCTTGGGTCCGGATCTGCGGCTGGCCTGGCTGGCCTGCGATGAAGAGACGGCGACGCGGTTGCGGCTGCGGTTGGCGTCCGGTACCGGCTGGGTCAGCCACCTTCTGCAGGATGCGGCGACGTCGGTGCTGGGCTCGGCGTCGCAGCGGGCGAAGATCGCTTCTGCGGGCGAGCGCTATCAGCAACGGCTGCTGTCGTTGCAGGAATTGCTGGGTGCACGGGGCGTGCCGACGCCGCAGCCGATGGAAGGATTGAACCTGTGGCTGCCGTTGCAGGCTGACAGCCATCCACAGGTGCTGGCGCTGGCGTCGCGCGGATGGCATGTGCGCGCGGGCGAAGTATTTGCAGTCGCGTCGCCGGGGCATGGCCTGCGCATCACCTGCGCGGCGCTGGGGTTGGTGCAGCAGCGGCAGCTGGCCGACGATCTGGCGGGGGTGTTTGGACTGTAGAGTCGAGCTTGCTCGACTGCTCGTGCCAACAAAAGTCGAGCAAGCTCGACGCTACAAAAGCAGATCAGGGCGCGGCGTTGGCACCCGGCCGCACGTAGTAGGACTGGCCGCTGTCATCGACGAACATCAGCTCCGGCTTGCCCTGCCAGGAGGTGAGCATCGCGCCGGTGTTGTTCTGGTGCTTGACCATCAGGCTTGCACCGCGATCCGGGTTGGCCACCACCTTGAACACTTCGGTGCTGCCGCTGGCGTCGTCCAGGGTCAGCAGGGCTTCGCCACCGCGGTCGCTGGTGCCATAGCCACCCCGCTCGGTACCGTCCGGGCCGAGCAGGATGAGCCCGGACAATGCCGTGGCACGCGGTCCCAGGGGGCGGCCCTGATTGAGGGGGTCGGGAACCGGTGCGCCGAGGATCACCCGCGGCTGGCCGCTGTCATCGTGGATGACCAGGCCGCGCGCTTCGATGATGCGCTGGGGCGATTGGCTGCGATGCAGGCTCCAGGCCGTCCAGCCGGAAACAAGCAGGGCAAGGGTCGAGACCACCAGGGTGGTCAGCAGCAGTGCACGGGGCATCGGATCGTCCTTCCTTGGATGTGCCGACGATAGCGGATGCGGACCGGCAATGGCCAGTTCGTTGTGTGACGTTGTGTATCGTCAGTGGAAATCGCGGCTGTGGCTGCGCAGTCCCTGCAGCAGCTCATCCAGGCAGTGCATGCGCTGCACGATGACATGCTGCACGCCATCGACGCGCTCCAGGCGGCCGTCGATCTGCATCAGCTGGGTATCAACCAGCACGCGGTGCTGGCGATCGGCCAGGTGGCGCCAGACCACCGCGTTGACCATGCCGGTCTCGTCCTCAAGAGTGAGGAAGGTCACGCCACTGGCGGTCTGCGGACGCTGGCGCATGCGCACCAGGCCGGCAATGCGCACGCGGCGGCCATGGCCGTGACCCGCCAGTTGCGCGGCATCCAGGCAGCCCCGGCTGCGCAGCTGCGCGCGCAGGAACGAGAGCGGATGGCGGCCCAGCGTGGTGCCGGTACTGCGGTAATCGGCCTGCATGTCCTCCCACGCGCTGGGCAGCGGCAACGGTACGCGGGCCTCGGCGGTGGCACGCGCCTGATCGAACAATGGCAACCGGTTCTCCACACCGGAGATATCCCAGCGCGCACGATGGCGATGGCCGCTGAGCCCACGCAACGCGCCAGCATCGGCCAGCAGGCCCTGCTGGCGGCGGTCCAGCGCGGTGCGCTGGCACAGGTCGCCCACGTCGTCGAACGGGCGTCGCGCGCGCTCGCGCATGATGGCCTGCACGGCGGGCTCGTTGCAGCCATCGACCAGGCGCAGGCCGAGCCGGATTGCGGCCGCGCCCTTGCTGAAATCCAGCGTGCAGTCCCAGTCGCTGTGGCGCACGTCCACCGGCAGCACGCGAATGCCATGTCGGCGCGCGTCCTGCAGCAGCTGGTCGGGGCTGTAGAAGCCCAGCGGCTGGCTGTTGATCAGGCTGGCGGTGAACGCGGCCGGGTGGTGGCACTTCAACCAGCAGCTGGCATAGGTCAGCAGGGCGAAGCTGGCGGCGTGGCTTTCCGGGAAGCCGTAATCGCCGAAGCCCTTGATCTGCTCGAACAGGTGTTCGCCGTACTCGCGGCTGAAGCCGTTCTTCAACATGCCCGCCAGCAGCTTCTCGCGATGCGGTTCCAGGCCACCACGGCGTTTCCACGCGGCCATCGAGCGGCGCAGGGCATCGGCCTGGCCAGGCGTGTAGTCGGCGGCTTCCACCGCCAGCTGCATGACCTGTTCCTGGAACAGTGGCACGCCGAGGGTACGGGCGAACACGCGTTCCAACTGCGCTGGATAGAGCGGATTGTCCGGATCGTTCAACGCGTCCGGACCCTGTTCGCGCAGGATCTTTCGCCGTTCCAGGTAGGGGTGCACCATGTCGCCCTGGATCGGGCCGGGGCGCACGATCGCCACCTCGATCACCAGGTCATAGAACTCGCGTGGCTGCAGGCGTGGCAGCATCGCCATCTGCGCGCGCGACTCGATCTGGAACACGCCGATGGTGTCGGCGGCGCAGATCATGTCGTAGGTCGGGCCGTCTTGATCAGGAATCGCATCCATGCGCCCTTCGTGCAGGCCGTGCTGCTGCAGCATCGCCAGGCACTTGCGGATGGCGGTGAGCATGCCCAGCGCCAGGCAGTCGACTTTCATCAGGCCGGTGGCATCGAGGTCATCCTTGTCCCATTGGATGACGGTGCGGTCGGCCATCGCCGCGTTCTCGACCGGCACCAGGGTCGACAGCGGATGCTCGGAAATCACGAAACCGCCTGGGTGCTGCGACAGGTGGCGCGGAAAGTCGATCAGCTCGGCGGTCAGTGACAGCAGCCGGCGCATCAGCGGGGTTTCCGGATCGAAACCGCGCTCGCGCAGTGTCTCGGGCAGTGGCACGTGGCCGCCCCAGTGGTCCATCGCCGCGCCCAGCTCGTTGACCTGGTCCATCGGCAGGCCGAGCGCGCGGGCGACGTCGCGGATCGCGCTGCGGCCGCGGTAGCTGATCGCCACTGCCGTCAATGCAGCACGTTCACGCCCATAGCGCTTGAACACGTACTGCAGTACTTCCTCGCGGCGCTCGTGCTCGAAGTCGATGTCGATATCCGGCGGTTCATCGCGCTCGGCGGAGATGAAACGCTCGAACAACAGGTTGCTGCGCGCCGGGTCGATCTCGGTCACGCCCAGCACGAAGCACACCGCCGAGTTGGCTGCCGAGCCACGGCCCTGGCAGAGGATGCCCTGGCTGCGCGCGAAGCGCACGATGTCCTGCACGGTGAGGAAGTAGGAGGCGTAGTTCTTCTGCCGGATCAACGCCAGTTCGTGTTCGATCTGCGTGCGTTGTGCCGGTTCGATGCCATCTTTCCAGCGCCACGGGATGCCGCGCTCGACCAGTACGCGCAGCCAGCTGTCCGGGTCATGGCCCTCCGGCACCAGTTCGCGCGGGTAGGTGTACTGCAGCTGCTCCAGGGTGAAGTGGCAGCGTTCGGCGATGCGCAGGGTCTCGGCCAGCAGTTCGGGTGGATACAGCTGGGCCAGTGCGGTGCGCGGGCGCAGGTGGCGCTCGCCGTTGGGGAACAGGCGCCAGCCGGCTTCGGCCACGCTGCAGCGGTGGCGGATCGCGGTCAGCGTGTCCTGCAGCGCGCGGCGGCGACGCACATGCATGTGCACATCACCGCTGGCGACCAGGGGTAGCCGATGGCGTTCGCCGAAGGCCTGCAGCTGCTGCAGGCGTCGCGCGTCGTCATGCTCGTGGTGCAGCTCCACCGCCAGCCACAGGCGATCATCGAAGCCGGTGCGCAGCAGCTCCAGATCGGTAGCGGCCGGCTGCCGGTCCAGCCACAGGCACAGCAGGCCGTCGGGCAGGCCGAGCAGGTCCTCGCGCAGGCAGCGGTATTCGCCTTTGGCAGCCCGCCGCCGGCAGGTGGTGATCAACTGGCACAGCCCGGCATAGGCGGCCTGGTCGGTGCACAGCAGGGCCAGCTTCGGGCCGTCCTCGACCTGGAATTCGGCACCCACGATCAGCGCCACGCCATGCGTCTTCGCCGCCTGCCAGGCGCGCACGATGCCGGCCAGCGAACATTCGTCGGTGATTGCCAGCGCACGATAGCCCTGGCCGGCGGCGCGCGCGAACAACTCTTCGGCGATCGAGGCGCCGCGCTGGAAACTGAAGGCCGACAGGCAATGCAGTTCGGCGTAGCCGGGCAGTTCGCTGGGCATGGCGGCTCAGCCGAACCAGCCGTGCAGCATCCACGGCGCATGCGGATCGTTGCGCTCACGGAAAGCCCAGCCGCGCTGGCCATGCGTGGTTTCCACCACGTAGTAATCGCGCCGCGCATCGGCCTGGTCCCACCAGCCCGATTCGATCCGCTCCGGCCCGGCGACGATGCGCAGGCGTGGATCACGCAGCGGTTGCGGCGTATCCAGCAGCCAGCCCGGGCGTAGCGGCCAATACGACGGCGGTTTGATCGCCGGCTGGGTACCACTGGCGCGTTCGGGGCGATGGTCGGCCTGCACCGCCAGTGGCTGCACGGCGTCATCGCCCAACCGCGCACGCAGACGCTCGCGCAACTGGCTCCAGGGCATCGCCTGCGCCGGCCGGGTGTCGAACAGGTCGCGCGCGGCGGGCACGAAGGGCGGCAGCTGCTCGGCCTGCAGGCGCAGTGCGCGGCTGCCGGCGGGCAGGGCGAAGGCTTCCATGCGGTTGCGCGCGATTTCGAACAGCAGTGCGGCATCGCGTTCGGGCGCCAGCAAGCCGATGGTCAGCACGCTGGGTGGCAGCAGGTCGTGCTCGAAATGCAGGTCGAAGCGCTGCACGCCACCATCGCGCGAGCACAGGAAGGCGGCCAGGTCCAGCAGCAGGCGACGCAGTGGAAACAGCAGGGCCTGGCTGGATTCGATCTCGTACTCGAACTCGATGCGTGCGTCGAAACGATCCGGTGGCTGGTAGTAGCGTAGCGGCGCGGTAGGCAGGCCACGCAGCGCGTCCAGCTGCTGCAGCACCTCGGGCGCGAAACGGCGGGCCAGGCTGTCACGTGGCAGGTCCAGTACCGCGCCCAGCGTGCGCAGGCCGGAACGGCCGAGCACGGTCACCGCATCGCCGGGCAGGCCGCAGCGTGGCAACGGCAGCTGTGCCAGCACGGCTGGCAACTGTTGTGCATCGATGCCGAGGCCGTCATGCACATTGGCCAGCACGCGTGCGGCATGCGGGGTGGGCGCGGCCACCAGGCGGTGGCGGAAACCGAGTTCGTGCAGTTCGTTGCGCAGGCGCTGTTCGATGGTCAGCCAGTCACCGAACAGGGCACGGCTGGCACCGATCTCCAATACCAGCGCATGCGGAAAATCGAGGCTGACCTGCGAGCTGTAGGCGTAGGCCCAGCTGGCCAGCAGCTGCCGCGTGTGCTGCTCCGCGTTCGGGTCGTAGTCGTGCAGGTGCATGTCCTGCACCAGCACCTGCGCGGCCGAGAGCAGCATGCCCGGGCGCAGCCCGGCTGCGCGTGCGGACGGGCTGACCGCTCGCAGCACGCGACGCTGCGCCGGCCCCTGCAGCAGCACCAGTGGCCGCTGCGGGTCCGGCTGCAGGCGCAGCACGCTGTCCAGCGCCAGCTGCGGCAACAACAGGCAGGCCCAGTGCATGGCGCGACCTCAGTGGGCGATGGCCAGCGGCAACGGCTGCGCGGGCGGCAATCCGCCACGGCACTTCAGCACCTGCACCTGGCCGTGGTCGAGCTGCAGGCGCAGGCTGGCCGGGGAGGGGTTGCGCGCTGCCTGCGCCTCGCGGAACACGAAGCCCAGGCACTGGCCGCTGTCGGCGGCCACCTGCAGCCGGCGCAGGGCGCGGTCGTCGGCCTGCTGGGGCCAGCACAGCACCGCGGCGCAGGCCGCAGAACGCAGGCATTGTTCGGTGGCCCACAGCGCCTGCTTCGGCGCAGCGTGGATGATCTGCAGCTGGGCCAGGTCCAGCCCGGCCGCCGCCCAGGCCGGCGCATGCGGGCGATAGGGCGGGGCGACCAGCACGATCGGGCGTTCGCGCTGGCTCAGCTTCGCCAGCGCCGGCCAGACCAGCGCCAACTCGCCCACGCCGGGTGCTGCCTGCAACACCTCGCACAGCCCGCTGGCCGGCCAGCCACCGCCGGGCAGGCGTGCATCCAGTGCCGGGTGGCCGCTGGCCAGGTGGTCGCTGGCCGGGCCCTGCCGAGCCGGGCCGCGCCACAGCTGGCGCCCGTCCAGCAGCCGGTCGAGGGCGACGACGGCGCCCATCAGCCGGTCCTCCAGGGGAGGTGCCGGGCGGGCTGGGGACGACAGGAATGGGCGGAAACGGCGGGCATGGAGCGAGTATCGACGGGCCGGTATCAGGGGCTGAGACCGGACATGCTACTCGTGTTGTGAGTAGAATTACTAATGAAATTGAAGGGTCGGGTTTCAGGTTGCTGAAGGGGGAAAGGAGTGCCGACCAAGGTCGGCACCCACCCGGCATGCGACGGAATGCCGACCAAGGTCGGCACCCACGGGCCCCGGTTACGGGCGGACCGGCAACGCCACCGGGCGCAGCGGCGCGGCATCGCCGCCGCGGATCTTCAACGGACCGCCGATGAAGGCGAATTCGTAGACCTTGTCGCGGGCCAGTTCGTCCAGCGCCACCAGCTCGATGATCGGCGCGCCCTGCTGGGCCAGCAGGTAGGTGTGCAGTGGCACGTAGTCATCGGACACTTCCGAAGGGAAGGTCTCGAAGCTGAGGTTGTCGGCGCCGACGATCATCGCGCCGCTGTCTTCGACCAGGAAGCGCGCCGCGTCCAGGCCCATGCCCGGCGGGTTGGCCATGTAGGCCCTGGGCTGTTCGAACAGGCGCATGCGGCCGGTGCGGATCAGCACGATGTCACCCTGCTGCAGCTTCACCCGCTGGCGTGCCAGCGCATCCTTCAGGTCCTGGCGGGTGACGCGGTAGCTGTCCGGCAGCATGTCCACGCCCTTGGCACCGGCCACGTCGATCAGTACGCCACGCGCGATCAGCGGCGGGAACTTCTCGATGCCGGTGACCTTCCAGCCACGATCGCCCAGATGCGTGTCGGCCTCGAAGCCGTTCCAGATCTTTCCGTGGATGCCGAAGTGGTTCAGCGCATCGATGTGGGTGCCGGTGTGGCTGTACATCGAGAACGCCGTGCCGGTGTAGCTGCGGGTGAGGTTCATGGTCTCGCCCACGCCCATCGGATCGTCCATCACCGTGCCGCGCGGGGTGTGGGTCATCCAGAACTGGTAGTGCGGGTCGCCGGCGTCCTGCCAGCTGGGCATGCCGACGTAGTACTCGGTGGCCAGGTCATAGGCCTTGCCGCCGCTGACCCGCGACAGGATCGCTGCGCGCGACGCCTCGGTGATCAGGTTGAGGCGGCCGATCTCGTCCTTCGGCCCCCAGGGGCTGGTGCCGACCTGCTGGCCGGAAGGAACGCGTTCGTGCGCGGACACCGTGGTGGAAGCGGCGGTGCCGGCCAGCAGCAGGGCCAGTGTAGTGGCCAGGGTACGTGGGGTCATGGGGAATCTCCTTGCAGGGTGGGGGGCGCGGCTCAGGCCGCGACCAGCGGCGCCAGGGCCTGGCGCAGGTGCGGCAGCGGCAGGGTCTGCAGGCGCAGGCCGTTGTCGCCGATCACGGTGGGAATGGAACGGATACCGAGCGCAGCGGCGTCGGCGCGGTCGGCCTGTACGCGTTGGCGTACTGCGTCGCTGCGCATGTGGTCAGCGAAGGCGCCACGGGGATGGCCCAGCGATTCGGCGATATCGAGCAGCACTTCGGCGTCGCCGATGTTGCGGTGCTGGTGCAGGTGCGCCCATTGCACCGCGTCGAACATCACGCCGTGGGCCTCATTGCCGCCAAGCATGCCGGCGGCCTGGCAGGCCAGTGCACCCAGCCAGCCGGAGGGGTATTCGAAGTCCTGCGCGCGCATGCCTTCGATATCGATGCGCGCGCTGTCTTCATGCGCGGCGCAGTCGGTCCAGTGGCGCAGGATGATCGCCTTGGCGCGCTCCATCGAGCCGAATACCTCGATCATCTGCGCGCGCGAGTCCTGCAGCACGAAGCTGCGGTGGCGCACCTGGATGCCGAGTTCGGCCGAGACCTGCTGCAGGCGCGGGGCCAGTACGAAGCACCAGCCGCAGACCACGTCGTGGAAGAAATCGACCACTGGCGCGGCAGTGGCGGGGGAAGAAACGGAAGACATCGGCCTGCCATCGGTGAGAAGGGAGGCGGCAGAGTAGGCAGCGCGGCATGGCTGAAACAGCACGCCGCAGGCAGCTCAGTTTTCGCTGGCGGTTACGAATCCAGGCCGGCGCAGGCGGGCAGCTCGGCGTGCAGGAAATCGATGAAGGCACGCACCTTGGGCTGCAGGTGGCGCGAGGTGGGGTAGACCGCATGCACGAAGCGCGGTGGATAGCGGTGGTCGGGCAGCACCTGCTGCAGTTCGCCGCGGGCCAGTGACGGCGCCGCCAGGAACGAGGGCAGGGCGCCGATGCCCATACCGGCCACCAGCAGATCGCGCAGCATCAGGCTGTTGTTGACGGTGACGCGTGCCGGCAGGGTGATCGTTACCTGGCCATCGGGGCCGAGCAGCGGCCAGCTGCCGGGTGAATCGGACAGGCTGTAGGCCAGCACGCTGTGCGCCTGCAGATCCTCCACCGCTTGTGGTGCCGGATGCTGCTGCAGGTAGGACGGGGCCGCGCACAGCACCTGCTGCAGCGAGGCCAGCCGGCGCGCCACCAATCGCGAGTCGTCCAGCTCGGCGCGCAGCCGCAGCGACACATCGAAGCCTTCGCCGACCGCATCGAGCAGGCGGTCTTCCATCACCAGGTCCAGCGACAGCTGCGGGTGCTGCTGCAGGAAGCGCGGCAGCAGCGGTGACAGCGTGCTCAGCGCGAACGACTGCGGCGTATTGACGCGCAGGCGCCCGGCCACTTCGCCACGCTGTTCGGCGATGCCACGTTCCAGCGCGTCCAGCTCGTCGAGCAGGCGGCAGCACTCACGGTAATAGGCATGGCCGGTTTCGGTCAGGCTCATGCGCCGCGTGGTCCGCTGCAGCAACACCACGCCCAGGTGGGTTTCCAGCGTGCGCAGCTGTTTGCTCAATCCGGCCGGCGACATGCCCAGGTCTTCGGCGGCACGGGCCAGGCCGCCACGTTCGACGATGCGGCGGAAGGCACGCATCAGGTTGAAGGAGTCCATGCCGGTCCCGGGCGCGATGAGGGCGCCATTGTAGATCCACGCCACGCGTGGATGCAGGAAACACGGTGCCGACCACGCTCCGCATCCACCCGCGGCACGCGCTTGCGCCGTTTGTTCAAGCCAGCAACCCACACGTCACGCCAGCATGCAGGCCCCTCATTTTCCGGGTTGCCCATGAAGCACTGGATGCTCCGCCTGTATGCCCCCCTGTTCCTGCTTGGATTCGTCGCCGCTGCCATTGCCTGGGTTGGCCATCAACAGGGCGACCCGCTGTGGCTGCTGGCCTTGCTGGCGCTTGCCATCGCGCTCTCGTTTGCCGCCGAACGCGCGTGGCCCTACGACCCTGCGTTCAACCACGACCAGGGCGACAGCGTGCGTGACACCCTGCATGCGCTGGTCAACGAAAGCCTGAACCTGCTTTCGATCGCCGCGGTGCCGCTGCTGGCAGCGCTCATTCCGTGGCAGGCCTGGCCGGTGCAGTGGCCCTTCGCGCTGCAGGTACTGCTGGCCATCATCGCCGCCGATCTCGGCATCACCCTGGTGCACTACGCCAGCCATCGCATCGGCTGGCTGTGGCGGCTGCATGCGGTGCACCACAGCGTCACCCGCATGTACGGCTTCAACGGCCTGATGAAACACCCGCTGCACCAGGCGGCCGAAGCAGTGGGCGGTGTGCTGCCGCTGCTGGTGCTGGGCCTGCCGATGCCGGTGGCGGCGGTGCTGGCGTTCGCCATTGCCATCCAGCTGCTGTTGCAGCATTCCAACGTGGACATGCGCCCCGGCGTGCTGGGCCGGGTGATGGCGTGGGCACCGCTGCACCGTTTCCACCACATGCGCTACGGCACCGCCGGCGACGTCAACTTCGGGCTGTTCCTGACCGTCTGGGATCATCTGCTGGGAACCGCCTTCGATGCACCGGGCTATCGGCTGCGGCAACGCGATCTGGGCATCGGCAGCCAGCCGGATTATCCGCGCGATTATCCCGGGCAGCTGCTGGCACCGTTCCGTGAGCTGCCACATGGCGAGGTACCGGAGCTGCCCGAAGGATTGCGCAGGCGCGGATGATCCCGCGTGTCAGATCGCGTGCAGCTGCAGGCCCTGCAACTGCACGGCACCGATGCCGAACATACGGTGCAGGTTGCGTGACAGATGGGCCAGGTCGGCAAACCCGGCCGCGTGCGCGCTGTCGGTCAGGCTGTGCCCGCGCAGATGATGCGCGAGCGCGCTGCGCAGCCGTTGCCACAGCACCCAGCCGCGCAGGGTCACCGACAGGTCGGACTGGAAGCGCCGATGCAGCTGGCTGGTCGACAGATGCGCCGCTGCGGCGATATCGGCGGCCGGCACCGGGCCAGGCAGGTAGTGGGTGATACGGGCCAGTGCCGCCTGCACGCGTCGATCCAGCGGCTGCGGACGGCTCAGTCGTGGCAGCCAGTCCTGCAGTGCCACCGCGTTGCCAGGCAGGTCGTGCAGATACCGCTGGATCTGTGTGGGATCGGCATGTGCCGGCTCAAGAAATACCGTGCAACCGTCCTGTGGTGCCGAAAGGATGGCATGCGACTGGAAGGAAGGCAGCCACAGCCGCTGGCCCTGCTGCTGCACGCCATCGATCTCGACCTGCCACGGTGCACCATCGCTCAGCAGCAGTTGATGGGCGTAGTGCGCATGCGCAGCGCTGCCACCGGCATGGCCCTGCAGCACGGCCAGGTGGGCATCCAGCAGCAGCGTGCCATTCCAGGGCAGGGCGGGAGAGGACATGGAGGAAGTGTAGATCCACGCCATGCGTGGATGGTGCATGCGCTGGGGTCATGCAGCAGGTTGGGCAGTAGATCCACGCCATGCGTGGATAGCGTTCATCGTGCTGCAGGGCTTCGTGGGCAAGCCATCCACGCGTGGCGTGGATCTACTGAGATGTGGCGCGTGCCCTCAGCGCCCGTGCGGGTCGGGCCGGTGATGCACGTACTCGACCACCGTGCCATCGGGATGCACTGCGTTGAACGCCGCGCCGGTCGGCACCACCTGCAGCGGGAAGATGATTTCGGCCCCCGCCGCGACCAGTCGGTCGTGATAAGGCCGCACGTCGTCGACCAGCAGCGTCCCGGTGGTCGAAGTGAAGGGGGCCAGCGCTTCCTCGCACCCTTCGATCAGCAGGAAGGCTCCGACCATCGCCAGGCGCAGGCCGGCATCGGGGAACGGGAAGCCCGCATCGGCCACGACGCCCTGCAACTGCTCGTAGAAAGCCACGCTCTGCTCCAGCTGGCCCGGGGCCACGAACACCCGGATCAACACGCGTGGGCTGCGTTGGCTCGAGGTATCACAGCGGTCGCGCCAGAGATGATCGAAGTCGCGGTGTATGTTCATGGGCGGGTTTCAGGGCCGGTGACGCCCCATTATCGGCAGCCCCGTGCGGCCTGCTGATGACTGCCGGTGATGGCCTGATAACCGGTGACCAGGTTGCCCCTGTGACTTAGGTCCTGTTGACAGGTGTGAACGCCCTCGCACAATCTTCACAGGATTGGGTCGCCCTGCGCGGCCCGGACAGGCAGGTTGTCACGCCGGGAGGAGGGTCCCGCGCGCAGACCGGCCCGTCCTTCGGCCTGCGGGACGTTGCCTGGCAACCCCTGCGCGGCATGAACGCTGCACCCTTCGGCGGCACTTTCCCTGGACCGATTGCCTTGGCAACGGAATTACGCCTGCCGATGAAAACGTTTACAAAGCCGCTTGCCCTCTCCCTCGCCCTGTCTGCTGCGCTCGCCACCCCGGCCTGGGCCGACCCTGCGGCGTTCACTGTGCTGACCCTGGAACAGGCGCCCGGCGCCGAAGCGATGCCGGCGCTGGCTGCGCAGCTGAAGAGCCTGAAGGTGGACGCGGTGAGCGTGCGCCAGGTGCAGCGCGGCATCGGCCAGGTCGATCCGCTGCAGGTGCTGGCCGATGGGTTGGGCTACGAGTACCGCTTCATTGCCGCCGGCAAGGACGATGGCCAGACTCAGCGCGGCCAGGCCGTGCTGACCCGGCTGCCGATCGCCGCTGAGTCCGGCCCCGACCAGCCGGGCCTGAACTACCTGCGCCTGGACGATGGCCGCCACACCGTGGCGGTCTATACCGATGCCGGTGCAGGCGCGGCACAGCTGCCGGCACTGGTCACGCGTTCGCGGTTGGGTGCGCCGGCGGTGCTGCTCGGTGCGGTGGCTGGCGAGTCGGCCACGGCGGCCGGCTTCGATCCGGCGCGTGTCGCACTGGAAGCGGACGCCAGCTACTTCAGCGATGGCTTCCAGGCCGCCAGCAGTGCGCCGTTCAAGGTGGAAGGCAGCAGCCTGCGTGCCACGCTGCTGACCCTGGCCTATGCCGCCGACACGCATGGCGACACGCCGTGGATGGACACCACCCTCAACGCCGATGCGCGCGCTGCGCTGCTGCTGAAGGCGATGACCGAGGATGAGAAGTTCCAGATGCTGCACAGCTACTTCGGGCTGGGCAAGGATGGTGGTCCGCTGCCGGAAGGCGCGGTCGGTTCGGCCGGCTTCGTCCCGGCGGTGCCGCGCCTGGGCATTCCCTCGCAGCAGTCGGCCGATGCCGGCGTCGGCGTGACCAATCCGGGTGGCATCCGTCCGGGCGACTTCGCCACCGCGATGCCGTCGGGCCCGTCCACTGCGTCCAGCTGGAACCGCGAAGTGGCCTTTGCCGGCGGCGCCACCATGGGCCGCGAGGCCTGGCAGCAGCGCTTCAACATCCTGCTGTCGGGCAGCGTCAACCTGCAGCGCGACCCGCGCAATGGCCGCAACTTCGAGTACGCCGGCGAAGACCCGCTGCTGGCCGGTTCGATGGTCGGCGCGCTGATCCAGGGCGTGCAGAGCCAGCACGTGATCTCCTCGATGAAGCACTTCGCGCTGAACGACATGGAGACCCGCCGCAACTTCCACGATGTGCGCATCGGCGAACAGGCCATGCACGAGTCGGATCTGCTGGCCTTCGAGATCGCGCTGGAAGCGGGCCGCCCGGGCGTGGCGATGTGCTCGTACAACAAGATCAACGGCACTTACGGCTGTGAGAACGGCTACCTGATGAACCAGGTGCTGAAGCAGGAATGGAAGTTCCCCGGTTTCGTGATGTCCGACTGGGGTGGCGTGCACAGTGGCTCGAAGGCGGCGCTGGCCGGCCTGGACCAGCAGTCGGCCGGTGAAGTATTCGACGCCGCCGTCTTCTTCGACGAACCGCTGCGCCTGGCCGTGCACGGTGGCGTGGTGCCGCAGGCGCGCCTGAACGACATGGTGGCGCGCATCCTGCGCACGATGTTCCTGCACGGCAACTTCGACAACCCGCCGCAGCACCAGAAAGTGGATGCCGAGGCCGGCTTCGCCGTTGCCCAGCGCACGGTGGAAGAAGGCAGCGTGCTGCTGCGCAACGAGGGCAACCTGCTGCCGCTGGCCGACAGCGTGAAGCGCATCGTCATCATCGGCGGCCATGCCGACAAGGGCGTGATCGGTGGCGGCGGTTCGTCGATGGTGGGCGTGACCGCCAAGGGCACCAATGCGGTGCCGGGCGTGATGCCGACCACCTGGCCGGGCCCGGTGATCTTCCACCCGTCTTCGCCGCTGGAATCGCTGCGTGCAGCGCGCCCCGACGCGACCATCGAATATGTGGACGGCAGCAACGCCGCCGCTGCGGCCAAGGCAGCCGCGCAGGCCGACGTCGCCATCGTGTTCGCCACCCAGTGGGCGGCCGAATCGGTGGACCTGCCGGACATGCAGCTGCCGGACAACCAGGACGCCCTGATCTCGGCCGTGGCCAAGGCCAACCCGAAGACCGTGCTGGTGCTGGAAACCAACGGCCCGGTGCGCACCCCGTGGCTGGCGCAGGTGCCGGCGATGCTGCAGGCGTGGTATCCGGGCATCCGCGGTGGCGAAGGCATCGCCGCGCTGCTGACCGGCCAGGCCAATCCGTCCGGCCGCCTGCCGGTGACCTGGGTGGTGGACGAATCGCAGCTGCCGCGCCCGCACATCGACGGCCTCGGCTTCAAGCCGGCCAAGCCGTTCGGTGATGTGTTCGATTTCGATATTGAAGGCGCCAACGTCGGCTACAAGTGGATGGCGGCCAAGGGCCTGACCCCGACCTTCGCGTTCGGCCACGGCCTGTCCTACACCACGTTCGCCTATGAAAACCTGAAGGTGAGCGTGGAAGGCTCGCGCTTGGTCGCCAGCGTCGACATCCGCAACACCGGCAAGCGTACCGGTGCCGATGTGGCCCAGCTTTACCTGAAGCTTCCGGCCGGCAGCACCACGCCGATCCGCCTGATCGGCTACGACAAGGTGAACCTGCAGCCGGGCGAACAGCGCCGCATCCGCATTGAAGCCGAGCCGAAGACGCTGGCCCATTACGACGCGCAGGCCCGCCAGTGGAAGATTGATGGCGGTACATACCAGGTGCAGCTGTCGCGCAACGCGGCCGAGCCACTGCAGAGCGTGGACGTGCAGCTGGTGGAGCAGGTGCTGCGCTGATGCACGCGGACACGGCCCCGCAAGGGCCGTGTCTGAGAAAGGGGACGTAGGGGATCAAGTCGTTTTCGTCATAAACGACTTGATTCCCTCCGTCCCCTTTTTTCATGCGCCAAACCAGTCGCGTAGGAAATCGATCAGCTGCCGCACTTTGGGCGACGGCTGCGTGCTGTGGGGATAGACCGCGTACACGCTCTGTTGGGGGAAACGATGCAGGCGCAGCACGGGCCGCAGCCGGTCCATGGCCAGGTCGTCCTCGATCAGCCAGCGCGGCAGCACGGTAACGCCGGCACCGGCCACGGCGAACGCACGCAGGCTGCTGGCGCCATCCACGCGCACCACCGCAGTGCCCGGGTTGGTGGCAAACAGGGCGTCGCTGCCGTCAGGGGCCACCACCGGCACGTCGGCCAGGCGCGGATAGCCCAGACGGGGCAGGGTGCCCAGTTGTACCGGATCATCGACGGCCTCGGCGGAGGGTAGGCGTGCCAGCAGGGAAGGGGCTGCCACTGCACACAGCGGATGCCTTTCCAGTTCGATGGCATGCAGCCCTGAATCGGGCAGGCGGCCAAGGCGGATGGCCAGATCGAAACGCTCCGGAATCAGGTCAGCCGGTGCCGGCGAGGTCGACAGGTGCAGCTGCAAGGCAGGATGCCGCGCGCGGAACGCTTCCAACGCCGGAATCAGGCGCAGCTGTGCGTACTCTGGTGTGGTGGTCAGGCGTAGTACGCCCTGCAGCTGGTGCTGGTCGCGGCGCGCGGCATCGATCGCCGCCTGTGCAGCATCCAGCGCCTGCACGCAGTGCTGCAGGAACTGTTCACCGGCCTCGGTCAGGGCCAGGTGGCGGGTGCTGCGCAACAGCAGGGTCACGCCCAGCTCCTGTTCCAGCCGCTTCAGGTTGAAGCTGACCACCGCGCGGCTCAGGCCGAGGCGGTCGGCCGCGGCGGTCAGGCTGCCGGCCTCGACCACGGCGCGGAAGATATCGAAGCGATCAAGGCTGACCATGGGCATCAATTGTCAAATCAGATTTGACAGTGTTGCAGTTGTCGTCTTGTTTTTCCAACAAGGTCGGGAAGGCATGCTGGCCGCTTCCCTGCTGGAGCGCCGTCGATGCCGTCCCCCCGCCTGCGCCATGAGGCGATCTTCCTGCTGGTGTTCGCCCTGGACCTGGTCAACATGTTCATTGCCACGGTGGCCTATCCGGCATTGGCGGCCGAGCTGCATGCCGACGTCGGCACCCTAGCCTGGGTCGGTACCGCCTACATGCTGGGCCTGAGCGTGGTAATCCCGTTGGCGCCATGGCTGGCCGCACGCTGTGGCGAGCGCCGCCTGCTGCTGGCGGCACTGCTGCTGTTCGCGGCCGCTGCCGCGCTGGCAGGTGCTGCGCCGGGCATTGGCTGGCTGCTGGGCTGGCGCCTGCTGCAGGGCCTGGCCGGTGGCCTGCTGATTCCGGTGGCGCAGGCGGCAGCGTACCGGCACTGCACGCCTGACCAACGCGGCGCGTTGACCCGGCGCATCCTGCTGGTGGCGCTGCTGGTGCCCGCATTGGCGCCGGCGCTGGGCGGGTTGCTGGTGCAGTGGCTGTCCTGGCGCGGCGTGCTCTGGGCCAGCCTGCCGTTGGCGCTGGTGGCGATCGGTCTGTTGCTGGCGTGGATGCCGGCCGATGGCGAACGCCGTGCCCCCCACCTGCAGGCCTATGCGTTGGCTACGGCGATGAGCGCGCTGGGCGTGCTGCTGCTGGCACTCACCTGGTTGGGCGAGCCCGGCCATCGTGCCGCCGGTGCCGTTCTGCTGCTGATCGCATTGCTGCTGGCGGTGGCCCACCTGCGGCATGCACGGCGGCAGGTCCATCCGTTGCTGCGCTGGTCGCTGCTGTCCCATCGCGGGCTGCGGCTGGCAATGCTGGTGTATCTGGCAGTACCCGGTGTGTTCATTGGCAGCCAACTGGCCAGCACGTTGCAGCTGCACCAGGCCGGCTACAGCGCTGCACGCATCGGTGCGCTGATGCTGCCATGGGCGCTGGCCTCGGCGCTGGCGATTACGGCCAGCAAGCGCCTGCTGGCGCGTTTCGGCGCGGTGAGGGTCCTGCGCATCGGCATGCTGCTGCAGGCCACTGGACTGCTGCTGATGGCACTGCTGCCGCAGCCGCTATTTGCCGTGGCTGCCACGCTGTTTGCCCTGATGGGTGCTGGCGGCAGCCTGTGCAGCAGCACCGCGCAGACGTTGGCTTTCCACGGTGTCGAGGGCGACGCACTGGGCGATGCCAGCGCGCTGTGGAATCTCAACCGCCAGCTCAGTTTCTGCCTTGGCACCGCCGCCATCGCGCTGCTGCTGGCATTGGCCATGCAATGGCTGCCGGCACGCGCCACGAGCGTGGCGCTGGGACTGGCCGCTGTACTGACCTTGCTGCCGTTGGCGCTGTTGCACCGGCCGCAGCTGCTTTCCCTCCCGCAACCAGAGAATGCCTGATGGATACCACCGCAGAACATGAAATCCACCACCTGCACGACAAACTGCAGGCCTGGTTCCGTGCCGACGTCGGCGCAGATGCGCTCGATGATCTGATGACGCACTTCTGTGCGGACTTCAGCATGGTCGGCATCAGCGGCCGTCGACTGGACTGCGATGCCGTGCAGGCACTGTTCGCCGGTGGTCATGGCGCGCGCCCAGGATTGCAGATTTCCATCGACTCCATACAGGTGGTGGATGCGCCGTCGCCACTGGCAGTGCTTCGCTATCGCGAAGGACATTCGATCGATGGCGGCGCACCCGCATGGCGGGAATCGCTGGCGGTGCTGCGGCAGGAAGCAGGGCGCTGGCACTGGCTGGCGCTGCACGAAGTAGCGACAGCCTGATCGGTCGTGCCGGCCGCTGACCGGCAACCGCGTACCGGCCCCCGGGATCATGACGTTGCCGGCCAGCGGCCGGCACTACCGGGCGATGGCACATGTGCCATCAGTCCTGCCTGCATCCGCCGCAGAATGCAAAGCCCGCCCACACTCCCCGGCACCCGGCGGGAGTAGGCTTGGGGCTTTCCTGCCGGAAGGGGTTGTCCATGCGTGTGCAAGCCGTTGCTGTAGCCATCGCCCTTTGCCTGTCCAGCAGCGTGCTGGCTGCCGATACCCCGCCGATGACCCCGGACATCAGCGGCAAACCCTTCGTCGCGCCGGATGTCGGCCGCGACTACGACAAGCGCGTGGTGATGGTGCCGATGCGCGATGGTACCAAGCTGTACACGGTGATCGTGGTGCCCAAGGGCGCCCGCAACGCGCCGATCCTGCTGACCCGCACGCCCTACGATGCCGCCGGCCGGGCCAACCGCAGCGATTCGCCGCGCATGCGCGACCTGCTGCCGCAGGGCGACGAGGTGTTCGTCGATGGCGGCTACATCCGCGTGTTCCAGGACATCCGTGGCAAGTACGGCTCCGAGGGGGATTACGTGATGACCCGGCCCCTGCGCGGGCCATTGAACAACACCAAGGTCGACCATTCCACCGATGCCTGGGACACCATCGACTGGCTGGTGAAGCACGTGCCGGAGAGCAACGGCAAGGTCGGCATGCTCGGTTCGTCGTATGAAGGCTTCACCGTGGTGATGGCGCTGACCGACCCACACCCCGCGTTGAAGGTGGCCGCGCCGCAGAGCCCGATGGTGGACGGCTGGATGGGTGACGACTGGTTCAACTACGGCGCGTTCCGCCAGGTCAACTTCAACTATTTCGCGATGCAGACCGAGAAGCGCGGCAAGGGCACGCCGCTGCCCAGTCTCGGCTACGACGACTACAGCACCTTCCTGCGCATCGGTTCGGCCGGCGACTACGCGCGGTTCACCGGCGTGGACCAGCTGACCTGGTGGAAGAAGCTGGTCGAGCATCCGACCTATGACGCCTTCTGGCAGGGCCAGGCGCTGGACGCGGTGATGGCCAAGACGCCGTTGAAGGTGCCGACCATGTGGCTGCAAGGCCTGTGGGATCAGGAAGACATGTGGGGTGCCAACCACGCCTACCAGGCGATGGAAGGGCGCGACAGCGGCAACAACCGCAACTACCTGGTGATGGGCCCGTGGCGGCACAGCCAGGTGAATTACAGCGGCAACGAACTGGGTGCGCTGAAGTTCGATGGCGATACCGCGCTGCAGTTCCGCCGCGATGTACTCAAGCCGTTCTTCGACCAGTACCTGGTGGACGGAGCGCCGAAGGCCGACACGCCGCCGGTGCTGATCTACAACACGGGCGAGAATCACTGGGACCGCCTGAAGGGCTGGCCGCGCAGCTGTGACAAGGGCTGTGCCGCCAGCAGCAAGCCGCTGTACCTGCGTGCCGGCGGCAAGCTGGCGTTCCAGGCGCCGGCGGCGGGCGAGGGTGACTTCGAGGAATACGTATCCGACCCGGCCAAGCCGGTGCCGTTCGTGCCGCGCCCGGTGCGCTTCGGCGACCGCGACATGTGGACCACCTGGCTGGTCAAGGACCAGCGCTTCGTTGATGGCCGCCCGGACGTGCTGACCTTCATCACCGAACCGCTGACCGCGCCGCTGCGCATCGGCGGCGCGCCGGTGGTTCACCTGCAGGCGTCGACCAGCGGCACCGACAGCGACTGGGTGGTGAAGCTGATCGACGTGTATCCGGACCAGGAAGCGTCGACGCCGGAGATGGGCGGTTACGAGCTGCCTGTGTCGTTGGCGATCTTCCGCGGCCGCTACCGCGAGAGCTTCAGCGATCCGAAGCCGCTGGCTGCCAACGAAGTGCTGCCGTACCGCTTCGACCTGCCCAACGCCAACCACACCTTCCAGAAGGGGCACCGGGTGATGGTGCAGGTGCAGTCCAGCCTGTTCCCGCTGTACGACCGCAACCCGCAGACCTACGTGCCGAACATCTACCTGGCCAAACCGGGCGACTACCAGAAGGCCACGCAGCGGGTCTGGCACAGCGCGGCGCAGGCCAGCTACATCGATCTGCCGGTGTATTGAGTTTGATGAGATGCGCCGGGCACGCGATGCCCGGCGGCTGCGGTAGCGCCGAAGCGTGTCGACCAAGGTCGACACCTACCAATGCGGGGCCATGGCGCGTTGGCCGTGGTCGCATGATGGGGGTAGTTCCGGCCGCTGGCCGGCATCCGCGACGGTGCCAAAGCGTGTCGACCAAGGTCGACACCTGCCAGGGCAGGAGCTGCTACCCGACCTTTGACGGACCGGTCCGCCAGCGGCTGGGCACCAGGCCGAAACGCTTGCGGAACGCGGCCGCGAAATTGCTGGGGTGACGGTAGCCACTGGCGGCCGCCGCCTGCTCGACCGTCCAGCCATCTTCGCGCAGGCCTTGTTCGGCGTGGCGCATGCGCTGCTCGTGCAGGTAGTCGAACACCGAACTGCCATATTGCTGGGCGAAGTGCCGACGCAGCGAGCTCGGGCTCATGCATGCCAGCTGCGCCAGTTCGAGCAGGCTGTGGGCGTGGCTGGGGTCATCATGCAGATAGGCGCGCACACGCTCCAGCCGCTCGCGCTGTCCCGCGCGCAGCGTGCGCACGTGGTCGGTCTGTAGATCCTCGGCCTGCAGGCCCACCGCCAGCAACTGCAGGGCCACGCCCTCGCGCCACAGCGCATCGATGCCGTCCTGCCAGGGGCTGTCGAACAGTTGCCCCAACACCGGCAGCAGCGTGTGCGGAATCGCCCAGTGGCGGCATTCCAGATGCGCATTGAGTGCGCTCTCCAGCTGCGGCAGCTGGAACAGGTCCGGATCGAGCTCGCTCGGCACCATCACGCTGACCCCACGCATGCGTGTTTCCCCAGGATGCGCGCCGGTCATCTCGATCTGTTCGCGGTGGTGCGCGGTCATCGCCGTGCCGGCGCGCAGAGTGAAGCCGGCGCGTCGTGGCATGCGCACGTCGACCTCGCCCTGCAGCATCACGCGGATGGCCAGCCCGGGTCGCTGCTGGGCAGTGGCGACGTAGGGGAAGCGATTGTGCACATCGGATGCGATCAGGCTCATTCCGCCGCGCAGGAACTGTTCGTTGACCTCGCCGTGGCCGGCCCACTGGTCGTCGCGCAGGTGTTCTGGATCGGCGCGGTAATCGAAGCCATGGCGGTTGCCGAAACGGCGGTAGTCGGCAAAGGTGAAATATCGGGACATCGCTCGGCACATGCTCTGAGGTGGATGCTGGCGGTGCCTGGCCCAGGAACCCTGCGATACAGCTGCAGGCCCGGTCGTTGCCTGTGCGATTCCGCTGCGATGCGGAGGTCACGGCACTCTGGATGGCTGGGGATGCGCCAGATGGGAATGATTGTGTCGAAGAAACTGGAAACGTTTCCTATTGTGGCCTCGATTCGCGCGGTTTTGATTTCAATAGGGTCAAAACGATTGATGATTACGGCCAAAGTGAAAACGTCGCAAACATACGCCGGCGTTTTGCACGCATGTCCGTGTGCAATTCCATACATCAACCGATGTTGAGCTTTCATTGCTGGAACGATCGTCTGCGGACAGCGCGTCAGCCAGGTCATCACGGGCGGAGGCGTAGCGTGCAGGGTTGGCGGCTGCATGCCGCATCAATACCCCCAACGATGGAGAACGCAGATGATCGATTACCAGCTCGGTGGCAAGACCGCGATCGTAACCGGAGGTGTATCCGGTATCGGCCTGGCGGTGGCGCAGATCCTGGCAGCGTCCGGTGCCCGCATTTCGGTGTGGGACCTGAAGCAGGACGCGGTGGATGCCACGGTCGCGCAGCTGCAGGCCAGCGGTGGCCAGGCGATTGGTATCGCCCTGGACGTCACCGACGATGCGGCGGTGGAGGCTGCGGTGCAGCGCACCGTCAAGGAGCTTGGTGGCGTGCACATCGCCGTCAACAATGCAGGCATCAGCGGGCCGGCGGCCAGCAGCGGTGACTATCCGATCGACGGCTGGCAGCGTGTGATCGACGTGAACCTGACCAGCGTGTTCCTGTGCCAGCGTGCGCAGATCCAGGCCATGCGCACAGCCGGCAGCGGCGGCAGCATCATCAACATGGCCTCGATCCTGGGCCAGGTCGGCTATGCCGGCTCTACCGCTTACGTGGCAGCCAAGCACGGCGTAGTTGGCTTGACCCAGACGGCAGCGTGGGAACACGCCGCCGACGGTATCCGGGTCAATGCGGTCGGCCCGGGGTTCATCAGCACGCCGCTGCTGGAGAAAATGGACCCGAAGGTGCGCGCCACGCTGGAAGGGCGCCACGCATTGAAGCGGCTGGGCACGGCCGAAGAAGTGGCGGCGCTGGTGGCCTGGCTGGCCAGCGACGATGCCTCGTTCGCGACCGGCACCTATTACGCCATCGATGGCGGCTACCTGGCGCAATGATATGTTGATCACCGATGGCGCCGGGCGTTGCCTGGCGCTGTCGGGTGAACGAACGGTGGTCGCACCTTCACTACGGTGCCACGCGTTCCGCGCGACGCTCCGGAAAACCTCCGGAGCCTCCCCGATGGAACTCACCCAGGATGTTTCGATCCTGCTGCGCGTGGCCGCGGCCATGCTGTTCGGCGGCGTGCTTGGCGTCGAGCGCGAAATGGGCAAGCACGCCGCCGGCCTGCGCACCCACATGCTGATTGCCGGCGCCGCTGCGCTGATCGTCGGCCTCGGCGATTCGGTAGCCGAGCATTTCCAGCAGGAGCGCTATCGCGATCTGCTGCAGGTCGACCCTGTACGACTGATCGAAGCGGTGGTCGCCTGCGTCGGTTTCGTTGCGGCCGGCACCATCCTGCGCGGCTCGCGCGAGGACCAGGTCAGCGGATTGACCACTGCCAGTTCGTTGATCATGGCGGCGGCCATCGGCATCGCCGTGGGCATCGGCAAGTACGTGATCGCGATCGGGGTCAGCGTGCTGTGCGTGCTGGTGCTGGCGGTGATGCGGCGGTTGGAGAGGCGGATTTCCTAGGGAATCTCGAGTTGCCGGCCAGCGGCCGGCACTACCACGGGATGCCATATTGGTCGTACCAATATTCAGTATAGCGCTATGGTCTAATAGGCTCTTCGCCGGAATGGCGGTTCAATTCGCCGCAAGTGGTCTGTTCTATTTCACTATTGGTAGTACCAATAGTCGACGACCACGGCAACCCACCGCCTGCGGTGGGCACATTCCGCCCCCAGTCGAGAGCCTTCATGCAGCCCTGGCAACACCTGTACGACCCCGCCGGCAACCTGTGGTTGTCCAGCCTGATCGCGCTGCTGCCGATCGCGTTCTTCTTCATCGCCCTGGCCGTATTGCGGATGAAGGGCTGGTTGGCTGGAACGATCACCGTCGCCATTGCGCTTGGCGTGGCCCTGCTGTTCTATCGCATGCCGCTGACCCAGGCGTTGGGCGCAGCCGGATTCGGCTTCGTCTACGGCCTGTGGCCGATTGCCTGGATCATCATCGGCGCGGTGTTCCTGTACAAAGTCTCGGTCAAGACCGGGCAGTTCGACATCATCCGCGCTTCGATCCTGTCGGTCACCGAGGACCAGCGCCTGCAGATGCTGATGGTCGGCTTCGCCTTCGGCGCTTTCCTGGAGGGTGCGGCCGGCTTCGGCGCGCCGGTGGCGATCACCGCGGCGCTGCTGGTCGGGCTGGGCTTCAAGCCGCTGTATGCCGCTGGCCTGTGCCTGATCGTCAACACGGCGCCAGTGGCGTTCGGTGCAATGGGCATTCCGATCATCGTGGCCGGGCAGGTCACCGGCTTGGATGCGTTCGAGATTGGCCAGATGGCCGGACGCCAGCTGCCGTTCCTTACGATCATCGTGCTGTTCTGGATCATGGCGATCATGGATGGCTGGCGCGGCATCAAGGAAACCTGGCCGGCGGTGCTGGTGGCCGGTGGCTCGTTCGCCATCGCGCAGTACCTGACATCCAACTTCATCGGCCCGGAACTGCCGGATATCACCGCGTCTCTGGCATCTCTGGTCTGCCTGACCCTGTTCCTGCGTCGCTGGAAGCCGGTGCGCATCTTCCGCTTCGATACCGAAACCAGCGCCGAGGCGGCCGCCCAGGCACTGGAGGCGCCGCGCTACAGCGCCGGCCAGATCGCCAAGGCGTGGTCGCCGTTCCTGATCCTCACCGCGATGGTTACCCTCTGGAGCATCAAGCCGTTCAAGTCGCTGTTCGCGGCCGGCGGCCCGCTGGAAAGCTGGGTGTTGAAGATCCCGGTGCCGGGCCTCGACCGGATGGTGCAGAAGATGCCACCGATCGTGGACGCGCCGCTCAGCTACGAGGCGATCTACAAGTTCGACTGGTTCTCGGCCACCGGCACCTCGATCATCCTCGCTGCGGTGATCGCCATCATCGCGCTGCGCATGCCGGCCCGTTCGGCGCTGCAGACCTTCGGTGAGACCGTGCGCGAGCTGCGCATGCCGATCTACTCGATCGGCATGGTGCTGGCCTTCGCCTTCATCGCCAACTACTCGGGGCTGTCGGCCACGCTGGCCCTGGCGCTGGCACATACCGGCGATGCGTTCCCGTTCTTCTCACCGTTCCTGGGCTGGCTGGGCGTGTTCCTGACCGGCTCGGACACCTCGTCGAACGCCTTGTTCTCGGCACTGCAGGCCACCACCGCACAGCAGATCGGCGTGTCCGACGTGCTGCTGGTGGCGGCCAACACCACCGGTGGGGTGACCGGCAAGATGATCTCGCCGCAGTCGATCGCCATTGCCTGTGCTGCGGTGGGGCTGGCCGGCAAGGAATCGGACCTGTTCCGCTTCACGGTCAAGCACAGCCTGGTCTTCACCACGATGGTCGGCCTGATCACCCTGGCGCAGGCCTACTGGCTGACCTGGATGATTCCCTGAGCCATGCACGGTCGGCCGACCACCCGCTGCGCGCTTCGGGCGACAATGGCGCCATGAGCACGCAACGTATCTCGGACAAGGTGGCCGCGCAGCTGCGCGGGCTGGTGCAGGAACAGCAGCTGCAGCCGGGTGACCGACTGCCGGCCGAACGCACCCTGGCGGTGCAGCTGGGAGTTTCGCGCACGGCACTGCGCGAGGCGATCGCGCAGTTGGCCAGCCAGGGCCTGCTGACCGCACGGGTCGGTGGCGGCACCTATGTGGCCGAACCGGCCGCACGCGCACGGCAGGCGCTGGATGAACCGCTGGCGCCGTACCTGCCGTTGTTCCAGGGCGACCCGGAATACCGCTTCGACGTGCTGGAGATCCGCCATGCACTGGAAGGTGCCACCGCCTGGCATGCCGCGCTGCGCGCCACCGACGAGGATCGCGCACGCATCGCGCAGGCGTTCCAGACGATGATGGACGCGCACGGCAAGGACGATCCCACCGGTGAAGCCGAGGCCGATGCGGCCTTCCACCTGTCCATCGCCGAGGCGTCGCACAATCTGGTGCTGCTGCAGGTGATGCGCGGCCTGTTCGAGCTGCTGCAGACCAACATCTCGCAGAGCCGCGAGAAGCTCTATACCTCGGCGAGAACCTTTTCGCCGCTGTCCGACCAGCACCGCGCGATGATGGACGCGGTGCTGGCCGGCGACCCGGAACGCGCGCGCGCCGCCGCGCATGCCCACCTCGAGTTCGTGCACACCACGCTGCGCACCCTCGATGACAACGAAGCCCGGCGTGCGCGGGCCTCGCGTCTACCTTCCCCACACGGTTGACCCCATGATCATCTCCGCCTCCACCGATTACCGTGCCGCAGCGCAACGCCGGCTGCCGCCGTTCCTGTTCCACTACATCGATGGCGGCGCGTATGCCGAGCACACGCTGAAGCGCAACGTTTCCGACCTGTCCGACATCGCGCTGCGCCAGCGCATCCTGCGCAACATGTCCGACCTGAGCCTGGAAACCGAACTGTTCGGCGAGAAAATTGCGATGCCGGTGGCGCTGGCACCGGTTGGCCTGACCGGCATGTATGCCCGGCGCGGCGAAGTGCAGGCGGCGCGCGCGGCAGACAGCCGGGGCATCCCGTTCACCCTGTCCACTGTCTCGGTGTGCCCGATCGAAGAAGTGGCGCCGGCCATCCAGCGGCCGATGTGGTTCCAGCTGTATGTGCTGCGCGACCGTGGGTTCATGCGCAACGCGCTGGAGCGGGCGCAGGCCGCGGGCGTGACCACGCTGGTGTTCACCGTGGACATGCCGGTGCCGGGTGCGCGCTACCGTGATGCGCACTCCGGCATGAGTGGCCCGAATGCTTCGCTGCGCCGCATCGGCCAGGCCATCACCCATCCGCACTGGGCCTGGGACGTGGGCCTGTTCGGTCGCCCGCACGATCTCGGCAACATCTCCACCTATCGCGGCAATCCGACCGGGCTGGAGGACTACATCGGCTGGCTCGGCAGCAACTTCGATCCCTCCATTTCGTGGAAAGACCTGGAGTGGATCCGCGAGTTCTGGAAGGGCCCGATGGTGATCAAGGGCATCCTCGACCCGGATGATGCGCGCGATGCGGTCAAGTTCGGTGCCGATGGCATCGTGGTCTCCAACCACGGTGGCCGCCAGCTGGATGGCGTGCTGTCCACCGCACGCGCACTGCCGGCCATTGCCGATGCGGTGCAGGGCGACTTGAAGATCCTCGCCGATTCCGGCGTACGCACCGGCCTGGACGTGGTTCGCATGCTGGCGCTGGGCGCCGACACCGTGCTGCTGGGCCGTGCCTTCGTCTATGCACTGGCTGCGCAGGGCGAAGCCGGGGTGGCCAACCTGCTGGACCTGATCGCCAAGGAAATGCGCGTGGCGATGACACTGACCGGTGCGCACCGCATCGCCGATATCGGCCGCGACTCGCTGGTCAGCCTGCCGTGAGTGGCCACGATGCCGTGCTGGCGCAGTTGCGCGATGCGGTCGGCAGCCGCCATGTCCTGACCGGTGACAAGGCCACGCGCCGCTTCCGCCGTGGCTACCGTTTCGGCGACGGCCCGGTGCTGGCGGTGGTGCGGCCGGGCACGTTGCTGGAGCTGTGGCACGTGCTGCAGGCGGCGGTGCAGGGTGGGGCGGCGATCATCCTGCAGGCGGCCAACACCGGCCTGACCGGCGGATCGACCCCGGATGGCGACGACTATGGGCGTCCGATCGTGCTGGTCAGCACGCTGCGCCTGACCGGCATCCAGCTGTTGAACGGCGGCCGGCAGGTGCTGTGCCTGCCCGGCGCGACGCTGGATCGGCTGGAACAGACGCTGGCGCCGCTCGGCCGCGAGCCACATTCGGTAATCGGCTCGTCGTGCATCGGCGCGTCGGTGCTGGGCGGCATCTGCAACAACTCCGGCGGCGCGCTGGTGCGTCGCGGTCCGGCCTATACCGAGCTGGCGTTGTACGCGCAGGTCGATGCGCAGGGCCAGCTGCAGCTGGTCAACCATCTGGGCATCGCATTGGGCGATACGCCTGAGCAGATCCTGCAGCGCCTGCAGGCCGGTGACTATACGGCCGCCGACGTCGGCGATGGCGATGGTCGCGCCGCGTCCGATCCGCGCTATGCCGAAGAGGTGCGCCGGGTCGATGCCGATACCCCGGCGCGCTTCAATGCCGACCCCAGCCGCCACTTCGAAGCCGCAGGATCTGCCGGCAAGCTGGCCGTGTTTGCGGTGCGGCTGGATACCTTCGAGAAGGAGGCCGCCGAAGTCTTCTACATCGGCAGCAACCGCACCGACAGCCTCAGCGCGATCCGGCGCCAGTTGCTGACCGGCTTCGAGCGTCTGCCGATCGCTGGCGAATACATCCACCGCGATGCCTATGACATCGGTGAGCGCTACGGCAAGGACAGCTTCCTGCTGATCGACCGTCTCGGCACCGCCCGCGTGCCCGCCGCCTTCGCGCTGAAGAGCCGCGTTGATGGCTGGTTCGAGCAGCTGGGCCTGCGCGGGGTCACCGACCGGGTGATGCAGGTGCTGACCGGCCTGCTGCCCTCGCACCTGCCACAGCGCATGGGCGAGTTCCGCCAGCGCTATGAACATCATCTGCTGCTGAAGGTGTCCGCGCAGGACGCAGCGCAGACCGAGGCCTGGTTGCGCGACTTCTTCGCAGGCCATGAAGGCGGCTATTTCCACTGCACGGAGGAGGAGGGCCGCAAGGCGTTCCTGCATCGCTTCGCGGTGGCCGGTGCCGCGGTGCGCTACCGCGAGGTGCACCGTGAGCAGGTGCAGGACATCGTGGCACTGGACATCGCGCTGCGCCGTGACGATGCCGACTGGTTCGAGCAGCTGCCCGCCGACATCGACAACCGCCTGCTGCACAAGCTGTACTACGGCCACTTCCTGTGCCACGTGTTCCACCAGGACTACATCGCGCGCAAGGGTGAAGACCCGATGGCGATCGAACACGCGATGTGGTCATTGCTGGATCAGCGCGGCGCCGAGTACCCGGCCGAGCACAACGTGGGCCACCTGTATCCGGCCAAGCCGGCGCTGGCCGGGTTCTACAAGCAGCTGGACCCGAGCAATACGTTCAATCCGGGCATCGGCCAGACGTCGAAGGCGAAAGGGTGGGGTGGCTGCGACTGCAATGGGCATTGACGGATACAACGTGTCCTTACTGTAGAGCCGAGCCTATGCTCGGCTGCTCTTCCCGACAGACAGCAGTCGAGCATGGCTTGTATGTTCCTCCCGGCTCCTACGGGGTATGTAGGAGCCAGGGTGGAGGGACC
The DNA here is from genome assembly GCF_047497515.2 of Stenotrophomonas maltophilia. Classification (GTDB taxonomy): domain Bacteria; phylum Pseudomonadota; class Gammaproteobacteria; order Xanthomonadales; family Xanthomonadaceae; genus Stenotrophomonas. Next base: position 649,011 of record NZ_JAXAXL020000001.1, read on the forward strand.
GTCAACATGTTATCTGCGGGTACCAGCCGACAGACGAGTCGAGCGATCCCCATCCCGCACCTTAACGTCGATAAAGGATCTAGCGGCCTTTGAGGGCCGCCGATGTAGGCAAGCCAACGTGGTGCGGTACCACCCCAGCCCTTCAACAATAGCTGGGAGTTGCGCAGATGTCAGATCGTTTCGCCGTCGGTATTGATGCTGATTCACGGACCTTGGTGGTGGCCTACCATGGCACCAAGGGCAGCTTCCGGATCGCCAATTCAGCCTCGGCCATCAACAAGTGGCTGTCCAGTCTGCGGGCGAAGTCCCGTATTGGCGTGGAGGCAACCAATCGCTACCACGAGCTTGTGGTTCAAGCGGCCCAGAAGGCTGGTCACGCTGTCTTCGTGCTCAACCCACGTGACATCAAGCATTACGCCAAAGGTGTGGCTTGCCGCGGCAAGACCGACTCCGGCGATGCCTAGGTCATTGCGCGTTACATCGCCAAGGAGGCCGACAATCTGCACGAGCATGTCGCCCGTTCGCCTGCGCAGGAGCGGCTGCACGTGCTTCTGCAGCAGCGCGACAGTCTGGTGCGGAACAAGGCAACGCTCCATCTTTCCCTGGGGACGGACGCGGCTGACTCAGCCATCTTCGGGCGCATTTTCAGTGGCCTGAAAGAGGCGATTGCGATGCTGGACCGGGAAATCCAACGACTCTGCCGCAGCGGCGAACAGAGCGATCTGTATCGACGGATCATGACCATCCCGGGGATCGGGCCGACGGTGGCTGCCTTTGTCACCCATCACATCACCCGCTGGCCGCTGGCCAGCTCAGACGCTTGGGTGGCCTGCACCGGTCTGGATCCGCGACCCAACGAATCCGGCGCACGGATCGGCCGCCGCCGTTTGTCCAAGCGAGGCAACGCCGGCCTGCGTCAAATCCTCTACATGGCGGCCATGGGCCTGACCCGATCCAAAGGAGGCAAGCCCCTCTACCTGGCCATCCGCGAGCGCGGACACAGCAGCACCGCCAGCTTCAACATTCTGGCCAGAAAGCTGGCTAGGATCGCTTGGGGCGTCTTCAAGAGCGGTCGGGACTTTGACCCGGCCATGCTGAAAGTGGGTCAAGCCTGCTTTCAGCAGGCTTGACCACGAACATAGGATCTCGACTCTGCCCGGGCAACGGTTACCATCGGAATCCCAACCGCAGGAGCCGCCCATGCCCCCCATCATTGCCCGCACGACCGTGTGTGCTGCACTGCTGGCCACCCCGGCGCTGGTGTTGGCGCAGGGCTCGATCCTGCCGCAGCAGCGTGATGCCGCCGGCAACGTGATGGAACCGCTGGGGCAGGTGCTGATGGCCCATGAGAAAGGCCCGGCTGGGATGTACTACTGCACCCGCGATGGCGTCTGGTGCGTGCGCGTGCAGCCGGTAAGCGAGGATGGCGACCGGCCCACACTGCTGGAAGTGCTGGAAAAAGTGCAGGGCCAAGGCACGCCCCACAGCTATCACGTCAGCATCGATGTGCCGCAGGAAAGCGAGCTGAAGCTGTGGCCGTGGATCGTGCGGCTGGCACCGGGTGTGGGCAGCGATGCATCGGTGACCGATCCGCAGCAGCGCGCCCGCCAGAACGTATTGGTGGGCGGCACCGTAACCTTCAGCAGCATGTACTCCGGCGGTGGTGCCGACGCATCGACGCTGCAGCTGGCGCGCGTGCGGCACCTACAGGACGACATCCAGGTGGATGATGACGTGCTGACCGTGCCCTGGCTGGGCAATGCGATGATCCGCGCCTGCTTCAGCGAGCAGGACATGAAACAGCGTGCAGGCGCCTGCCACGATGAGTATGGCTTCTCGGCCAGGCTGGGGTTGGACGTGGCCGCCGAGGGCATGCCGGTGCTGCGCTACCAGACCGTGGCAACCCGTTTCCCGGCCGGCGTCTCCCGTTTCGAGGACTCGCTGGCCAAGGGTCCGTTGAAGAAGAAGGACCTGCGCACCGAGCAGGACCCAGCGTGCAGCTACACGCGGCTGTTCCGCTTCAGCGAGGGCGTATTCCAACCCAACCAGCCATTGCCCGACTGCGCCGGTTATACCGAACCCTGAACCCTGGATTGTGGCCCTGTAGCGTCGAGCCATGCTCGACTGGGGATGACGGGAAAGCAGCCGAGCGTGGGCTCGGCTCTACAACAGGCGTCTGCGGCGTTTACTCGCAGCGGGTGGCGGTGATGACGTTGTCCTTGTCCACGTACACGCGCAGGCGGTCCTGGCGGATGTCCTTGGTGGTGATGGTGCCGGGGCCGATCGGGTTGACCAGGCCGGCACCGCTCTCGCTGGACAGGCGGCGGATGTTGGCCTCGTTGGCCGGCTGGCCGATCGCCCAGCCCAGCTGGCTGGCGTCGCAGTGGCCGCTGCCCTTCACCTGCGGGCCCGGCGTGCTGACGCAGGCCGACAACAGCAGGGGCGTGGCGAGGGCGGCAAGGGCAAGACGAGCAGGGGAGAAACGGGTCATCGGTTTGGCTCCAGCGATCATGATGGCGCCACCATAGCACCGTGCCTGTGGTGGTGGCATGCGCTCGATCAAGGCGCGGCCGTCATCCTGCGCTGCCCGTAGGCGCGGGCTTTGGTCAGGGCGAAGGGCCGCGCTTGATGGCTTCCCATACCGTGTCGATGTGCGCACGCAGCGGCGCCGCAGCCGACGCCAGCGCAGGGTCGTCCTCACGTTCGCCGCCGAAGGGTTCATCGCCCGCCACCTCCACCAGCGATTCGCCGCGTACCTCGTAGTACTGCTCGCCCTGGCGAAGGCCGATGCGCAGTTGCTGCGGGTCGACGCCGCCGCCACAGAAGCTGTGGCTGGCCAGCGTCAGTTCGGCGCGGCCATCGTGGTCCAGGTCGGTGGCCGTCACCTGGTCCAGGAAGTAGCCGGCGTCCAGATCCAACCCCTCGCATTGGATCGGATCCTCCACGCTCCACCGCGACGTCCACGGCGCTGCCGTGTCCGCACGTCGGAACAGCTCGGCCCGCAGGGTAATCTGATCCAGCGGTGGTTCGTCGTCCTGCGCCGGCACGGTCTGCGCGCTGCGCGAAAGCAATAGCAGGCCCGGGCCGTCGCTGTCCTTGAAGGACAGCTGCTTCAGCAGCGTCCCCGAATACAGGCCTTTCAGTTCCGTTTCGGGCAAGGAAGGCGTGGTCGTGAACGCAGACGGCGCGTGCTGTGATCTGCAGCCAGCGGCACTCAGTGCGAGTGCCAGCGCGAACAGCAGCGTGACGCGAACAGAGGTCATCGGCTTGACTGGAAACTCAGCGGGAGCCGTCACGTCCGGGACCAAATTCGATTTCATAGGCGGTGCTGTCATAGCGGCGATCATCGACTCCAAAGTAGGTGCTGACATCCATGAACCGGTCATCCTTGCGGCTTGCCGTGCAGAGGTCGATGCCGCGGCTGCAGTCGATGCGCAGCCGATCGTTGCTCAGCCGCGCGATGTCCCCGACCCGTGTATTCCTGTCCACGGTCACCGCACTGAGTGAGACGGGGCCCTCGTAGTCTGCGCGGGGACGAACGCCCTCACCCGGTGCGGTGTAGGCCAGTGCATCCTCCGGCAGACCCTTCAGGGTAACGGCCACGGTGCGGACCGTCAGATCCTTGGGGTAGTTCGTATAGACGCGAATGCCCAGGTCGTCCCAGACAACGATGTCCGGGGCGTCCGAAAGCGCATTGCGGTGCATGGGCCCCAGCACCTTTTCCCAGGCGGCAAGATCCTGCTTGAAGGTCAGGCGTTGTCCCTTGTACTCGATGTAGTCTTCGTTGAACGCCAGATGCGTCGCAGCATTGGTCTCGTCGCGTGCAGGACCTGCCGTCTGTGCATCGCTGCACGCGCCGAAGCCGAGGGCGAGAAGAGGGGCAAGCAAAAATGTCCTGATCATTCCCGCTCCTGAGCGGCTTCTCCCGCCAAGTAGGTCCTCGTAGTATCTGCGCGCTGCAACCGCTCGAACGCCGCTACGTTCAATTGTGGTGCAGGCCGGCTTTCGCGTCGCGGCTGTGCTCCTACGCCTGGAGGCTCATACTCTCCAGATGATTCCAGGGGCGGGCGAAGTATGAAGGATACTGACTTCACATGACGATCCTTCGTGGAATCCGTATAGACGGCGACTCCAAGATCATCCCAGATGATCATGCTTTGGATTTCAGGATTGGCGAAACGGTAGCTGCTTCCCAGCGCGGCAATCCACGCATCGACGGGCGCGCCAAGTTCAACGCGCTGTGAGCCGATGAGGACCGAGCCGTTCTCGAAAGCGGCCACTGGCTTCTGCGCCTTGCGCGCGTCCTGAGGCGCGGCGCTGCATGCGGCGAAGGCCAATGAGAAGACTATCGTCAGGGGAAATCGTGAGTTCATGACGACTCTGGTCGGTTCCGATCAAGTCAAGCTATTGAAGGGGGCAGGGAGCTATCGTCGCGACGCCTGGTAGATCTCAGTCAGGCGGGTTGTTGCCTGGGCCGAATTCAATGACATAGGGGGTGCTGTCGTACCGTCGATCATCCACTCCGAGATACGTCTTTATCTGGATGAACTTGTCATCGTTCCTGCTCGCGCCACAGATGCTGATGCCGCGGCTGCAGTCAATGCGAAGCTGGCCTCCACTCAGATGTGCGATGTCGCCTACTCGGGTGCTCTTGTTTACCAGGACACCATTGACAAGAACGGAGTAGGCATGGTCCCGGCGCGGCCGAACGCCTTCGCCGGGCGGGAGATAGGACAGCGAATCCTCTGGTTCTCCGTGAAGGGTGACTGATGCTGTCACCACACGTTGGGTCTTGGGATAGTTGGTGTAGGCACGGATGCCCAGATCGTCCCAGACCACAATGCCAGGGTCGTCGGGAAACGCGGTCCGATGATCGGGGCCGAGCACGTTGATCCAGGCGGACAGGTCCTGCGTGAAGTCCAGCCGCTGGCCGTTGTACTTGACGTAGTCATCCTGGAAAGCCAGGGGGAGCTGCGGCCTGGGTGGCGTCCGCGCCTGTGTTTATGGGATGTCCGGAGTCACAGGCTCCCAGTCCAAGGGCAAGGGCAAAAAGTAGGAGATTTCTTGTGATCATTCCGTGCTCTTGATCCCATTCTTCTCGAAGAACAGGTCTTCCCGGCGCCCGGAAAGCAGCTGCCAGGAATTTCTGTGCAGTTCCAAAGTGTAGAGAGGGCTGTATTCGAAGCTGCCGTCGACGGCGAAGCTCTTTGACAGTTGCTCGGAGGGCTGGTCCGTGCGCAGCGCAATGCAGGCTGAAACGCCTTTGGTGCAGCTGAGAATCCAGCGGTCATCTGCAGCGGCAAGTAGCGCACGTACCGGCGTTCCGGCCGAAATCGGCGTTGTCCGCACGTTCTTCAAGGGACGTCGCCATGGCAGCGTCTGAACTGGCATCACGTTCGGTAGCGGTCAATGTGCCGAAGGTCCGGGACGGTCATTCAAGTGCACGGCTGATTTCAATGGTGTACGGCAGACTTTCATACCGCTTTTCATCAACCGTGAAGTAGATCGAGTAGCCACGGGATGTGCCATCAACCCGATTCGTGGTGCATGTCGCGATGCCCTTGCTGCAGTGAACCTCAAGCGCCATGTTGCTGGCGGCTGGAATGTCACTGATCTTCATGTCGCCGTTGATTCGTGTGCTACTGACGACGACCTGCCCTGTGAATGGCTTTCTGGGTCTGATGGTTGCTGGCGCGTCTGATGATCCAGGGCCTTCATCCAGATCTGTGTTGAAGGCAAAGGCTACAGTATCGACACGGTCCTTCATCGGGAGATCGGTATAGGCAAAGATGCCCAGTTCGTCCCATATCATCATGCCTGGGGAGCCCGGATTGGCATATCTATAGTTTTCGCCCAGAAGGGAGATCCACTCTTTGGTAGTTGCCCCAATTCTTGCGTGACCACCATTGATCAAGAAATCTCCGTTGTCGAATTCGACACTCGGCTGTCGCGGATTGCCTGAGTCGGGTGAGGCGGCGTGGCAGCCAGCAATAACAAGAAGAAGGGCGGAGAGAGCGATTGCCTTGATCATTCCTTGTTGGCCGGATTCATTCATCAAAGAAGTCTTCGTGGAGGCGGGCGCCGTAGCTCAGCCGATAGCAGCGATGAAGTCGAGTAGTCACCGCTTGTGAGGGTGATTCCGTGTTTGCTTAATCTGGAGCGCTGTCTTTCTCGATGTTCAGTTTGTATATGTAGCTGCTGTAGCGTTGATCGTCCACGGCGAAGTAGAAAGAGTAATCCAGCTTGGCCTGATCGGCCCTGTTGGCGCTACAGAGAGCAATTCCGTGGCTGCAATGCACTTCGAGTACACCCTCGCTCAGTCGTGGTATGTCATCTACCTGTGTCGTCTCGCTCACGGGTGTTCCCAAGAGCGAGACTGCACCCGAAAAAGTCCTGCGTGGCTGAGTTCCTTTGCCTGGTGGGTCATCGCCGCCAGATGACCCGGGAGGGACACGGAGGACGAATGAGACGGAGTTGATGCGTCGTTCTTTCGTTGGGCCCGTATAGGCAGCGATCCCCAGTTCATCCCAGATCATCATGATCGGTAATTCAGGATCGGCAAAGCGATAGTCGCTACCAAGGGCGGCAATCCATGCATCGGCGGGCGCGCCAAGTTCAACGCGCTGCGAGCCGATGAGGATCGAGCCGTTCTCGAAAACGGCCGCTGGCTTATGCACTTTGCCCTCATCCTGAGGTGCGGAGCCGCATGCAGCGAAGAGCAATGAAAGCGTTATCGTGGAAAGGAGTCTGGATTTCATCTTGACTTCATATTTGTCGCATGTTCTCCAGTGCGTGACTTCCGCGTTCTTCATGAAGGCACTCAATCTGAGGAGCGAACGAAGCAATTCCGTTGGCAGCCGTGAGGCGATCCAAAGAAGTGACATCAAGTACGCAGTCGCGCCGCAAATTTTCCGTCATCGTTTGCTGGTCTGGCGCGTAGCGTGCTACGCCTGCTACGCATCTAGTGTGTATTTAGGCTCGACCACGCGATCCATTGTCGACTACGGGTGATGTGGGCTGAGTGTCTCTACACCGTCGGGATGTGCCGCTTGAGCTGGGCTCGATTTGGCCATGCGCATCATGAGTCGTTGGACGGAGATCACTACAGTGCGCGGCTTATTTCTATAGTGTATGGAACGCTGTCATACCGCTTCTCATCAACAGTGAAGTAGATCGAGTAGCCACGGGAAGAGCCATCAACCCGGTTCGTGGTGCATGTAGCAATGCCACTGCTGCAGTGAACCTCAAAGGTCATGTTGCTCGCGGCCGGGATGTCGCCAATCTTCATGTCGGCGTTGAACCGTCCGCTGCCGATGACGACCTCGCCGTTGAACATTCGTTTGGGTCTGATGGCCTGTCCGGTGCCGGGCAAGGCAAGATCCGCGGTGGGATTTTTGTGGAAAGCAAAAGCAACGCTGCTGACTTGATCCTTCCTTGGTAGATCGGTATAGACAAATATGCCTAGGTCGTCCCAGATCATCATGTCAGCAGATTTCGGGTCGGCGTATCTGTAGTTCGTTCCCAGCGCGGAAATCCACTCTGCAGTGGTGGCACCAATTCTTGCATTCTTGCCGTTGATGGAGAACGAGCCCTTGTCAAACTCCACTCTTGGCTGCCGGATTGTGCCGGAATCATGTGGCGCAGCATCGCAGCCTGAAATCAGGAAGAAGAGAACGGTTGAGAGTATATGTCTCTTGATCATTTGGTCTTGACCTGATTCTTCTCGCCAAAGAGGTCTTCATAGAAGCGAGTGATGTAGTCCCAGCTGTCTGAACCATAGCGACCCACGCGACGGATGTTCTCCAGTGCGTGCTTTCCATGTTCCTCGTGCAGGTGCTCAAGTTCGGTGGCGGACGAGGCGCGCCGTATCGCCGCAGCGTGCCCTTTGGCCCAAGCGGCAACAGTCGCATCCTGCCAGTTCGTATCATTGGGGTGGACCAGATAGGACTGTGCGATCTTGACCGGATCACGTGATGCATCGCCCCGCCATCGCCCTGCCATTGCTTGCCCAACCTGGAGGACGGCCTGTCGCGCCAGCTGAGCAGCCAATGTATGCAGCGGATGGACGTCGTGGTCCTTTGCCAGCTGGGAATGGCTGGGGTCGGTTGACCCACTTTTGTTTGGGTCGGAATCGAACATCGTCTGCGCGTCGTCCACACTGTTGCCTACGAGCAGCAGGAGTTGTTGATAGACGAAGTTGTAGCAGTTGAGTACCGCGCGCATTGGCGCGCTGGCGATCCAGCCAGCCCGTTCCAGATATTCATGTCCAGGGATTCGTGCAATGCGGTCTCGAAGTTTGAGGAAATCCTGGAACGCTTTGTAGTAACGCTGATCGCTGTGCTCGGAAAGAAGGACCAGCATGATCTTCTCGCCGTCGGAACGGTCGCCAGGCTTGCTCGCCTTGAACTCCCAGCTTTCTACGCCGAAGAGCTTGTGAGCAATGGGTTCGGCCAGGCTTGCGATGACGTCGGTCGAGCCAAACATCCCAGTCACCACAGGGTATCGATGAGTGCAATTGGCAGTCGATGTCCAAGGCAGCACGGTGCTGTGTCCGAGCTTTCTCAAGCTGAGTTCGCAGAAATTGGAGTGTGCGAAGTAGTCCTCAAGAACATGCAGGGCAGAGCCAAAATGGCGCATGCCATCGGGTGTCTTGCCCATTGAGATTGCCGTGTTCAGTTCGGAAGACATGAAGTCTCTGGAGCGCATGATGTAGCGCTTCATCGAGGTTTTCGGGTCTATCTGAAGAAGAGCACTTCCGGGCGTGACCCAAGGCTCGAAGTCCTTGTCGATGGTTTTCGGGTCTGCTGGCTCGGGTTTGATGTTTTTTGGGTTGTCGATATGCTCGCTTGGCTTGTATACCCCGAGGCGGGCAGGTGTTACGCCAAACTCAGCGCGGTTCTGGTATCGAAGGTCGTGGAACTCACTGCCTGCCAGGACATCGACAATCTGGGTGAGTGCAGCTCGGGAAAGGTACTTCCCGAGGTCCTTCGGGAGGCCCGGAGGACGCACAATCTTGGGGTCGAGGAGCTGGGAGTAGTCCCTGAGCCAGTTGCCAAAATAGATTGCTTGGCGCTCAATTGGCAAGAATCGGGCGTCCTGAAGCACCGCCTCAATCGATCGATGCCCAAACGACTCGCTGGGTCGCTTGTCATGGTTCTGGCCATCACCCGCACTGAACCCCTCGTAGCGCCCATCCTCGCTCTTGTTGGTTTCCTGGGCCACGGGCCCCTGTTGCTTCAGTGCAGCCTGTACTTCCGCATAGTTCACCTTCAACGCACCGTTGAACTCGGGCGAGGTGTACTGCGCATACTCGGTTTCGTGCGTGCCTTCCAGGTCGAAGAACGCCAGGCGATAAGCGAGTGCAGTGCCTTCTTCCTTGCCGCTGTCGGCAGCGAGGGTCGGCTTGCCGTTCGCATCCTTCTCCGCCAGATCATTGCGCAGCACGTTGTCGACGTGGTGCCCGAACTCATGCAGCAGCACCGCCAGCAGTTCGCGTGACGCCTCGATGGTCGTCGCCGCGCGGTCTGCCGCCATGCTGTTCACGCGGATGATGCGCTTGCTGTTGTCGTAGTCGGCCGGGTAGGGCGCGCCGGCCATCACCTTGTGTTCGGGCGGCTGCAGGCTGCCATTCTTCAGCGCGTCCTGCAGCTTCATGTAGGTCCGCGCCGGAACATCGAAGCCGAAGGTCGGCGCCATCATCATGACGAACTCGACCGGTGTGGACTGCTCGGCGATGCTGCGCAGCTGGTCGTAGGCGAACGTGCTTTCGAAGGTACGGCCCGGATCAGGCTTGATCGTGAAAGCGGGCAGCGGCGGCAGGCTGGCCGGGGTGCTGCCTCCCCCCATGAACGGATGCTCGCCCGCCTTGACCTTGAACTCGCCCGGGCAGCTGAAGGTGATGTTGCCGCCTTCCAGCGTGATCGCGCTGCTGCCCGCCTGCAGCACCACCTTGCTCTGCGCCAGCACGTCGATGCGGTCGTCGGTGGCGGTGATGGTCAGCGCCTGCTCGCTCAGCAGTTCCAGCTCACCATCGTTGGCCTGCAGGCTGACCGGCCCCTGCGCGGCGATCACCCGCAGCGGGCCGCTCTGCGCGAACAGCGAGACATGCTCGCCGGAGACGGTGGCGATGGTCTCGCCGGCACTGATGTGCAGGTCCTGCTGCACGGTCATCTGCAGGTTCTGCCCGGCATAGGCCACCGCGCTGGCTGGCGTGGTCCAGGCCACGTGGTGCGGTGCCTCGGCCAGCAGCAGCGGCGTGCCCAGCCGTTCCACCGGTTGCTCGCCGGGGCTGCGGCCGTCGCTGCCGGGCTTCATCGCGCTCTGGCCGTTCACTTCGCCGGTGTAGCGCCCCTGCGCCTGGGGGTCGATCTGCTCGCGCAGTTGCTTGGTGCGCTCAAATTCGGCCAACCCCGGCACCTGCTGCTGGGCCAGGGTCTGCTGCATCTGTTCCAGGCTGCGCTCGGCGCCCTTGAGCTGCGCCACCACGCTGGCGTTGTCCATCACCGTAGAGGCCGCGCGCTCCTGCAGGCTGGCCGACAGCAGCAGGCCTTCGCCGGCATGCACGTTGCCCCAGCCCTGTGTGGCCAGTTCGAAGCCTTCGCCACGCAGCGCGCCGCGGGCGGTGTCCTGGTGGCCGATCAGGTAGCCCAGCTCCAGCCGGCTGTCAGCCAGCGAGCTGTGCAGGCGGGTGCGCAGCTGGCCCGGTGTATCGTCCATCACCCATTGCTGGGTGCCACTGCCGTCATGGGCCTGGGTGTGCAGGCCGCTGAGCACGCCGGGGTGGCGTGCGTTCTCGTCGATGCCACCGCCGAAGGGCGGGGCGACCTCGCCGTTGTAAAGCTGGCCGGTGATGCGCGGCTGGTCGATATCGCCGTGCAGGAACTCCACCAGCACCTCGCTGCCCACGCGAGGCAGGAATGCGCTACCCCAGTTCGGGCCGGCCACCCACTCGGCCACCGCCACCCAGCTGCCGCTGGTGTGGTCGCCGGGCGCGTGGCCGGGCTGGGCGCTGCCGGTATCGGTCAGGCCGCCCGGATTGGGCGTGCTGCCGCGCTGCCAGCCGAACTGGATGCGCACCTGGTGTTCGCGGTTGGGCGTCACCGCGGCGTCGGCGATGCCGACCACGCGCGCGGTCTGCGGGCCGTGCAGGGTAGGCCGGTCCTGCGGCAGGGCGCGCAGTGGCACCCCGGTGCCGGTAGCCAGGAAACTGTTGCGGTAGGCGCCGCGCTCCAGCGCAGGGCTGCCCAGCAGCTCGGCGATGCCCTGGTCCAGGTTGTTCAGCGCCACGTGCTGCACGGCCAGCAGCTGGAAGGCCTGGCCTTCGTGCTGCGGGTGCTGGCTCAGCGTGAAGGTGCTGCCGGCGCCGAGTTGGCGCTCGCTGCCGCTGCCGCAGTAAAGCACCTGGCCGACGCGCAGCGCATCCAGCCGGGCCTGCGCCTCGGCGTCGGCCCATCCGGCCTGGGCGAAACGGCCGGCGCGCGGCTGCACATAGACCTCCAGCGCCGGCAGGCTGCCAGCGTCGGCACTGGACTGCGCGGCCACGGCATTGACCTGCTCGCTGTGCCAGCTGGCCACGGTGCTGGCATTGGGCACCAGCTGCTGGCGCTCGGCAAACGCGGTGATGCCGTCGCTGGCCTCGGCCATGTCGGCGCGATGGAAGCGCACGCGACCGACGTCGGTCAGTTCGGCACCCGGTTCAAACACCACCAGCGTGTGCGCGGCCTCGTCGCCCTGCGCCTGCTCGACACGCCAGGCCAGGCCGGCCTCGGCCAGCAGCCGGGTGACGAAGGCCCAGTCGGTCTCGCGGTACTGGGTGGTGATCGCGCGCGCCGGCAACTCGGCCTGCACGTCGAAGCGGAACACGGCCTGCGGGTAGTCGGCAAAGATCTGCTCGCAGATCGCCCGCACGTCCTGGTCCTGGAAGATCACTGCGTTGCGGCGCAGGCGCAGCAGCGCGGTCCACGGCTCCAGGATCAGCCGGTAGCGGGCCAGGCCGCCGTCACTGCCCAGCTGCGCCGCTTCGGTGCACAACCCGTGCCACTGCCGCAGCGCGCCGTCGGCCTGGCGCAGCTGCAGGGTCAGCGGCTGCTCCAGCCACGGGTCCAGTTCCAGGAAGGCGTCGGTGGCCAGGCAGTCGATCTGCAGGCGGTTGTCGCCGCAGACTGTCTCGGTGCCTTCGAAGCGCTCGACCACCCACGCCTCGTGCAGCCCCAACAGTCGCAGCTGGCGTGGCTGTCGTGCGTCGAGCGTGATCGCCCGCAGCAGTGCGGCAACAGCGGCTTCCGTGCCCATTCCAGAATCTCCCCTCGTGGTGGGAGAACTGTTGGGCAGGGAGCCGCCGGTGGCGGCGTGTTACGCCATTCCTGAGGAGCGCTTCACGCTTGTTGAGACCAAATCAGGCCGTTCGCGTCAAAATGGAAGGAAGCGGGCTGTGCAATTGCGACGCCGCGATCAGCTCCGCTTGCCGGCGAATCGTGCCTCGATCTCTTCGAGCGACTTGCCCTTGGTTTCCGGCAGCCAGAACGCGGCCACCAGGAAGAACACGAAGGTGCACGCCGCCCAGAACACGAACATGCTGGCGTAGCCGTAGTGGCCCACCGTGGGCAGGAAGATCGCGGCGATGGTGGTCGACACGAACTGGTTGATCAGCAGCGCGATGCTCATGCCGTTGGAACGGATGCGGTTGGGCATCAGCTCCGATAGTGCCAGCCACACGCAGACGCCAGGACCGACCGCGAAGAACGCGACGAACACCAGGATGCAGGTGGCCACCGCCCAGCCGTGTGCCGGCGGCGGCACCGGGCCGATGCGGGCCTGTTCGATGCGCAGGGGCGCCTGCGTGGCACTGGCCGGGTCGGCGAACGGATTCAGATGCAGTTTGCGGAAGAACGCACCGATCACGCTGTCCGGCTGCACGGTACCGGCACGTTCAATGCGCAGCTCGCGATCGGTCAGGTTGTCGCTGCGCAGGGCGCGCACATTGGTGAAGTCACCGTAGGCATACGACACGGTCAGCTGCAGCGGCCGGCCTTCGCTGTCGATACCTCTGCCCAAGTGCTGCCACTGCGCATCATCCAGTACCAGTTGCAGGCCATCGCCGCTGACGGCCGCCTGCAGCTGCGATTGCACGTCGGCGCGGCCACGCTCGGCCTGGAAGAACAAGGTCGCGGCGGCAAGCAGGGCCACGCAGATGCCGCCGCTGCCGAGCATCAGCAGGAACTTGCGTCCCTTGCGGTCGACCAGCAGCAGCGCAACCACGGTCATCACCGCATTGAGCAGCTTGATCGCCACGTCGGCGCTGTTGGCCACAGACCCGGACAGGCCGGCCTGGTTGAGGATGTTCACCGCATAGGCCAGCACCGAGTTGATGCCGGTGGCCTGGGTGCAGGCAAGTACCACGCAGGCGAGCAGGAACGGCACGACGTAGCGGCGGCTGAGCAGCGGATCGCGCTTGCCGTCGCGGCTGCTCGATTCCGGCGCCTGGATCTGTGCAAGCGTCGGCTCCACCTGCGAAGCAGGCAGTACGCGCTGCAGGCTGCGGCGCGCGTCATCGATGCGGCCGCGGCGCACCAGCCAGCGCGGCGATTCGGACAGCCAGAAGATGCCGGCGCAGAACAGCAGGCCCGGCGCCAGGCAGCTCCAGAAGATGGTGCGCCAGGCATGGTCCTTCACCGTGAACAGTTCCTGCGCCTGCTGCGCCACCGGCAGCGAACGCACGGCTTCAGCGGCGGCGTCCACCGCATGCGCGTGGTACAGACCGATCAGCGCCGCCAGCACCAGGCCGATGGTCAGCAGCAGCTGGAACATCGCCGCACCACGGCCGCGCCGTTCGGGGCTTAGGACTTCGGCCAGGTACAGCGGCACCACCACGCCGATCAGGCCACCACTGACGCCCTGCAGCAGCCGGCCCAGCAGCAGCGGGGTGTAGCCGGACGCCAGCGCCATGATCGGAATAGACGCGGTGAACAGCAGGCCAGCCAGCAGCATCGCGCCGCGGCGGCCGATCAGGTCGGCGACCATGCCGGCGAACAGCGAGGACAACACACTGCCCAGCAGCACTGCCGCGACGACGAAGCCGAGCTGCTGGCTGCTGAGCTGCCAGGCGTGGCTGGCGGTGGCTTCAAGATAGGGCAGGGCGCCGGCGATGATGCCGATGTCGATGCCATACAGCAGGCCGCCGAGGCCGCCGATGAAGAGCAGGTAGCGAACGGGCCAGCGCGGGGCGGTGCGTGCAGTCATCGGCATATTCCCAGGAGGCGTTTCGGTGCGGATTGCTTTCGTAGCGTCGAGCTTGCTCGACTGAGCGCGCAGGGCGCGGCAGAGCAGGCGAGCAAGCTCGACTCTACGAGAGACGGTGCGTCAGGCGTTTTCGGGCGTTAAAAACGTGGTACGTCAGGCGGGTGCAGCGTTCATATCGATCACGCGCCCGCCGACCACCACCTGCTGCAGGCGCAGTTCGGCGTCCAGCACCACCAGGTCGGCGCGGGCGTCGGGCGCGATGCGGCCGCGATCGCCCAGGCCGAGGTAGTCGGCCGGGAACGTGGAAACGCGTTGCGAGGCGTCAGCCAGGTCCAGGCCCACCCGCACCAGGTTGCGCAGCGCCTGGTCCATGGTCAGGGCGCTGCCGGCCAGCGAACCGGTCGCCAGGCGCACGCAGCCGCCGCACTTGTGCACGCGCTGCTCGCCCAATGCGTACTCGCCATCTGGCATGCCGGTGGCAGCGGTGGCGTCGGTCACCGCATACAGGCGGGGGATCGCGCGTGCGGCCAGCCGGATCACGCCGGGATGGATGTGCTGCAGGTCGGGAATGATCTCGGCGTACTGCGCATGCGCCAGCGCCGCCGCTGCGATGCCCGGGCGATAGTGATCGACGCCAGTCATGCCGTTGAACAGGTGGGTGAAGCCGGAGGCGCCGGCCTGCAGTGCGGCCACGCCTTCCTCGTAGGTACCCGCACTGTGACCCAGCTGCACGCGGATGCCCATCGCTGCAAGCGCGGGAATCAACGCGGTGTGCTCGCCGATCTCCGGCGCAAGCGTCATCACCCGGATCGGGGCGAGTGCATGCAGCTGCTGCACCAGGGCCAGCGTCGCTTCGATCGTTCGGTTGGGCTGCGCGCCCAGCCGTTGCGGGCTGATGAAGGGGCCTTCCAGATGCACGCCGACGATGCAGGCCGCCTCGGCATCGGGCACCGCCATGGTGGCGGCCACGCCCTGCAGCGCATGCTCGATCTCGTCCAGGCCGGCGGTCATGGTGGTGGCCAGCAGCGTGGTAGTGCCGAAGCGCAGATGGGTGCGGGCGATGGTGCGTGCCACGTCGCCGCCCTGCATCAGGTCCACGCCGGCCGCACCGTGCACATGCAGGTCGATGAAGCCGGGCAGGATCACCGGCAGCTGCGGATCGTCAGCGCCGCTGTGGTCGTCCACCTGCAGTTGGCGCACGTGCGAATCGAAGTGGACCTGGCCGCGCCGCCAGCCCAGCGGGGTGAGGATGCGGCCCTGCAGGGAGCGGGTGTCGGTCATGCGGTGGGCTCGGCGATGATCACTTCGATGCCCAGCCGTTGCAGTCCCTCGCGGGAAGCATCGTCGATGCCGGCGTCGGTGATGATGGTATGGATCTGGTCCAGCAGGGCGATGCGGTGCAGGCTGACGCGGCCGAACTTGGAGGCGTCGGTGAGCACCACGATGCGGCGCGCGCGCTCGACCATGCGGTGGTTGAGGCGGGCTTCGGCTTCGTCGTGGGTGGTCAGGCCGAACTGCAGGTCCAGGCCATCCACGCCCAGGAACAGGGTGTCGAAACTGTAGGAGTTGAGGCTGGCTTCGGCCTGGCTGCCCTGCAGCGACAGCGATTGCTGGCGCAGCAGCCCTCCGGTCAGCAGCACGTTGATCCCGGGCGCGTTGGCCAGCTCCCAGGCGATGTTCAGGCCGTTGGTCATCACCGTCACGTCGCGTTGGGTGCGCAGGTGGCGGGCCAGGGTCATCGTGGTCGAACCGGAATCGATGATGATGTTGTCACCGGGGCGCACCAGGCGTGCGGCGCAGGCGCCAATGGACTCCTTCAGCGGCAGGTTCAGCGCATCCTTCTCGTGGATGTCCTGTTCCTGCGGCGGCGTGCGCACCAGGGTCGCGCCGCCGTGGGTGCGGTTGGCCAACCCCTGCGACTCGAAGTGGGTCAGGTCGGCACGGATGGTCACCGCGGACACGCCGAAGCGCTCGACCAGATCGGCCACCTGCACCGAGCCATGCTCGATCAGCAGCTGCAGGATCTGTTGTCGGCGGGAGCGGGTGTTGCGCATGGCCATCTCTCGGTGTCGTCAGGAAAGGTAGAGATTAGCCGTTCGCAAGAACGGAGGCAGCCGAACTTTCGTTCTGCTTGCGGGGGCCAGCCTGGTTGGCACTGCAGGCGCGGGCATACTCGCCCAGGCACAGGCCGATGCGGTGCTGCACCAGCGCGGTGGGGGTGTTGGCCAGAGTGCCTTCGCGCACGGCACGGTACTGCTCCGGCAGGTACTGGCTGAGCAGCACCAGTGGCGGTGCGTGCTGTTCCAGGTTGGCGAACAGGGTCTGCACCGCCTGCACCAGTGCCGGCTCGCCCCAGTAGTAGCGGCAGCGGTCGCTGAAGGAGTAGCGGCGCAGCAGGGGCAGCGCGGCGTCATCGCCCTGGTAGTAGGACTGCCAGTACCTCGGCTGCGCCACCATCACCTCGTCCAGCACCTGCGGCAGGCGCGAGCATTGCGCGGCCGGCAGCAGTTCCGCTTCGATCGCGGCCAGCGCGAACAGCGCTTCACGGTAGGCGAAGGTGGCGGCGGGACCCACCTTGAGGATGGCGAAGTGGTCGCGCACCAGCGCGTGCAGGCCGCTTTCGCGCTGGTAGTCGGTGGAGTGCGCTTCGAACACGATGCGCGGCTGCTGTTCGAGGAAACCGGCCAGCGTGCCAGCGGCGGCGGCATCGTACTCGTGCACGCTGCTGTGGTCGAAGTCCACGCCCGGCTGCACCACCATTGCGATCACGCGCTGCCAGGCATCGCGCAGCAGCGGCGTATCGAAAGCCTGCTGGTGGATCGCCAGGGTCTGCGCGGCAGCCGCCGGCGTAGTGACCTGCAGGCCCTCAGCCAGCGAGGCTTCGCCACCGGGAATCGGCACTTCGGTACCGATCACGTAGACCGGCGGTGGCAGGCCGTTGCCGGCGGCGGTGCGCTCGGCGATCTCCGCCAGTTCGGCCGAGCGCGCGGCGACGATGGCATCGGGCAACGGCACCGGGTCATCGGCGCAGGACATGCTGCAGTCCAGGTGGATCTTGTGGAAGCCGGCGGCGACGTAGGCCTCGATCAGCACGCGCGCGTGGGTCATCGCTTCGGCGGCCGGGCGCTTCTGCCAGGCATTCGGGCCAAGATGATCACCGCCCAGGATCAGCCGCTCGCGCGGGAACCCTTCTTCATCGGCCAGCGTGCCGACGTAATCGCGGTACTGCGGCGGGGTCATGCCGGTGTAGCCGCCGAACTGGTCGACCTGGTTGGAGGTGGCCTCGACCAGCAGCACGGTGCCGTGCGCCAGCGCCACGTGCATGGCGGCGCGCAGCACCTGCTCGTTGCTGCAGCAGACGCTGTACAGGCCGACGTTGGCACCGGCGCGGTGGGAAGCAAGCAGGGTCTGCAACGGGGACATGGTCAGGCTCCGGACATCAGGAAAACGAGGGGTGGCAGGCGAGCAGGGCAGCACCACGTGCGCCGCCGGCATCGCCGAAGCGGGGCGGCACGATCGGGGGTACCTGCACGCCGTTGAACAGATGCGCCGATATGGCGGCCGGCAGCTGCTGGTACAGCGGCGCGTACTGCGACAGGCCGCCGCCAAGCACGATCACGTGCGGGTCCAGTGCCAGCACCAGCGCGGCCAGGCTGTGGCCGAGCAGGTCGCGGTGGATGTCCAGGGCTTGGCGCGCACGCGCATCTCCGGCCTCGGCCAGGGCGATCACCGCGCTGGCGTCGGTGGCGCTGCCACCGAGGTGGCGTTCGATCATCGCCAGCCCACTGCCGGAGACGTAGCGCTCGACGCAGCCCTGCAGGCCGCAGGCGCAGTCGATCAGCGGCAGGCCGTGGCGCTGCAGCAGGTGGCCGGGAACGCTCCAGTGGCCCCATTCGCCGGCCAGGCCGTTGAAGCCGGACAGCAGGCGGCCGTGCAGGCAGAAACCACCACCCGCACCGGTGCCGAGGATGGCACCGAACATGCTGGGGTAGCCGTCGGCGGCACCGCCATGTGCTTCCGACAGGGCGAAACACTGCAGGTCGTTGCCGAAGTGCAGCGGACGCCGCAGGCGGGCCTGAAGATCCGCCGCCACGCTGTGTCCGGTCAGTGCCGGCACGTTCGCACTCAGCTGGCGACCCGTGCGGCGATCACGCACGCCGGGCAGCGCGATGCCGATGGCAGCGTCGTTGCGGCCCAGTGCGGCATCCGCATCGGCCACCAGCGCCAGCATGGCCTGCAGGAAGCCCTCATAGTCGCCCTGCGGCGTGCTGACGCGACGGCGCCAGGTGACCTGCATTGCCGCATCGCACGCCACCAGCTCGATCTTGGTGCCGCCGATGTCGATGCCGTAGCCGGCGTGGGCGATCAGCTCAGCCATGATGGATGGTGACGCCCTTGACGACGCGGTTGACGGTGCCGTCCGGGAACGGGTTGTCCGGGGTCAGGCCCAACGCGGCCGAGCGTTGCAGCGCGAACAGCTGCGCAAAGCCCAGCCACACCGGCGCCAGCCACGGGTCATCCAGTGCCGGCACGGTGAGGGTGTATTCGTCTTCGGCACCGATATCCGAATGCGGGCCGATCGCCAGCACCTGGCCGGCCACGCCGTCGCGGCGCAGTTCTTCCAGCAGGTCCTGCTCGTAACGGCGCGCCAGCGGCTGCACGCTGCGCAGCACCACCACCAGCGTGTTGCCGTCCAGCGTCGACTTCGGGCCGTGGCGGAAGCCCAGCGGCGTGTTGGCCAGCGCCAGCACGCGGCCGGCGGTCAGCTCCAGCACCTTCAATGCACACTCGCGGGCCAGCGCTTCCAGCGGGCCGCTGCCGAGGTAGATGATGCGGTTGAACGGGCGCTGTGCCAGCGCGGCCACCGGCGCATCCCACTGCGCCTGCCCTTCGCGGGCCAGTGCGGCGATCTGCTTCAGTCGCGCAACGCGGGCATCCCACGGCGAGCGGTCGAACACGGTCAGCGCGGCCAGCAGCATGCAGGTCAGGCTGCTGGTCATGGCGAACGCACGGTCGCAGCTGGCCGACGGCATCAGCAGGGTGCAGGTATCGGCACGACCAGCGCCGCGGCGGGCCAGTTCGCCATCGGCATTGCAGGTGATGTCGAGGAAGCGTGCGTCATCCACGTCACTGCGCACGCGGTCCACTGCCGCCACGCTTTCCGGGCTGGAACCGCTGCGGCCGAACGAGACCAGCAGGGTCGGGCGGTCGCGCTGCAGGTACAGCGCCGGGTGGGTCAGCAGGCTGGTGGTATGCACCACGCGCACGTCGGCCGGCCACTGCGCGTTGATCGCGTCGGCCACCATCTCGGCGATGAAGCCGGAGCTGCCCGCGCCGGTGAACAGCACGCGCTGGTGGGGATCGTTGAGGCTGTCGCCGAGGAAGGCCTGCAGGCGGTCGCGGGCACGCGACAGGTCCTGGGCGAGGGCTTCCCACAGCGCGGGCTGCTGGGCGATTTCGGTTGCGGTATCGGCTCCGCCCAGGCGCTGCCAGGCGGACACATCGGAAAGCAGGGTGACGTCCATTCGGAGGTTCCAGTTGGGCCAGCGCACCATCTGTGTTTTCTTTCGAAATGTCAAATACCGAAAGCAAAAAGAAAGAAAAGGTAATGCCGGGTTTGCCCTGTGCCGGTAACTCGGGAAAACGAAAGAACGGGTTGAATGCCGTATCGCACAATGCTTAACAGGCTCCTGCAAGCGGTTACACAAAGTATTGCGGCGCAACAACTTTCGTTTCAAGGGAATATATCTTCCTTTTTCCTTTCAATTTGTTGACATCTTTCGAATCGCTGCCCTAGAGTCGGCCCAATCGCTTTCGAAACGCCCGGTGAACGGGTTGGGAGTCCGCGTGGAAAACTGCGTTCGTCGCTCGCCGCTGCTGCTGGCCCTGCTGCCGGCGTTGATGCTGGCGTCCACGCCGGTCAATGCCGAACCGGTCGGCAACCTGCGTTCGGTGGCCGCCAGCGACAGCCGCGATGGGGTGCGTGGCTGGGATCTGCAGACCGACAAGGGCGCGCGCATCCGCATCGAGCTGCCGGCGACCGACATCATCCGCGTGCAGGCCGGCCGCAACGGCACGCTGACCGGTGCCGGCGACAAGGCCGCGCCGATCGTGCTGCCGCAGCCCAAGGCGAACGTGCGGGCGCAGCTGGAAGAAGACGCGCAGGAAATCCGCGTGCGTACCGATGCGCTGGTGCTGCATGTGCAGCGGCAGCCGCTGCGCCTGCGCCTGGAGCGCCTGGACAACGGCCAGCCCACCGCCCTGTGGCAGGAGCTGCAGCCGCTGGACCTGGACGCCACACAGAGTGTGCAGGTGCTGTCTTCGCAGGCCGATGAAGGCTATTACGGTGGTGGCCAGCAGAACGGCCGCTACCAGTTCAAGGGCCGCGAGCTGGACGTGTCCTATTCCGGCGGCTGGGAAGAGGGTGACCGCCCGAGCCCGGCGCCGATGCTGCTGAGCAGCCGCGGCTGGGGCATGCTGCGCAACACGTGGAGCGATGGCAGCTACGACCTGCGCGAGCCCGATCAGGCCACGCTGCTGCATCGCGAAGACCGTTTCGACGCCTACTACTTCGTCGGCGCGGACCTGCCGAAGCTGATCGAACGCTACACCCAGCTGACTGGCCGCCCGAACATGGTCGCGCGCTGGGCGCTGTCCTACGGCGACGCCGATTGCTACAACGACGGCGACAACAGCAAGAAGCCCGGCACTGTGCCTGAAGGCTGGAGCGACGGCCCGACCGGCACCACGCCCGATGTGATCGACAGCGTGGCCAGGCAGTACCGCGAACATGACATGCCCGGCGGCTGGATCCTGCCCAATGATGGGTACGGCTGTGGCTACAAGAAGCTGCCGGAGACCGTGCAGGGCCTGGCCAAGTATGGCTTCCGTACCGGCCTGTGGACCGAGAACGGCGTCGACAAGATTGCGTGGGAAGTGGGCAAGGCCGGCAGCCGCGTGCAGAAGCTGGACGTGGCCTGGACCGGCAAGGGCTACCAGTTCGCGATGGACGCCAACCGCCAGGCGTTCAACGGCATCCTCGACAATTCCGATTCGCGCCCGTTCCTGTGGACGGTGATGGGCTGGGCCGGCATCCAACGCTATGCAGTGGCCTGGACCGGCGACCAGAGCAGCAGCTGGGACTACATCCGCTGGCACGTGCCGACCCTGGTCGGGTCGGGCCTGTCCGGCATGGCCTACGCCAGCGGCGACGTCGATGCGATCTTCGGCGGCAGCGCCGAGACCTTCACCCGCGACCTGCAGTGGAAGGCGTTCACCCCGGTGCTGATGGGCATGAGCGGCTGGTCGTCGAACGCGCGCAAGCACCCGTGGTGGTACGACGAGCCCTACCGCAGCATCAACCGCGATTACCTGAAGTTGAAGATGCGCCTGACCCCGTACATGTACGGGCTGGTGCACGACGCTGCGCAGACCGGCGCACCGCCGGTGCGTGGCCTGATGTGGGACAACCCGCGCGATCCGCACGCGCAGGATGAAACCTACAAGTACCAGTTCCTGCTCGGGCGCGACCTGCTGGTGGCGCCGGTATACCGCAGCCAGGCGGCCAGCCGTGGCTGGCGCCGCGACATCCACCTGCCGGCCGGCGGCTGGATCGACTACTGGGATGGCCGCCGCGTGCAGGCTGCTGCCGACGGCCGCCAGCTCGACCGCCAGGTGGACCTGGCCACACTGCCGGTATTCGTACGTGCTGGCGCGATTCTGCCGATGTACCCGTCGATGCTGTTCGATGGCGAGAAGCCGCTGGATGAGGTGATGTTCGACCTGTACCCGCAGGGCGATTCGCAGTACACACTGTACGAAGACGACGGCAACACCCGCCGTTACCAGCAGGGCGAGTCGAGCACGCAGGTGATCCGCGTGCAGGCGCCGGCGCAGGGCAGTGGCCCGGTGCAGGTGCAGATCGATGCCGTGCAGGGCCAGTACAACGGCCAGCTGGCGCAGCGTCGCTATGGCCTGCGGGTACTCAGCCGGCAGGCGCCACGTGCGGTGCAGGCCGGTGGCCGTGCGCTGCCGGCTTTGGCCAATGCCGCTGCCTTCAATGGCGCTGCTGAAGGCTGGTATTTCGATGCCGCCGAACGCCATGGCACCCTGCATGTGCGTACCGCCACCCAGGACATCCGCCAGCCGCTGCAGCTGCAGCTGGACTTCGCGGTGGCTGCCGCGGCCGCCGACGATGCCTATCCGGCTGCACCGGTGCTCGGCCGCGAACTGCCGAGCGACAGCCTGCTGGTGGTCAACCGCCCGGCCGAAGAACCCGGCCACGCGCTGGAAAACGCCTTCGACGACGATCCCGGCACCTGGTTCCGCAGCGTGCGCAACCAGGCCGTGCGCACTGGTGCGCATGAGTGGGTGATCGGCTTCGGCGAGCGCAGGATGATCGATGGCATCGACATCGCCCCGCGCAACGACAAGAACTGGAAGCATGGCCAGGTACGCGATTACGAGGTGTACCTGGGTGACAGCAACGGCGAGTGGGGCGAACCGATCGCACGTGGCCGCCTGCAGCTGAAGGAAGGCGTGCAGCGCATCGACTTCCCGGCGCATGCCGGTCGCCTGCTGCGCTTCCGCGTGCTGAGCGTGCAGAACCCCGAGGGCGATGGCGCCAGCAGCACCGATCCGATGGTTACGGCGGCGCAGGGCAGCGCCCGCGCCTTCGATGCGCTGCAGCCGCGCGACGTTGGCCCGATTGCGTTGTCCACCTTCCACATCCTCGAGCACCAGGAACCGGAGCGACCGGCCCGGCAGCGCTATCTCTCCGAGCTGCCGGTGCCGGCCGCGCTGGCCAGCCAGGTGCGCACCGACCAGTCGTTCCGTGGCGATGCCGGCATGCGCATGAACGGCCTGCAGTTCCGCCGTGGCCTGGGCGTGGGCGCCACCAGCCGCATCGACCTGCGCCTGCAGGGCGGCTGGCACCTGCTGCGCGCCGACCTCGGCATCGACGACGCGTGCCGCACTGCCGGTGGCCTGCAGTTCCAGGTCTGGGGCGACAACCGCCTGCTGTACGACAGCGGCCTGGTGAAGGCGCCTGGCGTGGTCAAACCGGAGCTGGACATCCGTGGCCTTTCCACCCTGAGCCTGCGCACGCTGGGTGCGCAGGGCAGCCAACCCGCCCAGGTCTGTGCCAACTGGGCCAACGCCGTGCTGATCGGCCAGGAGGGCGACTCCGCCAGCATCGTCGCCCCATGACCCCCTCGTAACACCGCTCCTCCCCCCGCCCATACCGACTACGGCCCTGCTGGCCGTGGCCCGGGAGCGTTTTGCCCGCCGAACGCCCACGCGCTCACTTATTGCGCCGCACCCCTGCCAGGAGAGAACCCCGATGTTGCCCGCCCGCCACCACCGCCCCCCCTGTCGTTCGATTGCTCCGCTGCCGCTGGCCATCGCCGGCGTGCTGCTCTCGGTCGCCGTTCCCGCCCTCGCCCAGGACAGCAAGGACAAGGCCACCGACCTGGCCCGCATCGAGGTCACCGGCTCCAACATCCGCCGCACCGACGTTGAAACCGCCTCGCCGGTGCAGGTGATCAGCAAGCAGGACATCCAGAACATGGGTGCGCGCACGCTGCTGCAGGTGCTCGACAACCTGCCGGCCGCACGTCCGGCGCAGCAGGATGCGCGTTCGCTGTTCACCGGTTCCGATGGCGCCTCGCAGGCCAACCTGCGTGGCCTCGGCGCGCAGGGCACGCTGGTGCTGCTGAATGGCCGTCGCCTGTCGTACTACGGTGCACCGGCCGGCTTCCAGACCCAGTTCGTCAACATCGATGCGATCCCGGCCGCGGCCATCGAGCGCATGGAAGTGCTGACCGACGGCGCCTCGGCGGTGTACGGCACCGACGCGGTGGCCGGCGTGATCAACGTGATCACCAAGCGCAACTTCCAGGGCGCCGAGATCAGCTTCACCAATGACACCTCCTCGCGCATCGACTCCTACGGCGAGCGCCAGGCCAGCATCACCGCCGGCTTCGGCGACCTGGCCGAGAACCGCTTCAACATCTACGGCGCGGTGAACATGTACCGCCGCGACGCGATTCCGCTGAGCGATTTCTACGACAAGCGTCCCGACCAGTACTACGTCAACAACCCGAACTACCTCAACAACCTGCGCCTGGGCGTGGGCAGCAAGCCGGGCGAGTTCAACCCGGGCAGCTACTTCGCCTTTGATCCGGTGACCGGCCGCCGTGTGCAGGAAGCGGCACCGGGCTGCAAGAACGTGCTGACCAGTGAAGCGGCCGGACCGCGTTGCGTCTGGGAAACCTGGATGAACAACGAGATCGATGCCGGCGCCAAGTCCGAGCGCAACACCGCCTACCTCAACGGCACCTTCCTGGTGGGCGAGAGCACCGAGATCTTCGCCGAGGCGACCTACACCGACATCGATCTGCGTGCCAACGGCGGTACGCCACGTACCTACGGCACCACCACCGGCAACCCGACCAGCTGGTTCTCGCGCAACACCGGCAACAACGTCAACCAGTTCCTGTATCCGTTCCTGGGCCCAAACAACGAGTACAACCACGCCAGCCCGCAGATGAAGGCGATGATGGGCGGCGTGGTCGGCCTGCAGTACCTGCTGCAGGATGCCGGTGCCGATTACTTCGGCCAGCGCAACACCGACAAGAGCTACCGCGTGCTGGCCGGCGCACGTGGCAACGTGGGCGACTGGAACTGGGAAACCGCGTTCGCCAGCGCTGGTACCCACTCCACCACCTACCAGACGATCAACGTCAACACCAAGGGCTTCGAGAAGGCCTTCGGCCCGTACACGATTGACCCGGGCACCGGCCGCGTGATCATTTCCGATCATCCTGCCTACAAGTTCGGCGAGATCAGCGAAGCCAACGCCGCGCTGATCCGTGAAGCGTTCCCGACCTTCGACATCCAGTCGTGGACCCGCCTGCATACCCTGGACGGCAAGATCGAAGGCCCGCTGTTCCAGCTGCCGGCCGGTGAGATGCGCGCAGCGTTCGGCTTCAACGCCAGCCGCGAAACCTTCTACACCCCGGGCAACGCCGATGCGGCCAACGGCCTGATTACCCAGCAGGGCGGCTCGTGGTTCGACGGCAAGCGCAACACCTATGCGCTGTTCGCCGAGACCGTGGCGCCGATCACCGACAAGCTGGAACTGGATGCCGCGGTGCGCGTGGACAAGTACCCGAACTTCAGTGCCAACATCGCACCGAAGATCGGCTTCAAGTACCAGGCCTTCGACCAGCTGATGCTGCGTGGTACCTACTCCACCGGCTTCCGCGCACCAAGCCTGGCCGAGTC
This sequence comes from Stenotrophomonas maltophilia, assembly GCF_047497515.2. Classification (GTDB taxonomy): domain Bacteria; phylum Pseudomonadota; class Gammaproteobacteria; order Xanthomonadales; family Xanthomonadaceae; genus Stenotrophomonas. The sequence continues at coordinate 674,535 of NZ_JAXAXL020000001.1, forward strand.
CGGCAACGGCGGCGTGTTCGCACAGCTGGGCGGCTTCCGCGACGAGCTGCGCTGCAACGAGACCAACGCCATCGCCAACCTGCTGCTGAAGTCGCAGCGGCCGGGTGATGTGGACCTCGGCAAGACCCTGCTGAACGTCGATTGCAACCGTACCGTGGCGCGCATGACCCAGCCGAACAAGGACCTGAAGCCGGAGAAGGCGAAGATCGCCACCCTCGGCTTCGTCTACGAGCCGGCCAGCTGGCTGTCGGTGTCGGCCGACTACTGGTTCATCTATCGCAACAACGAAATCGTCGCGCCGGACTACCGCCGCATGGAAGACATCATCTCGATGTCGCGTTCGCCGATCACCGACAGCGACCGGGCCAACCTGGCGCAGCTGGCGGCGATGTGCGCCGATCCGGCCAGCGGCGTGAGCTGCCCGGCGAACCTGCCGGGCTATTCGGCGGGCAACGTGGCCAGCGTGGTCGGCCAGTACAAGAACCGCGGCAAGACCCTGATCGACGGCTTCGACATTGATGCGCGCAGCCGCTTCTCGCTGGGTGACTGGGGCAACCTGAACATCGGCCTGGCCGCCACCATCGCCAACCGCAACCGCTTCTACATGGATGCGGAGAACGGCTGGTACTACGGCGATGTGGTGGGCTACTACAACAACCCGCGCCTGCGTGCCACGCTCAATGCCGACTGGACCTACAAGCAGGTCACCACCAGCATGTTCGTCAACTATGTGGGCGGCACCAAATGGGCCACCGACCAGGTCGATGAAGTGAGCAACAACAAGGAAACCTGCACCGGCGGCTACCTGGCGCTGCAGAAGAGCAAGTGTGACGGTGCACCGTCGTGGTGGACCGCCAACATGAGCGTCACCTGGCGCCCGGATGATGCCTGGAACCTGAGCTTCACCGTCAAGAACCTGTTCAACCGCCTGCCGTTCTACGACCCGAACAGCTTCCTGGGTGACTCCAGTGACTACGCGACGATCTTCGGTCGTGGTTACAGTGTGACCATCGGCTACCGGTTCAAGTAATTCCGTTTGCGTGACCTGGCGTGCCGGCTGCGGCCGGCACGCTGCCAAGAGGAGAGATGTTTGCCATGAAGCGTAGGGAATTCATCGCGGCCAGTGCCGCTGTCGCCGCCAGCAGCCTGCTGCCGCAGACCCCGGCATGGGCACGCGGGCGCAAGGTGCGCCTGGCCATGATCGGCACCGGCATGCGTGGCCTGGTGCTGCTGAAGGAACTGGTGCGCCGCGACGACGTCGAGGTGGTCGCGCTGTGCGACATCGAGCCGATCATGCTCGGTCGCGCCGTGGAGATGGTCAGCAAGGCCGGCAAGCCGGCGCCGAAGACCTATGGCCAGGACCGTGACACCAACGCCTGGAAGCGCCTGCTGGAACAGAAGGGCATCGATGGCGTGATCATCGCCACGCCGTGGGAGTACCACGCGCCGATGGCGATTGCCGCAATGCAGGCCGGCGTAGCCGTGGGCTGCGAAGTGGTGGCCGGTATCACCCTGCAGGACCACTGGGACGTGCTGAAGACCCAGCTGAGCACCGGCACCCCGTACATGCTGCTGGAGAACGTCTGTTACCGCCGCGACGTGATGGCCGCACTGCAGATGGTGCGCCAGGGCCTGTTCGGCGAGCTGGTGCATCTGCAGGCCGGCTACCAGCACGACCTGCGCGGCGTGAAGTTCAACTCTGGCGATCCGAACCAGCCCTACGACAGCGGCGTGGAATTCGGCCCGAAGGGCTGGAGCGAAGCGCGCTGGCGCACCGAGCATTCGGTCGAGCGCAACGGTGAGCTGTATCCCAGCCATGGCATCGGCCCCTGCGCGATGTACACCGGCATCAATCGCGGCAACCGCTTCACCCACATCAATGCGTTCGCGACCAAGGCACGCGGCCTGCACGAATACACCGTGGCCAAGAGTGGCGGCACCACCCACCCGAGCACCAAGGTCAAGTTCAAGCTGGGTGACATCGTGACCACCACGCTGGCCTGCGAGAACGGCGAGACCATCCTGCTGCAGCACGACACCTCGTTGCCGCGCCCGTATTCGATGGGCTTCCGCGTGCAGGGCACCAAGGGCCTGTGGATGGACGTGAACCATTCGATCCATATCGAAGGCCGCAGCCCGCCGCACCAGTGGGAAGAGTTCAAGAAGTACCAGGACGAGTACGAGCACCCGCTGTGGAAGCAGAATGCCGATACCGCCGCCAGTGCTGGCCACGGTGGCATGGACTGGTTCGTCATCCATGCCTTCGTGGAAGCGCTGAAGGCCAAGGCACCGATGCCGATCGATATCTACGACGCGGTGACCTGGAGCGCGATCACGCCGCTGAGCGAGCAGTCGATCGCCAACAGCTTCCAGACGCTGGAATTCCCGGACTTCACCGCCGGCGCGTGGAAGCAGCGCAAGCCGATCTTCGCGTTCGACGGCAAATACTGACCTGCTCTTGTAGCGTCGAGCTTGCTCGAGTGCATTGAACGTAACGCCGGGTCATGCCCGGCGTTGCTGCATCCGCCGTATGCTGTGGCATCCATCAGGATGTGGAAGGGGAGGCAGCGCATGCGATTGATGACCTTCACCTGTCCGCTCTGCGGCGCTGCAGGACAGCGCTTCTCATGGCGCTCTGCATGGAAACGCCAAGCGATGACGGCATGCGTCGGGTGTGGCGTGCTGCTGCGCTCGGACCCACGTCTGGGCATGCACACGCTCCATCTGTTGTATACGCAGCTCATCGCGACGCTGGCTGTATTTCCCGTTATCTGGGCCTACACCCTGGGTCGATGGTTCTGGCTGGCGGCGATCTGGGCATTGGTGCCGGTGCTGTGCTGGCTGCCCGGCATGATCAGGCATGCACGCAGCCGGATCTGCCGCGCCACACGGGATCCGAATCGGAGCTACGCTCGACGCATGCCCTAGGGGCCGGAACGGGGTGGAGCAGGGGAAGATGGCGCGCCCGGAGGGATTCGAACCCCCGACCAATGGCTTCGGAAGCCACTACTCTATCCGGCTGAGCTACGGGCGCGTTGTAGAACCGCCGCGCCGTCGACCAGTGCCGGGGCGGGCATCGCAGCGCCATGAAGCGGTGCGGGACCGGCATTCTATCCAGTTTCGCCGAACAAATCTCCCCCCACGGGCAAAGCCCTGCGAAAGGGGCAGGAGTATCCTATCGGCATGGCTGATACCCCCCTCACTTCGCCGCAGTCGCCGGCGACGCCGCGTTGGCGGCATTACTGGAGTCTGATGCGCGCTGATCGCCCGATCGGCACGCTGCTGCTGCTGTGGCCCACCTGGTGGGCGTTGTGGTTGGCTGCGGGCGGCCTGCCGCCGCTGTGGACGCTGTTCGTGTTCACCGCCGGCGTGTGGCTGACCCGCTCGGCCGGTTGCGTCATCAACGACTACGCCGACCGCTGGCTCGACCCGCACGTGGAGCGCACCAAGGCGCGTCCGCTGGCCACCGGCGCGATCAGCGGACGCGCCGCGCTCGCCTTGTTCGCGGTGCTGATGCTGGTGGCGTTCGGCCTGGTACTGACCCTGAACGGCCTGACCATCGGCCTGAGCTTCATCGGCGTGTTCCTCGCCGCCAGCTACCCCTATCTGAAGCGCTACACCCATCTGCCGCAGGTCTACCTGGGCATGTCGTTCGGCTGGGGCATCCCGATGGCCTTCGCCGCCGTGCAGGGCGAGGTGCCGATGCTGGGCTGGCTGCTGTATGCCGGCAACATCCTGTGGTCCACCGCCTACGACACCTGGTATGCCATGGTCGACCGCGAGGACGACCTGAAGATGGGCTCGCACTCCACCGCGATCCTGTTCGGCGACCTCGACCTGGTGATCCAGGGGGTGCTGTACGCGCTGTTCCTGGCCACCATGGCGCTGGTGGGGGTGCGCGGCGGGCTGGGCGGGTACTACCTGGTGGGCGTGGCCGTGGCCACCGCGCTGGTGGTGTACGAGTTCTGGATCTGCCGAAAGCGCGAGCGCGGCCCGTGCTTCAAGGCGTTCCTGCACAACAACTGGGTGGGGGCCGCGCTGTTTGCCGGCATCGCGGTCGATCTGGCGCTGCGTTGATACAAGGGATTGGTAGAGCCGGCCGCTGGCCGGCTGCACACGTGCACGATCCCGGGGTTGCCGGCCAGCGGCCGGTACTACCATTCCCCGCCACCTACGACCAATAGGTGGCTGACAGCCCGCACCCCACCGCCCAGAATCGGACCATCGAACCTGGGAGGGTAGGCGATGGCCTCGACGGCAGCAGTACAGGACGGCTGGATGGCGCGCGCGGCATTGCGCTCGGCCGCTTGGGCGGAGAAATGGTTCCCCGATGCGTACGTGTTCGCGGTGCTCGGCGTGGTCATCGTCGCGCTGGCCGCGATGAGCTTCGGCTCGACCCCCCAGGCCACGGCCAGTGCCTTCGGCGACGGCTTCTGGAGCCTGATCCCGTTCACCATGCAGATGGCCTTCGTGGTCATCGGCGGCTACGCCGTAGCAACCGCGCCGATCGTGGCACGCTTCATCGACTTCCTGGCCCGGGTGCCGCGCACCGGACGCGGGGCGGTGGTGTACGTGGGCCTGGTCAGCATGCTGGCCTCGCTGCTCAGCTGGGGTTTCTCGCTGGTGTTCGGCGGCCTGCTGGTACGGGCGCTGGCGCGTCGCAGCGAACTGCGCATGGACTACCGCGCGGCCGGCGCTTCGGCGTACCTGGGGCTGGGTGCAGTGTGGGCGATGGGCCTGAGTTCGTCAGCCGCGCAGCTGCAGGCCAACCCGGCCAGCATGCCGCCCGGCCTGGTGGAAATCACCGGCGTGCTGCCCTTCACCGAAACCATCTTCCTGTGGCAGTCGATCGCCTTGACCACGGTGTTGATCCTGGTCTCGCTGCTGATTGCCTGGCTCACCGCGCCAGCTGCCTGCAGCGCACGCACTGCCGAGGACTTCCCCGGCGCCGCGCAGGCCGAGCCGGAACCGTTGCAGCGCCGCACGCGCCCGGGCGAATGGCTGGAGTACAGCCCACTGCTGACCGTGCTGCTTTCGCTGCTGGCCTTCGGTTGGCTGTTCAACGAGTTCGCCAACAAGCCGCTGGTCAGCGCCATCGCCAACCTCAACACCTACAACTTCCTGTTCATCTCGCTGGGCCTGCTGCTGCACTGGCGGCCGCGCAGCTTCCTCAACGCGGTGGCCAAAGCGGTGCCGAGCACCACCGGCGTGCTGATCCAGTTCCCGCTGTACGGCGGCATCGCCATGATCCTCACCCATGCCGCCGGCGGTGATGGGCAGACCCTGGCGCACCGGCTGTCGAGCCTGTTCGTGCACGTGGCCAGCACCGATACCTTCGCGCTGGTGATGGGCGTCTACTCGGCGGTGCTGGGCTTCTTCGTGCCGTCCGGCGGTGGCAAGTGGATCATCGAGGCGCCGTACGTGATGCAGGCCGCCAACGAACTGAAGGCGCACCTGGGCTGGGCGGTGCAGGTCTACAACGCCGCCGAAGCACTGCCGAACCTGATCAACCCGTTCTGGATGCTGCCGCTGCTGGGTGTGCTGGGCCTGAAGGCACGCGACATCGTGGGCTTTACCTTCATCCAGCTGCTGGTGCACATCCCACTGGTGCTGGGCCTGCTGTGGCTGTTGGGCATGACCCTGGCCTATGTGCCGCCGGTGATGCCCTGAACGCAGCGCCGGCGCCCCTGCGGTGGGGGTGTCAGCGGCGTTCAGCGCGCGTTTCCAGCGGTGGCAGCCATGAATGCGCGTTGCCCCAACGCGGGCATGAGCACATGCCGAACCTGCATGAATCCTTCATGGGCTTGTGCTGCAAGGGGCTTGGCGTGTTCATTCACAGGCGTACACACGGGTGTAGCCGCCCACGCACGCGCGATTAACCAATCGCTGCAGAGGATGGCCCCGTCCACCGCATTTCGCGCGTGGCTTTCGGAGAACGGACATGGCACAGCAGAACCAGAACCCGAACCAGAAGCAGCCGGGTCAGCAGAACCAGCAGGACCCGCAGCAGGGCCGTCGTGACCAGCAGCAGCAACAGCAGCAGGATCAGCAGCGCAAAGAGCGCAACCAGCAGCAAGGCGGCCATGACGAAGAAGAATGACCACGCGCTGTACACGGTGTGACCTGTGAAGCCCCGCCTCGTGCGGGGCTTCGCTTATTCCAGAACGCCGATGCGTTGCAGTACCGGCGCGGCCGACATGTCGTTGGGGTTGGTGCCGGGCTGATCCTGCGGCACGTCCATCCCCATGCCGCGGTACAGGTCGACCCAGTGCTGGGCGATCTGGCCGGTCTGTGCGTTGCGGAAGTTCATCGGCTGCAGCGCGAACACGTCATGCGCGCGGAAGGCGCGTTCGATGAAGTCCGAGCAGTAGTAGCTGTCCTCATTCAACACGTACGTCGTGTTGTAAGGTTTGCTGAGCATCGTGCGTGCGGTGGCGACCGCCTCCTTGATCGCGGCCCGCTGCGGTGCACGCAGGCGATAGACCACGATCTGCCGATGCTTGGCCTGCGCATCCTGACGGAACGCGGACAGCGACTGCCGGCGCGATCCCTTCTCGTCAGCGTGCAGTACCTCCCAGCCCTTCGGCGCGGAAGCGACCAGGGCCACGTGGTCGAAGCTGGTGGCCCCCTGCTTGCCGGTGGCATCGTCGATGGCCGCGCTGAGACCGCTGTGGCCGGCGGTGACGAACAGCAGGTCGCCTTCGCGGACATCGACGGCCATCGCCACGGCCGGCCACAGGGCGGGCAGCAGCAGGCCGATCAGGAGCAGGAGGCGGTGCATGGCATTCTCGGACGGGCGGAATGCGGGGATTGTAGGGCGCGCGGTAGCATGGGGCGACCCAACCGGATTCAGGATGAGCCCATGCGTCGATACCGTTCTGCCGCAGTGCTGACGCTTGCCTGTGGCGTGGCACTGGTTGCCTGCGCGCCCGAGCCGCAGCCCTCGTCCACGGAAACCGCGCCGGCCGCGCCCGCGCCATCATCGACGGCCGCAGCGGTTCAACCCGCGCCTGCGCCGGCCAGTGCCGAGTGCCCTTTCCCGCAGTTCGATGCCTTCCTGAAGCACTTCGGCAACGAGATCACGCTGCAGGAAAAGGCCACCGCCGACCCGTTGCTGGACAGCTACATCGATGCCGAGGCCGAGCCGGAACCGCGCAAGGTCGAAAGCCGGCTGGCACTGGCCGACGTCGAATGGCCGGTGATGCCGGATCCCGCAACCTTGGCCGGACAGGGGCGCCAGATGCAGATCACCGTGTTGGCCGATGGGCAGCGCCAGGTGCAGATCCACACGCCGGACAGCAGCGACCAGCAGACCTACACCTTCGCGCAGGCGCCGTGCTGGACACTGGTCAAGCGCGAGGACGAGTCGATCTGAAGGACGCCTGATCCGGCACAGGCATCGCGCGGCAGTGGCTGCTAGGCTCGAAGCCTGACCCAGGCAGGGAGACGCCGATGCAGGCTCGCAGGACGCGCACCACCGCCGCCATTGCCGTGATGCTGGCGATGGCGCCTTTCACTGCTACCGGCGCGGAGCCGCTACACGCCGACGACCGTGCCTACTTCGCCAATGCCACGGCCGAGCAGCGCGCGCGCGATGCGCTGGGCAAGCAGCTGGAGGCCCTGCAGCATACGGCCGGCAGCGCGCCCGCGGTACGTTTCCAGCAGGCCGAGGCCATGCAGGCGCAGTGCCTGCGCCACCACGGCTACCTGCACCTGCAGGCCGCACGCAACGCGCGTGATCATCGTCCGGCCCAGGCGCTGGACCAGGTGATGGGACTGTGCAGCCGCATTGCGCGTAGCGGTCGCGCCGCGCTGCGCGAGGCGCCCGCGGACGCGGCGTGGGCGGCACCGTATGCCTTCCTGCGCGCACGAGCGCTGAAGGAAGCCGCCACCCCGGAAAATGCCGCGCTGGAGGAGGCGGTGGACGCCCTGGCGGATCCGGCGCTGGACAGCTTCGCGCGCCTGCGCGGGCAGATATTGCACACGGCCGAGTACCCGCAGATCGAGCGCGACGGGCGGCGATGGGATACGGGGCGCGACAAGCAAGCGCTGGCCCAGCATCCCGACCGCACGCTGCGCGAGGCCGGCTGGAAGGGCTACTGGCAAGGCCTGCAGTCGCGCCGCGAGCCGATGGCCTCGGTACTGCTGGGCCTGGTGCAGGTGAACGATGCCGCTGCGCGCCTGCAGGGGGACGGCACGGCGCCGGCGCGTGGTTACCGGCACATGGGCCTGGATGCATCGACGGTGGACGCCACGCTGCTGGCGATCGAACGTCACGCGGGCGATCGGCGTGCCTACCAGGACATGCTGCTGCGCCACGCCGCACGCGCCGGCATCGATTCGCCACAGCTCTGGGATGCCACGGTGCCCGATACCGGCTACACGCCGCCGGTGCTGACGCTGACGCAGCTGCGTGACACCGCCGCCGATGCCATGCAGCATCTGGGCCCGGCGTACGTCGCCGAGCTGCGCGCGCTGCTGGATCCGGCCAACCACCGTATGGACCTGGGCACCGCGCGTGGCGACCGCAGTGCGGATGCATTCGCGGTGAATGCCCCTGGCGTACCGGCAATGTTGTTCGTCGGGGTGCGCAGCGGCGACCTGGAAAGCGATGTCGAAATCGCGCATGAAGCCGGTCATGCCCTGCATGGCGAGTGGATGCAGCGCGGCCACGCATCGCCGCTAGAGCGCAACGGCAGCCGGTGGCTGACCGAGGCGTTCGCCATCTACAACGAACTGCGCTTCCGCGACCAGCTGTACCAGCAGGCACAGGATCCGCGGGCCAAGGCCTACTACCTGAAGTCATTGCTGGACGACATGGTGCTGCAGTTGTTCACCTCTTCGGCGGAAGCGCAGCTGGAACAGTCGATCTACCAGGGTGTGGCCGACAGCACGCTGGGCACCGCTGATGACCTGGACGCGCTGACCGGCCAGGTGCTGGCGCGCTTCGGCCAGGATCCGGTGCGTTATCCGCAGCTGCGCAACAGCTGGATCGGCAAGCGCCTGATGTATGACGACCCGAACTACCTGGTGAACTACCTGTATGCAGGGCTGTTGGCGGTGCAGCTGTATGTGCGGGACCAACGCGACCCGGAGCGGTTCGGCGAGCGCTATCTGGCCGTGCTGGGTGAAGGCTTCGATCGTGCGCCGCAGGAGCAGGTGGTTCAGTTGCTGGGGCACGCGCCGGATTGGCCGGCCCTGGTCGATGCGGATCTGCAGGTGTTCAACCAGATGACTGCGCAGCTGCAGGTATTGCATGCGCGGATTGAAGCGGGGCAGGGCACGCGCACGCCGTAGCGAGCGCCGTGCCTGGAAAGCCGCTTCAGGCTGATACGACCCGCCAGCCCAGGGTATCGTCGCGGAGCTCGCCGGGACCCGCAATGTCACCCACCTGTAGCAACAGCCCCTGCGCATTGGGCAGGTCCTTCTGCTCGGGGAACCAGCGGCGATCGGCCGCCACCACGATCAGCAGGCCTTCGTCGTCGCCCATCGGTGCGAACTGCGGCGATGGCGGGCTGATCGGCTGCAGGCCGAAGCGCTGGCTGGCCTGTGCGCGCACGCTGTCGACATCGTGGCTGGGCAGGCCCACTTCGCTGAGGCAGGTCAGTTCGCTGCCATGGAACACGCCTTCGCACGCGCTGGCCGGCAGGCGGCGGCGACCGATCAGTTCCAGGATCAGGCCATCGGGACCGGTGAAGTACACCGACTGCGACTGCCAGCTGCTTTCCAGTGCGAAGTAGTCCAGACCCGCTGGATTGCGCTGCAAGGGGGTGCGCTCGCGCAGCCACGCCATCGCCTCGCTGAAGCGGTTGTCCGGCACGTTGAAGGCCAGGTGCACGCCACCGACCGGATGATCAGCGGCGGGCTGCAGTTCGATCGTGCTCCAGCCGACGTGCACGTGGTTGCCGACCACGCGCTGCTGCAGCACGTCGTGGAAGTACGTGGCGACGTTGGCCACATCGGACACCGGCAGGGTCAGGTGGAGCAGGCGCATGATCGATCCTCCGTGGATGCGACCACTGTAGCGCCGGGCCATGCCCGGCGGCCACTAGCGCAGGGATTGGCCGAAGAACCGCAGCGCCGCGTCCACCGCCTGCGCATGGGTCTGCGCCTTCGGCACCGAGGTGGTGCACAGGTCTGCCAGCCGCTGCTGTCCGACCGGCGTGCACGCGGACAGGAAATCGTAGTGGCCGACATCCGCCAGGGGCAGCAACGTCGCACCCGGAATCAATGCCTGTGCAGCTTCGCCATTGCTCTGCGGCGGGGCAACCTTGTCAGCCTCACCCAGCACGATCGACACCGGCAGCTGCAACGAGGACAGCTGTTCCGGCGCGAACGCCTGCATGATCGCGGGTGCCAGCAGGAATACCGCACGCACGCCGGGAACGGCGCGCGCGTCGTCAGAGTGGGAGATCCAGGGGGCCAGTGCAGGTGAGGCCGCGGCGGCCAGGCGCGCTTCCATCGTGTGCGTGGCGGCCTCCTGCTGCGGCCGGCAGACGCCGTCATCCGGATGTTTGCGGCAGAACGCCAGCAACCGCTGCAGGTCCGGGCGCGCACCCGCCGCCAGCAGCGCGGTGTAGCCACCGGCCGAGAACCCGACCACGCCCAACCGGCCGCGGTCGACGTGTGCACCGAGCACCGGATCGGCCTGCACTGCCGTCAGTGCGGTGCGTAGATCATCCGCGCGCAACCAGCTGAGCACGCTGCCGGGCAGGGTCATCGGATCGGCACCGTTGTTGCCGGGATGATCGACCGCGATCACCAGGTACCCGGCGCGCGCCAGCGCCGTGCCCAGCCAGCCCATCATGCGCGCGCTGCCGCCATTGCCATGCGAGAGCAGCAGGGTGGGCAGGCGCTTGCCCGCAACCGGTGCATCCAGCGCTGCACGTCCGACGTCGAACAGGGGCGCATCGGGTGGGCCGATGGTCAGCGCGGTTTCGCGACTGCCGGCCTGTGCCGGATACCAGGCCGTGTAGCGCAGCACCTCGCGGTGCTGCACATCACGCACGGCGGCGCTGGCGACCGTCGTGGTGCCGTGGCGTTCGCCGGCCAACCTGGTTTCGTCGGCGGCGGCGACGGTCGCCACGCCCATCAGGATCATTCCCAGCACAGCGGCATTCATGCGCATCTTCAGCTCCATGTCAGCGAGGGCGTTGGTCCACCGGCAGCCAGATTTCCACGCCGCCGTTGCCGGTGTGCTCATCGAAGCGGGTGTCGTAGCGTTCCAGGTCCGGCGCATCGGCCAGGCTCAGACCCGAGTGCGGAAGGTACTGGTCCAGCAGCCAGAACCAGGTGGAGCGGATGCTGGAGATGTGCCCACCGTGCCAGGCCACCAGATAGCGACGCGCCGGTACCGCCACGCGTTGCCAATGTGCGGGCACCGTCGATAGCGCGCCGGCCGGCAGTGCGGCGATGTAGTCGAAGCCACCCTCATCATCGCTGTTGCAGCACACACCGAAACTGATCGGCACCGGCGCCGGCCATTCACGGTTGAGCTGTGCCCACTGCCCGGGAATCGCACCGCCACTGTCACGGGTGTGGCGCATGCCGATGCCGGCAACCTGGAAGGTGGGGGTATCGATCAGGCGCGGCGCTTCCGTGCAGGCGGCCGGTGCTTCATCCACGCGTATTGCCTGCACCAGTGCCAATCCATCGATGCCGTGTTCGCGCACCCGCTCCGGCGTCTGCCCGAACTGTTCGCAGAAGGCGCGGGTGAACGCCGCGTGGGTGGTATACCCGGCGCCCAACGCCACCTGCAGGATGTCGCCTGCCCCGTTGGCCAGCCGTTGCGCGGCGGCGCTCAGGCGGCGCCCCCGCAGGTAGCGCACCACCGAGGTGCCGGTGCGGGCCTGGAACAGGCGCGACAGATGGAATGGCGAAAGCCCGGCCGCCGCTGCGATATCAGCCAGTGTCAGCGGCAGATCCGCATGGGTTTCGATGTACCACAATGCCTTGCCTGCCGCGCTCATCCCGCCATTCCCCGAAGCCGATGCCCGGCACAGTAGCGGATCGGCAGGCGCCGCGTTTAGCAGTTCTTGCGCTCCAGCGGCATCAAGCTGTCGTACTGACGTCATGGCTCCTTCACAGATCGCGCCGAGACTGCGCGCCTTGTCCAGGCCTGTTGTGTCCATGCAGGTACTGGCCCTGTCGTGCCTATCCGGAGCCCTGCCGTGCATCGTTCGAAGCTTTCGCGTTCCATCCTCCTTGCCCTTTCCATGGCCAGCGCAGGAGGCGCGATCGCAGCGGAGGCCAGTGCGGTCGATGCATCGAGCGGCAGCCGCACCGCCCCCACCCAGCTCGATGCGATGCTGGTCACCGGCACCCGCGCCTCCAACCGCACCCAGTTCGAAACGCTGGCACCGGTGGATGTGTTCACCAAGGAAGACATCAGGTCGGTTGAATCCACCGATCTGAAAGACGTGCTGGCCCAGCTGGTGCCGTCGTTCGTGGTGCAGCGACTGCCGATGGCCGACGGCCAGGTGTTCGTGCGCCCAGCCACCCTGCGTGGCCTGTCACCGGACCAGACGCTGGTGCTGGTCAACGGCCGCCGATTCCACCGCAGCGCGTTGCTGGGCAACCGTGGTGCGCAGGCGGCCGACCTGGCGCAGATTCCGACCAGTGCGATCAAGCGCATCGAAGTGCTGCGCGATGGAGCCTCGGCGCAGTACGGCTCGGACGCCATCGCCGGCGTCATCAACATCATTCTCGAGGATGGCCCCGGCACCGAGATCACCGCCGGTTACTCGCAGTACGCACAGGGCGACGGCGCCTCGCGCGACTTCAGCGCGCGCACCGGCTGGTCGCTGGGCGACTACGGCAGCCTGGTGTTGTTCGCCGAATCGTCCAATTCCGACGCCACCTCGCGCACCCGCCAGCGCCCGGATGCCATCGCGTTCCAGGCCGCACATCCGGACCTGGACGTACCCAATCCTGTGCAGCGCTGGGGCCAGCCGGAGCTTGAAAGCCGCCGCGTCGGCTTCAACGTGAAGGCCAACGCCAGCGACACGCTGGAGCTCTATGCCTTCGGCCTGTACAGCCACAGCGATGGCGTCAGCGATTTCAACTGGCGCAACCCGGATACCACCACCGGCGCCTACCGCACCACGGCGATCCTCCCCGGCTGGAACCTGCGTTCGATCTATCCGGTGGGCTTCAGCCCGCAGTACGGCAACGTCCAGAACGACCTGCAGCTGGTGGGTGGCCTGCGTGGCGAGATCACGCCCAAGCTGCGTTGGGACGTGAGCGCCTCGTACGGCCGCAACGCCATCGACTACAGCCTGAAGAACTCGATCAATGCCTCGCTCGGTCCGGCCAGCCCGACCGCGTTCGATCTTGGCCGCCTGACCCAGACCGAGAAGAACGCCAACGCCGACTTCAACTACGAGTGGGACGTGGCCGCGCTGGCCAAGCCGATCAACGTCGCCTTCGGTGGCGAGTTCCGCCAGGAGACCTACCAGGTGCGCGCCGGTGACCCGGCCTCGTACGCGGTGGGTCCGGGCGCGGCCGCGGGCCTGGAAGCCAATTCCAACGGCGCGCCGGGCTTCTCGGCCAGCCAGGCCGGGCAGTGGAGCCAGCGCAGCAAGGCGGCCTATGTGGATATGGAGGTACCGCTGGGCGAGCGCTGGAGCCTCGGTGCGGCCAGCCGCTATGAAGATTTCTCCAGCTTCGGCAGCACCCTGGACGGCAAGCTCTCGGCGCGCTTTGCGATCACCCCGGACGTGGCCCTGCGCGGTACCGTGTCCACCGGCTTCCGCGCACCGACGCCGGCGCAGCTCAACACCACCAGCACCACCCAGGGCCTGGACACGCGCACGCTGCAGATCTTCACCAGCGGCCGCCTGTCGCCGAATGATCCGCTGGCCCAGCTGCTCGGTGCCAAGCCGTTGAAGCCGGAGGAATCGCGTACCGCGTCGCTGGGCCTGACCTGGCGCACCGACCTGGGCCTGTCCTGCTCGGTGGATGTGTACCAGATCAAGCTCACCGACCGCTTCAGCCAGTCGGCCAGCTTCGCCATTCCGGCCGGCACGCCCAACCCGCTGGGCTACACCTCGGTGAACTACTTCACCAACGACTTCGACACCACCACCACCGGCGTGGACGTGGTCGGCAACTACCTGCGCGACCTCGGCGCGGGCCGCATGACGCTGACCCTGGCCTACAACTACAACCGTACCCGCGTGGACAAGGGCAGCACTTCGGTGGCCACCAACGAGACCCAGCGCGTGCTGTTCGAAGACCGCCTGCCCGAGCACAAGGGCAGTCTGACCGGCAGCTGGGACATCGGCGCCTGGTCGCTGATGGCGCGCATGCGCTACTACGGCGCCTGGACCGACTCCAGCGGCAATGCGGTGGGCGATATCTACCAGCGTTTCGGCGCGATGAGCTTCCTCGACCTGGCCGTGGGCTATCGCATCAACGAACACCACAGCCTGCGCGTGGGCGCCGACAACGTGTTCGACCGCTACCCGGATGAGGCCACCTTCCAGGCCAGCCGTGGCCTGGTCTACTCGCGCAACGCGCCGTACGACACCGATGGCGCCAACCTGTACGCACAGTACCGGTTGAGCTTCTGATGGACCGTACCCGTCGTTCCCTGCTGCGCGCCGGCACCTTGCTGCCGGCCGCCGCTGTGCTGCCTTCACTGCCTGCGCAGGCGGCCGCGCGCTACGCTGGCCCGATGCAGATACCCGCGACGACCGTGCCAGCGGAGGCGCTGGCCCACGACGAAGCGTACTGGTCCGCGGTGGCCAGCCACTTCGACATCACCGACGAAGTGAACCACCTGGAGAACGGCTACTGGGGTGCGATGGGTCGCGAGACACTGGCCAGCTACCAGCGCCATACCGCCGAGGTGAACCGTGGAAACGCCTGGTATGGTCGCCGCGAATTCCCGGCACAGTACATGGCGGTGCAGCGGCAGGTGGCGGAACTGCTGGGCGTGGCGGCCGATGAGATCGCGCTGACCCGTGGCGCCACCGAGGCGATGCTGGCCTTGATCGGCGGTTACAACCGCCTGCAGCCCGGCGACCAGGTGCTGTACGCCGACATCGACTACGACAGCATGATCGGCGCGATGCGCTGGCTGCAGCAGCGCCGCAGCGTGCAGGTGGAGCGCATCGCCCTTCCGGGGGCGCCGGACCACGCGCAGATCCTGCAGGCCTACGAGGCCGCATTCGCGCGCCTGCCTCGGCTGAAGCTGGTGCTGCTGACCCAGGTCAGCCACCGCCACGGGCTGGTGCTGCCGGTTGCGGAGATCGCCGAGCGTGCACGTGCACGCGGTATCGATGTGATTGTCGATGCGGCACATGGCTTCGGCCAGATCGACTATGCGGTGCCAGACCTGAAAGCAGACTTCGTTGGCATCAACCTGCACAAGTGGATCGGTGCGCCGGTCGGCGTGGGCGCGATGTACGTGCGTAAGGGCCGCGTGGCGGATCTGGACCCGTACATGGGCGAGACCGACGATGGTCGGGTGGGCAGCCGGGTGCACACCGGCACGGTCAACTTCGCCGCTTACCTGGCGCTGCCGGAAGCGATCGCATTGCACCAGCGCATCGGTGCGGCCAACAAGCAGGCGCGGCTGCGCTACCTGCGCGAGCGCTGGACGGTGCCTGCGCGGCAGATGGCGCATATCGAAGTGCTGTCATCGCCGGACCCGGCGCTGGCGAGTGCGCTGGCCAGCTTCCGCCTGCGTGGGCGCACCAGCACGGCCGACAACATCGCGCTGCAGAAGCGCCTGCTGGAAGAACATCGGGTGTTCACCACGCACCGCGATGGGTTGGACTCCGGCGCCTGCGTGCGGGTGACGCCGTCGGTGTTCACCCGGCCGGAGCAGATGGATGCACTGGTGAAGGCTTTGGCGGCGTTGGGGTAGTGCCGGCCGCTGGCGCCTGACCCATCCACGGATGGCGTGAGCGGGCAGTGCCAACCAAGGTTGGCACCTACCGAAACAGGTCCAGTAGATCCACGCCATGCGTGGATGCATTCCACCTAGCGCTCGATTGCCGGCAACGCATCGGACAACAACAGCCGGTCAATCCGCCGCAGCGCGCTTTCCAGTTGCCGGCGATCTGCCGCCAGTCCCAGCGAAAGCCGCACACCCTGCGGATGCAGTACGCCAGGCGGGCAGAACGCCGATGACGGCGCAATCGCCAGCCCCTGCAGCTGTGCGGTACGCACCAGTGTCGTATCGGTCCACGGTGGCGGAATCCGGCACCACGCATGCAGGCCCTCGGCGCGCACCAGCAGTGACGGTGCCAGCAGGTACCAAGCGATGCGCAGGCGCTCGCGCGCTTCGTTACGCACCTGCGCCAGCAGCGCTTGCGCCGAACCATCCAGCAGCAACTGGCTGGCCAGCGCCGACACCAGCGGATGACCCATCAAGCGCGTCGCCCGCAGCGCGGCGGTCATCGACTCGGCGTGCGCCGCCCCCGGGCATTGCACGAAGGCCGTACGCAGGCCTGGGCTGATCACCTTCGACAGCGTCGCCACGTAGAACACATGCCGCGGTGCCAGGGTTGCCAGCGGTGTCGGCGTGTCCTCGGCGAGGTGCCAATACGGGTCGTCTTCGATCGCCAGCAGGCCTTCGCTTTCCAGTACGCGCGCCAGCGCTTCGCGCCGCTGCAGCGGCAGGGTCAGCGCCGTCGGGTTCTGGCAGGTGGGATTGAGATAGACCAGCCGCGCGCCGCTTTCGCGGGCCTGCCGGGCCAGTGCCTCGGGGCACATGCCGTGCTCGTCGCTGGCCACCGGCAGCAGGCGCCGGCCCAGTGCGGCCGCTGCCTGCAGCAGCCCCGGGTAGACCAGCGTGTCGCACAGGATCGCATCGCCATCGCGGCTCTGGCTTACCATGATCGCCGCCAGCGCGACCTGTGCGCCTTCGGTCAGCAGCAGGCAGGCGTCGTCCACCGGGCCCAGCATCGGCTGCAGCCAGCGCGCCGCCGCATGGCGATCGGTCGGGTTGCCGCCGCCCAGGTGGTAGGTCATCAGGTTCGGAGCGTTGCTGCGCGCAAGTACCGCGGCGGCGCCGCGGCGCAGCGTCTCGGCCAGTGCATCGGCATCGGGCACCGGCGGCACGTTCATGCTCAGGTCCACTACCTGCTCGAAGCCAGCCTTGGGCGGCGCGATGAAACTGCCCTGCGGACCGCGCGCCTCGATCAGGCCGCGTTTGCGTGCTTCGTCAAACGCCCGCGTCACCGTGGTCAGGTCGACGCCAAGCTGCTGCGCCAAGGCGCGCTGCGAGGGCAGGCGTTGCCCCGGTGCGAGGCCACCGCGGCGCACCGTGCGTTCCAGCGAATTGACGATGCGCAGGTAGATCGGCCCGTTGTGCGCGAGCACGTCCTGCACCCATTCGCGGGCTGCGACATCCGGTCGCGGCATGTACGGAGCATGTCGGGGCGTATCGTGGCTTCCAACGGCGGGAGCCTGTCCATAACCATCGGTCGGTTCGGACAGGCGACCGCCGTTGTTGTTTGCGGCGGCCGCACCGGCCAGCATCAGTGATGTCATTGCGCGTCCTCAGCGCTTGGCCTGCCAGGGGCAGTAGCAGCCCACGGCAAGCAGTCCTTTCGGGCGTACGGTTTCGCCGCGCACCAGTTTGTCCAGCAGCGGTTCGACGAAGCTGTTGGCCGAGTTGCAGACCATGCCGATGCTGTACGGGCCGGCATAGGCGAGGTGGCCCTGCCGGTCCCAGATCGCCACGGCAGGGCTGGCCGGAATGCGCTCGATGCCGTCGATGGTCGGCAGGTTGATCACCTTGTTGCGCAGCGGCTCGGGCAGTTCACCCTGGGTGCCGGGACGGCGGATCGCATAGAAGTCGATGCCGGCGCGGCGGTACATGCTGATCAGGTAGCTCAGGTGTGCGCCGGTTTCGCGGTTGCAGACCGCACAGGCCGGGTCCCAGAAATGCACCACGCGGACGCGGCCGGTGTCACCGGCCAGATCGGACGGCAGGCGCAGCTGCGAGTCGTCGAAAACGATGGCCTGTTCGGTAAAGGTGGATTGCGCGCTGTAGCCGAAGTACTGCCACAGCGCCGCCGCGACGCCGGCCATGAACAGGCAGGCGAGGGCGATCATCGTCGGCAGCAACCAGCGGCGACGCGGCGCGGCTGCGCCCATCAGGACGCGTCTCCGCCGAACTTGTGCACGTACTGCTTGCGCATTTCGCGGCAGGAATCGGCCTGCGCGCGGCGCTGGATCTCGCTACGCGACGGATCCTCGCTGCGCTGCACGCACTGCTCGATGGCGTGGCGTTCGGCTGCCTGTACGTCCACGGTCTGCGGCTGCAGGCAGACCCAGGCCAGCGCGGCCAGCATCAGCAGCACAAAGCCACCACAGCCGGCCATCACCAGGTGGAACTTCACTCTCTCCGTGCGCATTGGTGCACGTTCCTCTATCCATACATTGCATACAAAATATCATCTTGTATGGATAAAGGGCCATGCGGCCGGTTCAGACGATGGCGTTATGCCGGGTCTCGGGGGCTTCGGACAGGATCTCGTTCAGCTTGGCCAGCGCCCCGGCCAGCGCGTCCTGATCGACCGCGCCGCCCAGCGACAGGCGGATCGCGTTGCCCGGAGGCGGCTCTTCCACACTGAAGGCATCGGAGCTGGCGATGCCGAGCCCCTGTTCCTGTGCGGCCTGGATCAACCGGTACTGGTCCAGCCGCGGCGGCAGCGGTAGCCAGACGTGCAGGCCGGCCGGATGGGCCCGGGCACGCGACGGCAGGTACTGTGAGGCAATCGCCTGGCGCTCGCGCAGTTCCTGCTGGAAGCGCTGCACCATGTCCTGGGCCTGGCCGCTGCGGATCCATTGCGAGGCCACGGCCACCATCGACTGGGTCGGCATCAGCGCGATCGCGCGCAGCGCGTCCAGCACCGGTTCCATCGGCTCGCCGGCCGGCACCACCAGATAGGCGGTGCGCAGGCCCGGCGCCAGGCACTTGGACAGGGTGGAGATGTAATAGACCGGGCAGCCGGCGTCGGGGTGCGCGGCCAGCGGCGGTGCGGCGTCACCGGCCAGCAACCAGTAGGGATCGTCTTCGATCACGCTCAGATCGTGGCGCTTGGCGACCGCCAGCAGCGCCTGTCGGCGCTGCGCCGACATCGTCGCTGTGGTCGGGTTCTGGATGGTCGGCACCAGGTACAGCAGGCGCGGGCGGCGCAGCTGGCACGCTTCTTCCAGCGCTTCCGGCAGCATGCCTTCGGCATCCATCGCCACCGGCACCACGCCCCGCTGCAGCACGCGCGCGGCGGCCAGCAGCCCGGGGTAGGTCAGCTGTTCGGCGGCGATCAGCTCGCCCGGTTGGGTACGGGCCAGGATCAGTGCACACAGTGCGGTCTGCGCGCCGGGGCAGATCACCACCTGGTCGGCCCCCACGGTACCCAGCATCGGCGCCAGCCACTGCACGGCGGCGGCGCGGTCCTCACGGGTGCCGGCGCCGACGTGGTAACTCATCAGTTCGCCCTGGCCCAGCTGCTGGCCCACGTGCTGGAAGCCGGCCTCCATGCCCTGTGCGAACGGCGCGCTGCCCAGCAGCGGCGGGATGTTCATGCTCAGGTCGACCGAGGTGCTGCGGTTGCCGGCCGACAGTGCAATGAAGGTGCCGCCAGCGCCCTGCGCATCGAGCAGGCCGGCCTGGCGAAGTTCGGCAAAGGCGCGGGTGACCGTGGTCAGGTCCACGCCCACCTGTTGAGCCAGGTCGCGCTGCGGCGGCAGGCGGTCGCCCGGGCGCAGCACGCCGTCGTCCACGGCCTCGCGCACCTGCTGGGCAATCTGCAGGTACAGCGGTCCGGCGCCCTCGCGGAAGGGGCGAACCCAGGTGCGGTTGGGATGTTTCAAGCGGCGGCCGGCGGCTGGAGGCGTCATCGGTCAGATTTTTCCATACGTGCAGATGCACAAGTCCATACAATCATGTATCTTGTATGGGCTTGATTGGAGTGGGTCGCCTTTTTGTAGGTGACCTCGTACCCACAGTGTAGCCGCTCCACGCCCGGGCGCTGCGCGCAGGCGAGCCGGTCAAGCGCGCTTCTTCAACAGGGTTGACCTCCAATGAATATCTGCTGGAACCGCATCCGCCTGGCGCTGGTCGCCCTGGCCTGCGTCGGCCTGTCGGGCTGTGACTGGGTGCTGCTGGATTCGAAGGGCATGGTCGGGCTCGCCCAGCGCGACCTGATCCTGATCTGCATCGGCCTGATGCTGATCGTGGTGATACCGGCCATCGTGCTGACCTTCGTATTCGCGTGGCGCTTCCGCGCCAGCAACACCCAGGCGAAATACACACCGGACTGGTCGCACTCCACCAAGGTGGAGATCGTGGTCTGGGGCGTGCCGCTGGTCATCATCGCGGTGTTGGCGGTGATCGTCTGGAAGTCGACCCACGAACTGGACCCCTACAAGCCGCTGGACGTGGTCGGTGAACCGCTCCACGTGGATGTGATCGCCACCGACTGGAAGTGGGTGTTCGTGTACCCGGACCTGGGCATCGCCACGGTCAACCAGCTCAACTTCCCGGCCAACCGCCCGCTGGCGTTCAACATCACCTCCAACTCGACGATGAATACCTTCTTCATCCCGCAGCTGGGTGGGCAGATCTATGCGATGGCCGGCATGCGCACGCAGCTGCACCTGATCGCCAACGAGCCCGGCCAGTTCCGTGGCATGTCCGGCAACTACAGCGGGCATGGCTTCTCGAACATGAAGTTCATCGCCACCGCCAGCAGCAACGAAGACTTCGAGCGCTGGGTGGCCGAGGTGCGCAGCGCGCCGCAGGCAATGGATTTCAACCAGTTCAAGGCGCTGGCCGCGCCGTCGAAGAACGCACCGGTACAGCACTTCTCCAGCGTCGAGCCGCTGCTGTTCAAGAAGGTCATCGACCAGTTCATCGGCGTGGGTGAGAACACCGCCGCTGCCACCCCGGCGGGCGCTGCCGGTGGTGCCCAGGTTTCCCAGGAGTAACGAACATGTTGGGTAAATTGACGTGGGAGGCCGTGCCGCTGCACGAGCCGATCGTCGTGGTCACATTGGCGGCCATGGTGCTGGGTGGCCTCGCGCTGCTCGGTGCGGTGACGTACTTCAAGCTGTGGGGCCCGCTGTGGCGCGACTGGTTCACCACCGTGGACCACAAGAAGATCGGCATCATGTACGTGGTGGTGGCGCTGGTCATGCTGGTGCGCGGCTTCGCCGATGCACTGATGATGCGCGCGCAGCTGGCCGCGGCCGGCCCGGGCAGTGACGGCTTCCTGCCACCGGAACACTACGACCAGATCTTCACCGCACACGGCGTGATCATGATCTTCTTCGTGGCCACCCCGTTCGTGGTCGGCCTGATGAACATCATCGTGCCGCTGCAGATCGGCGCGCGCGACATGGCGTTCCCGTTCCTCAACGCCTTCAGCTTCTGGATCTTCGTGGTCGGCGCCGCGCTGATGATGATCTCGCTGGGTGTTGGCGAGTTCGCCATGACCGGCTGGGTGGCCTATCCGCCGCTGTCGGGCATCGAGTTCAGTCCAGGGGTGGGTGTCGATTACTACATCTGGGCATTGCAGGCCTCCGGTGTCGGCACGCTGCTGACCGGCGTCAACCTGTTCATCACCATCCTGCGCATGCGTGCGCCGGGCATGACCCTGATGAAGATGCCGGTGTTCACCTGGACCGTGCTGGTCACCAGCGTGATCATCATCGCCGCGTTCCCGATCCTGACCGTGGCGCTGGGTGCGCTCACCCTGGACCGCTACCTCGACTTCAACTTCTATACCAACACATTGGGTGGCAACCCGATGATGTACGTGAACCTGGTGTGGGCCTGGGGCCATCCGGAGGTGTACATCCTGGTGCTGCCGGCGTTCGGCATCTTCTCTGAAGTCACCGCCACGTTCGCGCGCAAGAAGCTGTTCGGCTACAAGTCGATGGTCGGCGCCACGCTGGCGATCGGCATCCTGTCGTTCATCGTCTGGCTGCACCACTTCTTCACCATGGGCTCTGGTGCCAGCGTCAATGCCTTCTTCGGCATCATGACGATGATCATCGCCATTCCCACCGGCGTGAAGATCTTTACCTGGCTGTTCACCATGTACGGCGGCCGCGTCGAGTTCAGCGTACCGATGCTGTGGACCATCGCCTTCCTGGTCACCTTCACCATCGGCGGCATGACCGGCGTGCTGCTGGCCATTCCGGGCGCGGACTTCCTGCTGCACAACAGCCTGTTCCTGGTCGCCCACTTCCACAACACCATCATCGGCGGCGCGCTGTTCGGCTACCTGGCCGGCTTTGCCTACTGGTTCCCGAAGGTGTTCGGCTTCACGCTCAACGAGCGCTTGGGCAAGTGGTCCTTCGCCTGCTGGGTGATCGGCTTCTACCTGGCCTTCATGCCGCTGTACATGCTCGGCTTCATGGGCATGACCCGGCGCATGAACCAGTACGACAACCCGGCCTGGACGCCGTACCTGATTGCCGCCTTCATCGGTGCGCTGTTCGTGTTCGCCGGCATCATCCTGATGCTGGTGCAGATCTACGTGAGCGTGCGCGACCGCAAGCGCAACCTGGACCTGACCGGCGACCCGTGGAATGCACGCACGCTGGAATGGGCCACGCCATCGCCGCCGCCGTTCTACAACTTCGCCGTGGTGCCCAAGGCCGATGAGCTGGACGCCTTCCATGAAGCGAAGAAGCGCGGCCTGCCGCCGCCGCCGAAGAAGTACGCGCCGATCCACATGCCGAAGAACACCGGCGTGCCGCTGATCCTCAACCTCTGGATCCTGGTGTTGTGCTTCGCCCTGGTCTGGCACATCTGGTGGATGGCCGCCGCCAGCTTCATCGCCATGATCGTGACCCTGATCGTGCGCTCCTACGATGAGGACGTGGACTACTACGTCAGTTCCGAAGAGGTGGCCCGCACCGAAGCGGCCAACCTGGCCAAGCTGAAGGAGGTACGCGCATGAACCTGTTGACCCGCCCGGAGCTGGCCAGCGACACGCAGGTGCACGAGGACCACCACGCGCACGACCATGCCCACGAGCAGGGCGGCATGAAGGTGTTCGGCATGTGGGTCTACCTCATGTCCGACCTGGTGCTGTTCGGTTCCCTGTTCGCCTCGTACGCGGTGCTCAGCACCGCCTACGCCGGCGGCCCCACCGGCAAGGACCTGTTCTCGCTGCCGTTCGTGATGGCCGAAACCTTCCTGCTGCTGGTCTCCAGCATCACCTACGGGCAAGCGGTGCTGGCGATGCATCGCCACGATGCCTCGGCGGTGCTGCGCTGGCTGGGCGTGACCTTCGTGCTCGGTGCCTCGTTCATCGGCATGGAGATCTACGAGTTCTCGCACCTGATCCACGAGGGCGCGGGCCCGAGCACCAGTGCCTACCTGTCGGCGTTCTTCGCGCTGGTCGCCACCCACGGCCTGCACGTGGCCAGTGGCCTGATCTGGATGGCGGTGGTGATGCACCAGGTCTACCGCCGCGGCCTGACCCCGACCAACATCACCCGCGTCTCGTGCCTGAGCCTGTTCTGGCACTTCCTGGACCTGGTGTGGATCTGCGTCTTCACCTTCGTCTACCTGATTGGAGCCTTCTGACATGGCCCACGTCGAAACCTCGCGCGCCGGCAATGCGCACGGCTCCACCAAGTCCTACCTGATCGGCTTCGTGCTGTGCGCGCTGCTGACCGTGGTGCCGTTCGCACTGGTGATGAACCCGGTGCTGTCGCGGCCGCTCACGCTGTTCCTGCTGGTCGGCTTCGCGGTAGCGCAGATCCTGGTGCAGCTGGTCTATTTCCTGCACATGGACCGCAAGTCCGAAGGTGGCTGGAACCTGGCCAGCTTCGTGTTCACCCTGGTGATCCTGTTCATCGTCGTCGCACTGTCGGTCTGGATCATCTGGAGCATGCACTACCACATGATGATCAACTGAGCCTGCGCACCGTGAAAGGCATTGCGTTCCCCCCTCGTGGCCTGCGGCTGGCCGCAGGCCTGTTGATCGGCCTGCTGGCCGGCTGCAGTGCGCAGTCGCGCATGGACTTCTATTCCAAGGACATCGCCTGCGAAGAACTCGGCCAGCACTGGTCGATGCCCGACAGCCACGGCACCGTGCGCGGCCCGAAGGATCTGCAGGGTCAGGTGACCTACCTGTTCTTCGGCTTCACCAGCTGCCCGGACGTGTGCCCGACCACGATGGTCGAGTTGAGCCAGGTCAAGCACCTGATGGGCAAGGACGCCGACCAGCTACAGGTGGTGTTCGTCAGCGTCGATCCGGCCCGGGATACGCCCGAGGTCGCCCGCACCTATGTGGAAGCCTTCGACCCGAAGGCGGTGGCGCTGGTCGGCAACGAAGCGCAGCTGGCTGCGATGGCCAGCGACTTCAAGGCGTTCTACGAAAAGGAACCCGGCCAGATACCGCAGACCTACACCATGAGCCACATCGCCGGTGGCTACGTGTTCGATCGCCAGGGTCGGCTGCGCCTGTTCGCCCCGTATGGCATGCCGGTGGACAAGCTGTTCTCCGACGTGCAGCGCCTGCTGCTGGAGCCCGGCCACCCGGCCGCCGGCAACGGTCCGCTGGCCAGCTGTAGCCTCACCCACAACGGCACGCTCGCCGCACGCTGACGTCACCTCTACCCCGGTGGGTGCCGACCGTTGGTCGGCACACCCCTGAATCCCCCGGCCGGCCAGGAGAGCCAACCGGCCGGGGGGCACCACTCAACGCCTTACTTGGTTTCTTCCCACTGCACCACGTCCGGCTCGGCTGCACGGATGCCGGCGGTCGACAACAGCTTGGTGGTCGCGTCCAGCGCCGCGTTCACCGAGGGGTACTCGACGATCGCCCGGCCCGCGGCCTTGGACACCTTCACCACGGTGCCACCGGTGGCGGTGGCCGCGCGCTGCGCCGAGGCCGCGTCGGTGAAAAACACCTTGACCCGCGAGGTCGCCACCACCGGTGCGCCGTCGCTGGAGACAGCCGCAGCGAACTTGCTGGCACCGGCATCCACGCGTGCCGCCGCACCGGCACTGCCGGCATCGGTGGAACGCTTGCTGCGCGTGCTGGTGGCCGCTGCTCCGGCATCGGCGGCCGGGGTGATCCGGAACTGGCCGCCGCTGGCCGGCTGCACGGTCGCCGATGGTGCCAGCTGGAAGCGCGAACCGCCGACATCGAACGAACGGCCGGTAGCCGCCGCCTTCAACGCCTGTGCATCCACAGTCGACAGGGTCCTTGTAGCAGGGGCCTGGCCGGAACTCTGCGCCCAGGCGGTGGTGGTCATCGCCGCAAGGGCGAGGGTGCTCAACAGAATGGTCTTCTTCATCATCAGTGCCCCAGAACGCGGATCTTGAAGGATTCGAGGTTGCCACGCGATGCAGCATTCGCGGCCTGCCCCAGGTCGGTCACTTCCAGCGTCCAGGTGCCCGTGGCGTTCTCATCCAGGAAGGCATTGCTGGACAGCAGGTCCCAGTTGGTGAAGTTGCGCTGCACGCCACCGGTGCCCGAACCGATCGCGGTGAACGCCGGCTGCACCACGCTGCGCGTGCCGCTGGGCGAGACCAGCACGAACTGCAGCTGGCGGGTGTTGCTGTGGTTGACCCGGAAGCCCAGCTGCACGCTCTCGATGTTGCGTGCACCGTTGGCCACCTGGAAGGTCAGGCGTGCGGCCGCTGCCGGCGTGTTGCCGATGGCCACGGTGCGCGTGGTGGTACGCCAGCCGCTGTCGACCAGCGCACCCAGCGACTGGAAGTTCTCCGCCACCTGCACCGCGCGTGCGGCGTTGACCACGCCGAAGCCGTACCAGTTGCTGTACGCGCGGCCGGCGGCGTTCACCGTCCAGCCCGGTACCAGCACGCGGCCGTCAGCCAGCGTCACCGCTGCCCGGTTCGGGTCGTTGCGGGTGGCGGTGGTGGCCAGGATGTACTTCACATCGCGGTAGGACAGGTTCGGATTGGCTTCCAGCACCAGCGCCGCGACACCCGAGACCATCGGCGTGGCAGCCGAGGTACCGTTCATCTTGCCGGTGTAGTTGCAGGTGCTGTCGATGGCGGACTGCGCGCCGTCCAGCGTGTTGCGCAGGCTGGCGTTCTTGTTGCTGCCCTGCAGGCAGCCGGTGACGTCGGTGGTGAGGATGGCCGGATCGTAGCGGATCGCCAGCTGCCCGGGCACGACCTGCCGCTGCCAGCCGTTCTCGCCACCGAAGCCGGACACCCACAGTGCCGAGCCGGTGGACGAGTACGAGGAGCGCACACCATCGGCACGCACCGCGCCCACGGTGATCACGGTGAACAGGTTGTTGCGCGGGTCACGGCCGGCCGGAACGCAACCGGTGTTGCGGTTCTTGGTGTCAGCCGAGCAGATATCGCTGCCGTCCGGCCGGTAGCCGTTGTCGTGGTTGTTGCCGGCCGCTTTCACATAGATACCGCCGCGACCGCCACGGGTGCCGGACATCGCCTGCTCATAGGAAGCGATTTCGTTCTGGCTGTAGGCCGGCGGCAGGTTCGGATTGCCGGGAATGGAGCCCCAGCTGTTGTTGAACACCTGCACGTCGGCCACTTCGGCGCCGTCCCACCAGGAATACTCGATATTGGACGTTGAATTGCCCTGCGCGTTGGATGCCAGGAAGTTGAAGCCCTTGAGGGTGGCCGCCGAGGCTACGCCGCGCACGCCCAGATTGTTGGCGCCCACCGCACCGGCGATGCCGCCGACCATCGTGCCGTGGTTGTCGACGTCGGGATTGGACGGGGTGGGATTGTTGGAGCCGTTGGCGAAGTTCTTGCCCGCCACTGCCGCGACGTTGGCCGCCAGGTCCGGGTGGGCGATCTGCAGGCCATCATCGACGATGGCGATGGTGACGCCCTGGCCGCGGATGCCATTGCGGAACAGGCCATCCACGTTCAGATCATTGCCGGCCACCGGCAGGGTATCGCCCAGCACTGCCTGCCCGGTGTTGAGCAGGTGCCACTGCCGCCCCGCCAACGGATCGGCCTGCTGGGCCTGGGCGGTGGCCACCAGGCTGCCCAGCACCAGGGCAGTGGCGAGGGCCAGGCGCGCGGAGCGCGGTGGTGTGGGGCGTTGCGTGTGTCGCTTCATACACGAATCCTTCTGTTGTGAATCGGCATGGCAGACGGCGGGGCGGGACTGCCCCATCGCAACGAGCCAAACGCGACACAACGAAGAACCCCCTACCTCTTCACACCAGCAATCTGCGGATGTGCCAATTGCGTCACAAACACTTATGCCGTGGGGTAATGACGACGGCGTCGGCTCGCATCTGAGGGATGCCAACCTTGGCTGGCACCCGCATCCACGCATGGCGTGGATCTACTGACCGCATCCGGCAGATGTCAACCTTGGTTGTAACCTGCGTCATCGCGCGCCCTCACATCCGCCTGTGCTACTACGGCTCGTGCACCCTTCCGTACCGGAGCACCCAGATGGTCAACCCCCTCGCCCAGGCCCATCGCGGCCTAGGCACTACGTTGTTCAGCCTGTTGAACCCGATACCCTTCGGCTTCTTCGTCGGCGCCCTGATCTTCGACGCGATCTACCTCAACAGCGCCGAGGTGATGTGGGGCAAGGCCGCGGCCTGGCTGATCACCTTCGGCCTGCTGATCGCCATCCTTCCGCGGCTGATCAACCTGTTCGCGGTCTGGCGCCGCAACGGCACGGCCACCCGCATCGACCGCATCGACTTTTTCCTCAACCTGGTGGCCGTGCTGCTGGCGATCTGGAATGCCTTCGTGCACAGCCGTGATGCCTACGCCGTTGCGGTGCCGGGCACGATCCTGTCGGCGCTGACCGTGGCCCTGATCGCACTGGGCCTGATCCTGCTGTCATTGCAGCCGCCGGTGCTGCAGGGAGGCCGTCATGGCTAAGCACATCCTGCCCACCGTGGCTGCCCTGGCGCTGGCGGTGACCCTGTCGGCCTGTGCAGGCAAGGCCGAGTACCACCCCGCCGACCAGTCCGGCACGAAGCCGCCGCTGCCGGCGCCGAAGAACTTCCTGATGCCGCCGATGCAGGTGCCCAAGGGCGTCGGCTGGGCTGACGGCCAGACACCGACGGTGGCCGACGGCCTGAAGATCGAGCGCATCGCCGCCAACCTGATGCACCCGCGGCGCCTGCTGACCCTGCCCAATGGCGACGTGCTGGTGGTGGAAGGCAACGGCCCCGGCGAAGAGCCGGTCACTACGCCCAAGCAGTGGATCGCCGGCAAGGTGAAGGCCCGTTCGGGCAAGGCCGGCAAGGGCGGCAACCGGGTCACCCTGCTGCGCCGCACGCCGGGAACGAACACCTGGACCCAGCATGTCTACATCGAGGGCCTGCACTCGCCGTTCGGCATCCAGCTGATCGGTGACACGCTGTACGTGGCCAACACCGGCAACATCATGCAGTACCACTACGTACCCGGCGAAACCCGCATGTCCGACAAGGGCCGCGAGTTCACCGACCTGCCCAGCACCATCAACCACCACTGGACCAAGGAACTGCTGGCCAGCCGCGATGGCAGCAAGTTGTACGTGGGCGTGGGCTCCAACAGCAACATCACCGAGAACGGCCTGGCGGTCGAGTACCGTCGCGCGGTGGTGCTGGAAGTGGACGTGGCAACGCGTGGCAGCCGCATCTATGCCTCGGGCATCCGCAACCCGACCGGCCTGGACTGGGAGCCGAGCACCGGCAAGCTGTGGGCGGTGGCCAACGAGCGCGACGAGATCGGCGCCGACCTGGTGCCGGATTACCTGACCTCGGTGAAGGAAGATGGCTTCTACGGCTGGCCCTACAGCTACTACGGCCAGCATGTGGACGAGCGCGTTCAGCCGCAGCGGCCGGACCTGGTGGCCAAGGCGATCGTGCCCGACTACGCCATCGGCTCGCACGTGGCACCGCTGGGATTGCTGTTCTATACCGGGCAGGCATTGCCGGCGCAGTACCACGGCGGCGCCTTCATCGGCGAGCACGGCAGCTGGGATCGTTCACCACTGAGCGGCTATGAAGTGGTGTACGTGCCGTTCAAGGACGGCAAGCCGACCGGGCGGCCGCAGACGGTGGTCAGTGGCTTCACATCCAAGGACGAGAAGACGCTGATGGGCGCACCGGTGGGCATGGCGATGGATGCCGAAGGCGCGTTGCTGGTGGCCGACGACGTGGGCGACGTGGTGTGGCGGGTGTCGGCTCGCTGAAGGCCCCCGACGGGCACTGGATGACCCGACGCCGGTCATTTCGTTACGATGCTCCCTGTCGATAGGGAGCATCGTATGAAGTTGAATCATGAAGCGTCTAACGTGACCGCATTCATCCAGCACCTGCATCGCGAGCTGGAGAGATCAGGGCAGAGTTCCTACATCGCGCCCACCGATCACCAGGATGTTTGGATGGGCGCGGACGTGCTTGCTTCAGATGGTCGCAGTTTCTCGATGATCGAGTTCAAGGATCAGGAGGCCGATGTACGGACTGAAGGGGACAAGCCACGTAGGAAGAAGCTGTGCCGCCTCCTGGGTGAGTGGTCTGACACCCATGCACGCTGCCATCTGATTGGCTGGCGATTCAAACAGGGGTCCAGTATCGAGTTCCCCGTGAGGAGCTATGGGGCCTACGTCTGTACACCTGCGATCATCAAGCTGGATCAGGCTGATATCAGCTTCAGCAGTTCTATCTCCATCCAGTGCGAAACGGTCCAGAAGTTTGCAGAGGAGTTGGTGGCTCAGAGAGTTGGCGTCAGCTATAGCGACTTCACAGCCTATGTGCGATGGCTGCTGTCACTGGAGGGTGGCACCGACGATAAAGGTGGAAGTGGCGATGCCAACGACGTTGAACTGCTGATGACCTGTGTGGTCGACGGCAACCTGTACACCAAGGAGTTCGCAAACCTCGCCGAACTCAAGCTCTGGATCGACAACCCGCCGGGTCCCACTAGGCGTATCGCCCCCAAGATGTGACCTGTCGCTCCCGAAAGCGTGTCTGCGTGGCTGCAGCAGGGGCGTTGGCGCTGGCCGGGTAGTGGCCTCGCCTTCGCCCTATTCCCCGGCCACGCAGCAGAGCATGGGTTAAGTGGTATTGCCGCGCAGCCCGCTGAACACCGACTCTGCGGCAAACCCCACGCCGCCCAGCAGCACGCCGAAGTACACCAGCGTGGCCACGACGAAGGCGTAGCCGGCCGCCACCGCGGCACCATCGCGCTGGATGAAGCCAATCGCAAAGGACATCAGGGCCAGGGCCGGCAGCGTGTTGCTGAAGGGAATCGGGCCGGCCGGCGCCATCAACAGCAGGGTGGCCAGTACCAGCGCCAGGTTGTTCAGGCGCATCATCTTCTTCGAGCGCACCATCACCGCCAGCCGCATCGGCCGCGACAGCCGCTCCATGCGGTGCACCCACTTCAGCGCACGGCCCAGGTTGGCCTTCAGCTTGTCGGTGGCGATCTCGCGGCGCGCCAGCTTCTGTGGCACCCACAGCGGGCGGTTGCGCACCCGGCTCAGGCCGATCAGCAGGATCGAGGCACCGAACACCGTACTCAGCCCCGGAATCGAGACCGGGATGATGAAGATGGCCGAGAGCAGGATCACGATCAGCAGCAGGCCCTCATCGCCCAGCGCGCTGAGCAGGGTGCCGACGCTGACCTGTTCGCCGGGCAGCTCGTCGATCATCTGCTCGATCTGCTGGGCCAAGGGCGCGCTGTCGTTGGTTTCGGGGGCACGGTAGGTCATGCGTCGCAAGGTTCTCCAGGGAAGGGCGGTCAGGGGGCCGTCCTGCGGTGGGGGACGCACAGGCTCCCGCAGTATCCCGGCCAACGCCGGCAAAGAGGTGAACCGGGCATGAGGGGGTAAAATGGACGGCCCGCATGAAGGTAAGACGCTGATGGACATGGGCCGCAGGCAATCGACCATCGAGCTGGTCGCCATCGACATGGATGGCACCCTGCTGGACCCCACCCACACGCTCACCGCGCGGGCCAAGCAGGCGATCGCGCAGGCGCGCGCGCTGGGCGTGCACATAGTCCTGACCAGCGGTCGTCCGGTGCCCGGCCTGGCGCCGTTCCTGCACGAACTGGGCATCAACGGTGACAACGACTACTGCATCGCCTGCAACGGTGGCCTGGTGCAGCGCATCGGCACCCGCGAAACGGTGGTCGAGTACCCGCTCAGCTTCGACGACTTCCTGTTCTGCGAACAGGTGGCCCGCGAACTGGGCGTGCATTTCCAGGCGCTGGATGCGCAGCGCATGTACACGCCCAACCAGGACATCAGCTACTACACCGTGGCCGACTCGCATCTTTCACGGATGCCGCTGTCGTATCGCCGCGTGGCCGACATGGACCCGTCGATGTCCTTCATCAAGCTGATGATGATCGACGCGCCCGAGGTGCTGGATGCTGCCATCGCGCGCCTGCCCGCCGAACTGACCGAACGCTTCGCGGTGCTGAAGAGTGCACCGTTCTTCCTGGAAGTGTTCGACCACCGCGCCGGCAAGGGGCCGAGCCTGCAGAAGCTGGCCGAGCACCTGGGCATCGACCGCGCAAACGTGATGGCCATCGGCGACCAGGAAAACGACCTGACCATGCTGCAGTACGCCGGGACCAGCGTGGCGATGGGCAATGCCATCGATGCGGTGAAGGCGGTGGCGCGGTTCGAGACCACCAGCAATGCCGACGAAGGCGTGGCGCGCGCGATCGAGCGCTTCGTGCTGGGCGATTGATGCGCACATCGGGACCGCGGCCCGCACAACGGCGCGGGCCGGCAGCTGCGGCTCACATTCCCATGGCGTGGCCTGCAATATCGCAATGGGGGCGATCCCGTCCACGCAATGGAGGTGGTGTCACGATCCAATTCAGGGGGGGGCGCCACCCATTTGCTGCCTATTGCACGTGTTCGTGACGGAGTGATTCGCACGTCCTCCAGCGATGACTGATTCTCAGCGCTTTTCACTGGCTGGGAACGGGGGCGCTGATGGAGACGCAGGACGGGCCGCAGGCGCGGCATTTTTCACACTATCGTATCGGTGCGGTGTTGGGTGAAGGGGGCTTCGGTCGGGTCCATTCGGCCTGGGACGAGCGCCTCGCGCGCGATGTGGCCATCAAGTTTGCGGTGTCCGGCCCGCAAGGCAGCGCCGGTCTGCGCAATGAGGCGCAGCATCTGGCCGCACAGCGCCATCGCGCATTCGTTGCCATCCACGCGCTGGAAGAACAGCGCGGAGAGTTGGCGCTGGTCATGGAACGTGTGCACGGCAGTACGCTCGCGGAACTCCTGAAACTGCACGGGAGTCTGTCGCCGTCACGGGTGATCGAGCTGGGCACGCAGGCGACCGAAGCGCTGGCCGAGGCGCATGGCCAAGGCTGGGCTCACGGTGATCTGAAGCCTTCCAATCTGATGCTGGGCGAGTATGGCCGGCTGCGCATCCTCGATTTCGGCGCGGCCGAGACCCTCGATCCGCTGCAGACGGTGCAGGCGGTCGCAGAGAAAGGGGCCGGCGGAACGCTGCGCTATCTGGCACCCGAGCGCCTGCTGGGGGCGCGGGCAAGCGCAGCCGCCGATATCTACTCACTGGGTCTGGTGCTGTTCGAGGCTTTGATGGGGCAAGCTTCCGGCGAGGACGACGCGTCGTGGCCGGTGCTGCACCAACGCCTGTATGGCGATCGCAGCGGACTGCAGTTGCCGGCCCGATTTCAGCCCGCCCTGCGCGAACTGGTCGAGCGCATGACACGCCACCGCGCGCAGGATCGACCTGCGACCATGCTGCAGGTGCATGAGCGGCTGCGGCACCTGCAGGCCACCGCCAGTCACAGTGGTTCGGCGCTGGGCCGCTGTTGGCGCACGACCGCGCGCATGGCGTTGCTGGCGCTGGCTTTGTTCATCAGCCACGATCGTGCGCGGGATACCGCTGCCGAACCGCGCACCCCGCCGACGGACGCACGGCACGATGATCCGGTTGCGGCGGCGGAGCGCCTGTTGACCGACTTCGACAGGGCGGGCGTGCTGGGCCACGCCACAACCCTGCTGGAAGCCACGCTTGCCCGCGACGGCAGTGATGCCTCCGCAGCGGCCGTGCTGGCCATCGTCTACTGCCTGCGCTATGCCGGCGACGAACGCGATGAAGTGTGGCTGGACCGCGCGCGTCAATCCGCTGCGCTGGCCGAACAGCGGGAGCCGCAGCTGGCCGTGGTGCAGTCGGCGCGTGGCTGGGTGGAAGAGTACCTTGGCAACAAGGCCGAAGCCGAGCAGCACTACCGGCGGGCGCTCGCTCTGGATCCTGCGGGTCGATACGCACTGCTGGGCCTGGCTCGCCTCTACGCGGGATGGAACCGCGCTGCCGAAGCGCGCACGCTGCTGGATGAAGCGATCGCCCGGTATCCCACCGAGCGCTGGTTCCATGACACTCTGGGGGGGCTGCTCTACCAGCAGAACGATCTTCAGGGCGCCGAGCGTGCATT
Source organism: Stenotrophomonas maltophilia (assembly GCF_047497515.2). Lineage (GTDB taxonomy): Bacteria > Pseudomonadota > Gammaproteobacteria > Xanthomonadales > Xanthomonadaceae > Stenotrophomonas. The sequence goes on from NZ_JAXAXL020000001.1 coordinate 707,920, forward strand.
GCGCCGGAGCATCGCACTCAAGCCCGATGGCGTGCAGGCCTACGTCAGCCTCAGCGGCGTGCTGCTGCGCGCCGAGCGTGGTGAAGCGGCGCTGCAGGTGTTGCAGCAGGGGCTGCGCCATGGCAGCAGCGGGCGCCTGTACGGAAATCTGGGCACGGTGCTGTTCGCGCGCGGCGACTATGTGGAAGCCGCCACGGCGTTCGAGCGGGCGATCTCGCAGACCCGCGGCAGCCCCAACGATTACCTGAAGTGGGCCAACCTGGGCGACGCGTTGCGTTGGGTTCCCGGGCGTGAACAGGAGGCGCGCACCGCCCACGCGCGCGCGCTGCAGATGGCCACGGAACTTCTGCAGCGCAGCCCCACCAGCGCCACCCTGGCTAGTCGCAGCGCGGTCTACGCAGCGCGCACCGGACAGCTGCCACTGGCGCGGCAACGCATGGCCGAAGTGCTGCGCAGCGGTGCCGACAGCGCCGATATCCGCTTCCGCGCAGCAATCGTGGCCGAGCTGGCAGGTGATCGCGATCAGGCGCTGCATCATCTGCAGCGCGCTTTCACGCAAGGCTATCCGCCGAATATGATCGCCAGCGAGCCGGACCTTCTGGCTCTGCGCCGGGATCGGCGCTATCACCAGATCATCACAAAGGAAGTTCAGTGAGCGCGAATGACTTGGAAGCGGATGCTGCGATCATCCGGGTGAGTTTTGATATCGAGCAGATCAGTTCGGATCTGGTGTGGCGGGCGGCCGAGCTGAAGAGCAACCGTGATCTGTTTGCCACGGTCGGTCGTTTCGCCGGGGCGGTGCACCTGCGCCAGGACGACGCGGTCACGGTGCAGGTCACCGCCTACGGCGGTGAGGATGCACTGGTCACCATCAATGTCATCGACGCCATGCTGTACACGGTGCCGCACACCTCTGGCGGTGTCTTCTGCGCACCGTCGCCGTTCTCCAAGGTACGCGCGACCATGCCGGTCGGACAGTGGGCGCCGGCCGAGATCCATCGTTGCCCCGAGCGCAAGCTGAAGCTGGCCGTGCAGACCTCGCTGGCACCTTTGCAGGTGGTGGAAACGGATGGGCGCTGGAAACTGTCGCTGATCATCACCGTGCTTATCGAGCGATACGTCAGCGGCCAGAAGATGAGCGAAATCCGGGTGTTCTCCTTTGATCCGGAAGCCGAAGTAGGGTCGGGCACCGAGCCGCCTACGGAAACCGGCCCGTCGTTCGGCTCACGCGGATGATGTAGTGCACCGCCATGTTGCGTGCGCGGGTTTCGTTGACGCTGGTGCGTGCAGAGAGCGGGTCGGAGGTGGGGGTATTCGGCGTGGGCGGCTCGCACGCCGCTCCCTTGTCGCCTGACAGCGCTTTCCCGCCGGGCGCGTCGTAGCCGTGCTGATGAACCTGCAGCGCGTCCAACTGGAGTGATCCCACCCCGGCATCGTGGCCCGTGCCGTCGGCACGGGTTCGCAGGGCCGTATCCGGGTCGGCACCGGCACCATTGTCGACGCCGCGCACGAACAGGCCACGCAGATCAGGCAGGCGGAAGACCCCACGCGTGGGGTCTCCGCCATGCAGGGTGCCAATCACCGCATACAGGTCCGTGTATTTCCAGCAGGGCAGTTCCCGGCCATCGCAGACCATCCAGCCCATCGCTTCGAGCAGCGCACCAGGGCGTCCAGCGGCCTCGCTGGCAGGCACCGCGCCGGCCTGCGAGGGGGATGGCCAGGCCGGGTTGGAAGACGATGCAATGCAGGCCACATCACCCACGTACAGGCACACACCACCAATCGGAACGTCGACGATCATGGTGCTGCCTCGAAGCCGGGCAGCGCATCGCCATCCTGCAGCACGTTCAGGTCGGTAGGCAGGGTCAACGGCCAGGATTCGCGCGGGGCAGGCGGAATCGGCGCGGCATCCACCGACTTCAAGGCATCGACCAGATCAAGATAGCGCTGGGTGGAAGGCCGTCCGGACGGGCTGCCGAGCAGTGTGCTCTCAAAAACCGGCGCCATCCGATCATGACCATTCCAGACCATGCCCGAGGCAAGGAAGTACAGCACGGACCGCTCATGCTCGGCGGCCACCGGCAGCAGCACCCGCGCACAGCCGGCCTGCAGGAACGTGGTGAAGGGCGTCGTCTGCCCATCCAGGGAGAGGGCCGCTTCGGGATGGTCGATCAGGGTGTAGCTCATCTGCGTCCATTCAAGCGCGGCATCCAGCCAGAGCTGGAGTGCCGGTGCCTGGCGCCCGATGTCGTCACCCTCGCCGGACGTGCGCGCCGCCAGCCGCAGCAGGCTCGCCCGCCCGGCACGTTTCAGGGACTGGCGGATGATGCGCTGTTGCGACTGTGGATCCACGCGGGCGCCGGGACCGATGCCCGCCGACTGCAGGTACTCCGATTGGCGGCGCTCATAGGCCGCCAGCACCTGGGCAAACACGCCCGCCTTCCATGCCAGCAGATGGTCGGGAAGGCAATCGAGGCGGACTTCGATGTTGAGCCCATAGCCGGGCTGCAGTGGCAGACTGTCCGCTGGCGGAGCAACCGATACCGGCAGGCTGCGGGTCTGCCGCTCCAACGCGACGGTGAGCGTGGGCACTGCATCGTCCAGCTGGAAACCGGCCGCGCCGATGCAGCCTCCGACCCGCTGGCCGGGCTGAAGCGCCACCAGTGAAAGGGTGGCTGTGCTGGCGGCATAGCCCTCGGGCAGGGGCATGCGCTGGCTGGTCAAGGCCGCACCTCCTTCAACCGCCGCACAGGTATAGGCGCTGGCTGCGGGCGGTGGCTGCTTCAGTTCCACGCCGTAACGGGCACAGAGCGTGACGTAGTAGCAGTCGCTGCCCGGTTCCAGCGACACGTCCTGCGCGCTACACAGGCCCAGCTGCGCGGGAGCAATGGGTTCAGCCCACTGTGTCCCCAGCTGCTGCCGATGTGCGGCGATCACCTGCGCAGCCGGCTGCGGTACGAAGTACTCCAGCATGACGCGGCGGCCGATACGTTCGATCCAGCATTGGTAACGCGCATCCAGCCAGCGGTAGATGCCGCGTTGGTTGGTGTCGCGGCCGCGGCGATTGAAACACTGGGAAACCTCGTTGTGTCGTGCATGGTGACGACGCAGCAGTCGCTGCTCGGCCAACTGGCTGGAAAGCCGTTGTGCCCCACGCTGGGTGAGCTGCCGGGCCAGTTGCCGGTCCTGGTCGAGCTGCTCGCGCGCCGGTGCATCCCCCAGCGGCGAAACGGTGTACGAACCGGTCTGCTTGCTTTCGGTAGGGGGCCCATACTGGGTTACGTAGTCGATCTGGAAATGCTCGCGCACGGCGGCACTGACCTGGGAATCCAGGGTCAGGCGGCGCCCTTCCTGGTGCCCTTCCTGCACATCCTCCTGCTGTTCGTGCGAGCTGTGCTGCGTCTCGGTGGTCAGCAGATCATGGCGTGAGCGAACCTTCTTCTCATCGGCCATCACGTTCTCGATATGGCTGATCGCGCCCAGTGCATAGCCCAGCAGCCTGCGCTTGACCTGACAGAGTTCACCGATGGCGTAGGGCAACAGGGTAACCGGTGATGCGGTGGCGGCATCTCCGTCGGCAGCGGCAGGCATCGGGAATACCGGTTCGGGCAGCACCAGCGTGGCATGCAGGCACTCGCGCAGTCGCTGTGGCGTCCACGGCGCGCCTTCCAGGTCTGTGCCGACAAGCGCAAGCCGCTGCAGCAGGTCGGCCGAGCGGATGCAGGTGGCCAGTGCCTCCAGGGTGTCGACCGTGTAACCGGCAAGGCAGCTGAGCGCGAACACGTTCTGCCATGCACGATCAAGGCGGTCGGCGAATGCGCCGGAATGGAGGATCCCGGCGATATCCGACCAGGGCAGGTCCCAGATCCGGCACGCCAGTGCGGTCAATCCATCGACGGAGACGGATTCCAGGTCACGCGCTTCATGCGCGAACCGCTGCAGCGCGAAGACGTCCGTTCCAAGCTGCTCCGGCGTGGTCACATGCTGGCCCACGTAGGGCGTCTGGTCCTGTACGAAGGCCAGCGCCTGGTCGAGCATCTTCTGCCGTGCGCCAGCGGCGTTGCGGTCGATCGCGGCCAGGTGGCAGTACAGGCGTGCGTCGTCCGCGCCGCAGGCTGCGCCGGTGTAGAACACGAAGCGGTCCGACAGCGCCTGGGCTGATGCCGCCGGCCAGTTGTGCAGATGGATGTATGGGAACAGGTCGCCCACCTGCTCGATCAGAAGTTCCACATCCTCCTGCACACTCCCCTCAGGGGGCCGCGGTGGAGTGGGGGGCGGAACCGGCTGAGTGCCCGCCAGTTCCACATCATTGACGCTGCCCTCGGCACAACGCAGTTGCACCAGCAGCAGCCGCCCCGTCTCCGGATCGAAATCCACCCGGCCGTCGATGAAGCTGTGAACGTCGTACTCGCCACGGGCACGGAACACAAGCTCGGTATCCAACGGTTCCAGTACCTTCCTGGCCAATAACTGCTCCCGCCATCTGACGTCCACCTGACAGGTGCGAACATCCTCGCTGCGTGTCCAGTCAATGCAGACGTTCCAATGGTGGAAGCGCCCGGTGTCGGCGGATGCCGTCGTTGGCAGGGCCGCGTTCACGGTGCCCGCCCCGAAATCTGCGCCTCGCGGGTGGCGCCGCCCGGGTAGCGCGCATCCGACAGCCACAGTTGCAGGATGCCTCGGTCATCGGGGTGCAGCACGAACCTGCCGCTGACCACGGTGGCACTGCTCCGCTCATCCCGCAGCGAGAACGGAACCTGTATCCGAGTGGGGCTGGAGATCGTCGTCTGCAGGATGATCCCGTTGTCGCCCATGGGAATCAGGGAGCGGTCGAGCACTTGCAGCGCAATGCTGAAGGTCCCGGATCGGATGCAGTCCCAGAACACGCAGATGCTGGCATCGCGGCAGGGCATCCACGCCTGGGAGGGAATTGAAGATACATGGGAGGAAAGGCTGTTGGGCATGATGGCAGGCTCGCTGGAGGGGACTGCAGTGCGGAAACGGGACGGAGCGGACTCCGTCCCGTAGGGGGTCAGGCCTTGGACAGGGCGTAGCCCTTCCACTTCGAACCGCTCACCGTCAGCTCATCGCCCTCCAGCACTTCGGTCTGGGTGATGCTGATTTCCTCCTGCACCAGGCGCTGGCCCTTGGTCGTGAACTGCGACACCACCGCGACATACAGGCTGGCGCGCACGTCTTCCATGAACAGGCCGCCCGGCCAGATCACCTGCGGCTCATAGATCGCATCCTGGCCACGCAGGATCGAAGCTTCCACGCCGATGCTGAAGTTGTTCTTGATCCGCACTTCGTTCAGCACAAGATCGTTGAACGTCTGGTTGATGACCGCACCGTTGGACAGACGATCCTGCGACATCACGCTGCCGATGGTGAACGACGCCGAGGTTTCGGCGAAGGATACCGGCTTGGCCGAGGTGTCCAGGTTGTCCGGTCGGTTGGGATCGTTGGAGTAGCGCGCATGCAGGCTGAAATCGTCGGGCAGGGTGATGATGGACGAACCGCCCGGCGGCGGCGCTGCAATCTGCCAGGCAATGGTGGCCAGGGTCGGGTTGTTCACCGGCTTCTGGAAAATGGCCAGGCGAACGGTTTCGGCGGTGTTGTTGACCAGGACGATATTCGACATGAGCTGATTCCTTTTCCTTGGTTGAGTGAAAGTGAGGTGCGTCTGCGCCTCGGGGATTCCCATCTCAATTTCCGTGCCAACTTTTCAGCCCACTGAAACAGGGGGTTCTGTGGGTGAATGCCCTTTACAAGGGTGTCGATAATGTCGGCCGACACGTCCGACATGTCGGAAACTGCGATCCTACCCGCTGTGGTTGCTTCGGACCTCGGGTACGATCCAGAACCTGGAAGAACAGGGGCGGGGACATGGGGTCGAACAGACAGGATCGGGAAGCCACGCTGGAGGCGCCCGCAGACGTGCTGGCAGCGCAACCACAGGCCCTGCTGGGCCTTACCGTGTTGTGGCATCCCAATCGCCAGCGCATCGGCGAGCAGGCCGTACTGATGTTCGAAGGGGGCTGCTGCGAGGTGCACCGCAATGCACCCGACTTCCAGCGTGCCGGCAGTGACGTCGGTCAGGCGCTGGACCACCAGGGAATCTCGCGTACTCCGATCCGGTTCCTGCGCAACGCCGATGGCAGCCTCACCGTGCAGAGCAGTGCCAGCCGCATGCATTTCGAGGTGGACGGCAGAGTGATAGCGGCCGCCGCCGAGGGGCAGATTCTGGGGGTTCAGCAGCTCGCCAATGGCGTGGTGCTGAGGCTGGGCAGCAGCGTACTGTTGTGCCTGGGCCATGTTGGCCTGCTGCCATCGCCACAGCGCGACGGTGCGCTGGCCGGTGTCGGCAGAGCCATGGCGCGGGTACGTTCGGCCATTGCCCAGGTGGCGGCCACGCAGTTGCCGGTGCTGATTCTCGGCGAGACAGGCACAGGCAAGGAACTGGTGGCGCAGGCCATCCATGCCGCCAGTACGCGGGCAGGACAGGCAATGGTGAGCGTGAACATGGCGACGCTGGGTGAATCACTCGCCGCCGCCGATCTGTTCGGTGCCTGCAAGGGCGCTTACACGGGCGCGTTGGGGGCACGCAAGGGCCTGTTTGCAGAGGCGCACGCAGGCACGCTGTTCCTCGATGAAATCGGTGATACGCCCCTACAGGTGCAGCCGATGCTGCTGCGCGCGCTGGAGACCGGGGAGTACCGTCCGCTGGGCAGTGCGCGTACCGAACGGGCAGATGTCCGCCTCATTGCGGCCACCGACAGGAACCTTTCATCGGCAGGCTTCAACCAACCCCTGCTGCGGCGGCTGGAGGCCTACGTCATTGCGATTCCACCCCTGCGCGAGCGGCGCGAGGACATCGGTGTACTGATCGCGCTGGGGTTGTCGCGCCTTGGTGGCGACAGGCCCGCAACCGAGTTGCCGGTCTCGATCATCCAGACGCTGTGCCTGCACGACTGGCCCGGCAATGTGCGGCAGCTGCACCATCTGCTGCAGCGCCTGGTGCTGGCCCAGCAGGCTGGGGATCCGTTGGAACTGCCGGGGTTGGAACCTGCGCCCGCGCCCGCGCCACCGCCCGCTGCGGCCTGCGCGCCGCCCGCAGAGGACGTGCGCAAGGCGGCGGCGCGCTACCGCATGCCGGCCTCGGTGAGCGAAGCGGAAATGCTGGACGCACTGGAAACCCATCAATGGTGCGTGCGCAAGGCTGCCGAACATCTCTCCCTGTCACGGCCGTCTTTCTACGCGTTGTTGTATGCCTCATCGGCCATCCGACGCGTTGAATCCATACCGTTGGATGAAATAGACGCCGTGGTACGCCGCGCGCCTGGCGATCCAGCGTATTGGGCATCGCAGCTGCGCACCCCCCGTGAGTCACTGCGCCGGCATGTGCAGCAGCTGGGTCTGCTGTCGCGCTAGCGCATCGCTTGGATGCTTGGCACGGATCATGCGTTAAGCCCGGTTGACAGGTAACGGACCTGTCTCAACCACACAAGGGGCAAGCACATGATACGCATCGACCTCGTCGGTCGCGGGCTCGTTTTGTCTGCGATCCTGCTGTTGAACGGCTGCAGCACACTGCCGGCGCCATCGGCACCACCCACCCCGGCGGCGCTCACGCAGCTGATGCAGGCCAATACCATCGACCCGGGCAAGCTGGTGATCCACACCCTTCCCATCGGCGCGGGCAACTGCCAGATTGCCCAATGCCCATCAGGCAACAAGCTCATCGTGATGGACTGTGGCTCCGGCGGCGCCGGTAGCCAGAACTGGAATGCGGACACCGCACGCACGTACCTGCGCAGCCTGGTGAACGCCTCCACGGAAATCGCCGTAACCGTCAGCCACCCGCATGTCGATCACTACCGCTATCTGCCCAGAGTGCTGGACAATCTACCGGTGAGGAACCTGTACCTCTCCCGTCAGCTGACCAGCTACAACGTGGACTTCCGCAACTGGGTCGCCATGCAGCAGACACACGCGCACATGAACACCATCACCTATCCAGGTTTCTATGCCTCCACTTACCCGGAGGCCGACCTGGGCTGCTGGGGACCGGATGGACATGGCGGCTGGAAGAGCGACGTGGACAGTTACATCCTCGGCGTGAACGTGGGGGCCGGCGCGAATGAAGGCAGCCTGGTAATGGCCATGCGCTATGGCAACTTCCAGACCACCTTCACCGGCGACATGACCGCTGCCACCGAAGCGCAGCTGCATGTACCCGCTGGCTTGGGCACCCTGCGCAGCAATGTGTTGACCAGCCCGCACCATGGCAGCGAAAGCCATGGCAGCAACAGCCCCGCGTGGGCCCTCTCCACACAGCCGGAGCTGGTGCTGTTCAGCGCGGGAACCCGCTTCCGCCATCCCCGGTGCTCGGCGGTGGCGGTTTACTGGGGTTACGTGGGCACAAACAGTCCCGGCCACACCTTCCACTGTGGCACCGATGGCGGATGGATGAACGTGACCAACACACGTAATGTCCTGACCACGGATTCCAACGGTCTTATCCGCGTGCACGCCGATCCGGACGGTACCTTCAACTTCGCTTGGGGACTGTAGCGGCCGCCTCCTGCCCTGCGCTGTGGGAGCCGCACTGGCGATCACGCAGTGCAGGGCGTTTCCTATACCCAGGGATAGCGGAGCGATCCGTCAGGGCAGTGATGCTTTCCCACGGTGCAATGGCGGATGCGGCGGTGCGATGCAAGAATTTCGCACGTCGAGATCACCCCACCGAATCCCACGGCAGATGATCGCTCTCGTCTGCTGACCGGCGCACGCTGCGCCGTCACTCCCTCAACGCTATCGCATCGCCAGCCAGGGCGCCGACACACCGGTGCTGCAACGCGCTGGGCGTGCGCCTGCGCCGCTCTCTCCCTGCACCTGGATCTGCCCATGAACACCCCACCCACGACGCGCCTCGCCCTGGCCATCATCACCGCCATCGCCACACCCGCCTACGCTGCCGAATCGGCCGAGACCGCGCACGACACCCCCACCACCTTGAACGCCCTGCAGGTGATCGCCACACCACGCGGCGCTGCGGTTGCGCCGACCCAGGTGGTTGGCCCGAACCGCTACATCATCAAGGCCGAAGATCTCGACGCCATGGTCACCGGCAACAATGGCCTGGCCATGCTGAAGCAGGTGCCCGGCGCCAGCTACACCGCCACTGACGGGCTGGGCCTGGATATCTCGGCCACCAGCCTGTTCGTGCGCGGCTTCCGCATGAATGAAATGGGCATCACCTTCGAAGGCGTGCCGCTGAACGACAACGGCTTCCTCTCGCTCACCGGCACCAGCGTGGTGAATGTGGGCGTGCCCGATGGCATCGGTGCAATCACGGTCAGCCCCGGCGGTGCGCCGGTCAGCGTGTTCTCCAGCAGCGTCAACGGCGGCAGCCTGGAGTACCGCCTTCGCGACCTGCAGGACACGCCCAGCCTGCGCATCAAGCAGGGCGTGGGCAGCAACAACACGTTGGTCACCACTGTATCCGGGCAGAGCGGCCAGCTCGGCGAACACGGTCCGAAAGTGCTGGTCGATCTGCAGCGGGTGTCGGCCGACAAGTACCAGGGCGAGGGCACCCAGAACTTCCTGCGCGGCGATCTGAAACTGCAGCAGGACGTGGCCTGGGGTGACTTCACCGTGTTCCTGTCCGACAGCAAGGCCAAGGTCTGGGGCTACAACAACATTTCCTTCGACATGATCCGCAAGCTGGGCTGGAAGGCCGACATCTTCTATCCGGACTACGCGTGGGCCTGGTACGTGGCCTCGCCGGAGAACGCGGACAAATCCTGTGGCGCCTACACCTGCGGTGAGCTGTCCGAACTCATTCCCTACGACACCGGCCAGACCACCCGCGATCGGGTGTCCTCGATCAACCACCGGTTCCAGATCACCCCGGCGCTGAGTGGCAATGTGCAGCTGTACAACGCCAACAGCCACACCCAGGCCACGCTCACCGACCCGACCATGCCATCGCCCAACGGCGCGCCGTTCTCCGAACAGGTGCAGACGCCGCGCCTCAACCGGCTGGGCGGCATGCTCAACCTGCAGTTCGAGGCCGGCGCGCATACCTTCACTGCCGGTTTCTGGCAGGAGAAGAGCAAGGCCGCGGCGAAGACCGAGTGGTACCAGCAGCCGCTGCTGGGCGAGGGCGCGCCGCTGAAGGCCACCGGTCCGTTCGATGTGTATGGCCCCGCGTTCAAGACCGACAACGCATCGAGCTGGGTGACCCGCTCGCGCCAGTTCTACCTGCAGGACGACATCGTGCTGAACGACACGCTGAAGCTGGGCGTCGGCTTCAAGGCCGTGGACTTCCGCACCAGCGGTGGCGGCCTGGGTGATGCCAAGGACCGGCCGGTGAACGGCACACTGCGCGCGAAGAGCAACTTCCTGCCGCACGTCTCGCTGTTCTGGAGCCCGACTGAATCCACCGATGCCTTCATCGACCTGGCCAACACCATGAACGGCTATCGCGTGGCCCAGCGCGGCAACATCGGCTACACGGCCTCGGCGTGGACCATCACCGACCAGGAAGAGTTCGACCGCGTGGCCGGCACGCTGCGGCCGGAGAAGAACTGGAACCTGACCCTCGGGGCCTCGCATCGCTTCGACCGGCTGACGATTACCGGCGATGTGTTCTACAACGACATCCGCAACCGCCTGCTGTCGGCCGCCATCGGCACCCAGTTCGCGCAGATCAACACGGTGCGGCTGATGCCGAAGATGCACGTGATCGGCGCCGACCTTGGCATCACCGCCGACCTGACCGACCACCTGCAGTTCTACCAGGGCGTGGCCGTGGCCCGTTCGTACTACGACAGTGATTTCGTGGTGGGCGATACCGTGTACCCGATCAAGGGCAATGCGCAGCCAGGCTACCCGCAGATTTCGCTGGTCAGCGACCTGTCCGCGCACTTCGGCGACTGGCGTTTCGGTGCCACCAGCACCTCGTACCTGCGCCAGCCGTTCACCTACGAGAACGATATCCGCGTGCCGACGTTCTGGCAGGTCAACACCTATGCCGCCTACCGCTTCGGTGTGGACAGCGCGGTGCCCGGCCTGGAACTGCGGCTGGACGTGAGCAACCTGTTCAACCGGCACAACATCGGCACCGCCACCATCGCCGGCTCGTCGTTCTCGGGGGATTACCAGACCCTGCAGCGCAGCGCGCCACGGCAGCTGATGTTCAGTACCTCGATGGCGTTCTGAGGCAACAAGCAGCGGGGTCAGATCCCTTTGCGCAGCAAAGGGAT
>NZ_JAXAXL020000002.1:0-209915 GCF_047497515.2 Stenotrophomonas maltophilia
GTGGCCATCGTGGCGGTGATGCGGAAGATGCTGGTGATTCTCAACGCCCGCGTGCGTGACGCTCAAGGCGGATCGATCCCCGCCTGAAGCCAGCCCCGTGCGCGCTGCAAGAGGCTGCCGGCCAGCGGCCGGCACTACCGTGCGTGTCTGCCGGAGAAGCTGAGGCCCCTGCCTCAACACAGTTGCTCCAGGGACGGATTCACAGCGTCCCCTGCCCAGCCTACCTGCCCGGACAGCTCCATGAATTTCGCCTTGCGGCCGCCACGAGGGGCTCAGCCGTTGGCCGGCTTCCAGCACCAATGCCAGGGTTCGTAGACGATGCCGTGCGGGTTGTCGCGTGGGTAGCTCAGCTGGAAGCCGTGCGCGCCGGCATGGGACTGCAGCCAGGCGAACGCATCGGTGGCGTCGAAGGATTCCTCTGCCGGCGCATCGCCCGGGGTGCCGATATCCAGCGCATGACCGCTGTGATGCTCGCTGAAGCCCGGTGCTGCATTGACCTTCAGGATCTCCGCCACGCCCAGGCCACGCGCGCGCTTACGCTCGAAGATCCCCAGCTGGTAGGCATGGCTGCGGAAACCGGAGATCGCGTCCAGCGCGATGCCATCCTGCGCCGCGTGCAGGCGCATCCGTCGCCAGCCCTGCGCGGCGCTGCGCCGCAGCCACAGCGGGCGGGCGAAGCGGTCACGACCAGCGAAATGCAGCAGGCAGGGTTCCGGTTCCAAGGGCAGGCCGCTGTCGTCGGCGTAGCGCTGTGCGTCCAGGCCCAGCTGCTGCAGGCGCTGCTGTAGCCCGGCCAGTGGCAGCCATTGATCTTCCAGCGCAGCGCCGAACGGTCGGCCTGCCGCTGCGTCCAGCAGTGCCAGCGCCTCCTCGGTCCCGGGTTCACGCGCCAGGCGCGGCACCATCGAATGCACGCCGTGCGCCCGTACGGCCGCCAGGTAGCGGCCATCACGCTTGCGCCGCAGCACCCATTGCGCCTGCGCCAACAGGCGCGCATCGGTAGTGCTGCGTGCACGCAGCAGATCGGCGGGCCACACTTCGATGGCCTCGGTATTGAGCAGCAGGGGCGGGCGTCGTTGCATCGCCGCAGCTTACTGCCGCGGCGCCGGTGGGGCCACTTTGCGCAGTGCATCCAGCAGCGCCTGTGGCCGGTCCATGCTGAGCAGCAGCGTGCTGCCGTCGCTGACCGGTAGGGCCAGGACACGGGTACGGTCGGTGACCAACGCAAACCCCTTGCCGCCGCTCTTCAAGCGGAAATGACCGGAATGGAAGCCCGGCATCGAATAGCCGTTGGTCTTGAAGCGGATGCCGTAGCGGCGGTCGTGGCCGAGATCGACCACCTCGGCCTGATCCAATCGCAGTTGCGCCACCGGAACACGCCGCCGATACAGCGTCGAGCGTACATCCAGTACGTCGCCGGCCAGTTCCACCCGGCGGCGGAAGAAAGCCGCGCCCAGCCCGACAGCAAATGCGGCGATCACCAGCAGGCTCCATGCGGCGCTGCCACCCATCCGGAACCAGGGCGGCGAGAGCGTCACTTCCATCCACGGCGCGTTGGCGCGGGCAGTGTGCAGCTGCGCGTAGACGCTGATGGCGAACGCCAGCAGCAATGGCAGCACCACCCACAGCACGCGGAACGGCGAGCTCTCCGCCACGTCGAAGCGCTTCGGGTCGCTGCCGCTCATGGCTCAGATTTCCTTCTTGAAGACCAGCATGGCTGGGCGCATCGGCGCCGGAATGATGATGTTGACCAGCTCCCAGCCCAGCAGCCCCTGGCGGGTCAGTTCGCTCTGGATGTCCTCGGCCTTGTGCAGGCCCATCATCGAGGTCTTCACTTCAATCGTCTGGTAACTCCAGCGCGTGCTCATTCCTTGTCCTCCGGCGATGATTTGGGTTTCGGCAGGCGTCCTGCCTTGCGCAGGGCGTCGCGCAGCACGTATTCAATCTGCGCGTTGAGGCTGCGCAGCTCGTCGTCAGCCCAGCGCTGTGCCGCGGCCAGGACCTCGGCATTGATGCGCAGCGGATAGGCTTTCTTCTCACTCATGAAAACTCCTGGCGGGGCGGTGGGGCGCCCCGTTGCGAGGGTGGTTCAGTACAGCGAACCGGCATTGACGATCGGCTGGGTGCCGCGGTCCGAGCACAGCACGGTCAGCAGGTTGCTGACCATGTGCGCCTTGCGCTCCTCGTCCAGCTGCACCACGCCGTTCTTCTGCAGTTCGGCCAGGGCCATCTCGACCATGCCGACCGCGCCGGCAACGATGCGCGTGCGTGCGGCGATCACCGCATTGGCCTGCTGCCGCTGCAGCATGGCCTGGGCGATTTCGGCGGCATAGGCGAGGTGGCTGATGCGCGCGTCGATCACCTGCACGCCGGCATCGGCCAGGCGCTCGGCCAGCTCGTTCTTCAGGTGCTGGGAGATCTCGCTGGCGTGGCTGCGCAGGGCCAGCTGGCCGTCCTCGTGCTGGTCGTAGGGATAGCTGGTGGCCATCGCGCGCAGCGCCGATTCGGACTGGATGTGCACGAAACTCTCGTAGTCGTCCACGTTGTAGACCGCCTCGGAGGCATCGACCACCTGCCAGACGATCACTGCGGCGATCTCGATCGGGCTGCCGTCGAGCTCGTTGACCTTCAGCTTGCCGCTCTCGAAGTTGCGCACGCGCTGGCTGACCCGGCGCTTGCTGTAGAAGGGGTTGTTCCAGCGCAGGCCGTTGTCCTTCACCGTGCCCACGTACTTGCCGAACAGGCTCAGCACCGCGGCCTGGTTGGGCTGGACGGTGTACAGGCCGGCCAGGATGAACACGCCCGCCGCGACCAGCAGGACGCCCAGCAGCATCAGCAGCAGGTTGGGCGAGCCGGTGCTGGCCTTGGCGGCGACCCCGAGCACGAACAGGGCGGCACCGGCGAGGGCAACGAGCAGCGCGCCGGCCAGCGTGCCGAGGCCGTTGAGCGAGGACAGCGACTTCTCTTTCATGGCAGTACGTCCTTGAGGGGTCGGAATAAAGATATCAAAGTGATATCAGGTTCGAGCTACCGTTCGTCGGATGCCGTGGCCGGGGTGCCCGGCCAGCTAGAATGCCCACCCGCCTTCACATCGCTGCTGGAACCGCCATGGCCAAGCTTGGAACTCCGTTGTCCCCCTCCGCCACCCGGGTGCTGCTGCTGGGCTCGGGTGAACTTGGCAAGGAGGTGGCCATCGAGCTGCAGCGGCTGGGCGTGGAAGTGATCGCCGCCGACCGCTACGCCGATGCGCCGGCAATGCAGGTCGCGCATCGCTCGCACGTGATCGACATGCTGGACGCGATGGCCCTGCGCGCGCTGATCGCCCAGGAGCAGCCGCACCTGGTGGTGCCGGAGATCGAAGCCATCCACACCGAGACCCTGGTCCAGCTGGAACAGGAGCAGGGCCTGCGGGTGATTCCGACCGCGCGCGCCGCACGCCTGACCATGGATCGTGAAGGTATCCGCCGCCTGGCCGCCGAAACCCTGGGCCTGCCGACCTCACCGTACCGCTTTGTCGATACCGAGGCCGAGTACCGTGCCGCCGTGGCCGCGATCGGCCTGCCCTGCGTGGTCAAGCCGGTGATGTCGTCGTCCGGCAAGGGCCAGAGCACCCTGCGCAGCGAGGCGGACATCGCCCCGGCCTGGGAGTACGCGCAGACCGGTGGCCGTGCCGGTGCCGGCCGCTGCATCGTGGAAGGCTTCATCGATTTCGATTACGAGATCACCCTGCTGACCGTGCGCCACGCAGGCGGTACCTCGTTCTGTGCGCCGATCGGCCACCTGCAGAAGGACGGCGACTACCGCGAGAGCTGGCAGCCGCAGCCGATGTCGAGTGCGGCGCTGGCGCGTGCCGAAGAGATCTCGCGCGCCATTACCGACGATCTCGGTGGTTGGGGCCTGTTCGGCGTCGAGCTGTTCGTGAAGGGCGACGAAGTGTGGTTCAGCGAAGTGTCGCCGCGCCCGCATGACACCGGCCTGGTGACGCTGGTGTCGCAGGAACTGAGCGAGTTCGCGCTGCACGCGCGCGCCATTCTTGGGCTGCCGATTCCGGTGATCCGCCAGAGCGGCCCGTCGGCCTCGTGCGCGCTGCTGGCGCATGGCGAAGGCGTGCCGTACTTCAACAACGTCGCTGCCGCGCTGCAGGTGCCGGACACCGCCGTGCGCCTGTTCGGCAAGCCCAGCGTGCACGGCCATCGTCGCGTGGGCGTGACCCTGGCGCGTGCCGAAACCGTCGACGAAGCGCGTTCGATCGCGCGTGACGCCGCCGACGCCATCGGCGTCGAACTGCGCCCGTAAGGCGATAGCGCCGGGCCATGCCCGGCGGCCGAATTCCGGTGGGTACCGACCGTTGGTCGGTACCCCATCGACACCGGTTACGGTTTTACGTCCACCCACACCAGGTGGTGGTCGCTGCCGTCGGCGATCTTCGCTTCCGGGCTTTCATTGGCCGGCCAGAAGATGCCGCTGCCGATGTACTCGAAACCCGTCGAGGGCAGCACGTAGTCCAGGCGCATGGTGCCGGACTTCGGGCCGAAATCGCCGGTGGCATGGAACGGCGCGCCCTTGCGTGCGATGCCCTTGGCCGCATAGGCCAGGCTGGTCTGCTCGCCGCCGACGCTGCGCGGGGTGGGGTAGCGCAGCACGCGGGCGTTCTCGATCAGTTCGACGATCGCCTCATGGCGCCCATCACCATCGACCGGGTCGTTGTTGAGGTCGCCCAGGATCACGAAGCGTGCGTCCTGGGCCAGGCCGCCGCACTGGCCCTTGTCGTCGCACAGCCACGGCTTGTCACCCTTGGACAGGTACTCCTGCCATAGGCGCAGCTCGTCGTGGTTGCGCGCGGCATTGCGCTTTTCCGGGCCGTCGAACACCGGCGGCGTCGGGTGCGAGACCAGCGCATGCACCACGCCGGCCGGGGTCTTCACCGGCACGTCCCAATGCGACTTGGAGGACAGCCGCAGCTGCGACCACACGTGGTCGTTGTAGAAGCTCTTGCCGGTGCGCGGGTCAACCGGACGGATCGCGCCGGGCATCGTGCTCCACTTCAGCAGCTGGAAGCTGCGCACCTTGGCTTCATCGATCGGGTAGCGCGACAGCACCAGCATGCCGTACTGGCCCGGGTGCAGGCCGTAGCCCCAGGCATCGTTGCCGCGGCTGCGGCCTTCGCCGCCGACCACGCCGTTGTTGTCCAGGTCCAGGCCGCTGGGCAGGCCGGTGTTGACCGGGGCCAGGTAGCGGTAGGCGAAGTGCAGCGGCTTGCCGCCGCCGGGCTGGGCCACTTCCAGGTAGCGCTTCTGGAACAGGTCGGCGGCGCGATGGGCGTCGTCGAAGTCGAACTCGTTCAGCAGCACCAGGTCCGGGCGCACCTGCTGCAGCACCGCGGCGATCTTGCGTGCGTGTTCGCTGTCGCCTTCCAGTTCCTTGATCAGGCCACCGGCGTCATCGGAGTACAGCGAGGTGTTGTAGGTGGCCAGGCGCAGCGCAGCGGACGGCTTTTCGGTCATCGCGGGGGACGTGGCGAAGGCGGGGGCGGTGGCGCCGCAGAGCAGGGCCAGGGCGAGGATCAGGGGTTTGGCGTTCATGGGCCGTATTGTGCACCCGGCCCGGTGTCAGCGGTTTGTCAGCGCCCGTCCAGATCCTTGTCGAAATCGTGCCAGCGGCGGCCGTCGTAGGCTTCCAGCGGATGGAAGCGGCGCTTGTAGTCCATCTTCTGGTGGCCGCGGATCCAGTAGCCCAGGTACACGTGCGACAGGCTCTCGCGGCGCGCCCACTCGATCTGCTGCAGGATCGCGAAAGTGCCCAGCCCGCGAGCGGCATGGTCCGGGTCGAAGAAGGTGTAGACCGCCGACAGGCCGTGCTCGGTGACGTCGGTCACCGCCACCCCCAGCAGCTGGCTGGGTTGGCCGTCGTGGCCGGGCAGGCGCATCTCCATGAAGCGGGTGTGCGACCAGCTGCCGATCAGGAACTGCTCGAATTCGTGCGGGCCGTGGTCATCCATGCCGCCGTTGGCGTGGCGGTGGGTGAGGTAGCGGTGATACAGCGCAAACAGGTCGTCACGGGCGGTGGCGGCAGTGATCCGCACCTCCAGGTCGTCATTGCGGGCGGCACAGCGGCGCTGGCTACGGTCCGGTGCGAAGCGGGCCACGGGAATGCGTACCGCCACGCAGGCCTGGCAATGCGCGCAGTGCGGGCGATAGACCAGGTCGCCACTGCGGCGGAAGCCCCAGCTCAGTGCCAGCGGGTACAGGCCACCCAGGCGGCGGTCGTGCGGGTCCAGCACCAGGTCGCGCGCCACCCGGTCCGACCAGTACCCGCAGGGGTGCTCGCCGGTCTGGAAAAGTCGCAGTTCGTCGTCTCTGTCGCCATGCATCGCCATGGGCACAGCATAGCCCCACCCCGTCGCAGTGGCGGCGACTGTCCGCTGGATGAACGGAACTGGCAGCGACGTCAACCGATGTCGCGCCCGGGCGTTGTTGTCCCCCGAGGGTGAAGTGATCACCCCGACGCAATTCCCATCCCCAGGAGTGACTCCATGATCCGTACCCCCCTGCTGCTGGCCCTGCTGCTCGGCACCTCCGCTTCCGGTATCGCGCTGGCGGCCGACACGCCGACCACGCCGGCGCAGCGCCCGGCCAAGCTGGACACCAATGGCGACGGCGTCATCGACCGCAGCGAAGCCGCTGCCAACCCGCGTCTGGCGGCGAAGTTCGACGAGCTGGACAAGAACAAGGACGGCAAGCTCTCGCGCGATGAACTGCCGCGCTGGAAGCACGGTCGCCGTGGCCACGGTGGTGAGCGCTGGGCCAAGCTGGACGTCAACAAGGACGGCCGCATCAGCCGCGAGGAAGCCAAGGCCGATCCGCGCCTGGCCGCACGCTTCGACCAGCTCGACCTCAACAAGGACGGCTACCTCGACAAGGCCGATCGCGAACTGCGCGTGAAGCAGATGCGTGATGCCTGGTTCGCCGCGGCCGACACCAACAAGGATGGCCAGCTGAGCAAGGCCGAGTTCGATGCGGCCAAGCGCCCGATGCACGGTGGTCCGCGTCAGGGCGGCCCGCGCGACGGTGCTGCGCCGAAGCCGCAGCCGCAGCGCTGAGGTTCAACACAGTGATTTACGACAACGCCGGCGTACTGCCGGCGTTGTCCGTTACAGCCGGCCGCTGCGCATCAGCGAATACAGCACCAGTGCGATCACCATCAGGTTCATGGCGATGATGCCGGTGCGGCCGTACATCGATTCGTACTTCCAGTTGGTTCCACTGCGGCCGCGACGCGCCGAATCGCGCGCGATCATCGGTGCCATCACCCGCTGCAGCGGCACCAGGCACTGGTAGTTGACCACGCCCAGGCCCACGGCCAGCACCAGCAGCTGCGCCCAGACCGGCACCTGCAGCATCACCGCCAACAGGATCGCCAGGCACCAGAACATGCCGGTGGTGATGTTGAGGTAGAGGAAGCGACGCACGTCGGTGCGCTCCGCGTCGGTCTCGGTGTACGACATCAGGAAGCGCCCGCCGAGATAGCTGCCGATCGCTCCGCCAATCACGCCACCGATGACCGCGCCCCAGCTTTCGGCCGGCAGCACGTGCAGCTGGCCCAGCGTGGCAGTCAACGAGCCCAGCGCGGTGCCGCCTGCCGCACTGGCACCGCCGAGGCCGAGTTTGCTGCCACCGATGCCGACCCCGGTGCCGAGCAGGATCGCCGCGCTGGCGGTGCCGGGCGCAGCCACCAGCACCATCGACACCACGGCAGTGGCGAACGCCGCACTCGGGGCGCTGCTGCGGGCGAACTCGCCGAAGCGCTGCAGCAGGCCGTCGCGCACCAGGGCACGGGCGCGCGAGAGGCGCTTGCGCACGGCTGCATCGCTGAGCCCGAGCAGGTCGGCGACCTGCTGCGAGCGCTGGCCTTCGCGGTAGTACAGCAACAGCACTTCGCGGCTGTCGGCGGGCAGTGCGGAAATGATGTCCTCGGCGGCGATCTCTTCTTCCACCCGCTGCAGCCGGTCGGCCGCCTCCGGGGATGGGTCGGCGGCCATGCCCAGCGCAACCTCGGCGGCTTCGCCGGTCAGTGGCCGGCCATGTTGCGCACGCAGCCAGTCGCGGGCCAGGTTGCGGGTGATCTGCCGCAGCCAGGGCAGGAAGCTGGTTGAACTGCGCAGCTGGTGCAGCTGCTGCCAGCCCTTCACGAAGGCTTCCTGGGCGATGTCCTCGCTGGCTTGGCGGTCGCGGGTGATGGCCAGCGCAATGGCGGTGACCGTGTTCTGGCAGGCCAGCACGATGCGGCCATAGGCATGCTGGCAGCCGCCGGCGGCTGCCGGCAGTTCACGTTCCAGCGTCTGGTCGATCGATACGGCGAAGGTCGTCACGGCGGCTCTCCTGCTGGGATTGTGTCCCATGACGGAGCCGCGCGCGAAGTGTGACCGGCCTTCTGCACGGTAGTGCCGGCCGCTGGCCGGCAACCGCAGCCCGCCGGCCGGGTTCATGAGGTTGCCGGCCAGCGGCCGGCACTACCCGTGCGTCATTGGGTGGGCTGGATGCGGACCCGGACTTCTTCCTCTTCCGGCCCAGCCTGCGGGGCAGGTTGCGCCTGCTGCGGTTGGGCCTGCGGGGCGGGGGCCGGCGCAGTCGGCGCCGGGGCGCCGCGATGGCGCAGGCCGATCACCAGCGCCACGCCGGCGATCACCACCAGCAGGGCGATGCGGATGCGCCAGGCCCAGCTGCGGCCGCCGCCCTTGGTTTCCTGCATGTCGCGGAAGGCGAATTCGGCGGTGGGATGATCGCGGCGGGTGGTGTCGAGCAGGCGCGCCTCGCGCAGGATTTCACGCGCGCGCGGCTGGTCGTCGGCGCGCACGATCCACACCGCCGGGTAGGCGCTGGCGTTACCCAGGTCGGTATAGCTGAACTGGCCGCGGCGGCGGGTCTTGTACGAGCGCCCATTGGTCACCTTGACCTCGATGCCATGCCCGCGCAGGAGCTCGGCCACGCCTTCCACGGTTTCCACGCGCTGGCTGCTGAAGATCTGGCGCATCGGATCAATCCTTTGCCGGCACGGCGGCGGCCGCTGCCTGGTCGGGAACGACGCGGATCAGGCCTTCCTGCGCGGTGCTGGCGACCAGCACGCCGTTGCGGGTGAAGAACTGGCCGCGGGCCAGGCCGCGCGAATCCTGTGCGCTGGGGCTGTCCAGCGAGTACAGCAGCCAGTCGTCGGCACGGAACGGGCGGTGGAACCAGATGGCGTGGTCGAGCGAGGCCATCTGCACATGTGGGTGGTAGTAGCTGATGCCGTGCGGGAACGTCGCGGTGCCCAGCAGGTGGAAGTCGGAGGCATAGGCCAGCAGCGCCTGGTGCAGCTCGGGTGCATCGCCGACCGGCTCGCTCAGACGCAGCCACACCTGGTGGTAGGGCGGGCGCTTGGGCGGGTTCAGTTCGTCGCGCGGGTAGACGTGGCGGAACTCGAACGGGCCGCCGCGCGACAGCCAGCGCTGCACCTTGATCGGCAGCCGCTCCAGCACTTCGGCCGGCAGCGGACGGTTCGGTTCGATGTCTTCCGGCTGCGGCACTTCGGGCATCTTGTGCTGGTGCTCGGCACCGGTTTCGGCCTGCTGGAACGAGGCCGCGCAGAAGAAGATCACCTTGCCGTGCTGGATCGCGGTGACCCGGCGCACCGAGAAGCTGCCGCCATCGCGGGTACGGTCCACGTCGTAGACGATCGGGTGGTCGATGTTGCCGGCGCGCAGGAAATAGGCGTGCAGCGAATGCACGTGGCGGCCGTTGTCGACCGTGGCCTGCGCCGCGGCCAATGCCTGGCCCAGCACCTGCCCGCCGAACACGTACTTGGTGCCGATGTCGCGGCTCTGCCCGCGGAACAGGTTGTCCTCCAGCCGCTCCAGGGTGAGCAGGTCGATCAGCTCGGAGACGACGGGTTCGGGCGTGTCGTTCAAGGGGGCAGCCACAGCAATGAAGAGGGCCTGATTATACCGGTCCAGTCCGGCCCATCATCGGTAGTGCCGGCCGCTGGCCGGCAACCTCATGATCATCTTGGGGTGCCTGCGATTGCCGGCCAGCGGCCGGCACTACCGTTTACTTGCCGAGCCGGGCCACCAGCGCCTGCAGGGCGTTCTGTGCGTCCGGGGCGAACCAGGCTTCGACAAAGCGGTCCAGCTGGATCAGGTCCGGGTGCAGGGCTTCGTGCAGGTCGGCGCGGGCAACCGCGCGGGTCAGCAGCATCGGCTGGCGCGGCTGCTTCAGCAGGTTCTGCAGCCAGGCCAGCGCACGCGCCACCACCAGGTCACCTTCAGCCAGTTCATCGACCAGGCCGATCTGCAGCGCCTGTTCGGCCGGCACCAGCGAGCCGGTGGTCAGCAGGACGCCGGCGCGGTGAACGCCCACCGCGCGGCGCAGCAGGCGCTGGATGCCCTCCGGCGCGATCAGGCCCACCTGCACTTCGTTCAGGCCGATGGCATACGGGCGCGAAGCATCGGCACTGCGGGCCATCACCCGGTAGTCGCAGCACAGCGCCAGCACGCAGCCGCCGGCCGGGGCATGCCCGGTGATCGCCGCGACCACCGGGATGCGGCTCTCGGCCAGCGTGCGCACGGCGCCAAAGAAGGCGTTCCAGGTGTCCAACAGCTTGTGCTTGTCATCGCCGTGCGAGAGCAGGTGCGGCACGTCCATGCCACCGGTGAAGATGCGTTCGCTGCCCGACAGCACGATGCCGTGCGCGTCTTCGGCCATGGCCAGCTCGATGGCGTGGATCAACTGCCGGCACAGTTCGGTGTCCAGTGCGTTGACCGGCGGCCGCGCCAGGCGCAGTTCGCGGATGGGGCCGTGGTTGATCACCTCGATGAGCGTCGTCATGCTGCGTTCTCGTTGCGAAGAAGGAACCTGGGCGATGATAACCAAACCATTCGTTGGCGTATTGTTGATGATGTGTGCGGCCGCAGCATCGGCATCCACCGCCGAGACGACGTGCGTCACCGTCGAGCAGGGCTGGGCGCGGTTGCCGCCGAATCCGGCGATGCCGATGACCGCCGGCTACGGCGTGATCCACAACGGCTGCGGCAAGGCGGTGGTGATTACCGGTGCGGCCAGCAGCAGCTTTGGTGATGTGTCGCTGCACGAGACCACGATCACTGACGGCGTCAGCCGGATGCGCGCGATCGAGCGCCTGCCGCTGGCACCGGGCGCTCGTGCCGAACTCAAGCCCGGTGGCCTGCACCTGATGCTGATGCAGGGCAAGGGCGCATTGAAGGACGGGCAGGCGTTGCCACTGCGGTTGCAGCTGGAGGGCGGTGGCGAAGCGAGTGCGACGCTGGTGGTGCGCAAGGCCGCGCCGTAAGCGCGCGGGGAAACGGCAGGCTGCTGCTGAAGCAAGGGGTTGGGATGGCCGTCGTAGCGTCGCGGACGCTCGGCGCGACCGGAATATCCGGTAGTGCCGGCCGCTGGCCGGCAGCGTGATGAATGCCGGCCACCGGCCGGCATTACCACGGTGGCTTATGACCAGTCGTAGGAGAACAGCACCGTGCGGCTTTCCGGCTCATAGAGCATCACGATCGCATCGGCGCCGGTAGCGCACCAGTTGTAACCAGCCACGTCGGCCACGGCGAAGAATTTGTTGCCGTCGCGGGTGATGATCACCGTTTCGGCATCGTCCGCAGCGTTGGGGTCATCGGCCGCCTCGGTGAAGGCCAGCGCGAAGGCCGCGGGAATCTCCGCCGTCTCGGTCCAGTTGCCGAAACCGATCGGGCCACCCAGCGTATCCAGATAATCGCGTTCGCTGGCTTCACCCTTGCCATAGCGCGAATAACACGCGAGGCGACCATGCGCGGCATGGTAATCGCGGGCCTTGGCGTAGCTCTCGCGCATCTGCGCGATGTGTTCCTGCGCGTCCTTGTCGTCTACTGCATCACCGATGAAGTAGCCCTCGTTGCCGAGGAAACGCATCTCGTTGCCGGCGGTCAGTTCGAAGGCGATCCAGTTGGTGCCGGTGAACGCGTTGTGGTGTTCTTCGGTGGTCTCGCCGATACAGCCTTCATACGGCTCGATCGGGCACAGCATCGTCGCCACCTGGCCGACCAGTTCCGGGCGCAGCACGCCCAGGTCGATCTTCAGCAGCGGCAACAGGTGCTGGCCGAGCCACGCCTGGTCGGCGGGGAAGACATCGGCGGGGAAGGCGACCATGCCGGGCAGCAGGTCGCGCAGTTCGGTGTGGTGGATCATGTCAGTCCTTTGAACAGTGTCGGTAGTGCCGGCCGCGGGCCGGCATCCGCGATACATCTGGAGGTTGCCGGCCAGCGGCCGGCACTACCAGAGTGCCTCAGGTAGACGCGCTGCGGATCGCCTCCGGCAGCGGTGCGCTCTTGCCGGTCTGGGTGTCCATCCAGACCACCACCACGTTGCCGTCCGAATACAGCTTCGATTCGTCCTGCTGGTCGACGATGCGGTGGCCGATGGTCACGCTGCTGTTGCCCAGGCGTTCGACGAACAGTTCGACCAGGATGTCGTTGGGCCACACGATCGGCAGCCGGTAGTTGACGTTGGTCGCGGCCACCACCGGTGCGATGCGGTCGGTCATCGACACGCCGTCCACGCCCAGCATCCAGCGCACGCGGGCTTCTTCCAGGTAGGAGATGTACTTGGCGTTGTTGACGTGGCCCATGCTGTCCATGTCACGCCAGCGCACGCTGATCGGGATGCGGGCCAGGATCTTGTGTTCGCTGCTCATCAGGCGTCCTTCTTCTTCTTGCTGGCGGCAGCAGTCTTGCTGGCCTTGCCGGTGCTTGTTGCCGCCACCGCCTTCTTGGCCACCTTGGCGGGCTTTTCAGGCTTCACCTTGCGCGGTGGGCGGGCGTCGGGCTTGTTGGCCACGGCGGCCGGGCGTTCCGGTCGCGCGCTGGTGGACGGCAACATGCGCGCCAGGAACTGGCCGGTGTACGACTGCGGGCAGGCCGCCACGTCTTCCGGCGTGCCGGTGACCAGGATGGTGCCACCGCGATGGCCACCTTCCGGACCCAGGTCGACGATCCAGTCGGCGGTCTTGATCACGTCCAGGTTGTGTTCGATCACCACCACCGTGTTGCCTTCGTCGCGCAGCTTGTGCAGCACGCCCAGCAACGCTTCGATGTCGTGGAAATGCAGGCCGGTGGTCGGTTCGTCCAGGATGTACAAGGTGCGCCCGGTATCGCGGCGCGACAGTTCCTTGGACAGCTTCACGCGCTGCGCTTCACCACCGGACAGCGTGGTCGCGCTCTGGCCAAGCTTGATGTAGCTCAGGCCCACGTCGACCAGCGTTTCCAGCTTGCGGGCGATCGACGGCACCGGCTCGAACAGCTTCAGCGCATCCTCGACGGTCATTTCCAGCACGTCGTTGATGTTGAAGCCCTTGTACAGGATCTCCAGCGTCTCGCGGTTGTAGCGCTTGCCATGGCAGACGTCGCACGGCACGTACACGTCCGGCAGGAAGTGCATCTCGACCTTGATCAGGCCATCGCCCTGGCATGCTTCGCAGCGGCCGCCGCGCACGTTGAAGCTGAAACGGCCCGGCGAATAACCACGCGCACGCGCTTCGGGCACCTGCGCGAACAGCTCGCGCAGCGGGGTGAACAGGCCGGTGTAGGTGGCCGGGTTCGAACGCGGGGTGCGGCCGATCGGCGACTGGTCGATGTCCACCACCTTGTCGAACAGGTCCAGGCCATCGATCTCCTTGTACGGGGCGATCGGATGCGAGGAACCGTTGATCTCGTTGGCGGCCAGCGAGAACAGGGTGTCGTTGATCAGGGTCGACTTGCCCGAGCCGGACACACCGGTCACGCAGGTCAGCAGGCCCGACGGAATCGCCAGGTCCACGCCCTTGAGGTTGTTGCCGCTGGCCCCGCGCAGGTGCAGGGTCATCTTCGGGTTCGGCTTGTGCCGGCGCGCCGGGATCTCGATCGCGCGCTTGCCCGACAGGTACTGGCCGGTCAGCGAGCGCGGTGCCTCCAGGATGTCCTGCAGGGTGCCCTGGCCGACGATCTCGCCGCCGTGCACGCCCGCGCCCGGGCCGATGTCCAGCACGTAGTCGGCCAGGCGTATCGCGTCCTCGTCATGCTCGACCACGATCACCGTGTTGCCCAGGTCGCGCAGGCGGGTGAGGGTGCCGAGCAGGCGCTCGTTGTCACGCTGGTGCAGGCCGATCGACGGCTCGTCGAGCACGTACATCACGCCGACCAGGCCGGCGCCGATCTGGCTGGCCAGGCGGATGCGCTGCGCTTCGCCACCGGACAGGGTGTCGGCCTTGCGCTCCAGGGTCAGGTAATCCAGGCCCACATCGACCAGGAAGCCCAGGCGCTCACCGATTTCCTTGACGATCTTGGAGGCGATCTCGCCACGCCAGCCCGGCAGGCTCAGTTCGCTGAAGAACTTCAGTGCTTCGTCGATCGGCAGCACCACCAGGTCCGGCAGCGGGCGGTCGGCCACGAACACGTTGCGTGCCGCCTTGTTGAGGCGGGCGCCATGGCATTCCGGGCACGGCTGTTCGCTGATGTACTTGGACAGCTCCTCGCGCACCGCCGGCGATTCGGTTTCCTTGTAGCGGCGCTCGAGGTTGGGAATGATGCCCTCGAAACGGTGCTTGCGCTGCGTGCGGCCGCCGGCTTCGGTGAAGTAGGTGAAGGTGATCGCTTCATCGCCGCTGCCGTACAGCACGGCCTGCTGCACGTTTTCCGGCAGAGAGTTCCACGCCGCATCGACGTCGAACTTGTAGTGCTTGGCCAGCGAGGCGATCAGCTGGAAGTAGTAGGCGTTGCGGCGATCCCAGCCGCGCACCGCACCGGCGGCCAGCGACAGCTCGGGGTGCACCACCACGCGCGACGGATCGAAGAATTCGGCCATGCCCAGGCCATCGCACCCGGGGCAGGCGCCCATCGGTGCGTTGAACGAGAACAGGCGCGGCTCCAGTTCCGGCAGCGAGTAATCGCACACCGGGCAGGAGTACTTGGAGGAGAACAGCGTCGGTGCGGCGTCGGCCGTGTCCAAGCTCTGCACCGAGGCCATGCCGTCGCCCAGCTTCAGCGCGGTCTCGAAGCTCTCGGCCAGGCGCTGCTTGATGTCTTCGCGCGGGCGGAAGCGGTCGATCACCGCCTCGATGGTGTGCTTCTGGCGCAGCGCCAGCGGCGGCACCGCGTCGATTTCATGCAGCTCGCCGTCCACGCGCACGCGCACGAAGCCCTGCGCGCGCAGCTGGTCGAACACCTGCGCATGCTCGCCCTTGCGGTCGCGGATGACCGGCGCCAGCAGCATGTAGCGCTGTTCCGGGTCCAGGGTCAGCACCTGGTCGACCATCTGGCTGACCGTCTGTGCTTCCAGCGGGTAGCCGTGGTCCGGGCAGCGCGGGGTGCCGACGCGGGCGTACAGCAGGCGCAGGTAGTCGTAGATCTCGGTGATCGTGCCGACCGTCGAACGCGGGTTGTGCGAGGTCGACTTCTGCTCGATCGAAATCGCCGGGGACAGGCCTTCGATGTGGTCCAGGTCCGGCTTTTCCATCACGCTCAGGAACTGGCGCGCATAGGCCGACAGCGACTCGACGTAGCGGCGCTGGCCTTCTGCATAGATGGTGTCGAACGCCAGCGAGGACTTGCCCGAGCCGGACAGGCCGGTGATCACGATCAGCTTGTCGCGGGGCAGGTCGAGGTCGATGTTCTTGAGGTTGTGCGTCCGCGCACCGCGGATGCGGATGAAATCCATCGCCATGGGGGATCCGGTTGTGGGGGCGTTGGCTGGGTGCCGGGCCAGCAGGGAACGGCAATCGGTCAGCCTACCGAGGTGACCAGATGGGGGCAATGGGCGACAATGCCAGCCCGGTGTCTCACCTTGTGAGACAAGGCTTTATGAAGGGGTCAGATCCTTTTCACGGCGTGAAGAGGGATCTGCCCCCGTTCCGGCAGGGGGCGGCCCGGGGCGTTCAGGGGTTGACTTGACCGGCGCCCATTGATCTGCGTACAATCCCGCTCCTGTCCGCCCTCGATGGCGACAGTCCATAGACCACAATAACTACAGAGGAAGTCTGGTCATGTACGCAGTACTGGTCACCGGCGGTAAGCAATACCGCGTGGCGCAGGGCGAAAAGCTCCGCATTGAAAAGCTCGAAGTCGAAGTCGGCAGCGAGATCAAGTTCGACAACATCCTGCTGCTCGGCGACAGCGATGGCATCAAGATCGGCGACGCCCTGAACGGCGCTGCGGTCACCGCCACCGTCCTGTCCCAGGGTCGTGCTGACAAGGTCCGGATCATCAAGTTCCGTCGCCGCAAGCACCACATGAAGCGTCAGGGTCACCGTCAGTACTACACCGAAATCGAGATCACCGGCATTGCCGGTGGCAGCAAGTAAGGAGATAGGTCATGGCACATAAAAAGGGCGTAGGCTCCTCGCGCAACGGTCGCGACTCCAACCCGAAGTACCTGGGCGTCAAGATCTTCGGTGGCCAAGCCATTGAAGCCGGCAACATCATCGTGCGTCAGCGCGGCACCCAGTTCCACCCGGGCTCGGGCGTCGGCCTCGGCCGCGACCACACCCTGTTCGCCCTCGTGGACGGCAAGGTGGAGTTCTCGGTGAAGGGCGCCAAGAAGCGTCGCACCGTCAGCGTCGTGTCGGTCGAAGCCTGATCAGGCTTGGCTGGCGGCCATGCCCCGGCATGGCCTTGCTGGTCGAATCGCACGCTGCATGAAGAGCCCCGCTTCGGCGGGGCTTTTCGTTAGAGTTACCGGGTAAAAGGAAGACCGGCCGCGCCGGGCTGCGGGCCATGCGCGCCCGCATTACATTCAAGGCGACGGCGCAGATGCCGCGCCCATCGCAGGCATCGAAACAATGAAACTGGTAGACGAAGCAGAAATCGAAGTGTTCGCCGGCAACGGCGGCAACGGCTGCATTGGCTTCCGTCGCGAGAAGTTCATTCCGCTCGGCGGCCCGGACGGCGGCGACGGCGGTGCGGGCGGCAGCGTGTACATCCGCGCCGACGAAAACCTGAACACCCTGGTCGACTTCCGCCATGACCGCATCTTCAAGGCGCAGCGCGGCGAGAACGGCATGGGCCGCCAGGCCTATGGCAAGGGTGGCGAAGACCTCACCATCACCGTGCCGGTCGGCACCGTGGTCATCAACGTTGCCACCGATGAAGTCATCGGCGACCTGACCCAGCACAACGACCGCCTGCTGGTGGCCAAGGGCGGCCGCGGCGGCCTGGGCAACATGCATTTCAAGAGCTCGACCAACCGTTCGCCGCGCCAGGCGCTGCCGGGCGAGCCGGGCGAAGAGCGCACGCTGAAGCTGGAGCTGAAGCTGCTGGCCGATGTCGGCCTGCTGGGCTTCCCCAACGCCGGCAAGAGCACCCTGATCCGCGCCGTCTCGGCGGCAACGCCGAAGGTGGCCGATTACCCGTTCACCACGCTGTACCCGAACCTGGGTGTGGTGAAGGTGGAGAACTACCGCAGCTTCGTGATCGCCGACATTCCCGGCCTGATCGAAGGCGCGGCCGATGGCGCCGGCCTCGGTGCGCAGTTCCTGCGCCACCTGCAGCGCACCCGCCTGCTGCTGCACCTGGTGGACATCTCGCCGATGGAAGGTGGCGTGGAGGGTATTTCTCCGGTGGAGCAGGTGCGTGCGATCGAGCGCGAACTGGAAAAGCACGATCCGGAGCTGCTGAACAAGCCGCGCTGGCTGGTGCTGAACAAAGCCGACCTGATGTTCGAGGACGAGGCCAAGGCCGCGGCCGAGCAGATCGTCGCCGAGCTGGGCTGGAAGGAGCCGTGGTTCCTGGTGTCGGCGCTGGGTCGCGAAGGCACCTTCCCGATCATGAGCCGGATCATGGCGTTCTTCGATCGCCAGAAGGAAGACGAGCTGGAAGCCCGCAACGCGCAGTAATGCTGTTGTGGTTCCATGCGAAAAACCCGGCCGAGGCCGGGTTTTTCATTTTCCGGTAGTGCCGGCCGCTGGCCGGCATTCCTCGCAATTGCCGGCCAGCGGCCGGCACTACCGGTCGCGCGGACCCCCAGGATCGCCCGGATTGCAGGCAACAAAAAACCCGGCCGAGGCCGGGCTTTTGTCTGCTGCCCGCACCCCGAAGGGCGGGGCGGCAACGCCGGATCAGGCGGCCTTGAGGGCCTTGATGCGGTCGTTCAGGCGGCTCTTGTGGCGAGCAGCCTTGTTCTTGTGGATCAGGCCACGCGCGCTGAAGCGATCCAGGATCGGCTGGGCAACGGCGAAGGCGGCTTCGGCGCCGGCGGCATCGTTGGCGTCCAGCGCCTTGATCACTTTCTTGACAGCGGTGCGCAGCATCGAGCGCTGAGCCACGTTGCGCGCGTTGCGCACGACGGTCTGCTTGGCGCGCTTCTTGGCGGACTTGATATTGGCCACGGTGGTGGTTTCCTGAAAAAATCGGTGTTATGGGAACAGCAAGCTAGCTAGTATGATGGCGTAAGAAATGCACGTCAAGTCGATTGTCAAGAGGGACGCTGAGTGAGTTCACCCAAGTTGTTGCGGGGCCTGCTGTCGTTCAGCAGCATGACCATGGTCTCGCGCGTCCTTGGACTTGTCCGGGACTTCGTGGTGACCACCACGTTCGGCACCAACGCCATCACTGATGCTTTCTGGGTCGCCTTCAGGGTACCCAATTTCCTGCGCCGGTTGTTCGCCGAGGGGTCTTTCGCCACCGCTTTCGTGCCGGTGTTCACGGAAGTGAAGGAAACCCGCAGCCACGCCGAGCTGCGCGAACTGATGGCCC
The DNA here is from genome assembly GCF_047497515.2 of Stenotrophomonas maltophilia. Classification (GTDB taxonomy): domain Bacteria; phylum Pseudomonadota; class Gammaproteobacteria; order Xanthomonadales; family Xanthomonadaceae; genus Stenotrophomonas. The sequence goes on from NZ_JAXAXL020000002.1 coordinate 18,755, forward strand.
GCACCGCCGGCACCCTGGGTGGGGTGCTGATGCTGGTCACCGCGCTGGCGCTGATCTTCGCGCCACAGCTGGCCTCGGTCTTCTCAAGCGGTGTTGATACCGATCCGGTCAAGCAGGGCCTGCTGGTCGACCTGTTCCGCCTGACCTTCCCGTTCCTGCTGTTCGTCTCGCTCACCGCCCTGGCCGGCGGCGCGCTGAACAGTTTCCAGCGCTTTGCGATGCCGGCGCTGACCCCGGTCATCCTCAACCTGTGCATGATCGCCGGCGCGCTGTGGCTGGCACCGCGGCTGGGCGGCACCCCGGAGAAGCAGATCCTGGCACTGGGCTGGGCGGTACTGGCCGCGGGCATCCTGCAGCTGCTGTTCCAGCTGCCGTCGCTGAAGGGCATCAACCTGCTGACCCTGCCGCGCTGGGGCTGGAGCCATCCGGGCGTGCGCAAGGTGATGACGCTGATGGTGCCGACCCTGTTCGGTTCCTCGGTGGCGCAGATCAACCTGCTGCTGGATACGGTCATCGCGGCCAAGCTGACCGACGGCTCGCAGTCCTGGCTGTCGCTGGCCGATCGCTTCCTGGAGCTGCCGCTGGGCGTGTTCGGCGTGGCGCTGGGCACGGTGATCCTGCCGGCGCTGGCCCGCCACCACGTCAGCACCGACCGTGAAGGCTTCTCGCGTTCGCTGGACTGGGGCCTGCGCATGACCCTGCTAATCTCGGTGCCGGCCATGCTCGGCCTGCTGCTGCTGGCCGAGCCGCTGATCGCGACCATCTTCCAGCACGGCCAGTTCAGTGCCTTCGATACCCGCATGACCGCGTTGTCGGTGTACGGCCTGAGCTTCGGCCTGCCGGCGTTCGCCCTGCTGAAGGTGGTGCTGCCGGCGTTCTACGCGCGGCAGGACACCAAGACCCCGGTGCGCGCCGGTATCGCCGCGCTGGTGGCCAACATGGTGTTCAACTTCGCGCTGCTGGCCGTGCTGTACCAGGTGATGGTGCCGGACGAACTGAAGGCCCAGGGTGTGATGGCGGCCATCGGCAAGCAGCCGGGCCTGCACCTGGCGCTGGGCATTGCCAGCGCGCTGTCCAGTTACCTGAACCTGGGCCTTCTCTGGTACTGGCTGGGCAAGACCGATGTCTACCAGCGCCGCCCGGGCTGGGGCGGCTATCTGCTGCGCCTGCTGCTGGCCTGCCTGGCCATGGTCGGTGTGCTGCTGGCGCTGCTGTACTGGCTGCCGGGCTTCTCGGCGATGAGCGTGTGGGAGCGGATCGGTGCCCTGGCGCTGCTGGTCGGTGGCGGTGGTGCGACCTATGCGGTGGCGATGGTGGCGATGGGCTTCCGCCCGCGCGACCTGCGCGGGCATTGATCGCGGCCCGTGGCGGCTATACTTCAGGGTTACACCATTGAAGCGGCGGCCCCGGTCGGGCCGGAACGAGAGTTGATGAGCAGGCTGTTCAGAAGCGTCGAGGGCGGGGAGCTGTTCCCCAACGGAAGCGTGGTCTGTATCGGTGCATTCGACGGCCTCCACCTGGGGCATCGTGCGCTGGTCCGCCACGCGGTCGCCCGCGCGCGCGCCTTGGGCGTGGCCGCGGTGGCCGTGGCGTTCGAGCCGCTGCCGCGTGAATTCTTCGCCCAGGGCACGCCGCCACCGCGGCTGACCCTGGCGCGCAGCAAGGTCGAGATCCTGCGCGAGCTCGGCGTCGATGCGATCGGCCTGCTGCGTTTCGACGCGGCGATGGCCGCCATGCCGGCCGAGGACTTCGTGCGGCGCCTGCTGGTGCACCGGCTGGGCGCCCGCGAAGTGTGGATCGGCCCGGAGTTCTGCTTCGGCAACCGCCGCCGTGGCGACCTGGCCCTGCTGCAGAAGATGGGCGCTGAGCTGGGCTTCAGCGCTGGCGAAATCGAAGCGGTGGACCTGCACGGTGAGCGCATTTCCAGCACCCGCATCCGCCAGCTGCTGCAGGATGGCGACTTCGCCCGTGCAGGCGACCTGCTCGGCCGTCCGTACGCGATCAGCGGGCGGGTGGTGCGCGGGCGCCAGCTCGGCCGCACGCTGGGCTTCCCCACCGCCAACCTGCGCTTCCCGAAGACCCCGGCGCTGTCGGGCATCTACGCGACCTGGGTGCACGGCGTGTTCGACCAGCCGTGGCCCTCGGTGTCCAGCTTCGGCACGCGGCCGACCGTGGACGGCGTGGAGCCGCTGCTGGAAGCCCACCTGTTCGATTTCCAGGGCGACCTGTACGGGCGCCACATCGACGTGGAGTTCGTCGCCAAGCTGCGCGACGAAGAGAAATTCAATGATCTGGCGGCACTGACCGACCAGATGCACCGCGACGCCGAACAGGCGCGCGCCATCCTTTCCGAACATAGATTGCGAGCCACTGCGTGAGCCAGGACTACAAGACCACCCTGAACCTGCCAGCCACCGAATTCCCGATGCGCGGCGACCTGCCCAAGCGCGAGCCGGGCATTCTGGCGCAGTGGGAAGCGCAGGGGCTCTACCAGCAGCTGCGCGACAACGCCGCCGGCCGCCCGCTGTTCGTGCTGCATGACGGCCCGCCGTACGCCAACGGCCGCATCCACCTCGGCCACGCGGTCAACAAGATCCTGAAGGACATCATCGTCAAGTCGCGCTACCTGGCCGGCTTCGATGCGCCCTACGTGCCGGGCTGGGACTGCCATGGCCTGCCGATCGAGATCGCGGTGGAAAAGAAGTGGGGCAAGGTCGGCACCAAGCTCGACGCGGTTGAATTCCGGCAGAAGTGCCGTGAGTTCGCCGAAGAGCAGATCAACATCCAGCGCGTGGACTTCAAGCGCCTGGGCGTGACCGGCGACTGGGACAACCCGTACAAGACCCTGAGCTTCGACTTCGAGGCCAACGAGATCCGCGCGCTGGCCAAGGTCGTGGCCAATGGCCACCTGGTGCGTGGCGCCAAGCCGGTGTACTGGTGCTTCGACTGTGGTTCGGCGCTGGCCGAAGCCGAGATCGAGTACCAGGAAAAGGAATCGCCGGCGATCGACGTGGCCTACGCCGCGCGCGATGCGCAGGCCATTGGCCAGGCGTTCGGCGTGAGCGTGCCGGCCGACGTCGAAGTGGCCGTGCCGATCTGGACCACCACGCCGTGGACGCTGCCGGCCTCGCTGGCCGTTTCGCTGGGCGCGGAGATCAACTACGTGCTGGCCGAAGGCCCGGCCCACAACGGCAAGCGCCGCTGGCTGGTGCTGGCCGCCGCGCTGGCAGAGCGCGCGCTGCAGCGCTACGGCGTGGATGAAGTCGTGCTGCACGGTGAAACCACCGGCGCGGCGTTGGAAAACCAGCTGCTGGCGCACCCGTTCTACCCGGAGCGCGAAATCCTGGTGCTCAACGGCGACCATGTCTCCGACGAGGACGGTACCGGTGCGGTGCACACTGCGCCCGGCCACGGCCAGGAAGACTTCGTGGTCAGCCAGAAGTACGGCCTGCTGGACAAGTACAACGCCGGCCAGGTCACCCCGATCGACGGCCGTGGCGTGTACCTGGAATCGACCCCGCCGGCCGGTGACGTGGTGCTGGCCGGCCAGCACCTGTGGAAGGCGCAGGAGGCCATCGTCGGCGTGCTGCGCGACAACGGTTCGCTGCTGGCCTTCCACCCGATCCGCCACAGCTACCCGCATTGCTGGCGCCACAAGACGCCAGTGGTGTTCCGCGCCACCCCGCAGTGGTTCATCTCGATGGACAAGGCCAACCTGCGCACCGATGCGTTGGCCGCCATCGACACCGTCGGCTGGTTCCCGGCCTGGGGCAAGGCGCGCATCCAGAGCATGGTCGACGGTCGCCCGGACTGGACCATCTCGCGCCAGCGCACCTGGGGCGTGCCGATCGCACTGTTCACCCACCGCCAGACCGGCGAGATCCATCCGCGTTCGGTGGAGCTGATGCAGCAGGTCGCCGACCGCGTCGAGGCCGACGGCATCGACGTGTGGTACTCGCTGGATGCCGCCGAACTGCTGGGCGCCGAAGCGGCCGACTACGAGAAGGTCACCGACATCCTCGACGTCTGGTTCGATTCGGGCGTGACCCATGAAGGCGTGCTCGCCGCGCGCGGCTTCGGCAAGCCGGCCGACCTGTACCTGGAAGGCTCCGACCAGCACCGCGGGTGGTTCCAGTCCTCGCTGCTGACCGGCGTGGCGATCGACAAGCGCGCCCCGTACAAGCAGTGCCTGACCCACGGTTTCACCGTGGACGAGCACGGCCGCAAGATGTCCAAGTCGCTGGGCAACGGCATCGAGCCGCAGGACATCATGAACAAGCTGGGCGCGGACATCCTGCGCCTGTGGATCGCCTCGGCCGACTACAGCAACGAGATGTCTCTGTCGCAGGAGATCCTCAAGCGCAACGCCGATGCCTACCGTCGCCTGCGCAACACCGCGCGCTTCCTGCTCGGCAACCTGGACGGCTTCGACCCGGCCCAGCACCTGCGCCCGCTCGACCAGATGGTCGCGCTGGACCGCTGGATCGTGCACCGCGCGTGGGAGCTGCAGGAGAAGATCAAGGCGGCCTACGACGGCTACAACATGGCCGAGATCGTGCAGCTGCTGCTGAACTTCTGCAGCGTGGACCTCGGCTCGCTGTACCTGGACGTGACCAAGGACCGCCTGTACACGATGCCGACCGACTCGCACGGTCGCCGTTCGGCGCAGAGCGCGATGTACCACATTGCCGAAGCGTTCACCCGCTGGGTGGCGCCGATCCTGACCTTCACCGCCGACGAGCTGTGGGGCTACCTGCCGGGCGAGCGTGCCGGGCACGTCCTGTTCACCACCTGGTACGACGGCCTGGCGCCGCTGCCGGCCGATGCCCAACTCAACGCCACCGACTTCGACCAGCTGCTGGCCGTGCGCGAGCAGGTGGCCAAGGTGCTGGAGCCGATGCGTGCCAACGGCGCGATCGGCGCCGCGCTGGAAGCGGAGATCACCGTCGCCGCCAGCGAAGAGCAGGCCGCGAAGTGGCAGCCGCTGGCCGATGAACTGCGTTTCCTGTTCATCAGCGGCGACGTGCAGGTGCGCCCGGCAACCACCGACGAAGTGTTCGTCAGCGCCCAGCCGACCACCAAGGCCAAGTGCGTGCGCTGCTGGCACCACCGCGCCGATGTCGGCAGCAACGCCGACCATCCCGAACTGTGCGGCCGCTGCGTGAGCAACATCACCGGCGCCGGCGAACTGCGGAGCTGGTTCTGATGAGCACTGCACGCCCGCATCCCAACGCCCTGGTCTGGCTGCTGTTGTCGGTCGTCATCATCGGCCTGGACCAGTGGTCCAAGGCCTGGGTGCTGTCGAGCCTGCCGGAGTTCCAGCCGGTGGTGGTCATCGATGGCTTCTGGAACTGGTACCGCACCTACAACACCGGCGCGGCGTTCAGTTTCCTGAGCGACGCCGGTGGCTGGCAGAAGTACTTCTTCACCGCGCTGGCGATCGCCATCAGCGGCCTGATGGCCTGGTGGCTGCGCGGCACTGCCCGCGGCAACTGGAAGGCCGCGGTGCCGTATGCGCTGATCATCGGCGGTGCCATCGGCAACGTGATCGACCGCCAGGTGCACGGCCACGTGGTCGATTTCATCCAGTGGTACGTGGGCAGCTACACCTGGCCCTCGTTCAACATCGCCGATTCGGCCATCGTGGTCGGTGCCATCGGCATCGCCCTGTTTGGCCTGTTCGACGGCAAGTCCGCCAAAAAGGCGGATAATGCCAACCCGAAACCGTAAGCCGGCCGCTGCCGGGAGATTGAACTGATGGATGTGCTGCTCGCCAACCCGCGTGGTTTCTGTGCCGGTGTCGATCGTGCGATCGAGATCGTCAAGCGCGCGATCGAAACGCTGGGCGCGCCCATCTACGTCCGCCATGAAGTGGTGCACAACCGCTTCGTGGTCGACGACCTGAAGCAGCGCGGCGCGATCTTCGTCGAGGAACTGGACGAAGTGCCGGACAACAACACGGTCATCTTCAGCGCCCATGGCGTGTCCCAGGCGGTGCGCCAGGAGGCCGAGCGCCGTGGCCTGAAGGTGTTCGACGCCACCTGTCCGCTGGTGACCAAGGTCCACTTCGAAGTGGCCCGCCACTGCCGTGCCGGCCGTGACGTGGTGCTGATCGGCCACGCCGGCCACCCGGAAGTGGAAGGCACCATGGGCCAGTGGAACCGCGAAGCCGGCACCGGCCAGATCTATCTGGTCGAGGATGTGGAGCAGGTGGCCACGCTGGTGATCAACCAGCCGGAGAACTTCGCCTACACCACCCAGACCACGCTGTCGGTGGATGACACGCGCGGCATCATCGATGCGCTGCGCGAGCGCTTCCCGGCGATGCAGGGCCCGAAGAACGACGACATCTGCTACGCCACGCAGAACCGCCAGGACGCCGTGCGCGATCTGGCCAAGCGCTGCGACCTGGTGCTGGTGGTCGGTTCGCCGAACAGTTCCAATTCCAACCGCCTCAGTGAGCTGGCCCGCCGTGAAGGTGTCGAGTCGTACCTGATCGACGGTGCGCACGAGATCGACCCGGCATGGGTGGCAGGCAAGCAGCACATCGGCGTCACCGCTGGTGCCTCGGCGCCGCAGGTGCTGGTGGATGGCGTGCTCGCGCGGCTGGCCGAGCTGGGCGCGACCGGCGTCGGCGAGCTGGACGGCGAGCCGGAATCGATGGTGTTCGCGTTGCCGAAGGAACTGCGCCTGCGCCTGGTGGACTGACCGGGCCTGGCTCGGGTGGGTGCGAACCTTGGTTCGCACTGCTTCTGGATGCACTCCATCCACGCATGGCGTGGATCTACTGAACCTGCTTGGGTGGGTGCGAACCTTGGTTCGCACTGCTTCTGGCTGCACTCCATCCACGCATGGCGTGGATCTACTGAACCTGCTCGGGTGGGTGCGAACCTTGGTTCGCACTGCTTCTGGCTGCACTCCATCCACGCATGGCGTGGATCTACTGAACCTGCTTGGGTGGGTGCGAACCTTGGTTCGCACTGCTTCTGGCTGCACTCCATCCACGCATGGCGTGGATCTACTGCCCGCAGCCTTGTTGCCGGGTTTGCCGCTTCTGGTGGAGTTCGCGCGGGCCATGACCTTTGGCCATGGGGCCACGCATCCCACAGGCCTAGCATCGGAGGATTCTCCGTTGCTGGATGCTGCCCGATGAAGACCCGTGCCCTGGTGATGTCCCTGCTGTTCGCGCTGGCGGCCACGCCTGCACAGGCGCAGACCTCACCGCCGGCCAACACCACGGCGCCCGGCATGCTGCGCATCGACGTGGACGCACGTGATCTGGCCCGGCGCATCTTCAAGGTCACCGCCACGGTGCCGGCCAAGCCCGGTCCGATGACCCTGCTGTACCCGCAGTGGATTCCCGGCAACCATTCGCCGACCGGCCCGATCGACAAGCTGGCGGGTCTGCGCGTCACCGCCAACGGCAAGCCGCTGGCCTGGCAGCGTGACCAGTACAACGTCTATGCCTTCAAGGTGGATGTGCCCGAAGGCGTGAGCGAGATCGTCGCCCATTTCGATTTCCTGTCCTCGCAGGGCGGCAGCCAGGGCCGGGTGGTGATGACCCCGGAAATGCTCAACCTGCAGTGGAACGCCAACTCGCTGTATCCGGCGGGCGTCGACGCCCGCCAACTGCAGGCACAGGCCAGCGTGACCCTGCCCAAGGGCTGGTCGTTCGCCACCGCGCTGGAAACCGCGCGCCGCGACGGTGACACCGTGGTGTTCAAGCCGATTTCCTATGACCATCTGGTCGACTCGCCGCTGTTTGCCGGCGAGCACTACCAGCGCATCGACCTCGACCCGGGCGCGAAGGTGCCGGTGCACCTCAACGTGTTCGCCGACGAGGCCAAGTCGCTGAAGCCGACCGACGCGCAGATCACCCTGCACCGTGCGCTGGTGCAGCAGGCCGACAAGCTCTACGGTGCGCGCCACTACAACCACTATGAATTCCTGCTGGCGCTGACCGACCGACTTGGTGGCATCGGCCTGGAGCATCACCGCTCCAGCGAGAACAGCGCCGAGCCGGGTTACTTCACCGAATGGGACAAGAGTGCGTGGATGCGTGACCTGCTGCCGCACGAGTACACCCATTCCTGGAACGGCAAGTACCGCCGCGGCGCTGACCTGGCCACCGCCAACTTCAACGTGCCGATGGGTGACAGCCTGCTGTGGGTGTACGAAGGCCAGACCCAGTTCTGGGGCCAGGTGCTGGCCGCGCGTTCCGGGTTGTGGTCGGTCGAGCAGGCGCGCGACATGCTGGCCAATGTGGCGGCGACCTATGACCGCGGCCGCCCGGGCCTGGCCTGGCGCCCGTTGCAGGACACCACCAACGACCCGACCATCGCCCAGCGCCGCACGCTGCCGTACCGCAACTACCAGATGAGCGAGGACTACTACTCCGGCGGCCAGATGCTGTGGCTGGAAGTGGAAGGCAAGCTGCGCGAGCTGAGCGGCAACCGTCGCAGCCTGGATGACTTCGCGCGTGCGTTCTTCGGCGTCGGCAATGGCGATTGGGATGTCAACCCGTACACCTTCGATGATGTGGTCGCGACCTTGAACGGCATTGCGCCGTATGACTGGGCGACGTTCCTGCGCGGCCGCCTGGACGGGCACGGTTCGCTGACCGGTGGCCTGGCGCTGGCCGGCTGGAAGCTGGTCTACCGCGATACCCCGAACGATGCCTACAAGGCGCAGGAAAAACGCGCCAAGGCCGCATTGCTGGCCTACTCGCTGGGCGCGACCGTGCTCGACAGCGGGACAGTGGGTGACGTGATCTGGGACAGCCCGGCGTTCAACGCAGGGTTGGCGCCCGGCATGAAGGTGATCGCCGTCGGTGGCCGCGAGTACAGCAGCCAACGCCTGAAGGACGCGGTGGCCGAAGCGGCGAAAGACAAGGCGCCGATCGTGCTGCTGGTCAAGCAGTTCGACCGCATCGATACGATGAGCATCGACTACCACGGTGGCCTGCAGTATCCGGTGCTGGAGCGCATTGCCGGCAAGCCCGACCGCCTGGCGGACCTGTGGAAGGCGCGATGAAACCGCGCGTGCGCGATGGCGTGATCCTGCTGGCAGCGGTGCTCGCCATCGTCGGCGCGTTCCTGGCCGGTGACGGGCGCTGGCTGCACTGGCTGGCCAAGCCGGCCACCACGCTGCTGATCGCCGCCATCGCCTGGCAGGCGCGCGCTCCGGCGCAGCCGTTCTACCGGCGTGCGGTGCTGGCCGGCATGCTGCTGTCGTGCGTGGGTGATATCGCGTTGATGCTGCCGATGGATGCGTTCGTGCCAGGCCTGGTCGCCTTCCTGCTGGCCCACGTCTGCTACATCGTCGCCTTCCGCGACGGCCTGCGCGCGGGCCGCGGGCTGCTCGCTGCGGTCGGGCCGCTGGGCGCATTCGCCGTGCTCAACGTGATGGGCCTGTGGCCGCACCTGCCGGCGCCGATGCGCATTCCGGTGCTGGCCTATGTGGTGGTGCTGGCATCGATGGCGGTGCTGGCCTTGGCACGGCAGTGGCGCCGCCCGCAGCCTGACGCCGTGGAGGCAGCCAGTGCCCGCTGGGCCGCTGCCGGTGCCGTACTGTTCGTCGCCAGCGATTCACTGTTGGCCTGGGACCGCTTCGCCGGTGGCTTGCCGCTGGCCAGCCTGCTGGTGCTGTCCACCTACTACGCCGCGCAGTACGCCATCGCCCGCTCGGTGAAATAGCAAAAAAGGTGCTGCGCTCAGCGGAACTGCAGGGTCAGCAGGTAGTAGCGGCCGAGTGGGTCGTCCAGGCCGGGCATCTGCCCGCCATTGCCTTCCAGGTAGTTCACCGGTTGTGCGTCCAGTACGTTGTGCACGTCCAGCGCTGCAACAATGCGCGGGCCCAGCCGTCGGGCAAGGTGCAGGTTCCAGCGCAGCTGTCGGGGATTCATGCAGTGGTTCCGGTCAACCTGCACCTGCGGGCACTCGCCGCCCGGCAGCCATGCACGCGTGCGGCCGACCTGGTTGCCGCGCAGGGCGATGTCCCAGTTGCTGTTCTGCCACTGCACGTTCAATACCGCCGCCATGCCGGGCGTCACATGCCCGCGCAGGTCGATGGCCGGCTCATGGTCACGCTGGCGACGCAGTTCCTGCTGCCTCAGTGCATCCAGCGAGAACAGCCATTGGCCGTTGCTGCCGCTGTCGATACGGTATTCGCCGCGTAGCACCCAGTTGCGCGAGGTGGTACGGCCGATATTGTCGAACGACAGGCGCAGGCTGCTCAGGTTGCCGTCCTCGTCCAGTTGCCAGGTGTCGCGGTTCCACACCGCATCGGCCGACTGCAGCGCGAGGATCTCGTTGCGCAGCTCGACGATGTTGTGGGTCAGCGACAGCGAGAAGGCGTCGTTGGGCGACCAGGTTGCCGCCAGCGAATGGCTGCGCGAGCGTTCAGCCTTCAGGGTCGTGTTTTCCTCCACATCGGCGGTCACCACGCAGCGGCCGTCGGGCGTGCTCTGCGCACAGGGCGGCAGCGTGCTGGAGGCGGGCAGGGTCACGCTGCCGAACTGGCCGGGCGGCCGGCGCTGCTCGAACAGGCTGGGGGCGCGGTAACCGCGGCCACTGGCCAGCAGGAACGACCAGTGCGGCGTGGGCGTCCAGCGCAGCCCGGCGCGCGGCGAAAAGGCCGTGTAGCCGCCGTCGTCGTCGCCGCGTGCGGCCAGGTCCATGCGCAGCGTCGGGGTGAGCGGCAGCCCCAGTTCGGCGTAGGCGCCACCGCTCTGCCGCGACAGGCGGCGTTGCTGCTGCGGCAGTCCCAGTGCGAGGTCGCCCTGGCTCAGCAGCGCGTCCGGGTGCGAGGTCCAGCGCTCGTGGCGCAGATCGATGCCCGTGGCCACCTGCGCCGCGCCGCCCGGCAGCGCCATCAGTTCGCGCTGCAGGCCCCACCACGCTTGCCATTGTTCGGTGAGGCCACGGTTGCGGATGGACGGAAACAGGGACGTCGCCTCCTCGGCCGGCAGGGTGTTGAACCCCGGCAGGAACCGCAGCGATTGCGCGGCCTCGATCAGTGGCGTGGCGCGCACGGTGCCTGCCGTGGACAGGCTGACGTCGCTGCGTTGTGCGCTGAGGCCGGCCTCCCAGCTGCGCCGGCCCTGGTCGCGTCCCATGCCGACGGTGAAATCGGCATCGGTCGCGCGCACACGTGGCCGCACGTTGCCGGCTTCGCGCAGGACACTGTTGAAGGTAAAGCCATACAGGCCGAGTGCGACCGCAGTGGGGCCCAGATCGAAGCGTTGGCGGTTGTGGCTGGCGCGCGCTTCGGCATATACGTAGCGTCCTTCGCCGCGCTCATGCCGATAGCGCAGGTAGGCCGAGGCGGTATCGGAGGCCGGTTGCAGTGAGCGTGGGCGCGAGCTGTCGAACCAGCAGGCGCCATTGCGCCGCTTCAGCGGGCCCTCGCAGCGGGCGGCGGGCCAGTAGCGGTCATCGCGGAACGCACCAATCAGGTACTGCGACGTTTCCGCATGCCAGTCGCGCTGGTCGCCGGCCAGGTGCTCGACACGGTGCAGGTCGAGGCCCGCGAACCAGCGGTCGCCGTTCCCGCGCAAGCCGCCGGTCGCGGCCTGCACGCGGTACTGGCCGGCGTCGCCCCGGCTGCTCAGGCCGGTCTGCAGCGTGGCTTCGGGCCCCTCGGCCTGGTCGCGCAGGATGATGTTGACCACGCCGGACATCGCGTCGGCGCCGTAGATGGCCGAGGCGCCGCCACGCACCAGTTCGATGCGCTCGACGAAGCTGAGCGGAATGCCGCCCAGATCGGTGAGGCCGCCCTGTTCCAGCGACACCATCGGGTAACGCGGCAGGCGTCGTCCATTGACCAGGAACAGGGTCGCGCGCGGCCCCATGCCATCGAGGCTGGTAGTGGCCGCGGCACCGACCGGAAGGTATTGCGAATCGCCGCTGCGTGCACTGCTCATCGCCGGCAGACCATTCATGCCGGGCAGGTGCCGCAACAGGTCGAACAGGCTGCCGTAACCGCTGCGCAGGATGTCGGCGCGATCGATGGTGGTCACCGGCAGTGTGGTCTGCACCGACGTGCGCGGCAGGCGGCTGCCCGTGACGTGGATCGGCGCGAGGTCTACCTGGCGCGGCTGCGTGGGGGCGGTGCGTGGGCGCGCGGGCACCGTTGCCGGCGGCGGCGGTGCAGTGATGGGCAGGGCATGCACGCGACGGATGACGAAGCCACCGGACGGCGTGCGCAGAACCGTTACCGGCCTGCCGGCAACCAGCTGCTTCAGTGCGGCCGCAGGGTCGGCCGCTCCGTGCAGGCCGTCGGTGTCCAGCCCTGCCAGTTCGCGGGCATCGAACACCAGCGCGATGCCGCTCTGCCGTGCCCACTGCTGCAGCGCTGTGGGCAGCGGGCCGGCCTTGATGCGGTAGTCGGTGGCGGCGCTGCCTTCAGCGCCAGCGGTGGCAGGCAGCATCGCCAGCAGCAATGCCAGGCACAGCAGGGGCCGGAGCAGCCCCCACTGCAGCGCGCCCGGTCCTGCCATCACCGCAGCCCCCTCAGTAGGTGCGGCGCAGTTCCAGCGCGCCATCCGGGCGCGTCTGGCCAGCGACAGACCAACCCAGTTCCAGCGCGGACAGCAACTCCTGTGCGTCGCCCGCGCGGAACGTGCCACTTACCGCCAGACCGGTGATCTCCGGGTCGACAATCACCAGTGGCGTTCGTCCGTAGCGGTTCATGCGTTCGACCACGATCGACAGCGGTGTGGCATCGAACACCAGTTCTCCATGCAGCCAACCTTCAGCGGCCACGGTGGAGGAAAGCGCCGGGCCCGGCTGGATGCGGCCGGAGGGCAGCACCTGCAGCTGCTGGCCGGGCGCCAGCATGTGCTGGGCCGTGCCGCTGCTGACTTCCACCGCACCTTCCAGCAGCGCCACTTCGACCAGGCCATCGTGCAGGCGCTCTACCTGGAAGGTGGTGCCGATGTCGCGGATCGTGCTGTCGCCGGCGTGCAGCTGCAGCGCCTTGCTGGAGGGCGCAACCTTCAATTGCAGGCGCCCGCGCTCAAGGTCCAGTTCGCGGTGGCGCCAGCCGAAACGCGCATGCAGCGTGGTGCCGGCATCGAGCGTGGCCACGCTGCCATCGGCCAGGGTCAGCTGCTGCGGCTGATGGCCGTCGTTGGTGTAGCGCTGCGGCGTGGGATTGCCATCCACGGCCACCATCCAGCCGACGCCGACGGCCAGGCAGACGCTGGCCGCTGCAGCCATCGCGGGCAGCCAGCGGCGCCTGGCCGGCCGCGCAGCGCGTGCCGCGGCAGTACGCAGCCAAGGGTCTGCGGCAAGGCCCTGGCCCTGCTGGAACAGGTTTTCTGCCTGCACCCACGCTTTGACGTGGGCAGGATCTTCGGCCAGCCAGTCCTCGAACGACTCGCGCTCGGCGGGCGTGCAGTCCGGCGCTTCCAGACGCGCCACCCAGTCGCTGGCGCGTTCGAACAGCGGGGCGTCTTCCGTGTGCCGTTGGCTGTTCATTCCGTATCCCTGTCGTTGTGCAGTGGCTCTGGTCCCAACTCCTGGCGCAGCCCCTGCAGGGCGCGGGCGATATGTTTTTCCACGGTCTTTGCAGTAATTCCACAGTGCCGCGCGATCTGCGTATAGCTCATGCCGGTAATCCGGTTGAGCAGGTACACCTCGCGCGCGCGCTCGGGCAGTTTGAACAGGGCCTGCCGCAGCAGGGTCAGCATCTGCCCGGACTCGGCCTGGCGCAGTGGATCCGGCGACGGGCTGGTGGGCTCGTCGCGGCCCTCGTGCTCGGCCAGTGACAGGTGCGGTCGCGATTGTGGCGAACGGCCGCGATCGGCCAGGCGGTTGCGGGCGATACGATACAGCAGCAGGCGCAGTTCATCGGCGCCGTGCGCGCGATAACGGATCAGCCGCTCCATGCAGTCCTGCGCAATGTCCTCGGCATCCTCCGGCCCGACGCCCCGCGTGCGCAGGAATGCGCACAGCGGCGCACGTTCCTCGCGCACGAACGCGATGAAGGCGTCCGCAGGCACGGGTGGCTCCGGCGCGCGATGGATCAGGGGGGACGGGGCGGACAGGGCTGGCCTCGGCTGACATTGGCGGTTGCGTCATCGAGTTTTACGCGACGATGACCGGATGGGGAAGAGTGTGCATGCCACACGATTCCATTGTGAATGCATTCATTTTTCGTGCGTCGGCGCGCTGGGGGTGGTCACGCCGTTGCAACGTTTGGCTTTTCATCCGCGTGTTGCGGGTGGAGAGAGAGAACGTATGAAGCATTCGAAGTTGAGCCTGGCCCTGGCCGGGCTGATTGGCATGGGTGCCCTCGCGGCAGCTGATGACGTCATGGCAATGAGTTATCACGTGCAGGGCGATCGCATCTTCCTCAGTGGCGGAGTGACCTACGCCGACGTGGTGTCGCTGCCGGCACTGCTGGCCAAGGCGCAGGCCGAAGGCCGCCCCATCCGCGAGGTCGTGCTGCGCACTTCCAACGGTGGCGCGTTGATCGCCGGCGAGTGGCTGCAGGGCATCATTCGAACCTCTGGCCTGAACACCATCGTATCCGGCCATTGCATTTCGTCCTGCTCGATCATGCAGTCCGGTGGCGTCGAGCGCTATCTGGCCGGCGACCTGCCGATCGTCGATTCGGTGCAGATCCACGCTGCCAGCAACAGCGGCAAGGTGATCTACACACCGTCGCCGCGCATGACCCAGATCTACACCGGTAACTACGGCGGCGGCATGGATGCCGGGCTGCTGCACAAGGCCATGTATGAAGTGGTGCAGCCGAACGGCCTGCTGGTGTTCCGCGATCCGGCGCGTACCACCGGTACCTCGGTCACCTTCGATCCTGATGGCAGCGGCAGCAAGCTGGAGTCGTTCCCAGGCCAGGACATCTACAGCAACCGCATCATCACCGCGAAGGGTTACCGCGATCCGGGCGATACGCTGAACGTCAGCGCGAACGTGAGCGGTGACATCAACCCGGGCTATCTGCGTACCGGCCGCCAGCTGCAGACCTTCGTCGATGACGATTTCGCTCGGTGGAATACCAACTGGCAGTCCAGCTACATCAACCTGGCGCAGAGCATCTACAACGCGTCCAGCAACGGTCCGCAGGGCATCGGTGCGAACTCGGTGCAGGACTATCAGAACGATCCGATGTACAAGGCCCTGCTGCTGTCCAAGCTGCGCCTGGCCGACCTGGATGTGTCCACGCTCGACAACTCCATGGGCGTGATCCGCGTGACCAACGGCGCCACCTGGCGCACCGCTGCCACCACCGGTGCAGACTTCATGCTGGTCGATAATGGCACCATCGCACTGGAGGGCGGCGCGCTGCGTGCTTCGGAGGTGCGGGTGATGGGCGCGGGCATGCTGGTCGGCCACGGTGATGTAGCCGGCACTGCGATGGACCTCAGTGCACTGGCCAGCGGCACGCGACCGTCCTGGCGCGAGGATGGTTTCAACCGCCTGCGTGTGTACGGCACCCTGATGCCGCGCGGTGGCGATCTGGTGACCCACGGTTACGTCAACATCATGCCGGGTGGCAAGGTGTTGTTCGACGTCACCGAGAACGGCGGCGCCGGTAGTGGCCGTATACGCGTAGGCAGCTTCTTCGACAGCCAGCAGACCGAAGGCGCGCTGGTGATCTCCAAGGGCGCCTTCCTCGAACTGAATGTGGCGCAGGGCTACTACGGCCAGGATTTCCGCCGCGATCTCGTACAGGGCCCGATCTACCAGGGCGGGTTTGAAGAGGCCGTGCGCCTGGGCGATACCGGCTACACCGCCAGCATCACCGCTGGCGACGTGTTCCGCCCGCGCCACAACTCGCTGTTGAGCTTCAACGTGAAGCAGACCGCCGATGGCCTGTGGTTGACCGCCAACCCCGGCTTCGACCAGCTGGGGTTGTTCACCAACGGCACCTCGGGTGATGGCCTGGGCCGCGCGCTGGCGACCGCGTCCGATCGCAAAGACACTGGCCTGAAGTCGCTGCTGGGCGCGCTGCAGTTCGCCGACCGCGATGTGATCGCGCAGCAGTCCGGCGCCCTGCGCGGTGACGCGCACGCCAGCCTGCGACTGGCCGACAACGCGCTGGTCGGCAGCATCGGCAACGTGGTGCAGCAGCACCAGACGGCGATGCGCAGCGGTGGTGATGCCGATGGTCTGGCCTCGCAGGCCGCGCAGTCGGCGTCGGCGCAGCCGGGCATGCGCCACGGCAGCCTGTTCAACCAGCTGGCGATGCATCTGGTCGAGCCGGCCGCCGGCGGTGCTGCTGGCGGCAGCGAGGCCGGGCGCAGCCGTGGCCTGTGGGCGCGCGGCTTCGCCAGCCATGGCCGCATCGATGCGGAGGGCGGCGTGGCCGGCCTCAGCCACAACATCGGTGGCATCGTGGTCGGTGCCGATACCCGCGTGGCCGATGACCGCGTCACCTTGGGCGTCAGCGTGGCGGCAGCTGACATGTCGACCAAGGGCCGCGACGGCTCCGACTTCAGCGGTGACGTGCGCGCGCTGGACGTGGGCGGCTACCTGGATGCGACCTATTCGCGCGGCTACCTGTCGGCGGCGGTGCGCTATACCGACCTGCGCCACGACACCCGTCGCAGCGTCAGCGGCATCGATGGCCTGCAGCAGCCGCTGCGCGCCAAGTACAACAACGATGCAATCTCCGCACGTGTCGAGCACGCGTTCTCGTTCACCACCGGCAAGGGGCTGGTGATCCAGCCGTTGCTGCCGGTGGTGGATTACGCGCGCACCTCGGCCACGCGTTTCAATGAAGGGCAGGGCGCGGGCGCACTGGTCGGCCGCAGCGGCAGCCTGGAGAGCATCCGCGTCGGCGCCGGCCTGCAGCTGTTCAAGACCTTCGAAGGCAACAACGGCGAGCGCATCACCCCGCGCGCCCGCGTGGTCTGGCAGAAGGAACTGGGCGATTCGCAGGCCCGCTACAGCACCGGCTTCGCCGCCGCCCCGGACCTGGTGTTCGGCGCCAGCAGCCAGGCCGTGGGTGAGCAGGTGCTGGCCTGGAACCTGGGCGTGACCAGCCGCGCCAGCGAACGCCTGTCGATCATGGCCGACTACGTGGGCGAGCGCCGCGACGGGCAGATCCAGAACGGCGTGATGCTGGGCCTGGGCTATCGGTTCTAAGCAAGTGGCAGGGGGTACCGGCGATGCCTGCATCGCCGGTACCATCCCCACAGGCGCGTGGCTGCGGTATGGTCGGCAGGGCATCCCACCCAGGTCCTTCCATGCAGATCGCCGTCTTCAGCGCCCGACCCTACGACCGCCGCTTCCTGGACGAAGCCAACCAGCGCGATGCGGACGGGCAGGGGTACACGTTCGTCTACTTCGATGCTGCGCTGGACGTGCATACCGCCGCGCTGGCACAGGATTGCGCCGCTGTCTGCGTGTTCGTCAATGACCGCCTCGACGCGCCAGTGCTGCACGCCCTGCATTCGCTCGGTGTGCGTGCGGCGCTGCTGCGCTGCGCTGGCTTCAACAATGTCGATCTGGCTGCGGCGAAGGCACTGGGCCTGTTCGTCGCGCGCGTACCGGCCTACTCGCCCGAAGCCGTGGCCGAGCATGCGCTGGCGCTGGTGATGACCCTCAACCGGCAGACCCACCGCGCCTACAACCGCGTGCGCGAAGGCAACTTCATGCTCGATGGCCTGCTTGGCCGCACCCTGCATGGCCGCACGGTCGGCATCGTCGGTACCGGCAAGATCGGGCTGGCCACCGCGCGCATCTTCAAGGGCATGGGCTGTACCGTGCTGGGGCACGACCCGTATCCGTCGGCGGCGTTCAATGGTATCGGCGACATGGTGGCGTTGGATGAGCTGCTGGCGCGCGCCGACATCGTCTCGCTGCATTGCCCGCTGACACCCGACACCCAGCACCTGATAAACGACGCCTCGCTGGCGCGGATGAAGCCCGGCGCGATGCTGGTCAACACCTCGCGCGGCGCACTGGTGGACACCCACGCGGTGATCCGCGCGCTGAAGTCGCGCCGGCTCGGCCATCTGGCCATCGACGTCTACGAACAGGAAAGCGCGCTGTTCTTCCAGGACCTGTCCGGCGAGATCATTGATGACGAGGCCTTCCAGCGCCTGATGACCTTCCCCAACGTGCTGGTGACTGGCCACCAGGGCTTCTTCACCGTGGAGGCGCTGCAGGAGATCTCGGCGATCACGCTGGGCAACCTGGCCGATTTCGCCGCCGGGCGGGCTTGTGCCAACCGGGTGGAAGCGGGCTGAGCCGGGTGGATTGACCACCGGGGCACCCAGCCCGTAAAATCGCGGGCTCCGCCGGAATAGCTCAGTTGGTAGAGCGGCGCATTCGTAATGCGTAGGTCGCAGGTTCGACTCCTGTTTCCGGCACCAGTTGTAATGAAAAGCCCCGGCCTTGGTCGGGGCTTTTTGTTTGTGGCTCTGGTAGTGCCGGCCGCTGGCCGGCAACCCGTAGTGCCAGCCCATGGCTGGCAGCCCAGGATTTCCGAACTTCGCGACCTATTCGCCCCGCCGGCATCCCAGTCGCCTCGCCTCACCCCGACCCGGGCACTGCATCTGGCCCACATGCAGCCATCAGAGTTCTTGGTCCCCGGTCCTGTGCTATGAATACCCCGCCTTGCTTCAAGGCTCTTTCAGGGATTGGAAGGATGGGGAGTTTCGGGGGTGCTGCAAGCGGTGCGTTGTCTCGCTTCAGGGGATTTGAAGATCGAGTTCGGAAGTCGTGGGCATTAGGCGCCTGGCTGGGCTGCGTGCTGCTGATTGGCTCTGGCTTGTCGCCAGCTGCAATCGCCCAGACGACGGTCACGTACATCCACACTGATGCTCTTGGCTCGGTCGTGGCTGAAAGTGATTCCAGCGGTAACGTGATCAAGCGCTATGACTACGAGCCCTATGGCGCCGTGGTAGGCGGTCAGGTCACGGACGGGCCGGGTTATACCGGGCATGTGAGCGACTCGGCCACTGGGCTGAGCTACATGCAGCAGCGGTACATGGATCCGCAGTTGGGTGTGTTCCTGTCGGTGGATCCGGTGACGGCGTATGAGCAGCCAGTGGGACAGTTCAATCGCTATCGGTATGCAAATGGGAATCCGTATAAGTTCACGGACCCAGACGGCCGGCAGTCCAGTAGCAATGTCAATCCGCGATCAACCGGAGTTCCCTTCTTTGATTGGCTTATGAGTCCATCAGATGGGCGGGCCAGCACGGGTCAGATGGTGGGGCAGCAGCTTGCATCCGAACTCAGTCAACCGCACAGCGCGGAAGACGTTGTTCTGTATACCGCAATTGCGATGTCCGCTGGGATTGGTGCTGGCTCTGGCGCCGGCGCGCGGGCAATAATTTCAGCAGAAGGCAGGGTGGGTGCGACTACGGAGGTGGCTGAAATGAGTGGCATGCTTCGCGATGCCGCTCGTGGAAAAGGAAATTTTGGAATTGGTAGTGCAACTTCTGAGCAAGCTGATGTCATGGGGCGGGCATGGGTTGGATCGGGTTCACGCGAAAACAGTTCCGGGAACGCACTTATCAGTCGAGATGGTCTGCGGCAATACCGCTTTCCATCAGAGAAGCCCAATAGCAATCACGCACCTACAGGTACTCAGGCGAATTTTGAGTCTCGCTCCATGCCTGAAGGGAGATGGACGAACAACGCCCATCTCAATATCGAGAAAAAGAGATGACTAGGGCAAAACTAAAAGGGATTGATACCGCCGATTGGGATGCTGCATTTGAAAGGTACCAAAAAACGGATCTATTTGATTGCTACTTTGAGGCTTCCATTGGTGCAGATGATAGTCCGGGCGCAGACTTGTTTGGCTTTACTGCATGTAATCGCGAGTGGCTGGAATCTATGGTTGAGAAGGATCATTCCATTCCCAAGTTCGTTGTCGTAAATGATGTCAGCCTTGAGGCCGTCGAGCGAGCCGTCGAGCTTGTGTGTGGCGCCGTACCAGATGGTAGGTGGGAAGAAGTTGCCCGTAAGTTGGCTGAAGTGATGGACTGGGAGTTTGAAGGTTATGTCCCCAGACGCAGGTAATCAGGGGTGCATGGACAAACCCCCGGCTGCTGCCAGTCACTGGCTCGCACGCTCAGGTACATTGGCTGCATATGTTCGAGTTACCCATGCAGGTGATGGTTAGCGTTGGCTATTTTCCCCTTTCGGAGATGCGTAGGTCGCAGTTCGGACTCCTGCCTCCGGTGCCAGTTGTAATGGAACGCCGCGATCTTGGTCGGGACTTTGCTCTAGTCGGGTAGCGCGGCCGCGGCCACGGCAGATGGCAGGGAGGAGGGCGCGCGGTAGTGCCAGCCCATGCCTGGCAACACCAGGGTCAATCGCCTGTCGCTTCCTGCACACCCAGCCGGGCGATTGCGTGAAATCCTCTCGGGCCGGTCGCTGTCTATCCATGTAGTTGGGTGTGTTCCTGCCGGTGGATCCAGTGTCCCCCACTCGCAATCGAGGGTGTTGAATGAACCGCGTTCTGATGCTTGCGCTGGCCTTGTCCAGTGCTTCATGCCGGGCCGATGAAGAACTCCCCGGGCCTTGCCAGGGGGCAAGCAGCCCGGTGCAGTCCATTGCGCCGACCATTCCCAACGCGACTGAGAGGCAGGTACGCGGCTCTGTCGTGGTGTCCGTTGTCGTTGAAGAGGATGGGCGGGTGACAAATCCTGTCATCACACGGTCCCAGCTTGAAGGGCTGGATCGGGGAAGGGACGACAATGCTGCTTATGAGCACGCAGCTCTGGTTGCTGTGGCGAAATGGCGTTTCCCGCCGGTCCTGTCTCGCTGTACAAGGAAGGTCACATTCGACTTCCAGCGTCTGGATTGATTGAGCCCGCCTGGGCCTTTTCCGCGCTTCAGCAGCGCGACCCCAGCGCAGGCATGCGCAACGCCCAGGATTGCCCACGTAGCATCTTCGGCGTCCCGCGCGTACAGCGCCTGCGGCTCGATACGGCGCAGGCGCGTCCATCCTCCTGACCGGAGGCCGATTTCCGAAGCGCCCTTGCTGTGCTATGAATACGCGGCCTTGCTTGGAGGCTCTTTCAGGAATTGCAGGGATGCGCAGGTTCGGGGGAACTGCAGGCGATGTATCGACCCATGCCAAGGGATCCGTCGGTCTCTTTCGGCCCCGTGGTGATGCTGGCGCGTGGCCATACCTTGTACTGCTGATTGGCCTTGGCCTGTCGCCTATCGCAGTTGCGCAGACGGTCACCTACATGCATACCGATGCCCTGGGGTCCGTTGTGGCCGAGACGGATGCCAGTGGCGCTGTGACCAAGCGCAATGACTACGAGCCCTATGGCGCTCTGGTAGGTGGCCAGGTTACGGACGGGCCGGGTTATACGGGTCATGTGAGCGACTCGGCCACGGGCCTCAGCTACATGCAGCAGCGGTACATGGATCCGCAGCTGGGTGTGTTCCTGTCGGTGGATCCGGTGACGGCGCAGGAGCAGCCCATCGGGCAGTTCAATCGCTATCGCTACGCCAACGGAAATCCCTATACGTTCACGGACCCGGACGGACGCGTGGCCTACCAGGCCGGCAATACCGTCTACATTCCCATCTACTATCAGGGCGCCGGCGCAACCGCCGACTTCATCGCCGGCCAGGTCAAGGCGGCAGCCGGATTGGTTACTGAAGACGGCACCCGGTTTGTCATCGTGCCGCTTCGCAACAACATGTATCCCCGCGGCAACATCATGGACGTATCGCCAGGGCAGAATCCAAATACGATCCGCGGCGAAGGCATCGTGAGGGGATACAACGGATCGGTGGCCCATATCGACTCCACCCGCGATGATGCCAAGGGGGCGACCCTGCATGACTCGCTTCACTTTGTGATGGGTCTGGGGGATGGACGGAAGTCCGATGGCTACCTTGAGACGGCCGGCAAGGATGGGGGGCGTACGTTCACCGGTTACAAGCCGGGATTCGGCAAGGACCAGATCATGGCCAATACCGGTGGCAACCTGCTGAAGTCGTTTGAAACCAGCTTCATGAACCACGCGTACAACGGCAACGGCAGCGAGCAGGAGTTCAAGACCCTCATCGAGGACGACAAGAGGAAATGATCGTGCGGATTGCTGCTTCAGTCGTCATCCTGGCCGCCTCGCTGGCGACTGCGGCATCCGCTGCGCCGCCTGTCTCTGTTCCACAGGCCTGCGCCCCGACTTACTGCATCGAGGTCATCGCCACGGCGCCGGATCGACCGCTGGCGATCCGGGTTGAATCAACGGTTCCCGCGGATGCCTCGACGACCAGGGTGGACATGGGGCGTGGATTCTCAATCGCCTTCCGTTCCCAGTATGTCGAATGGAAAACTGGGGGAACGAAGCTTTCCGCTCCGCGCTGGACCCTGGGTAAAGGCAAGGCAAACGCGGCGGCGTGCCTGAAGTGTGGCGAGCCCGGCTGGAATGAAGTCATGGGCATTGCCATGACCGGCATTCCCGAAAGCTATGGCGATGATCTTTCCGGTATCAGTGTCTGTTTCTGGCCACTCGATCGTTCATCGGCAGGGCGGGGGGAGGGCAGAACCCTCCGGCTCGGGGAGAAGGTCTGCGTGGCGGACCCAGCGCCGAAGCGCTGAGCAGCGCATCGGCGTGGACCGTTGCCTCAGTAGGCAAGATCGAAGTAGTAGATCTTCTTCGCTGCGAATACGCCGCACCCTTCGCTGGTCAGGGCATGGAAGCCAATCGGTGTCCGCGATGACGCCGCCGACAGGATGGCCGCGTATTTTTCCCGGCCGGATTTGTCGCTGGCCAGATCGATTGTCCATCGCCCGTCGGAAGCACACTCGTTGTTCGTAGGCTGGCCTTCCAGCCATACGGAAACGAACGTGGACTCGACAACCAGCTTTGTGATTTTTCCGGTCTGATGTGTATCGGCCCACGCGCTGCCGGACAGCAGCAGTGCACCGAGCGTGATGGCGAGTTGCTTCATATTTTCCCTGCAGGCCTGAGTGATGAATCCCTACATCGCGTGGAACGTGCCGGATCTGATGAGCACGAGCGTCACCAATTGTCGCAGATAGCCGCCGATTGTCCCGGCCAACATCCCGGCCGCGATCCGCATGATCAGCCGGACCCACCGTCCGGCGCGTTCCCGCAGCCAGGGCATCAGCATCGTCATCTGCGCAGCCAGCAGCACTACCACTACATCCAGCCCCAACGCGTCGATCAACGACAGCAACGGCAGCAGGTCGGGATTGCAGGCCAGTAGAAGCACCAGCAGGCTGCCGAGCAGCGCGAAGGTCCGGCGGCCGGTTGGCAGGGTGGTCCAGCGCAGTAAATGATCAATCAGGGGCATGAATGTCTGGTTCCTTGTCAGAGCAGCGCATGCAGGGGGCATGCCGCGCGCACGGGCCGCCGCAGCACAGCCCTGCGCCCGCCGATGGCTTCTGTGCCGAGCATCCCATGCTTGTGGACGATCCGCATCCCGCTATCGCCTAGCAGCGGCCCTGGGTTCGCCTTGTCGCCACGGCAAGACCAAGGCGAAACATCTGTCGCGTTCCGCATGCTTGATCGGCCGGTTGCGTCAAATCAAGCCGAGCCTCTCGTTTTCCACGCAGTCTGCGACAGTGCTTCATACAACGAGTAGTAAGCGAGAAGCGTCACGCGCGCCCCTGCTTTCCGGGCCATTCACGGCACGGGCTGTCATCTGCGCCTATGCGCTAGCGCACTCGCGTCTTGTGCTGTCGCCTCTGTCCCTTACCGCGCATGCAACAATTCGTACCGCTCCTTCGATGCATCCGAACCTTTCGGATTTTTCTCATTGAATCGAAGGTGCAGGCGTAAACACCATGGCGCGCCACCGAAAAAGGGTGGCCGGGCGTGCAAACCCGTTCATAGCTGTAAGCGCTTGCCAGCCGGCACCGTCCTGAAGCGGTGCCGGCTGGCAATCCGTCGGCCTATATGGCGGGCGGTGCGTGGGGGTCTTCGGACCCGCCGGTTTAGCTATGTCCGGTTTGCAACCCGCACCGTCCGCCACCCCGCTTCCGCGCGGTGGCGCTGTTAAGTACAGCCACGGAAGCCGACGCCATGACCACTCGCAAGATTCCGCCATTCCCCGTCGATGAACCCACCAACGACGACAACAACCCCGCCTTCGACCTCAGCACCTTCCAGGGCTGCCTCAAGCGCATCCGCGATGGCGAAGGCTCAGATGGCATGCTGTGGCCGGAAGAGAACCTGTCTGACGGCCGCCGCCAGTCCCTGGCCAGGATCGACCGCGCGGCCGTGGGCATCCAGACGGCGGTGGAGATGCTGCATGCGGCCAGTCGCTGCGAATCCATGGCCACGCCCGACCGCTATCTGGACGAGGGGGTGGTCGAGGGGCTGTTCTTCGCATGCCGTGAACTGGCTGAGCTGGTGTGCAGGGAAGTGCGGCCGTCCTGAGCTTCCGTGCATGGCTGAACGCATTCAGCAGGCTTTGCCGGTGAGGTGGCTTTGGCGTGGCCGGGCCCGGTGTTACGCTGCGTGCCCGTGCGGCTGGACGGCCCGCGCGCACGCGGTGCGACAACGTGTCGCAGCCTGAAACGGGCCTTTCCTGCGCTCGATCATTGTCAATGCCTTTCTTAAATGGTGGGTGACGGCCTAAAATTGAAAGGCTGACTCGACCCCACCTCCCTGCCTGTCCTTCGGACCGGTGGGACCGGCTTTTGCCGGAGCAGGCAGGACGGGGAACGGCATTCCCTCGCAATTGGATCGACCGATGATTCCGTTGAAAACCCTTGGGCGCTGGTTGCGCCCGGGCCTGCTGCTGTCGTTGCTGGTGATGCTCACCGGCTGCGATGCCGTGGCCATCCTCAGTCCGAAGGGCCAGATCGGCCAGGATGAGAAGACCCTGCTGATCACGGCCACCGTGCTCATGCTGCTGGTCGTCATCCCGGTCATCATCATGACCCTGACCTTCGCGTGGAAGTATCGCGCCTCCAACACCAAGGCCCGTTACGAGCCGAAGTGGTCCCACTCGACGGCGATCGAGGTGGTGGTGTGGTCCATTCCGTGCATGATCGTGCTGGTGCTGGCGGTCCTGACCTGGCGTTCGTCGCACGCGCTTGACCCGTACAAGCCGCTGGAATCGGACGTCAAGCCGGTCACCATCGAGGCGATCTCGCTGGACTGGAAGTGGCTGTTCATCTATCCGGAAGAGAAGGTGGCGGTCGTCAACGAAATCAAGTTCCCGGTCAACACGCCGCTGAACTTCAAGATCACGTCCGACACGGTGATGAATGCCTTCTTCATCCCGCACCTGGGCAGCATGATCTACTCGATGGCTGCGATGGAGACCAAGCTCCATCTGATCGCCAACGAGACCGGTGAATTCCCGGGCATGTCCTCGCACTACAGCGGCGCGGGCTTCGCCAAGATGCACTTCACCGCCTACTCGGTCACCGATGCCGAATACCGCCAGTGGCTGGACCAGGTCCGTGCCGGCGAGCAGACCCTGGACAAGGCCTCGTTCAAGGCCCTGGGTGAAGCACGCAACGCCGAGTGGTACCCGGTCACCTATTTCGGCAAGACCGAAGAAGGCCTGTTCAACTGGGTCATCGCCAAGCACATGGGCGACAACAAGCACTACGGCATGAAGCACGAACATGCCGGTGCCGCCGCTGCCGATGCCGCCAGCCATGAAGCGCACGAGGGCCACGCCCCCAGTGACGCGCATGATTCCAAGGAATCGGGTGAAAACCTGGATGCCACCGAACACGAACACGCTGGCCATGCTGGCCACGCGGGTTCGGGAGAATGAACATGTTGGGAAAACTCTCTCTTGAGTCGATCCCCCACGATCCGATCGTGCTGACCACCCTGGTCGGCGCGGTGCTGGGTGGCCTGGGCGTCATGGCCCTGATCACCAAGTTCAAGCTGTGGGGCTATCTGTGGAAGGAGTGGTTCACCTCGGTGGACCACAAGAAGATCGGCGTGATGTACCTCATCGTCGCCTTCGTCATGCTGCTGCGCGGTTTCTCCGACGCCATCATGATGCGTACCCAGCAGGCGCTCGCCGTCGGCGGGTCCGAGGGTTACCTGCCGCCGCACCACTACGACCAGATCTTCACCGCCCACGGCGTGATCATGATCTTCTTCGTGGCGATGCCGCTGATCACCGGCCTGATGAACCTGGCCGTGCCGCTGCAGATCGGTGCGCGCGACGTCGCGTTCCCGTTCGTCAACTCGCTCAGCTTCTGGCTGTTCGTGTCCGGCGCGGTGCTGATCATGCTGTCGCTGTGGATCGGTGAATTCGCCGCCACCGGCTGGCTGGCGTTCCCGCCGTTGTCGGGCATTGAATACAGTCCAAGCGTCGGCATGGACTACTACATCTGGGGTCTACAGGTCGCAGGCCTGGGTACCACGCTGAGCGGTATCAACTTCTTCATCACCATCTTGAAGATGCGTACCCCCAGCATGAAGCTGATGCAGATGCCGGTGTTCACCTGGACCGCCCTGGTGACCAACGTGCTGATCGTCGCTGCCTTCCCGGTGCTGACCATCACCCTGGTGCTGCTGACCCTGGACCGTTACCTGGGTACGCACTTCTTCACCAATGACGGTGGCGGCAACGCCATGCTGTACATCAACCTGATCTGGATCTGGGGCCACCCGGAGGTGTACATCCTGGTCCTGCCGGCGTTCGGTGTGTTCTCCGAAGTCATCGCGACCTTCTCGCGCAAGGCGCTGTTCGGCTACAAGGGCATGGTCTATGCCACCGCCTGCATCGGCGTGCTGTCGTTCATCGTGTGGCTGCACCACTTCTTCACCATGGGCTCGGGTGCCAACGTCAATGCCTTCTTCGGCATCACGACGATGATCATCTCGATCCCGACCGGCGTGAAGATCTTCAACTGGCTGTTCACCATGTTCCGCGGTCGCGTGCAGTTCACCACGCCCGTGCTGTGGACCATCGGCTTCATGGTCACCTTCACCATCGGCGGCATGACCGGCGTGATGCTGGCGATCCCGGCCATCGACTTCGTGCTGCACAACAGCCTGTTCCTGATCGCCCACTTCCACAACGTCATCATCGGCGGCGTGGTGTTCGGCATGTTCGCCGGCATCACCTACTGGTGGCCGAAGATGTTCGGCTTCCGCCTCAATGAGTTCTGGGGCAAGTGCGCGTTCTGGTGCTGGTTCATCGGCTTCTACGTGACCTTCATGCCGATGTACGTGCTGGGCTTCATGGGCATGACCCGTCGTCTGCAGAGCACCGTCAACCCGGCCTACGAGCCGCTGCTGCTGGTGGCCGCTGCAGGTGCCTTCATCGTCGGCGCCGGCATCCTGTGCCAGATCATCCAGGTGGCCGTGTCGATCCGCGACCGCAAGAAGACCGCCGACCTGACCGGCGACCCGTGGGATGCCCGTACGCTGGAGTGGGAAACCTCTTCGCCGCCGGCCTTCTACAACTTCGGCACGCTGCCGGAAGTCACCGAGCTGGACGATTTCTGGGAGCGCAAGCAGCGTGGTGAAGCCTGGCCGAAGCCGGCCAAGTACACCGACATCCACATGCCGCGCAACACCGGCACGGGCGTTGTGATCGGTGCCTTCAGCCTGGTGTTCGGCTTCGCGATGATCTGGCACATCTGGTGGCTGGCCATCGTCGGCTTCGTCGGCATGATCGCCACGTTCATCTACCGCACCTTCGACCAGGACGTGGACTACTGGGTCCCGGCCGCCGAGGTGGAACGCATCGAGAACGAACACCGCAAGCACCTGGAAAACCAGGGCCTGGTGAAGTCGGAGCTGAAGGCATGAGCACCAATACCTCGACCCTGAGCCACGGGCACGCCGCGCATGCGGCGGCCCATGGCCATGACGACCACGAGCACCACGACACCGGCGGCAACACCGTCTTCGGTTTCTGGGTGTACCTGATGAGCGACTGCCTCATCTTCGCCTCGCTGTTTGCCACCTACGTGGTGCTGTCCGGCGGTACCGATGGCGGCCCCGGCGCGAAGGACCTGTTCGAGCTGCCGTTCGTGGCGTGGGAAACCGCGCTGCTGCTGACCTCGTCGCTGACCTTCGGCCTGGGCATGATCGCCATGCACCGCAAGCAGGTCGGCCAGATGTTCCTGTGGCTGGCGGTCACCTGGCTGCTGGGCTTCGGCTTCATGTGCATGGAAGTCTATGAATTCCAGCACCTGATCCATCAGGGCTACGGTCCGGACCGCAGTGCCTTCCTGTCGGCGTTCTTCGCCTTGGTCGGTACCCACGGCCTGCACGTCAGCGCCGGCCTGCTGTGGCTGCTGGTGATGTTCGTGCAGCTGAAGAAGTACGGCCTGACCCCGACCAACAAGACCCGCATGGCGTGCCTGAGCCTGTTCTGGCACTTCCTGGACCTGATCTGGATCGGCGTGTTCTCCGTCGTCTACCTCAATGGAGCGCTGTAATGGCACATGACAACCATGCACACGACCACGGCACCGGCGGCGAAAGCCATGGCACCGTGAAGTCGTACCTGATCGGCTTCGTGCTGGCGGTGGTGCTGACCGTCATCCCGTTCTGGATGGTGATGTCGGGTGATTTCTCGCGCACCGTCAACGGTGTGGTCATCGCGATCACCGCGGTACTGCAGATGCTGGTCCACCTGGTGTTCTTCCTGCACCTGGACCGCTCTTCGGAAAGCCGCTGGAACGTCAACGCTGCGGCCTTCACCGTGGTGGTGATCGGCATCATCGTGGTCGGTACCCTGTGGGTCATGCACAACATGAACGTGCACATGATGCACTGACGTCCCCGCGACGTTGCCACGCAGAAAGGCCGCCCCCGGGCGGCCTTTTTGTTTGTCGGATGGATGGGGTCGGATCCCTGTCCGCAGGACAGGGCTCTGACCCCGGGGGCCGGGTAGATCCACGCCACGCGTGGATGGGATTGCGTGGATGGGGTCAGAGCCCTTGCCTGCGGCAAGGGATCCGACCCCGAAACCGGGGCCTCACCCCACCTTGCGCAGGAATTCCTCGGCCTCCATCGGCCGGCCCAGGTGGTAACCCTGCAACTGGTCGCAGCCCAGTTCGCTCAGGTACTCGCGCTGCGCCTGCGTCTCGACCCCTTCGGCCACCACCTGCAGCTGCAGGGTGCGGCCCAGTGCAATGATCGACGAGACGATGGCGGCGTCTTCGGCATTGCACTCCAGGTCGTGCACGAACGCGCGGTCGATCTTCAGTTCGGTGGCGGGCATGCGCTTGAGGTAGAGCAGGCTGGAATAGCCGGTGCCGAAATCGTCGATGGCGATGTGCACGCCCATCGCGGTCAGATCGTTGAGGATCGCCAGGCTGGCGTCGACGTCCTTCATCGCTGTGGTTTCGGTGATTTCCAGGGTCAGCCGTGCCGGTTCGATCCGGTGCCGCTCCAGCACCTGGCGCACGCTGTCCAGCAGCGCGGGCGAGGCGAACTGCAACGGCGACAGGTTCACCGCCATCGACCATTCGCTGTGCCCCGCGTCGTGCCACGCACGCAGCTGCGCACAGGCGCGGTCCAGCACCCAGTCGCCGATCGGCAGGATCAGGCCGCTGCGCTCGGCGATGGGGATGAACACGTCCGGGGCCAGCAGGCCCAGTTCCGGGTGTTGCCAGCGCAGCAGAGCCTCGGCGCCCGTGGCCGGCGCGCCCGCGGCCGGGAACTTGGGCTGGTAATGCAGCAGCAGTTCATCGCGGACGATCGCCCGGCGCAGGTCCTGCAGCAGGCGCAGCTGCCGGTTGGCGCTGAGCTGCATCGATGGGGTGAAGAAGGTGTAGCCGTTCCGGCCGGTTTCCTTGGTGTGGTACATCGCCGCGTCGGCGTGGGCCATCAGCTCGCGTTCGTTGCCGGCATCGTCTGGATACAGGGCGATGCCCAGGCTGGCGCTGACCTGCAGCTCGGCCGCATCCAGCGTGAACGGCTCGCCGGCCGCGGCGATGATGCGCTCAGCCACCACCACCGCATCGTCGGGAATATCGATGGCCAGCACGATGACGAATTCATCGCCGCCGAGGCGCGCGAAGGTGTCCTGCGGCCGCAGCAGGCCGGCGATGCGCTGCGCGACCGCCACCAGCAGGCGGTCGCCGAACTGGTGGCCATAGGCATCGTTGACCGCCTTGAAGCCATCCAGGTCGCAGAACATCACCGCGACGGCGTGGTTGCGGCGTTGCGCTTTCTCGATGGCCTGCTCGATGCGGTCCTGCAGCAGCATGCGGTTGGGCAGCTGGGTCAACGGGTCGTGCAGGGCAGCCTGGATCAGCTTGTTGTTGGCGCGTGCCAGCGAGTCGGCCAGCAGCCCGGTGCGCACGCGCATCTGCCGGTCGAACAGCGAAGCAACCAGGGCGATGCCCAGCGTGGCCACGGTGGTGACGATCACCAGCACCGCCAGCCAGCGGGTGTCGATGCCGCCGCTGCCGACGGCGCCACAGAGGCTGCCTGCGGGGAAGCGCGCGGCAGCCATGCCGGTGTAATGCATGCCCACGATGGCCAGGCCCATCACCAGCGAAGCAAGCGCGCGCAGGAGGAGGGTGTTGCGCTGCTCGGTGCGCAGACGGAAGGCAATCCACAACGCGGCGCCGGCGGCACCGATGGCCACCGCGATCGAGGCGGCGAACCAGCCCGGGTGATAGTCGATGCCTGGCTGCATGCGCATTGCCGCCATGCCCAGGTAGTGCATGGTGGCGATGCCCAGCCCCATCAGCACGGCACCGGCCAGCAACCGCGGCCATGGCAGGCTGGGCCTGGATACCAGCCATAGCGCATAGGCCGAGGCTCCGATCGAGATCGCCAGCGAATACAGGGTGATGCCCAGGTCGTAGCCCACCGGGATCGGCAGGTCGAAGGCCAGCATCCCGATGAAGTGCATCGACCAGATGCCCAGGCCCATGGCTGTCGCGCCGCCGGCCAGCCACCAGCGCGCCACGCGGCCCTCGGCCGTGGCCAGGCGGCCGGCCATGTCCAGCGCGGTGTACGAAGCAAGAATGGCCACCAGCAGCGAGATGGTGACCAGGCTCTGACTGTAACTGCCAGTCATGTCGAATCCAGTGGAAGAGGGAGGGGCGCCCGCAAGGCGCACGCCCGCGACCCCTATCGGCGCGGGCGGGCAGGACTTGAGCGGTCGCAGCACCTGCGACCCGGCTCGGCTATCCTGCCACGCCTGTTCCCGTTGCTGGAAATCATCCGATGGCCAAAGCCCGCACCGCCTACGTCTGCAATGAATGCGGCGCCGAATACAGCAAGTGGCAGGGCCAGTGCACCGAGTGCAATGCCTGGAACGCGCTGTCGGAAATCGTGCTGGAGAGTGCGGCGGCGGCCAAGGCGCCAGCATCGCGTCGCGCGGGCTGGGCCGGCAAGATCGACCCGCCGAAGATCACCGCCCTGAAGGACGTCGAGCAGACCGAGCACCGTCGGGTCAGCACCGGCATCGGCGAGTTCGATCGCGTGCTGGGCGGCGGCCTGGTCGAGGGTGCGGTGGTGCTGGTGGGCGGCGATCCGGGCATCGGCAAGTCGACCCTGCTGCTGCAGGCGGTGGCGAAGATGGCCGCCGAGCTGCCGGTGCTGTATGTGACCGGCGAGGAATCGCTGGCGCAGGTGGCCGGTCGCGCGCACCGGCTGGAATTGCCGCTGGATGGCGTCAACGCCCTGGCCGAGACCGGTGTCGAATCGATCCTGCAGCACGCGTCCAAGGCCGGCCCGCGGCTGATCGTGGCCGACTCGGTGCAGACCCTGTGGACCGAGAGCCTGACCGCCGCGCCGGGTTCGGTCAGCCAGGTGCGTGAGAGCGCTGCACGGCTGGTGCGCTTCGCCAAGGAGACCGGCATTGCCGTGTTCCTGGTCGGTCACGTCACCAAGGAAGGCGGCATCGCCGGCCCGCGCGTGCTGGAGCACATGGTCGACGCGGTGCTGTATTTCGAGGGTGAGAGCGGCAGTCGCTTCCGCCTGTTGCGCGCGTTCAAGAACCGCTTCGGTGCGGTCAACGAGCTGGGCGTGTTCGCGATGGGCGACAAGGGCCTGAAGGAGGTCTCAAATCCCTCGGCGATTTTCCTGTCCGGCGGCAGTACCCACCAGCCGGGCAGCTGCGTGATGGTGACCCGCGAGGGCACCCGGCCGCTGCTGGTGGAGGTGCAGGCGCTGGTCGATGCGTCGCCACTGTCGAACCCGCGCCGTGTCGCGGTTGGCCTGGAGCAGAACCGCCTGGCCATGCTGCTGGCCGTGCTGCACCGCCACGGCGGCGTGTTGGTTGGCGACCAGGACGTGTTCGTCAATGTTGTCGGTGGCATCCGCGTGCAGGAGACCGCCGCCGATCTGCCCGTGCTGCTGGCGGTGCTGTCCTCGCTGCAGGACCGGCCGCTGGCGGAGAAGACGATTGCCTTTGGCGAGGTCGGCCTGTCCGGCGAGATCCGCCCGGTGCCCAATGGCGAAGACCGCCTGCGCGAGGCGGCCACTCATGGCTTCAAGCGTGCCATCGTGCCCAAGGCCAATGCCCCCAAGGGGGGCTCGGTGAAGGGCATGGAAGTGATCGCGGTGGAGCGCCTGTCCGAGGCCATCGACGCGGCGTGACGCAGCGGCGCGCGCGTGGAATACGGCAGCCGACACGGCAACGGTCAGCTTGCCTGTGTTAGTTTTTCCCGCTCGACGAAGACGCCCTGAGGCGTCTTTCCGTGCCCAGGAGTAAACGTTTACATGCAGGACACCGCGCTCATCGCCCCCAACGCCGAGATCCGTCGTGCCGGGGTCGATCTCAATGGATTGATGACGGTGCTGGGCAAGCACCTGTATTCCACCCCAGTGGTGGCGCTGCGCGAGCTGGTGCAGAACGCGCACGACTCGATCATCCGCCGCCGCATCGAACAGCCCGGCGTCGAGGTGCCTTCGCGCATATCGGTGCAGGTCGATGCCACTGCCGGCGTGCTGCGCATCATCGATACCGGTGCGGGCCTGACCCGCCAGGAAATCCACGACTACTTGGCCACCGTCGGCGTCGGCTATACCCGTGGCCTGCGCCAGGGCGGCGAGGATGATGAAGGCCTGATCGGCATGTTCGGCCTGGGCTTCCTGTCGGCGTTCGTGCTGGCGCGCCGGGTCAGCGTGCGCACCACCTCCTACCAGGCGCCCGAGCTGGGCCATCTGTACGTGTCCAGCAACGCCGAGCAGTACACCGTCAGCGAAGTGCCGGCACGTGCGGTGGGTACCGAGGTGGAGCTGGAGCTGCACCCGGACTTCCTGCCGCTGGCCAACGAAGCACGCCTGCATGAAGTGCTGGGCCGCTACTGCGCGCTGCTGTCCGAGCCGATCTTCATCGGTGCTGCGGCCGAGGCGCTCAACCCCGAGCCGCCGCCGTGGCGCGCACAGGGTGATGTCGCCGTGCATCCGGTGCAGGCGCGGCGCCAGGCATTGCAGTTCGCGGCACGCTTCGAGCACGATTTCGAACCGATCGTCACCGTACCGCTGCGTGCCGATGGCAGCAGTGATGCCACCGGCCTGCTATGGGTGCAGGACGGCGCCACCTATGGCACCAGCGACAACCGCAACCTGTCGGTATTCGTGCGCGGCATGCTGCTGGACGACGATGCACGCGACCTGCTGCCGCCGTGGGCCGGTTTCATCGGCGGGGTGATCGAATCCTCGCGGCTGACGCCCACCGCCAGCCGCGAAGACCTGCAGCGCGATGACCAGTACCGCGCCGTGCAGCATGCACTGCTGGAGGCACTGATCGACGGCCTGGCCGACGTTGCGCGACAGCAGCCGGAAGCCTGGCGACGCGTGCTCAGCCGCCACAACGAGGCGCTGCTGGGCGCGGCGCTGTGCGACGACCGCTTGTTCGACCTGCTGCTGGAACACGTGCGCGTGCCGACCTCGCAGGGTGACCTGCCGGCCAGCGCGCTGCCGGCGCGTGGCGCGGTGCATGTGATCCTCGACAATGGTGGCGGCTTCGAGGAAATGCTGTTCCGTGCGATGGGCGTGCCGGTCGCGCATGGCCATCGCTATGCGGTGGTGCCGTTCCTGCGGCGCTGGGCTCAGGCCAAGGGCCTGCGCCTGGTTGAACTCGGCACCGAGCAGGGCAATCGCGCGCTGTTCCGGAGTGACGACAGCCTCGACGAAGCCCAGTTGGCGTGGCTGCGTGAGCAGCTGGGCGACGGCGAGCAGTTGCTGCCGGCGCGCTTCAGCCCCGAGGCCTTGCCGGTGGTGGTGGTGCCCGACCGCGAGGCCGAGCTGAAGCAGCGCCTGGAAGACGACGAGAACGACAAGCGTGTTTCGATGGCGGCGCTGCGCCTGGCCCGTCAGTTCACCGCGCGCATCGAATCGCGCGCACCGTCGCGGCTGTATCTCAATCTCGACAATCCGGCGGTGCAGGCGCTGCTTCGCGCCCAGCGCGAGGGCCACCCGCAGGCCGAGGCCGCCGCACGCCTGCTGCGCTCGCTGAAGATCATCGTTGCTGCGCAGGGCCGTCCGTTGGCCCGCGCGACCGCCACGCCCGGCCCGGATCTGAACGGCGCCTTCTCCGATATTGCCGGTGCCCTGCAGCAGATGCTGCGCTGAGCACCGCACCCTCTCATCCAGCCTTCGCTAGACAGGAGCATTTACCCCATGGATATCTGGAACTGGGTCGAAAAACTGCAGGGTGACCTGCGCCAGGCCGGCCAAGCGCAGAACGCGCATCTGCTGAACCGCCTCGCCGACGAGGTCAGTGAGCTGCAGATCGACCGCGTCGATGCGCTGTTGCCTGAAGCGCGCGCGCTGGGCAAGGCGCTCGACAATCCCTGGGTCGACGTGTATGTCGGCCATTGGGCGCTGCGCAACCGCGTCGGCAACCGCGTGGAAGGCGAGAGCGCGCTGGGCGAAGCGGTGGCGTTGTTCGAGCGCGCGCACCGCGAGGACACGCTGGAATGCCCGCAGTCGATCTGCGTGACCCAGGACCTGGCCGCTTGCTACGGCAACATCGATGGCCCGGGCTGGGTGCCCGAACGCATCGAGGTGTGCGATGAAACCCTCGGTCGTGTCGACCCGAGCTGGGCCTGCTTCCAGTGCCTGAGCTGCGAGAAGGCCGACGCGCTGCTCGATGATGGCCGCGGCCAGGATGCGCTCGACTACCTGCAGGTGCAGTCCGATGCGATCGAGGCCTGTGGCAAGGAAGTGTTCGACAGCTTCCCGGAAATGCAGATCAAGATCCTGCTGGGCATGGGGCGCGCCGAGGAGGCGCTGGTGCTGATCGAGAAGCGCGAGGCTGAAGTGGCCGCGTCCGGTGAGTACGAGCCGGCCAACTGCACGGTGCCACGCCGCCTGTCCAAGGCGTGGGCGCTGGCCCAGCTGGGCCGCGACGAAGAGGCGCTGCAGCAGCTGGTGCCGTGGAGCGAGCTGACCCCGAATTACTGGCGGCTGTGGGCGAACACTGCCGCGGCGCTGTGCCAGCGCGATCCCGCGCGCAATACGTGGGATCTGGGCACGCGTTTCAACACGATCATCGAGCACTTCGCGCGTGTCGGTTCGCATCGCCTGCTGATTGAAGTGGCGGCGCTGAGCCTGGAACTGGCCCTGCAACGTGGGGCGCGCTGGGTGGCGCTGCGCCAGCTGGAGCTGGCCCGCACCCATCTGGCGCAGCTGCGCCAGGACCGCGGTGCGGCGGCGCTGGTGGCTGGGCTCGCCGCGCGCATCGAGGCGTTGCCGGCGGTGGCGCCGCTGCCGGTTCCCGCGGGCGACCTGCTGGCGTGGCTGAGCGAGCAGGGCGAACAGAACCAGTCGCGTGACCCGGAGCGCGAGGCGCAATGGTTGCTGCAGGCGCAGTCGCAACTGCCCGATGACGAAGCACTGGCCGAGACGGCGGCTTCTGCGCTGGCGGCCTGCGGTGCGCAGGCCGAGGCGCGCGCGCTGCTGTGGCAGTTCGTGCAGGCGCACGCGCAGGAAGACGGCCCGGCGGCCTACACCCTGATGCGCTGGCTGACCGAGCAGGGCGACGACGACGGCCTGCGTCGCCTGGCCGACGTCTATCGTGGCAGCGTGCCGGTGTTCGCGCACTGGTGCGAAGTGCAACGCGCACGCCGCGTGTCCGACTGGCCGGCGCTGGAGCAGGCCGCGCAGGCGCTGCTGGCGGCATCGCCGGGCTCGCACGGTGCACGCGGCACGCTGGCGCGCATGTACATGGAAACCGGCCGCTTCAGCGAAGCACAGGCCTGCTATGCGCAGCTGGTGGAGCTGTTGGAAGAACCCAGCGCCGCGCATTGGGACCACATGAGTGCGGCCAGCGCGGCGCGCGACTGGGACGCAGTGCGCCGCTCGGCGGCGGCGATCGGCATGGAGCTGTCCAGCCAGGACGGCGTGGTCGAAGAGCCGTGGGGCTGGGTGATCATCCGCAGCGAAGAGCATGGCGAGCCGATGGAGTACTACGCCCGCCGCAGTGGCCCGGTCACCGCGCGCATCGTCGAGAACGCACCGGCCAACCGCGCCCAGCAGGTCGGCGACTGGGTGGTGTTCGACGCCGCGCTGGTGCATCCGGCACCGGAAGAGGAGGAAGCGCGCGAGCACTTCATCCCGACCTATGCACAGGTGCATGTGCTGGAGCGTGGTGGTTTCGCCCGCAGCTGGCTGATCGATGGCGCGCACCCGGGCGAAGAGGCCTGGAACGCCTTTGTTGAAGCCGCGGAAGCACAGGGTTGGCAGGTCTGGTCGCACAGCCGCCCGGACTACACCGTGACCGATCCGGACGCGGACGAGGGCACCCTGCCGGGCGTGCTGTTCACCGTGGCCCAGCCGCAGGACCATGCGCCGCTGGCGCTGCATCGCTTCCTGCAGCAGCAGACCGCGACGTGGCCCCATCCGCACTGCTGGCTGCGCTTGGCCGAAGCCTGCGACCAGGACCGCCAGCCGCATCTGGATGTGATCGAGCGCTACGGGTTGTAAGCCCGGCGCCGGGTGGTGCCGGCCGCTGGCCGGCAGCGCCATGCGATGCTTTGTTGCCGGCCAGCGGCCGGCACTACCCCAAGGAGAGATATATGCGAAAGACAGGGATGTGGGTGATCGCCGCGCTGCTGCTGGCCCCTGCCGTGCAGGCTGCGCCGGCCTGCCAGGCGCCGGTGGCCGTGGCGCGCGCGTTCTATGAGGCGACGACGGGCAAGGGGGATCTGTTGGAGCCGCCGACTACGCTGGTGAGCCCGGCGTTCGGCAAGGCGCTGCGCGGCGAACGCGCCTGCCAGGTGCGCGAGGAGGGCATCTGCACCATCGATTCGGACCCTTGGCTGGATGGCCAGGACGGTGACATCGACAGCGCGGTGGACTACCAATGGCGGCAGGATTCGGCCAGCGCCGGCGTGGTCGAGATGCGCTATACCGTGTGGAAGCAGGCGCGCCTGACCCGCGTACCGATGGTCCGGCAGGGCGAGGGTTGCTGGCAGGTCGATGACATCGTTACCAGTCGCGGCCAGTCGGTGCGGAAGATCCTGGCCCAGCCGGTGCCCTGAACCGCCTACGGCATCCACGCAGGGTGCTGTCCAGTTGCCGGCCAGCGGCCGGCACTACCCTGTGATGTTGGGGGGGGCGCCGACCGTTGGTCGGCACGCCTCTATCGCGTATGCCCGAACACCAGTTCGATCACGAACTGGCTGCCGAAGAACGCCAGCAGCAGCAACAGCATCGCCGCCAGCGTCCAGTGCACCGCCTTCATGCCGCGCCAGCCGTAGCGGCGGCGGCCGATCAGCAGCACGCCGAACACGATCCACGACAGCACGCTGAGCACGGTCTTGTGAACCAGCTTCTGTGCCAGCAGGTCGTCGACGAACAGCACGCCGGTGACCAGGGTCAGGGTCAGCAGCGCGAAACCCACGGTGATCACCCGGAACAGCAGCGATTCCAGGTCGGCCAGCGGCGGCAGTGCGCGCAGCCAGGGGCGGAATTCACGGCGGCGCAGTGCGCGCTCCTGCAGCCACAGCATGATCGCCAGCAGCGCGGCGATGCTCAGCGTGGCGTAGGCCAGCAGCGCCAGCCAGGCGTGGCTGGCCAGGCGCCAGCCCAGCACCTTGCTCGGTTCGTGGCCATAGCCGTGGTAGGCCAGCAGCAGCACGGCCGCCAGCGGGAACACCACCACGCCCAGTGCCGACATCCGACCGCGCGCGCCGACCAGCGAGGTCAGCCAGGCCATGCCCAGCCCGACCAGCGACAGCGCGGCGAAGAAGTGCATGTCCGGCCCGCCATTGGTGCGCATCGCCACCATCACGTGGTAGCCGCCATGCAGCAGCATCGCCGGCAGGGCCGGCCACAGCCAGATGGGGGAGCCGGTGGTTTCATCGCGGCCGAGCGCGCGCACCAGCAGGGCACTGGCAGCCAGGTAGAGCAGGACGGCGATGAGAACGATTGTCATCGTTGCAGTTTCGCATACCCCTGCGGTGGTGGCGACGGCCGCGGCGTCGCAGTCCGGCAGGCAGGGCGGACCCGTTATACTGTCTGCCTTATTGTCCCCCGTTTTCAGACAGGTCGTACCGCATGTTCGAGTCCCTGACCCAGCGCCTTTCCGGCACCATCGAGCGCCTGCGTGGCCGCGGCCGCCTGACCGAGGAGAACATCCGCGAGGCGACCCGTGAGGTCCGCATCGCGCTGCTCGAAGCCGACGTCGCGCTGCCGGTGGTGCAGGCCCTGATCGAGCGCATCAAGGTGCGCGCGGTCGGCCAGGAAGTGCTGAAGTCGCTGACCCCGGGCCAGGCCCTGATCAAGGTCGTGCGCGACGAGCTGACCGCGGTGATGGGCGCTGAAGCCAGCGACCTGAACCTCAACGTTCCGGCCCCGGCCATCATCCTGATGGCCGGCCTGCAGGGCGCCGGCAAGACCACCACCGTGGGCAAGCTGGCCAAGCACCTGAAGGAAAAGCGCAAGAAGAAGGTGATGGTGGTGTCGGCCGACGTCTACCGTCCGGCCGCGATCGAGCAGCTGAAGACCCTGGCCGAGCAGGTCGGGGTGCTGTTCTTCCCGTCCAGCGCCGACCAGAAGCCGGAAGCCATCGTCCGCGCCGCCATCGATGATGCGCGCAAGTCGTTCGTCGACGTGCTGCTGGTCGATACCGCCGGCCGCCTGGCCATCGACGAAGCGATGATGGCCGAGATCAAGGCCCTGCACGCTGCCGTGAACCCGGCCGAAACCCTGTTTGTGGTCGATGCCATGACCGGCCAGGACGCGGCCAACACCGCCAAGGCCTTCGGTGACGCGCTGCCGCTGACCGGCGTGGTGCTGACCAAGACCGACGGTGACGCCCGTGGCGGTGCCGCGCTGAGCGTGCGCTACATCACCGGCAAGCCGATCAA
Source organism: Stenotrophomonas maltophilia (assembly GCF_047497515.2). Lineage (GTDB taxonomy): Bacteria > Pseudomonadota > Gammaproteobacteria > Xanthomonadales > Xanthomonadaceae > Stenotrophomonas. Next base: position 57,959 of record NZ_JAXAXL020000002.1, read on the forward strand.
GTTCGTCGGTGTCAGCGAGAAGCCGGAAGGCCTGGACGTGTTCCACCCGGACCGCATCGCCAGCCGCATCCTGGACATGGGCGACGTGCTGTCGCTGGTCGAGCAGGTCGAGCAGCAGGTCGACAAGGAAAAGGCCGCCAAGCTGGCCGAGAAGGTCGCCAAGGGCAAGAAGTTCGACCTGAACGACATGCGCGACCAGCTGGAGCAGATGCAGAACATGGGCGGCATCGGCGGCCTGATGGACAAGCTGCCGGGCCTGGGCAACATCCCCGACCATCTGAAGCAGCAGGTCAGCCAGGGCAAGGAAGTGCCGCGCATGATCGCCATCATCAGCTCGATGACCAAGAAGGAGCGGCGCAACCCGAACCTGCTCAATGGCTCACGCCGCGCGCGCATCGCCAAGGGCTCCGGCGTGACCCCGGCCGACGTCAACAAGCTGATGAAGCAGTACATGCAGATGGAAAAGATGATGAGCAAGATGGCCGGCGGCGGCATGAAGGGCATGATGCGCAGCATGAAGGGCATGATGGGGGCCATGGGCGGCCGCGGCATGCCGTTCCGTTGATGGATGGGGTGTCGGGTGATTGCGTTGGTGTGCCGACGCATTGCCGGGGCCCTGCATTGGTATGTCGATGCGCTGCTGGGGCCCTGCATGGGTAGAGTCGAGCTTGCTCGACTGAGGCGCCGGCAACAGTCGAGCAAGCTCGACTCTACGTAGGGCGTGGAGCAGTCGAGCAAGCTCGACTCTACCCCCGTCCTGCGCGCACCATGGGGGCCTGTCCGAAACGATGGGCCGTCATGCAGAGTTCCGCTGTAACTTCCCGCGTCGAGGCGTTCTGCCGGCGCTTTGACGTTTCCGCCCCGATCCTGCTGGCACCGATGGCCGGCGCCTGCCCGGTGCCGTTGTCGGCCGCGCTGGCCAATGCCGGCAGCATGGGCGCGATGGGCGCGGTGCTGTCGTCATCGGCCGATATCGGCCGCTGGATGGACGACTTCCGCGCCGCTTCCACTGGCCCGGCACAGGTGAACCTGTGGGTGCCGGACCCGGCGCCAACTCGTGATGTTGCCGCCGAGGCTGCCAGCCGCACGTTCCTTGCACAGTGGGGGCCGGACGTGCCGGCCAGCGCTGCAGACGCCACGCCTGCCGACTTCGAAGAACAGTTTGCCGCCTTGCTGGCGGCGCGCCCGGCAGTGGCCTCGACCATCATGGGTGTGCTGCAGCCACGCCACGTGCAGCAGCTGAAGGATGCGGGCATCGCCTGGATCGCCTGTGCGACCACGTTGTCCGAAGCGCGCGCGGCACAGGACGCCGGCGCTGAGGCGGTGGTAGCGCAGGGTGTGGAAGCGGGGGGGCATCGCGGGTCGTTTGATCCGGCAATGGCCGAGCGTCAACTGGTCGGGCTGTTCGCGCTGCTGCCGCGCCTGGCCGATCACCTGCGGATTCCGGTCATCGCTGCCGGTGGCATCGCCGATGGCCGTGGCATCGCCGCCGCGCTTACCCTCGGCGCAAGCGCCGTGCAGATCGGCACCGCCTTCCTGCGTACGCCGGAAGCGGCGATCGCCTCGGCGTGGGCCGACGGGCTGGCTGCCAGTGAACCCGAAGACGCCTGGCCGACCCGCGCCTTCAGTGGCCGCCTCGGTCGTGGCCTGGCTACCCCTTATGTGCGCGCCGCCGCCGCGGACGGCGCACCTGCACCGCGCCCGTACCCGGTCCAGCGCGGGCTGACCGCACCGATGCGCAAGCAGGCGGTGCAGGAAAACCGCTTGGCGGCGATGCAGGCCTGGGCAGGGCAGTCGGCATGGATGGCGCCGGCACAGCCGGCCGCCGACGTGCTGCGTGGCATGTGGCAACAGGCGCAGGCGCTGCTGCGATGACGGTGACCTGCAACGGCCAGCCGGCGCAGGTCGAGGATCTGTTGCCGGCACTGGTCAACTACGGCCACTTCACCTCGCTGCAGGTGCGCGGCGGTGCCGTGCAGGGGCTCGACCTGCATCTGGCGCGGCTGTTGCAGGCCACGCGCGAACTGTTTGGCAGCGAACTGGATACGGCGCAGGTGCAGAGCTGGATGGCGCAGGCCCTGCATCAGGCGGCGCGCGCCGATGCCTCGCTGCGGGTGACGGTGTACTCGCGCCACTTCGATTTCCGCAGCCCGCTGGCAACCGTGCCGGTGGACGTGCTGGTGGCGGTATCCGCGCCGGTGACGCTGACCGCGCCCAAGCGCGTGCGCAGCGTGGTCTGGCAGCGCGAGCTGCCGCAGATCAAGCATGTGGGCACCTTCGGCTTGTTTTCCGAGCGGCGTGCGGCGATGGCGGAGGGCTTTGACGATGCCCTGCTGGTTGGCAGCGATGACCACGTCAGCGAGGGCACGACCTGGAACCTGGCCGTCCATGACGGCCACCAGCTGCTCTGGCCGCGCGCGCCTGCCCTGCGCGGCACCGCCGAGAGTCTGCTGAAGCAGCACTGGCCCGGCCCGCAGGTTACCCGCCCCGTCCCGCGGGCGGCACTGGCCAGTGTGAAGGCGGCCTTCGCCTGCAATGCCAGCGGCCTATGGGCACTGGATGCGATCGACGGGCATCTCCTGCCGGGTTCGCAGGCGCTGGCTGAACAGGGCAGGGCGGTGCTGGCCGGCGTGGCTTGGCAGGAATTGGGGTCAGATCCTTTTTACGCCGCAGAAGGGATCTGACCCGGGTGAAGCGCTGGGGTTGGCTCGGCCGGGTTCTGCCGCTATAATCGCCCGCTTACCGCGCCATCCTGGCGACTGGGCAATAGGAAAAAACCACCATGGTCAAGATTCGACTGACCCGCGGCGGCGCCAAGAAGCGTCCGTTCTACCACATCATCGTGACCGACGTGCGCAGCGCGCGCGACGGCCGCAACATCGAGCGCGTTGGCTTCTACAACCCGGTTGCACAGGGTGGCGAGAAGCGCATCGAGCTGGACCTGGCCCGCGTTGACCATTGGGTCAAGAACGGCGCCCAGCCGACCGAAAAGGTTCGCAACCTGATCAAGGAAGCGAGCAAGTCCCAGGCCGCTGCGGCCTGAGCCTGAAGGGCCGCACCCTGGTGCGGCCCATCTGATCGAACGCAGATGAAAGATAACGGGCGCCGCATCCTGCTGGGCAGGATTGTCGGCGCTTTTGGTGTGCGCGGCGAAATAAAGCTCGAGTCCTGGACCGAGCCGCGTTCCGCCATTTTCCGTTACCAGCCGTGGATCCTGCGCAGCCCCAACGGGCAGGAATCGACGTTTGAGGGCGCTCGTGGCCGCGACAGCGGCAAGCATCTGGTGGCCCGCTTCCCGGGCGTCGAAGATCGCGACACGGTCGAGGCGATGCATGGCACCGAGGTCTACGTGGCCCGCAGTGCGCTGCCGCCGCCGAAGCCGGACGAGTACTACTGGGTGGACCTGGAAGGCTTGGACGTGAAGACCACCGAGGGCGTCGCCCTGGGCCAGGTCTCGCACCTGTTCAGCACCGGCGCCAACGACGTGGTGGTGGTCCGTGGTGACCGCGAGCGGATGATTCCGTTCGTGCAGCCGGACTTCGTCAAATCGGTCGACTTCGAGGCCAACCTGGTCGTGGTCGATTGGGATCCCGAGTTCTGAGTGTGAGCATGCGTTTCGACGTCATCACCCTGTTCCCCGAGTTCCTCGCCCAGTCCGCTGGGTTGGGCGTGGTCGGGCGTGCGCAGGAGAAGGGGCTGTTCAGCCTGCATGGCTGGAATCCCCGTGATTACGCCGAAGGCAACTACCGCCGGGTGGACGACCGTCCGTTCGGCGGTGGCCCGGGCATGGTGATGCTGATCGAGCCGTTGCAGGCCTGCCTGCAGGCGATCCGCGACGCCGATCCAACCCCGGCACGGGTAATCTACCTGAGCCCGCAGGGCGCACCGCTGACCCAGGCCAAGGTGCGGGAACTGGCGGCATTGCCGCGCATGGTCCTGCTCTGCGGCCGCTACGAAGGCATCGACGAGCGTTTCCTGGAAGCCAATGTCGACGAGGAGATTTCCCTCGGCGATTACGTGCTGTCCGGGGGCGAGCTGGGCGCGGCGGTGATCATCGACGCCGTGGCCCGCCTGCAGGACGGCGCCCTGAACGACGCCGAATCGGCGGCGCAGGACAGCTTCGAGGGTGACCTCGGCCTGCTCGACTGCCCGCATTACAGCCAGCCGGCCCAGCATCCGCTGGGAGACGTGCCGGACGTGCTGCGTTCGGGCAACCACGCGGCCATCGCCGCCTGGCGCCGCCAGCAGTCGCTGGTCCGCACCGCCCAGCGGCGCCCGGATCTGCTGGATGAACAGGCGCTGGGCAAGGCCGACCGCAAACTGCTGGACCAGGCCCGCCAGGCCCAGAAGCACAAGGCCGGCCCCTAGCGCAGGGCTGGCTTTATCGGCTATCATGGCCAATTACCGCCAGCCCCGGCCGGCGCGCGCAGTACCCACAACAAACGTGCAGCACAGTCCAGTGACTGCATCAGCCTACGTTGTCGAATCGACACGCCCACCCGAACAAGAATCGGTGTAACCCATGAGCAAGCTGAACAAGTCCATCGTCGCGGAATTCGAATCCGCCCAGATCACCCGCGAACTGCCGAAGTTCAGCCAGGGCGACACCGTTGTCGTCAACGTGAAGGTGAAGGAAGGCAGCCGCGAGCGCGTGCAGGCCTACGAAGGCGTTGTCATCGCCACCAAGAATGCCGGCCTGAACTCCTCGTTCACCGTCCGCAAGATCTCGCACGGCTACGGCGTCGAGCGCGTCTTCCAGACCCACAGCGCCATCATCGACTCGGTCGAAGTGAAGCGTCGTGGTAAGGTCCGCGCCGGCAAGCTGTACTACCTGCGTGGCCTGGAAGGCAAGGCTGCCCGCATCAAGGAAGACCTGGCTGCCGCTGCTGCCGCCAAGGCTGCCCGTCTGGCCGAAAAGGCCTGATAAACAACTTCGGTTGTTGCCGCGACGGCCGCCTTCGGGCGGCCGTTTGCGTTTGCGTTTGCGGCATCGCATCGGCCACGATCAGGTGATGAACGATATCAACCCACGCTATCCCGCCGTGATCCAGGCCGCGCTGCGTTTTCTCGACGGCAAGGGACTGGCGCGCGTACAGTCCGCGCCGTTGCTGCATCGCCTGCTGTGGCGCAGCGGCATTGCCGTGCCGCCGCCGATCCTGGCCAGCTTCGGCATCAATGCGTTGGTGCAGGGCCTGCTGTTCGGGCTGTTCTGGACCGGCCTGATGTGGCTGATGTTGTGGCAGGGCAGCGAGCGCCCGCTGGCATTGTTGCTGGCCGCCGGCCTGTTGGCCGGCGCTGTGTTCGGCGTAGTGATGGCGGCGCTGATGCAGTCACTGCGCCGCCACCGCAAGCTGCCGGACTGGAAGCAGTTCCGGGCCGGGCAGGCGGACTGAGCCGATGGCGCGCCGCGCCCGCCGAGCGTATACAAGTGCGGTGTTGTGAATCCCTTCCTGACGAGAACTCTCGATGGCCACGCATGCACCCAATCCTGCCGATGCCGGAAAGACGGTTGCCGAACTGATCGATGCACGCATCGCCGAACTGGGTGACTGGCGTGGCGAAACGCTGGCACGCGTGCGCGCGCTGATCCATGAAGCGCTGCCGGAGGTACAGGAGACCTGGAAGTGGCGGGGCACGCCGGTGTGGGAACACAACGGCATCCTGTGCACCGGCGAGACCTACAAGAAGGCAGTGAAACTGACCTTCGCCAACGGTGCGGCATTGGCGGATCCGAAGGGGCTGTTCAATGCCAGCCTGGACGGCAACGCGCGGCGCGCGATCGACATCCATGAAGGCGCGATGCCCAATGCCGCCGCGTTCAAGGCGCTGCTGCGCGAGGCGGCGACGTTCAACGCGGCGAAAAAGAAGAAGCGGTAGAGCCGGCCGCTGGCCGGCTGTTGCACGATGCTTCCGGAGCGGCATGAAGCTGCCGGCCAGCGGCCGGCACTACCGTGGTTTGACCGATCCATGAGGTTGCCGGCCAGCGGCCGGCACTACCGTGCATTGATCGATCCATGAAGTTGCCGGCCAGCGGCCGGCACTACCGTGGCGGCGTGGATTCCAATGCGACGTCCGGGTCGGCCACCGGTGACGGTGGGCAGGCCGGGATTTCCGAGGGCGTGGCCAGTTCCTCGGCGTGCGAGGGCTTGCCGATCATCTTCGCCTTGCGCCAGCCACCCCAGCGGTAATACGCCAGCGACAGCAGCATCGACACGAACGAGCTGACCGGGAAACTCCACCAGATCGCATCGGCGCCCCAGTACGGCTGAAGCAGTTCGGCGAACGGCACGCGCACGCCCCACAGCGAGCCGGCCAGGATCAGCAGCGGCGGAATCACCGCGCCGGTCGAACGCACCACGCCGGAGATCACGAAGCTGACGCCGAAGAACAGGAACGAGCCGATCACCACGTGGTTGAGGTGGCGGGCGATGTCCAGCGCCTGGCTGGCCGGCGGCAGGAACAGGGCCAGCAGCTGGCGATCGAACACCACCAGCGGCAGGATCAACGCGCCGGTCAGCAGGAAGTTGAACAGCACGCCCTGGCGTGCGGTGCCACGCACGCGGTCCCAGCGCTGCGCGCCCACGTTCTGCGCGGCCATCGACGAGCAGGCCGCACCGATCGCCATCGCCGGCATCTGCAGGTAGTTCCACAGCTGCAGCGAGGCGCCATAACCCGCGCCGGTAGCGGTGCCGTACTGGTTGACCATGGTCATCAGCAGGATCACCGACAGCGAAATCAGCACCATCTGCAGGCCCATCGGCACGCCCTTGAGCACCAGGGCCTTGAGGATGGTCAGGTCGAGCTTGAACAGGCGCATGTCGGCACGCCCCAGCCACAGCGTGTGGCGCTTGTGGCGCATGTACAGCAGCAGGCCGGCCAGCGACAGCGTCTGCGCGACCAGCGTGGCCCACGCCGAGCCGGCGATGCCCAGCGCGGGGAATGGCCCCATCCCAAAGATCAGCACCGGGTTCAGAACGATGTCCAGCGCCACCGACACCAGCAGGAAGCGGAACGGCGTGCGTGAATCGCCGGCACCGCGCAGCGCGGCGGTGAGGAAGGCGAACGCGTACAGCGTCGGCATCGCCAGGAAGATGATCTGCAGGTAGGCCTCGGCCAGCGGCAGCGAGGCGGCCGGCGTGCCCATCGCCGCCAGCAGCGGATGCGCCATGAACCAGCCGGCGATCGCGATGATCACCGACAGGCCGATGAAGAAGGTGGCGCTGGTACCGACCACGCGCCGCGCCTGGGCGATGTCGCGCGCGCCGATGGCCTGGCCGATCAGGATGGTCGAGGCCATGCCGAAGCCGAACACCGAGCCGATCAGGAAGAACATGATGTTGTTGGCGTTCGCGGTGGCGGTCAGCGCCGCCTCGCCGAGGAAGCGGCCCACCCACACCGCATTCACCGAGCCGTTCAGCGACTGCGCGATGTTGCCGGCCAGGATCGGCAGGGAAAACAGCAGCAGATTGCGGCCGATCGGGCCGGTGGTCAGGTCAAGCGGCGCTTTGGCCATGGAGTGGTGATCGAATCCCGGGAGGCGCACACTAGCACCAAGCCGGTTTGCGGGATGTGGCAATGCATCAACCACTGCAGGTGACGCGGGCTTTGGCGCTGGCCTTGATCGGCGCCGCACTGGCCGCATGTTCGACAGGTGACCGGCTGGGCGATACCCAGGTGCGGCCGACCGACCGTCCCGAGTGCCTGGTCGGCAGCCAGCGCCAGGATCTGTCCGCTGGCGTGCCCACCCTGATCGGGGGCAGCGGTTGCCGTACCGACCCCGACAACCCGCGTCCCCTGAACAAGCCACCGGAGTAGTGCGCACCGATGCATGAGCTTTCCCCGCTGTCGCCCAGTGTCCGCCTGGATATCTGGCTGTGGGCGGCCCGTTTCTTCAAGACCCGCAGCCTGGCCAAGCAGGCCATCGAAACCGGAAAGGTCAGCGTGGCCGGCCAACGCCCGAAATCCTCGCGCGCGGTGCGCGTGGGCGAGCAGTTGCAGGTGGATCGTGGCGAAGAGCATTTCGAGATCCAGGTGCTGGGCCTGAGCGATCAGCGCGGGCCGGCACCGTTGGCGCAACAGCTGTATGCGGAGAGTGAGGCCTCGAAGGCGCGCCGCGCCGAACAACGCGCACTGCGCATCGCCGCCCGCGATGGCTTCCAGCCGCCGGAGCACAAGCCGGACAAGCGCGCGCGGCGGCTGATCCGGGCATTGGGCGATATCGACGCGCTTTGAGGGTTGCCCGCCGGGTCTGGTCCAGCGGAGAGCGTGCGAACCAACGGTTCGCACCCACCCGAGCGAGCGGGTAGCGCCGGGCGATGCCCGGCGAACCGGTCGGCACTCAGCCTGCGTTCGGTGTGTGCCCCGCACGTTGGATCTTCCTTCTCATGGAAGACCCTCATGTTCCTGCGCCACAGCCTGCTGTGCCTGGCCCTCGCTACCGCCGCGCCGGCGTTCGCCGCTGACATCACCTTCTGGGATTCGCCGCAGCGCGGCGGCAACAGCTTCAACGAGAATCCGCCGGACCGCGCCTACTTCCAGGCGCTGCGTGACACCGGCGCGACCTGGGTACGGCTCAGCCCGGACAAGTGGAAAAGCGCCGGCGGCCGCGACTTCATCGGCGATGCCGACCATTACCAAGGCTTGGTGCAGGCCGACGTGGCCACCCTGCGGCATGCGCTGGATGACGCCAATGCCTCGGGCCTGAAGGTGGTGCTGGTGCCGTTGTCGCTGCCCCTGCTGCGCTGGAAGCAGAAGAACGGCGACAAGGTCGATCAGCGCCTGTGGCAGTCGATGGACAACCACCTGCCCGCGCAGCGCTTCTGGCGTGATCTGGCCACCGCACTGAAAGGGCATCCCGCGCTGGCCGCCTACAACCTGATCAACGAACCTGCACCAGAATATGGCACCGCGCTGGCCGAACACGCCCCGCCTGAGGCGATGCGGAAGTGGTATGCCGGTGTGCAGGGCGGCCCGCGCGATCTGCGCGTGCTCTACCGAGGGCTCATTGCCAGCGTGCGTGCGGTGGATGCAGACATGCCGCTGATGCTCGATGCCGGTTGGTACGCGGCGGCGGACGCGTTTGATTACTGGCCGGCACCGCTGGACGACGCGAAGCTGCTGTACAGCGTGCACATGTACGAGCCGTACGCCGCTACCAGCGCGCCCAACCAGAAGCGGGCCACGCCGTACCGCTACCCGGCAGAGGTGCCATTCGGCGCGGGCAGCGAACGCTGGGACAAGTACCGCGTACGCAGCTACCTGCAGCAGCCGATGGAGTGGGCGAAGACGCACGGGGTGGGGGCCAACCGCATGGTGGTCGGTGAATTCGGCTGCATGCGCCGCTGGCCCGACTGCAGCCGCTACCTGCAGGACGTGCTGCAGGTGCTGGAACAGGACAAGGTGCACTGGGCCTTCTACGCCTTCCGCGAGGATGGCTGGGATGGCATGGACTACGAACTGGGCGACAAGGCGCTGCCGTGGTCGTACTGGCAGGCACAGGAGCAGGGAACGCCGGTGGCGCCGCCGCGCTCGATGCAGGCGCCGTTGTTCGCGCCGATCCTGCAGCGGCTGAAGGCTGGAAACCGCTGAGACGCCGGGCAGGGCCCGGCGTCATCGGTAACAAGGCCGATCATGGCCGGGCCATCCCCGGCCACAGCGTCGGTCAGCGCTTGCCGCCGAGCAGGTTGCCGCCCAGCTTCAGCAGGTCGCTCATGCCGAACTGGCCGTCGCCGTCCTGGTCCAGCACGCTGCCGAGCAGGCCGCCGGCAATGCCGCCCTGCTGCTGCACCTGCTGCTTTTCCTGGCCGAGCGCCTGGCTGAGCGAGCCGGCATCGGCCTGGCCGCCGCCCAGCCGCTGGGCGAGGAAGGCCATCACGATCGGCGCGAGGATCTGCAGCAGCTGGCTGGTGCGGCCGCTGTCGAGCTGGGTGGCCTGGGCCAGGCCGGTTTCCACCTTCTGCTGGCTGCCGCCGAAGATGTGGCCGAGGATGCCGGCGCCATCGCTGGCGGCACCGCCGCCACCGCCGCCCAGCACTGAGCCGAGCACGCTGCCCAGGTCCAGGCCGCTGTGGTTGTTCTGCAGCGCGCCAAGCAGGGCCTGCGCCCCCTGCGGCTGCGCGGCGTTGTTGCCCAACGCGCCCATCAGCACCGGCAGCGCAGCGCCGATTGCGCCGGAGGCCTGGGTGTCGCTGATGCCGAGCTGCTGGGAGACCTGCTGCAGCGGGGCGCCCTGCAGTTTGGCGAGAAGTTCATCGGTCAGGCTCATCAGGGGAATCCTCGGTTGGGGTTGGCGCTGCACACGGTACGGCGCCGGCTGTTAAAACGGCGACGCCGCCTCACAGGGAGGCGGCGTGCCGTGTACGCGGGGGAGGGCGATCAGAGCTCGATGTCTTCCGCGCCCGGGGTAGCGGCCGGGAAGTCGGTTTCCGGCTGGGCCGGCTTGAACGGGTCGGACGGCTGGCTGGCCAGCGCCTTCAGGGCTGCCGCGACGCCGGCACCGTAGGCCGGGTCGGCCTTGCTGCAGTTGTCGATGTGGCGCTGCTTGATGAAGTCCGGCGCATCGCCCAGAGCGCGGGCCGTGTTGGCGAACAGGCGGTCCTTCTGCGCCTGGCTGTAGCTGCGGAACAGCGCACCGGGCTGGCTGAAGTAGTCGGCGTCGTCCTCGCGGAAGTTCCAGAAGTCGGCGTCGCCGCGGATCTTCATCGGCGGCTCGCGGTACTCCGGCTGCTCCTGCCACTGGCCGTAGCTGTTCGGCTCGTAGTGCGGCAGGCCACCATAGTTGCCGTCCACGCGCATCGCACCGTCGCGGTGGTTGCTGTGCACCGGGCAGCGCGCGGCGTTCACCGGGATCTGGTGGTGGTTGACGCCCAGGCGGTAGCGCTGCGCATCGGAGTAGGCGAACAGGCGCGCCTGCAGCATCTTGTCCGGCGACGGACCGATGCCCGGCACCAGGTTGCTCGGTGCGAATGCCGACTGCTCCACGTCCTGGTACCAGTTGACCGGGTTGCGGTTCAGTTCGAACTGGCCCACTTCGATCAGCGGGTAGTCGCTCTTCGGCCACACTTTGGTCAGGTCGAACGGGTGCACGCGGTAGGTTTCCGCGTCCAGTTCCGGCATGACCTGGATGAACAGCTTCCACTTCGGGAAGTCGCCCTTCTCGATCGCGGCGAACAGGTCGCGGCCGTGGCTTTCGCGGTCATGGCCGACCAGGATCTGCGCCTGCGCGTCGGTCAGCGATTCGATGCCCTGCTGGCTGACGAAGTGGAACTTGACCCAGAAGCGCTCGCTGTCGGCGTTGGTGAAGCTGTAGGTGTGCGAGCCGAAACCGTGCATGTGTCGGAAGCTGCGCGGAATGCCGCGGTCGCTCATCACCACGGTCACCTGCAGCAGGGCTTCGGGCAGCAGCGTCCAGAAGTCCCAGTTGTTGCGCGCGCTGCGCAGGTTGGTGTGCGGGTCGCGCTTCACGGCCTTGTTGAGGTCGGCGAACTTGCGCGGGTCGCGCAGGAAGAACACCGGGGTGTTGTTGCCGACCAGGTCCCAGTTGCCTTCTTCGGTGTAGAACTTCAGCGCGAAGCCGCGGATGTCACGCTCGGCGTCGGCGGCGCCACGCTCGCCGGCCACGGTGGTGAAGCGGGCGAACATCTCGGTCTGCTTGCCGACCTTCTCGAACAGTCTGGCGCGGGTGTACTTGCTGATGTCGTGGGTGACGGTGAAAGTACCGAACGCGCCTGAGCCCTTGGCGTGCATGCGGCGCTCGGGAATGATCTCGCGGTTGAGGTTGGCCAGCTTCTCCAGCAGCCACACGTCTTCCATCAGCAGCGGGCCCCGCGGGCCGGCGGTCTTGCTGTTCTGGTTGTCCACCACCGGTGCGCCGAAGGCCGTGGTCATCGGCGTGACCGGGTCATCGCCGTGCTTCTGCTTGGGCGTGGTGCTCAGCTCGCGCTGCTGCTCTGCGCCCTGCTCCGGCGACGGGGCGGTATGGTACGGGCACTTGGCGTTGTTGTTGTCGGACTGGCTCATCGGCTGGCTCCTGGTGGCGGTGAAGACGTGGGAAACATCTTCACTCGACTGTAGCTAGGGCCAGATGAAATGAATAATCGAATGAATCATTCATTTCTATAGTTTCTGTCTATCGAGAGTGGGAAGTCCATTGCTGGAGCCTAAAGCCAGGCGTCCTGCGGGTCACGCCGCGACCCGCTCGGGTCATGGGCCCGCGGCGCTCGATTCGATGACGCGCACGGGGCGTGCCAGGCCGTCGAAAGCATCCACATAACGACGATGGAGCATCCCGTCCCGGCGCAGCTGGGTGTCCTGCATCGGGCGGATCTGGGTGGTCAGCGGATTCCCGCGTGGCGCCAGCTGGGTTCCATAGCGTGCGGGGTAGGCGGCCGACGCGCCTGCCTTCACGTAGCGGGTCTCCTGCACCACTACGCCGGCGCGGCGGAGGCGCTCGATCTGCAGGTCGCCGATGTTGGTGGTGTAGTCGTTGCCGAAGACATACTCGGCCTGTACGCCGTCAGGCCGGTTTTCCCAGGTTGTTGAAACACAGTTGGAGGTGCAGCCACCGGTGAATGACCAGTGCGGTGAGTACGTGTACGTCCAGGAGGCGGTCTGGATGCCGGGCCCGGACAGCGTCTTGGACACCAGCGACTTGGCCATGTAGGCGCTGGGAGTGCCGAACGAGCCAAACCCGAAGCTGGAGGTACTGGTGCCGATGATGCCGCAGCTGCCCGGCGTGTTGTCTGATCCGTGGATCAACTGGCGAAGTGAAAACACCCCTTGCGCGCCGCTCGGATGGCGCATCGTGATCACGTCGTTGTAGGCCGGGTCACCAGCAACTTCCGAGCGGAATGTCCCTGGGTCCTGCGCACAGGCGTTCATGTAGAAGCCCGGATTCATGACGGGGGGCACCATCGTCCACGGCATGGCACCGGCATGGCGGTCGGTGGAGAAGGTCCAGCGCGACTGGTCAGGAAGGACGACTTCATTGAGCGTGCGTCCCCAGTAGCTGTCGACGTAGTTGTAGCGCCAGGTGCGGTCTCCGGCGCGGACGGCACCGATCTTGCCCTGCGCGTCGTAGTCGATGTCGATCCGGGCGCCGTCATTGGAACTGATCGCCAGCAGGCGCGTCGGGTTGGCAGCGTCGTAGCTGTAGCTGACCCAATTGCCGTGGCGGTCCTCGACCCGCGTCGCATAGAGGAAGACATCGACCACTGGAACCAGCAGGTACGGTTGGGAGGTGCCGTTGCCATTGCCGTCGCGGTAATACTCGTTGGCCAGCACGTCGTGCTGGTCACGCACCGCCATCCAGTCGAAGAAGTAGCGGGTGCCATCGGTGGTCCGCACAACGAAGCCTTCGCCGGTGCCATTCTTGATGGCGGGCAGGCAGCTGACCCGCCACTGGCTGGCCGAGGTGCCGATGTAGGCTGCGCCATCCTGGGGCAGGCTGGCCCCTGCTTCCTTCATCAACAGCGGTTCATAGCCCACCGCCGGCAGGTTGATGAAAATGCCGCTCCAATAGGTGTGCTTCGGAATGACCCGGGTGTTGAAGTCGGGTGACGGGCCAACCGACTCCGTGGGCGATACGTTGTTGCCGCTGCAGCGGCCACCACCGACCGCATTCCAGCCCCTGCGTTGATCGTAGGAACCCATCATGTAGGGAGCATCGATTTCCCAGGATGCCCCCAGCGGAGCGGCGCCTCGGTCGAGTCCCTGCTTCTGCCTCGGCGTGGTGCGGGTGAACGCGACGCGCATTCCGCTGCTGGTCGGCACGACGACGTCGGTCTGCGAGAACTGCAGTGAGCCATCCTTCTTGCTGAGCGAGTCACCGAACAGATCGTCGCTGAGCGCCGCGACCCGCGCACCCCGCAGGCGTTCGTCATAGGTGCGTTCGCTGCTTACGTATTCCTGTGCATTGGCCACACCCCCTACCAGCAACAACGCTAGAACCGCACGCCGCATGATCGTTCCCTCGTGATCGAATCCCATGGCTTCGGTGCGGCTGCATGCTGCCTGGCCCCATTCCACGCTGCTGGGATCGCAGTTTCAGTGATTGTGCAGAACGGCGCCCCAGCTCCCCTGTGGCGACCTGCGTGGCCGAGTATGCAGGATTCTTCGCGGCGGCATCCAGGGGGCGTGACGCCCCCTGGCCAGGCCCACTTACAGCAGCGCCTTCAACCGGTAGAGCGCTTCCAGCGCCTGCTTCGGGGTCAGCTCGTCCGGATCGATCGCGGCCAGCGCTTCCTGCGACTTGCTGGCCGGTGCGGCGAACAGGCCGAACTGCTGCGGTGCATCCAGCGCCTGCGGCGCCAGTTCGGCGGCATGGCTTTCGCCACCACGCTGCTCCAGCTCCGCCAGGCGGCGACGGGCCTGCGCCACGGTCGTGCGCGGCAGCCCGGCCAGCGCCGCCACCTGCAGGCCGAAGCTGCGGTTGGCCGGGCCGTCCTTCACCGCATGCATGAATACCAGGGCTTCGCCGTGCTCGACGGCATCGAGGTGCACGTTGGCGATACCGCTGCGGCCGCCCTCGTGCTGCTCGTCGGCCAGCGCGGTCAGCTCGAAGTAGTGGGTGGCGAACAACGTGTAGCAGCGGTTCTGGTAGGCGAGGTGGCGGGCCACCGCATCGGCCAGGGCCAGGCCATCGTAGGTGGAGGTGCCGCGGCCGATCTCGTCCATCAGCACCAGCGAGTGCGCGGTGGCGTGGTGCAGGATGTAGCTGGTCTCGGCCATCTCGACCATGAAGGTCGACTGCCCGCGGGCGAGGTCGTCGCCTGCGCCGATGCGGGTCAGGATGCGGTCGATCGGGCCGATCAGCGCACGGCTGGCCGGCACGAAGCTGCCGATGTGGGCCAGCAGCACGATCAGCGCGTTCTGCCGCATGTAGGTCGATTTACCGCCCATGTTCGGGCCGGTGATGACCAGCATGCGGCGGTCCGGATGCAGGTCCAGGTCGTTCGGTTCGAACGGTTGCTCGCGCACCGCCTCGACCACCGGGTGGCGGCCACGTTCAATCTTCAGGCACGGTTCGGCCTGTAGCTCCGGACGCGCCCAGTCCAGCGCCTGCGCGCGTTCGGCGAAGGCGGCCAGCACATCCAGTTCGCTCAGTGCAGCGGCGCATTGCTTCAAGGGTTCCAGCTGGCCGCCGAGCGTATCCAGCAGCTGCTCGTACAGGTACTTCTCACGCGACAGCGAGCGGTCGCGCGCCGACAGCACCTTGTCCTCGAATGCCTTCAGTTCTTCGGTGATGTAGCGCTCGGCATTGGTCAGTGTCTGGCGGCGGGTGTAGTGCACCGGTGCGCGCTCGGACTGGCCCTTGCTGATTTCGATGTAGTAGCCGTGCACGCGGTTGTAGCCCACCTTCAGGGTGGGGATGCCACTGCTCTCGCGCTCGCGCTGTTCCAGGTCGACCAGGAACTGGTCGGCGTGGGTGGACAGGCGGCGCAGCTCGTCCAGTTCCTCGTCGAAGCCGTCGGCCAGCACGCCGCCATCGCTCAGTTTCAGCGGCGGCATCTCGGCGATGGCACTGGCCAGCAGCTGTGCGCAGTCGTCGTGCTCACCGAGTGCGGCATGCAGCGCCTGCAGGCGCGGCGAATCCAGCGGCGCCAGCACCTCGCGTACCGCCGGCAGCAGGCCCAGGCCGTCGCGCAGGGTGGAGAAATCGCGTGGACGTGCCGAGCGCAGCGCAACGCGGGTAAGAATGCGTTCGAGATCGCCCAGACGACGGAACTGCTCGCGGATGTCGGCGTCGCTGCCGCGGTCGATCAGTGTTTCCACCGCATGGTGGCGCTGCACCAGCACCTCGCGCAGGCGCAGCGGGCGATGCAGCCAGCGCCGCAGCAGGCGGCCGCCCATCGGCGTCACCGTGCTGTCGAGCACGCCCAACAGCGTGTTGCGGGTATCGCCATCCACACGCGTGTCCAGTTCCAGATGACGGCGGGTGGCGGCGTTCATCGCGATCGCCTCACCGGCGGTTTCCATCGCGATCGAGGTCAGGTGCGGCAGGCGCTGCTTCTGGGTTTCCTCGACATAGCCGAGCAGAGCACCGGCCGCGGCAGTGGCACGCGGTTTGTCGTCGATGCCGAAGCCGCTCAGGTCATGCAGCTTGAAGAAATTCAGCAGCTGGCGGCGGCCGCTGTCTGCATCGAACAGCCACGGCGCGCGGTGGCGTACGCCGGTGCGCTGGCGCAGGAACTCCGGCCAGTTCTCTTCGTCGGGCACCAGAAGCTCGGCCGGTTCCAGCCGTGCCAGTTCGGCTTCCAGCGCGTCGTCGGTCTCGACTTCGTTGACCAGGAAGCGGCCACCGGCCAGGTCGGCCCAGGCCAGGCCGTAGCCCTGCTTGGTTCGCGAGAGCGTCATCAGCAGGGTGTCGCGGCGTTCGTCCAGCAACGCCTCATCGGTGACCGTGCCAGGGGTGACGATGCGCACCACCTTGCGCTCGACCAGGCCCTTGGCCAACGCCGGGTCGCCGATCTGCTCACAGATCGCCACCGACTCGCCCAGCGCTACCAGCCGCGCCAGATAGCCCTCGTAGGCATGCACCGGCACGCCCGCCATCGGGATCGGCGCGCCGCCGGAGCTGCCGCGCTGGGTCAGGGTGATGTCGAGCAGGCGCGCTGCTTTGCGCGCATCGTCATAGAACAGCTCGTAGAAATCGCCCATGCGGAAGAACAGCAGCAGGTCCGGGTAGTCGGACTTGGCGGCGAAGAACTGCTTCATCAGGGGGGTGTGCTCTTGACTCCCCTTGGATTCGTTCCGTTTTGTTTTTGAATCAGTGGCTTGCAATGGAGTCCGTCTCGGTGAGTGAAGGCGGGTTGCCGTCAGAAACGGCAAGTAACGGGGTTTTTTGTTGCGATGGTGTTGCGACGGCCGGTTGCTTGGGCAAAGATCGTGTTGCGACGCCAATCGGGACACGGACGATCATGCCAAAAAATGTTGCGACGGACCGCGCCACCCGGCGCCAGGCCACCAAGTTTAGTCTGACCCACCAACAGGTGATGGAGCTTTCAGTTCGGCGCATCCCTGCGTCGGGAGGCTTGGGCAAGCGCGCCAAGCTGGTGGAGCGGCCGGCGGAGCAGGGCGATAAGGCCTATCGCGTGCTGGATGGAAACCAAGGGGCGCCGGTAGGGTTTGGCTTCTACGTGGGCAAGACCCGGACGACCTATGAAGTGGTTCGGCGCGGAACGCAGGGGGTCCGCCGCTTTGCGTTGGGCAACGTCACGGACATGGGGCTGGAAGAGGCCTACTCCGTGGCCCGGGAGCTGATTCAGGAGCTCAAGGCGTCAGGCGAGAACCCGAAGACTCGGGCAGCGCGGGCTAGCCAGCAGCAGCAAGAGGACGGTCGACTGGCTCGGCTCACCGTGGCCGACTGTTTCGACGTCTACATCGCCGACATGAAGGACCGGGTGACCAAGCGACTGGTGAAGCAGTCCAGCCTGACGGCGTTGGAGGACAGCCTTGCTCGATTGTCACGTCCGGAAGTGGGGTTCGCTCAGCGGGCCGTGGCCGATGTGACCGACGACGACGTGGAAGCCGCGTTCGACGCGTTGCGCAAGAGCGCGATGGTCCGATCCAACCGCATTCCGACCCCGATGCGAGAAGCTTTGGCGGGCTACGAGGACTGGGCGGAGCTGGATACGCGGACACTGGAAAGCCTGGGGATCACGGGAAAGTATGTCCAGCGCGTCCGGGCCAGTGGCCTGGCCGCCACCGAACACAGCTTCACGGATGCCCATCGCGCGGTGGCCATGGTGCTGAAACGTGAGAGCGTCCTGGCGGGACGGGAAGGGCGAGAGTCTAGGCTGAGGCACAACCCCCTGCAGGCCATCTTTGATAGGCACTTGCTGAGAGGCGCCCGGAACCTCCGCAAGCATTATGAGAAGGCGGCGGTCCGCAATCCGCTGACCGACAACACGCTCCCAAAGGTGTTGCAGTCGATTGTGGGGCGCCGGGATGAGCAGGGTGGCCACAACGCCGGCGCGTCCGATTATCTGCTGCTGACCTTGCTTTGGGGCACGCGTCGAAGCGAAGCCGCGCAACTGCGCTGGATGGATCGCTGTTCCCACAGCGAGTTGATCCAAGAAGAAGTGTCATGGGTCTGGCTGGGCCAGCCCGGGGAGATCAACCGCTATACGAAGCGGGAGGGCCCGCAGGTCTTCATGTTCGACACCAAATCGGGCGAAGAGCGCTTCCTGCCGATCAGCTACTTCGCGGAGAGGGTGCTGCGACTGCGCTTTGAAACCCGGCTGGACGACGACGGTGCCCTGCGCGAACTGGCTGCAGCAGAGTCGTTGCTGAAGTCAGCCAAGGCCAAGGGGGCGGCACGAACGGTCCTTGCTGCACTGGAGGCAGGCGTCCAGGAAGCGTTGCGCAAGGTGGACCGGACACGCTTCGTGTTCCCCGCCCGCTCTAGCCGCAGCAAGTCGGGCCATTACCTCGATAGCAAATCGATCCTCGCCAATGTGCGTCGCGACGCGGGCTTGGTTGGGCAGCAGGGAGATACGGGGGACATTCGGGATGACGTCGACCAGGGCCTGACCACGCATGATTTGCGGCGGACCCTTGGGCGTTATGCGGCCCTGAAGTTTGGCGAGAGCCGCATTGTCTCGCAGATGCTCCACCACCACGTCCGCACGGCCGGTGGCGATGGCATGTCTCCGGTCTCCGAACGCTACACGCAGCAGGAGTGGGCACGCCTTCGCGAGGCATTTGGTGAGGTTGAGGAGATGATGGTGGCCCGCAGTCCCCGGGTCTGGAACCGGCTCAAGGGGCTGGACAAGCCCCGCCTCGACGAGGCCGGCGAGGAGCCGGTTAAACTGTTCGCTCCAAGGAACAGGAAGTTGGCGCTGAGCCATGCAGACGATTGAAACGGTTCGCAGTGACGAGGACTACCGCGCCAAGCTTCAACGCGCGCTGGACCAAGAGCTGTCGCGCGCTGCAGCCGGCCTGACGCCCACCGTTTCAACCAAGGCCGCAGCCCAGTTTCTCGGGGTGCATTTCGACACGCTGGGCGAGTGGCGCCGCCGGTCGCCCCCGCTGGGGCCGCCCTTTCAAAAAGGCGCGGGCAGCCTTCACGGCGGGGCCAATCAGCACGTCCGCTATCTGTACGAGGATCTCGTCGAGTGGCAGCGCGCTCGATTGGGTCGCTCAGCCAAGGAGCGCCGGCTGGTGGCAGAGGAAGACGCTCTGCGCCAGCAGATCCGCGAGCTCGAGCGGGAGCTCGCGGTAAAGACGGGCCGGACGGAGTTGGAGAAGCTCAAGAAGGCGGTCGGCAAGGGCGTGTCCTTCCTGTCGTTGCGAGACTGCGTGTCGATCAGCCATGGGTGGGTAATGAGCGACGGCTGTATCGCCGGTCACGTTCTCTCGGTCTCGGAAGATCTGCTGGACCGGGCCCTGGACGAAGGCAACGTGTGGGATGCATCGCTGTCCGAGGCTCTGCTGGAGGCTTGGGTCAGCGTCGACGCAAGAGAACCCTACGACGCCGCCATGAGCGCTGCGTTGGACGAGGTGGAAAAGGTCTTGCGGGTGGCGCGTTCTTCTGCCCGCCAAGACGCATTGGACGACTCTCTGCCTGAGCCTGCCCGACCCGCAAAAGATGTCGGTGGCGGTCGATTCCGCTTCTGAGGCCGCCCAGTGAGAGAACGCCAGCCAACAGCTAAAGGTCGAGACCCAGGGATTATGGGGGGCAAGCGTCGTGGCCGGCCTCGAAAAGATCCGACGTCACCGCTCGTTACATTGAGCGAGCAACATCAGGACGAGCTATCGCGAGCAAGAAAAGGCTTGGAGCCTGATGTGAGCGGCGCCGTCGCCGCTTACACGATGGGCATCAGCCTAGACTCATTGAACAGTCGACGCCGGGCGGGGAAGGGGCTCTTTCCTGATTTCACGAGGGCGAAGAGCAACAAAGGTGGCACCCGTTACAACTGGAGATCCGTCCTGGATTGCAGCGAGGCGGAGGTGAACGGGCGATGGATATCGGCCGGCCGCCAACGTATCGAAGAGGATGAGGCAAGTGCGCTGTCGGCAGCATTGGCTGTAGCCAAGATCAGGCGCGCTGAGGCCGATGCCGAGATTGAATCCCTGACAAAGGCACTCAAGCGGCTTGGCATTAAGGCGCTTGAACGCGTGCTGCCTTGGGCGGTGGATGATCGAGGGCGGGTGCTTGGCTCTGCCGCGGCCTACCCTGCCCACCTCGCAAAGCCTCACACGACCCTGGAGGCGCTCCAGATGCCCTGGGTCGAGCGGCGTCTGCACGACGTGCTGATGGACGCTGTCGACTCGATCCTGAGCGATGTCCGCCAAGCGCTGAACAGGGCGCGTGAGGCAAGCCTCGGCTGAGGCAAAGGCTTACCGCGAAATGGGATGCCCGAATGCCGGGTCCTCGCGCACTTTGTCGTGAAAATGATTGCTTGCAAGCCCTTGAAAAACGATCACTTTCAGTGATTTAGCCCTTCATGGGAGGTCGCCAGCGAGTGGGTAGGATGGGCGCACAAGAAACGGAGACGCCCTTGAACACTTCCCCCGCCTACCAGGCCCGCCCAGTGGCACTGCTCTCAGCACGCACTTTGGGTCGGTGCCTAAGGAAACCTGTAGTCCGGGCGTGACCGCTTCCGAGTAAGGGCGTAGGTCAGGCCAAGCGGCTCACTACTTCGATCACTTCTTCCGCGCGGCAGATCTGCCGCGACGGCGAAGCTTTACCCAAAAACCAAGGAGATGCTCCCGTGGGACTCGATATGTTTGCAGGAAAAACCCGTAAAGACGTGGTGGACAACACCGCCGTGCCGATCATGGAATGGCGCAAGCACCCGGATCTGCATGGCTACATGCAGGCGCTGTATGCCAGCCGGAGCGGCTGCAAAGACCCGATGAAGTTCAACAAGAAGCCCCTGTTTCTGTCTAGGCAGGACCTGGAGGACCTCCGGCAGGCCGTGCTTTCCGGACAGCTTCCGAAAACGGAGGGGCACTTCTTTGGCGAGTCTCTTCCCGAAGAACAGCACTTCGACCTGATCTTCATCGATGGAGCGTGCCGCCTCATCGATCAGGGTTGGAATGTCTTCTACGACTCGTGGTGGTGATCTCTGTCCTCTCGTACCGCTACCCAACCTTCCGCATCCATCAACCTTCGGAGTCCATCGTGAGCAAGAAGCCCAGCAGCAAATCCCGCCGTAATCGGAAGTCGAATCGTTCCTCTCGATCTCATGGAGCGATCGTTCCGCAGATCTATTTGACGACCAGTGCGGCTTCCCTCATTGAGGGGATGGATAGCATTGAAAGGGAACTCTTTGAAATGACGCTCCCGGACTTGCTGACGTCGGAGGAAGTCACGTCCTGCATTCAAGTTTACGGTTCTTACCGAGCAGTCGTGACCCATTTCGACACGCAGTTTGTGGTCGAGTCCGTGGGGTGCCGCGCCGCTACGAAAGGCCATTCATCCAAGCCCGGCTTTGTTCTGGATACATACGATCAGCATGCACCCGGCGATTTGCAGCCTCCCTCGTGGCTCGGCAGCTTCCAGCCCCTCCTGCGCACGGCGCCGCTGCCCGGCTTGCAGTCCGAGTCGTAACCCCAACCCGGGCAGCGATCGCCTTTCCGGGCTTGCCTAAGGCAGTGCGGGCATCGCTTGCCTCTCTGCTGGCGCGCAGTAACCCAACCCCATAAAGCAAACGTTCAACGCGGCCCTTTGGCCGTGAGGGCGGAGCTTTGCCAAATCATCAAGGAACAGCCAATGAAACAGCGATACACCATCAGCGTCACCGGCCCGGTGTGGGTCGACTACAGCGTCGCCATGGATGTCACGTGTGTGTCCGATGCGATCAACCATCTTGAATCGCTTGATCCTGAAATCGCCGCACAGTGGCTGATTGAGTCATCGGCCTACTCTCTGGAAAGAATCGAACACGAGGTATGCGGAGGCGTGGGGGACGCGGTGTACGAGGCGATCCCGGACTACGTGTTCAACCGAGCCGGTGAGATGGAGTTCGGATCGGACGAGGAGGACGACCACGATGGTGTCGCCGATCCCGTCGCGCCCGCGTTGCCGCAACGCCTCTTGCTGACGGCGACGGGGCTCGCCAGCCGCCGCTACACCTTCGAAGCCGAGTCATGGGAAGACGCATTGAGTCAGTTTCACGGGCTCAGCACCGAGGAGCTCAATGCGCCGACGTGGAGCATTTGGGGAATTGATCTGGACGTGGACGTCAGCCTTGTCGTGGGGGCATTGGTCGAGGGCGGTGAAGCCGACGAAGACGCGCTGGAAGACATTGCCATGCACCTGGACGTGCAGCTGCCGTAGATGCCCTTGCTGTACCTCGGACCCGCTACGCAGGTCTGAATCCCTCGAACTAACAACAACTCCCTATCAACCATAAGGTGTGCACATTGAACATCCTCTCCGCTTCGTCTGACCCGAACAACCTCTTCATGCCGAAGGAGCGCAAAACCACCTCCATCCCCCGGACTAAAAAGCTCGCCGCAGCCACAGTTGGTTTCGACCGCTTGCCGCAGTTCGAGACAACCACCACTTGGCTCACCCCTCCGGAGCATATTTGGGGCAGCCCGAGGGAAGGCTTCACGGGCCTGGGGCCCTTCGACCTGGATCCGGCAACGCCCGAGAACGGGATGCCGTGGCCCACCGCGGCTCGGATGCTCAAGCCCAGCGATGACGGCCTGGCGTCGGAATGGCCGGCGGATGCCTTCGTTTTCATGAACCCGCCGTTCGGCCGGGGGCAAGAGGCCTGGATGGAGAAGATGGCCAACCACCCGGGGGGCGGCATCGCCCTGGTGTTTGCGCGAACCGAGACCCGCTGGTTCCAAAGTTTCGTGCTGAACCACCCCGATGTCAGCGCGGTGGTCTTCCAGGAGGGCCGCTTGAAGTTCCACCGGGCCAACGGAGACGTAGGTGACGCGCCCCCTGCTGGCCCTGCGTGGATTGCCTACGGCGAGGAGGGCGCCCGTCGCTTGAAGCGGGCGGTCAGGGAGGGGCAGATCCGCGGATGTTTCCTGGAGCTGGACTTTGCCCGGGTGAGTTCTGGGGTGGGCGCTGACGTGGGGGCGGCCAACGATGAGTAAGGGCACTTCGAAGAAGGCAAAGCCGACCGATCCCCGCAACAATGCTTACCAGCGGTTGTTGAAGGCTATCCAAGCCATCCCCGGGGAATCGCCCAGGGAAAAGATGCGCAAGTTCACCGCGTTTGCGCTGAAGGTTTGCGTGATCAATCAGGCCGAGGAGTTGTTCACCCGGGGATTTGGGCCCTTGGTCGCCTGGTGTGACTTGACGCTGCTTGGGACTGACGTGCAAGGAAGCGAGGATTGGTGCCACGAAGCGGGCCAGGCCTACGGCGGCGCAGTGGAAACCTTCGAGCCGTTCGAATGCATCCTGGGCCGATTGTTTAATGAGTTGGTGTGGTCAGGGAAAAAGAACGACGCTCAACATTTCACCCCTTGGGGCTTGGCGAGGGCGATGAACGCCTTTGCTCAAGCGCCTCAAAAAGACGAGTGGCCCATGGGTGACCCCACCTGCGGAGCCGGCACGCTGTTGCTTGTGAAGCTTCACGAACTGGCCGGGAAGGATTCGAAGGCCCTTCGGGGGCTTACCGTGAAAGCGAACGACCGCGATCCGTTGTGTGCTGCGATGACCGCACTTCAGTTGCTGTCAAACCAGTTGATCTGGCGGATGCCCATCGGGCGCGTGGTGGTCGAGTGCAAAGACATCATCACTCAATACCTGGAAACGCGGGTGGTGTTTTGGTCTCTCACGCGAGATCGGTTCATCGCCATGGATGAGGAGATCCGGCTCGAGAAGGCCAACCGGGTGACGGGCGCTGACATGGGGGCGGCCAACGATGAATGAGGTCGCCAACCTTGTGAAGGCCATCCGCGCCATCCCTTCCACTCCTGGCAAGCCGTGGAATCCGCGGGTTGCATTCGAAACGTTCGTTCAGCACGCACTGATGTCAATGGCACATATCCACGCAGACACCAAGGGTCACCTCGACACCAAAGTCCTTGCTTTTGGACCCTTGAAAAAAAATGTCGAAGAAGCGCCTGAAGTGGTAGCAGCCATCAACGCTTACATCAAAGCGGTCTTCGCAAGCAGGCCGTTTGACGATGTCCTGGGACGGGTCCATGCCGAGCTGCTGGCCAGGAAGGGTGGGGAAGGGCTGGGTCAGTCTTTCACTCCCGGCGATCTTCTCGATCTGGTTCAAACCCTTGCCACCAGGCATCGGCCTGGTGGGAGCGGAGCCAAGGTCTACGACAGCTGTTGCGGCGCGGGTTCGCTTGCCCTTGCCGCGATCAGGAGTCAACAGAAACACCTTCCAAGCGAAAAAATCCTGGTGCTGGCGGGGGACATCGATCCGTTGTGCGCAGCGATGACGGCTTTGCAGATCCACGCGAATCAAACGTTTCATTTCTTGCCGCTTGGGGCGGTCAAAGTCACGGTGGGGAACGAACTGATCGGTCCCAGGCGCCCCGGGTTTTGGTCCCGCTTCCACCTCTACGAGTAGAGGCCGGAGGCCCGCCTTTCCCTCTTCAAGACTCGGCGGCGAGCAGCCGCCGGCTCTTGCTTCAAGCCGCTTTTGCTCTTGTTTTTCCTAACAGGTAACAAGCACCTGTTACCCCCTTGTTACCCGTGAAAGCCTTGTCCCATAAGGAGGTAACAAGGGGTAACAGGGTAACGGGTGGATCGCGAGCTCCCGATGGGTGTATGCATGGATGTTGTGAGCGGTGAGTGGATTTTTCTTGCGTGGATCTCTTAAACCACTTGTTACCTTGTTACCACCTGTTACCCCCAGTAAACATAAGGGTTTGAAGGGTAACAAGTGGGTAACAAGCACTTGCTACCTCCCAGGCTGATGCTTGAGGTATTTCACACTTTCAAGTGTTTCTGGAGCATCGAAAGCAGAAACGAACATCCGTTGGCGCGAGCCCTTGCCAGTTCCGTAAAGCCTGCTTAGATGGATTTGTGGCCACAACAGGACCACAAATCAAGAAACGGAGCAGGCAGTGAAGACGAAACGCGAAAAGACCGCACGGGATGAGTTGTTGAAGGCCCGGGTCAGCAAAAGTTTTAAGGCGTTGGTGGAGGAGACGGCGGTGGCCCGTGGGCAAACCCCTTCCGAGGCCATGCGTCAGGCGCTTCAAGAGTGGGTGCATCGCCCCAGTCAAGCGGCATAAAAAACCCCGGGTGCGAACCGGGGCGTTTACTACTAGGGATTACAACATGAAGAGTAAGTCGAAGACTGGCCCTGTCAAGGGCGGGGAGGCCAATGGCGACGCCGTTGATCAGGCTCCTAAGAAAAAGGGCAAGGCCTTTGGGGCCGATGCCAATCCCAACGACGCCACGGATGACCTGGGCGTTATTGGGGAAGACCTCTCGTTTGAGCTGGCTTATGCCGACGATATGCGCCGCGCCAACTGTTTCCGCATTGGCGGCAAGATGGACAACGGCGAGATCGATTTTTCGCTGTATCAGTGGGATGAGTCCGAAGGCATCTGGGCCCTGCAAGCCACCCGGGAAGTAGAAGCCCACGCGTTGGACTGGATGCGCAAGCACGCCCCGGAGGACGCCAAGCAGAGCAGCGCGACCAGCTGCGTCAAGACGGCCATTCTCGAAATGATCCGCTTGCCAGGCATGAAGTTGCCTGAAAGCCAGCATCGGGCCATCGTGCCGCTGAAGGGCGGTTACCTGGAGATCCTCAAGGACGCCAACAAGAAGGCCTACATCGAATACCTGCCGGCCGACCCCAAACACGGGATCACTTCCTTGGTCCCAGCGAAGCTCAACCTCGACCAGGTGAGGTCCGGCCGCTACACCCCCAAGCCGTTGGACCCCAAGTCGCGGTGGGCCAAATATCTGGATCGCTTCATGCCTGACATGGCCGTGCGAGGGTTGCTTCAAGAAGCCATGGCGTCGTCGGTCATGCCGATGTGCCTGGAAAAAGCCTTCCTGTTGCTGGGAAGCGGCAGCAACGGCAAGAGCACCTTGCTTCACGTCCTGCGAGCCATCCACCCCAAGAACACTGCGGTCCGCATCGACAAGCTGGATGGGCAGTTCGCCATGGCACCTCTCGCTTCCAAGACTCTTTATCTGGCGACAGAGGCGCCCAAGGTCCTCTCCGATCCCATCCAGCAGGTCTTGAAGGCGCTTATCTCGCGCGATCCCATGTCAGCGGAGAACAAGGGCAAAGATGCCTACACCACGGTGCCGCGCGGCACGCTCTTCCTGGCACTGAACGCCATGTTCTCGGTGACGAGTCACGAACACGGCTTCTGGCGAAAGATTTGCATGATCCCGTTCAATGTGCGCCTGGCCGAGAACGACAAGGACCGCGATCCGGACTTCCACAAGAAGCTGACCGAGGACCCGGCGGAAATGGCCGTGATCATCGACTGGCTGCTGGAGGGGGCCATGCGCCTCATTGAGCGTGGCGGCCTGCCCGAGGAAATGCCCGAGGCCGTCAAAGCGCTGGCCGAGCAGACCCGGCAAGAGACGGACACCACGGCATCTTATTTCGCCGAGCGCATGGTCATCGAAGAAGAAGGCACGTGGACCGACAAGAACGACATCTATGCCGACTACCGCGATTACGTGCTGGAAGAGCTGGGGCGCAAGCCGGTGGGCGCAGAAGAGCTTTGGAAGCGCGTGCGCGAACGGATGCCGGGGCTCCAGCAGAAGCAAAAGAAGGCGACGAAGGGCTCGAAGGCCGAGCGCTGGGTCAACCTGCGCGTGGGGGGATTGAAGCCGCGCCTGGAGGGCGGGCCTCCCCAGGCCATCCCGGACGAGGAGGTTCCGTTGGGTGACCCTCTGAGCAAAGAGGCCATGGAAGCCATCGCCCTCCTGTCGGGCGCACCGATGGCTGAAGCCGCGTAGGCCTTTACAACCGGCGACGTTGCGCTATTGCAAAGGGGTATCCAAACCAAAACGGAGCCCCCATGCCATTGCCCAACCACATCCCCGACGACGCGTTCCCCGAATCGGCCATCGGCCCGGCCGATCTGGAGAGTCCAGAGACGCCGGAAGCGGACCCGCAATACTTGCTCGTGCAGAGCGGGTTTGGTCTCCACGTCCGTCTTGGCAAAGACGGCGACCAGGGATTGCGCAGCGAGGACGAAATCGCCGAGCTGGTGCGGCGAGCGTTGTATCACCGCAAGAGTCTGACCCTTCATATCGAGTTCTGACCCCATCCACCCACAACCACCTGTTGAGAGGCGCAGGAGGTTGAAAAAGATCTGAGGCAACCACCCATGTCCAAGTATTCGGATCTCATCCAAACCACCGCCGAGCGAATGCTCCAACTCATGCAGCAAGGCACCATCCCCTGGCGCCGGCCCTGGAACGACCCCGACGCCCCGCAGAACGGCTCGATCAACGGGCCGTGGAATCCAACCTCGGGCAAGTCCTATAGGGGCTCGAACACACTGATCCTTCTCGGGGCGCAGATGGCCCATGGCTACAACGACAATCGCTGGCTGACCTACCGGCAGGCAGAAAGCATTGGGGCCCAAGTCAGGCGCGGCGAGAAGGGCCAGCAGATCGCTTACTGGGATTTCAGCAAGACGGGCAAGGCCAAAGACGGGGCCGAGCCGTTGACCGAGGGCGAAGAGAAGAACGGATACCAAGGGCCATCGGTGTTCGTCGCCACGGTGTTCAATGCCAGCCAAATGGACGGCATGCCCGAGCCCCCGCCGCCCTTCGTCATGCCCGAGTCGATCCGCAACTTGCGTGTGCGGGAGTTGTTGGACAAGCACCAACCAAAACTTCATCACGATGGCGGCAACCGGGCTTTCTACTCCATCGCCGCGGATTCGATTCACCTGCCGAAGCACCACACTTTCAGCGATGACGTGAGCTACCAGGCCACGCTGCTCCACGAACTGGCCCATTGGACCGGGGCCAAGCACAGGCTCGGCCGCGATCTAACCGGGCGATTCGGGACGGAGGGGTATGCCAAGGAAGAGCTTTGTGCAGAAATCTCAAGTTTGTTCATTTTAGAGCGCCTCGGGATCGGGCTGGGGAAAGAACACGAAAAACAGCACGCAGCATACTTGCAGAGTTGGATGAAGGCCCTCGCCGATGACCCCAGGACCCTGTTCCGTGCAGCCAGCCAAGCGGAGAAGGTCATGACCTTTTTGGACATCCCGGCGTTTGAACGCGAGCCGCTGCCCCAGGTCAAGAAGGAGCAGGACATGGAGCAGGGGCGAAAGGCGGAAGCCGGCCGAAGGTCCCCATCGCGACGCAAGGAGCGCCAAGTTGCTTGACGCAGGTGGGGGATTGACCTTTTGAGGTTTTGAGTTAGAAATAAATGTGTCGGGGGAAGTCCTGGCCGTGCTTCGATTCCTATCCTTCTAAGTGATAACTTTTGCAGGGTGAGCAGTTAGGAGGTGATTGGGTGGTTATCCTTGCTGTATTGGTGGTTTCCGGTGGTTGCTGTCGCCGGGGTGGAAAGAATGCTTAGTTAACCGACCTGAGAAATCACTAACTAGGCGCCATGTTTTTTCTTGAGCTTCTTACGCTGGGTTGAGAGGGGTGGCGAAAGCCGCCCCTTTTCTCTTTGCAGCCCCTTGCGCATCCCCCTTTCTTTGTTAAGACATGAGTATCACTCACCAAGCGGAGGAACCATGGCTGGCAACGTCTTTTCAAATCTACTTCGACCCTTCATCCGTCAAAAGGACACGGAACTACCAGGCGTGGCTTCTTCTGAGCCGCCTGAACCCCCGGTCCGGGAGCGCTTGGATGATTCAAGCCAGCGGCCAGTGGCTTCAGCGGAGCCGGCAACCCTTTCGCCCGTTGAGGGCCCTCAAAGTGTGCCCCCATCGTTCAACGATGAGGCAACGGATCGGTTGGGGAACACTTTGGCCTTCTCTGGTCTGAAGACGAAGGGTCGCTTCGAGGACGAGGTAAGGCAGGCCATCGAAGACGGCGCCGATGTGAAAGGGTATCGCGACGCGCGCGGCGATTCCGCCTTGCATAAATGTCAGGAGCCGTGGCAGATGGAACTGCTTATCTCGGCTGGGGCGGATGTTCACGCGTTGGACAAACAAGGGCGTTCGCCTTTTGATCGCCTGTTGAGCACATACCAAAGGGAACCCGCTTGGTCCGAAAAACCTACTGCGGAAGGTTTGGCGCTGTTGGCGAAGGCCGGAGCGGATGTCAATGCCCTAAGCCAAGGGCAATCCGCTCTGCATGTTGCTGCGAAGCGAGGGCTTGAAGGCGATTGCCACATGCTTATCGATGCCGGCGCCGACGTGAATCTGCGGACGGACGGGGGAGACACCCCGCTCCACCTGGCCAGCGACCCAAGCGTTGTGCTGCGCTTGCTGGATGCCAAGGCCGATCCCTCCCTGCTGAACTCGAATGGCGAGCCAGCGCTCAAACATGATCCGGTGCTTTATCGAGAAAACGCTCGGAACCACCGAGACGATTTTTCGCCGCGTGAGCGCGTCGATGCGGCGACCGACCCGATTTTCCTGGCCGAAACGCCCAGCGAGCTTGTCGCTGCGTTGGGGCAGGGCGGTAGTGTGAGGGACACCGATGCGCTGGGCCGAACCGCGCTTCATTACGTCAAAACGGGGGAGATGGTGCAGGCGTTGGTGTTGGCCGGGGCCCAGGTTGACGCAAAAGACATGGAGGGAAACATTCCTGCCCATACCGCGGACGAGCGCGCGATGGAAGAGTTGGTCGATGGGGTGGGGCGAGGCGTTTCGCAACACCATGTGGAGAACGACAGGGGGGAAACCCCTTATGCGACCCGGGATTACTACCACGAGGATCGGTATTGGGATGCCGAAGCGGAAGAGCAGGCCGCGGAAAAGGCGGAGGAGACGAAGGAGGAGCAGGACCGCGTGCTCAACATTGTGGCCCTCGTTGAGGCCGGCGACGCCAAACGTCTGCTGGAGCAGGTGGATCCCAACGAAGAACTGGTCAGTCGGAACCGAACGTTCAACATCGACGGAGACGAGGGCTGGGCCTACAACAACTATGCCGGCTACAGCGTCCTCCATGAAGCGGCGAAGCAGGGAAAGACGGAACTCTGCCGAGAACTGGTGTTCGCAGGGGCGGACTGGGACAAGGGGTGTAAGCTCGTCGGCGAGCAAGGCTTTGACAACCATGTCAACGGCTTTCGAAACGAGCCTGGCATGAAGCCCATCGATTTTGCGAGCAACCGAGAGACCAAGTCGTTCTTGAACAACGCTGAGAACGAGCTGCGAGCCCACAACCGATCCAAGCTCTTGGACGAGCTTCTTCCCGCTGCCAATGCTTGGAAGCCACCGGAAGGCGGGTTTGCGGCCGACGCCCAGCGCCAGGTCGGTGCGGCCATGAAGGCCCACGGGCAGGACGGCCAAGCCCAGGAAGCCCCTCGCTTGCGAGCGCGCTTCTAAGGCCAAGGGAAAGGGCGGCGAAAGCCGCCTTTTTCTTTTCCATATCCCCTTGCGCATCTCCTTTTCTTTGTTATGGGTATTTCTACCTACACAAAAAAGGAAGATGTATGCGTAATCTTTGTTTGTCGGCCATCGCCGGTGCGTTGTTGCTCTCTGCGGGGTGTTCCAGTCAACCCAGCGCCGCTGCACTTGAAAGAGAAGCTGCGCCCACTGCGGTGATTCTGTTGGGCGAGGTAGACCTGCCCAAGGGGGCGACCCTGGACGATTTCCCCAGCCTTCTCAATGCCGGGGGCATCCCTTGGGAGAAGGTTCAAGAAAGAAAGGTTCAGCTCGAAGGCTCCTTCGACCGTCCTTGGAGCGACGGCCGTTCGTTGGCCGTGACCGCTGACGTTCTCGGCCGAACCACCCGGTTGATCGTGCGGGCTGGCGACCAGCCACGGCTTTCATCGCCGGCCATTTGTGTTCGCGGTGTTGGGTGGGATGCCGTCGCGTCGGATATTTCGCAAGCGCATCCCTGTAAGTAACGACAAAGGCGGCGAAAGCCGCCTTTTTCTTTTCCCGATCCCCTTGCGCAAACCAAACCTTTTGTTATGGGTAGTGCAACCCATAACAAAAGGAGGCCTCATGCGCGTTTTGGTTCTTTCTCTGGTCCTTGCCGGCCTGCTCCCCTTGACGGCCTCCGCTGCGGACAACAGTTCCGCCCGTCGTTACGGCACCAGTGAAACCTTGAGTGTTCAGAACGCCCGCCTGGGCGAGGTGCTCATGGTCCGCGAGGTCGTCCTCCAATCGGACAAGAAGGTTAACGCCGGCAGCGCCATCGGCGCGGCCGTGGGTTATGGGGCCGCTCGCGAGGTTAAAGGCGATTACCGCAGCGCCGCCAAGGTGGCGGGTGGGGTGATTGGGGGCGTCGCCGGCACGGCCGTTCAAAACGGTTTTCGCAAGCGCCGGGGCGTGGAGGTGTATGTCCGGGATCTGGAGAGCGGAAAAGTCATTGCCATTGTTCAGGCCGATGACCTGCCGATCCGCGCCGGGGACAAGGTGTTCCTGACCGGGAAGGGCAGCAAGACCCGCGTTGTGCCGATTGAGGGGCAGCGCTGATGGATACCGCATCGCAAGAAGTTTTTTCTGAAGAGCAGCGCCAAGAGGTCATCCGGAGCCAAGAGGGCATCCTGATGGAGATTCGGAAGCTTCATGTGAAGCACCAGGCCGATCTGACTGATCGCTTCAATAAGGGGTTGGTGTTGGGAATGTTTGTTGGAGCCGCGGCTCTAGCGCTTGGGATGATGCTCGGATGAACCTCTCTCTCCTCGCCCTAGCATGCCTGCTCCCCCTTGCCGCCAGCGCCGCCGAGCTCCGTAGTGATTCGGTCGCCGTTGCCGTCGGGGTGAATGCCACCGTGATCACGCCGCACACCATCGCAGTAAGGGTCACACACGCCTGGGAGGCGTCCCCCACGGAAAGCGCCACCGGGGTTCAGTCCTTCGAACCCATGGAAGCGCCGGGCCGTGGCCCACACGCGGCTTACAACTCAATCTTGAAAAAGAGCCCCGCAACACGCGAAAGCGTCACGCTGTGGGTGATTGACGAGGCGCAGCGTTACTACACGCTCCGAGTGACGTATGAGCGCGTCCCATGCCGCGACACGCGAAACAACGGTGTGGATGACAGCGTATGTGCGCTGCGCATCGATGGCCGCATTCTGCCGTTCTACATGCAGGGCGACGAGCAGGGGGCTTTTGAGGTGGGGGATCAAGTTTTTCTCCGCTCCGAAGGGACCGAGCAGCCAGTGATTACAGAGCTTGAGGCAGCTTCCGTATCCGTAGCCATCGGTGCGGGCAGAGAAAATGTAGCCGTTGGAGGGCAGCGCTGATGAAGTGGAACGCACTTTCTCGTAAGCGCGCCGCTCGCTTTTTGGCCTATGAAGACTGCAAGCGATACTCGCAGCTCTTCCTAGATGGCATGGACTGCTCCCCTGCGCAACCTCACGAGCTACACCACCTGCCAATGGCATGGAATCTCAAGCCCAGCCAGTGGGGCCAACCTCTCACTTTCCAGGCGCGCCCGCTGAGGAGTCGCGCGGGAGGCCGCCCATGGTGAGCGCGATTCTGTTGCTGACGCTGCTCGGCCTCATGGTCCTGATTCCGCTCTGGACGTTCAAGCGCTTTGCCGACGCCAAGGCAGCTTGGCAACGGGTGAAAGGCGGTGAGCGAGACGCTCGCACGCACGGCCGCTTCGTGATTCATGGCGGGCTGTTTGGAGTTGGGATGGTGGTCATCGCCGCGTTCTTGGCCCAAGCCACCTTCAGCGTCTGGCACCAGCTCGCCACCGGGGGAGGCCTGTTTGTCCTCGGCACGGTCGCGGTGCTCTGTCTGCTGGCCTTTTTCTGGGGCAAGGGGAGGTCGCGCGGATGAGTGCGTTGACGATGCTGGTCCTTTCCATGCTGGTCCTTGCTGTGTTTCTCTGCTCGGCGGCGTTTCTCTCTTTTATGATCGCGTTGACTTACCCGACCGTAAAGCAATCGCTGGCCCTATTCTGCGCCGGGAAGCGCGACGCATCGCTCTACGTGGATTTCGCGATTTTTGGGGGGATCTTCGCGGGTTGCGTCCTCACGCTCGCATTCGGGGCGGTGGTCATGGCCCTCAACATTTCCAGCGCTGAGGACGCCGCTCTATACGCGGCCACCTTGCTTAGCGCGGGGCTGGGCTACTGGGTGGGCCGATGAACCGCGAGCCTTCCACCTTGTTTGCCCCAGGCGTTCTTCCCGGGCCTGACGGCATCGAGCTGCTCCCCATGCCTGCGGAGATCCAAGCCATCTACGACGCTGCCCAACGCAACACGCCTTTCAGCATGGACGTGGACGACGCCCTGGCCGCGCACCGCAACGCACACGGCGAAGCGGAGCAAATCGAGCACGCTCAGCGTGTGGATCCTGCGGATGCCATGCCCTCGGAGCGCTACCGGGCTTATGTGAGCCAACGCCGCTATGCGGTCCGCGCCTGCATTCAGGCCGGCATGGCACGAAAGGACATCGCAAGGTTCCTCGGGGTGGCTGTTTACACCTTGCAGAAAGATGCTCAAGCCCTTGGACTGCGGTTGCCGGTCTGCCAACGACAACCGAGGAGCATTGCAGGGCACTCGGTTGAGGAAGTGCTGAGCCTGCTCCACGAACTGGGCACCCGCACCCGTGTGGCGGCTCGGATCGGCGTCACGCAGCAAGCGGTTAGCCTGTTTTGCAAGAAATACGAACTGGACATGCCGCAAAACGGAAAGAAGGCGGTTGTTCTGGCTCGGCGCAAAGAGGTGCGCCGGTTGAGCGAGGCCGGCCTATCGGTGTCTGAAATGGCGCAACAGTTGGCCGTGCCATACGCGTGCATAACGGCCGACCGCCAAGCGCTGAAGCTGCCGCGTGTGCGTCTGCCGGCAGAGAAAATGACCCTCTTGGGCTTGAGTCGAGCAGAGATCGAGGCCCTTCTTGCTCGATTCCAGACCATCAAGGCAGTGGCGTTGCATCTCGGAACCAGTGGGGCGCATGTGTCCTCTTACATGAAGAGAGCCGGCCTCAAAGCGCCACGGGACGGGCGATGCCGCCAGGCCACTACACCATCGACCGACCGCAAACCGCTGAAGCTTCCGGGCATGCGTAAACCGGCGGAGAAAATGACCCTCTCGGGCTTGAGTCGAGCAGAGGTCGAGATCCTGCTCGCCCGATTCCAGACGGCCAACGCTGTGGCTCTGCATCTGGGGGTCAGCGCGTCGTCTATATCTGTTTACATGAAAAGAGCAGGTCTCAAAGCGCCGCGCGATGGGCGACGTCGTCAGGCCACTCCATCATGATTCCACGCAAAGGCTTTCTCGGCGGCCGCTCCCCGACTGAAATCCAATCCTTGCTGGACGAAGGGGTGACTCAGCGCGCCTTGGCCCAACGCCTGGGCGTCACCCACCAAGCCGTGAACCGCTTTGTCCGGCGGCACCGCCTGGCGGGCTCCGGACGGCAGGCGTTCCGGGACCGCCAAGCCCGCGAGCTCGCTGAGCGTCGCCAGCAGGTGCAGCGGCTGGTCCGAGCCGGGCTGACCTCGGCCGAGGTGGCCCAGCGCTTGGGCTTGTCGCCGGCCACCATCGGCCTGGACCGCCGAGCCCTTCGCTTGGGGCGTGTCCTGAAAGGGCCGGAGCAGCGCAGCTTGCGAGGGCTGGGCCTGGACCAAGTTCGGGATCGCTTGAAGGTGGTCAGCCGGGCTCAGTTAGCGCGGGAGCTTGGGGTGAGCACTTCGGCCGTCTATGGTTACTGCAGGAAGGCGGGCCTCGTTCCATCTTGCGACGGCGTCACCAAGCCAGCCCTTCACCCTGAGTGCCCTTAACGGCTGCTTCAACAGGGTGCTTGACCTGCCAATCGTATGGGCTTTCGACTGCTTCGTTCTGGCTTGGAAACGGCCTAGACCCTTGGGATTCGGTGGCGCCCACCTTGCTCAAGCCTGCGATGCGGAGCTGTTCCAAGTGGTTGCATACCGAGGGGTTTGTATCAGCCCTTGAGACGCTCGGGTGCGATAAAATGGCCCCCAATGGTCCTAATGTGAACACCCATGCTCCAAAGAGCCGAACTGCAACGCCGGGAAGTCGCCGGCCTCACCCCCCGACTTCACAAGAGTGCCATGGGGCAGTTCATGACCAACGCCGACGTGGCCGCTTTCATGGCTGGTCTGCTGGAGCCCAAAGCGGGGCCGCACGTGCTGCTGGATCCTGGAGCGGGTTTGGGGGCCCTCAGCTGTGCGGTGCTGGATTCTTGGAAGAGCGGGAAGCTCGGCAGCGGCTCGATGTCGGTTGAGGCCCACGAGCTGGATGGCCGGCTGCGGGAACACCTCGAAGCGACGCTGGTGGGGTATGAATCAGACGGGGTGAGGGTGACGGTCCGAGAGGGCGATTACTTGGCCGCCGCAGCCGATGACTTGGAGAAGAGCAGGGCACCTTTCACGCTTTGCGTGATGAACCCTCCCTACAGAAAGATTGCTGCCAGTTCGAATGCACGCGTCCAAGCGAGGCGCATCGGACTGGAGACCGTGAACCTCTACTCGGCGTTTGTTGGGGCTGCGCTGGCGCAGATGGCCAATGGCGGGCAGCTGGTCGCGATTATCCCCCGCAGCTTCGCCAACGGGCCCTATTACAAGCCCTTCCGGCGCTTCATCCTGGATCGAGCCTCTCTCAAGCACATTCACCTGTTCGACAGCCGAACGAAGGCATTTCGCGACGACGAAGTATTGCAAGAGAACGTCATTCTTTTGCTGGAGCGCGGGGGGGAACAGGGGAACGTGACCATCACATCGTCAACCGACGATTCGTTCTCTGATCTGCGCACACAAGAGTTTCCGTTTTCGGCCATCGTGAAGCCTCAAGACAAGGAAAGCTTTATCCACGTCCCGACAGACGAGGCTGATCTCATTGAAGCCTCCCCTCTCGTGGGCGCATCGCTTGCAGACGTGGGGGTATCGGTCTCGACCGGCCCCATCGTGGACTTCCGGACGCGCGAGCATCTGCGTGCAATGCCGGAAGAGGGCACGGTGCCGTTGATTTACGCCTTCCACATCGATGGGACCAAGACGACCTGGCCCATTGAGGGGGCCAAAAAAGCGAACGCACTGGTTCGAGACGCGCGCACCGAACGCTCGATATGGCCGACCGGCTACTACGTTGTCGTGCGGCGGTTCTCGTCAAAGGAAGAAAAGCGCCGCGTGGTCGCCTACCTCGTGCAGCCGCAGGACCTCAAGGGGCAGGAGCGTCTAGCATTCGAAAACCACTCGAATGTTTTCCACTTCAACAAACAGGGTCTTGAAGAAGATGTGGCTTGGGGCCTATTTGTTTACCTCAATAGCACCGCCTTGGATGACCACCTGCGGCGGTTCTCTGGGCACACGCAGGTCAATGCAACTGACCTGCGGAACATGCCTTACCCCACGCGTGAAACCCTGGAAAAGATGGGGCGTTGGGCCAAGAAGGCCGCCGACCTCGGTCAGAAATCTATCGACAAGGAAATGGAGCAAGTGCTGGCATGACGCAGAAAAGGATTGATGCCGCCGAGGCAATCTTGGCCGCAGTGGGGATGCCCCGTGCGCAGTTGAACGAGCGCTCGGCGCTCTCGCTGCTGGCGCTTGCCGATCTGACGCCGGATAAGAAATGGGCGAGAGCTTCCGCGCCGTTGATTGGCATCACGCCGATCATGGATTGGGTGCGCGAGCAGTATGGCAAGTTGTATGCGCCCAACACCCGGGAAACGTTCCGGCGGCAGACGATGCACCAGTTCGTGGATGGCGGCATCGCGCTTTACAACCCGGACAATCCGGAACGACCGGTCAACAGCCCCAAGGCGGTCTATCAGCTCACCCCCGAGATGCTGGCGCTCATCAAAACCTACAACACGGCGGAGTGGGAAGCGTCTCTTGCTGTGTTCCGTGAGAGCAGGCAGTCACTTGCTGATCAATACGCGCGAGCCAGAGAGTTGAAGCAGGTGCCAGTCGTGATCCCGGGCGGCGGTGAAGTGATCTTGAGCCCAGGTGAGCATAGCCAGCTCATCAAGCAGATCATCGAGGTGTTCGCCCCGCATTTCGCCCCAGGCTCTGAACTCATCTACGCTGGCGACACCGGGCAGAAGGTTGGTGTCTTCGATAGAAAGGCACTCTCGCAGCTGGGTGTGACGGTGGACAGTCACGGGAAGATGCCGGACGTGGTGTTGTATGACCGCAAGCGGGAATGGCTGCTGCTCTGTGAAGCGGTGACCTCACATGGACCGGTAGATG
Source organism: Stenotrophomonas maltophilia (assembly GCF_047497515.2). Lineage (GTDB taxonomy): Bacteria > Pseudomonadota > Gammaproteobacteria > Xanthomonadales > Xanthomonadaceae > Stenotrophomonas. The sequence goes on from NZ_JAXAXL020000002.1 coordinate 95,113, forward strand.
GAAAGCGGCACCAAGAGCTTGAGAAACTCTTCAAGGACAGCAAAGCTGGCCTGGTCTATGTGTCGGCGTTCCCTGACCGCGCCACGATGCGCAAGTATCTGGCCGATATTGCTTGGGAAACCGAGGCTTGGGCCGCTGATGCCCCCACGCACCTGATGCACTTCAACGGTGAGCGGTTCCTCGGGCCTTACAAATAGAGCTACACGCGGTGGCTTAGCTGCGGGTTATTGTTGGTTGACTGGGTAAGAAAAAGGATACAGGGGAATATGGACGGAAACTTCGCTTCAACAATCGCAGACGCGGTCGCAGATGCGGCCAAGCAGATGGGCCATGTGAACATCCTGATCGCTGGTCGGTCTGGAGTCGGGAAGAGCACGCTGGTCAATGCCATTTTCCATGAGGATTTGGCTGAAACGGGGCAGGGGCGGCCTGTTACGAAGGAGACCAAGGAGATCACCAAGGAAGGGATGCCGGTATCGATCTTCGATACCCGTGGCTTGGAGATGGCTGACTATAAGAGCACCATTGGTGCGCTCACGGATTTCATCCAAGCTCGTAAAAACGAGGTTGACCCCACGAAGCACATCCATGTTGCTTGGATTTGTGTGATGGAGGACGGCCGCCGCGTGGAACCCGCGGAAGTGGAACTGCATGCTGCTCTTTCCAAAGTTGTTCCTGTCATCGGCGTGATCACGAAGCATCGCTCCGACCAAGGCTTCAAGAAGGAAGTGGAGGGCCTTCTGCCAGAGTGCAGGAATGTGGTCCAGGTGCGCGCAATCAAAGAGGAGCTTGATGACGACGTTGTATTGCAGCCCAAGGGCCTTTCGACCCTGGTTGAGGTCACTATCGGTGCGATCCCTGAAGGTGCAAAGCGTGCTTTCGCTTCTGCTCAAAAGGCGGATCTGAACACAAAAAAGTCTGAGGCTCGGAAGATCATTATGGCCGCAGCCACTGCGTCTGGTGCTGCTGGAGTCAGTCCGATTCCCTTTTCAGACGCGATGATCATCGCTCCTGTTCAGATTGGGATGATTGCAAAGATTACGTCGATCTTTGGCGTCAACCTGACCAACTCGATGCTCACTTCGCTTGTCAGTTCGGCTGTGGGTGTTGCAGGTGCAAGCTTTCTTGGGCGCACCTTGGTGAGTAACTTGATCAAGTTCATCCCAGGTGTAGGCACCGCAGCAGGCGCGGCTATTTCAGGGACGACCGCTGTTGCGCTGACATCCGCACTCGGAGAGGCGTATCTGGCCGCCATGGTTGCCATTTTCACCGATGATCCGGATGCGTCCCCAACGGGCGAAGAGATCGGCACTCGGTTTAAGAACGCCATGAGGGACATGCTCAAGAAATGATGCCGAGGCCCGGCTTGTCCGCGTGATAAGCCGGGCTGCTAACGTCTGAGAGACGGTTGGATGTCCTGGGTTGCGTCAGCAACAGAAAGTCCTCCCCCTTGAAGTGGGGTGTGGGGACACTTAACAAAGCCATCTTTCGGCGACTCGTTGTCTGAAGTGCATCTTGCTGAAGATGCCGCCTCGCGGAGTCATCAAGTCAACGTTTTCTGTCGTGCCTAGTATGAGTCTGTGATTTGGCCCTCATCCCACTAATGGGCTATAACCGTTGCTTGCCCTCAACGGAGTGTTTCCCTTGGCCTTGACCACCCTTCAGTCGATCAACGCGGAAATCAAACAACTCGAAGCCCAAAAACGGTTGGTGGAGAAACGCGACGGTGAGGTGCCCAAGGCCATCGCGGTGCTTCAGAAGTATGCGAAGGTTCTCAGTCCCGCCCAGCGTCGTCAGGTTGCCAAGCTCATTGGCGAGGCCATCGACGTCACGCCGGCGCGTTCCCCGAAACCTTCTGCGGGGCCGCTGAAAGGCCGAAAGCTCGGCAAAGTCGCCCCCAAGTATCGACTCCCGACGGGAGAGACCTGGGCAGGCCGAGGGCTGGCACCCAAGGCTTTCACGGCATGGGCCAAGTCGGCCGAAGGCAAGGCGTGGGCGCAGGCCAACCCTGGGGCCAAGTTCCCGCCCGCCGCTGGCAAGGTGAAGAAGGCCGCGGCTAAGGGAGCTGCGAGGGTGGGGAAAGTCGCCAAGAAGGCAGGGAAGGCAAAGCCGATTCGGAAACCTGCCAAGAAGGCCAAGCCGAAGCCGGCTGCTTAATCCCGTGGACAAAGGCCCTGCGAATGCCCGTGCCAAGGCGTTGGCCGCTGCACACGTGTTGCTCGTCATGGCGGACGGGACGCTCTTGCAAGAGGAGGCTGGAACGCGACTGCGCACCGAGTTTGGGCTTCATTGGTCCGCCTTGACGTGCGTCCAATACTTGTCAGGGAAGGACGCGGTCGCTGCATTGACCGCCCTTCCGGGCGAGTGGAGCGAGCAGGGGCGGACGAAATCGGATCTCCTCCAAGCCGTGGTCATGGCCCTGGCGATTGTCCGCGAGGCGCGCGGCAGTCGCGGAGGGAAGGTCTCTGCCAGTAAGCTGTCCCTGCGCCTTCAAGAGGTGCGAGCCGCGGCCGTGGGGCAGCCCCCGGGCGTGGAGCCTTGAGTGCCAATGCGACGGCTGCACAATCCGGATGGATGGATTGGATCGCCGAGCGCCTGCCTGTCTGAAAGAGCGTCCTGTGCCCAAAACGGCGTGCCTCGGGCATGCCGCTTACGATCACAAGATGACGGTTCGCTGCGGCTCAGCTGAACATTGCTAGTTGCGGTTGTAGCCGTTGCGGGACATCAAGATTCGCTTCCAATGCGACTCCCTCTTGTCGATCTGGCTCTCTTGGGAGCGCCGGTCCATGACTTCGAGGATCGAGAAGCGGAGATCGCGCTGGCGCTCGGTGGCCTTGATGCCGAACTCTTGGACCAACGCCTTGTTCCAGCCGTGCCCGGTGCTCGAATACTGGCACCAGCGACCCCAGATGCCGGCGTCGCCGTCCGCTTTTCCGACGTAGAGCAGGCCGGTCTTGCTGTCCGTTAAAAGGTAGATGCCTTTGACACTGGAAAGAGCTGCACGCCAAGAGTTGTTGCCGCTGGCAACGATGCGGTCCAGGGTATCTTTGTCGATGTCCACTTGACCGAACCCTGGGAACTCTCCGTCTCCCAGCTTTTCTGCCAGAAGTTCGTGCACCACCATGTCCCCCGAGAGGGTCTCGCCCCTGAGGTAGGAGGTGCGGCTGACGTATTTCCCCGTCACGAAGAGGCGTCCTTCTAACGCAAGTGTGCTGTCGATGCGTTTCAAGTTGTAGTCAACGTGGGGTGTTCCGTCGGCATCTACATCGGGTTTGCTTCCCACGGATCGGAAGAGGCCGGCGAACATCCAACGGTAAGTGTTGGGGACCTGGACGAGGGACAAGACCAGGTCCCGGTCAAAGTTTCGCTGCCGCTGCCAGCATTGCCAATCGTCAAACCGGCCGTCCAGCCAGACATCGATCGGATCGTCGATCTTGTTGTTCCGGGCCAAGTGAACCTTGGTGCGAGCCGGATCAAACGAAGGTTCGTATAGCTTGATGAGGTCATACAGGAGCACGTGCAATCCCTGGCGGCAGTCTGGACCACCATCTTCCCACTGCCAGCCGCTTCTGAACCAGCGCCCGGAACGTTTCAGGGGAAGGAGCTGGCCCGCTTCGCTTGTGCCTGCACTGGTTGCACCGGGCATGCGCGGCCACCACGTTCCCGGATACGTCTCGGCCCCCGTCCTGCTGGGCGACCAGGTGCTCGGCGGTGCATTGAAAGGCTCGGGCCTTGCTGGGCTTCAGCCCAAGCTCTGAAGGAGCCGCGAGCCACATCGGAAGGCCGCAATAGAAGCAGCGGCCAGACTGGGCATGGAAGGCGGATGTGCGGATGGATTTGAGGCGCTTGGTCGTCATGGATGGCTCCGGAATCAAAAAAAGATTCCCGCGCCCCCATTGGGTGGACCTCGGGCACCCGGAGCCTATTGGCTATGCGGGCACAACACCGACGCTTCTGCGACCGGCGATTGCTTTTTAGCTCACTCGTGCCCTCGGTGCAAGCGCTTGGGTTGGCCCCTGCAACTCTTGTTGCCCGATCCTCTTGCGGAAATGGATTTATCGAGTATTGGTGAAGTAAGCCCAAGTCGGGCCGTATCCCTTTTTCCCAATATCCGAGGAGGATTTTTCATGCGCAAGACCCTTTCTTTTTCTCTGGCCTTGATGGCCGCGTTTTCTGCCACTTCGGCGTCCGCCGCTGACGTCACCGAAGACCTGATGATTTCTGCGACCGTGAACAACGAGTGCAGCCTGCTCGTGACCCAGCTGGGCGGCGGTGAATACAACGGCTTGGCGTCCGGCACGCAGGGCTATTCCAATGGTGCGTTGATGGTTCGCTGCAACCAAGGCACCGCCTTCAGCATCGTGCCCGGCGATGGGTTGAACTACGGCGCCGCGATTGCTCGTCCCAATCACCGCGCCGTGTCCGATGGGGCCGGAAACTTCGTCGCCTACGGCCTCTTCAAAGATCCTGGTGCCAGTCAAGTGTGGGGCAGTGGGGCCGACGCTTGGGAGGGCGTGGGAACCGGTGAGCAGCAGATGATTGGCATCGGTTATGCCTTCTATGATTTGAACAAGGTGCCCGGCGGGACCTTCTCCGACACCATTGCGGTCACCCTGACTTACTGACCCACGCAGGTTTTCTATCAAACCCCCGGATATCTCCGGGGGTTTTCTTTTGAGGGTGGGTTGACAACTTTAAATGTTTTGGTTGGATCAAGGGAGGTGATCGATTTGGAGGAATGATGTTGAAGCGTTTGTTGGTGGTTCCATTGTTTATGCTGTGCGCCGCTCCTGCGTGGGCGGGCAACGTGTCGTTGTTTCCCACAAGCATCGTGGCCCCGGCTGGAGAAAAGGCAGGGGCGTTGACCTTGGAAAACCACGGGGACATCCCCGAGCGCTTTCAGGTGACGGTGCTGGACTGGTCCCAAGATCCCAGCGGGCAGGACGTGACCGGCCCCGCCACCGCGGTGCTTGCGGCGCCGTCCATTGTCGAAATCCCGCCTGGGTCCCGCCGGGCCGTGCGGTTGGTGCGCACCCAAGGCATCGGCACGCCGGGCTACTACCGCGTGCTGCTGCGCCAGTTGCCCCAGCCGTCCACGGCGGGCCAGGTGCAGTTGTTGATCCACCAGAACCTGCCGGTGGGGTTTGAAGACGCCAAGGCCGGTCCTCCGGTGCTCACGGCCCGCCTGACCGCCAACGGTCTTCTGCTGACCAACACCGGTCCGACCGCCGCGCGCCTGACCGCCGTCGGTCCTCAAGGCATGCCGGCGTGGCGCGAAGGGGCGCTGGGGTGGGTGCTCCCTGGTCAGAGCAAGCTGGTTGAGCTCAAGCCCGGCTTGAAAGCGGCCTCGCTCTCGATCACGGTCAACGGGTCCCCCGTCGCCGTCCCCGTGAACTGAGGGCGACACATGCGGCGGGGAAGGGTCCTGGGCCTCGCGCTGGCCCTGTCCATCGGCAGCGCGCACGCGGCCATCCCAGAGGGGGTGGAGCCGGTGCTGGCCGCGCCAATCCGGGCCAACGGGCTGCCCGCCAAGGACCCCGTGTTGCTCTGGCAGCAAAGTGGGGCCTGGGTGGCCGAATCCACGACCTGGCAGAAGCTCGGCGTGACCCTTCGCCCGGGCGAGGAGGGCCAGGACCTGACCGACCAAGCCTTGGGCGTGACCGTGGCTTACACCCCCGAGAACGCCACCGTCCAGCTCACCATTCCGGCTGACCGCAAGCCGGCGCAGCAGCTCAGCCAGCACGGCACTCCGGTTTCTCAGGTGTCGCCCGGCATCGGGGGCGTCTTGGTCAACTACAACCTCGCCACCCAGATTGCAGGCGGGCAACAAGCGACGTCCTTGGCACTGGACGCGCGCACCGGAGGGCGTTGGGGCGTGGTCTCCACCACCGGGCAGCTCAACCAATCCCCCAACGGGTTTGGCATGCGCCGCGGCATGACCGCTTGGCAGAAAGACGACCTGCCGCGCCAACGGACTTGGCAAGCCGGCGATGTCTACGCCACGCCCCGCATCGGCCCGGTGGCGCTGGGCGGCATTCGCCTCGCGAAGGACCCGGCAGCGCTGGATCCGCTCACGCCGACGTGGCCCGTCCCGACCTTAGGGGGGATCGCGTTGGACCCGGGGCAGGTCAAGGTCCTGTCCAACCAGGCTGAAATCACACGCCAAGACGTCAAGGCCGGCCCCTTCACCGTGGACGGTCGAAACGTGGCATTTGGAGCCAGCCAGACGGCGGTGGTGGTGCGTGACGCCTACGGCCGGGAAACCGCCGTTTCCACTGCACGGCTCTATGTCGCCCCGACCCTGCTGCGTCCCGGGCTCTCCGCCTGGGAAATCGCCGCCGGCCAGGTCCGCGAAGACGAAAATCTTTATGGCACGGCCGGCGTCAGTGCTTCCTGGGCCAGGGGCGTCAACGACCGCTGGACCGTCCGAGCCGGTGGCCAGGTAAACGAGAACGGCAAGGGCAACGTCACCGTGGGCAGCACCTGGGCCCCAGGCACCTGGGGCGTGCTGGACGGCGAGGTGGGGCGCTCAAGCGACGGCGGGACGCGCTGGGCTGCTGCCTACGATTACCGAGGGCCCACGTTTGGCGTGCGGCTGGAACATGAGGAAAACGACGGGTTCTGGCGACTGCAGAGCGAGACGGCGCTGCCCATCGCCTCGCGCACCCAAGCCAGCATCTCCTACCGCCCGGATCGCCGCTTCACCGTGCGCGGCACCTACAGCGCCATCGACACGGGGCGCTCCAGTCTGGCCTTCGCTTCCTTGGGCGTGAGCGCAAACCTGGGCGCCGCGGGCCAGGTGTCCGCCAACGTGCTCCGAGACCTCCAAGGCGACGATCTTCAAGTGGCCGCCAGCTTCACCTACCGCTTCGGCAGCAAGGCCAGCGTGGGCGTGCGGGCCCGCCAGGCCCCAGGCCAGGATGCCCTGACCACCCGGGCGACCTACCGCACCGAGGGCAGCCTTCGCTTGGCTGCAGAGCACACCGACGGCGACCTGCGCAGCACCCGGGCCACGGCGGATGCCATGACGCGTTACGGCGACGCCCGGATCATGCTGGACCGCTACGACGGGCAAACCCAGGTGGCGGCCAACTTCTCCGGCGCCGTGTTCCTGGACCACCGCGGCGTGGCCTTCCGGCGACCCGCCTACGCCAGCTTCGCCGTGGTGGATGTGCCGGGCCAAGCGGGCGTGCCGGTGCGGGTCAACGGCGCACCGGTCGGCCAGACCAACAAGCAAGGCCGCGTGCTGGTCACCGACGTTCCCTCCTTGCTGCCCACCACCGTCAGCCTCAAGGACAAGGAGCTGCCGGTGGGCGTGGAGATCGGGGAGACCGAAAAGCAATCGGTGGCCCCCCGCCAAGGCGGTGTGCGGGTGACCTTCCCCGTGCTGACGCAGAACGCCCGGGCCTTCACTCTGACAGGGGCCAGCATCGCGCCGGGCACCCTGGCATCTACGCCGAACGAACAAGCAATGGTGGGCTACGACGGAGCGCTCTACCTGGAACACCCCGAGCCGGGGATGGCCGTTGAGGTGTCGGACGTGTGCAAAGCCGTGTTGCCGTCTCCACTGCTGGGCGTGGACGAAGTGGCGAAGTTAAGGTGCAACTAGCCGCTCAGATCTCCCTCGCGAGTGGGCGGCACCCCTAGCACTCTTGCCTTTGCAGCAATGACTGCGCAAACGGTCAACCCACATTCCGGGCAAACCGCAGGCTTGAGGAGCCTCTCTGGCAAGATAGGAACGATGGCCCCGCATTCGCAGCGCAGCCCCAGGGCTTCGACCTTCTGCACCCGTCGCTCCGGGTCCCCCTTGATGGCCAAATAGCTCGAGTTGCACTTGGTATTCGGGCAGAAAACGGGCTTGTCCCCCGCTTGCTCTGCCGGGCCGAGAATCAGCACATGGCCGCAGTCGACGCATTTGCCCGTCGCGAGATCCTTGCCGGCAGCGATCAGCGTCGAGCTCGCAACCTCTTCCAGCTCACCGATGAGAACACGGAGCCTTTCGATCTTCGGCCGTGCGTTCGTCAGATCTTTGCGCAGATGGAGAAAGCTCCCCAACGAGTTGTAGTAACTGCGAAACTTGCCCCAAGGAATGCGCTTGGCCTCCCCGATCGGCAAGAAATCCTTGTCCTTGAAAGCGGCCTTCAAGTCACTTGAGGCAAAATCGAGGTCTTTGGGCGGTGGCGTTACCGAGATGGAGAAGCTGGCCGTTTGATCAGAGTTCGGATCGAAGGCGGCCAGCATTTTGATGATCTGGTCCGGTCGCCACTCGCGAGCAAGCTCGGTGGAAACGTCTTCACCATATGCAGCCAAGTTCTGATACGCCACGGATTCCAGGCAGAATCGTAGTTCCAGCGCGGCGTAGATCAATGACGCGTCATCGCCCCTGCTGATTAGTTCTTTAGCCGTGCTTAAACGTTCCGCGATGTTGTAAAGGGCCATAATCAAAGGTTACTCGATTGGAACTCGGGATCACGTTAACAGCCGCCGGTAGGCGCTATCTCCCAACGCGATTGCCTAAATGCGTGGGCGGGACTAAAGTTCGTGGAAGGGGGGATGGCCAGACAAGTTGAGAAGGAGCGCCCAATGCCCATCAGGGCCGTGGTGTATGTCAGCGAGGCATCCGACGCGTTGCGCGGCGATCTGCTTGGCCTCCGGAGCGGCAAGCTCCAGGAGCTGGTCGACGACGCAACTCGATTTAACCGGGACGCAGGTGTCAGTGGGGTGCTCTTGTTCGACGGGACGCGCTTCCTCCAATACTTGGAGGGCCCCCCGGACGGGTTGGACGTGGTGTTCTCAAGGGTGCTCGGTGCTTCGAGCCATCACGACCTGATCGAGCTGCAAAGCGGGACGATCATGGATCGCCGCTTGCCTTATTGGCCTATGCGCTGGTTGCCTGTGGAAGTCAAAGAGCTGAGCGAGGTCGCAGTGGGCGACTGGGCCGGTTTCAAGGTGCGGGGGGATGGAGAAGCGTTGAACGCAACGGCGATCGACCGGCTGCTGTTCCTAGTGAGCAGACGCGCACTGGTAGGAAGATGAACCAGTGGCGACCGCCTGGCCGCGCAAGGAATCCGCCCCCTACGTGCAGCCCAAGTCTTCGTGGATCGCCGTAACAAGCTGTCGGAAGCGGTAAGGCTTCGGGAGAAATCGAACCGTCTCGGGCAGCGGGGGCAGCTGCGAGCGTTGAAGGCCAGACGCGAGCATGACGCGGGCCTGGGGTTGAGCAACCGCGGCTTCCGCCGCGACCTCCAGCCCGTCGGCGCTGTCTGGCATGTTGAAGTCGGTCACTACCACCGCGAACCTGGCGTCGCCGCGCAGGAGGACGAGGGCCTCATCCCCGTTGCTGGCGGGAGTGACTTGGAAGCCCTGAGAGGTCAGAGCCTCTACGACGACGCTGCGGAGATCGTCTTCGTCTTCAACAAACAACACGTGGATCGGCATCTCAATGCTCTGGTGCGGGGAAGCAAAGGCTAACGCGGGTTCCCTTCCCAAGCTCGCTCTGGAGCTCGGTGAACCCGCCGGACTGGGCCGTGAAGCCAAACACTTGGCTCAAGCCCAACCCGCTGCCCCTTCCAATGGGTTTGGTGGTGAAAAACGGTTCGAATACCCTGGCCTGCTGGTCCGCCTCAATCCCTGAACCGTCGTCTCGGATGCTCAGGCAGATGTAAGGTCTTTCACTGGTGTTGGGCAACGTAGGATCACGGGTTTGCCGCGCAGAGGCCGTGATGAGGATCGTTCCGCCCTTCGGCATGGCGTCGCGGCTGTTGCACACAAGGTTAAGGATTGCGGCCTCCAGCTGTGCCTTGTCCAGCGACAGGGTCGGAAGGCCCCGGGAAACTTCGACGGTCAATGCGATCGCGTCGCCGGCGGAGCGGCGCAGCATCGCTTCGCATTCGGCCATCAAGGCGGCCAAGTCGACGGCCTCTGGCACCAAGGTTTGTCCCTTGCCGAAGGTCAGCAACTGCCGAGTCAGAAGGGCCCCGCGCTCGGCGGCCCGCTGCGCGGTATCGATGAGCTTGGCCACGCCTCCGTCTTTCACCCGCAGGCTGATGAGATCCAGACAGTTGGCCACGATCGTCAACAGGTTGTTGAAATCATGGGCCAAGCCGAGCGTGAACTTCCCGATGGCCTCCATCTTCTGCGCCTGCAGGAGATCGCGCTGGGCTTGGAGCAGCTGCTCCTGCGCTTCGTGGCGCTGGGTGATGTCGCGGGTGATTTTGGCAAACCCCACCAGTTCCCCGTCTTCCCAGATGGGATCGATCACGACGCTGGCACGAAAGCGGGTCCCGTCCTGCCGCAATCGCCAGCCCTCGGCGACGTAGCGCCCTTCTAAGGCCGCGGTCCGCAGGTTTCGCTCTGGTAGGCCGGCTTGGGCCTCCTCGGGCAGGTAGAAGCGGGAAAAGTTGGTGCCGACCACGTCGGCAGCCTGGTAGCCCTTGATTCGTTGCCCACCCGGGTTCCAGGTCTGGATCACCCCGCTGGGGTCGAGCATGTAAAGGGCGTAGTCGGTGACGGAGTTCACCAGCAGGGCAAACTGCCGGCTCTCGTCCCTCAAATCGATTTTCGCTTTCGCTGGTTGGTTCATAGGTCATCCTTTCGGCAGGGCCACCGAAGGGCGACAGAGTGCGCAGTGTAGAAGAGCGACGGCCGTCATCCTTTTACGCCCTTTTCACAAATCGGGCGAGCCCTCGGGCCACACTGTTCAATCGTGGCACATCCACTCAGAGCGCTTGTAGGGAGAAAGTCATGGGATTGGACGGCAAAGCAGTAAGGGTTCTTCTTGTAGAGGACGAACCCACCCTCATGATGGTCTTGGAGCAGGCCATTGCCCAAGTCGGCTACGACGTCTCCAAGACGGCGGAAGACTTGCCCACAGCCTTGGCATGCGCCGAGGAAGCCGCTTTCGATGTGGCGGTGCTGGACGTCAACTTGAACGGGGTCGAGTCTTACCCCGTGGCCGATCGCTTGGTCGAGTTGGGGGTGCCGTTCCTGTTTACGACCGGCCTTGGGGCCAACCGGCTGCCCGAACGCTTCAAAGGCACGCCCTTCCTTGAAAAGCCGTTCCGCCTGAAAGAGATCGCCGCCGCCCTCCAGTCCCTTTGCCAGGAACTGGAGGTTCATTGAGTTTCCGGGCCTTGGGCACCGGTCGGGACCTTCGGGTCCCTTTTTTATTTCAGCGGGGCCTCGACCTGCTGGTAGGTGCCCACGGTCTCGCTCACGCCTAGGATGTGGCCCTTCGCGGCCTTCAGCACCTCGTCCCGAGTTGCCCCGGCCTTTAAATCAAGCACGGTGTCCAAGGCCAACAGCTGGAAGTGGTAATGGTGCGGGGGATCACCGACAGGCGGTTTGGGGCCGAAATAGCCCACCGATCCTCGGCTGTTCGCCCCCTGCAGCATCCCCCCCGGTTTCAGAAGCCGCGGATCGACCGGCAGGCCCTCGGGCAGCGATTGCTCGGTGGCTGGGATGTTGTAAGCGACCCAGTGAACGAAGGGTTTGACGTTGGCTGCATCCGGATCCTCCATGATCAGCGCATAGGACTTGGCACCAGGCATCGGGCTCCAAGAAAGAGCGGGCGATGCATCGTCGTGATACGCGCTGAAGCGGGGAGGCAATGCTTGGCCCGAGGAAAACGCCGGGGAGCGGAACTCGAACGTGGCGGCTTTGCCGATCCGATCCTTGGCCAACGGCACGCCCGAGCCTTGATTGACTTGGGCCATCAAGGGCCCGCTAGGCATTGCGGTCGCGGGGGAGGCGGACGCTTGGCCTGGGCCGTAAGTCACTCTGTAGATGACGCCGTTGGCATCGTCGCCGACCAAAAGTGCACCGCCCTTCGTCATCGCCAGACCGACGGGCCTTGCGATATGCGCCTGGCCGTTGTCGACCAGGAAGCCGGTCAAGAAGGGCTCAAACCCGACCGGCTTGCCGGCGTTGAAACGAACCCGCACCACCTCGTAGCCCGACGCAGGCTTGCGGTTCCAGGAACCGCGCATCGTCACGAAGGCGTCCCCCCGGTAAGCTGCCGGGAACTGCTGGCCGGTGTAGAACAGCATCTGCATGGGGGCCGCGTGGGCGGTGTAGCCGAGCACCATGGGTTCGCTCGTCGCCGCCCATTGCTGTTTGCTGATCTGCCCTGGCGGCGTGCTCTGGGGATTCACCCCGCCCTTGCCCCAGATGTGGGGCCAACCATACTTCTTTCCTTTCTGAATGCGGTTGAGCTCCTCGGGCTGCTCATCGTTGCCCAAGTAGTCGATGCCGTGATCCATCCCCCACAGCTCCCCTGTTTTGGGATCCCAAGCAAAGCCGATGGTGTTCCGCAGGCCACTGGCGAAGATGGAACGGCTCTTGCCATCCGGCGAGGACCTCAGCAGCGCCGCATGCTCGGGATCAGTCTCGTTGCACGCGTTACAGGACGAGCCCACGCTGATGTAGAGCATCCCATCGGGGCCAAAGGCCAGCGTGCGGTTGGGGTGCTGGCCGCCATCCGGCAGGTCGTTGATGATCCGTTCCTCTGGACCCAACGTCCCGTCCGGGTGTATGGGGGCGCGATACACGTCGTTGGCCGTGGCGACATACAGCTGCCCGTTGGCGATGGCCAGCCCGTGCGCTCCTGGACGTGAGAAGACCACCTTCGGTTCGGCGTCCAAGGCTCCGTCTTCATTGGCATCCTCCAGCAACAGCACGTCGCCTTGATCTCGACGTGAGACATAAATCCGCCCATCTGGTCCCACGGCGATGATCCGGGGATTTTGAAGGCCTTGCGCCAGGGGACGCACTTGGAAGCCACTGGGCACCGTCAGGGCCTGAACGCGCTCGGGCGTCGCATCTACCTTGGCGGGTTTGAACGTATGGACGTTGGCTTGGACGTCGGTTCCGTCCCCCTGCTGAGCGAAGGCGAGGGAGGGGGCCAAGAAGACGAGCAAAAGCGCGGAACGGGTCATGAGGATGGCCTGGCGCTGAGGAGCGTTCAGCATGTGGCGGGAGCGGTCAATGGCCTGCGAATGCGTTGCATGCGCGCCGTTCACCACGAGGGCCATCGATCTCCAGGCCCACGCACCGCCGGTCTGAGATGCTCCGCCGTTCGCCAAGCCTTCACTCGGGGATCGCTTGATCCGCATCCCAGCCTCGATACGGTAAGGCTTCGCCCGACACGAGAGGAGGACATCCATGGCAGAGCTCAAAGAGAACCTGTTGGACTGGCTGCGCGACGCACACGCGATGGAACAGCAAGCCGAAACCATGCTGAAGGGGCAGGCTTCGCGGATCGAGCACTACCCAGTGCTGAAGGCGCGCATTGAAGAGCACATTCAGGAAACCATTGGCCAGCGCGAACGGCTGGAAGGGTGCATCAAGCGCTTGGGCGGCTCGCCGTCGACCCTCAAGGACGTGATGGGCAAGATGGCAGCCTTCGGTCAGGCCGTCGGCGGCATGACGGCCTCCGACGAGATCGTCAAAGGCGCGATGGCCGGTTACGTCTTCGAGCATTTCGAGATCGCCTCCTACACGGCCCTGATCGCCGCAGCGAAGACGGTGGGCGATGCAGAAACGGCCCGGATCTGCGAAGAAATCCTCGTGCAGGAAGAGGCGATGGCCGACTGGCTGGCGGCCCACCTGCCCGAGGTGACCGAAGAGTTCATGGTGCGCGACGCCACGCCGGGCGTCGAAGCCAAAAAGTAACCGCTGCGCCGCGCCGGCCGGGTTCACGCCCGGCCGACGCGGCCGGGCCTACAACGAAAGGCCCTAGGATTGGAGGCGGCTGGCATGCCCAGGCCCATCTGGAGTGGTTCGTTGTCCTTCGGGCTGCTCAACGTTCCGGTGTCCCTCATGTCCGGCGAGCGTCGCATGGATCTGAGCTTTCGCATGTTGGACGCACGAAACAAAAAGCCCATTCGCTACGAGCGGGTCAACGCCGAAACCGGCGAAGAAGTGCCTTGGAAGGACATCGTCAAAGCCTTCGAATACGACAAGGGCAGCTACGTCGTCATAGAGAAAGAAGACATCGCCGCGGCCGCCCCCGAGACGCACGAGTCCATCGACGTGGAGGCCTTTGTCGACGCCGAGAGCATCGGGCTGAGGTTCTTCGAAAAACCCTATATCTTGGTGCCTGGCAAGAAGGCAGAAAAGGGCTATGTCCTGCTCCGAGAGACCCTGAAGGAAACCGGCAAGGTGGGCATCGCCAGGGTGGTCATCCGCACGCGCGAATACATTTGCGCGGTGATGCCCGAAGGCGATGCGTTGATCATGATCCTGCTTCGCTACCCGCAGGAGTTGGTGGCTCCGGACGAATACAAACTGCCGCAGGGTGGGGCGTCGGACTACCGGGTTGCGCCCAAAGAGCTCGAAATGGCCAAGCAGCTGATTGAGAGCATGACCTCTGAGTGGGAGCCGGACAGCTACCAGGACGAGTTCCGCGAGCGCCTGTCCGACATCATCAAGAAGCGGGTCAAGCAGGCCGGTGCCACGACGACGTTTGAGGAACCGGAGCACCGCGAGGACTCGGCGACCAACGTGGTGGATTTCATGGCCTTGCTCCAAAAGAGCTTGGAGACCAACAAGCGCACCCCGGCGAAGGCAACGCCGGTGAAGACCGCCTCCAAGCCCTCCACCAAAGACCGCAAGCCTGCCAAGAAGGCCGCCGTTAAGAAGGCGTCAGCCAAAAAAGCTGCAAAGAAGGTCCCCGCCAAAAAGGCTCGAAAGAGCGCCTGATCACCCAAGGAGAATCCCATGAGCGACGACAAGAACACCGGCAGCCCGGACCGCGACCGCATCAACGTCAACGAAGACTACGAGCTCCAGTATTGGACCAAGGCGCTGGGCGTGTCCGCCGACGAGCTCCGGGCCGCCGTCAAAGCCGTGGGCCCCACCGCTGCGGCCGTTCGCAAGCACCTGGGCAAGTAGCGAGGAGCCGTCATGTCCTTGGTCGAATACCGCCGCAAGCGCCGCTTTGACCAGACCAAGGAGCCGGAGCCTGGCAAAGCGCTGCCCCAAGGGCAGCGCGCCATTTTCGTGGTCCAACTCCACCACGCCAGCCGCCGGCACTACGACTTCCGGCTGCAAATCGGCGACGCCCTGAAGAGTTGGGCCGTCCCCAAAGGCCCCAGTTACGACCCCAAGGTCAAACGAATGGCGGTGGAAGTGGAAGACCATCCCGTCGACTACGCCAGCTTCGAAGGCGAGATCCCCAAAGGGCAATACGGTGGTGGGCACGTGGCCCAGTTTGATCACGGCGTCTGGGCCACCCAAGGAGACCCAGAGGCACAACTTGCCAAGGGTCACCTGCGCTTCGAGCTGTTTGGCACCAAGCTCAAAGGCGGGTGGCACCTGGTCCGGTCCGGCAAACCGGCCCGTCAGCCGCAGTGGCTGTTGTTCAAGGACGACGATGCGTATGCGAGCGATCTGGAAGCGGACGATCTGCTCGCCGATGTGTCGGCGGCCCCAACAGCAGACATCAAGAGGGCCGGCGGCGGTAAAGCCGACAAGAAGAAGCTCAAAGCCCCCCCTGCAAAGCGTGCGCGACGGAAGAACTGGGCCAAGAAGGCCTTGGCCCTGCCCAAAGCGAAAGAGGCGGCCCCGCCTTCCGGCCCCTTCGAGCCCCAGTTGGCCAAGCTGGGGGACGCCCCACCGCAGGGCGACCAATGGGTCCATGAGATCAAGTGGGACGGGTATCGGATCCTCGCAACGGTCGCCGATGGGGCCGTCCGGCTCTGGTCCCGCAACGCGTTGGAGTGGACCGACAAGATCCCCGAGATACGCGACGCCGTGGCGGCGTTGGGCCTTACCTCTGCTGCCTTGGATGGCGAGCTCATCGCCGGATCGGGCACCAAGGAGGACTTCAACCTGCTCCAGGCGACATTGTCCGGGGAGCGGCAAGGCGCGCTGGCCTACGCGCTCTTCGACCTGCTGCACCTCGATGGCGTGGACGTGGCCGCAGCACCCCTGTTGGAGCGCAAGGCGCTCCTGCAGGAGCTGCTGGAAGGCCAAGCCGGCCATTTGGCCTTCAGCTCTCACGTCCAAGGCGACGGCAACGAGGCCTACCGCCTGGCTGGCGAACAGCACTTTGAAGGCATCATTTCCAAGCGCGCCGATCGCGGCTACCACACCGGCCGCAGCGACGACTGGCGCAAGACCAAGCAGCTGGCCAGCGACGAGTTCGCCGTGGTCGGTTACACGGCCCCCAAGGGCAGCCGCAGCGGCTTTGGCTCGCTTTTACTGGCCAAGCCCGACGCCAAACACGGTTGGCTCTACGTGGGCCGGGTGGGCACCGGGTTCTCCGACGCCTTGATCAAGGACGTGAGCAAGAGGATCCAAGGGGGAGGCAAGAAGCCGACGGCCTACGTGCCCACCGAGGACACCGATCTTCGCTCTGCCACGTGGTTCGAGCCGCGCTTCGTGGTGGAGGTGTTCTATCGCGGCATCGGGGGGCAGCAACTGCTGCGCCAAGCCTCCTTGAAAGCCGTGCGGGCCGACAAGGAAGTGAATGATTTGGCGGATTCGGATCGCGCCGCCCCGGCGAAACCGGCCCGTGGCAAACGGGCATCGGCGGCGTCTTCTGCCCGCAAGACCGCCGCAACGCCTCAAGTCGAACGCGTGCCCCCCAAACTGTCCTCCCCGAGCAAGGTCCTTTTCCCCGGCGACGGCTATACGAAGCAAGACGTTTGGGATTACTACTCGGCAGTGATGGATCACCTGCTGCCCGAGGTGATCAACCGGCCCTTGTCGATCATTCGCTGTCCCGCCGGCACTGGCAAGCCTTGCTTCTTCCAAAAGCACCACACCGCCGGGCTGGAGCTGGTGGACTCGGTCAAGCTGAAGGAGGACAGCGGCATCAACGCCCACTACCTCGTAGTGCGCGACGCGGCCAGCTTGCTGGAGCTGGTCCAGTTCAATGCCCTGGAGTTCCATCCGTGGGGAAGCCACGCGGAGGAGCCCGACCGCGCCGACCGGGTGGTGTTCGATTTAGACCCGGGCCCAGACGTGCCATTCGCGGAGGTAAAAAAGGCTGCCACTGATATCCGGAAGCTTCTGGCCCAACTAGAGCTGGAGTCCTTCCTGCGGGTATCCGGAGGCAAGGGCCTTCATGTCGTGGTGCCCTTGAATCCCGGGTGCGACTGGGACCTGACCAAGCGCTTCGCCAAAGGCTTCGCCGACGCGTTGGCGCAGTCCGAACCGCAGCGCTTCCTGGCCACCGCCACCAAAGCCCTTCGAAACAAGCGGATCTTTGTCGACTACCTGCGTAACGGTCGAGGTGCCACCGCAGTGGCGTCGTATTCCCTGCGGGGTAGACCGGGCGCGCCTGTCGCGATGCCTCTGGCGTGGAGCGAGCTGCCCAAGCTCAAACGGGCTGACGCGTTCACGATCAAGGACGTGCCGGGCAAGCTGAAACGTCGCCGCAAGGATCCCTGGGAGGGCATCGATGCGTTGAAGCAGAACTTGTCGAAATGGGCCCGAAACGACTAGCCGCTATCCCCGCGGTCGTGTCCGAGCGTAGACGGGCAGACGCGAGCGTCGTTGGCAGCTGCCGAGCACGTGATGAGCACGCGGGCTTGATGCCGGCTCCTGTCCAATGAGCCTCATGCAGTGCGATGCTCCCGCTCCGACCCCGGTGACCGTCTGGACCATCGGGCATTCCACTCGACCTTGGGACGAGTTCTTACGCCTGCTGTTCGCACAAGGCATCTCGGCGATCGCGGACGTGCGTCGTTTCCCAGGATCGCGTCGTCACCCTTGGTTCGCATCCGAGCAGATGGCTAAAACGCTGCCAGCGCACGGCGTGGAGTATCTTTGGATTCCTGAACTGGGCGGGCGGCGCAAGGTGCAGCCGGATTCGCCCAATGGTGCGTGGGACAACGCCGCGTTTCAGGGCTACGCAGACCACATGGCGACCGCCGAGTTCGCCGGCGGGCTATCGAAGGTGCTTGCACTGGGGGGCGAACATCGGACCGCGCTGATGTGCGCGGAGGCACCGTGGTGGCGTTGCCACCGACGTCTCATCTCCGACCTGCTGACGCACCGGGGCCATGAGGTGCTGCACATCGTGTCCCACGCCGAACCCAAACCGCATCCGCTGAACCCGATGGCGCAGGCCGTCGGGCCAGCGCTTGTCTACCCACCGGCTCAGACGGAGCTGTTCTGAACCAACCAGTAGGGCGATCGCGTGTCGGGCCCGCCCGGCGCATTTTCTCCCTATCGAAGCTATGCGGACATGTCGGCTGCCTTGCAGTTGGCGCGCGCTTGCCGCACGGTGTTGTTGATAGACGACGGGCAGCCGCGCAACCCTGCCTGAATCGGCTTAGGCGGTCGTCCCTGGTCCCAGCTTCAGGTAATGGATCGGAGGCTGCCCCGTCAGAAAGCTGGCGTTCTCCTGAGGGATTCAGACTGGCTTTCGATCTTCATGTCTGCCATGAAGTAGTCTGGGATGGATGGTGAAGCGCAGGTTAGAAAACGATGCAAGGGGGAGGGGAGTGAGGAGTGCTCAGTATGATTCGCTTTGCAGCGCGCTCGATAGGATACATGGACGGCAAGCGCTGACGGATTTCGCCTCGGATTGGGGCCTCCACCGCAGTCCCAGCGAGGATGGCACAGTGGAGGTATGGAAAGGCGCGGCGATGGGGGCCGGCGTTGAGATCTTGTTGCTTCCGCCCGTGTCCGCTTCCAGCGACTGGGCCATCTCGACGCTGGTCACGGTCGGAGGCCGGGTCGAGCATGTCAGGCGACGTCCGTTTGGGATCTGACGAAGAGTGGCTGCTAAACGCCTACGACGGCCTTCCTTGGTGCAGCCAATACTGGGTCAGCAGGGAGGCGGCGCGCCGGTTCGCCGACGTCGACGCCAAGCCAGGACCTGTCCCACCACGGCCGTGAACAGCAGCAGGGCATTGGTCACCACAAACACCGTTGACCCCAAAAGTGCACTGTAGGCGGTGAACAGGGTCGACGCGGTCATCTGACCGACAAACAGCCATTTGGAGACCGTTTCCGGATGGGGAGACTGCCACTGTTTGATCATTTGCCGGACCAACGTGGCTATCAACACGGCGGTTGCAGTCCAGCCGAGAACATCAGGATGCATGGCCGCTCACCCGTCCTTTGGGTCGTGGACAGTTGAACCGTCTTGGCCGTGCGCCGGGCGCTTATGAGGCTCCTCAATGATTTCCTTGTTGAGGATGCGAACCTCGCCCACCATCAGCAGGCGCATGTCGCGCACGATGTAGTCGGCCAACGCCTCATCGGTGATGTCATCACCGGCGATGTCCAGCCGGAAGCCTTGGCCCTGAATCCCGCCCCCGTTGCTGAAATCAATCT
Organism: Stenotrophomonas maltophilia; assembly: GCF_047497515.2. GTDB lineage: Bacteria > Pseudomonadota > Gammaproteobacteria > Xanthomonadales > Xanthomonadaceae > Stenotrophomonas. The sequence goes on from NZ_JAXAXL020000002.1 coordinate 114,406, forward strand.
CGAAATCAAAGCACACCCGCTTATCCATGTTGCCCTCTCCATCGGTGAGATTGGGCGGCACTGAAGGGCCGCTTGCTACGCTAAAGGCGATCATCGGCGTAAGGAGGGCAGCCCACAACTGGCCCCATGCCCGGATCTGAGGGCAGGCTCACTGCCGTTCCCGCTTTCGGCGGTCGTAGAGTTTCATGTCCGCGCGATTGATGGTATCGGCCACCGATTCCGAGGGCCGACCAATGGCGCAACCGCCGGAAAAAGCGGATCGGTGCAGGTCAGCGTGGCCGAAATAGTGCGGCGGGCGTTGAACGATTTCTGACCGTGCCAGCACCCGTGGTGGTGCCCGTGTGCGACAAGATCCTGGCTTGCGGACACTACATCCACGGTCGCCAGTGGAAGCACCCGGAAACCCTCCGGGCCGTGTTTGAAAGTCGGCTCTACCTGCACCCGGCTGATCCGTCTGACGACACCGCAAGCGCTTGGAACTGGGTCAAGGCATGCTCGCCAGCGCAAGTGTGGACGCGCATGGGGGCTCCAACCCCAGCAGAGCTTGAGCGGGTCATACAGGCCGATACGAAGGCCCGAGATGCATTGCTTGCTCCGCGCTTGGAACTATCCGAGGAAGAAACGAGGCGATGCTTTGACGTTCGGTTGATCGCCGGACTGGCCATGACCGTCGCCCGGAAAGGATGGCCAGGGGCGCCATTGATGCATGGCGCGTATGGCCGCCACTGGATCATCGAATCGACCGCGAGAAAGAGGGAAGATATCCTTCTGCAGGACATCGGATTGCGTGTCTGGGCCGAGACGATGGCCATGAAGGCCAATCGCGCCACCCAGCAGGCTGCATCCGATGAGACACGGGGCTCCGAAGGGTTCTTGGTGACGCACGAGGTGGGGAGCTGCTGAAGCCGTTCCTGGGCGGGCGGTTTAAGAACGGCAACATCCACGTCATCTTCCACAAGCACGCCTTGCACCTGGTTGACCGCCTGAACGCCCGGATCGCGGGACCGCTGCCCAAGGCTTTGCCGGCGCCCGGTTGCCCCTGGACATTGCGGCATTGCATGGTGGAACGTGGAGGTGGGCACGGCCGGTCCCCTGAACCGCCAAGGGCTTGCTCCAGTGGCCGGCGGAAGGCATGCCCTCAGTGACTTTTGAGGGTGAAGCCCCGTGGCAGTCGCCACTGGAGAGCCGGGGTTGGGCCGTTGAGGGTTTACAGTAATCTCGCAAAACGGCAGGATCGGGGTTTGACCAAATCCAAGGGAAAACCGTGGCACTGACGCTCGAAGAAATCCGCAAGAAAAAGGCTGAAGCGGAGGCCTTGGTGGCCGAAATGGAAAAGGCCGAAGGCGACGCGCTGGCGGCCGAAGCCGGGGCCAGCTTTGCAGGAGTCTACGAGACCTTGCAGCAGTTTGCGCAGCATTACACGACGAAGCAGAAGAACGATCTGAAGGCGCTGCTTGAGCCACGCAAGGCGGTTTCTGCAAGCGCCGGCATCAGTCGCGCCCCGAAGTTCCAGATCCCGGACGGGACCACGTGGGCTGGCACCGGGCGGCAGCCCAAGGCATTCCTTGCGTGGGCCGAAACTGCTGAAGGCAAGGCGTGGAAGAAGAAGAACCCGGACCAAGAATGGCCGGCGCACCCGTATAAGGCCTGACCGGCATTACAGCGTTGCAGATAGAGCCCCGGGAAACCGGGGCTTTTTTTGTGGGCGTTCAGTGAATGGCAGCCACGCGCAGGCTGGGGCGGAAGCCCCGGCCCATGTCCTAACCTCCCCGGAGGGGGCTTTTCAGGCGCGGCCCCGGCCGCGTTCTTTTGAGCTCTTGGAGAGAAAAGGCAACGTCAAAAGCGGCATGAAGCAAAAGCGCATTGGGAGAAAGGCAGGTGGGGCCTCGGCTTCCGCCGGGCCCGGTGCTGAGCGGGAAATGTGAGGCGTTTCAGGGTTTTTCAGCGATTCGCGGCCCTTCCGGCAGTTTTGATATTTAGTCGATAAAACGCAGGGTGAAAGTATTGCGATTTTTTTGAGGGGGCTTAGTTTGAGTGGGTAGTGAGGGAATGCCCCCTCTTCAAAGGTTTTCTAATGATTGCTTGCGCTATTGGCCGGTCAGGCTTTGTTGCCCTTGGTTATCGGGGGGTCTTCTAATGGCCCACCACCACGCCAGGCCCCTCCAACTCAAGTCGGGCGAATGGGGCGCCCGGGTGCCCGCCCCGAATGTTCGGAACGGCGACAGGCTCACTGTGGTTGCCCGGAGCGGCAGCTCCTGGGAAGCCGTGGTGGTCGGCGTGGTTTGGCAAGGCCCGGAGGTCGCGATTTGCCAAACCGCCCGGGGGCTCATGCAGTGCGGGTGCTGCGGGGAAGTGGGGCAGAAAGGGGCCTACCCCTTCTCAACGTATCCGGCAGAAATGCAGCGTTGCGACGATTGCGGGGGGGCTGCATGAAACCCCCAGCAACGCGTCGCCGCCGCTATTTCGCCTATCAACGCCGCTCTGGGTCCACGTGCTACTTCGACAAGGACATGCACGCCCACCTCCAGCGGTATCCCCACACCATCGGCCATTACCAGCTCACGCGTTTCCTGGGCACTTCCGCGTTGCTGACCGCTGAAGAAGCGGCCGCCCAAGGATGGATGGCCAAGCCCAGCCGGAGGACCGCATGAGAAGGCGCTACGTCCTCTGGCCCTCACAAGCAGGGTTCGAATGAAAGAGTTGATTGAAATCGAGAACGCCGGTTACCGCCACCGGGTCAAATACATGTGCGACTCAGAAGATGGCTTTGGCGTAGTGACTCGCCAGGAATACAGCTACCTCAAAGATGGGATTGTGGTCTGGAGTCAAGAGTTTCCGGCGGGCGTTTCGTTTCGTGAGATGGCCCTCGTTTTTATGGATTCGGGGTTGTATGTAAGAGCAGACCTGAAGGAGAAGAGGAGGAGCGGATGAGCCGCTACACGCTACAACCCAAGCGGAACAACATGCCACTTGTGGAGACCATCCATGAAACGTGGATTGACGCGCCCAGCAAAGCCGCGTTTCAAGCCCTGGCCGCCGCGCAAGGCCTGAGCATGCGCGCTGCACTGGCTCAACTCATCGAGCAACACGCCCAGATTCGAGAACCGTTTTCCCCTCGATGCCCGACGCCGTGGGCCGGAGAGGCAAAGGGGCGAGAGCGCTATAAAACCGCGCTTCCCAGTGTGCAGGTGGCTCCCGATGTCGCTATGGCCTTGCTCATCGACGCCAACCGAATCGGCATTCGTCAGACAGAAGCCCTTCGCCAGTTGGTCTGGCGATGCATCCACGCCAGCGCCTGACGAATCGGACTGCCTTTTGGGGGATGGGGCCAAGGACAGCCACCCGGAGGCTGGGACGGGAGCCCCCGCCCAGGGTCTTTCCTCGCCAGAGGGAGCTTTTCAGGCGGGGCTTTGCCGCGTTCTTTTGAGCTCTTGAGGAGAAAAAGCAACGTCAAAAGCGGCGTGGAGAAGAGGCAGGAGGGGCCTCGGCTTCCGCCGGGCCCGGTGCTTGGCTGGAAATGTGAGTTATTTCAGGGTTTTTGTATTTTCTGCGGTTGTCCGTCAGTTTTTTGTTTTAGTCAGGAAAATGTAGGGTCAATCTATTGCGAAAAGTTGGTTTTCTTTTACCTTGAGATCAGAGAAGGGCGCCGATGCTCTTTAACCAAAGGAAAACCCATGTTGACGTTCTTTGCTTTTTGCCTCTTGGCTGGATTGGTCGCCGGATTGGCCATTGCTGATCGACTGGATGCGCTCTGATGAATACCCGCAGCCAAACCCAAGCGCCCGCCCGGTCCTCCGTCGCCACCACCTCAGCGCTCCTGCGATTCCTGTTCGACGCCATGTCGGGGATGGGGGCGGCCAAGCTGGGATGGGAGATGGTCACCGACCCCAAGGCCAAGCTGTCGGACATCGCCCTCGGCGTGCCGCTTTGCCTGGCTCCTCCAACGATTGCGGCCACCTGGGCGCTTTGCTTGTTCGGCATCGCCCAACACCACCAACTTTTTTGAAACCAGAACCCCTGACAACCACGGAGGACCCCGCTCGTGCGCAAACTTTTCAACAAACTGCTCAACATCGCCATTTTTGGCATGGTTCTGTTCGCCCTGGACCAAGTCCCGGAACGCCTGGATCGCATGTCGCAAACCGCCCAGAACCTGGTTCAGCAGGTGGGCTACTCGGGCCCCATGCAGGGCATCCCCTCGGGCGTGCCGGACGGTTACGAGTTCTGATGATCCCTCCGCCCTGGCCACCATCCGAGCTCGTTCGCCTCGCATGGACGGCGCGCCGGGATATTGCTGCCAGGCAGCAGCTGCTTCAGGCGTTCCACGAGGGGGCCGATTTCCATTCCCCTCTATCCAGCAGCGATTTAAACAACGACCCGTTCGCCGTCACTGGGGATTGCGTCGCAGGCGTGGTGGTTCGGGAACTGACCGGCGCCAAAGACGCGGAAGAGTGGCTGCACGCGTTTCTTCGCGCGCACGAGTTGCATCAAGCGCTGCCAGTCGCCGGGGGAGTCGTTGCCAAGCGGCGCTTCTGATGACCGTGAGCCCGCAGTAAAGGGTGGCCCGGCCTACGCCTTGGGTTTCGCCGCCGCTTCCGCTCGCTTACTGAACTTCTTGCACCATTCGAGCATGTCTTGCACGTCCTTAAGGAGCTCGTCCGGCTCTGGAAGCCACGTTGGTGTATCAATGGATTGAGAGTGCTCAAACGCAGAATACTTGGTCATCATGCCGTCGATCAGTGCGCAGTCTGTCGGAGTGATTGCGCTGAGCCGCTGTAGCTTGTTGCGCGTGTTGATCTCGCGCTGATAGCGGTTGATGATGCCCGAACAAAGTTCGTCCTCTACGGAGCGCTCAACCAAGATTCGGAAGTTGCTGCAGGCGGTCTTCAGGGCAAGTTCTTTTAGCGGCGGATCAAGCTTCTTAAGCTGTCCGATGCTGCTGATCATTTGGTTCAAGCCGGATTGTGGCTTCAGAGAGAACGTATTGATCTGTGCCGGCATGCCGGTCCTGCTTCCATCGCGGGCGATCGATTCAACCGCGACCTTGACCGTAGACTGATCGAGGTTGGCCCGCTGCTTGGCGGCGCTCTGAAGGAGGACCATCAGCGACAACCGGTGTGTGAACACGATTACCTGGCGACGCTCGGCCAGATCTACCAGGCGTTTGGCGACCGCCTCCTCAAAGCGCTGATCCAGGGAGGAGATGGGGTCGTCGAAGATCACCGGCATGCCCCGTTCAAGCCCTGTCGCGTCGGCCAGGAAGGCCGCCAACGCCACGATGCGTTGCTCGCCCTCGCTCAGGATTTCCCGATTCTTCTGGGCGCCTTGCGCGTCCTTCAGCTCAACGTAAAACGTGAACGCCCCTTTGCCTTGGGATCGATACGACATGCGGACGGGCAGCGAATGGCCCCCCAACGCCTTCAACTCGGCATTGAAGCGGTCGCAATAGCCCTTGGCCAACTCCGACTCGCCAATGTCATTGCTTTTCGTCGTCAACTGGCTGGTTGAGGTAGACCGAACAGCAGCCTCCACCGTTCCCACGCGTTTGAGGCGGATCACGTCGGCCCATACCGCATCGCGCTGCTCCGATAGCCACTGTTGTGCTTTCAGCTCTGCTAGGCGGGCTTCTTTCTCTTTCCGCCCCGTCGGGTCCAGCAAGCCCGCCAGCGCGTCGCGATCAGCGGTGGTTGTCTTGACCTTCTGATCGTAGGCGTTGGTCCATGTAGACCACTGCACTGCCGGAGCCGCCGTGGCCTCGGCCATGGCTTTCAACCTCGCATGGATGGCCTCAAGCAGCTCAGTGGCTTGGGGGGCTTCCAAGCCAATAGCAGCGCACTGGGCCTGCCAGGCGACATCGGTGAGAGGACTGGGCAACGCTTTCTTCAGCGCCGTCAGCGCGTCTTCCGCGCTCTTGGCTTCTGTCTGCAGGGTGTCGTTGAGATAGCTCTCGAAGCTGGCCAAGCGGGCCTTGCCGTCGTCTCCCAACGGTTGCTGGCAGAGGACACAACGGGATTCGTCCCCAACGTGGGGGAAAGGGTGGTCACGGTAGGCAAGACCTGTCGAATACGCCTTTGCAGCGTCCCAAAGGGTTCGCCACACGGCGTCTCCGATGCCCTTGAGCGGCAACCCGTTGAGGAATGCCGTGGCATAGGCGGTGGCGGCCTGGCGCTTGACCTCTGCATTGCTGCGGGCATCCAAGAGGGCTTGGGCCTTCTCGTCGTTCAAGCTCTCCTTCAATGCCGAGATGCTCGCGGCCATTTGCGACAAGCGTTCCAGCTCTCCGACGGCCTTGGCGTGGGCCACTTCAGGGTTCGCCTGGGCCAGCGCGGTCTCCAGTGCCAAACGCTCATCGTTCAGTGCAGCGGGGAAGGCGCAACGCTGGTTGATCTCCTCTTCGGTCAGTTTCGCCGTCAACTTCCGGAGGACCGTTGCAGCGCTGCTCTGCGCGTGGTCTTCCGGGATGATGGGCAGTTTGCTGGTGAGCTTGGCGGCGCGGGCCTTCAATCGGGTGGCGAGATCGTCTGAGATGTGGATGAGCATCCCGACGAACCGCATAGCTCGGGGAAGATGGGTGGCGGTGGTGGCGCTGTCTCCGAACTCCAGCGCTGTGGCTGAGTCGAAGACCGGCACCGCTTTCAATGTCGCGTGGGGGCCGTCGGATGCTTGCCAAGTGAGATCAGCAGACGATGTCGTGCCGTCGGATCGGGTCGCCGTGACTTTGATCAAGGCAGAGGCAGCATCGGGATTCTGCTTGAACACGTTGCCGTGGATAGATCCCTTGGCCCGCGCGCCACAAACGTGCTTCATCAAACGGGCGTAGCCCGATTTCCCGGCCCCGTTGGGTCCGTAGACCACGGTCATCTGGCCTTGGCTGAGGTCCAATGCCGCGTCCTCGCCAAGGGCATTGACGCCGCAGATGGAGGAGACCGAGTCGATGCGAAGCTCAGCGGCGGTGGGTGTCCCCAAGATGGTTCCCGGTGCCAACGCCGGGTGGGGAGCATCCAGCTTCTTGGCTGCCTCGGCCAGGCAGTGATCCGCCAGCGCCTCCATCTCCTCTTCGTTCGGCATGCGGCGGTGCTGGATCACCGTGGAAGCGGCCATGCGCAGCCAGCTTGGGCGGCCATTCAACCACTCTTCCAGAGTCGTAGGCGCAGCGGCCCCATTCTTGTTCGCCATCGGTCACTTCCCCTGTGAATGGCCAGAGCCAGGAAGGCTCCGTTCCCCTTCCGCAATAGTGACGCGGGTCACATTTGGAGGCAAGTCGGTGATGGTCGTAGGGGATGGGGAAATGGTTTTCCCGAACGGTAGGGATCAGGCCTCTGAGGGGGCATCGATCTGGGCGGCAGCCAGGGCGGCCGCCAGATCACGGTTCAGTGCTCGCGCTTCTGCCCGCAGTTCGCTCCAGTTCGGTGTCCCGACCGGGCCTTGGCCACGGACCGACGCGAGCCAAGCATGGGATCGCAGCCTGGTCGCCTCCGCGGCTGGCGTCGAGGGCCTGAGGGCGTCCAACGCTGCCAACTGGATTTCCAGAAGGTTGATGTCCATCAGCGCCTGCAACTGCTCCGGTGCCATCGGGCTTGGCGCATCCCGCTGCAGCCACCAGCGTCGAAGTCGTTTCAGCATGTCTTCTCTTCCCTGAGATCGTTGTCGCTACTCGGGAGGATGGCCACGCCACGGCTCTGGGCGTAATCCCTCACCTTCGTCAGCAGCTCTCGCTGCTGTTCGGGTTCAAGCCGCGACATCACCAGCAACGTCTCTGCCACTAGATCATTTGTGGCATGGAAATAGGCGACCGGCATGCCAAGTGCTTGGGCCAGCTTTTCCATCGTTGCAGGATCCGGCACGCGATCTCCTCTCTCGTAACGAGAAACCCTGGGAGCGGCGGAGTTTTCCTCGTCCAACCCAAGCACGGCCCCCAACTGTGCTTGCGTCAGGCCCTTGGCCAGCCGGGCCTCGCGCAAGCGGCGGCCAAACGTGTGAGCTGGGGCGAGAGGGGCAGGCATGGGCGATCACGAACCGGGAACAATCCCCAAGTCTGCCGCTTCCCATGCTGCACCGCATTTGCCAAAATGGCAAATAAGGCCATGGTGGCCGGGATCAGGGGGATGCATGAAGCAAGCGATTGCAGCCGTGGCCGTGTGCCTGGCGTTGGCCAGCGGGACGGCCACCGCCCAGGACGGCATTTTGGGAAGGATTGGCAAGGGGTTGATGCAGGCGGGCAAGGACGCCGCCTCGGCCCCGGCGACCAAGCGTTACCTGGAGCCGGCAGGCACTTACTGGGACGACGGCGACCCTCCAGTGCTCGACGGCTACACCCGGATCCGGTGGGGCTTGGCGGCCACCGCGTCGGCCGGTTTCGGCATGTGCGAAGACAACCTCTTTGCCCAGGCCAAGGCCGGCGCTGCCCTGGCACCGGCGATGCGAACCCACTGCATTGGCTCATGGGGGCACCAGTTCAAACGCGTAGGCCTGCAGGGCGATCCGGCCTCTGCGTTTGAGGCCAAGGCGCGGCAGATCGCCTCTACCGATGCGTTCTACCTGCGGCCCTACATCGACGTGGAGATCGACCCCAAGACCAACATTCTCCACGCCTACGTGCTGGTCATGAACCACGACTGGTATCCCCGCTCGCCTGACTTTCTTCCGACGGCCGTTATCGGCCCTTCGCCGTTGGGCAAGGGCAGTGCGGTGGTCGGGGTCGAGCATGGCGGGCGCTACCACGCCGCGTTGCGATTGAAGCCGGAAGACGCGGCCGAGCTGCGACGGGTGGGGCGCGACGCCACGGGAGACCGAATCTTTTTCAAGGTCGTGGAGGGCAGGTTGAAGCCCAACGGCCTGCCCGACATCGTTCTCCAAATCGACCGCCTCGAGATCGGCTACAAGAACCAGATCATCGGCATCACCCCTTCCAAAGACAAGGACGCATGACATGAAGCACGCACTGATCGTGGCCGCAGCAGCGGCACTTTTGACCCTGACCGCCTGCTCTGGCGACAAGGGCCCCTCAAAGGAGGATGGGGTGAAGGTCGTGGAAGGCTTTTTCACCGAGCAGGGGAGGCAGGCAACCCTCCAGCGCTCTTGGCGGTTTGAAGTGACCGACGCGGGCGGCTTGGATCTCGACTGCGAGAAGAAGCCGAATGGGGATCAAGAGTGCTTGATCGGCGGGTCGGTAAAGGCCCTGGGTTACATCGGCGGCCAGCCCACCAAGGATGAGCCGAGCACCCTCAAGCCGAAGCTGCGTGCAGTGTTCCGCCCGCAAGGCGAGGGCTGGCAGCCGGTCGAGGTGAAGGACGAAGGGACGTCCGCGGGCTAAACGGGCGGCAGTCCACCGCTTGACTGCACGCCGGTCTCGATCAAGCGTGCAGCCATCCAACAGGGGAGGACCATATGAACCGCTATCCGCCGCAGCAAGTTGTGTATGCGCCGCCGGGCCCATCCGCGCTGATCCTCCCTAGCGTCATCTTGGGCCCGTTGGGCCTGGTTGGGCTGGCGGCCGGCCTGGAGGTGATGAAGCGCGACTTCTTCATCGGCGTGGTCTGTTGTGTGCCCGGTGCGCTCGTCTTCGCGTTTTTGGCATTTTGCCTGGCGCTCCATCTCCGGGCTCAGCGGCTCTGGGACTGGCACGTCCGAACGGGGCGGATGCCGTATTTTCGGAAGCACGGCTTCCTGAAAGGGGCGCTGCTCGGGGGCGGATTGGGCGTGGTGACGGTGGTGGCGGCCGCCGTTCTGGGGTTCAAGTATGCAGAGCATCCCGTGTATGGAGAGGTGGCCACGATGGCGTTCTACGGCGCGTGGCTGTATGGCGTGTTCCTGATCGGCGTGCTGGCCGTCGTGTTGGGGTGGGTCAAGCGCGCGTGGGATAGAACCGCACTCCCCAGCTAACACGCGCCCGCTGGCGTCGCGGCAGGTGAGATGGGTAGGGCTTAGCTTTTTTGCCAAAGTCGGCAGAAGGCGGCATAGTCTTGCAACCATTACCAATCAAGCATTTAGCGGACATCCCCATGGCTAAGAAGGGCAAAGCAGCCAACGAAGCTCTCTTTGAAGAAGACTACGTGCTGCGGTCACTCGGGCGGATTGGCTATGACCCAGATGTAGCGCTAACCGAGTTGGTGGCCAACACATGGGATGCGGGAGCGGCTAAGGTTGCCGTGATCATCCCGGAGGAAACAGGTGGCTTGCTGTCGGTGGAAGATGATGGCCATGGAATGACCGAGGATCAGTTTCGCAAGCGCTGGATGACCTTGGGATACAACCGGCATCGAAGCCAAGGGGCGAACGTCCAGTTTCCGTCGGGGCGTCGCGATTGGGTGCGCATGGCCTTCGGGCGCAACGGCATTGGTCGCCATGGCCTTCTGTGCTTCTCTGATTATTACACGGTCGAAACTTGGACGAACGGCGTTCTCTCAACCTTCGTGATCGGCACTCGAAATCAGCCGTCCCCGTTCTACATCCAGAGCCATGAAACAGGCACCCGTTCCGGCCATGGCACCCGGTTGTTGGTAGAGGTTGAACGCCACCGCCCGGATCCAGATCGGATCAGAACGGTCTTGTCGGGACGTTTCCTACACGATCCGCAGTTCATCGTTTCGGTGAACGGCCAGTCCGTCCCTCTGTCTGAGCATGAGGGCCTTCTAGAAGAGCGCAAGATTCAGGTTGAACCAGGCTTTGGCGTCACCGCGTATGTGGTGGACACAACGCGCACGGCCAAATCCACGCGTTACCAAGGCGTGGCATTCTGGGTGAGCAATCGGTTGGTGGGGCTGCCGAGTTGGACCGTTGGGCCAATGGCCGTTCTGGATGGGCGGGTGCGCTTTGCGAAGCGCTATGCCATCGTGATCGAGTGTGGGGCAGAGTGGCTGTCCGAAGTCGAACCAGACTGGTCGAAGTTCAAGAATACCGAGCGCACCGATCGCCTTTTCGAAGCGGCCAACGGGTATGCGCAGGAAATGGTCGAAAAGTTATCGGCCCACTTGATTGAAGAAAACTCAGAGGACGCACTCTACAAGAATCGAGAGGATCTGCGCACGCTGCCTAGGCGTTCCATGCTTGAAGTGGCGCAGTTCACGAAGGCGGTGGTGCATGACCAACCAGGCATACCGCCTGAAACGCTCAACAAGGTCGTCAAGGCAGTCATAAAGATTCAAAAGGCACGAAGCGGTTCAAGCTTCCTCGACAAACTGATGCAGCTGGGTGAGCACGACATCGACGGGCTCGACAGGTTGCTGGGGCAGTGGACGGTGGAGGATGCACTTACCGTTCTGGACGAGATCGACAGTCGGTTGTCCATCATTGCGGCCATGGAGAAGCTCAGCGGCGACCCGGAGGCTGACGAGCTGCACACCCTCCACCCGCTCGTGACGCAGGCGCGTTGGCTGTTTGGTCCTGAGTTCGATAGCTCGGAGTATGCGTCGAACAATACCCTGCGCACCGTCGCCACCAGCTTGTTCAAAGTCAGAAAGGGTGGACAGGCGTTTGCCAATGCAGCGAAACGCCCTGACATTGTCGTCCTATCCGATGCGACACTCTCTGTTGTTGGGACGGAGACTTTCGATACTGCCAGGGATCAGCTGGTGATGATGCGCGATGTCCTACTCATTGAGCTAAAGAAAGGGCGCTCTGAAATCGGTCGCAAAGAGATGAATCAAGCGGCTGAGTATGTCGATGAGCTTGTCTCCAGCGGAGGCATCGAAGGGGTTCCCTTCTTCCATGCCTTCGTGGTCGGTCATTCGGTCGCATCCAATATCTCGACCGTCACTAACCGGGAATACAACGGAGCCCAGCGTGGACGCGTCACGGCGACCACTTACAACCAGCTCGCATTGACGGCGAATCGGCGCCTTCATGGGCTCAAAGCAAGAATACCCTCCCGTTATGAGGAGGTCTCTGGTTACGAGCTTGTCCAGAAGGTCATGGGGACGCCCAGCCAAGCATCGTTCGTGCCCCCAGCTGAGTAGTGCACTGTTCCGTGCGTGTCCGACGATTGCCTCTGGCCGCTAGCTCACAGGTCCCCTGCACGTCAGCGTCAGCGACTGGTAATCCACCCGCACGGGGTTGTAGAACTGGCGATACCAGTTGAAAGCGATGGTCTGGCCCACGTTGTGCTCGTTGCACGCCGGCAGGCCTTGCTGGGTGCCAAAACCGCCGTTGGGCGTGCATCCAGGCTGGCCCGTGCAGGTGGTGTAGGGCGTCGAAGCCACCACCGAGGACTCAGGCCACTCCCAGCGATAGGGGTTGTTGCTCTTGCCGACCAGATCGGACGCGCAGGCCTGGCGGCACACGGCCAAAGAGGTGCCGCCGCTGGTCCAGTTGTAGTCGCAGTAGTGCATGCCCATGTTGGAGACGCACTCAAAATCGTAGGAGTAGGCATAACGGATGTTCCCAGCGTCCGAAAGCGCGTTGCATTGCTCTTCATAGAAAGCCGACTCGCTCACGTTGGCGGGCCAGTTGCCGGGCATCGGTGCAGGCGTCTCGACCCGGTGGATGGGCACGTGGTTGATGGCCCAGTCGAGCTTTGCTTTCTCCGCTGCTGTCAGGCGCACCACGGCGTCGGGATACCAGTAAGAAATGCCACTCGAACCCGAGGGCGGCGGCACGTCCTGCCCATCGGCCGAGTGCCACGCCACAACCTGCAAGCTCCCATCGCTGCAGCGAGCGGCCGTGGGCTTGCACGTGTTGACCTCGTAGCGACGAGCCCCGGTATCCACCCAGTGGGACCAGCCGCCGTAAGTGGGCCCGGGCAGGGTCGTGGTGCCAAACGGACAGTGGGTGAACACGTCCCGCGATCTGACCTGCTGCCGCTCCCAGGTATGCGTGCCGGTTTGGCCTGACGGGCAGGCTTGCGAAGTGGGCAGCCATTGATCCCGTTCCTCTTGGGCGGCTCCAGGGCAGGCCTGGCAATCCCTCGCCGTCACGGCCACCACGCTCTGGGATTGAACCCAGGCCTCGGGATGCTCCCATGCAGCGTCTGAGTTTGGATACACGTCGCCGGGAGCGCAGACCTGGCGCGTGCGCACCGTCTCTGTGCCCCACGTGCCCGCCGGACAGCTCGCCCGGGCCGCCGAGCTTTCCGATTGCCGGCACGGCACCAAGGCCGGCGGAGCCGGGGTGGGGACCGGCGTTGGGAGCGGCTGAGGCACCGGAACGCTGGGCGCAACAGGAAGCGGTGGAAGAGCCGGGAAAGGAGCAACTGCAGGGCTTGGCGACACGTTCCCAGGAACGCCCGGCACCGCATCGCTCACGCTGGGCGCACCAGTGACGGGCCCCGCCGGGGTCGGCGTTGAAGGGCCAGGGACGGCGGGCGTGGAGGGCAGGGGAAGCGTGGGCACCACGGCGACCGACGACCCAGCCACCATGCCCGAGTAATAGACGATCTCGACCACGGCCCCATCGACCCCGCACGCCAATCCTAAGCCGGGGACGTCCAGGCTCCCTCGGTTGCTCAGCAAAACACTGGTGTTGCCCACGATCACGTCCCGCACGTTCGCGTCGCCTGCGATGGCGGAGACGAACGGCACGCAGGCCCGCGCAGGAAGCCCAGACAGCCCCACGGTGAAGGCATCTCCTGCCAGGCGCACCGTGGCCGGGGACACGGTCACTGCGCCGCCCCACGCGTTGCTCATAGTCGCTGCGCTGCCTTGGCGGAAGTCTGTGGGGGCCAGCCCATCTTCAAGCACGTTCAACGTGCTGACGCCGCGGAACGAGCCAATGACGCCATGGGACCGATCAACGCGGCTGGCCAGGTCCCGAACGTTCTCGACGTCCGACGCCACGTTGACCCGAGTGGTGACGCGGGGGTAGACCCAAAACGCGGCGGCGCCCACTGCGGTGGCAACCCCCAATGCGAGCAGCAACTCGACCAGGCCAAAGCCTGGGGCGGGAGAACGACGGCGAGGGCGGGCTTGCGGTGTCATGCATTTCAGCATGCGACACAACCGCGTTTTGACAAGCCCCGACGGCAGTTCTTGATTTTAGTCAAAAATCCTTCAAATCAATGGGTTGACATCGGTTGGCGATGTGGTTGGATCGTGGTGTAGGAGCGGTTTAATGGGTAAACCGACCTACCCACAAAAAGAGAGTGAAGACATGAAGATTCATCCCGTCGAGCCTGCCAGCACTGACCTGGCGCATTTCCAACTCCACACGGCCGCGCGGTTCCTGGACGGCACCAATGGCTTCAATCAGCTGGCCGACAAGCACCGCAGGATCCAGCGCTTGGCCACCCGCGCCCGCCATGAGCGGCGTTGGAAGAAGGAAGAGGAGCGCTTCGCATGAGCCTCTTGAACATGGCCCTGCTGTTTGTCGGTCTCCTGGGCACCGCGGTGTTCTACCGGGACCTGGTCGCCAACCCCATCTCCGCCGGGCGCGCCCTGGTGCGCCTCTATCGCGTGTCAGCTCCTGTTCGACTGGGCAGCAAGGCCCAGGAAGCATCCCGGCAGTGGTGGAGCATCGTGCTGGTGCCGTTCTACGCGTTGGTGGCCCTGGTGCTCATCGGGGTTCTGGGAGGTGGGCAATGAGTGCCGGGACTGAAAGCCTCATCAGGGCCATCCAAACCAACGACCCGCTGGCCTTCTATGGGTGGCTCCACACACTCAAGGGGACGCCCGACCTGGACGCTGGCGTGGCCGGCGATCCTGGTATCACCGCGTTGGCCGTCGCCTCCCTCATGTATTCCAAGGCCATCCAGTCGGACCCGGTCCTGGCGACGCGTTATGCGGCGATGATTGAGGTGCTTATGGACGCCGGGGCCAATCCGCTGGTTCAGATCGGGGAGCGGTTCGTGGTGCGACGGGGGCACAACGGGAAGCTGGAGCGGCGACGGGTGGACCAAGGCCGAACGCTGGCGGAGGTCTGCGGGGGCGTTCTTTGCCCGGCGATGCAGGCATGGTTTGGACGCCAACGGGCAGGCAAATGGTCCAATACCGCGCTTCATCGCCCTCATCCCGCCTACGCCCACCTCCGTCGCAACCACAAAGCCATGGCCTGACGCCCAGGCCGGCGGCTGCTCGCCGCCGAAAAGCGGGGTGGAAACCACGGTAGGGTGGGCCACGGCTCCCGCCGGGCCCCGGGGAGCTGAACCTAAGACGTCTGCACCGCTGAAACCCCCTAGCTGCATGGCTCTTGCGGGAATAGGTTTGCATCGTAGTGTGTTGCACGACCTACCCATAAAAGGATCCCATCTGATGCGTCTCGTTGTCTGCTGCTTCAAGGGGGGCGTGGGGCGCACCACGCTTTCGCTCAACCTCGCCGCCGCGTTTGCCGGCCAATCCCGTGTGCTCGTCAACGACCGTGACCCTCAATGTGGTTCGGTCGCTTGGTCTGCGATGAGCGACGGGGAGACCCCGTTTACCGTGAGCCGTGCCTCATCCTCAGGCTTCGACCTGGAGATTCAAGACCTGCCGCCCAGCGCCCCAGTGAAAGACCAGCTGCCGGACGCGGACCTCTATCTAGTTCCCACGTTGCTCGATGGTGGATCGTTTGTGGTCTATTTGCGGACGATTGAAACCCTGCGACGACAGGGCAAGCCCTTCCTGCCGGTCGCCAACCGAGTCAACCTCAAGCGGGCGGAGCACCGCCGCCGGCTGGAAGATCCCAGCCTGGCAGGCGCCATCGTCATTCCCGAACGCGCAGCACTGGCCAGCTATTACGAACTGGGGGAAACCGTGTTCTCCATGCGAGGAGCTGGGGTGGACAAGGCCCGAGAAGACATTTTGCGGGTAGGTCAGGCTATCCAAAAAAGATTGGCCAACCCGGGCCGGTGGCAGGCATGATGGAGCTCCCAATGCTGCCCCTGCCGGACCTCATGGCTGCCAAGAAGACCCCCGCCAAGAACGCCGTTGCCAAAGCCCGCAAAGACCTGTCCAAAGCCGCGAAAGTGGTCCACGCCAAGCCGCAACGCACGTATGCGCCGCTCATTGATCTGGACCAGTTTTCCGAGGAGCAGCTGGCAGAGCTGATGGTGGCTGCAGGGGACGCGCCTGGGCGCAAGACCTATTTCGACTACAGCGAAGAGCAGCCCTTTATCCGGTCGGGGAAGAAGGTGTATCTCGAAGTGGGGCGTGGTAGCCAGATGTTTGACTATCGAGACGCCCAGGGCGTCAGGACCGAGAGAACGATGGTGACCGTGCCGCCCAAGCTCCGCGATCAGCTCCAGGATTTGACGGGAGAAGAGAGCCCGGTGATCACCACTGCGATCATCGCCTTGGCGTCCTGGGCCTGCCAGGAACTAAAAAGGAGCAAGCGGCGCTTGGTGGTGGCGACGGCGACCGACGACCTGGATCCGGTGCGGAAACAGGTCCGGAAGGCGATTGTGGGGCGGGCGAGGAAACAACGGTAGCCCTGGGTTGGTAGTGAACGACAGGCGGCCATGGGCCGCCTTTTTTATGGCTGGCGGCGGGTGGAAAGAGCAACGGCAAAAGCGGCTCAAAGCAAAAGCGGCATGGGGAAAAGGCGGGTGGGGCCTCGGCTTCCGCCGAGCCCGGTGCTTGGCTGGAAGTGTGAGGCGTTTCAGGGTTTTCGTGTCTTTTGCGGTTGCCCGTCACTTCTGCACTTTAGTCAAATAAATGTGTTGTTTTCGGGTTTACATTTTTACGCTCTGTCGTAGCCTGGATTTGTAGGGAGGCAATACCGCTGACCTGAAAACCAAACAAGGATTCATCATGAAAACCCCTCGCCGCCAAACCCTCGAAAACCGCGCCGCCCGTTTGGGGCTGCGACTCTCAGAAGCTGGGCTCCACGTCAAAATGGAAGCCGCCAACAACTGCGAAGCCATGCTGCGGTGGGAGCTTTCGGACGGGAAATACCAAGACAGTCTTTGCGGGTATGCCACCCTGGCCGAGGTTTCCGAGGCGTTGGATCACAAGGAAATCATGGCAGAGCTATGAGCAGGTTCTACGCCATCCCTGGGGTGGTAGTGAAAGACAGGCGGCCATCGGCCGCCTTTTTTATGGCTGGCGGCGGGTGGAAAGAGCGACGGCAAAAGCGGCTAGAGCAAAAGCGTGTTGGGGAAAGGCGGGTGGGGCCTCGGCTTCCGCCGGGCCCGGTGCTTGGCTGGAAACGTGAGGCGTTTCAGGGTTTTTGTGTTTTCTGCGGTTGCCCGTCAGTTCTACACTTTAGTCAAATAAATGTGTTGTTTTTGAGTTTACATTTTCAGGGCCTGTCGTAACCTGGATTTATAGGAAAGCAATACCGCTGACCGAAAAAGCCAAAAAGGTAACCGCCATGCAAAAAAACACTTTCACCATCGAAGCTGACTACTCCACCAACAGCTGGAGCAGCAACTGGGAGCCCATCGACAACGCGGAATACTCGACACTCGCCGAAGCCGAAGCCGGCATGGAAGATCTGGAGCAGAAACTGGGCTGGCGCAACATGCGCATCGTGGATGAAACGCGTTTTGTTTGGGCCTACGGACAGGAGGGCGAGGATGAAGATGCCTAAGCTCTATGCCATCCAATCCAAGCAACCGGCCCCGCGCCGGTTGTCTGGACCGAAGAAAGAGCTGATCTACGTCGATGCATCCAACGTTCTGATTGAAAGCGATGCGCATGTCCTAGATATGCGAGAGCTTCTCAAGCTCCACAAAGAAGATTTAAAAAAGAGGAGCAATAGCGTTTTGCAGGAGATCGCTCGTGGTTCGTAACCCCTACGCCATCCGACCCAAGCAGCCGGCCCCGCGCCGGCTGCCCACGGTTCGCATTGCCCCGGCCAAGGCGGCCGCATTCCGGGCTCTCGCTCGCCAGCAGGGGCTCACGGCCAGCAGTGCATTGGCTGCCCTGGTGGCCACCCATGCCGACATCCGGCAGCCGTTCGGGCCCCGAGTCCGTGCCAAGCATGGGCCGGATGGGAAGCGTTACGGCGCGATTTTGCCGGACCCGAAGGTGTCTGAAGAGGTGGCCCAGGGCCTGGTGCGGGATGCCCGAACGGCGGGGATCTCGCTGGGCGAGGCGATGCGGCAACTTGTAGATCGGTGTTTGGAGCAGAGCTGGTGAAGAATGCTGCAAGGCCATCGCAGCCGTTTTTGCTTACTCCGCAGAGGGGGAGGGTATTACTGCTGGCAAGGGCTTGGTATCTGATTCGATAACACTGGCTTGCCTAAGCTCCAGCCATTCCCGTAGTTCCGACACATAGAGTTGCCAATGCGGCGACCTTGAAGCGACATCAACTATGCGCGATAGGCCGGCAGCCCTGTTGATGTTAAGTGTGCTAATAATCAGCTCGATGAAGGAGTGCGTATCATCGACTGCTTCTATACCTTGTGCGAGTTCAATGATCTCAGTTCCTTCAATGTCATCTTGTGGTGGCAGACTACGGATCATCCAATGCAGCTGCGTCTCCGGCGCCGCAGCTGCATCATTCGCCGGGATAAGTTTTCTGATGCCTTCGAGGCAACGCTCACGGCGCTCCGACGCGCTGGTTTCGGTTCCAGTTAGAACCGCGTTGACACGTTCCCGTCGCTGGTGTTCGCTTGCATAAACATCACCGTCCAGCAAGAACAGCTGAGATTCGACGCTGTGTGCTCCGGACAGCATCAATCCAGCAGCGAGGGTGAAGCAGTTTGTCGCCGCGCCATAGGATGTTATGTTTGCATAGCGCTTCATTCCCAGCGAAAAAAGCTCGTGTTCCACGATTGTCAAGGTCATTTCGTCTTCGACAAAAACCTCAAGCGGCCGATCCCGTTCCCCGGTCAGTCGGTGGAGTGCCTCAGGCTTCGTATTTGAGAAGCAATACGTCTTGTTCTGATTTTTGACCGTGTGTAGGTGTTTGATGCTGGCAATCTTCGTGAGGTCAAGAATCGCCTCTCTGTGGGTTGTGAAGATTATCTGGAGCGATTTTTCTTTAGCTCGATCATGTAGGAGCTGCATCAAGCGAGTCAACGCGGCGGTGTGTAGTAGGAGGTCAACCTCATCAATCAGGATGAGTGAATACTTCGGCGCTTTGAAGACGACGGATAGGATTTCCAGAACTCTCTGCTCGCCCGCTCCCATGGCAAGCGCAGAATACCTGTTGCCATCGAGTGCAAGGCCATTGTATTTTCGTCCGGCATGCGCCTTGTGAACATTGAGCTCGGTATAGGCACGGTTGAACACTACACCCATTTTTGCTTTTATGAGCGTGGCGTCAGCGTGCACCTCTGTTTGATAGTTGATGGCTGAGTTATAGGTCTCTTCCTCAATGCGAGGAACGCAGGACTTTATTCCGATGAAGTAAACGTCGCGCTCCGGGCGCCTCGAATAGCGAGGGGACCACCTGTCCGCCTTCTTTCTGTATTCGGTGCTGATGTCTTTATGCTCAGTCAAGCCGTCTCTAAATGAATGATGCATGATCAGCGAGCTGCCTGCCCACGTTGAATCGGATGTGGGAGTGAAGAACTCCCGAAACTGCCAGCTCTTGCCGTCCGATCCTTCGGGTGGCCTATAACAGCAAGCGAGCGCGTGCAATACCGTTGACTTGCCGCAACCATTCGGCCCGAGGATTGCAGTGAGCGGTTTCTCGTCGAATCGAATCTCATCCAAAGCCAAGATTCCCTTGAGCTTCGTGATGTTCAAGCCATGAATCACTTGCTGACTGATTGCCATTTCGTAGTCCCTTGACGATTCCTTTGTCGGGGCACTCAATCGATGCCCACCGTGCCGCTTCTGAGGCAATGATAGCGAGAGAGCGGCTTTAGTTCTTTAGCTTCACCCAGTCCACGCCCAGCTGCCTCACCTCATCGCTCCACGCCCGGTATTCGTCCAGCGGCATCGGGGCCTCCAAGCCGCGTCTGACACGCTCCAGGTATTTGCTCTTTCGGGCCATCGCCTCGCGATACAGCAGCTCCGCCTCCTCCACCCGGTCAGCACGGCGGGCGGCCCGCAGCTGGGCCAGCCGGCGAACGGAATCCGGGTTGGTGGACAGCACGCGGGGAGCATGAGGCAGCGCCTGGCTGCTGGTCATCGGAACCCGCTTGTGGTTGCTGACCGGGTCCATGACTCGGTGTCGCCAGCATTCCCGCCAGTCATCTGCATTGAGCGGCCCATCGCTTGGCACATCCAACGGCACGACGATCCCATGGGCCTCGATGAGCGCCCACACGGCCCGCAGGAACGCGTCCACCGGAAGCCGTAGAAGGGTCACCTGGCCCTCTGCCACCACCTCGCCCCCGTCCCTCATTCGTAACGCCAGCAGGGCCTCGCTCAGTGCCAAGGCATCGCCTGACCGCGTGCTCCAGCCCACCAGGCCAACGCGCTCCCCATCCACCTCACCCGACCAGGCGTAGACGCGGAAGCGGGGCTTGTCGAAACGGGCGGACAGGTTTGCCAGCAGCCGCTCACGCTTCGAGTGGCGGCTCAACGGGGTGAAGTGGTTCTCTGCATACAGCAACGCAGAGCGCCGACGTTCCAGCAGCAGCGCCACGCGGTCAGGGGTCGCCGACGCTTGCCACTCTTTCCAGCACACGATATCTCGCAGGCCCTTGGCAGCAACGCAGGGACGGCAGGCAGGCACCCAGTTCTCCACGACACTGACGGGGCCGCCCAGTTGCGCGGGCACCAGTGGCGTAGCCGTCCACGACTTGGGAGAGGCCAGGTCGAGCGGAGCGGAGCAGAAGGCGCAGGCGTTGCCGAACTCGGCCAAAACAGCCTTGCGTTGCCACCCGTTGGCCTTGCCTTCCAGCGGGGCATCGGCTTGAGCAATGGCATCCAAGAAGGGGGTCAGCTCAAACACGGAACACCCCCCAGCCGTTCAACGCAGGCCCAGCAACCGGATCGCAGAACAGGGGCAGTGGGGCGTTGCAGGAGTTTGAAAAAGATTTGACTAAAACGCTTTGCCGAGCCTGTCGAACCTCCCCAGCGACCGCCGATCCAAAACCCAGAGCCCGCTTGCCCGAAACATTTCCAGACCAGCACTGGCCCCCCAACCGCTGATCGAATACCGGGGGGCAGTGAACTTCAACCGAGGCCACTCGCTTGACTAAAACGGATGGGGTCAACGCTTTCCAGGCACCCGAACCAAAACCAATAGCCCCTGCAGTCGTCCTCCAGAACCCCCGAGCAAAGTTGACTAAAACAGATGGAGGCAGGGCTTTCAGAACACCCGAGCAGCGTGACTGAACCCAACCACTCACGCGATCCCATGCTGGCCTCCGCTTGACTAAAACGAACTGGGACAGGGCTGGGGCGTGGGGGAAACGGCGGTCCCCGATTTCTGAGACAGGGGGTGCGGCGTCGGTGGAGAGGTGGGGAGCTGGATGGGTGGGGAGGCAGGCTACGGGGGCTGGCGAAAACTTTTTTGAGCGGCTGGGCGTGGCGGGAGTGAGGGGCATAGGGGGCTCCGGTTGGGTTGAGGATTGGGGCTTTCCTAAACTTCTACCGGGGAAAAGCGGAAGGGCAAGAGCGGGGGAGCAAAAACTTGGGGAGGACTGCGAGGGAAGAGGTTGGCTGCCCATTCACCGTTCAAGGTTTTCCGAAGGGTGAAGGGAGTAGGCCATACACAAGTCGCACTGAAGTGTTTTTCCGGCTTGGCTAGAAACGCTGCGCCTTTCCACCCGCCCAGGCCTTGCTGCGCCTTGTTTTCAGTCTTGGCTAACAACTTGGCCAACCGTTCGGCTGAAAAATGGCCGGAACCCCAGAAAAACAGAAGAAAAACGGCTTAGCCCACTTGCGCTTCTTAAATCCTTTGCTAATCCATGGGTGTGGATTTTCATTGCAGGGGGTTAAGTGGGTCGTCCGTCGCTTCTAACCAAATCTTTCAGCATCGCTCCCGATGAGTTGGAGAGCGCGCGGTATTGCGCGAAAGAACAAGGCGTTTCCTTGAACAAGTATTTGCGCCTGGCGGTCCTGGAGAAAAACCGGGGCGTGGTTCAGGGGCTTGAAGCGTCCGATGCGTTGGGCGACATCCGAGCCACGGTCCGCGAATCCGAAACGCGGAATGCCCTTGCCCTAGAAAGCGCGCTGGCGGACTTGCGAGCAGAGCAGAGCGCGGCACTCCAGGCCAATGAAGAACTGGTGGTGAAAACCCTTCAAGCGTTTTCCCAGTTCCTGGCGCAGCAAGAACCCGACGCCGAAACCCTCTCCAAGCAACCGGCTGCCGAACCCAGTCGAGCTTCTGCTGCTACCTCGGCGTTCCTGCCTCCAAAACTCTAACCCTTTCCCCACTACCTCATAAGGAGGCATACCCATGAAGCGTTTCATCCTCACTCTCACCATCGCCGCGTTGCTGGCTCCGGGGCTTTCGTTTGCCCAGGACAGCACCCGGCCCGAACCCCAAAAGACCAACAAGCTGCGCCTGTTCAAGGCCGGCGGGATTGGCTGCGCTGCCGGTGCAGGCATCGCCCTGCTGACCGGCAAGAAAGACAAGGCCCTGACGGTGTGCGCTGCTGGGGCGATTGTCGGAGGCATTGCGTCCTATCAAGCCCAGCTCAAGGAGTTCCGCGAACTGGAAGCCGAAGCCAAGGCAGCTGGCCTGGATGCTCAGGTGCATACCAAGACCGTCGAAACCAAGGACGGCCAGGCCGAAGCCCTGGACAAGCTGGTCATCCGTTACCCGGCCGCTGACATGCAACCGGTGAGCGCCAAGACCGCTGCCACGCTGGACAAGCTGGCCGCGTTGCTGAAGGCCAGCAAAGAAAAGCTGACTGTCAGCTTCAGCGGTGCGGACACCGCCGTGTGCCAGGTGCCGGTCGTTGAGCTGGCAAAGCGCGGTGCGCTTCAGAACGCCACGGTCGATGACCAGTGCGGCCTGGACGATTACTCCGTGGGCAACCGGCGCGGGGCCGCTTGCTTTGATGACCAGTGCGGCCGGGGCGATTACGCCATCACGGTCTCGCCGATCCCCGACGTTCGCTAAGCCAACCGAGAGCTGGGGGGCGAGAGCCCCCTGGCGCAAATCTTTTTCAAGCGCCTGGGAGGAACCATGACACCCGAAGACTCATCAAACAACGCAAGCAGCGCGAGCTGCTCGCCAAAGCAGCACAAGCCAAGACCACCGCGCCCACGGACGCGGAGAAGCTCGTCAGCGATGCGACGAAAGAAAACTTGAAAACCGCAGGCCGACTGGCTGCAAGTTTTGGCAAAGCCTTGGCAGACAAAACCAAGCAAGCGGCCTCGGTCGCCGCTGAGAAGGGGCGAGAGGCGCAAGAAGCGTTGGCTCGGCGTGCGGAAGAGGCCAAAGCGCGCAAGGAAGCCGAAGCCGCAGAGAACGCGCGCCTGGAAGTCGAGCGCGCCCAGGCGTTGGCCGAGCAAGAAGCGACTGCCCAGCCCGAGCCGCGGGTGGTTGAGCCCGAGCCCGTTCAAACCGATTCCGCTCCCGAAGCGCCCGAGCCGGTTGTTGAGGAGGTGGTTCCCGAGCCGACAGCAGAACCAGAAGCAGGCCCCGCGCCTGTCATCAAAGAGCCGGTCAGCGCTCCTGCGCCTGCCGTCAGTGAAGCCGTGGACGCAACGCCTGCCGCTCCAGCACCTGTCGAGCTGGTGGTCCCGTCTGTTCCGGCCTCTGCTCCGAGCAAGCCGGCTCAAGCCCCGGTAGCGGCCCCCAAGGCGACGGCGACCCGGGCCCCGGTGAAACCGGAAGCCCCCAAGGCCAGCCCCGCCAAGCCGTCCGGTGAGGCGACTGCGAAGGACAGCAACAAGAAGGGTTGGCAACTTCTGGCTGGGTCGGGCGTGGCCGTCCTTGTGCTGGGTGGGGCGTTGGCGTGGTGGACCACTCACCGCTCCAGCGAAACCGTTCCGCTCCAAGACAAACCGGCTGCAGCAGTGACTGCCCCGGCCCCCGTCACCGTGCCAGTTGCTCCGGTTGTATCCGCGCCGCCCCAGGTCGAGGAGCCCGAGCCCGTGACTGCCCCGGTTGTGGAAGCCCCGGTGCAGGCAGAGCCACCTAAGGCCCAGACCCCGGCAACTGCCCCGGCGTCAAAGTCGGTGCCAGTTTCGAAACCGGCTGCAAAGCCCAAACCGGCCCCCAAGCCGGTTGCCAAACCCGAACCGAAAAACGATTGGCAGGACCAAGCCAACAGCGATATCGACGCGTGGGCAGAAAAGATCAGGTGAAGTGCTTGCGCTTATCGAAAGCCTTGCTAGAAAGAATGTGTATCCATGAAAGATGGGAGGAAAAATGTTTGGGTGGTTGTTTACGCAGTATCGAAAGCCCGGAAAGCTCCACTTCGGATCGAAGTGGCTCAACCTGCATGGGCGCTTCTTCATTGGTAACCCAGAAAGCTTTGGGCTCTCCGATTGCAGGGAAAACGTCCTGACCTCGTATTACTACCTGCGGGCGGACCGGAAGATGCCGGTGGCAAACGACGAGGACTTTGATGCCTGGAGGATGGACGCCCTGCGCGCCAGCCAGGTTCGGCACGCCAGCGAAAAACATGTGTCCAAAGCCGGCTTCCTTGTCACCTCCGCCGCGTGCGTGGCCCTTTGCTTTGGGGCATTGGTCGTCAACAAAGCGAAAGGGACACGCCCTTCGCCGGCGGCGATCCAACTTGCGCCCTCGTTGTCGTTGAACGAGTGCAAAAAGAAATGGACGAGCGGCACCATCATGCCTCAGGAAATCGTGGCGTGTCAGGCGCTATCTCAAACCAACAACAACAACAACGGGAGGCACTGAGCATGTTGCTATCGCTGATGGATTGGACGGTCGGTATTGGCCGCAAGCTGTTCAAGAAGGACGATCAAGCGTCGAGCACGCTGGAGCAAATCATTCTGGACGGCAATGACCGCTACGAAAACTTGGTCGGGCGCTTTGACGTGAGCGACCGCGTGAAGAGCCGCGTGCTGGACGTTCCCCCAGAGGATGTAGATATGGCGGTCCAAGCGGGCGCGGTTTTCGACGAGAAAGAGATGGCACTGGTTGTGCCCGAAGAACTGGATCTGGACCAGTTCCATCCGTGGTGGCCGAAGGTTCCGGAGGATCTGCGCAACACCCAGGCCCGCATGATCATCACCAAGGAAGGACGTCGTGCCGAAGGCTTCGTGCTGGGGGACGACATGGCGCTGGGCGGCGACAGCACTGCAACCTCGCTGATGTATCTGGCCTTCCCGCTGATTGGTGCGGTTCAATACTTCTTGGGTTCGCTCATTGGCGCTTTTAGTTACGTGGTGCTGCTGGCTGCCATTCCTTACTTTGTTGCGTTGAAGCAAGCGGAAGGGATGAAGGAAGCCTTCAAGGGCCTGGCCCTGATGGTGCTGCCCGTGCTGATTGCAACCGCTTCGGCGGCGTTGTCGTCCGCGCTCCACGTGGACGCGGCCAGCGTCGAGCAGGCCCAGCAAGCAGCGGCTGACCCCATGAGCAAGTTAACGGAGGTGATGGCGGCCGCTGCGGGCTTTGCCAAAATGGCTGGCATCGTTCTTTTGATCTTGACTATTCCTGGCCTGCTGTTGTTCGCGGCCTTCCTGAGTGCGGCCTCGCATCCCCACCGGGGCGTGCTGGGGGGAACCGCTGAGCGCTTCATTCAGATGATGAAGTGGATGCTTGTGATCTTGGCCCTGGTGGGGATTGGCTCCCTTCTCCCCGATGGAATGGGCGTGGCCGTGGCGTTTGTGATCGCGGCCATGTATGCCTTGCAGTTCACGGAAGGCAACTTCGTCCAAACGGCCGCTCGCCTCTACCTGCAAAACTTGGACAACAACCTGGCAACCCAGGGTGCCCTGTCCAAGTCCCACGTGAAGGCCCGCGAGCAGCAGGCTGCCGAAGCGTTGCGCGACAAGACCCCGCTTTTGAAGGTGGGTCGAGCGTCTGGTCACCTGAACGACCGCGGCCATGGCTTTGCGCCGGACAAGGGCACGGTGATGATGCTGTCCTGGCGCGACCTGACCCAAGGCCTGATCGTCTACGGGCGCATCGGTTCGGGCAAGTCCTTCAGTGTGCTGCGGCCGTTGGCCCGTCGCTATCGCAAGTCCGCATTGGCCTTAGGAGTGCGGAAGGAACTGAAGGAGAGCGCCGCGGGCGAAGCCGTTCTCGAGGCTAAGCGCAGCGGGGGTGGAGCACTCATCCTCGACGCGAAGGACGGCGCGATCATCTCCGATCTGGGCAAGGACGCGTTTGATATCGTCGTGCGCGCAGGCATGTCGGTGGCCCCCTACGAGGGCCTGGAGCCCGACCAAATCACCAAGGCCCTTCGCGGCGCGACCGGTGGCAAGGTCGATGAGAAGTCCAAGCTCTGGAGCGACGGCGGCGACGCGTTCCTCTTCCACACCGGCATCATCCTGAAGGCCGCATGCGAGCACGAGCAGGCCTACCGAGACTTCTGCATCGCCAAGCTGGAAGGGTTGGAGCACGCCCGGTTGATGATGCTGCTGGAGCGGGAGGAGTTGGAGAAGCGTGGCTTGGGGTTGGAAGACCTGGAAGCGGCGCTGGCTCGCGTGGAAGAGCAAATGGGCACTTACGCGATTGTGGCGGAGGCTTCCCGGAACTGGTTCTACACCCCATTCCACCATGCCAAGCTGTTGGCGATGGTTGAGCAGGTGGTGCCGACGCCGCGTGGCGGGGAGATTGCCAGCGCTCGCGTGCTGGAGTTGGTGAACTGGTTGGGGTTGGAGCGCCCGGATACGTCTAGCACTGACGAAGAGCGGGAGGCCTATGCCGCCTACTCCCGGGACTACCACAACCGCTTGGCCACCCGGTCCGAGACCGTCCATCCCGACTTGCTGCGTCCCATGTCCCAGCTGCAAAGCTCGCTGGAATGGGCATTGCTGGGCGTTCCTGCGATGCATAAAGAGCAGCGCCAGTCCTTCACGTTGAACTCGCGGGGGCTCATCGAAAAACTGCTTCGGGGTGAAAAGCTCCGGACGGCAGATGACATCCCGTGGCATTCCGTCGAACGTGGGGAAGTGGACGTCTCTCAGGCGCTTTACGGGAAGTTCGTGGGCTTGTTCCTGCCCCCCACCCAGTTCGGCGAAGCGGGCGACATGATGCAGCGGTTGCTCAAGCAGCGTGTCATGAACGGCATTCGGGCACGCGGGGCGCACGGCGACAAGTGGCGCGAAATGCTGCCGGGCCAAACCGACGTGCTGCTGATGATGGACGAGGCGCATTTGCTGCTGACTTCGGACGACGTGCTGCTCTTCAGCACCTCCCGAAGCCTGGGGTTGATGCCGGTGATCGCGGTGCAGGGCCACGACAGCCTTATCAACACCTACGGGTCGGAGAACGAAGCCGATTTGCTGGCCAACACCATGCAATCGGTCATCGCGCTCAACCACTCGTTTGTCACACGCAACTACTTGATGAAGCGGCTGGGCAAGGCTCAGTTGACCACCTTCAAGGAGCCGACGCGTGGCATCGATTTCTCGGGTGGCTTGACCAACTTCCGCCACAGCGTTCTCAACGACCCGAACCACCCCTACGCAGCGGCCTACGAGCAAATGCTGATGCAGGGCGCAGGCCGCTTGAGCGCGCTTTGCGTGGATCCGGCGACGGGGCGCAAATGGCGCGTCGGGGCTGAGGACACGGTGGGCCAAGAGGAGCTGGCACGGGACATCGACATGCCCACAGGGGGCAAGCGGGAGGTCCTGCCGCTCTTCCTGGAAGAGGAATACCCGGCCCTGACCGCTGCACGCGGCAATGCGATTGTCTCGCTCTGCCGGGCAGGCGTGAGCCGCACGGACTTGGCCGAGATGATGCCCAACGACTGAGCCCAAAAAGGGCAAGGCAACCCTTGCCCTTTCCCAAAATCGATCAATGCTGACCTAACCACCCATTTCCTTGAAGGAGGACTTTATGAGCAATGCCCACCTCGATGCCTTGAACGACCTGCTGGGCGCTCGCGATAAACGGCGAGCCAAGCTGGCCGGAGAGCGTCCAAACGACCACCAACCGCAGAAGAAAGCAGCCTTCGACCAGTCGCTGGCGAAGGACCAGGCCGATATCCAGGAGAAGCAACAAGCCGTGTTGGACTGGGCCAAGCAAGCCAAGCCCGACGAGATCACCGACGCGCGTGAGCGGTTGCACGCACAGGTGCAGCAGCGCGCTGAAGACGCGCCCAAAGACAAGCACGCCCAAGTGGTGTTCAGCACCGTGGACGAATGGCGACAGAAGCGCCAGCAGAAGGACGGAGGGCAATCCTTGGGGGAAAACATCCCCATGCTAACTGCGGCCCAGCGGCAGCAAACCATGGGGCCTGGTAAGTTGGGCTACGCGCACTACGCCGCCAGCGCGAAGAAGGAAGCAGACTTCATGAAGCGCTATGAGGCGAACTTCGACTGGGACAAGCACGAGGCCCAAGTCCAGAAGAACATCTACCGTCAATGACGGTCCATTCCCCGCGCCGCATCCAGGGCCCTTCGGGGCCCTTTTTTTTGGGCGCGTTCCCTTGTTTGTGAGTGGATCGATCTACCCATAAAAGCAAACGGCAAAAGCGGCTCAAAGCAAGAAACGGGGTGGGGGTTGATCATCTGGGGAAGAGAGAAAAAAGATTTGACTAAACATCAAAAGTGTCGATCAATCGAGATTTTTAGGGTTGCCAGTTTTATGAGATGTGGTTGACTGTAATCAGTCAAACACAACCGGGGGAGGTCCCTATGTATATTTTTGCCGATGCTTACGAGTTCGCCGTGGACAACGTGGGAAACCTGCTGTTGACGTTGGGTGCGTTTTCGGTGGTGAGCTACGTGGCCGCCAACGTGGCAGGGTTGCTGGCTTGATGGCCTGGTTCAGGGAGGATTTGGAGCAGATGGATCTGCACACCGTCTCGCTTTTCCTGCAAACCGCGGTTTTGGTTGGCGCGGCTTTCATCATCAAGATCGCTTGCTGATTGCCAAAACCGAAAAAGACGGTATGCAAAGGGGATGGAACCCCAACACGACAATCCAGTAGGCAACCCAGGTGGGGGCGATTTCTTGAATCGTCCCCACGAGCCGTTGCTTTATCCCATTCTCCACCCTCTGACGCTGGCCCAGTTCTACGGGAAGCATCACGCGGCCGCCGCTGCCGCCGACGCGCGGGAGGCGTTGGATCTGGCCACGCGGTTCTGCCGAGAGGCCCAGGTTTCCGGGTTGGACACCCAAACCGACGCTGGTTTTGACTGGGTGCTGACCCCCAGCCGTTTCTCGAACCGCATTTCCGTTGAGTTGGGGCAGGGCGGCCACGCCGCATTGCTTCAGGTCGATCCGGACCTGTCCGCTCACCCGCTCGACGCAGCCATCCATGCCGGCGTGCTGGGCCACAAACCCCTGGCCTCCGCTTACGCCTTGCTCCCGGCCGAGCAGCGGGAGGGGCTGTTGAGAGAGCTGAGGGAATCCATCGACCAGGTCCAGTCGAACCGTTCCGCAGCGAAGCAGCTCCAGGCCCTCCGAGCCCAGCCCGAGTTGCCGCAGGCAGTCCCAGCGCTTCCTCACCTGGACATCGCCAGGCTCCTGCAGCGCTACGAGGTCCCCGATGCCCAAGCCCGGTTGGCGGCGGACCACGTCAAGGCGACCTATCGAGAAGCGCTAACCACGATGCATGGTAGCCGGGTGCTGGCAGCAGCCCATGCGCACGCCCCGCACTTGGGGCTATACGGAGCCCCTTGGCAGACGTGGCTTTGCGAGAACGCAACGACCGGGAACCTGGAGGGGGTGGAGGCCTGTTTGCGCATGCAGGCCGAGCCCAATGTGCCCGACGCCAACGGCGAGACGCCGCTACACCTCGCCGCGCGCCACGGCCACCCCGGCATCGTTCGTCGGTTGATTGAGGCCGGCGCGGATCCAGCATTGGGCAACCCCCGCGGGGAAACTCCCCTACATGTGGCGGCCCAGCACAAACGCGCGCAGTGCTGCCTGGAGCTCATGGCTGCAGGCGCGGATCCTGGGCAGTTGGATCGTGAGGGGCGCAAGCCGGGCGACGCTCACCGGGAGAAGGCACTTGAGCAAGTCCACGGTCTATGACTGCTGGAGCTGGACGGTCCCGTCGAGCATCGAGCCGAGCCGCGAAGTCCGTTATTGGCCCCAGGCGTTGCTTTCCGGTTCGGTCATCGCCGCACTGACCTACCCAGCCGCGCTTTGGTTGGGCTGGCAGGTGCCCAGCAGCCACACCCTCATGAACTACGGCCAGGCCCTCACCGGCAGCCTGGCAGCGCTGGGGAACGTTGCCACCGGCACCATCTCCTTCCGAGAGCCTGCCGCGGCGTTCTGGGAGGTGGCCAAGGAGCAAGCCACGTTTGGCACGTTGGCACGGGTCGGCGTCGCGGCGGGCTTGGCCGGGTGGGCGTCGGCTTGGGTGACGCGTCGGGGGTTAATCCCGCGCTCAAATACCTGGCATGTGTCCGGCGCTGAACTGCTGCAGGGGGAACGAGCCCTGGCCGAGGCCCGCCGACGCTCGCTGACGAAGAAGGAGCAGCGGGGCGAGCTGCATGCCTTGTCATTGCACCCCGACTGGACTGTCAGCAAGAAGCTGCTGGCCCGTCACATGTTCATCTACGGCAGCGTGGGAATGGGCAAGTCAGTCATCTTGAAGCACCTGCTGGAACAGGTTGTTCGGCTCGACAAAAAGGCATTCATCTACGACATCAAGGGCGACTTCACTTCGATCTTTGAACGGCCAGCGATTGTCTGTCCGTTCGATAAGCGCAGTTGGATTTGGGATGTTGGCCAGGACGTAGCGACGCAAACCCAGGCTGCCGCGTTTTCCCAATCCATCATCCCCCCGGAGGAGGGCAGCGGCGCATTCTGGGCGTCTGCGGCGCAAGCCTTGCTGGAAGGGTGCGTGCGCGAACTCCAGGCCACGAAGGGCAAGAACTGGGGGTGGGCAGAGTTGGCCGCGTTGGTTGCCCGCCCCGCTGAACCGATGGCTAAAGCACTGTCGCTCTACTACCCCCGAGCCGCCGCTCTCATTTCCAATCCTGATTCGAACACCACCAGCAGCTGTATCGCCGTGCTCGCCAACGGCACCGCGGTTATCGAGCGCCTGGCCTTGGCATGGCCCGAGCGCACGCCTGGGCAGATGTTCTCCATGCTGGACTGGATCAAGGACGACTACACGGGATGCAAGCAGGTCATTGTTCAATCAGGTCCTGATGAGGTGCTAACCAAGGCCTACATCTCCGCCATGATCAACTGCGCGGTGCCGGAGATCATCGGCCCCTCGCTGCCAGATGACGAAACCGGGCGATTCCTGGGGTTCTTCTTCGATGAGCTCACCTCCGCCGGCAAGCTCAACATCGAGCCGTTGCTGGCCTTGGGACGCTCAAAAGGCGTGGTGGCCTGCATGGCCGTGCAGGATTGGTCACAGGTCGAGAGGGTCTATGGGGACAAGACCGCGCAAGCCTTTTCAGGGTTGGTCGGCACACACATTATTTGCCATCTCCAAATCGGCGAGACCCGGGAAAAAGTCTCCCGGAACCTGGGCAAGCGCACCGTGGCTTGGCGGACCCACGACGAAAAAGCAACCGTCCACGAGGAGTCGAAAGCCGTTGTTCCGCCGGGGCGGCTCACTGACGACTTGGGCCCACGCAATGGCAGCGCCTATGGCTCCGAGGGCTGGGGCATCCGAGCCATCGTCCAGACCACCGGGGATCCGCTTCTGCTCAACTGGCCAGGCGTGAGCTATTCCAAGGTTCGAGATGGGCAGGAACGGGCGAGCTGGACAGAGGAGGGCGCTCGCCCGGTGGAGCAGAAACCCATGCCTGAGAGCGACGCGCAGAGCGCAGCCGAGGTCCAGCGCGTGCTGAAGATGACCGCCGACCAGGCCGCCGCGGAGCTGCGAAAACGTGGTGCCACGCCGCCGAAGCTCCGCGCCGTTTCAGACGACGAACTGGAAGCCATCTTCCGCAAGTAGTGGGGTTGTGGAGTCGCTGGGTTTTGGTAGATCTGGAGGGATAACCAGGACCTGGAGGACTCATGATCAACGCCACACTGCTGAAGCGAAACGCCGGGGGGACCAAGGGTGGTTCCGCGTCGATTTACTACCTCTTGGCCCAGGAAAAGCTCTCTGAAGAAGCCGAGCAGGCAAGCATGGCCGTTGGCTACTACAGCCGCTCCGCGCCGAGCAAAGAGGCGCAATCGAAGTTCTACGGCGGCTTGGCCCAGCACCTGGGTCTGGCAGGCGTCCGCGCCACGGAAGAGCTGATGATTCCGCTGACGGATGGATTTGACCCCAAGACCGGGCGAGCGCTATGCCACGGAGCCGGGGATCGCGGACAGGTCAAAGTCCGCTTTGATAAGACCGGCAAGGCCCCGTTGCGCGACAAAGACGGCAAGGTGGTCACGTATCTGGCCGGTGGGCATCGCATCGGCTTTGACCTGACAATCAGCGCACCGCTGGATATCTCCGTGGCGTTTGCACTGGCGTCCGATCCGGCAGAGCAAGAGGCCATTCACGCCGCGCACCGCAACGCGGTCCAGCGGGCGATGGAAGCCTTCGAAGCCATGTCCGAAACCCGGCGCAACAAGGCCGGGAAAGACGTCATTGGGGTGGATGGGTTGATCTGGAGCAGCCATCACCACTACGCCTCACGAGCCGACGAAGCGACCGGGGAGATGGGCCCGAACCTCCACACCCACAACTTGCTTTACAACCTCAGCCTGGGCACTGACGGTGGCGAGGCCAGCCTCTCTGCTGAAGAGATATTCCGCTACCGCAAAGCCATGGACGAGGTCTACAAGACCGAGCTCTACCAAGGTATGAAGGCGCTTGGGTATGGATTGGACCGCATCCGTGAACTGGACGACGACGGCCAGGAAACCGGGCGCGTCTACGCTCGGATCGCGGGTCTGGACGAGGAGGTTACCGATCGCTACGGCAACCGCCGCAAGGAAATCCTCGCTTACGCGGCCAAGCACAACGTGTCTAATCAGCAGGCCACGTTGGCCACGCGCAAAGACAAGGACGAGCCGCCTTACCAGGAGCTCATCGCGCACTGGCACGAAACGCTGAAAGGCTTCGACGTATCCACGGAAAGCCTGAAGCAGGCCAAGGGCAACGCGCACGAAATGGAGCAAAAATCTCCGGCAGAACTGCTGGAGCGGCTCCACGAGACGGACGCCATTTTCTGCGACCACAACCTCTTGGAGGTCCTGGGCCAGGAATACGCCGGCAGTGTCACCGTGCCAGAGCTCTACGGCTTGGTTGAAGCGTTCAAGAAGGAGCACGGCCTGGTGCTGGTCAACCCCGTGCGGCTGCACGACGACGACAAGGGCGACTCGTTGGCGCGGCGGCACACCCAGGAACGCTACTGCGCCCCGTGGATGCTGCAGATCGAACAAGAAGTGGTGGGTTTCGCGATTGACCGAGCCAAGGAAACCCATCACCACGTGCCCCAGGCCGACGTGGACCGGGTGGTGGAAGACTACGAGAAGGCCAAGGGCTTTCAGCTCTCCAAGGAGCAGCGCCACGCGCTGGACCACATCACCCACGGCAGCGGGGGCGTGGTCAACCTTTCCGGCCTGGCCGGCACCGGCAAGACCACCATTTCCGAATGCTTCAAGGCAGCGTTCGAGACCCAGGGGTTCGAGCTGCTGGGCGTGTGCGTTTCCAACGCTGCGGCCGAGAAGCTGGAGGCGGAAAGCGGCATGTTCAGCGTGAGCATGGCGCAGATGCTCCATGACCTGGACGAAGGAAAGATGCAGTTCCGCAAGACAGACGTCATTGTGGTGGACGAGGCAGGCATGGTCGATGCGCGCAACACCCACAAGCTTTTCAGCTACGCCGCCAAGGCGGGGGCGAAGGTCATCATGCAGGGCGACGTGGAACAGCTTCAGCCCATCGGAGCTGGGTCCGGCTTTCAGTTGACCAAGAGCGCGGTGGGTGATGCCAAACTCACGGAGATCCGACGCCAGGGCAAACAGGAAGACCGAGAAACCGCGTTGTCGTTCTACGCCACCGACGAAAACGACCTAGTCATCGACTTAAAGAAGGCCAGCCGTTCACGGTCGCAGACCCTCGACAAGGGCAACGAAATCAAGGCCCGGTTGCTCGGCGCCATCCGCGAAACGGCAACTGAGAAGGAAGCCCGCGAGCGCTTGCTGCACGAATACTTCGAAGACCCGGCACCGATGAGCGAGAAGCTGGTCATCGCCCACACCCGAGCCGACGTGGCCGCCCTCAACGCCGGCATCCGGTGTGGGTTGAAGGTGCGTGGAGGGCTGGGCCAGGACGAGGTGGTGATCGAGGCCCGGGACAAAGGGCGCAAGTTCGACTTGGCCTTGTCTAAAGGCGATCAGATCGTCTTCACCGCGAAGAACAAGGATCTGGGGGTCATCAATGGCACCCAGGCCGTGGTGGAGAACATCAAGCCTTCAAGGAAGGGCGGCTACGACATCACGGCTTCCATTCGCTCGGAGACGAAGGGAGATGGGCGGCGCTTGACGTTCAACAGCCATGAGATGAAAGCAATGACGCATTCCTATGCCGGGACGGTTCACAAGAGCCAGGGCCAAGGGAGGCGGGAGGTCTACCACCTGGCGAACCTGGGCATGCTCGACGCCCACAGCGCCTTGGTGGCCTTTACCCGTCTCACGAAAGGTTCCTACCGCATGTATGCGACCTCCGATGACGTGGAGCGGTTGAATGAACGTCTGGGGCTGGAACGACTCAAAGAGACCGTGCTCGACGCGGGACTGAAAGACGATCCGCAACGGCCGGTTGTCCAGCTCTCTGAGGCAGCTGCACGTCCCACCACCCAACGCCCAGCTGCCCAGCGAACGGGCATACAGGGCAAGCTCGACGCGCTGCTGAAGGAGCACGCGGAACGCTCACAACCGCAGATGAGCGAGGGCGAACGCAAGGCGCGTTGGCTGCTGGAGGTGCTGGAGCCGTTGCGGCGGGCGCGCCAGGCCTCTCCCAAGCTACCGGCGCAGTCCCCGAAACACACGCAGGGCTTCTCGTTGTGAGCAGCAGGCTGGGCGGCATG
The DNA here is from genome assembly GCF_047497515.2 of Stenotrophomonas maltophilia. Lineage (GTDB taxonomy): Bacteria > Pseudomonadota > Gammaproteobacteria > Xanthomonadales > Xanthomonadaceae > Stenotrophomonas. The sequence goes on from NZ_JAXAXL020000002.1 coordinate 149,195, forward strand.
GCCGCCCATGTGCTTTTCTCTCCACACCGCTTTTGCTTTGAGGCGCGGCCACTGGCCGCGTTCTTTTTGACACCAAAGCAACGTCAAAAGCGGCATGGAGCAAAAGCGCGTTGAGGGTGGGGCAGGGTGGCCCGCGGCTTCCGCCGGGGCGCTCTGCTTTACAAGGCCATGACCACGGCCTGCAGCACCATCACCGCCACGCCGAAAAGGAAGGGGTAGAGGAACAGCCATTTGAAGAATCCCCATGCCGGGGACGACGGATTCCTGAAGAGCGGCGCGGAACCGCATCGGGCCACGCATACCCCGCCGTCAAGGTCTTCATGTAACCCGTGGTGCGCCTGCGGGGATCGCGGATAAGAATGCCTGGTGGCTTGCTGTAGATTCGCCAGCCATGCTGATAGGCCTTGTAGCGCCAAGCGTATTCGTGAGCCTCCGCATCGACCTGGGTGCCCGTCATGCTCGACAGCGGCACGAACGAGAATCGACGACCTCCCCAGCCCCCACGAGCACTGCGGTGCTGCTGCTCGCGTTGCTTTAAATCGACGGTCTGCCCCACGTAGCAGCACCCGTTGTCAAAGAACAACCCGTAGAGATGGCGTGGGCGGGGCAGGTATTTCTGATTGCGTTTCCAGTTCAAGGGTCCTCCATCGATGGGTATATCTACATACCCATAAAAGAAAGAACCGATTCGTCAAGCCATGGCACGAACAAGGGCCCCGAAGGGCCCTTGCCGAGATACGATCACCTCCTTTCCCACCACGCAATCGTTTAGCGCCCCAAGTTGATGCTCAACCCGAAGCCGGCCACCGGCTTGTTGCCAGAGCCGAAGGACAGGCCCGCCGAGACGCTGACCTTTTCAGACACCCGAGCACCCCAGCCCACGGCCATTGCAGCACTGCCCCCCGAGAATCCCACGCCCACGTTCAGGTTCACCTGGCCAACGGCCGTGCCCCCGTTCTGCGCCGCAGCGGTGGCCATCTGGCTCATCGCGCCGAGTTGCGCGCCCAAGCCGTTGATGCGGCGATCCTGGTGCCGAAGGCGGCGGTCCGTATCGACCCAGCGGTCATCCCACACCTGCTGCATTTCGTAGACCTGCCCACCGTTCACAGCATCCGTGGACCCGCGTTCGATGCGCCCCGGAGCCACGCTGGTCACGCGCTGATTGCCCGCGTTGACGCCCGCAGTCGTCACCGAAGGGCCGCCTTGAATCGTCACGCCTTGGGCGTTGACCGTGGTCTGGCCGACCTGGACAGAGCCCTGCTCGGACAACTGCACGTTGTCGCTGACCGCCACGGTTTGGGTGCCGTCCGTGTTGTCGGTCACCTCGACGTTCTTGCCCGCCCTTACAGTCCAGCCCGCGCCGGTCCCGGCGGTTCCATCCACCCCATCGGTGCCGGCAGGCCCTTGGACCCCTGGCTCCCCTTTCAGGCTTGCCAGCCAATCTTGTTCATTCCCTTGGAAGCCGTTGGCCAAGGCCACCTCGTAAGCGCTCAACCCATCCGCGCCGCGCGGGCCTGGCGTGCCAGAGCCGCTGCCTGGGTTTTGCTCGAGCGAAGTCACGCGTCCGTCCAGATCGTCCAATGCGGCTCCCACGGTTTGATGCGTGGCACCGCTGCGGAACTGATAGATGGGCGCGATAAAGTTGCCGTTGACGAACGTGGCACCGCCGCCCAGCGCTTGGGCCGCCTGACGGACCTGTCCGAGGTTTGCGACGTCGGTGTCTGAGGTGCCGGCTCGAACGTTCGTGATTCGGCGGGTGCTCTGGCCCCCGTCCTCATACGTGGATCCCACGCTGACTTCGTCACTGGCCCAGCAGCGGCTATGTGAGCCCAGGGCAACGCAGTCTTGCCCGCGTGCTTCAGCCCCAACGCCTAACGCAAGTGACTGAAATGCATCGGCAACGGCAGAGGTGCCTATGGCGACGGCATGGTCAGCGTTTGCCTCTGCCAAGTGGCCTTGAGCAATCGATGCATTGCCCCGCGAACGGCTGGAATAGCCAAAGGACATGGAAAGATCCCCACTGGCTTGCGCCTGCACCCCTTGAGCCAACGATTTAACACCGGTCGCGACGGCTTGTTGTCCAACGGCTACCGCATCTTCGCCACCAGCAAAACTCAAAGTGCCGATGGCAACAGTCCTCGCTGCCGCGGCATTCGCGGCTTGGCCCGTCGCAATGGAGTTCGCACCGGACGCTTGGGCATTCGTGCCCGACGCCACCGCGTTGTCTGCGGAGGCGTTGGCTTGAACGCCCGTGGCGATGGCCCCGTTCCCGGAGGCATTGGCATAGGCCCCCGTTGCAGTGGCATTCGGGGCTGAGGCTTGGGCGTATTCCCCGGTCGCCGTCGAGTTGGGTTCCGAAGCCGTGGCCCCGGTTCCCGTGGCGGTTTGAGCAAACGATGGGGAGGCAAACAACGAGGCCCCCATCAAAGCCGTTAAAATCGAAACGCGAAGCGAAGACATGGAAACCCTCCGGAGTATGGACTGATACTTCATCCATAACAGGCGATTGCATTTCCGCAAGTCGATCAGGTGATCTTTTTCAAGGTGTTAGGGAAAGTTGCAAAACAAACCCGCGCCGGGAGCGCCCAGTTCCAGGCCATCCGGTTTTCATTGCCCCAGGCCAAGCACGCCGTTTCCATCCCCGCAGGGCACCAAGCCGGTGCCAGCGCACGGGCCAGCACTTCAGAAGAGGGTGTCCCGGTCACTGGAGGAAACGCGCCCGGCTTGCGCCCCTGCCGGTAGGCCCACTTGGCTTGGCCGCACTCGGCTTTCAGCTCGACGTGCGGATAGTCTTTCGGGCTGGTCCATCGGCCGCCCCAGTTCAGCCCCACGATCTCCGCCAGCTCCCCAAAGCGTTGATAGCCGGCCATCACATGGGCATCGTCGAGGTTCCAGCTGGGCTCCCCATTGACGAACACGGCGGCATCCAGGGCCAGCCCGAAGTTGTGGCAGCTGGAGAATGCCCCAACGCTGGTCACGCCAGACCCGGAGGCAAGCAGGGCCGCCTGGCGCTCGGGGCTTCGATACCCTTCCACGGGCCGCACATCAAACCCTTCCGCGGCCAGTTGGGCCTGGACGGCTTCCACCTTTTCCCGCAGCGCTGGGGAAACCCCTTTCCACGTCCTTTCGCTTTTAGGGTGGAAGAACCGGTAAATGGCGCCGTGCGGCTTCGGGGTTTGGAAAACCCAGGGGCTGCTGGGCTTGGGTTTGGGTTGAACAGTCGAACAACCGGCCAAGGCCAGGCAGGCCAGAACGGCGGCGATGGTAACGCGGGGCTGCATGCTTTCCTCCCAGAAAGAACAATGGATGCTTTCAGGGGTAGTAGATTTTCGGGAAAGCGCAAGCGGGCGAAAACAAAAAAAAGCCCCCGAACAACCGGGGGAGGAGGCCTGCAGCTCGGGGGCTTAATGAGGCAGGGAAAAAGAGTAAGAAACCCTGCCCCGTTGCAAGCCATAGCACACACAAGGGCAAGAAGTCAAACCGATTGCCGATCGCGTGACAGGGGCAGAAGGCGCGTGGCATTGGGCGGTCAAGGCGGATGCCGGTGACTGGGCCTGGGGATGACGGGTGGCCGCACAGCGCGTAAGTAAGAGGGAAGAGTTGTTGCGATAGTGTTGCGGCGGTCAGGTCAGAGTATTGGCCTGGCTGTCCGGGCCTTGCCCAGCAAGGCTTTCGCGCTCGAAAATGAACAGACGCTAATGATGCTTCATCAGCGGCGTGTGTTCGGCACTGGCCTTGGTCGACGACGATTTCACTTTTGAATCAGTGGTTTGCAAGAGAGCTTCCTACGGGTTGTAGCGGTCGGTCCGGGCCACTGACGGGGCGTGGCGGGGTGTCACGGTGCGCTGCGGCTGCGGCGGACCGACCATGGATACGGGATTGCGGCGCGGGCGGCTGCCCGGCGTCGCGCTGCCATCCAAGTTTAAGCTGAGCTGCCGGAAAAGCTGCCAATCCGCCCGCGTTGCCGGGCATGTTCTGATCCTGGCGGAGACTATAGGATGCATCTGATTGCTTCAGGCCCCGTCTCCCAATAGGGTGCGTGGCTTGGGCGAGTGGTTTGCCAGTGGCAAATCGGCCGCAACCTGACGCGTGACTGCTATGGAGTCTGCAGTGAAAGGCAATCGATCCGCGTCCACGCAAGGCACTGCAACGGGCGGCCTTCAATGGCTGCTTCGCGGCATCGCCTGGGCATCACTGTTGCTGTCCCTGGGTGCAGCGGCCGTTGGCGGCAAGCTCACGGTTCCCGCCTTCATCCTTGCCAGCTACAGCCTGCTGTATGCCGTCATGGCCCTGGTCGGATCACTGGCCTGGCTCGACCTGTTGCTGGCACTGGCTGCAATAGTGGTTCTGATCCGGATGATCTTCTAGCGGCACAACAGCGCGCGCAATCACGCCGGAACCAGGGTGATCTGCCGATGGCTGGCGAAGATCTCCATCACGATCTCGAAGTAGGTCTGGCCATCACCGCGTTGCAGCTCGGCCAGCTGCCGGGTGAGGGCGGTGCTGTTGAAATGATCCGGTCGCTCAAGCTTTGCCTGAAGCCAGCGCGCGGTGGCCTGCCGGCCCAACGCGGCGCGACTGTGCTCGATGTCGCGCCAGATCACGGTGGCCGCTGCGTGCCCGGCCAGTGCGCCATAGCCGCCATACAGAAGGTCATCGAGGGCATCCAGGCTGGGCCCCAGTTGCCAGCTCTCGTTGGCCATGAACACCCGGTTGAGTTCGGTGAAGAAACTGTCAATGCCGTGGATGGCGCTACCTTCCAACTGCAGGGTCAGCGGCATGGGCGGTTCCGGGGTTGGAATGTTCGAGGTATTCATCTAAACCATGAATGCGGGTTTCAGGGGCATTTTACAATCCTGTATGCACAGTTCCCTATATTCCTTCAGGTATATGCCGAAAAGCTCTTAAAGATTATCTGGATCGCGCCGCCACCGATCGTACGGCCATGATCAAGGGAATTGAGATGCTCGCCTTACGCAACCTCCGTGTCGGATCCCGGCTGGGTGCCGGGTTTGGTCTGCTGCTCCTGTTCATCGTGGCCATTGTCGGCCTGGTGCTGTATGGAAACCAGCTGAAGTCCGCCCAGTTCGAGAAGGTGGTGGACGTCAACATGGTGAAGATGCGGCTGTTGAATGACATGCTTGATACCAACAACGCGGTGTTGATGCACCGGCGGCTGATGGTGATCAAGCGCGGCGAGGATTTCGACAAGGATTACCAGCGCGCAGAGGAACTCTCGCAGACCTACGACGGCATCTGGGCCAAGTACATCAAGATTCCGCGTGATGCCACCGGCGATGCGCTGGTGGCGAAGATCGCCGCGGCACGCAAGGCCACCGATGCCTCTACCCAGCAGCTGGATGAGCGGATGAAGGCCGGTGATTTCGACGGCGCGACCCAGGAGCTGCTGGCCGAACACGGCCTGGCAACCGCCTGGAACGAATCCATCTCCGCGTTGCTGCGGCATCAGGAAGCGCTGACCGCGCGCAGCCGCGAAGAATACCGTGCAACCGAATCCTGGACCGGCACGCTGTCGATCGTGTTTGGGGTACTCAGCCTGGTGCTGGGTTCGCTGGCGGCGTGGGCGATCACCCGCAGCCTGACCCGTCCACTGGCAGGGGCGGTGAAGCTGGCCGACGGTATCGCCAGCGGACGGCTCGACAGCACCATCGATGCGTCCGGCAACGATGAAGTGACCCAGTTGCTGCGGTCGATGCAGCGCATGCAGGCGCAGTTGCAGTCGGTGATGGCCGCGCAGGGCGAGCTGGCCCGCCAGCATGATGCCGGCAGCCTAAGCTACCGCATGGATGAGAGTGCCTTCCCCGGCGACTACGGGCGCATGGTGCATGACACCAATACGCTGGTCGGTTCGCACGTGCAGGTCCAGAACCGCCTGATCGAAGTGATGAAGCACTACGCGCGCGGTGACCTGTCGGTGGACATGGATCCGCTGCCGGGCGAAAAGGCGGCGATCACCCAGGCCATGGACGAGACCAAGTCCAGCCTGTCGGCGATCAACAACGAGATCCGCCGATTGGCGACGGCCGCAGCGGCCGGCGACTTCAGCCTGCGCGGCGATGAGGATCGCTTCGCCTACGATTTCCGCGACATGGTGGCCGGGCTCAACCGCCTGATGCAGACCACCGACGAGAATCTGGTGCAGGTTTCGACCCTGCTGCAGGCGATCTCGCGCGGTGACCTGACCGTGCGCATGCACGGCGACTTCCACGGGGTGTTCGCCCGCATGCGCGACGACTGCAACGCCACGGTCGATCAGCTCAAGGAGATCGTCGGCCGCATCCAGGCCAGCGCGTCCAGCATCACCCTGGCGGCGGGCGAGATCGCATCGGGCAACACCGATCTGTCGCGGCGTACCGAACAGCAGGCAGCGAACTTGGAAGAGACGGCGGCGTCGATGGAGGAACTGACTTCCACGGTCAAGCAGAACGCCGAGCATGCGCGCCAGGCCAACCAGCTGGCGATCGGTGCACATGGCGTAGCCTCGCAGGGCGGCGACGTGGTCGGCCAGGTGGTGACCACCATGTCGGCTATCGAGGTGTCGTCGAAGAAAATTGCCGAGATCATCTCGGTCATCGACGGCATCGCCTTCCAGACCAACATCCTCGCACTTAATGCGGCGGTGGAAGCGGCGCGCGCCGGCGAGCAGGGCAGGGGTTTTGCGGTGGTCGCCAGTGAGGTGCGCACGCTGGCGCAGCGCTCGGCGGGTGCCGCGAAGGAGATCAAGGGCCTGATCGAGGATTCGGTCGGCAAGGTGTCCGACGGCTCGGCGCTGGTGCGCCAGGCCGGCACCACGATGGGCGAGATCGTGGCCTCGGTGCAGCGCGTGACCGACATCATGGCCGACATTTCCGCCGCATCGCAGGAGCAGAGCTCAGGCATCGAGCAGGTCAACCAGGCTGTAGTGCAGATGGACGAAACCACCCAGCAGAACGCCGCGCTGGTGGAAGAGGCCAGCGCCGCAGCGCGTTCGATGGAGGAGCAGGCCAACCTGCTGACCGAGGCGGTATCGGTATTCCGCACCGGCGCGGCCGCGGCCGCCGTATCGGTTCCGCGAGCGCTTGCCGCAGTGGCGGCCTCCGTGGCACCGGCACGACGGCCGCCGATGCTGTCGCCTCGCATCGAACAGACGCTGGCCGCCAACGCGGGCGGCTGGGAAGAGTTCTAGCGTTATCGGATGCCGGCAGGGGGACGGCGCCCATCGCGATGGCTGATCGCGGTGGGCGCAGCTTTGTTCCTGAACGCGCGATGGCCGTTGAGGCCGCCGATACGCGTATTTCACTTGGGGTTGCCAACAACGGGAGGAAACTTGCGCCATACCGGACCTCAGGAGATGGCCATGAAGACCTCGACCCGACTGTTTGTGCTGGGCACGCTGCTGGCGGCTTCGTCCGTTGCGGGTGCACAGACCTACGGGCCGCGCGATGAAGGACGCAAGTTCAACGACGGTAGCCGTGTGGTCTGCAAGAACGTGGAAGTACAGCGCAACTCGCGCGATCCGAACCGCATTGCCGGTACAGCCACGGGTGCCGTGATCGGTGGCCTGCTCGGCAACCAGGTGGGCGGCGGCAATGGCAAGAAGCTGGCCACGGTGGCCGGTGCCGTGGCCGGTGGCGCGGCGGGACGCCAGATCCAGGGCAACAGCCAGCAGAAGAACGGCGATCGCGTGGTCGAACGCCGCTGTGAGCGCGTTTATCGCTGATCGATCGACCCGTTACCCTTCCACATCGCACTACGACGGACGCCGGCCCCACGCCGGCGTTCTTCGTTCTGGAAAAGGGGACGGAGGGGATCAAGTCGTAATCCCCCGATCCGACCGTCTACGACTTAATCCCCTCCGTCCCCTTTTTTTCGAGGAGGCGCCAGGTGGCGAGGCTGCCGTAGAGCAGCAGCAGGGTGGTGAGGGTGATCAGTTCGTGGCTGACTTCGGCCAGGCTCGCGTCCATCTGGTTCAGGCGCACCATCAGGTTGATGCCCGAGGTGGTCGGCAGCAGTTGCGCCAGCCACACCAGCGGTTGCGGTGTCATCACCGCCGGCCACGACAGGTTGGCCAGGAAGAACAGCGGGATCGAGGTGGCGATGATGTACTGGAAGGCACGTTCGCGGGTGCCGAAGAAGCTGCCGACGAACAGCCCGAACGCCACCGTGGCGGCGATGAACAGGGTGCCGCCCAGCAGCTGCCCCAGCGGATTGCCGCCGCGCGGGTAGTCCTGCACCCAGGCAGTGAAGCCGGCGTAGTAGAACAGCCCGAACAGGCCGATCAGGCCGAAGCCCAGCGCCATGCCCGTCAGCGTCGGCAGGTCGAAGCGCAGGCGGCGGCCCAGCGCGAGGCGGCGGCCGCCAAGCAGCACGCCGATGCCCATCAGCAGGGTCTGGTGCACGATCAGTTCGGCCACGCCGGGCACGATGGCGCTGCCGTAGCCTTCCTGGGTGTTGTACAGCGGACGCTGCACCAGCGTAACCGGGGGGGCCTGCGGCGCGCCCATGAAGGCGGCCTGGCCGACCGCCGCCTCTCGCCCGAACGCACCCAGTGCATCGGCCACGCTGCCCAGCACCCAGCTGGCGCGGCCGAGGTAGGCGCCGTTGCCGAGCAGCACCAGCTTGGCCGGATGGCCGCGCAGGATGTCGCGCTCCAGGTTGGCCGGGATCAGCACGATGCCTTCGGCGTGGCCGGCCTCCAGCTGCTGGCGCGCACTGTCGATGTCGGCCGGTTGCCCGACCACGCGAGCCACTCGCAGCGCGTCCAGCTTGCGCAGCAGCTCGCGGCTGGTGGCGCTGTGGTCTTCGTCCACCACCAGCACCGGCAGATTGCCGGCCACCTGGTGACGGTACGCCGCCGGGTAGAAGAACGAGTACAGGATCACCGCGCCGACCATCACCACGATCGCATAGCGGTCGCAGAGCACCGCCATCAGGGTCTGCCGCAGGCTGCGCCAAAGCGTGCTCATGCGTCGGCTCCCGCCGGCCGCGCGGCCGCGGGTGTACGCGCGAAGGCAATAAGGCGCAGGCCGCCGATGCCGCCAGCCACCACCGACATCAGCAGCAGCGTCGCCAGTGGCCACAGCGAAACCAGCAGTGGCGATCCGATGAACTGCTGCTGGGTCTGCAGCTTGATGTAGGCGCTGAGCGGTAGCAGCTGGTGCCAGACGCGGGTGAACAAGGGGCCGTCCAGCACCGGGAAGGTGGCACTGGAGAATGCCAGCGCGGTGCCGATGCTCAGTCCCACCGCGGACAGCGCGGTGCCCATGTCGCGGGTGACGCCGACGAAGAACAGGGCATAGGCCGCGGTGGCCAGGTAGAACAGCGGCTGCGCAATCAGCAGCAGGAGCACGCTGCCGGCCACGCCATCGCCGCGCAGCCAGGCCAGGTAACCCAGCCCGAGTGCACCGTACAGCGAGAACAGCAGGATGTACGGTGCAACCTTGCCGGCGGCGGCGGTCCATGGCGTGCGGCCCAGCCAGTCGGCCAGGGTGCCATCGCGGATCTCCCGCCCCAGGCTGCCGGCCACGGCAAGCGCGAGCACAAGCGACAGCACCGCCGGGAAGATCAGCGGCAGCAGGAACAGCTCGTAGCTGCGTGCCGGGTTGTAGAGGATGTCCGACTGCACCGCGATCGGCGCTGCCCGCAGCTTGCCCGGGCCGACCTGCAGGCCGATGCGCTCGCGCAGCAGTCGTGCGTTCCAGGCCGAGACCGCATCGCCGATATCGCGCGCGGCGGACTGGCCGGTGGTCATGTAGGTGGCGTTGTAATAGGCGAACACCGTGCCCTGGCGCCCGCGCAACGCTTGCCGGGTGACATCGCGCGGCACCAGCACGATGGCGAACACGTCCAGGCGGCGCAGCTGCGAGCGCGCATCTTCCATGTCTGCAGGCTGGCTGGCGATGCGCACGCCGGGGCTGGCATCGAGCATGCGCAGCAGCAGGCGGCTGTCACTGCTGTGGTCGAGGTCGACCACGGCGATCGGGATGTCGCGCATCACTGAAGGCGTGAACATCCACCCCATTACCACCAGCATCAGCAGGGGCAGCAGGGTAACCAGCATCAGGTCGGCGCGGTTGCTGCGCAGCGCATACAGCTCGCGCCGCCACGAGGCGCCGAAACCGCCGCTATCCGGGCTCAGTGCTGGGGCCATGCGAACAGCACGCTCATGCCAGGGCGGAAGCCCTCGATGCGGCGTACCGGGCGCACCCGCACCTCGAAGCTGCGGACGTCGTAGCCGGACGACTGGCGGGTGGTACGCCAGGTTGCATAGTCGCCGGCAGGGTTGATGAAGTAGACCACGAATTCGCTGTCCACGCCGAGTGCCGGCACGCTGCCCTGCAGCTTGCTGCCGACCTTCAGGCCCTGCATCTGCGATTCACGCAGGTTCATCGCCACCCACATGCGGTCGATGTCGACCAGGGTGAACACCGGATAGCCGGCCGGCACCAGCCGCCAGGGCAACATCTACGCCGGCGACCGCGCGGTCAGCACCACCGGAACCTCGACCGGCGTCGACCTGGCCGCACTGGCCGACGGCAAGGCCGAAACCAACCGCATGTACCGCAACACCGGCGCGATCACCCATCGTGGCCGTTGGGGCGACGTGACCTCGCGGGTCACGGCCGCGGTCGAGGCGGTCAACAACTCGCGCATCAATGAAGGCCTGGCCGGTGGCCCGGAAGGCAGCTTCAACGGCACCGACTGGTCGACCTCGCGCCTGCGCAACTACCAGCTGGATGGCGAAGTGAGCTTCCCGACCATGCTGGGTGGTGCCGAGAACATCTGGACGCTGGGCTTTGAATACCTGGACAGCCGCCTGACCGATCCGTACTCGATGAGCCAGTCCAGCAGCAGCGGCGGCGGCATCCCGGGGCTGTCGGCCGATCGCGCACGCGGCAAGTCCGACGCGCAGACCACCGCCGTGTTCGTGGAAGACAACATCTACCTCGGCGAGCGCTGGATCGTCACCCCGGGCCTGCGCTTCGACCACCACAGCCAGTTCGGCAACAACACCAGCCCCAGCCTCAACGCGCAGTTCCGCATCAACAGCGACTGGGTGGTGAAGGGCGGCATCGCGCGTGCCTTCAAGGCACCGAACCTTTACCAGTCGAATCCGGACTATCTGTACTACACCCGCGGCAATGGTTGCCCGAATGCGTTGCCTAGCCTGGGGGCCGGCTGCTACATGCGCGGCAATGCGGACCTGAAGGCGGAAACCAGCCTGAACAAGGAACTGGGTGTGGAGTGGGCGCCGCAGAGTGGCTGGCAGGCGTCGCTGACCTACTTCCACAACGACTACAAGGACAAGATCCAGGCCGGCTACGACCAGATCGGCCTGACCGCCGATGGCCGCGGCCGCATCTTCCGCTGGGAGAACGCACCGAAGGCGATCGTGCAGGGGCTGGAAGGCAACCTGGTGATCCCGCTGCTGGGCGAGCAGGGCAGCCGCCTGAAGTGGAGCAACAACTTCACCTACATGGTGGAGAACGAGAACAAGACCACGCGCCAGCCGCTGTCGGTGATCCCCAAGTACACGATCAACACCATGCTGGACTGGCAGGCCACCGACAAGCTGTCGCTGCTGCTGACCGGCACGTTCTATGGCAAGCAGGAACCGGCCACCACCAACATCAACAATGATCCGCGCTGCACTGGTACCTGCGATCCGTCGGTGGCACTGCAGGACCGCGGGGCATACAACATCTGGGGCGTGAGCGCGCGCTACCGGGTGACCGAGACGGTCAGCTTCGGCTTCGGCGTCAACAACCTGGCCGACAAGCGCCTGTTCCGCGAGGCCAACAGCAGCGATGCCGGTGCGGCGACCTACAACGAGCCGGGCCGCGCCTACTGGGCCAGCCTGCGCTTCGGGTTCTGATCCGATGAGGGCTGCGCCGGGTCAGTCCCGGCGCAGCCTGGGAATCTACTTCACCTGGCGGCAATCGCGCAGATGGACGCCACCGGTGTCCATCTTGTCGACCACGCCTTCCAGCTTCACCCAGTCGTTCTCGCGCAGGGTGGCGGCCAGCGCCATCTGATCCGGGGCCAGCGCACAGTGCACGGTGAAGTTGGCGTTGTTGTCGTCGTTCGACTGGCGTCCACCGATGCCACCGATGCCCTTCATCTTGGTGACCAGATAGCCCACTTCAACGGTCTTGGTAAAACGGTTGGCCTGGGCGGTGTAGACCTGGCCATCGATGATGAAACGGCGGCCGAAATACTTGACGAGCAACGGCTGGTACATCGCTTCGGTGTCCGGCGGGGTGCTGCTGCCGGAGAACAATGACTTCAGCGGCGCGGTGTTGATTTCCCGCTGCAGCCGCTTGGCGTCCTTGCCCATCTGGGTGGACATGCCGACCGCGGTGGCCTGGATCGGCTTGTCGAAGCCACTGGAGACCCGCACGGCTTCGGCGATCGCCTCGCCCTCGGGGCCGGTCCTGAGCTTGTCCAGCCAACCACACAGCGCGCTGCGTGCGTCCTCTTCCTTGGCGGTCTGCCCGCGTGACAGCTTGGTGCCGACCACCACGGTGCCGCCATTGGAGGCGGTGATGATGCTGACCAGCGGCATCTTCGTGTCGGTCTGCAGGACGTACATCTGGCCTTCGGTCTCGGTGATGACATCACCGCTGACGAAGTTGTTGCCCTCGTCCAGCGCCGCCTTGCGCAGCTGGCCCAATGCACTGCGGGGCTTCAGGCCGGGAAGGGTGACCTCGGAGGTGAAGAACTGGCCATTGCGCGGGTCGCCCACCGAGCGGAAGTTCTGCTGGCAGGTCTTGGCCGAGGCGCTTGCGGCCATGCCCAATGCGCAGGCCACGGTGAGCGCGACCCAGGGGGTCTTGGTGGTCCACATGATCCGGATTCCTTGTGCGTGGGTGTCCATTGCGGGCAGCAACGCTGGAGCGATCCGTCTGCCCGTTCCCCGTCCAGAGGGGATGCGGCCATCATAGTGCTGCCCGGCGCGGGTGCAAGCCGCAGCCAACCGCGCGGATTCTGCAATGTTATAAACACCGTGATAGTTTCCCCACGGCCGCCAGCGTAGCCTGCGTCCATCGCAAAGGAGCTGTTGCCATGGGCCACGACCACGATCACCTGCCATCCGAGATCCGCCACGAGAAGCCCTTGTGGTGGGCGCTCGGGCTGACCTCCACCTTCCTCGTCGTCGAAGTGGTGGGTGCGTTCTGGACCAACAGCCTGGCGCTGCTGTCAGACGCCGCGCACATGGCCACCGATGCGCTGGCACTGATGATCGCGCTGGTGGCGGTGCGGCTGAGCCGGCGCCCGCCGGATGCGCGGCGCACCTACGGCTATGCACGCCTGGAAGCACTGGGCGCGATGATCAACGGCGCGATGCTGTTCGTGGTTGCCGCGTACATCCTGTGGGAAGCCGTCGGGCGCTTCAGCAAACCGCAGGAGATCGCCTCTACCGGCATGCTGGTGATCGCTTCGGTTGGCCTGGTCATCAACCTGATCTCGATGCGCCTGCTGCAGGCCGGCAGCGGCGAGAGCCTCAACGTGAAGGGCGCCTACCTGGAAGTGTGGGCCGACATGCTCGGCTCGGTGGCAGTGATCGCCGGTGCGATCTTGATCCAGGTCACTGGCTGGAAGCCGATCGACCCGATCCTGGCGGTACTGATCGGCCTGTGGGTACTGCCACGCACCTGGGTGCTGATGCGCGAGGCGATCAACGTGCTGCTGGAAGGCGTGCCCAAGGGCATGGACGTGGCCAAGGTGCGCGACAGCCTGTCCGGCCATGCCGCGGTGCTGGATGTGCATGACCTGCACGTGTGGGCGCTGGCCTCCAGCACGCCGGCACTGACCGCGCACATCGTGATGCGCGACGGCACCGATGCCGATGCGCTGCGCCGTGAACTGGGGGGGCGCCTGCACGATGACTTCGGCATCGAGCACGTGACACTGCAGATCGAAGCGGACCACTGCGGCGAAGCCTGTGGTGAGCCGGCGCCGGCCAAGCGTAGCGAGCACGAGGGTCATGAAGGCCACGACCACGGCGAGGACGCACAGGGCCATCGCGGCCACGTGCATCGTTGATCGAAATCGAAGGCGGCGCCGGGATGCCCGGCGCGGTCATTCGTCCCGGCGCGAGGCCAGCCGATCCGCCAGCCGGGTCGGCTCCGGCAGGCGGTAGCCGCGCAGCGTGCGTTGCACCCAGTCCAGCGCGGTGTCCGCGCTGACCCGATGGCCTCCGGCCACGAACAACGGCTTGCAGCGCACCTTGCTGCGCAGTACCCAACCCAGTTGTTCATTGCCGTCCAGAAGCAGCGTATGCGCGCCGGGTTCCGGTGCCGGTTCCTCAAAGCGGCCCACCAGTTTCGACTTGGCCACGCCGATGCTCGGCAGGTCGGTGACTACGCCCAGGTGCGCGGCGACGCCCAGCCGGCGTGGATGGCTGATGCCGTGACCATCGACGAACACCAGATCAGGTGTGCGCGGCAGCAAGGCCAACGCCGCCAGCAGCGCCGGCAGTTCGCGGAAGCTGAGCAGGCCGGGGATGTAGGGCATCACCGTGGGAATGCGCGCGATTTCCTGCGCGACAGGCCGTAGCGTCGTTGCGTCCAGCAGTACCGCGGCGGCGCGGGTGGTGGCGCCGTCATCCTCGAAGCCGACATCCAGCCCGGCCAGCCAGCGCACGTTGCGGGGCAGCCGGTCTTGGCGTTCCACCCGGCCGGCCAGCTGAAGCTGCTGCGCGCGGGCGGCACTGACGCTGCCTTCCCAGCGCCCGGGATCGATCATCGTATTCATTGGCCGCAGCATCGCATGCGCGGCGCCACGGTCCGGTGAGCAGCGCCCGGGGCTACAATGGGCGCCTGCCTTTCCTCGCATTGGAGACCCTGCAGTGACCCGTAAACTCGTACTGTTGCGCCATGGCCAGAGCCAGTGGAACCTGGACAACCGCTTCACCGGCTGGGTCGATGTCGACCTCACCGAGCAGGGGCGCCGGGAAGCGGCCGCCGCCGGCCGCCTGATGCGCGAGGAAGGCCTGCAGTTCGATGTCGCCCACACCTCCGTGCTCAAGCGTGCCATCCACACCCTCCAGGGTGCACTGGCCGAGCTGGAACAGGACTGGCTGCCGGTGAACAAGTCCTGGCGCCTCAATGAGCGCCACTACGGCGGCCTGCAGGGCCTGGACAAGGCCGAGACCGCAGCCAAGCACGGCGAGGAGCAGGTCAAGGTGTGGCGTCGTTCGTACGACATCCCGCCGCCGCCGATGGAGCTGGAAGATCCGGGCCACCCGATCCATGACCGCCGCTACGCGGGCCTGGACCGCAACGCGCTGCCGGGCACCGAATCGCTGGCAACCACCCTGGACCGCGTGCTGCCGTACTGGCACGACGCCATCGCGCCGCAGCTGAAGGACGGCAAGACCGTGCTGGTCACCGCCCACGGCAACTCGCTGCGCGCGCTGTACAAGTACCTCAACAACGTCTCGCGCGAGGAAATCCTCGAGCTGAACATTCCGACTGGCATCCCGCTGCTGTTCGAACTGAACGACGACCTGACGGTGAAGTCGTTCCGCTACCTGGGCGACCCGGAAGCGGCGCGCAAGGCCGCTGAAGCCGTGGCCAACCAGGGCAAGGCGAAGTAAAGAAGAAGGCCGGCGCAAGCCGGCCTTTCCTTTTGTAGCGTCGAGCCATGCTCGACTGCTTTTGGCCTTTGCCGCAGGGAGCATGAATCCGGAACAGAGAGCAGTCGAACATGGCTCGACGCTACAGAGGCGGTGCCCTGTGACCTTTGGCCGGTCCCTGCCGCGGGCCTTCCCGGCTACCCTGTGAAATTACCCGCAGGAGAGCCTCATGAACTTCCGCAACCTGGCCCCGCTGGGCCTGACCATCGCCATTGCCGCCTCGCTGGCTGCCTGTGGCAAGAATGAATCCGCGCCGGCCGCCACCGCCGGCACCGATGCCAAGCCGGCCTTCGACCTGTCGCAGATCAAGACGCCGCTGATCTCGCTCAACAGCGCCGATCTGGACCCGTCCATCTCGGCCTGTACCGACCTCAATGGCTTCGTCAACAGCAAGTGGCTGAAGGCCAACCCGGTGCCGGGTGACCAGACCACCTGGGGCAGCTTCGAGATCCTGCGCGAGCGCTCGCTGGAAGTGCAGCACACGCTGGTACAGCAGGCCGCCGCCAGCCAGGCCAAGGCCGGTTCGGTGGAAGCCAAGATCGGTGACATCTGGAAGACCGGCAACGACGAAGCCAAGATCGAGGCCGCTGGCCTAGCGCCGCTGCAGCCGCAGCTGGACAAGATCACTGCGCTGAACGACACCGCCGCCATCACCCGGTACCTGCGCGACAGCCAGGCCGAGGGCAAGGGCGTGCTGTTCTCGCTGTTCGCCAATGCCGACTACAAAGATTCGGCCAACGTCATCGCCTACGTCGGCCAGGGTGGCCTCGGCCTGCCGGAGAAGGGCTACTACTTCGACGATGCGCAGGCCAAGATCCGCGACGCCTACGTGGCCTACATCGCACAGGTGCTGACCCTGTCCGGCGTGGATGCTGCACAGGCCGCCGAGCAGGCCAAGGCCGTGATGGCCTTCGAAACCCGCCTGGCCAAGGCCTCGATGTCGCGCATCGAAATGCGTGACCCGGCCAAGCGCTACAACCCGCTCAGCGCTGCCGACGCCGACAAGCTGACCCCGAACTTCAGCTGGACCGCGCTGTTCGACACCCTGAAGGTGCCGGCCGCGCAGAAGTTCTCGCTGGCGCAGCCGGGCTTCTTCGGTGAAATGGACAAGATGCTCGCCGACGTGCCGGCCAGCACCTGGCAGGCCTACCTGCGCTTCCACACCATCGATGATGCTTCGCCGTACCTGAGCAGCCAGTTCGAGAAGGCCAACTTCGATTTCTATGGCACCACCCTGCGTGGCCAGAAGGAAATGCAGCCGCGCTGGAAGCGCGTACTGGAGTCGGTCAACGGCGGCATGGGTGAAGCGCTGGGCCAGCTGTACGTCGACGCCGTGTTCCCGGCCGAGTCGAAGGTGGCCATGCAGCACCTGGTGGAGAATCTGTCGGTAGCACTGAAGGCGCGCCTTGAGCAGCTGCCGTGGATGGGCGAAGAGACCAAGAAGAAGGCACTGGAGAAGTGGGCCAGCTTCACCCCCAAGATCGGTTACCCGGACAAGTGGCGTGACTGGGCGGGCCTGCAGACCAACGGCGACAGCTACCTGGGCAACATGCAGGCCGCGCGCGCGTTCAACTACCGCTACATGCTGGACAAGATCGGCAAGCCGGTGGACAAGACCGAGTGGGGCATGACCCCGCAGACGGTCAACGCCTACTACAACGCCACCAAGAACGAGATCGTGTTCCCGGCCGCGATCCTGCAGGCGCCGTTCTTCGACGCCAAGGCCGATCCGGCGCTGAACTACGGCGGCATCGGTGCGGTCATCGGCCACGAGATGATGCACGGCTACGATGACTCGGGCAGCCAGTTCGCCGCCAACGGCAACTTCGACAACTGGTGGACCGACGCCGACCGCAAGGCCTTCACCCAGCGCACCGACCAGCTGGTCGCGCAGTTCGACGGCTATGAATCGGTGCCGGGCGTGTTCGTGAAGGGCAAGCTGACCCTGGGCGAGAACATCGGCGACCTCGGTGGCCTGACCGTGGCCTACGACGCGCTGCAGATGGCGCTGAAGGAAGACCCGAAGGCGAACGTCGACGTCGATGGCCACAGCCAGGACCAGCGCTTCTTCATGAACTGGGCCACCGTGTGGCGCCGCAACTTCACCGACGGTGAGCTGCGCGTGCGTTTGAACACCGACCCGCACGCCCCGGCGAACTTCCGTGCCAACGGCGCGCCGTCGAACATGCCGTCCTTCGCTGCCGCGTTCCAGTGCAAGGCCGGCGACGCGATGGTGCGTGCCGACGACAAGCGCGTGGTGATCTGGTAATCGATCGTACGTGACGCGTGATGCAGAAGGCCCGGCGAAAGCCGGGCCTTTTGTTTGCCGGCCCAGTGGCGAGGGCGGCCTGGTAGAGTCGACCGCCGGTCGACTATCGCGCGTAGCGCGGGATTTTCGCGGTCTGGAGGAAGAGCAGTCGACCAGCGGTCGACTCTACAGGTGCGGCGCCCGCCGATCAGGCCAGCTGCGGCTCCTGCGCCAACATGCGGTGGAAGCGCTGCAGAACGTACGGATCGACCAGGCCACCGGACTGGTTCTCGATGATGCCCAGCGCCGCTCCCGGTGCCATCGCGGCACGATAGGGGCGCACGCTGGTCATCGCATCGTAGGCATCGGCGATGGTGACGATACGCGCGCCCAGCGGAATGGATTCGCGGCGCAAGCCATCGGGATAGCCGCTGCCATCGAAGGCTTCGTGGTGGGCGCGTATCAGGCGTGCGACCGGTACGGCATCACTGCGGCCGGTGGCCAGGAAGATATGCTCGCCCCGCACCGGGTGCTCGCGCATGATCGCCCGCTCTTCGTCGGTGTGCCGCCGTGGGGCTAGCAGTACATCGTCGGGAATGCCGATCTTGCCGATGTCGTGAAAGCGGGCGGCCAGGCCGATCTGTGCACTGGCTTCGTCGTCAAGATCGCAGTGCGTGGCCAGGCGCTGCGCGAGCAGGCTGACGCGGTCGCAGTGATGGCGGGTGTAGGCGTCGCGCATCTGCAGCGACATCGAGAGGGCATCGATCAGGCAGGCCTGCGCGTGCAGCAGGTCGGGGGCGGGTACGGCGTCAGGAAACATGGGCATCCACCCGCACCGGGTGGGGACCGGTGCGGGGTATTCGGGGGGCGATCAACCCGGGGCGAGGGTGGTCAGAAGGGCGCGGGCGGCGTTGAAGCGGTCTTCCGGCAACGGCAGCGGATGCTTGATGCGCAGCTTGTCGGGCCCTTCCATGGCGTAGAGGTTCGGTTGCTTCTGGATCAGCTGGATCACCGCCATCGGGTCGATGTTCGGCTTGGACTCGAACACGATGCGGCCACCGTTCTCGCCCAGGTCCAGCTTGCGGATTCCGAGCGTGTTGGCCTTCAGCTTCAGCTCGGCGATGGCGAACAGGTGCTTGGCCGCATCCGGCAACAGGCCGAAGCGGTCGATCATCTCCACCTGAAGTTCGCGCAGTGCATCGCTGTCGCGCGCGCTGGAGATGCGCTTGTACAGGGTCAGGCGGGTGTGCACGTCCGGCAGGTAGTCTTCCGGAATCAGCGCTGGCACGTGCAGTTCCACTTCGGCGCCGCGCACTTCCTCGCCGGCATCCAGGTCGGGCAGCTTGCCCTGCTTGATGCTGCGCACCGCGCGTTCCAGCAGTTCGGTGTACAGGCTGAAGCCGACTTCGGCCATCTGTCCGCTCTGGTCCTCGCCCAGCAGTTCACCGGCACCGCGGATTTCCAGATCGTGCGTGGCCAGGGTGAAGCCGGCGCCGAGTTCGTCCATCGACGCGATCGCTTCCAGGCGCTTTTCCGCATCCGGGGTGATCGAACGACGATCAGGGGCCACCAGGTAGGCGTAGGCGCGATGGTGCGAACGACCGACACGGCCGCGCAGCTGATGCAGCTGGGCAAGGCCGAAGCGGTCGGCGCGGTTGATGATGATGGTGTTGGCGTTGGGAATGTCGATGCCCGATTCGATGATCGTGGTCGACAGCAGCACGTTGAAGCGCTGCTTCTGGAAATCCAGCATCACCTTTTCCAGCTCGCGTTCGGGCATCTGGCCGTGGGCGATGCCGATGCGCGCCTCGGGCACCAGCTCGGACAGCTCGCGCTGCATGCGACCGATGCTCTCCACGTCGTTGTGCAGGAAGTACAGCTGGCCGCCACGCGCCAGTTCGCGCTGGAAGGCTTCGCGCAGCAGCGCGTCGTCCCACTGCGTGATGAAGGTCTGCACCGCCAGCCGGTTCGGCGGCGGCGTGGCGATGATCGACAGGTCGCGCAGGCCGGCCATGGCCATGTTCAAGGTGCGCGGGATGGGCGTGGCGGTCAGGGTCAGCAGGTGCACGTTGGCGCGCAGCGCCTTCAACGCTTCCTTCTGGCGCACGCCGAAACGCTGTTCCTCGTCGACGATGACCATGCCCAGGTCCTTGAACTTCACGTCCGGCTGCAGCAGGCGGTGGGTGCCGACGATGACGTCGATGGTGCCGGCGGCGACCTTCTCCAGTTCGGCCTTGATTTCCTTGCTGGTCTTGAAGCGCGACAGCACTTCGACCTTCATCGGGTAGTCGGCGAAGCGGTCGCGGAAATTGCGGAAATGCTGTTCGGCCAGCAGCGTGGTCGGCACCAGCACGGCCACCTGCTTGCCAGCGCTGGCGGCGGCGAAGGCGGCGCGTACGGCCACCTCGGTCTTGCCGAAGCCGACGTCACCACAGACCACGCGGTCCATCGGCTGGCTGCTGGCCAGGTCGCGCAGGGTGGCGTCGATCGCGGCCAGCTGGTCCGGGGTTTCCTCGAACGGGAAACCTGCGGCGAACGGCTCGTACATCGCGCGGTCCACGTGCAGCGCCAGGCCGGCACGCGCCTGGCGGCGGGCCTGGATCTCCAGCAGTTCGGCGGCCACGTCGCGCACCTTTTCGGCGGCCTTGCGCTTGGCCTTGCTCCACTGCTCGCCACCGAGCGAGTGCAGCGGCGCGGTTTCCGCCGATGCACCGGAATAACGGCTGATCAGGTGCAGCTGGGCGACCGGCACATACAGGCGGTCACCCTTGGCGTACTCGATTTCGAGGAACTCGCCGGGCATGCCGCCGACATCCATCGCGATCAGGCCACGGTAGCGGCCGACGCCATGATCCTCGTGCACGATCGGCGCGCCCTCGGTCAGTTCGCCGAGGTCGCGGATGATGGCTTCCGGCTCGCGGCCGGCACGGCGCGTGCGGCGGGTGCTGCCGGCGCGCTCGGGGAACAGCTGGCGCTCGGTCAGCACCGCGATGCGCGGATCGTCCAGCGCGAAGCCGTCTTCAAGCGGCGCCACCGCGATCGCGAAGCGCGCATCGTCGGCAAGGAAGCTGGGCAGGTCGGCCACCACCGGTGGTTTCAGTTCGGCAGCCTGCAGCACTTCCAGCAGGGCTTCACGGCGGCCCGGCGAATCGGCGGCGATCAGCACCCGGCCCGGGTAGTGGCCAAGGAACGACTTCAGTGCATCGCCGGCCGGCGCCTCACGTGCAGCCACTGGCAGCGGCGGCAACGGCTGGTCGCCCAGTGCGTGCGCGTCGGCGATGCGCGCGTGGTCGGCGGCCCACACCTCGATGCGCGGTGCATCGTTCAGGCGCTCGCGCAGCAGTTCCGGCGACAGGTACAGCGCCGACGGTGGCAGCAGCGGGCGCTCCACGTCATGTCGGCGCTGTTCGTAACGCTCGCGGGTCTGCGCCCAGAACGCCTCGGCGGCTTCGCCGGCACCGGCACAGACCACCGGCAGGCTGCCGCTGGGCAGGTACTCGAACAGGGTCGCGGTGCGCTCGAAGAACAGCGGCAGGTAGTACTCGACGCCGGCCGGAGCCAGCCCGGATTTCAGATCCTGATAGAGCGCGCTGCGCCGGGTATCGACATCGAAGCGCTCACGCAGCGTGGCCAGCACGCGGGCGATGCTGGCCTCGTCCATCGGCACTTCGCGGCCGGGCAGCATGTGCACGGCCTCGACCTTGTCCAGCGAGCGCTGGCTTTCCGGGTCGAAGGCGCGGATCGAGTCGATGTCCTCGTCCAGCAGCTCCACCCGCAGCGGCTCGTCGGCGCCCATCGGGAACACGTCGAGCAGGCCGCCACGCACGGCGAAGTCGCCCGGGTCCATCACCTGCGGCACGTTGCGGTAGCCGGCGCTTTCCAGGCGGCGCTTCTCGGCCTCCAGGTCCAGGCGCTGGCCGACCTTCAGGTCGAAGCTGCCACCGATCACGTAGCTGCGCGGGGCCAGCTGCTGCAGCAGGGTCTGCACCGGCACGATCACCAGGCCACGCTTCAGCGCAGGCAGGCGGTGCAGGGCGGCCAGGCGCTGCGAGATGATCTCCGGATGCGGGCTGAAGCGGTCGTAGGGCAGTGTTTCCCAGTCCGGGAAAGCGACCACCGGCAGGGCCGGATCGCCGCCGAGCAGGGTGTGCAGGTCGGCTTCGAGCTGGTTGGCACCGTGGTTGTCACGGGCGATCACCAGCAGCGGGGCGTCGTGCGCACGCGCGGCCTGGGCCAGGTACCAGGCCAGGGCGGTCGGCGATGCAGGGGCGCGCCACCAGGCGCGGAGCTGGCCGGCGCGCGGCAGCGGCGGGGCGGGGTATGAGGTACGCGACATGGACCCCGGATTTTAGCAGAAACCCGATCAAACCCCGTCGGGTAGTGCCGGCCGCTGGCCGGCATTCCGATACCCCAACGGTGCATGAGGCTGCCGGCCAGCGGCCGGCACTACCGGGGGGCGTGGCCGGGCAGTACCCGGCGCATCCTTCAGTTGTCCAGCTCCAGCACCATCCGCACCAGGCCTTCGGCGCCGGTCGGGTGCGGCACCGGCTTGAAGCCCAGCGAGGCGGCCAGCTGCTTCATCGGCTCGTTCTCGGCGGCCACATCGCCGTACAGGCGGTCCAGGTACTTGCCGCGGCCCCACTTCACCAGCTTGCGCATCAGCTGCCGGCCCAGGCCCTGGCCGATCAGGAAGCGGCTGATCAGGATCGCGTACTCGGCTTCACGGGTACCGGGGATGATCGAGGCCCGGGCGACCGCGCCGACCACCGCTTCGCCAGCGGGCAGGGATTCGGCTGCGACCAGGGTGATCTCGGTCTTGGGATTGGGGTGGGTCAGGCGCTGGGTGGTTTCCGGCGACAGCTCGGTCACCGCCTGCAGGAAACGATCACGGATTTCTTCCGGCCCGAACAGGCTGAACGCTGCTTGCAGCGGCGCGCCATCTTCCGGGCGGATGGGGCGGATCAGCAGCTCGTGGCCGCTGGGAGCCTTGAAGATCTCATGCCAGGGCGGCATGCGGTTGCGAGTGGCCATACCGGGTGATTCCTTGGTGGTCCATCGATTGTGGCATCACCGGGGCTGCATTCCGTGAACGAAAGGCTCACGGCGGTACAGCCTCGTGAAGGCCGTTATTCGGGGGCTTTGAACCAATCCAGGCGGGTGCTGGCACCGGGTTCGCCCAGGTGCTGGCGCAGCGCCGGCAGGGCCGGGCCGACCACCCGATCGAACTGCCAGGGCGGGTTGAGCAGCAGCATGCCACTGCCGTTGAGGCGCAGCGGCGAGTCGTCCGGGCGCACCAGGAACTCGATCGTCATCGCCGACTTCACCGGCAGCGCACTGGCCTTGCGCAGGAAGTGCAGGATGGTGCGGCGCTGCTTGATCGGGAACCAGACCGCGCAGGTGGCCTGCGGCCAGCGTGCCAGGGTCTCGGCCAGGGCGGCCAGGATGTTCTGGTACTCGGCGTCCTGGGCCTCGTAGGGCGGGTCGATCAGCACCAGGCCGCGGCCGATCTTGCTGCCGTTGAACTTCGGCGGCAGCAACGAGCGCAGCAGCGCGTAGCCATCGCCGGGACGCACATCGACGCGGCTGTCGTGGGCGAACAGCGCCTTCAGCGTGGCGGTTTCGGGTTCCTGCAGCTCACACACCGCCATGCGGTCCTGCGCGCGCATCGCCTGTGCGCTCAGCAGCGGCGAGCCCGGGTAGTTGGTCAACGCGCCCACCGGGTTGTCGGCCTGCACGGCCTTCAGGTAGCGCTCGACCACCTCAGGCAGCTTGGGCTGGGCCATCAGCCGCATGATTCCGGACTCGGCCTCCAGGGTCTTGCGGCTCTCTTCGCTGGCCAGCAGGTAGCGGCCGGCACCGCCGTGGGTGTCGAGCACGAAGAACGGGCTGTCCTTGCGCTTGAAGCTGTCGATCAGGGCCAGCTGCACGATGTGCTTGAGCACATCGGCGTGGTTGCCGGCATGGAAGGCATGGCGATAGTTCATGGGCGGCAGTGTACGGGGCGGCGGCCGCAGCGGCTATGCTGCGCGCCATGACAGCTCCTGTTGCCCATGTCCTGGTGGTCGAGGACGAAGCCGCCATCGCCGAAACCGTGCTCTATGCGCTGCGCAGCGAAGGCTACGCCGTCAGCCACTGCCTGCTGGGCGGTGAGGCGCTGCAGCGGCTGCAGGCCGGGGGCATCGATCTGGTGGTGCTGGACGTGGGCCTGCCCGACCTGGGCGGGTTCGAGGTCTGCCGGCGGCTGCGCGCGCAGGCCGGGCCGGCGGCACAGCTGCCGGTGATCTTCCTGACCGCCCGCAATGACGAGGTCGACCGCGTGCTGGGCCTGGAACTGGGCGCCGACGATTACATGACCAAGCCGTTCTCGCCGCGCGAGCTGGTGGCGCGAGTGCGTGCGCGCCTGCGCCGCGCGCTGCCCGCCGTGGCAGCGGGCAGCGCCGAGTCCGGCTGGCAGGAACACGGCGCCTTCGCCATCGACCGCGACGGCCGACGCATCCGCTACCGGGGCCAGGCGCTGGACCTGACCCGTTACGAATACGCGCTGCTGGAGGCGCTGCTGCAACGCCCGGGTGCCATCCTCAGCCGTGCCCAGCTGATGGATCGCGGCTGGGACAGCAGCGCCGACAGCGCTGACCGTACCGTCGATACGCATGTAAAGACGCTGCGCGGCAAGCTGCGTGCGGCCGGTGCCAGCGAGGACCCGATCCGCACCCACCGTGGCCTCGGCTACGCGCTGGAGGTCTAGCCGATGCGCCTGGTGCTGAAGCTGTTCCTGGGCTTCTTCCTGATCACCGGCATCGCGGCCTTCTTCGTGATGCGGGTGTTCGTCAACGAGGTGAAGCCGGGTGTGCGCCAGGCGATGGAGTCGACCCTGGTCGATGCGGCGAACGTGCTGGCTGAAATGGCGGCCGCCGACGTCAAGGCCGGCACCATCCGCAGCGGCAGCTTCACCCGCAGCCTGGCCAAGGCACGCCAGCGCGACCTGAAGGCGATGGTGTGGCGCTTCCCGAAGCGCTCGCTGGATTACCGGGTGACCATCACCGATGCCGAGGGCATCGTCATCTACGACTCGCTGGGCCGCGACCTGGGCCGCGACAACTCGCGCTGGAACGATGTCTACCGCACCCTGCGCGGCGAGTATGGCGCCCGTTCCAGCCCGGAAGTGCCGGGCGAGGAAGGCGATACGGTGATGCACGTGGCGGCGCCGGTGTATGACCCGGCCGATGGCCGCACGTTGATCGGCGTGCTCAGCCTGGCCCAGCCCAACCGCAGCATCGATCCGTTCATCGCTGCCAGCCAGCGCGCCATCATCGAGCGCGGGGCGTGGCTGATCGGGCTGTCGGCGCTGGTGGGCGTGCTGGTGACGATGTGGCTGACGACCGGCCTGGGCCAGCTCAGCCGCTATGCGCGCGCGGTCTCCGCCGGCGAACCGGTGCCGCCGCCGCGCCGCCGCCACGACGAGATCGGCGATCTCGGCCAGGCGCTGGAAACCATGCGCCGCAAGCTGGAAGGCAAGGCCTACGTCGAGCAGTACGTACAGTCACTGACGCATGAGATGAAGAGCCCACTGGCGGCGATCCGCGGTGCCGCCGAGTTGTTGCAGGAGCCACTGCCGGAGGCCGATCGCCTGCATTTCGCGCGCAGCATCGTCGATCAGCAGGAACGGCTGACCGAGACCATCGACAAGCTGCTGGCGCTGGCCGAAGTGGAGCAGCACGGGTGGCTGCAGACCCGCGACCCGATCGCGTTGCCGCTGCTGCTGGCCGAGGCGGCGGCTGCAGCGCAGGTGCGCGCACAGGCGGCGGGCGTGCAGGTGCGCATCGGCAACGTGCCCGACCTGTCCGTGCAGGGCGACGGCTATCTGCTGCGGCAGGCGCTGCATAACCTGATCGACAATGCCATCGCATTTTCGCCGGCCGGCACGGAGATCGCGCTGCAGGCCGTGGTGGATGGACAAGGCGTGCGCCTGCAGGTGGCCGACCGGGGGGCGGGCATTCCGGACTATGCGCGCGATCGGGTGTTCGAGCGCTTCTATTCGCTGGCGCGCCCCGCCAGTGGACGGCGCAGTTCCGGCCTGGGCCTGCCGTTCGTGCAGGAGGTTGCGCGCCTGCATGACGGCCGTGCCAGCGTCGAGGTCCGTGACGGCGGTGGCACCGTGGCCAGCCTGTGGTTGCCGTTGAACGTGCCGGGCCAGCGCCCGCGCCGCTGACTTCACACTCGCTTCAAATTCGCCACAAACCCTGCTCACCGCAGCGGTCCATCCTGCAGCCCTCTCCAACGAGGATGGACCATGAAATCCCTGAAAATGCTGCTGCGGTTCGCCATTGTCGGCGGGCTGATCCTGCTGCTGCTGGTTCCACTGACGATGATCCGCGGGGTCATCACCGAGCGCAGTGCATACCGCGATGAGGCCTTTTCGCGGGTAGCCGACAGCCGCGCCGGGGTACAGCGCCTGGTCGGGCCGGTGCGGGTGGTGCCGTGGATCGAACGCCAGCAGGTCGAAGTGGTCGACGCCAAGGGCAACAAGAAGACCGAGGTGCAGGTCAGCGAAGGGCACTGGCTGCAGATGCCGGCAACACTGGAGGTGGGCGGCGAGATGCTGCCGAGCCAGCGCGAGGTCGGCCTGTTCAAGGTACCGGTGTACAGCTGGAACGGCCAGCTGAAGGCCACCTTCGCCGTTGACGACTACCCGGTGAAGGCCGGCCGCAGCTATGGACAGCCGTATGTGGCGCTGGGCGTCTCCGACGTGCGCGGGCTGGTTGGTACGCCCAACCTGCGCGTGGATGGAAAGCAGTTGCGGCTGCTGCCGGGCGTGGAAGCGGCCAGCGAGGTCGGCCGCGGCCTGCATGCCCCCATGGCCGGCTTCGCCGACGACCAGGGCGGCAGCCTGGCCGCCAGTACCGTCGAGCTGGAACTGCGCCTGGACGGCAGCCGCATGCTGTCGGTGGTGCCGGTGGGCGATGACACCCGCATCGCGCTGCGTTCGAGCTGGCCGCATCCGTCGTTCAGTGGTGCATTCCTTCCCAACGAGCGGCGCGTCAATGCACAGGGCTTCGATGCACGCTGGGCGGTGTCTTCGCTGGCCTCCGACGCGCAGCGCCAGCTGCGCAGCGACGGTGCGATAGATTCGCAGGCGGTGACCGTGTCGCTGGTCGATCCGGTGGATACCTATACCCAGGCCGATCGTGCTTCGAAGTACGGCGTGCTGTTCGTGCTGCTTACCTTCGTCGGCTTCATCCTGTTCGAACTGATCAAGTCGCTGCGCATCCATCCGCTGCAGTACCTGATGGTGGGCCTGGCGCTGGCGATCTTCTTCCTGCTGCTGATCAGCCTGTCCGAGCACATCGCGTTCTGGAAGGCCTACCTGGTCTCGGCCGTGGCCTGCATCGGCCTGCAGGCGGTGTACCTGGCCAACGTGCTTGGCCACTGGAAGCGTGGCCTCGGCTTTGCCGCGCTGCTGACGGTGTTGTACGGCGCGCTGTATGGCCTGCTGGTGTCGGAGAACAACGCGCTGCTGATGGGCTCGCTGCTGCTGTTCGTGATCCTGGCGCTGGCGATGTGGGTGACCCGTCGGGTCGACTGGTACGCGCTTGGCGCGGATCTGAAGTAAGGAGTTCGCCATGGGCTGGCGCCACGGATTGCGGCAACGGGCACGGCAGGGCATTCCGGCCCTGCTGGAGGTGGATGCACTGCTGCAGGCACATGGCGTGCTGGCGGCCCTGCCGGGGGCACGGATCGCCCCCGGCCTGGTCCGCTTCCAGCTGGCCGCAGTGACCTGCGAGGGATTGCAGGCACGGGGGTTGGGGTGGCTGCAGGGCGCGCGGCAGGGACGTGGCGCGCTGGCGGGCGAGGTGACGCGCTACCGGCCATGGAGGGCCGGGGCGGAGGCGCTGGCCGAGATCGGTATCGGCGGCCTGCCGGAGGACTGGCCGGCACGTGCGGCGGTGTACGGCTGCAGCAGCATCGACCGGAGGCATTGGTTGTTGTTGCTGCCGGAGCGGGCGCAGTTGTGGTTGGGATGGAGTGGGTGATCGGGCTGTTCATCCACGCATGGCGTGGATCTACGGGCGGGAACCCAGCCCTTTGGT
The DNA here is from genome assembly GCF_047497515.2 of Stenotrophomonas maltophilia. Taxonomy (GTDB): domain Bacteria; phylum Pseudomonadota; class Gammaproteobacteria; order Xanthomonadales; family Xanthomonadaceae; genus Stenotrophomonas. The sequence goes on from NZ_JAXAXL020000002.1 coordinate 177,171, forward strand.
GGGTGCGAACCGACCGGTCACCTGTGGGTGCGAACCGACCGGTCACCTGTGGGTGCGAACCTTGGTTCGCACGCTCCTGCCCATGACCGATGGGACGGTATCGCCGCGCGCCTGCTGGCTAGACTCGGGGGCTGGATGATCGAGCCGAAGGGCAGGGGTGCGGCGTGTTGAAGTGGAGCGGGCTGAAGTGGGGCGTGCTGGCGGTAGCGCTGGCGATGGGTGGCAATGCAGGGGCGCAGCAGCGCGAGACGGTGGACCTGGACATGGTCAGCCGCATCCGCCAGGAGGCCTTCCACCGTTCGCAGGTGATGGACACCTTCAGCTACCTCACCGAGCGCATCGGGCCGCGCCTGACCAACTCGCCGGCGATGGGCCGCGCCAACGCCTGGACCCGCGGCAAGTTCAACGAATGGAAACTGGACAACGTCCACGACGAAGCCTTCGATGATTTCGGCCGGGGCTGGGAGTTCACCTCGGCCAGCGTGGAAATGCTGGGCGACCGTGTGCAGCCGCTGCATGCGCTGCCCAAGGCCTGGACCCCGGGTACCAAGGGCCCGGTCGAAGGTGAGCTGGTGCAGGTCGAGATCAAGAAGCCGGAAGACATCGAGAAGTATCGGGGCAAGCTGCGCGGAAAGATCCTGCTGCTGGGCGACGCGCGCGAGTACAAGCGCAGCACCGAGGCCGATTCGCATCGGCACGACGCCACCTCGCTGGAAGGCCTGCAGGAATTCACCCTGCCCAAGGACAAGGACGCCACCGCCGAGCGCGCCAAGCGGGTCAAGGAGTACCAGGAGCGGCAGGCGCTGGTGGCCAAGGTCAACGCGTTCTTCGTCGAAGAGGGCGCGCTGGCCTCGATCAGCATCAGCGGGTGGGACAACGGCATCATCCGCGTTGCCGGTGGTGGTTCGCGCAAGGCCGGTGAATCGGTGGGCATCCCGGAACTGGCGATGATCAGCGAGCACTTCAATCCGCTGGCGCGCGCGCTGGAGGCCAAGCAGATCGTGCGCCTGCGCGTGGACGTGGCCGCACGCTTCACCGATGAGGCCGACCAGCCGGGCTACAACACGCTGGCCGAGATCCGCGGCAGCAGCAAGCCCGATGAAGTGGTGATGATCGGCGCGCACATGGATTCATGGCACAGCGGCACCGGCGCGGCCGACAATGCTGCTGGCGTGGCGGTGATGATGGAGGCGATGCGCATCCTCAAGGCCACCGGCGCCAAGCCCAAGCGCACCATCCGGGTAGCGTTGTGGAGTGGCGAGGAGCAGGGCCTGATCGGCTCGCAGGCGTATGTGGCCAAGCACTTCGGCCAGTTCCCGGAGCCCGCCGACCCGGCGCAGAAGGCACTGCCGGCCTCGCTGCGCGAGCCGACCGGCGCGCTGCGCAAGACGCGCGACTACAGCAAGTTCCAAGTCTACTTCAACATGGACAATGGCTCGGGCCGCTTCCGAGGCATCTATGCGCAGGAGAACCTGGCGGCGATGCCGATCTTCGAAGCCTGGCTGGCCCCGTTCCATGACGTGGGCGCCACCACCGTGGCCACCCGCAACACCGGCAGCACCGACCACATCAGCTTCGACCGCATCGGCCTGCCGGGCTTCCAGTTCATCCAGGACCGTCTGGACTACTTCAGCAACGTCCACCACAGCCACCTGGACACCTGGGACCACGCCGAGCCGGAAGACCTGAAGCAGGCCGCGGCCATCGTCGCCTCGTTCGCCTACAACGCCGCCATGCGCGAGCAGCCGTTCCCGCGCAAGGCTGAACCGTAAAAAGGGACGGAGGGGATCAAGTCGTTTCTCCCCTCCGCTTTCCGCCCGTAACCGCATCGGTTGGGCAATCGCGACTTAATCCCCTCCGTCCCCTTTTTCCGTCGGGGGCGGGGGACTGGTAAAATCGGGGGATTCCCGTTCCTCGAGCCCTCCATGACCTGCCGCACCCGCTTCGCCCCCAGTCCCACCGGTTACCTGCACATCGGTGGTGCCCGCACTGCGCTGTACTGCTGGCTGGAGGCCCGCCACCGTGGCGGCGAGTTCGTGTTGCGCATCGAGGACACCGATCGCGAGCGCAGCACCCAGGGCGCGATCGACGCCATCCTGGAGGCGATGGAGTGGCTGGGCCTGGATTACGACGAGGGTCCGATCTACCAGACCGCGCGCGTCGCCCGTTACCAGGAAGTGGCCGAGCAGCTGATCGCCGACGGCAAGGCGTACTACGCCTACGAGACCCGCGAAGAGCTGGATGCCATGCGCGAGGCCGCCATGGCCCGGCAGGAAAAGCCGCGCTACAACGGCGCCGCGCGTGACCTGGGCCTGCCGCGCAGGGACGACCCGAACCGCGTCATCCGCTTCAAGAACCCGCTGGAAGGCACGGTGGCGTTCGACGACCTGATCAAGGGCCGCATCGAGATCGCCAACAGCGAGCTGGATGACATGGTCATCTTCCGCCCGGACGGCTTCCCCACCTACAACTTCGCGGTGGTGGTGGACGACTGGGACATGGGCATCACCGAGGTCATCCGCGGCGACGACCACATCAACAACACCCCGCGCCAGATCAACCTGTACGAAGGCATCGGCGCGCCGGTACCGAAGTTCGGCCATATGCCGATGATCCTGGACGAGCAGGGCGCGAAGCTGTCCAAGCGCACCGGCGCGGCCGACGTGATGCAGTACAAGGACGCCGGCTACCTGCCCGACGCGCTGCTGAGCTACCTGGCCCGCCTGGGCTGGTCGCACGGTGACCAGGAACTGTTCAGCCGCCAGGAGCTGATCGACCTGTTCGACGTGAAGGACTGCAATTCCAAGGCCTCGCGCCTGGACATGGCCAAGCTGGGCTGGGTCAACCAGCAGTTCCTGAAGAGCGAAGCCCCCGCGGCGGTCGCCCCGCACCTGGTTTATCAGCTGCAGAAGCTGGGCGTGGACCTGGCCGCGGGTCCGGCGCCGGAGGACGTGGTGGTCGCCCTGCGTGACCGCGTGCAGACCCTGAAGGACATGGCCGAGAGCGCGGTGGTCTGGTACCAGCCATTGACCGTCTACGACGAAGCCGCGGTGGCCAAGCACTTCAAGGCCGGCGCCGAGGTGGCGCTGGGCAAGGCTCGCGAACTGCTGGCAGCGCTGCCGGCATGGACCGCCGAAGCGGTCGGCGTGGCCCTGCACGACACCGCCGCTGCGCTGGAAATCGGCATGGGCAAGGTCGCCCAGCCGCTGCGCGTGGCGATCACCGGCACCCAGGTCAGCCCTGACATTTCCCAGACAGTGTACCTGGCCGGCCGCGAACAGGCCTTGAAACGCATTGATGTGGCCATCACCAAGGTAGCAACGGCCTGAGGCATCCTTGCCAGGCCCGAACCGGAGAACACGCATGCCCGCCAAGACCGCCACTGCCTGTACCGCCCCGCACCATCACGTCCACGACGCATCGGATTTCGTGGCGGTGGTCGAGCGTGTCTCGCGCGAACGCGGGCTGCGCCTGACCCCGATCCGCGCCAACGTCCTGAAGCTGATCGCCGAGGCCGGCAAGCCGGTCAAGGCGTATGAGCTGCTGGAATGGGTGCGCAACGGCAAGGGCGTGGGCGCCGATGCCCCGCCCACCGTGTACCGCGCGCTGGACTTCCTGATGGCCAATGGCTTCGTGCATAAGCTGGAATCGGTGAACGCCTTCGTGGCCTGCCATCACCCCAGCAGTGCGGCGCACTCGGTGCCGTTCCTGATCTGCAACAGTTGCCACAGCGCGGTGGAACTGGAAGACCGCGAGATCGTCACCCAGCTGGAAAAGCGCGCCAAGGAGCTGGGCTTCCAGCCGCAGGCGCAGACGCTTGAAGTGCACGGGCTCTGCGCCCGCTGCGCCGGCTGAGCAATGGCTCCTGGGGTCAGATCCCTTTTGCCGAGGCAAAAGGGATCTGACCCCGATTCATGGCTACCGCGCCGGTGCGGGCTCTGCGGCGGTATCCACCCGCGCGATCACCGACATGCCCGGCCGCAGCCGCGCGGCCAGTTCCTGCCCAGGGTCGATCGAGATCCGAATCGGCAGCCGCTGCACCACCTTGGTGAAGTTGCCGCTGGCGTTGTCCGGGCGCAGCACGCTGAATTCCGAGCCGGTCGCCGGCGCGATCTGCTCGACATGGCCGTGCAGCACCTGGCCCTGGAACGCGTCCACCGCGAAGGTAGCCGGCTGGCCGATGCGCATCTGCCAGGTCTGGCCTTCCTTGTAGTTGGCCACCACCCACAGCGCTTCCGGCACCAGGAACAGCAGCTGCGACCCAGCGGCAACGTACTGGCCCACGCGCACGCTGGCCTCGCTGATCTGGCCGTCGCGCGGTGCGTGGATCACCGTATTGGCCAGGTCGATGCGGGCCAGTTCCAGCTGTGCCTGCGCACTCTCCACCTGGGCTTCCAGGCTCTTGCGTGCCACCTGGGTCGAGACCAGTGTTTCCTCGGCAATGCGGATCTGGGCCTGCGACTGCTGCACGCTGGCCTGCGCCGAGGCCTGGCTGGTGCGGAACTTGTCGCGGTCGTTGACCGACACCAGCTGCTGCGCGGCCAGTTCCTCGTAGCGCCGGGCCTCGTTGCGCGAGCGCTGCAGTTCGGCCTGCCCGGCCGACAGCGTGGCGTGCGCGGAAGCGATCTGCGCACGGTTCTGCGCCTGCGACTGGTCCGAGTTGGCCAGCGCCGCGCGCGCGCTGTCCAGCGTGGCCTGGGCCTGCGAAACGCGCTGTGCGTAGATGCGGTCATCGATGCGCAGCAGCGGTTCGCCCTTCTTCACATGCTGGAAGTCCTTCACCAGCACCTCGGTCACGTAGCCGTTCACCTGCGGCGCCATCACCGTGATCTGCCCGCGCACATAGGCGTTGTCGGTCACCATCACGCTGCTGGTGAACGGCCACAGATGCCAGGCGCGCAGGATCAGCGCGATCCCCAGCAACGCCACCACCACCATCACCACCACGCTGCGCGCGCTGGGCTTGAGGTATTTCGGTGCGGCAGCCGGCGCCGCGGGTGTGGGCGCAGGCGCCGCATCGGTCGGTGGCGGTGGGGTGACGTTGTCGGCGTCGATGTCGTCGGGGCGGGGCGGGACGGGGGGCATGGCGATCAACTCAACGGGGCGCGGCCGGCGTGGCCGCAGCAGGGGACGTGGGGTGGCGCTTGCGCCATTGCTTGAGCACGGCGGTACGCAGCGACAGCAGCAGCAACCAGCACAGGAAGCCGATCGCCAGCCAACCGCTCAGGGTGAACACATCATTGAAGCCGCGCACATTGGCTTCGCGGCGTGTGATCTGCGCCAGCTGCGCGCTGCCCTGTGCGCTGCGCAGGACCGGATCGGTGATCTGCGCGCTGTACAGCTGCTGCTGCACCCGCAGGCGCTGCGCGACCACCGGATCGGCCGGATCGAGCTGGCTGGTCAACGCGCTGGAATACAGCTGCTCACGATGCAGCTGGAAGGTGCCGAGCACCGCCGAACCGGCCAGGCCACCCAGGGTCTGGGTGATCGACAACGTGACCAGGAAGGTGATCATGTGGTCCACGCCCTGCTTCAGCGCGGCGGAGATGCCGAGCATGATCAGCGGCCCCATGAACATGCCGGCGCCCACCGAGGCCAGGAACTGGCTGACGTAGAAGTCGTGCGGCCGGTCCAGGCTGGTGCGGTGCTGGTCGAAGAAGGCGGCGGTGCCCAGCAGCAGGATCGCCATCAGCAGCTGGGCGATCAGCCGCTTCGGCCCGAACGTCAGTGCCGCCGCCGCGATGCCGGTGATCACGCCTGCCAGGATCACCACGAACAGCGGCCGCAGCTGGTCCGGCCCCATGCCGAGCGTGCGCATCAGGTTGACCACGCCGTAGGACTGTTCGGTGGTCAGGAAGCGGATCAGGAACGCGCCGACGATGAAGTGCAGCACCGGCAGGCTGGCCAGCCAGCGCGTCTGCAGCAGCGGGTTGCGGCGGTAGTGCTCGATGATGAAGGCGGTGGTGGACAACGCAATCGAGGCGACCAGTGCCCACCCCAGCCACGGCGTATCCAGCCACCAGCGCGTATAGCCCTGTGCCAGCACGATCACCAGCAGGGCAACGGCAGGGGCGAGCAGGGCGAAGGTGAGGAAGTCCATCGGCTCGAAGGCCTTGATCTGGATGCCGGGCGGCAGCTTCAGTACCACCACCGCCGCGAACGCGCACAGGGCGAGGCCGGCTTCGAAGGAGTAGAGCTGGTGCCACTGGCCGGTATCGACCAACCCCGGTGACACAATCCAGGCAATCGGCACCGCCAACTGTGAAAGGCCGACGCCGACCACCAGCAGGTTGCCGGTGAAGCGGCGCGGCAGCGCCTGCAGCATGTACAGCGTGCCCAGCGTGGAACAGGCGGCGCCTGCAGAACCGCTTGCGGCGCGGGTGAGCATCGTGGTCTCGAAGCTGCCGACGAACAGGTGCAGCACCGCCAGCGCCGCATACAGGCCCAGGCCGATCTCGGCGAACAGGCGGATGCCGTACTGCTGGCGGAACTTGAAGGCCAGCAGGTTGGCGGTGACATTGACCATCGCATAGGCCGCCACCAGCCAACTGCCCTGGGTCGGCGTCAGCGCCAGCTGGCCCTGCAGGAACGGCAGGTTCGCGGTGACCAGCGCATTGCCGAGGCCGCCGGTGATGGCCACCAGCAGCGATACCAGCGCGTAGGCCACGCGCCGATAGGGCGGATGCCAGGGCATCGACGCCGAACCGGGCATGGTCGGCTTCTCGTGCTCCTCCCAATCCGGAACCGGCTTCAGATACGGCTGGACCATCAACGGGCCTCGCTGGGTTCTCCCTGGAGGCCGCCGCGCAGCAGCTGCAGGGCACGCCCGGCCAGCTGGGCGCGCTCATCGCGGGTCTTGCCGCGCAGGGCCGCACCCAGCATGCCCGAGATCAGTGAAATATCCGTCTTCTCCAGGTCGGCGCGGCACAGGCCGGCGGCCTTGGCACGGGCAATCGGCGCTTCCAGCAGGTCACGCACGGTCTCGCGCGCGGTGCGCATGGCCGGCACGTCCGAATCCACCGCACGCCAGTAATCGGCGAGGGCAGGTGAATCGATGATGCGCTGGGCCATGCCCTCGAACACCTCGAACAGGGCGTCGTCGCGGTCACCGAGCTGTTCGACCTGGCGCCGGATGCGGTCAACCGTACGCTGCAGCAGCGCCTGGATCAGCGCGGTGCGGTCGGGGAAGTTGCGGTACAGGGTGGCGCGGCCCACCTGGGCGCGTTCGACCACCAGGTCCAGTGGGGCGGTGACGCCGTGTTGGCCGAACACATGATCGGCGGCGTCGAGGATGAGGGCACGGCGGGCAGCGGCATCGGCACGTTGGGCGGTCATGGGTTTATTTTCGGACATTAATGTCCGGTTGGCGAGACATTGAGTGACGGGATTGTCCGTTTGTTGTCGTACGCACATCTTTGTGACGCCCGCGTGATGGGCCTGGCCGAAACGAAAACGGGGGCCCGAAGGCCCCCGTGGGATGGCGTGGGCTCAGAGCCCTTTCCTTGGGAAAGGGCTTCGACCCCGCTGTGCCGGTAGATCCACGCCATGCGTGGATGGGCGAGGGTCAGAGCCCTTTCCATCGGAAAGGAATCCGACCCCGCTGTGCCGGTAGATCCACGCCATGCGTGGATGGGCGTGGATCAGAGCCCTTTCCTGCGGAAAGGGATCCGACCCCGCTGTGCCGGTAGATCCACGCCATGCGTGGATGGGCGTGGATCAGAGCCCTTTCCTGCGGAAAGGGCTTCGACCCTGCCGCGCGCGATCAGAAGAACGCGCGGATGCCAAAAGCGACACCACGACCCGGCAGCGGCGAGTAGTCGCGCAGCAGCGAGGTATGCGGGCGCACTTCGCGGTTGGTCAGGTTGCTGCCATCCAGGAACACCTCGTAGCTGTTGCTGGCGTTGCGGTCCCAACGGTAGGCCAGGTGCGCATCGACCAGGGTGTAGCCGTTGCTCGGTTCCTCGTTCTGGGCGACGTCCTTCTGGCGGCTGTAACGCACCGCACCGACCGACGCGCGCCAGCCATCCTTCGACCAGCGCAGGTCGGCACCGACGCGGGCCGGAGCGATGCGCGGCAGGTAGCCGGTGTTGGCCAGTTCCACCGTGTAGTTGTGGTTGTGGTCGCCGTGCGGCACGGCGATGTCGAGGTTGCGGCTGCCGCTGCCATCCAGCTTGGCCTTCACGTAATCGCCGAACAGGCGCAGGTCCCAATCACCGGCACCGCCTTCGAACAGGTGCACCAGCGCTTCGGCCTCGGCGCCGCGGAACACCGCGTCCTGCTGGGTCCAGGCACGGACCGGCAGCCCTTCGGTAACGCCGGTGTCGGCCAGGTAGATGAAGTCCTTGAACTTGGTCTGGTAAACCGATGCGGAGAAGTCCAGGCGGTCACTGTGGGTGTGGATGCCAAGCTCGATGCGCTGGCCGCGCTCGGTCTTCAGGTTGGCATCACCGATTTCCAGCGAACGGGTGGCGATGTGCGCGCCAGCGGCGTACAGCTCTTCATTGGTCGGCGCACGCTCGGAACTGTCCACGCCAATGCGCAGGTCTACCGCGTCGTTGAGCTTCCAGATGCCCGCAGCGGACAGGTTGGTGGCACCGAAGGTGCGGCGACGGTAGTCACCGGTCGGGTCCAGCTTGACCTGGTCGTGGCGGCCACCCAGTTCCAGCTTGAACGGGCCGAACTGCTTTTCCTGCAGCACGAACAGGCCAATGTTCCTGGTGCCGGTATCCGGAACGAAAGCTTCTTCACCCTTGGCGCCGAAATCACTGTTGCCGAACTGCAGGCCGAAGGCGCCGTCCCAGCCACCGATCTGCTGCTGCACCGCTTCCAGGCGCGCTTCGATGCCACGGTTCGTGAAGCGGGTTGACGGCGTGCCGGCCTCCAGCTCCACGTGCTCGTAGTCGGTATAGGCCACGCGTGCGTTGATGTTCTTCAGGAACGAGACCGGGTCGTAGATGCCGGCCTTGGTCTCGAAGCGGTTCTGCACCATGTCGATGCGCACGTCATGCTCGTCGCCGCCTTCCTCTTCATCGCCGTGGTCGTGACCGTGGTCATGACCATGATCATCACCGTCGGCGTGCACGTGCGCGCCATTGGGAATGCCGTAGTTGGTGCGGTAGGTGCTGGCCGATACGCCGAAGTAGCCACCGTCGCCCAGCCACGTTGCGCCGACGCCGCCGGCGCGGGTGCGGATCGAGCTGTTGTCCAGGCGGCCACGGCGCGGTTCTTCGCCCTCGGCCGCATCGTGGTCATGATCGTGGTCGTGATGATCTTCCAGGCTGTCGATCACCGCATAGCCGGGAATGCGGTAGTCGTCGCCATTGCGCACCAGGCCGTCCACATGCAGCACGACGTTGCCGCTGACACCATCGAGGCGGAACATGCCGCTGCGTTCATTGTTCACCGAATTGCCGCGCAGTTCGGCGCGGCCGCTGAGCGGGCGCTCCGGCAGTTCGCGCGCGATGCGGCCATCGACCACGTTGACCGCACCACCGATGGCGCCGCTGCCGAACAGCAGGGTGGCCGGGCCCTTCAGCACTTCGATCTGGTCGGCCAGGAACGGCTCGATGCTGGTGGCATGGTCGGCGCTGACCGTGGAGGCGTCCATGTTGCCCATGCCGTTGGACAGCACCGCAACGCGCGGGCCTTCCTGGCCGCGGATGATCGGGCGGCCGACGCCCGGGCCGAAGAACGTGCTCTGCACGCCGGGCAGCTTGGCCACGGTATCGCCGAGGGTGCCGGCCTTCTGCTCGTCCAGGCGCTCACCGGCCAGCACGTCCACCGGGCGCGCCAGCGATTCGGCATCGCCCTGCAGCGGGGATGCGGTGACCTGTACCGAGGACAGTTCGGTCAGGTGGCGGTCACGATGGGCGCTGTCCGGGCCGGCAGCAAAGGCGACGGACGGCAGCAGGGCGGCGAGGGCCAGGGCCAGGGAATGCGGCCTGAGCCGAGGGGTGTGGGCGGGCATGGGCAGGTCCTTTGTTACAATGTATCAATCACGGGGCGCACGAATCCCGTCGATGGGACAGGGGGAGGGAAACCGTGCGGGTCGGGAACGAATGTTATATTATTCCATAACGATTCGCCGACCCTGCTGGAAGTCATGTCCCTGTCCTCACGCCTGCGCCACCTGCTCGACCGTTTCGGCGCCACCGGTTCGATGCTGTGCGCGGTGCACTGCGCAGTGATTCCCGTCGTGCTGGCGGCGGCGCCGTCGCTGGGCCTGTCGTTGTGGCTGAGCGATGGCGTCGAGCAGGCGCTGGTGCTGTTCGTGACCCTGCTCGGGTTGTTCAGCCTGGTCTGGGGCTATCGCCGGCATGGCGCGCTGCGCGCGCTGGGTTTCCTGATTCCGGGCCTGGTCGCGCTGTGGGCTGGCGTGCTGTACGACCCGCTGCACCACAACGCGGTGCCGCATGCGGTGGTGATGACCATCGGTGGCCTGTTGGTGGGCGTCGCGCACCTGGTCAACCTGCGCCTCAACCACGGCCACGTGCACGACGCCAGCTGCGCGCACTAGGCGCTCCGTGATAGGATTTTCGATCGTGCGCGGGGGCGCCCAGCAAGGCGGCCCCGCCGAACCCGTGTCAGTACGGGGTAACCAGATTTCACACTTGAGGAGTTGAAGACATGGGTAAGGGTGACCGCAAGACCGCCAAGGGCAAGCGCTACAACGCCAGCTACGGCAACGCCCGTTCGCACACCGCGAGCAAGGTCGCCGTAGGCGCCGCCGCCCCGGTTGCCAAGAAGACCGTGGCCAAGGCTCCGGCGAAGAAGGCTGTGGCGAAGAAGGCCGTCGCCAAGGCCTGATCCGGCCGGTTGACTGGTCCAAAAAGAAACGCGGCGCCTGGCGCCGCGTTTTTTTATGCACGCTTTTGTAGAGCCGAGCATGGGCTCGGCCCTACAACGGCGTCAGCGCAGGGTCTTGTTCAGCGTTTCCGGGTTGCCGTCGTTCGGCGCGGCCGGCACCTGCAGCAGATGTGCCAGCAGCGGGTAGACATCGACGTTGTCGAAGCCATCGATCACCAGGCCCTGGCGGAATGACGGGCCGCTGGCCACGAACACCGCACGCATGGACGGCAGGGCGTTGTCGTAGCCGTGCGAACCGCGATCCTGCTTGGTGCGCTTGGCGATCCTGTCCCGATGCAATGCATCCCAGCCTTCGTCCATGGCGCAGACGATCGGCGGCACCCGCGGGTGCGTACCGTAGTGCCAGCGCGGCGGCAGGTTTTCCTTCTTCCAGCATTCGTAGTGCGCGTGGCGGCCGAGCAGGGCGCGTTCGGCCTCGGCTTCGCGGCCCGCGACCGGTGCGAAGCCCACCGACTGGCCCTGGCTGACATTGCGCGCGATGGCCGGATCGGCCATCGATTCGGTGGCGATCACGTGGCCGTCGGCGACGCTGGCCATGCCATGGTCGGACACCACGATCACGTTGGTGGTCGACGCCAGCCCGCGCTGCTGCAGTCCATACAGCACCTGGCCGACGATCTGGTCGGCGCGCACGATGGCGTCGGCATACTGCTTCGAATCGGGGCCGTAGTGGTGGCCGGCCTTGTCCACGTGCTCCATGTACAGCGTGGTCAGGCGCGGCGCATCGGCGTCGGTCTGTGCCAGCCAGTCAAGCACGATGCCGGCACGCTGCTCCAGCGGTTCCTGGCCGTCGTAGATGCGCCACTGGCTCGGGCGCACACCGCGGATTTCCGACTCGCTGCCCGGCCACGAGGTGGTGGCCGAACGCACGCCGGCGTTCTCGGCGCCGACCCAGATCGGCTCGCCGCCCCACCACGCGCTGGTAGTGACCGCCTCGCGGTTGCTCAGCTCGAAACGGCCCAGTGCCTCATCGTCCATGCTGTTGTTGACGATGCCGTGGTGGTCCGGGCGCAGGCCGGTGACGATGGTGTAGTGGTTGGGGAAGGTGAGCGATGGGTAGGACGGGGTCATCCAGCGTGCACGTACGCCGCCGTCGATCAGCCGCTGCAGGTTCGGGGTCAGGCCGCGATCGAGCGCGTCGGCGCGCAGGCCGTCGATGGAGATCAACAGCAGCTTCGGCGGCGCAGCCGCAGCGACGGGCGTGGGAATGGAGGCGGAAGGGGCGGGCGCGGTGGTGCAGGCGGCCAGGGGCAGCAGCAGCGCCAGCGCGCAGGTCAGGCGTACGGAAGTCATCCACGCATGATAAGCCGCCGCAATGACCAAGCCGAGACACGCTGCACCCACCGCCACCCGTGGTCCCGCCCGGGGTCAGATCCCTTTTCCTTTGGAAAAGGGATCTGACCCCGGAGTTCAGGCAAACAGCGGCGCCTGGCGCTGTTCCAGACGCAGCAGTGCGGCCTTGGTTTCCAGGCCGCCGCCGAACCCGGTCAGTGCGCCGTTGCTGCCGATCACGCGATGGCAGGGCAGGATGATCGGCAACGGGTTGCGGCCGTTGGCGGCGCCCACCGCGCGGGTTGCGCTGGGCTGGCCCAGATGCTGTGCCAGCTGCAGGTAGCTCCAGGTCTGCCCGAACGGGATCAGCGCCAGCGCCTGCCACACCCGCAGCTGGAACGGCGTGCCACGCGGTGCCAGTTCCAGATCGAAGCTGCTGCGTTCGCCGTGCAGGAACTGCAGCAGCTGCTGGCGGGCTTCCGGCAGCGCATCCGGCGCGTAGTGCCAGTCGGCGCGGCCACGCGCCGGATGGCGGTTTTCCGGGAACAGCACATGCGCAAGTCCGCGCTCGTCACCGGCGATGGTCAGCACGCCGATCGGGCTGTCGAAACGGTCGAACAATAGGCTCATGTCGGTTCTCCAACGAAAGTGCCGGACAGGTGCCACAGGTGCAGTACGGCATACGCGCGCCACGGCCGCCAGGGTTGCGAGCGCGCCTCGGTGGCACGCTCGCTCAGGCGCTGGCCCTCCGCATGGCCGAGGACCTGCTGCAGCACCAGGTCGCCGGCGGGGAAGGCATCAGGCTGGCCGAGGCCCCGCAGGGCGATGTACTGCGCGGTCCACGGGCCGATGCCGGGCAGTGCCACGCAGCGGGTGACGAACTCTTCCAGCGCCTGGCCCGGCCCGAAATCGAGCTGGCCGCTGGCGCAGGCGGCGGCCAGCGCGCGCACCGTGGCGGCACGGCTGCGCGGCAGGCCGATCGATTCCAGCGGTGCCTCGGCCAGCACCTCTGGCGCAGGGAACTGGCGGTCAAAATCGGACGGCATGCCCGGCAGGTGTGCGCCGAAGGCATCCACCAGGCGCCGCGCGAACGTGGTGGCCGCAGCGACGCTGACCTGCTGGCCGAGCACCGCGCGCACGCCCACTTCGAATCCATCCCAGCCGCCCGGAACACGCAGCCCGGGGCGCTCGGCGATGCCCCGCGCCAGCAGCGGTTCCTCGCTCAGCGCAGCGTGCACCTGTTGCAGGTCGGCATCCAGATCGAACACGCGACGAACACGCCGCACGATGTCTGGAATCAAGCGCGGATCGACGGCGCTCAGCTGCAGGTGCAGTTCCGGCCGTTTCGGATCGGCGGTGACGCGCAGCAGGGTGGGCCGCTCGTGCGTGCCCAACACGCGCTGGTAGCTGTCTTCGCCGATCAGTTCGATGCCGGGCAGGCTGCGCTTGCGCAGGAAGGCCAGCATGCGTGGGAAGTCCAGCGGTGGCCGGTAGGCCAGGCGCAGCACCAGGCCCCCCTCATCGGCGGCGAGCGGTTGATGCTGGCGGCGCAGCGCGGTGGGGGCCATGCCGCAGCCCTGCAGGAACGCGGTATTGAAGCGGCGCAGGCTGTTGTAGCCGGCTGCCAGCGCGACGTCGGTCACCGGCAGCGTGGTTTCGGTCAACAGCTGCTTGGCCAGCAGCAGGCGATGGGTGGCGTGGATCTGTCCGGGTGTCGCGCCCAGGTGTTCAACGAAAAGCCGTTGCAGCTGGCGTGCACTGAGTCCGATCTTCTCTGCGAGGTCTGCCACCGGTTGTTCCTGCAGGAAGCCACCCTGGATCAGGGCCAGGGCGCGCTGCACTGCCTGTCCGGCAAGTGCCTGCTGGGCCTGGGGAGCCAGTTCCGGGCGGCAGCGCAGGCACGGCCGGTAGCCGGCGGCGGCGGCGGCAGCGGCGCTCGGGTAGTAGGTGATGTTGCGCGGCTTTGGCGGGGGCGCGGGGCACACCGGGCGGCAATAGATGCCGGTGCTGCGCACGGCGGTGAAGAACACGCCGTCGAAGCGCGCGTCACGGGCCAGGCGGGCGCGGTCACAGGCGGCGGTGTCGAGGGCGAGGGCGGTGTCCATGGCGCCAGTCTAGGCGGGTGCGGGTGGGGATACTCGCCGGATTCGGACATGGATGCTGAAGGGGGGTTCTGGCAGGGCTTGCAGCCCTGCACCCGCACCGCCCCACCTCCGACAGTTGGTCGCTGCGGTTGGTGGGTGCCGACCGTTGGTCGGCACGCTTTTGCTGTGGGTGGGTGTCGACCTCGGTCGACACGCTTTCCCGAGGGTCAGAGCGGGTTCAGTGCCACGCGCTGAACGCGCGCGCTGGGCGGGTAGACTGTGGCCCTTGCTCTTATGAAGACCGGTTGCCGATGTCCGCCAAATTCCGCTGGTTGCCCCTGTTGTGCCTGGCCCTGGCGGGCTGCAGCAAGCTGGAGAATCCGGGCAATGTGACCGCCGCCGACAAGGCGGCGCGCGCGCCGGCCAGCGATGGCGAGAACATGGTGTCGATCAATGCGGCCGACGCGCCGCTACCGCCGCCAGCGCCGCGCAGCCGGGCCGATCGGCCGTGGCCGCAGGCGCAACTGGAGAATGGCCGCGCCTGGGTCAGCTGCAGCACCGAGTACGCCGGCGACGCCGGTGATGGCATCGAGCTGGAGGGCCTGCAGCGCGATCAGATCAGCCAGGCGCTGGCGCCCTGCGCCGAGCGTGGCCTGATGCGCGTGCGCTATTCCGGAAAGATCAATCCGGGCTTCGCCGAGATGATGTGGCGGCTGGCCGTGGTTGCCGACGAGCAGAAGATCCACAAGCGCATCCTCGACCTGGATTCCAGCGGCGGCCAGGTGGAATCGGCCATCGTGGCCGGTGACAGCATCGGTGAATCGGGCTGGACCATCTGGGTGCGCGAAGGCTCGATCTGCCACAGTGCCTGCGTGTTCGTGCTGGCCGCCGGTGACAACCGCCTGCTGTCGGGCAAGGTCGGCATCCACCGCATGATGCGCATCAGTTCCAAGGCCACCTCGCGTGCTGAACTCAACCGCGAGCTGCACGAGGTCTACGACAACGTGAAGGACTACCTGCAGCGCAACGGTGTGGCGGTGGGCGTGGCCGACCTGATGATGACCGTGCCCAACCGCAGCCTGCGCCTGCTGACCCCGGATGAGTTGCGACAGTACGGCCTGGATGGTACCAACGCAGTGCAGGACGATCTGGAGCGGATCAAGCAGATGCGCGCTTGCGGTGATGACTTCGTGCAGCGCAAGGATGCGTTCCTGATCGCCTTCGACCAGCAGTGCAAGCGCGAAGGCGCTGACATGGAATCGATCAACAGCTGTGGCCAGGCACTGAAGCAGCGCTTCGGTTTCCCCGATGCGGTGTGCCCGGAAGAAAGCCCGTTGTCGGAGATCGACGTGGCGACGTTGCCACCGGCACCGTCCGAGCCGCCGCCGGTGGCCGAGCAGGCACCGGTGGACGCCGGAAAGCCTGCCGCGCAGGCCGACGCTGCCGTGGTCGAAGGCAGCGCCCACGCGCGCTGACGAAGCGGTCACTGCGCTGGCGTAGACTGCGGTTCTTTTCCGAGAACCGGCGGTGTCCATGAAGCGCGTGCTCCTGCTGCTGTCCTTGTTGCCATTCGTTGCGCTGGCGCAGGCACCTGCACCCGCCACGCCCGCACCGGCACCCGCGCGCCCGGCGCCGTCGTCGCCCGCGGCCGCCAAGCCGGCCACGGCCGGTGCACCGGCGTTGACCGCCGCGCAGCAGGCCCAGGTGCAGAAACAGGACGCGGAAATGGGGGCCGCCGCAGTGAGGGTGGCGCAGCTGGTCGACGCCAACCGCGCCGGCGAGTTGTGGGAGGGTGCCTCGCCGGTTGCGCGCCGCGCCGTGCCGAAGGCCGCATTCGTCACCCAGTTGACCACCGAGCGCACGCGATTGGGCGCGATGGCCGGCCGCGGCCAGCCGACCATCACCCGGGTCAAGTACGGCGCCGGTGCCGCCGTGCCCGAAGGCCTGTACATCAACGTCAGCTTCCCGACCCGCTTCGCCAACAGCGCGCAGCCTGTGCGCGAACTGGTGTCGTTCCGTTTCGACGAGGACCAGGTGTGGCGCCTGGCCGGTTACAGCCTGCGTGCATCGGCACCCTGAGGAGCGCAATGATGGCAACTGAACTGACGATGCTGGCCTGGTCGGTGCTGCTGGGCTTTGTCTACATCTTCGCTACCTCCACCGTGGTCACCCGCGAGCGCGGCCTGAAATGGAATGCCTCGGCGCGTGATGGCCAGGCCCGGCCACTCAGTGCGTTGGCCGGTCGCCTGCAGCGGGCCCAGGCCAACTTCCTGGAGACCTTCCCGTTCTTCGCCGCCGCCGCGATCGCGGTGGTGCTGGCCGGGCGTGGCAACGACACCACGGCGCTGGCCGCACAGGCGTACTTCTGGGCGCGGGTGGCCTATCTGCCGCTGTATGCCGCGGGCGTGCCCTATGTGCGCAGCCTGGTCTGGGCGGTGTCGCTGCTGTCGATCCTGGCGCTGGTGTTCGCATTGTTGTGAGCCGGGCCTGATCCAGATCAAGGCCGGTCAGCTGCGTGGCGCTATGCTGGCCCGGACTGGATCAACGGCAGGAGGCGCGCATGCGCAGGATGGACGTGGTGGTGGTTGGCGCGGGCCCGGCAGGCCTGTGCTTCGCACGCGCGCTGGCCGGTAGCGGCCTGCAGGTCGGGCTGGTGGACGTGCAGCCGCGCCAGGCATTGGCCGAGGCGGCCTTCGATGGCCGCGAGATCGCGCTGACCCATGCCTCGCGGCAGAGCCTCGAGCAGCTGGGCCTGTGGCAGCGCCTGCCGCAGGCTGAAGTAGCCGAGCTGCGCGATGCCAAGGTGATGAACGGCGGCTCGCCGTTTGCGCTGACCTTCGCCAGCAGCCAGGTCGACGGCCAGCCGCTGGGCTGGCTGGTGCCCAATCATCTGATCCGCCGCGCCGCCTGGGAATCCGTGCAGGGCCAGGACGGGCTGGAACTGTTCGATGGCCGCAAGGTGCTCGGCGTGCAGGCCGATGCGCAGGGCCATCTGGTCACGCTGGACGACGGCAACACGCTGCACGCGCGGCTGCTGGTGGCTGCCGACAGCCGCTTTTCCGCCACCCGACGCATGCTCGGCATCGGCGCGCAGATGCGCGACTTCGGCAAATCGATGCTGGTCTGCCGCATGCAGGTCGAGCGCGATCACCATCACACCGCGTGGGAGTGGTTCGGCTATGGCCGCACCATGGCGTTGCTGCCGCTCAACGAGGGCCAGGCATCGGCGGTGATCACGCTGCCGCCGCGGCAGATCGAGGAATTGCTGGCGATGGACGAGGTGGCGTTCGGTGAGGCCATCAGTGCCTGCTTCGAGCACCGCCTGGGCCGGATGCAGCCGGTGGCCACGCCGCAGGCGTATCCGCTGGTAGGGGTATACGCGCACCGGTTCGTGGGCGAGCGCTCGGCGCTGGTCGGTGATGCTGCCGTGGGCATGCACCCGGTCACCGCGCATGGCTTCAACCTGGGCCTGGCCAGCGCACAGCGGCTGGCGCAGGGCATCGCCGGGCAGCAGCGGCGTGGCGCCGACATCGCGGCCGAGGGCATGCTGGCCCGATATCAGCGTGGCCATCGACTGGCGTCGCGGCCGTTGTACGAGGCCACCAATGCGATCGCCAGCCTGTACACCGACGATCGCCGGCCGGCGCGCGTGCTGCGTGCAGCTGGTTTGCGCCTGGCACAGGGCGTTGCACCGTTCAGGCAGCTGATTGCCTCGCACCTGACCCAGCGCGTGGCCTGAACCGGTTCAGATCAGCCAGCAGCCAGCACGCGGATCTGGCTGTCGGCGAATTCGACCACCTGGCCCGCGCGGATCTTGCAGGCCTTGCGCAGTTCGACCTCACCGTCGACCAATACCTGGCCTTCGCTGATGACCATCTTGGCCTCGCCGCCGCTGGTGACCAGGTCGGCCAGCTTGAGCAGCTGCTTGAGTTCAACGTAGTCGCCGTCGAGGTCGAATTCGAGAATCTGCATGGAGCGGGGTTCCTGGGAAGAGGGCGCAGGCCGGTGGCCGGGCCGGAAAGAGGGCGCGTATTGTGCGCCAGCACCGGGCATGACCGCACGCGCCCGGAAAAGCTGTACGCCTCGTTCAGGATCAATGCGGTATCATTCCGCTCTGAGCGAGTGAAATCTCCTCCGACCGAGCAGCGCCAGGGCACGCGATAAGAAGGGCGCCCAAAGCGCGGAGCATCCCTTTTTTATCGCACTGCCAGGAAGACGGCAGTGCCTTTGGAGTTCCCCATGTCCCAAGATTCCCAAGCGCCGCTGCAGTTCGCGCAGCTCGGCCTGTCCGAACCCGTGATGCAGGCGGTCACCGCCATCGGCTACGAAACCCCGTCGCCGATCCAGGCCGCCACCATCCCGGCGATGCTGGAAGGCCGCGACGTGCTGGGCCAGGCCCAGACCGGCACCGGCAAGACCGCTGCGTTCGCACTGCCGGTACTGTCCAACATCGACCTGCAGCAGATCAAGCCCCAGGCCCTGGTTCTGGCACCGACCCGCGAACTGGCCATCCAGGTGGCCGAGGCGTTCCAGTCCTATTCGTCGAAGATCCCCGGCTTCCGCGTGCTGCCGGTGTACGGCGGCCAGCCGTACGGCCAGCAGCTGTCGGCGCTGCGCCGCGGCGTGCACATCGTGGTCGGTACCCCGGGCCGCGTGATCGATCACCTGGACCGCAGCACCCTGGACCTGTCCGAGCTGAAGACGCTGGTGCTGGACGAAGCCGATGAAATGCTGCGCATGGGCTTCATCGATGACGTCGAGGCCGTGCTGAAGAAGCTGCCGGAACAGCGCCAGGTTGCGCTGTTCTCGGCCACCATGCCGCCGCAGATCCGCCGCATCGCGCAGACCTACCTGCAGGACCCGGTGGAAGTGACCATCGCGGCCAAGACCACCACCTCGGCCAACATCCGCCAGCGTTACTGGTGGGTGAGCGGCATGCACAAGCTGGACGCGCTGACCCGCATCCTGGAAGTCGAGCCGTTCGACGCGATGATCATCTTCGCCCGCACCAAGGCCGGCACCGAAGAACTGGCCAGCAAGCTGCAGGCCCGTGGCCTGGCCGCGGCCGCGATCAACGGCGACATGCAGCAGGCGCAGCGTGAGCGCACCATCGCCATGCTGAAGGAAGGCAAGCTGGACATCCTGGTCGCCACCGACGTGGCCGCCCGTGGCCTGGACGTGGAGCGCATCAGCCACGTGCTGAACTACGACATCCCGTACGACACCGAAAGCTACGTGCACCGCATCGGCCGTACCGGTCGTGCCGGCCGCAGCGGTGAGGCGATCCTGTTCGCCACCCCGCGCGAGAAGGGCATGCTGCGCCAGATCGAGCGCGCCACCCGCCAGCCGATCGAAGAAATGCAGCTGCCGAGCGTGGAAGCGGTCAACGACACCCGCATCAACAAGTTCACCTCGCGCATCACCGAAACCCTCGGTGCCGGTGGCCTGGACTTCTACCGCCAGCTGCTGGAGCGCTTCGAGAACGAGCAGAACGTGCCGGCCATCGAAGTGGCCGCCGCGCTGGCCAAGATGCTGCAGGGTGACACCCCGTTCCTGCTGCAGCCGCCGGTGCGTGCCCCGCGCGAAGAGCGCGCGCCGCGCGAGCGCTTCGACCGTGGCGACCGCCCGGAGCGTGGCGAGCGCTTCGACCGCAACGAGCGTGGCCCGCGATTCGAGCGAGGCCCGCGTCGTGACGATGCCGAAGGTGGTTTCGAGCAGCGCCCGCGCCGTGAGGTTCCGCCGCGTGGTGCGCCGGAGCAGGGCATGGAGACCTACCGTATTTCGGTCGGCCACCAGCACGGCGTGAAGCCGGCCAACATCGTCGGCGCCATCGCCAACGAAGCGGGCCTGGAAAGCCGCTTCATCGGCCGCATCGACATCCACGACGACTTCTCGCTGCTGGACCTGCCGGCGCAGATGCCGTCGGACGTCCTGTCACACCTGCAGAAGGTCTGGGTGTCTGGCCAGCAGCTGCAGATGCGTGCGCTGGCGCCGGGTGAAGACACCAACCCGGCCCCGCGTCCGTTCAAGCCGCGCTTCGACAAGCGCGGTCCGGGCGGTCCGGGTGGCCCCCGTCGTGGCGGCCCGGGTGGTCCGGGTGGTCACGGTGGCGACCGCGGCGGTGACCGCGACAGCCGCCCGCCGCGTCGTGACGGCTTCAAGCCGCGCGGCCCGCGCAGCTTCTAAGCTGCACCCGCAGTCATCCTGAACAACGCCAGCCCCCGGGCTGGCGTACCGGAAAAGGGGACGGAGGGGATTAAGTCGTAAATGGCAGGCCGCGCGCTTATGCCGAAAACGACTTAATCCCCTCCGTCCCTTTTTTCGCATGGCCCACACATTCCCGGTCCTAGGCTGAGCCGGTTCCAAGGGAGGTTGTCACCGCATCACATTCAGGGGGATCCGGGATGGGTAGGAGTGGCACGGACCAACAGAGTCGGCGGGTGCCGATGACCCGTGGCCTGGGCCTGCGGTTTGCGT
Organism: Stenotrophomonas maltophilia; assembly: GCF_047497515.2. Taxonomy (GTDB): domain Bacteria; phylum Pseudomonadota; class Gammaproteobacteria; order Xanthomonadales; family Xanthomonadaceae; genus Stenotrophomonas. Next base: position 197,870 of record NZ_JAXAXL020000002.1, read on the forward strand.
TGCTGACGGGCATGGCGATCGGACTGGTCGCGTTGTCCGCCTTGATCCAGGAGTTGCAGGCGGCTTCCACCGCCTGGATCGCCGGTCAGGGCTACTGGTCGCGGGGTCAGCAGGATGCGACCGCCGCGCTCAGCCGTTACCTGGCGCGCACCGATGCCCAGGACCTGGAGGACGCACGCCAGGCCCTGCAGGTGCCGCTGGGCGACCTGCAGGCGCGGTTGGCGCTGGAGCAGGCCGAGCCGGATCCGGCGAAGGCCAAGCAGGGCTTCCTGCAGGGGGGCAATGCACCTGCCGATATTCCCCGCCTGGTGTTTTCATTCCGCTATGCGCGCGACATCGGTGCCTTCCGCGAGGCGACCGCGTTGTGGCGGCAGACCGATGGCGACCTGATGGCGGTGCAGCGCCTGGTCGACGATTTGCAGCTGCGGCATCACGAAGGCCCCTTGCCGGCGGATACGCGTGACCGCTACCTGCAGCAGTTGCGCGATCTTGATCGGCGCCTGCAGGTCTAGGCGCAGGCGTTCTCCCAGGCACTGCTGCGCATGGCCACGATGGTGCGGGTGGCGACGCTGGTGGTCGGCGGGCTGTCAGTGCTGGCAATCAGCTTGATGGCGGTCGCGCTGGCACGCCGCGTCGGCAAGGATCTGACTGAACACGAGAGCCGCTTCCGCGCCGCGTTCTATCAGGCCAACGTCGGCATGCTCAAGCTCGACATGCAAGGCAAGGTGATCGAAGCCAACCAGGCGATGGCCGACATTCTCGATCATCGCCGCGACCAGTTGGTGCAGTTGTCGCTGGGCGACCTGCTGATGGAAGGCGAGCTGGTCATTGACGGGGACGGCCGCATCGACTGGGACCGGCAGCTGCGGCCGAGCGAACTACGCTTCTGCCGGCGCGATGGCAGCCTGGTCTGGGGGCGCTGGAGCGGTACCGCCGTGCGCAGCACCGATGGCGGGCTGTCAGTGTTCGCAATCATCGAGGATGTCAGCCAGAACCATGCACTGGCGCGCGAGATCGAGCACCACGCCAGCCATGATCCGCTGACGGGCCTGATCAACCGCCGCGAGATCGAGCGCTTGTTGGAGCGCGCATTGCTGCAGGTGCGCAGCGAGGGCGGCACGCATTCGCTGTGCTACATCAACCTGGACCATTTCAAGCTGGTCAACGACAGCTTCGGCCACGCTGCCGGTGACCAGATGCTGCGCAGTTTTGCCGACTACCTGGTGGCCACGGTGCGCGATGGCGATTGGGTCGGGCGGCTCGGTGCCGACGAATTCGCGGTATTCCTTGCCCATGCCGGGCAGGACGAAGCCAAGCGGGTGCTGCAACGGGTGATCCGCAACCTGGGCCAGGCCACCTTCCCGATCAGCGAGGGTAGCCCGCAGCTGAGCTGCAGCATCGGCGTGGTCGAGGTCAGCGCCGACGCGCCCGATGTGAACTGGTTGATGAGCGCCGCCGACAGCGCCTGCTACGCCGCCAAGCAGGCCGGCCGCAACCGTGTGCATTGCTTCAATGAAAACCGCATGGCGCTGGAAGAGCGGCGCCAGGAAGCCGAGCGCCTGCAGGGCGTCAGCCTGGCGATGGCCGAGAACCGCATGCTGCTGTATGCCCAGCGCATCGCCCGCGTCGGTGACCCCAACTACCTGCATTACGAGGTGCTGGTGCGCATGCGTGGCACCGACGGCAGCCTGCACCTGCCGGGCCAGTTCATGCCGGCGGTGGAGCGCTATGGCATGGCGGTGGCGCTGGATCGCCATGTGCTGGGGCTGCTGTTCCGCCACCTGCAGGTGTGCCCGGCGCATGTGCGCCAGCTCGGGCTGTGCAATGTCAACGTGTCCGCACAGTCGATCGCCGAGCCGAGCTTCCTCGCCTTCGTCTGCGATCTGCTGGAGCGCAACCGCGCGTTGGCATCCAAGCTGTGTTTCGAGATCACCGAGACCGCGGCGATCAGCAATCTCAGCCAGGCCCGCGCCTTCATCGACGCGGTGAAGGCGCGTGGGTGCCGGATGGCGCTAGACGACTTCGGTTCCGGGCTGTCTTCGTTCGGATACCTGCGGCAATTGCCTGCCGACATGCTGAAGATCGACGGCGCCTTCGTGCGCGACATGGATACCGATCCGGTCAGCCACGCCACCGTGCGCGCGATCAGTGAGCTGGGGCGTGAGCTGCAGATGGAAGTGGTGGCCGAATGGGTGGAGACCAACGAGGTGGCCGGTGCGCTGACCCGGCTCGGCGTGCAGGGCCTGCAGGGCTACGCGATCGAGCGCCCGCAGCCGCTGGAACGGATGACCCTGACCGACCTGCGGCCGTTCCGCCTGGTTGCGGTGAAAGGGCCGCCCGGCGCCGGCTGAACGGCGGGCGGCGACTTTGGTCTACACATGCGCGGCCCGCGCGGCTGCGATAATGCGGCCCAGGGGCGACGCGCAACGGGCGCGGACGTAAGCAGGAACAGGACGTGGCGTGGGCGGCAGGCAGGGGTGGTACGGAACAGGAGCGGTGGTGGCCGTACTGCTGGCGTGGTTGGCGATGGCGTGGCCGTTGCAGGCCGCAGCGCCCGCGTCGGGCCGCGACTACCTGCTGGTCGGTGGTGCCACCGATGAACCCACCCCGCATCGCGCCTGCACACCGCAGATGCTGTCCGGCCCCCGCCAGCAGGTGGAGGTGCCTGCGCCAGCCGAAGGCTGGTCGGGGCAGCCGCAGGCGCTGGACGTGTTCAACGTGTTTTCCGGCGAAGTCCGCGTCCAGCATGGCGATCGCGAGATCTGCGGGGACATGCACGATGCCCGCACCCGCGATTCGCGCTTCCGTGCCGGCATCGGCCTGGTGGCCGTGCCGCCGGCCGGCAGCCACGCACCGTTCCTGGTGTCCTGGCAGACACCGCTGAAGGCACGCTGGGTGCCCACGCTGCGGCTGGGCGCGCCCAGCCCGGTACAGCAGAACGACACCGCCCGACTGCTGGTGCGCGCGGCCTGCATCGCGGTGGCGATCGCCTTGGCGCTGTCGTCGTTGATGGCGTTCCTGACCACGCGTGACCGCAGCTTCCTGGTCTACATCGCCGGCACCACCGTGCTGGTGCTGTGGCAGGCCATCCTCGGCGGTCTCAGTGGTTATCCCGAACCCTGGCTGCCGGTGGGTGAGCACGGTGCCAAGTGGTTGCTGTCGTTGACTGCGGCCAGCCAGGCCCTGGTATTGCCGGCGCTGTGGCGGCTGAACGGTGGTGACCGTGTGCTGCCGCGCTCGCGCCCGGTGCAGCTGGCCGTGCTGTGGGCCGGGCTGGGACTGGCCGTGCTGGTGCCGTGGCTGCGTTGGGATCATCTGGCCTGGGTCGCGCAGGGCCTGCAGGTGTCCTACCTGCTCGGCTGCGGCCTGGCGCTGCTGGTCGGGGTCTGGGCGCGCGCGCGCGGCGACCGCTGGGCGCAGGCCGGGCTGGCTGCGCTGGCGCCGATGCTGGTGCTGATCATCGCCGACGCCTGTGGCGCCGAATGGCTGATGGAATACCGGGTGGAAGCGCTGCAGCTGGCGGTGACCTGGCTGCTGATGATGGCCGCCTATGCCCTGAACCAGCGGCTGGGCCGCCTGCGCCAGCAGCGCGACGAACTGCGCCACCTGGCCGAGACCGATGGCCTGACCGGGCTGCCGAACCGGCGTGCCGGCCTGCAGCAGCTGGCCCGCCATCTGGAACGGGTGGACCGTGAGCGCGGGCCGCTGGTGATCGGCTTCCTCGATATCGACCTGTTCAAGGACATCAACGACCGTCATGGCCACGCCGTCGGCGACCAGGTGCTGGTTGCGGTGGCACGGGCGCTGCGGACCGCGGTGCGCAGCCAGGACGAGGTGGTGCGGATGGGCGGCGAGGAATTCCTGCTGCTGATGCCGGGCATGCCGCGTGAAGCGGCGTCGGCACGGCTGGACCGCCTGCGCCAGCGCATCACCGAGGCCTGCCAGGCGCTGCAGGTACCGGGCCTGGAAGTGACCGCCAGCATCGGCCTGGCGCAGTGGCGGCCGGGCGAGGACGATCTGGCCGCGCTGCTGCGGCGCGCCGACCATGCCATGTACGTGGCCAAGCGCGCCGGTCGCAACCGGGTCTTCGACGGCGAGGAACTGGATCCGTCCGCACCGGCATGACGCGCAGCGGGCGGCGATGCCGGATAATAGGGTGATGACCACCCGACTCAACAAACATATCGCCGACACCGGCTTCTGCTCCCGCCGCGAGGCCGATCGCCTGATCGCCGCCCGCCGCGTCACCGTCAACGGCCATCCGGCCGGCACCGGCGCGGTGGTGGGTGAGGAAGACCAGGTGCTGGTCGACGGCCAGCCGCTGCGAGCCCGCGTCGCCCGCAAGCCCGGCGCCCGCCGCCACGTCTACATCGCGCTGAACAAGCCGGTGGGCGTTACCTGCACCACCGAAACGTCGGTCAAGGGCAACATCGTCGACTTCGTTGGCCATGAACAGCGCATCTTCCCGGTCGGCCGCCTGGACAAGGAGTCGGAAGGGCTGATCCTGATGACCAGCAACGGCGACATCGTCAACCAGATCCTGCGCGCGGAGAACGGCCATCAGAAGGAGTACCTGGTGGCGGTGAACAAGCCGGTCACCGACGAGTTCCTGCGTGGCATGGCGCGCGGCGTGCGCATCCACGACCAGATGACACTTCCGTGCAAGACCTCGCGCATCGCCAAGTTCGGTTTCCGCATCACCCTGCAGCAGGGCCTGAACCGGCAGATCCGCCTGATGGCGGCGGAGTTCGGCTACCGCGTGACCCAGCTGCGCCGCGTGCGCATCGACAACATCAAGATCGGTGCGCTGAAGCCGGGCCAGTGGCGAAACCTGACCGAGCAGGAGCTGCAGGGCCTGCTGCCGAAGCAGCTGGACTGGTAACGCGCGGTAGTGCCGGCCGCTGGCCGGCATCCCCCGATGTGCGGATTGCGCACCTGCATCGGCTAGACTTCGCAGTGACCTGCCGGAACGTGACGCTGCATGATCAAGCCCGACAAGCCTGCCAACGAAGCCCTTCGGCTTGAGGCGCTGTACCGCTACCGCATCCTGGATTCGGAGCGCGAAAAATCCTTCGATGACCTGGTGGTGATCGCCAAGGCGGTCTGCGGCACGTCGATGGCGGCGGTGACCCTGATCGACGTCGAACGGCAATGGTTCAAGTCGATCCAGGGCATCGATGCGGCGGAGAACCTGCGCAGCGAATCGATGTGCGGGCACGCGATCCTGCAGCCCCAGGAAATCATGGTGGTCGAGGACGCGCAGCAGGACATCCGCTTCCATGACAATCCGGTGGTGACCGGCGATCCGCATGTCCGCTTCTATGCGGGTGCGCCCTTGATCAGTTCCGACGGCCTGCCACTGGGTACGCTGTGCGTGTTCGACGCGCATCCCCAGCACTTGGCCAGCGACAAGGCCGAAGCGCTGGCTGCACTGTCACGGCAGGTGATGCTGGTGATGGAGCTGCGCCGCTTCGCCCTCGACATCCAGAAGCACATGCTGGAACGCGATGACTATGAGCGGCTGCTGTCGGAGTACCAGGACGTGCTGCTGGCCCAGAATGCCGATTTGGCCGAGCAGAGCCGCACCGATGCCTTGACCGGCCTGCCCAACCGCCGTGCGATGGCGGCTGCGCTGGAAGAGGCGGTTGCCGTGGTCGACGGCCAGCCCGGGCTGGCCTGCGTGGCGCTGCTGGACATCGACCACTTCAAGCACATCAACGACTTCCAGGGCCACGCTACCGGTGACCGCGTGCTGGCTGAGCTGGGGGTGCTGCTGCGCTCGCATTTCGCCGGGCGCGGCATGGGCGCGCGTTATGGCGGCGAGGAGTTCGTCGCGGTGATGCCGGGCACCGACCTGCGTACCGCCGAACTGCAATGCGAGTTCCTGCGCCTGGCGGTGGCGGGCCTGCCGCTGGGCTTCCCGGTCACGATCAGCATCGGCATCGCCCAGCATTGTGCGGGCGAGAGCGTGGACCAGACGCTGGCGCGTGCCGACAAGGCGCTGTACCGGGCCAAGGGCAACGGCCGCAACCGGGTGGAACTGGCGGACTGAAGCGCTCCACCCGGTAGATCCACGCCAAGCGTGGATGCCTTTGCCGATCGGGTAACGCTGCGTCGCGGTCTGTGCGATTGCGACCCGCGAACATGGGGTTTCTGTTCCCGCGGACGCGCCCATGCTGCAGACCCTGGCCATCGCCCACTACCGCTCGTTGCATGGGCTGGTGCTGCCGCTGCAGCCGTTGAACGTGATCACCGGCGACAACGGCAGTGGCAAGTCCAGCCTGTACCGTGCGCTGCGCCTGTTGGCGGAGACCGCACAGGGCGGCGTTGCGGCGGTGCTGGCCCGCGAAGGTGGGCTGGGCTCGGCGCTGTGGGCCGGACCGGAAACCCTCGATCGCCGGGTTGCGGCCGGCGAGATCGCGCTGCAGGGTGGCCCCCGGCAAGCGGCGGTGGGATTGAAGCTGGGTTTCGCCACGGACGAATTCGGCTATGCCATCGATCTCGGTTACCCGCCACCCAGCCGCTCGGCGTTCGCGCTGGATCCGCAGATCAAGGCCGAGGCGATCTGGGCCGGGCCCTTCCTGCGTAGCGCCAACCTGCTGGTCGATCGGCGTGGGGCGATGGTGCGGCAACGCCATGCGCGCGGCTGGGCCCTGGTGGATGACCGGTTGTCGGTGTTCGACAGCCTGTTCACCCAGGTCGGTGATCCGCAGCGCATGCCGGAAACCATCGCGCTGCGCGAGTACATCCGTCGTTGGCGCTTCTATGATCATTTCCGCAGCGATGCCGATGCGCCGGCACGGCAGCCGGCGATGGCCACGCGCACGCCGGTGCTGCATCACGACGGCCGCGATCTGGCCGCGGCCTGGGTCACCATCCTCGAGATCGGGGATCCGGCCGGGTTGGCACGCAGCATTGACGATGCCTTCCCGGGGGCCTCGGTCGGCTTTGAGCAGCTGGATGGTCGCCTGGCCCTGCGTTTCCACCAGCCGGGCCTGTTGCGGCCGTTGTCGATGGCCGAGCTGTCTGATGGCACCCTGCGCTTCCTGCTGCTGGCCGCCGCCCTGCATACGCCGCGCCCGCCGCCGCTGCTGGTGCTGAACGAGCCGGAGACCAGCCTGCATCCGGACCTGCTGCCGGCACTGGCACGGCTGATCATTGCCGCCAGTGCGCGCAGCCAGGTCTGGGTGGTGTCACATGCCAGCCGCCTGATCGCAGCGCTGGAACAGGCGCCGGGGTGCCATTCGCTGCACCTGCACAAGCAGCAGGGCCGCACGTTGCTGAGCGGGCAGGGCCTGCTGGATGCGCCGGCATGGCACTGGCCGCAGCGTTGATACGGCCATCCACGCCCGGTATATCTACGCCCGGTAGATCCACGCCATGCGTGGATGCACTCAATCGGCGATGTTGCGTGCTTCCGCCGTACCGAGAATCTCCGGGTGCTGCACCGGCTTGCGACGATTCAGCAGCGGATGCAGGAACACCGCACCGACGATGATCGCCACGCCGAGGTAGAACCACAGCGTGACCTCGTGCTGTTCGCGCAGCAGCACTACCGCCAGCAGCACCGCATACACCGGCTCCAGGTTGGTCACCAGCTGCACCGTGTAGGCGCTCAGGTGGCGCAGCGCGACCAGTGCCAGCGCGAATGGCAGCAGCGTGCAGAAGCCGGCCAGTACCAGCAGCAGGATGCCGTCGTGCAGGTCCGGCACCACCCACAATGGGCTGGCCAGTGCTGGCAGCAGGTACGGCAGCAGCGGCGCCAGCAGGGTCAGGGTGAGGGTGCCTGCACCCAGTTCCAGCGCGGTGACGGTGAGCGGATCGGCGTGGCTGACCATGCGCTTGTTGAGCGAGCCGAACACCGCCACCAGCAGCGCCGAGATCGCACCCACCAGCACGCCCAGGCGCATGCCATCGGGCACGCCGCCGACCACCAGCGCCACGCCGGGCAGCACCGCCAGGCCGAACGCCAGTTCACGCAGCTGGAACGGCCGCTTGGCCACCCACGGTTCAATGATCGAGGTGAACACCGGCGCCAGCGCGATGCAGGTGGCGGCCACCGAGGCGTTGGCCAGCTTCACCGCGCCATAGAAGGTCAGCCAGTGCAGGGCGACCAGTGCGCCGATGCCGGCATAACCGGCCACCACCCGCAGCGGCAGGGTGCGCAGCCCGCGCCAGACCCGCGGCAGCAGCGCCAGCATCGCCGTCACCAGCAGCATGCGCCACCACACCAACGGCAGCGCGGGCAGGGTGATCAGCTTGCCAAGGATGGCGGTGACGCCCCACAGCAGGACACAGAAGTGGATCTGCCACAGCGCTTTGCGGGTGTCGGGTGTGCTCATCGGTGTATTGTGCGGCAAGCGCAGGTTCGCGGCGATGGTCACGGCCGGGCCGGCGCGCCGTTCCCATCGAGACTCCCGCATGCGTGCAGGCCCGGTGTTCGTGCGTGGATGGGCGGCGCTGACCGCCCTGGTCGCTGCCACTTCGTTGCTGCTGCAGTACCTGTTGCTGCTGCACGGGCCGGGCGGTGATGCGGGCGTGGTCGCGGCCACCGTACGCTTTTTTGGTTACTTCACCATCCTCAGCAATCTGGGCGTGTGCCTGGGCTGCATCGGGGTGGCGCGCGGCCGGGTACTGCCCGCGATGCTGGCGGCCACCCTGGCCCTGTGCATCGGTGTGACCGGCCTGGTCTACGTGCTGGCCCTGCAGGGACTGTGGCAACCGACCGGCCTGCAATGGTGGGTGGATGCAGGGCTGCACTACGCGGTACCGCTGCTGTACCTGGGCGGCTGGGTGCTGCTGTTGCCGCACGGCGGCCTGCGCTGGCGTGCACTGGGGGGCGTGCTGCTGGTGCCGTTGGCCTATCTCGGTTGGGCGATGACCGTGGCCTGGCTGCTGGGGCAGGCACCCTATCCATTCCTGGAGGTGCAGCGGATCGGGGCGGTGGCCTTCGCGATCAACGTGCTGCGCGTGGCCGCGGCGTTCGTGCTGGGCTGGACGGTGCTGTGGGCGCTGGATCGTTGGCGCCGTCGATGAGCCGCTGCAACGCCATCGCCGCTGCCGGGTTGCGAGCCTTGCCCGCGCCGATGCACAGCAGATACACCTCGCGGGGCTTGGCCGGGGGCGGTTCGGCCAGGCACGGCAGATCATCCACGGGCGCGCCTTGTGACCAGCGTCGTGCGCGTTCGGCCCAGCGTTGCTGCACCGGGGCTGGCAGGCCCTGCTTCAAGCGGGCCTGGCTGCGCTTGATCCGCGCATAGACGAAACCGGCACTGATGTCGCCGTGCAGTGGCGCCTCGTCGCTGTCCTCGATCACCAGGGCGACATCGTGGCGGCGGGCGGCGGCAACCAGTGCCGGGCCGTGCACGGCGGCGTTGCGTACTTCCAGTGCGTGCTGCAGCGGCACGCCGTCCAGCTGCTTCGGCAGCTGCGCCATCAGTGAGTCCAGCGCTTCGGCATCGGCCGGATGGCGTGGATCGAACTGCCACAGCAACGGACCGAGCCGGTCGCCCAGCGCGAGCGCAGCCTGCAGGAAAGGCGCGGCGGCCTCCACCGTGCTGGACAGGTCGCGGCGCTGCACCAGGTAGCGCGGCGCCTTCATCGAGAATCGGAAGTCCTGCGGTGTCTGCGCCGCCCATTGCGCGCATTGGGCCGGCGTGGGCGTGCGGTAGAACGTGCCGTTGATCTCGATGCAGCGCAGGGCACGGCTGGCATGGGCCAGTTCTTCGCGCTGCGCAAGCCCGGCCGGATAGAACGTGCCGCCGCGCCATTCGGGAAACACCCAGCCACCGATGCCGCAGCGGACGGCTGCCTGGCGGGACGCGGCCTTCACTGGCCGTGGTCCGCGCGCCACGGGTCGTAGCTGCCGAACCACCACAGGTAGCCTTCCGGGTCGGCGCAGGCGTAGCCGCGGCCACCGTAGTCCTGGTCGGCGATGTCGATGACGATGCGTGCTCCGGCAGCCTTGGCGCGGGCGTAGTGCGCATCGGCATCGGTGACGATCACGCACGCGCTCTGGGTCTGGCGGCCACCGACCTCGTCCGGCATGGCGGTGTGCTCGGTCCAGGCACTCTGGTTGCTGGCCGAACCGAGCATGATCATGCCGTGGCCGAAGGTCAGCTGCGCATGGAACACGGTCTCGCCGTCGGCGTAGACGGCCTGGGCGTGGAAGCCGAAAGCGCGCTGCAGCCAGTCGATGGCGGCCAGCGCGTCGCGGTAGCGCAGGCACGGAATGATGGTGGAGCCGTTGCCCGGCTGGCTGTTCTCGCCCATGACACCCCTCCTATGGCACAGGGCAGGGTGCGCCGTTCACCGTTACCATTCCGCGAAACCCCGGTGACGGCCTGCACATGGCCGCGACCCCTGTTCGGAGATGGTGCTGGATGAAAACCTGGATTGGAGGCGCCGTGCTGCTGGCCTGCACGACCATGGCGAGCGCGTCGACCCCGACGCCGCTGCAGGATCTGGATGCGACGGTCGAGCGCGTGCGCGCGCAGTTCGACGTGCCCGGCATTGCCGTGGCCGTGGTCAAGGATGGCCAGGTAGTGCTGGAACGCGGCTGGGGCGTGCGCGAGCAGGGCAAGCCGGAGCCGGTGCAGGCCGACACGCTGTTCGCCATTGCGTCCAACACCAAGGCGTTCACTGCCACTTCGCTGAACCTGCTGGCCGAAGACGGCAAGCTGAAGATGGACGACAAGGTGATCGACCACCTGCCGTCGTTCCGCATGTCCGACCCGTTCGTGACCGGGCAGATGACGATCCGCGACCTGCTCTCGCACCGCAGTGGCCTGAGCCTGGGCGCGGGCGACCTGCTGTTCTGGCCGACCACGTCCTACAGCAACGCCGAAGTGGTGGAGCGGCTGGGCAAGGTGCCGCTGAAGGGCGGTTTCCGTGAAAGCTATGCCTACGACAACATCCTGTACGCGGTGGCCCAGCAGGTGATCGAGCACGTCTCGGGCATGAGCTACCAGCAGTTCCTGCAGACCCGCATCTTCGACAAGGTCGGCATGGCAGGCACGCGCTACAACGCCGATCATCTGAAGCCGGGCGACAGGGCGGCCGTCGGCCACGCCAAGTACGATTTCAAGGACCTGCGCACGGTTGCGCCGCTGACCTGGTCGAACAATGCCGGCGCCGGCGGCATCTATTCCAGCGCGCATGACATGGCACGCTGGATGCAGGTGCAGCTGGCCGAAGGCAAGCTGTCCGATGGCACGCCGTTGTTTACCGAAAAGAGCCAGCAGCAGATGTGGCGGATGATCACGCCGCAGTCGATCCCGGCGCCAAGCGTGCCGGAGCTGGCCCCGGCGCGGGCCAACTTTGCCGGCTATGGCGAAGGCTGGAGCCTGAGTGATTACCGCGGCCAGAAGCTGGTCTGGCATACCGGTGGCTGGCCGGGCATGGTCTCGCGGCTGACCCTGGTGCCGGGCGAAAAGCTGGGCGTGGTGGTGCTGACCAACCAGGAAGTGGGCGCGGCGTTCAACGCGATCACCCTGAGCGTGCTCGATGCCTACCTGGGTGGGGAGAAGCACGACTGGGTCGATGCCTATGCCAAGGCCGTGGCCAAGGGCCAGGACAAGGCCGATGAAGCCTGGGCCAAGCACCAGGCCGCGCGGGACAAGCGCAGCACGCCGTCGCTGGCGCTGGCCGGCTACACCGGCACGTTCCGCGACCGCTGGTATGGCGACATGCAGATCGCTGCCGAGGGCAAGGGCCTGCGCCTGCGCTTCATGAAGACCGCGCAGCTCAGCGGGCGCCTGGAGCACTGGCAGCACGACACCTTCATCGTGCGCTGGGATGATCGCTCGCTCAACGCCGACGCGTTCGTGAACTTCACCCTGGACCCGGATGGGAAGGTACGCGACGTGCGCATGCAGCCGATCTCCGACCTGACCGATTTCAGCTTCGATTTCCAGGACCTGCTGTTCACCCCGGTGAAATGACGCCGCCGGGCGTGGCCCGGCGCTTCCGTTTGACGAATCCGATTGGTAGTGCCGGCCGCTGGCCGGCAACCTCATGATCCCCGTATACGTTGCGGGGTTGCCGG
>NZ_JAXAXL020000002.1:209925-261620 GCF_047497515.2 Stenotrophomonas maltophilia
GGCAACCCCGCAACGTATACGGGGATCATGAGGTTGCCGGCCAGCGGCCGGCACTACCGCAGCTGCGGCGATCGTCGGCTGGCGTACACATCCATCGTGGGATACTCCGCCGCTTGCAAGAGGCGAGGGAATGCAATGTTCCGTTGGTTTGAATCCCTGATTCCAGTGTTCCCGCCCGTGGACGGGCGCATGCCACCGCGCAAGGTGCTGCCGTTCTACCTGCACTACCTGCGCCCGGTGTGGCCGGTGCTGCTGGCCACGCTCATCGCCGGCCTGCTGCTGGCGCTGGTGGAAGTGGCGATGTTCGATTACCTGGGCCGCATCGTCGACATGGTCGCCGAGCAGCCCGGTGCCGATTTCTTCAAGCGCCACGCCAATGAACTGGGCTGGATGCTGTTCATCACGGTCATCGCGCGGCCGATCCTGGTCGGCCTGCACAACCTGCTGGTCAACCAGGCCATCGTGCCGGGCCTGAGCAACCGCTCGCGCTGGCTGATGCACAACTACGTGGTGCGGCAGAGCCTGAGCTTCTTCCAGAACGACTTTGCCGGCAGCGTCGCCAACCGGGTGATGCAGACCGGCACCTCGCTGCGCGAGTCGGCGGTGCAGATGGTCGATTCGCTCTGGTACATCGTGGTCTACACCGGCACCGCGCTGTACCTGTTCGCGCAGGCCGACTGGCGGCTGATGGTGCCGTTGATCCTGTGGCTGCTGGCCTACGCGGTGATCCTGTTCTACTTCGTGCCGCGCGCGAAGGAACGGGCCTGGATCGCCTCCGAAGCGCGCTCCAAGGCAATGGGCCGCATCGTCGATGGCTACACCAACATCCCCACGCTGAAGCTGTTCGCCCATGGCGGACGCGAGCAGGCCTACGTGGCCGAGTCGATCCAGGAACTGGCGGTCAAGCACCGCGCACAGACCCGCATCACCACCGGCATGGACCTGACCATCGCCATCGTCAACGGCTTCCTGATTGCCGGTACCTGCGGGCTGGCGCTGTGGCTGTGGAACGGCGGCCACATCACGGTCGGCGCGATCACCCTGGCCACCGGCCTGGTGATCCGCATCCACAACATGTCCGGCTGGATCATGTGGACCATCAACGGCATCTTCGAGGACATCGGCACGGTGCAGGATGGCATCACCACCATCGCCCAGCCGCTGACCGTGCAGGACCGCGAGGATGCGGTGCCACTGCAGGTGACCCGCGGCGGCGTGCATTTCCAGGACATCCACTTCCACTATGGCAAGAAGGGCGGCGTGATCGCCGGCCTGGACCTGGTGGTGAAGCCGGGCGAGAAGATCGGCCTGGTCGGCCCGTCCGGCGCCGGCAAATCGACCCTGGTCAACGTGCTGCTGCGCCTGTACGACCTGGAAAGCGGCCGCATTCTGATCGACGACCAGGACATCGCCCATGTCAGCCAGGAAAGCCTGCGGCAGCAGATCGGCGTGGTCACCCAGGACACCTCGCTGCTGCATCGTTCGATCCGCGACAACCTGCTGTACGGCCGCCCGGATGCGACCGAGGACCAGCTGCGTGCCGCCGTGGCCAAGGCGCGTGCCGAAGCCTTCATCGATACGCTGGTGGACGGGCAGGGCCGTCGTGGCTACGACGCGCATGTCGGCGAACGTGGCGTGAAGCTGTCCGGCGGCCAGCGCCAGCGCATCGCCATTGCCCGCGTGCTGCTGAAGGACGCGCCGATCCTGGTGCTGGACGAGGCGACCTCGGCGCTGGATTCTGAAGTCGAAGCGGCGATCCAGGACAGCCTGGACGAACTGATGGGCGGCAAGACGGTGATCGCGATCGCGCACCGGCTGTCGACCATCGCGCGCATGGACCGGCTGGTGGTGATGGACCAGGGCCGCATCGTCGAGACCGGTACCCATGCCGAATTGATTGCGGCCGGTGGCCTGTACGCGCGGTTGTGGGCGCGGCAGACCGGTGGTTTCGTGGCGGCCGATCAATGACCGCTTCCGGGTCGGATCCCTTTCCGCAGGAAAGGGCTCTGACCCCAGCGTGGTTTCGGAGACCTGCATGATCCGCCCCCTACGCGCCTTGTTGCTGGCGCTCGGCCTGGCCACCGCAGCTACATCTGCGGCGCCGGTATCCGCCGAGGATGACCAGCTCGAGCAGGTCGTCCTGCTCAGCCGCCACAACCTGCGCGCGCCGGTGGTGGCCTCTGGTGCTCTGGCCAACGCGACCCCCGAAACCTGGCCACGCTGGGATGTCGCCGCGGGCGAGCTGACCACCAAGGGCGGCGTGCTGGAGGTCTACATGGGCCGCTACATCGGCCAGTGGCTGCGCCAGGCGCATCTGCTGCCGGCGTCGGGTTGCCCGCAGCCCGCCGACTTCCACGCACATGCCAACAGCCTGCAGCGCACCCAGGCCACCGCGCAGTTCTTCGTGGCCGGCGCCTTCCCGGGCTGCCATGTCACGGTCGAGCAGCGTATGCCACTGGGCACGATGGACCCGCTGTTCAATCCGGTGATCCACCGCGATGACGCGGCCTTCCGCGAAGGCGCGCCGTCGGCGATGCAGCAGGCGTTGGCCGCATCGGATCTGGCGCCGGCACTGGCCGTGTCGGAGGCGATCACCCGCTATCCGCAGTCCGCGGCCTGCGAGGGCCACCGTGACTGCCGTCTGACACTGGCCGACACCCGCTTCAGCGCGGAGCCGGGCCAGGAGCCGCGCGTCTCCGGATCGCTGGCGTTGGCCAACGGGCTGGTCGATGCCCTGTTGATGGAGCACTACCAGGGAAGCGGGAGTGCGCGCGAAGGCTGGGGCCGGTTGAACACGGAGGCGCAATGGCAGGCACTGGCCCAGATCCGCAATCGCTACCAGGACATCCTGTTCGGCACACCCGAGGTTGCCCGTGATGTGGCTGCCCCGCTGCTGGCATGCGTGGATGCGTTGTTGGAAGATCCCGCGTCGCCGAAGGTGACCCTGCTGGTCGGTCACGATTCCAACATCGGTTCCGTATTGGCGGCGCTGGGCATCACCGACTACACGTTGCCGGGCCAGTACGAGAAGACACCGATCGGTGGCCTGCTGCAGTTCGAGCGCTGGCGTGACCGCCACAGCGGGGTGGAGCGTATCCGCCTGGCTTACGTCTACCCGACCACCGCGCAGCTGCGTGAAGCGCAGCCGCTGAACGACGCGCAGCCGCCGGGTCGTGTCGCGCTGCGTGTGCCGGGGTGCGCGGCACAGGGCTGCACCGTCGCCGAATTCCTGCGTCTGCTGCAGCCGGCAGTCCGCTGAGCTACGCCGCTAACGCAGCGGCGCGCGCACGATGCCGTGCGTGGCCATCAGCGTGAGATCGCCGCCCAGCCGCGGCGAGTGGAACGGGCCGCGTGCGTGCGCCGCGTCGAACAGGCCGCCATCCGGTGATCGCAGACGATAGAACTCGACCCAGCCGCTGGCCTGCAGCGGCAGCTGTGCAACGCCGGTCTGTTCGTTGAACCATGCAGGGTCCTTGCTGCCTTCGATGACGCGGCGGGCAAGGCGGTCGATGGCGTGATCCCGGCTGGCGTACCAGTCCTGGCCGCGCAGTCGCGCCAGTTCGGCCATCATCACCAGCGGTGCCAGTGCGTAGTCGTGGTAGTGCAGGGCGCGTTGCCCGCGCGCCATCTCCAGCGGCAGGCTGCCATCGTCCTGGATGTCGTCGATGCCTTTCTGGAAGGCGGCGTGGCCGGCCTGCCACAAGGCCTCGTCATCGATGGCCAGGCCGGTGGCCAGCACGCCCAGGCCGCCCCAGTAGTAGTGGTTGTTGCGGCGCCGTTTCGGATTGTCCCAGTACGCCAGGTTGGCGCGTGCCAGCTGCTGCAGCCACGGATCGATGCGCGCACGCTGCTGCGGGTCGGCCTGGTCGTGCACCTTCAGGTAGGCCATGGCCACCGCATCGAGCATCCACTGCCGCATGTAGAACGACTGATCGTTGTTGACCCGGATCATCTGCCCGAGCATTGCGCCGTCCTTCGCCCAGGCGCCGAGCCAGGCCAGGGTGCACTGCGCCGCGGCACGATCACCGTCGCGCAGGTAGTCGTCGCTCATGCGCGCCACGTCGGCGGCATAACCGTCCAGCGGCGCGGTGGCATCGTGGTTCTGCTGGTGCAGTGCGGGGTCGATCACCGAGCCGGCCTTGTCGGTGTAGTAGCCCAGGGCGCGGATGTCGGGTTGCCCGGCCGGCGGTGATGGGCAGGCGGCGAAGGTGCAGGCGCTGGCCAGCAGCGTGGGCAGCAATGCAAGACGGAGCAGGGGAATCGACATGGAAACCGGTGGAAGGGGAGCCGGGCGAACGATGCGCCCGGGCATGTTGCCGGTGCGTGATGCAATCACGCCTTCCTCCACCGCATGCAGACACCGCATGTAGAAACGGCCCGGGTTTGCCCGGGCCGTTCTGGTTCACTTCAGGCCGCTCCGATCACTCGATCGGCTGGTCCAGCATCAGCTGGCGGGCGAAGCGCACCGGCGGCGCGCCGTAGGACAGCACCTGGTCGTGGTACGCCTTCAGGTTGAACTTGTCGCCCAGCTTCTCCTGCACCGCCTTGCGCGTGTCGAAGTGTTCCTGCGCGCCGACGAAGTAGGTCGGCAGCTGCGCCGAGGTCAGCTGCGCACGTACCCACTTGCCCGCTGCTTCGCTTTCCTGCTGGAACGCGTCGTGGGTCATCAGGTGCATCGCCTTTTCGCGATCCCAGTTGTCCACGTGCACGCCCTGGTCGAGGATCGCGTTGGAGATCGTGCGCAGGTAGAACTTCAGCTGCACCAGGTGGAACAGCGGGTCGTTGTTGAGGTAACCCTGCTCCTGCATCATGCGCTCGGTGTAGACCGCCCAGCCTTCGGCGAACAGGCCCGAACGCAGCACCGCACGCAGGGTGGAGGGGAACTTGGCCGAGTGCCAGCCCTCCAGGTAGTGGCCTGGGGTGCCTTCGTGGATGCTCAGCAGGTGGATCATGCGCGAGTTGTACTCACGCAGGAACGAGTCGACCTGCTTTGCGTTCCAGTCGTCCGGAATCGGCGACACGGCGTAGAAGGTCTTCAGGTTCTTGTCCAGCGGGCCCGGCGAATCGCAGTAGGCCACGGCCACGCCACGCTGGAATTCCGGCATCAGGATGATGTCCACCGGCGCGTCGGGCAGGGTCACCAGGTCGTGTTCGCGCACGAACGCGGTGGACTGCTCCAGCGCGGCCTTGGCATCGTCGACCACCTTGTCGCGTGCCGGCTTGTCGGCGTAGGCCAGTTCCAGCGCGGCTTCGATCGCCTTCTGCTGCTGTTCGTCGGTCGGCTGGGCCGGCATCTCCGGCGCACCCGGCTTGTCCTTCAGCACGGTCTGCGCGATGCCGTACATGTCTTCGCGCACGCGCTTGAGTTCGGCGCGCGCGCGCTCACCGATCTCCTGGCGCGACAGCGACGAGCTCAGCGCGAACTTCAGCTTCTGGTCGTATTTTTCCGCACCGATGCGGAAGTCGCCCTTCGCGTTCGGCACCAGGGTCTTGTCCAGCCAGGCCTGCTGCTCGTCCACCGCCTTCTTCAGGCCGTCGATGGCGGCCTGCAGGCGCTGCTGGTCGGCCTGCGGCAGTTCACCGATGTGCGGGGTGATGAAGGTATCGACGATGCTGAGGATGCCCTTGTTCTGCTTGGCAACGGTCTCGGCGTGGATCTTCGGCACGCGCGCCGGGTCCAGGTTCTCGCGGGCCTGGGCGAAGATCGCCGGCAGCTTTTCCATGCGCGCGGTGGCCGACTTCAGGCGCTCCGGCAGCGGCGCGAACTCGCGTGCCATCAGGCCGTAGATCGCGCTGCCTGCAATGCCGTTGTACAGCTGCGGGTCCCACTTGCCGGACTGCAGCACTTCGGCGTTCCAGATTTCCGACTGCAGCTGGTTGCGCAGGATCGCCGCGTCCACCTGGTTTTCGCGGCCCAGCTTGGCCACCTCGATCTTGTCCAGCTCGCCCAGCAGTGCCTTGTAGGCGGCCACGGTCTTCTGCTGCCCGGCGGCACTCAGGTCGTCCAGTTCGCTGTCGTAGCGGTGGTCGCCGATCTGGGTGGCGCTGACCGGCGACAGCTGCATCCAGGTGTCCAGGGCGCGCTTGGACAGATCGGCGAAGGCGGCGTCAGCTGCAGCGTCCGCGGCCTGCTGGCTGGCGGCCGGGGTGGAACCGGTGGTCGGGGCGTCGGCCGGCTGGCAACCGGCCAGGGCGGCGACCAGGGCGAGGGCAAGGAGATGCGGGCGCATCGGCGTTCCTGTACAGGGTCAAACCCCGAGCATAGGCCGCTGGGGCTGCTTTGTCCCCGTGCCATAGGATTACCATGGGCGCTGACAAGGACTCTCTTGCGGAGCGCAGGACATGGAATACCAGGGAAGCTGCCATTGCGGCAGGATCGCATTCACCGTACAGGCCGAGACACCGATCAGCGACGTCGTCGACTGCAACTGCTCGATGTGCCGCCGCCGTGGCAGCCTGCTGTGGTTCGCGCCGCGCGAGGCGTTCCAGCTGGCCACGGATCCGGCCGACGTGGCCACCTACCACTTCAACAAGGCGCACATCGACCATCACCACTGCCGCGAGTGCGGCATCGCGCCCTACAGCGAAGCGGTGGATCCGCGTACCGGCACGCCGATGGTGGCGGTGAACGTGCGCTGCGTGCCGCAGGTGGACCTGGCGGCCCTTGCGGTGACCTCCTACGACGGAGCCGCCCTGTGAGGCCGATGCGCGCGTGGACGCGCGTGATGACGATACCGGTGCTGCTGGCGTTGGCGGCGTGTGCGAAGCACGACATGGCGGCCGATGCCGGAGGGGGTGCCGAAGCGGCGGTGGCTTCGCCTGAAGGCGCGTTCCTCGCGTACGAGCATGACGTGCAGGTACAGCTGGAATCGGCGCAGATCGCACCCCGCATCCAGCAGGTGGCCCAGGCGTGCCAGGGCGCGAAATTCGGCGACTGCGCGGTGCTGCAGGTCGACCAGCGCAGCGGCGAGCGGCCCAGTGGCGAGGTGAAAGTGCGCATCGCGCCGAAGGGTGTCGAACCGTTGATTGCGCTGGCCGGCGAAGGCGGCACCCTGCAGTCGCGCAATACCCGTGCCGAAGACCTCGCACAGCAGGTGGCCGACACCACGCTGACCAAGGCGCGGCTGGAGAAGGAGCACGCACGGCTGCTGTCCTACCAGGACCGCAAGGACCTGAAGGTCGAGGACCTGATGGCGATCACCAAGCGCCTGTCGGAGATCGAGGCAGGCGTCGAGCAGGCCAACAAGGACGCCGCGCAGCAGCGCCGGCGCATCGATACGCAGCTGGTGACGCTGCACTTCGATACCACCTCGGGCCAGCGCAGCCGCAGCGAGATCGGCGAGGCGCTGGGTGAATCAGGCAGCATCCTCAGCACCAGCGTGGCGTTCCTGATCCGTGCGGCGGCCGCATTGCTGCCGGTGGCGGTACTGGCGCTGATCGCCGCATGGGGCGTGCGCGCCTGGTGGCGTCGTCGCCGTCGCAAGCCGTAATCGCGCGTGGTCGCCGGGCCATGCCCGGCGGCCGCTCACCCTTCGTCGGTTTCGTACTCGATGAAGACATCCAGCTCCAGCGCCAGTTCCTGCACCGCATCGCGCACCTTCTGCGCGGTGCTTTCGTTGCCGACTTCCACTTCCAGTTCGTGGATGCCGGGGCCGATGTCATCGGACAGCCCGGCCGAACTGGAATCATCGTCATCCATGTGTGGCATCAGGTCGTCGGTTTCCTCGACATGCTCGATGCCTTCCAGGCCAAGCAGCAGATCGCTGATGGCGCGGGCGTCGTCTTCGGTTCCGGTGATGCGCAGTCGCAGCAGGCTCATGTCAGGGTCACGTGGAAGGGTTCGACTGCAGCCTAGCCAGCGCGAAGCAAAGAGCGGGTGAGGGCGCAGTCAGCCGCGCGTGGCCGGGCGCCCCAGCAGGCTGTCCGGCAGCGCGGGTATCGGCGTGCGCTCGTCCTGCGCCTGCTCCAGCAACCAGTCGATGAACAGGCGCGCGGCGTGGCTCGGCGGTTGTCCCTCCGCATGCACCACGTGATAGGCGTAGCGCGCCTTCAGGGCGGGCCCGGGCAGGCGCACCACCTCGTAGCGCTGCAGGTAGGGCTGGGCGATGTGGGTGCGCGCCAGCACTGCGCCCATGCCGTACACCGCGGCACGCATCGCGTCGGTACTGTCGGCGAAGGTATGCATCGGCGGCAGCGGCGAGGGCGGGCGCACGCCGGCATGGCGGAACCAGTCGCGCCAGCCCTGCGGCGACAGATCGGTCAGCAGTGGCAAGCCGGCGATGCGGGCTGGGTCGTCCAGGGTTTCAACGCCGGCCAGCGCCGGTGAGGCCACCGGGAACAGGTAGTCGTCCATCAGGTGCTGTGCGCGCAGGCCCGGCCACTGCCCAAGTCCGTAACGGATACCCACTTCCGGGCCATTGTCGTCGTATCGATCGAGCCCACTGCCGGTATGCAGTTCGATGCGGATGTGCGGATGGGCCTGGGTGAAGCGTGGCAGGCGTGGCAGCAGCCAGCAGTACGACAGCGAACGCAGGGTGGTGATCCGCAGCGGCACGCTGTCGGCATCCGGGTGCAGATGGTGGGCGACCGCTGCGACGTCGGTGAACGCGGCGCTGGCGGCGTCGGCCAGCTGGCGGCCCTCGGCGGTCAGCCGGACCCCGCGCGCATGGCGCAGGAACAGGCGGGTCTCCAGCACTTCCTCCAGGCGGCGCACGTGGTGGCTGACCGCGCTGGCGGTCAGGTGCAGCTCCTGCGCGGCTTGGGCGAAGTTCTGGTGGCGTGCGGCGACCGCGAAGACGGCCAGCGCGGGGAGCGGGGAAGGGCGTAGCTGCATGTCGAGCCTCAAGCCAGATTTGTGGCTGGCAGCGATACTACGCGCTTGTGCGGCGGGCGTCGTGGCTCGATCCTGTGTGTCTTGACGAGGATTCGACGATGGACGGAGGCAGGGCATGAATGCGGTCCCACAGGCGGCCGAGCGCGATTGGCGCACACCGCTGGAATTGACCTTGCTGGGCGCCATCTGGGGCTGCTCGTTCCTGTTCATGCGGGTGGCGGTACCCTCGTTCGGCCCGTTCGCGTTGGTCGAGGTGCGGCTGGTGCTGGGCGCGCTGGTGCTGCTGCCGTTCCTGTGGCGTGCACGCGCGCAGTTCCCGCCGCGACGCTGGCTGTGGCTGGCCCCGATCGGCCTGATCAATTCGGCGCTGCCGTTCGTGCTGTTCGCCTATGCCGCCGAGCAGGCACCGGCTGCGATCGGCGCGATCTGCAATGCGATGACGGTGCTGTTCGCCGCGCTGATCGCCTTCCTGTTCTTCGGCGAGAAGATCGGCATGCGCCGCGCCGGCGCGCTGCTGGTCGGTTTTGCCGGCGTGGTGGTGCTGGCCACGGCCAAGGTGTCCGGCTTGAGCATCGGCACCGCGGTGATCGCCGGCGCTGCGGCGTCTCTGCTGTACGGCTTGGGTGTGAACCTGGTGAAGCGGCACATGACCGGCCTGCCGTCGGCGGCCGCCGCGGCGGCCACGCTGTCGTGCGCCTCGCTGTGGATGCTGCCGATGGCGGTGAGTCACTGGCCGCAGGCGGCGATTCCGCTCAAGGCGTGGGGCGCGGCGATCGCGCTGGGCGTGGCCTGCACCGGCCTGGCGTTCCTGATGTTCTACCGCCTGATCGGTCGCATCGGCCCGTCGCGCGCATCGACGGTGACCTATCTGATTCCGCTGTTCGGTGCGGCGTTTGCGTGGTTGTTCCTGGGCGAGGCGGTGACGGTGCAGATGTTGATTGCCGGTGCGTTGATTCTGGGGAGCGTGGCGGTGAGCCAGAAGGGCTGAGGGCGTCGACGCACTGGTAGTGCCGGGCGCTGCCCGGCGGCTCTTTTCCGCGCCTGCGGAGAGGTGTCACTTTCTTTGCTCGTGCAAAGAAAGTAACCAAAGAAACACGCCGCCAGCCGCGAGCCGGTGCTGCGCACCGGTACCCTGCGCTCCTCGGCCCGTCGAGGGACGGCGCGGGAACTCGCTGCGCTCAGACACCCGCGCCTCTTCGCCCTCGCCGGACCTGCGGTGCTCGGCTCGCTCAAGGCGGACTGGAAGGTCAAGATCAACCGCAAAAGCATCCACGCATGGCGTGGATCTACTGGGTGCAGCTGTGGCCTTTGATCTGGGTCCGCCTTGAGCGAGCCGAGCATCGCAGGGGAATCAGGGGCGAAGAGGTGCCGATGTCTGAGCGCAGCGAGTTCGGCGCCGCCCCCTGATTCACCGAGAAGCGCAGGGGACCGGCGTGCGAAGCACGGCGGCTCGCGATCTGGCGGCGCGTTTCTTTTGGTTACTTTTCTTTTCGCGCGAAAAGAAAAGTAACGCTCATGAAAGGTGAAGCACCTTCGGCACGTGCCACGCGCAGAACCTGCAACGGCGTTACTTCACCGGCACCGGAATATTGCAGAGATCGATATGCCCGGCCGGGCGCTTGTAGAAATCATCCACGCGATTGCGTCGCGCCTCCACCGTTTCTGCAAAGGTCTTCGAATCGGTACGCAGCACCTGGATCGGCGTGCGCTCGGCCGCCGGCACATCGCTGGCGCGGCGGATCGACACGATCGGCGTGCGCAGTTTCGGGTCAGTGTAGAAACCCATCGGTGCCGGTCCGCGCGGGATCGCGCTGAGCAGTTCCATGCCCTTCAGCACGCGGCCGACCAGGGTGATGTTGCGGTCCAACTGGCGTGGCGACTGCCCGGTCACCACGTACAGCTCGGCGCCGATGCTGCTGTCTTCCTCGTTGCTGCGGCCGGCGCCGAGCATGCCGTAGCAGTGCGCCAGCCAGGCCTTGCCGGCCTGCGGATCCTGGCCGACCGGGAAGCCGTCGACGAAACCGGTCTGTGCGGCCCAGCCATCACGGTCGGGCAGCACGCTGACCTTCAGGCCGGCGCTGGCGCGTTCGAACTCGGCCGGCAGCTTGTGTGCGGCACTGCCGAACGGCTTGGCCTTGGCCGCGTCATCGGCGTCGGCATCGCCGAACTGCACCACGAAGTTGTCCTGTGAGCGGTAGATGCTGGTGCCATCCCAGAAGTGCTCATGCGCGAAAGTCTGGATGTTGGCGACATGGCGCGGGGCGAACTGCGGCGCCAGCTCGATGATCACCCGCCCGGCCGGCAGGTCCATGTACAGCAGGTTGGCCGGGTCCGGGGTGCGCCAGTCGCTGGCCGCCGACGCGTCGAGGATCTGCTGCGGGCTGCGGTAGGGGGTGGCCGCACTGGCCAGCGCGGGCAGCAGGCAGGCGAGGGCGAGGGTGGTCAGGGCAAGGCGACGGCGGTGCGACATGGAATCCCCGGAACATGAACGAGGGTTCGATTCTGCGCGAGCGTACCGGTCTCGCCAACCGGCACGATGACTAACGACACATTCGCTATACCGAACTTCGCACTACTGTGGACTTCAACGTAGTGGAGGGCCGGTCATGGTCGAAGACGATGTCCACCTGAAGAAGTTCCAGAAGGAGCTGAGCGCCGGAACCGTGTCGCTGGCCCTGCTGGCGGTGCTGGCTCGTGCTGGCGAGCCGCTGTACGGCTACCTGATTGCCAAGGAGCTGGAGCGGGTGGGCGAGGGCGTGCTGAGCGGCAAGCAGAGCGCGCTGTACCCGGTGCTGCGCAACCTGGAGGGCGCCGGGCTCCTGGAAAGCCATGTCGAGCCGTCCAGCAGCGGGCCACCGCGGCGCTACTACCGCATCAATGAACGTGGCCTCCAGGTGCTGGCGCAATGGCGCCAAGCCTGGCAGGCCACCCGCGATTCCGTCGATTCCGTGTTGGAGGGGGTACCGCAATGAACGATCCGAGCCTGGCAGGCCGAGCCCTGCCCACCACCATCCCACAGTACCTGGCGCAGCTGCGCGCGGCGCTGGAAGGCGCCGATCCGGCGATGGTGCAGGACGCGCTGTACGACGCCGAGGAATACCTGCGTTCGGAGCTGGCTGCGCAGCCTGGCCGCAGCGAGGCCGAGGTGATCGCCGACGTCGCCGGCAGCTATGGCGCGCCGGACGAAGTGGCCGAGATCTACCGCGAGACCGAAGTGACCGTGAACCGCGCGCTGCGTACGCCGCGTGCGGATACCGCACCGGTGCTGCGTGCGGCTGCCGAGGCCAGTGGCGTCGAGCCGGCCGCACCGCCGCCGACGCCGGTGCAGCGCTCGCTGCTGGCGCGCTTCTTCGGCGTGGTGACCGATCCGCATACCTACGGCGCGCTGTTCTACATGCTGCTGTCGCTGGCCACCGGCGTGTTCTTCTTCAGCTGGGTGGTGACCGGCCTGTCGCTGTCACTGGGCCTGCTGATCCTGATCATCGGCATTCCGCTGACCGTGCTGTTCTTCGGCTCGGTGCGCGGGCTGGCACTGCTGGAAGGGCGATTGGTGGAAGCACTGCTGGGTGAGCGCATGCCGCGCCGTCCGCGCTATACCGATCGCAGCCGCACCGCGCTGCAGCGCATCGGTGACATGTTCACCGACGGCCGCACCTGGCTGACGCTGCTGTATTTCGTGCTGATGCTGCCGCTGGGCATCATCTACTTCACCATCGCGGTGACCCTGCTGACGTTGTCGTTGAGCATGATCTGGGCACCGGTGGCGGTGCTGTTCAGCGGTGACATCCCGGGTGTGTACATCGACGGCGTGAACGTGCTGCCGATGGCTGCAACGCCGCTGGTGGGCATCGTGGTTGCCGTCGTGGGTGCGGTGCTGCTGCTGCTGACGATGCACCTGGCGCGCGGCATCGGCAAGCTGCACGGCCTGATCGCCAAGCACCTGCTGGTGCGGCTGTAAGCGGTCGGCGACGCTCTGGTAGGTGCCAACCTTGGTTGGCACGATCTGGGGTCAGAGCCCTTTCCGCTGGAAACGGATCCGATCCCGGGCTTCCGGGCAGAGCGGGGAATTACCCCGCCTTGCGCCGCAGCGGGGTGACGTTGCTCTTCTTCTTCGTCGCCTTCGCTGCTGGCGCCTCGGCATGCGCGGCGAAGAAGTCGCGCACCTTCGGGTACACCACTTCGCGCCAGCGGCGGCCACTGAAGATGCCGTAGTGGCCTGCGCCTTCGACGATGAAATGCTCCCGGCGGTCTGCGCTGATGCCGGTGCACAGTGCCTGCGCCGCTTCGGTCTGGCCGAGGCCGGCGATGTCGTCCAGCTCGCCCTCGATGCTCAGCAGCGCCGTATCGCGGATCGCCGACGGATCGACCTTCTCGCCGTTGACCACCCACTCGCCACGCGGCAGCAGGAAGTCCTGGAACACCACGCGGATGGTATCCAGGTAGTACTTGGCCGGCATGTCCAGCACCGCGTTGTACTCGTCATAGAAACGACGGTGCGCGTCGGCGTCTTCCAGGTCGCCCTTGACCAGGTCGGTGTAGAAATCCCAGTGCGAGCTGAAATGGCGGCTGGGGTTCATCGACAGGAAGCCGGCATGCTGCAGGAAGCCTGGATACACGCGGCGGCCGGCGCCGGGGTAGCTGGGCGGCACGGTGTGGATGACGTTGTTCTCGAACCACGACAGCGGGTTCTGCGTGGCCAGGTTGTTCACTGCGGTCGGGCTGCAGCGCGCATCGATCGGGCCGCCCATCATCACCAGCGTGCGCGGCGTCGGCTCGCCACGGCTGGCCATCAGCGAAACCGCAGCCAGCACCGGTACGGTCGGCTGGCACACGCTCACCACGTGCAGGCGTTCAACGCCAAGGTGGCGGATGAATTCCTGGATGTAGGCGATGTAGTCGTCCAGGCCGAACTCGCCTTCGCTGGCCGGCACCATGCGCGCATCCACCCAGTCGGTGACGTACACGCGGTGGTCGCGCAGCAGCGTGCGCACGGTATCGCGCAGCAGGGTGGCGTGGTGGCCGGACAGCGGCGCGACCACCAGCACGAACGGCTGGTTGAGCATGGTGTGCAGCTGGTCGGCTTCATTGCTGTGGCGCTTGAAGCGCAGCAGCTTGCAGAACGGCTTGCTCACTTCCTCGTGCACGACGATCGGCACGCGTTCGCCATCGACGTCGATTTCGTTGATGCCCCACTCGGGCTTCTCGTAATCCTTGCCGATGCGATGGAACAACTCGTTGACCGCAGCCAGGCGATCGGCACCCGGCATCTGCGACCACCAGTGGCCCGGGTTGGCGAAGAACTTGGCGTTGGCCTGGGCCTGGTGCACCCAGGGGGCGAGCAGGTTGCGGGTCAGTTCGTGCAGTTGATAGAGCATGACGACCGAATATGTATGGTCATATGTTGCCGCGCAGCATATCCCATCCGGGTGTCCCGCAGGTTAAGTTGGATGAAAATAATGAATCCGGATTCACATCCGTTCCAGCGCGGCCGCATCGCCTGCCAGGGCGGGGCCCAGCCAGCAGTGCGACCCTACCGGCTGCAGCCCCCGGCGGGCCAGTTCGCGCCGGTACCAGCGCGCCGGGCGGGCCTGGAAGCCGTCATGATCGCCGTCGAACGCGTCTTCGGCGGCGAAGGTTTCCAGGAAAGCCACGCCGCCGGTCAGCTCGGCCACGCCGGCCAGGCCGGCGCGCAGTTCGCGGTTGGGCACGTAGTGCATCACGTCCGAGCAGACCAGCAGGTCGACCGGGGCGCAGGGCCGCAACCAGGCGAAATCACCGAAGCGGGCCAGATGCAGGTTGCGGGTGCGGCCGTAGCGGCGCACAGCGTACTCGCTGCTGTCGAAGCCGAGGTATTCGACCTTCGGACGCAGCTTCAGCAGCGGCGCGCGCCAGGCTCCTTCGCCGCAGCCGATGTCCAGCACGCTGCGGATCGGTCGTTCCAGGTAGTACTCGGCGCTGGCCACGGCCAGGGCCACCTTGCGCGCCAGGCGGGCGCTGCCGCCGATGTCGGCGCGGCGGTACCAGCGCTGGAAGTAGGCGGCGTCGTAGGTCTTGTCCATGCAGGCGTCGTGCGGTCGGGAAAACGGCGCCTATCGTACGGCGTTGCGGCGCGCCATGCGTCGATCCGTCGCGGCGGCGGCGTGCGGGGTGGCCCGGCCACGGCATGCGAGAATGGCCGCCCATCTACGCCAGCCGCCGGAGCAAGCGCATGCAGAGCTACTACTGGGTGAAGACCTTCCACATCGTGTTCGTGGTGGCATGGATGGCCACGGTGTTCTACCTGCCGCGCATCCTGGTCAACCTGGCCGAGACCGCAGGGCAGCCGGCTGTGACCGAGCGCCTGCAGCTGATGGGCCTGCGCCTGTACCGCTTCGGCCATTCGATGTTAGGCCTGGCCTTCCTGCTGGGCCTGGTGCTGTGGCTGGGCTACAAGGTCATTCCGGACTTCCCGACCATGGTCGCGCCGGGCGGCGCTGGCTGGTTGCATGCCAAGCTGGGGCTGGTGGTGGTGCTGCTGGCGTATTTCATCTGGATCGGGCGCCTGCTGAAGGGCGTGGCCAAGGGCAGGGCGCTGCCGTCGTCGCGCGCGCTGCGCTGGATCAACGAGATTCCGCTGCTGGCGTTCATTCCGATCGTGTGGCTGGTGCTGGCCAAGCCGTTCTGAGGCGGGGTCATCTGCACGCGGTAGATCCACGCCATGCGTGGATGCCGCCAGGGCGTAAATGAAAAGAGCCGGGCATCTGCCCGGCTCTTTTCGTTCCTGCAATTGCCTGCCTGTTGCCGGCCAGCGGCCGGCACTACCGGGCTGGTCCGCGGCCGGCACTACCGGGCTTATGCGGCTTCGTACGTGCCGTAGCTGCGCAGGCGGTTGTAGCGCTGTTCCAGCAGCTGTTCGGTGGACAGCTTTTCCAGCGCGTCCAGTTCGTTCATCAGCACGGCCTTCAGGCGCTTGGCCATCTGCATCGGGTTGCGGTGGGCACCGCCGGTCGGCTCGCGCACGACCTTGTCGACCAGGCCCAGGCTCTTCAGGCGCGGGGCGGTCAGGCCCAGCTGCTCGGCGGCGTCCTTGGCCTTGCCGGCGTCCTTCCACAGGATCGAGGCGCAGCCTTCCGGGGTGATGGTCGAGTACACCGAGTACTCCAGCATCACGGTGCGGTCGCCCACGCCCAGCGCCAGCGCGCCGCCGGAGCCGCCTTCACCGATCACCGTGCAGATGATCGGCACCTTCAGTTCGGCCATCTCGATCAGGTTGCGCGCGATCGCTTCGGACTGGCCGCGCGATTCGGCGTCGATGCCCGGCCAGGCGCCTGCGGTGTCGATCAGTGTCAGCACCGGCAGGCCGAAGCGCTCGGCCATCTTCATCAGGCGCAGGGCCTTGCGGTAGCCCTCCGGCTTGGGCATGCCGAAGTTGCGCTTGATCTTTTCCTTGGTGTCGCGGCCCTTCTGGTGGCCGATCACCATCACCGCGCGGCCATTGATGCGGGCCAGGCCGCCCATGATGGCCTTGTCGTCGGCGAAGGCGCGGTCACCGGCCAGCTCCTGGAACTCATCGCAGATGATGCGGATGTAGTCGGCGGTGTACGGGCGCGACGGGTGGCGGGCCAGCTGCAGCACCTGCCACGAGGTCAGGTTGCGGAAGATCTGCGCGGTGCGCATGCGCAGCTTGTCCTGCAGCGCGTGCACTTCGGCCTCGACATTGACCGCCGGCCCGGCACTGGCGTTGCGCAGCTCCTGGATCTTAGCTTCCAGGTCGGCGATGGGTTGCTCGAAGTCGAGGTAGTTCGGATTCATCGGAAGCCGTCGTGTAAAGAAGAGGGGAATTCTAGCCGAATGCGTGCAAACCACCCGTACGCCCTCGTCTGGAAGGCGACGGTAGCGCAGCCGGGCAGGGGGCGCCAGTCAGCTCAGGGCACCACCAGGGCGCTGCGCCCCATCAGCTGGCTGCGCTGCGAGACGAAGTCGTTGTAGGCCTCGTTGGCCTCCCGGCCCAGGCCGCTGCCGAGGCTGGCGGTGGCCGACGTGAAGGCCATCTGTGCGGCGAAATCCTGCTTGCGCAGGGCCTTCTGTTCATCGGCGGTGGTGGCCTTCAGCCAGCGCGCATAGACCTCGCGCAGCGGCGCGGCATGGGCCTCGAAGGCGGGCACCAGCGCCGGCAGGCTGGCCGGAGCCGGTTCCAGCTTGAAGGCCGGGGCCACGTAACCGGCCGGCTGCTCGCGCTTGAACGCGCCGGGTTCGCCCATGCCTTCTTCCACGTAGGTAATGAAGTCGGTCGCGGTGAACACCTTGGCCACGATCTGGCCGCCGCTGGAATCAACATGGGCCACCACCTTTTCCTTCGGGAACGGTTCGCGCACGCCGTAGGTCCAGGTCTTGTCGATGAACAGCGCGTGGCTCTTCTCGAACGGCCCTTCGAAGTTGACGCCGCCCAGCTCGATCCCGGTGTTGCCGACGCCGAAGTTCTTCAGCTTGCTCTCGTCGGTGACATAGATCTCGCGGGCGACCACGTATTCGCCCAGGGTCGGGTTGATCAAGCCGCCACGGCCGTCGACGTAGACGATGAAGCGCACGTCACCGAGTTTTTCGCTGTGCAGGTGGTGCTCGCCCACGGCCAGCGAGATCGGGCGCGAACCGTGCGCGGCCACCGGCAGGTCCTGGCCATCGATGCTCAGTGCCAGTGGCGTGCCGGTCGGGTTGTCGATCTGGAACTCGATCTTCGACGGGGAGCAGGCGGCCAGCGCCAGTGCGGCGGCGAACGGGAACAGCAGGGTCTTCATCGGCAATCGTCCGTGATACGTGGAACGGGAAAACAGGCCAGCCTCAGCTGGCCCACGGCGGGCTGTAGCGCACCTTCAGCGTGCGCACGGCCGGGTCGGCGCGCAGCGCCTCCATCAGCTTGGAATCGATGCGCACCGCGCTCTGCCCGGAGACATCGAGCATGCCGGCGATACCGCCCTGCGGGCCCTTCAGCAGCAGGTCCAGGCGCAGCGGCGTGCGTCCCGGGCGATGGCGGTCGAGCAGGGCATCGATGCGTTCCCAGACCGGGCGCTGCTGGCGCAGGTCCAGGCGCAGCGACAGCCGGGTGGCATAGTTGGCGCAGACTTCGTCGAAATCCCAGCACTGGCGGATGCGCAGTGCGAAGCCACCATTGAATTCGTCCTCGCGCAGTCCGCCCTTGACCACCAGGATGCGGTCCTTGGTCATCAGGTGGCCGAACTCGGCCATCGCGTCGGAGAACGCGCTGCACTCGACGCGGCCACGACCGTCCTCGAGCTGGATGAAGATCTGGCTTTCGCCCTTGCGGCGCACGCCGACGACCTGGCCGGCCAGCACCGTCTGCACTTCGGGACGCCAGCGCTTCTCGCCGCCACCGCCACCGCCGCTGTTGGCGCTCCAGATCTTTTCCACCGAACCCAGGTCGTTGCCGACCAGGTCGCGCACATCGTCGCGCCACGGATCGAACGGGTGCCCGCTGAGGTAGAAGCCCAAGGTGTCGCGCTCGCCGTTCAGGCGCTGCAGCAACGGCCATTCCTCGGCCTCGGGCAGGTCCAGCTGGATCGTGGTTGCACTCGGGTCGGGGCCGCCGAACAGCGAGTTCTGGCCAGACGCGCGCTCGCGTGCCATCTGGTCAGTGGCCTTGATCACCTCCGGCAGCTGCAGCATCAGCGAGGCACGGTTGTGGCCGAGTTCGTCCAGCGCACCGCAGTTGATCATCGCTTCCAGCGTGCGCCGGTTGAGCTTGGCCGAACCGACGCGGGTGCAGAAGTCGAGCAGGTCCTTGTACTCGCCTCCCTTCAGGCGCTCGTCCACCACCGCTTCGCAGGCGCCCTGGCCAACGCCCTTGATCGCACCCAAGCCGTACTGGATGGTGTCCGGCGTTACCGCTTCAAACATGAAGGCGGAGTGGTTCACCTTCGGCGGCAGCACGGTCAGGCCGAGGTTGCGCACCTCGTCGAGGAAACCGACCACCTTCTCGGTGTTGTCCAGGTCCGAAGACAGCGTGGCCGCCATGAACTCGGCGGGGTAATGGCGCTTCAGCCACGCGGTCTGGTAACTGACCAACGCGTAGGCGGCGGCGTGCGACTTGTTGAAGCCGTAGCCGGCGAACTTCTCCATCAGGTCGAAGATCGCGTCGGCCTTGGCTTCGTCCACGCCGTCCTTGGCCGCACCTTCGCGGAAGATCTCGCGGTGCTTGGCCATTTCGGCCGGCACCTTCTTGCCCATCGCGCGGCGCAGCAGGTCAGCGCCGCCCAGCGAGTAGCCGCCGACGATCTGCGCCATCTGCATCACCTGCTCCTGGTACACCATGATGCCGTAGGTGTCCTTCAGGATCGCTTCGGTGCGCGGATCGGGATAGATGATTTCTTCCTGGCCGTGCTTACGCGCGTTGAAGGAGGGAATCAGGTCCATCGGGCCGGGGCGGTACAGCGACACCAGCGCGATGAGATCTTCGAAACGGTCGGGGCGCGCGTCCTTCAACAGGCGGCGCATGCCCGAGGATTCGAACTGGAACACCGCGCCGGTATTGCCGTTGGCGAAGATGTCCTTGTAGGTGGGGGTGTCGTCGAGCGGAATCGCGGCGATGTCCACCGGCGGAATGCCGGCGCGCTCATGGCGCTTGTTGATCGCCTTCACCGCCCAGTCGATGATGGTCAGCGTGCGCAGGCCGAGGAAGTCGAACTTCACCAGGCCCACTTCTTCCACGTCGTTCTTGTCGAACTGGGTGACCGGGTTCTTGCCGAGGCCGTTCTCGTCATGTTCGGCGTACAGCGGGCAGAACTCGCTCAGCGGCTCTGGCCCGATCACCACGCCACCGGCGTGCTTGCCGGCGTTGCGGGTCAGGTCTTCCAGCTGCAGCGCCAGGTCGATCAGGTCGCGGACATCGTCCTCGGTCTCGTAGCGCTGGATCAGCTCCGGCGAGGCCATCTCCGAACTGGGGCCTTCCTTGCCCTTGCCCAGCGCATCCTTCAGGTGGATGCCGAGGATGTTCGGGATCAGCTTGGAAACGCCGTCGACCAGGCCGTACGGGAAACCGAGCACGCGGCCGGAGTCGCGCACCACCGCCTTGGCGGCCATGGTGCCGTAAGTGATGATCTGGCTGACGCGTTCGCGGCCGTACTTGCGCGCGACGTAGTCGATCACTTCGTCGCGGCGGTCCATGCAGAAGTCGATGTCGAAGTCGGGCATCGACACGCGTTCCGGGTTCAGGAAGCGCTCGAACAGCAGGTTGTACGGCAGCGGGTCCAGATCGGTGATCTTCAGTGCCCACGCCACCAGCGAACCGGCACCCGAACCACGGCCGGGACCGATCGGGATGCCCTGGTTCTTGCCCCACTGGATGAAGTCGGCCACGATCAGGAAGTAGCCGGGGAAGCCCATCTTGATGATGGTGTTGAGCTCGAACTCCAAGCGCTCGAAGTACTCCTCGCGGGTCTTGCCCGGCGCCAGCGGATTCTTCTCCAGGCGTTCTTCCAGGCCGTCGCGCGACATCTTCTGGATCCAGGTGTCCAGGGTCTCGTCGTCGGGCACCGGGTAGTTGGGCAGGAAGTAGGTGCCCAGCCGCATCTCGATGTTGCAGCGCTCGGCCAGCGCCAGCGTGTTGTCGATCGCGTCGGGGATGTCGGCGAACAGCGCGCACATCTCCTCGGCCGACTTCAGGTACTGCTGGTCGCTGTATTCGCGCGGGCGCTTGGGGTCATCCAGCACGCGGCCGGTGGAAATGCATACGCGCGCTTCGTGCGCGCTGAAATCCGACGGCGACAGGAAGCGCACGTCATTGCTGGCCACCACCGGCAGACCACGCTGGCCGGCCGCCATCAGCGCGAACTGATTGAAGGTTTCCTCGCCTTCGCGGCCGGTACGGGTCAGTTCCAGGTGCAGGCCGTCGCCGAACACGCGCTGCCAGTCGGCCAGCTGCTGCTCGGCCAGTTCATGCTTGCCGTCCAGCGCCAGCCGTCCGGCCAGGCTCTGCCGCCCGGCCAGCGCGAACAGGTTGGCGTTGCCGGCCTTCAGCCAGTCCGGGTGCACCGCCACACCGCCTTCCGGGCGATGCCCTTCCATCCACGCGCGGGTCAGCAGCCGCGACAGGCTCAGGTAGCCCTCGCGGTCGCGGCACAGCAGGGTCATCCGCCACGGGTCCTGGCCTTCCTCGGCGATCAGCACGTCGGCGCCGGCGATCGGCTTGATGCCCACGCCTTCGGCCGCCTTGTAGAACTTGACCAGGGCGAACAGGTTGTTGAGGTCGGTCACTGCCAGCGCGGGCAGGCCGAGTTCGACCGAGCGCGACAGCAGGTTGGCCTGCTTGGCCTTCTTCGGGTCAGCCTGGTCCGGCTTGGCCGGCACACGGATGGTCGAGTCCGCCAGCGAGAACTCGGTGTGGACGTGGAGATGTACGAAGCGGGAGTTGGACATGCCGGACCAGGTTGGAGCGCGCGGGCCCCGGGTGCCGACGGGGGAATCGTCGCCGGGGTCGGGAAGCGCTGGAGTGCCCGGTCAGGGTAGCGAGGGCAGGGGGGCGCGACAAGCTCTTGACGGCACGCGATATCGCATTCGCGCTATCGCTTCCCACGGCTCGCAGGCGAACCGCGGGCCCCGTCTCACCATGCTTCCAGACCCCCGCGCCGTAGGCGCGTCCCCCTGACTCAGGGGGACTCTTCCCCAGACGGATTGCAGCGGGCGTTCAGGCGATTCAGGCAATCGCGATGTCGGCCGACGCCTGCGGCGCTTCCAGGCATTCACGTACCGGCGCGAAGCTGCGACGGTGCTCGCCGCAGGGGCCATGTTCACGCAGCGCGGCCAGGTGGGCCGGGGTGCCGTAGCCCTTGTGCTGCTCGAAGCCGTAGTGCGGGTACCGGGCGTGCAGGTCCTGCATGTAGCGGTCGCGCGAGACCTTGGCCAGGATCGAGGCGGCCATGATCGCGCGGTCGATGCCATCGCCGCCAACCAGCGCCTGTGCCGGCAGCACCAGCCCCTTCGGCACCACGTTGCCATCGATGCGGGCGAAGCCGGCCACGTGGGCCACCGCAGCGACCACCTCGCGCATGCCCTGCAGGGTGGCCTGGTAGATGTTCAGGCGGTCGATGGTATCCACGTCCACCAGCACCACCTTCCAGGCCAGCGCCCGTTCGATGATGCGGTCATGCAGCTGCTCGCGGCGTGCGGCGGTAAGCTGTTTGGAATCGTCCAGGCCATTGATGCGCGGGCGGGAGGGATCGAACACCACCGCCGCGACCGCGACCGGCCCTGCCAGCGGTCCACGCCCGGCCTCGTCGACGCCGGCAATCAGCCGCTCCGGCTCGACCACCGGCGCACCATCGAACAGGGCCAGGCTGGCCGCTGCCGCGTCGCGGCGGCTCATGCCGCCGCCTGGTCGCGCATCAGCAGCTCGCCCACGGCGTCGGCGGCGCGTGCCGAGGCATTGCGACGCAGGCGCTCGTGCAGGCGTGCATAGGTGCCCTGCAGGTCGGTCACCCGTTGCGGATGGTCGAACCACTGCTGGATGGCCGCGGCCAGCTTGTCCGGCGTGCAGTCATGCTGCATCAGTTCCGGCGCCAGGTCCTGGCCAGCCAGGATGTTCGGCAGTGCGAAGCGGTCGACCTTGATCAGGCCCAGCGCCTTGACCAGGCGGTAGGTCAGCTCGTTGACCCGGTAGCCGACCACCATCGGCCGCTTGACCAGCATCGCCTCCAGGGTCGCGGTGCCGGAGGCCAGTACCACCACGTCGGCGGCGATCATCGCAGTGCGGGCCTGGCCGTCGAGCACGTGCGAAAACGCCACCGGCAACGCCGAGCGTGACAGCTGCTCTTCGATCAGCCGCTTGCACGCCGCGTTGGCGGCAGGCACCACCACATGCAGGCCCGGAATGCGCTCGGAGACCTGCCACGCCGCCTCGAAGAACGGTTCGCCCAGGCGCGAGATCTCGCCCAGGCGGCTGCCCGGCAGCACCGCCAGCACCTTGGCCGACGTCGGCAGGCCCAGTGCCGCGCGGGCTTCTTCGCGGTTACCCTGCAGCGGAATGTCATCGGCCATCGGGTGGCCGACAAAGCGTGCATCGATGCCATGCTTGGCATAGATCGGCGGTTCCATTGGAAACAGGCACAGCACCAGGTCGGCGCTGCTGCCGATCTTCTCGGCACGCTTCTCGCGCCAGGCCCACACCGAGGGGCTGACGTAGTGCACGGTGCGCACGCCGCGCTGCTTCAGCCAGCGCTCGATGCCCAGATTGAAATCGGGAGCGTCGATGCCGATGAACACGTCCGGCTGCCACTCCAGCGCACGTTGGCGGAACGCCGAACGCAGCTTCAACAGGCGCGGCAGGTGGCGCAGCACTTCGGTCAGGCCCATCACCGCCAGCTCGCTGGCGTCGTGCCAGGTCTGGCAGCCGGCGCTGCGCATGGCATCGCCGCCGATGCCGGCGAACTCGGCGTTCGGGAAGCGCGCCTTCAGCTCGCGCACCATGCCGGCACCGAGCAGATCGCCGGATGCTTCTCCGGCCACCAGCGCGATCCGCAACGGGCGCTCGCTCAGCACCCGCTGCGCCGGCACGCTGCCGGCCATCGAGGCCAGTGGGATCACCGCGGCGCCTGCCGGCGCCTGGCCGATCATGCTGTTCATCGCAGCAACGGCCGCTCGGCGTGCTCGATGAAGTCCAGCATCGCCTTCACGTCATCGCTGTCACGCGCCTGCTCGTTCAGCTGCTGCTTGGCCTCGGCCAGCGGCAGGCCCGCCACGTACAGGGTGCGGTAGGCACGCTTGATGGCGGAGATGCGCTCGGCATCGAAGCCACGCCGCTTCAGGCCTTCGCTGTTGATGCCGCGCGGGCGGCCCAGCGAGTCGGTGCCGACCATGGTGAACGGCGGCACGTCGCCATTGGTCAGCGCTCCCATGCCAAGGAAGGCATGCGCGCCGATGCGGCAGAACTGGTGGGCACCAGCGAAGCCGCTGATGATCACGTAGTCGCCCACGGTCACGTGGCCAGCCAGGGTGGTGTTGTTGGAGAACACGCAGAAGTTGCCGACATGGCAGTCGTGCGCCACGTGCGTGTAGGCCAGCATCCAGTTGTCGTTGCCGATGGTGGTGATGCCACCGCCACCGCCGGTGCCGCGGTTCAGGGTGACGAACTCGCGGAACACGTTGCGGTCGCCGATCACCAGTTCGGTGCGCTCACCGGCGTACTTCTTGTCCTGCGGCTCGCCGCCGATCGCGGCATGGCCGACGAAGCGGTTGTCGCGGCCGATCCTGGTCGGGCCGTGGATGCTGCAGTGGGGGCCCACCACCGTGCCGGCGCCGATTTCCACATCGGCACCGATCAGGGTGAACGCGCCCACCTGTACGTCGTCGGCCAGGCGCGCGGCCGGATCGATGACGGCGGTCGGATGGATCCGCGGTGCGTTGTCAGTCATTGCTGCCTCCAGTGGATCAGCCCTTGGCGCCGGCGCACATGACCTCGGCCGAGGCAACGACTTCACCGTTGACCTTGGCTTCGCCGTAGTACCAGCCCATGTTGCGGATCAGGCGCCTCATCTGCACATCCAGCATCAGCACGTCGCCGGGGACGACCTGCTTGTTGAAGCGGGCGTTTTCCACCTTGACCATGTAGAACAGCTTGGACTGTGCATCGCGGCCGAGCGTCAGCTGGGTCATCACGCCACCGGCCTGGGCCAGCGCTTCGATGATCAGCACGCCGGGCATGATCGGGCGGCCCGGGAAGTGGCCCTGGAAGAACGGCTCGTTGATGCTGACGTTCTTCTGCGCCAGGATGCGCTTGGCGTCGATGTCGAGTTCAAGCACCCGGTCCACCAGCAGGAACGGGTAACGGTGCGGGAGCAGTTCCTGGATCTGGCAGACGTCGATCGGAAGCTGCAGCGTGTCGTTCATTCTTTCTCCTTGCCAGCAGCCAGGACGCGGCGAGCCAATGCGTCCAGCTGCTTGAAGCGCGCGGCGTTCTTGCGCCACGTGCGGTTGTCGGTCAACGGGGTGCCGGACGAGTACTCGCCCGGCTCATGGATGGAATTGCGGACCACCGATTTGCCGGTGATCACGACCTTGTCGCAGATCTCGAGGTGGCCGACCACGCCGACGTGGCCGCCGAGCAGGCAGTAGCGGCCGATCTTGGCGCTGCCGGCGATGCCGGTGCAGCCGGCGATGGCCGAGTGTGCGCCGATCTGCACGTTGTGCGCGATCTGCACCAGGTTGTCCAGGCGCACGTCCTCGTCCAGCACGGTGTCTTCCAGCGCTCCGCGGTCGACGCAGGTGTTGGCGCCGATCTCGCAGTCGTCGCCGATGCGCACGCCGCCGAGCTGCGGCACCTTGATCCACTTGCCGGCGTCCATCGCCAGGCCGAAGCCATCGGCGCCGAGCACGGCACCGGGGTGCACGCGCACGCGCTTGCCGAGCTTGACCCGGGTGACCAGGGTGACCCGGGCAATCAGCTCGCAGCCGTTGTCCAGGCTGCAGTCCTCGCCGATCACGCTGCCGGTGCCGATGATGCAGTTCTCGCCGACCACGCTGCGCGCGCCGATCGAGACGAAGGGACCGATGTGGGCGCTGCTGGCGACCTGCGCGGTGGGATCGATGACGGCGCTGGGATGGATGCCCGGCGGGCGCGTCGGCGCGATGTCGAACAGCGCGGCGATCTTGGCGAAGGCCGTGTATGGGTCCTTGGCGACGAGCGCGGCGCCAGGGGCGGCCTCGGCGTCGTCGGCACGCAGCACCACCAGCGAGGCCTGGCTGTCGGCCAGCTGGGCGCGGTAGCGCGGGTTGGAGAGGAACGTCAGCTGGCCAGGACCGGCATGGGCGAGGGTAGCCACGCCATGGATGGCGGTGGCAGGGTCGCCATGGACCTGCAGGCCGAACTGCTCGGCAAGTTGCTGGGCGGTGTAGGTGGGAGTATTCACGGCGGGAGTTTAACGTGTGACGCCATTGCGGTCATGCGGGGGCATTCCTGGCGGCGGGACGGCGGCCCCCAGCAGCTGGCCATTGCTGCGCTCGGTGGGCTACCGTGGCCGCGCGCCGTGGATGACCGCGCAGCCTGCCCGGGTCACGGAAAAGGAGCTTCCATGCGAAATCTGCTGTGTTCGGTCGCCGTCCTGGCCGCGTCTGCGCTCTCCAGCGGTGCCGGTGCCGGTGCCTCCGACGCGCCCGCGGGTGCCGCAGCCGATTTCGGGCGACTGTTCACCCATACCTGCCTGGCCGCCTTTGGCGATCCGGGCAAGGTCGAACCGTTCATGGAATCCAACGGCCTGGCGCCTTTGCCCGGCGACACCGCGCAGAGATTCCTGATGGGCAAGGCAGGCAAGGCTTGGTCGATCAGCCTGGGAAGCGGCGACTATGCGGTCGCGCAGACCGATGACGGGCTGTGCGTGGTGTTTGCCCGGCAGGCGCAGCCGGATGCATTCGTGGCCGAGTTCCAGCGGCTGTTGAAGAGCATGCCTGCGCCGCTGCAGGTCAACGAGGTGAAAGCCCTCGGGCCGAACCGCGATGGCACGCACACCCGGTCATGGGGCGTGAATGCGCCCGATGCCCGGACCGGCATCCTGTTCACGCTTACCACGTCCACCGAGCCGGACATGCCGCTACAGGCGATGGCGTCGATGGCCCGCGTGGCTACTGCGGAATTCATTCCAGCTGCCGCGCCAAAGAAGCATTGAGCAAGCTCGACGCGACGGACAGAAACGAAAACGCCGGGCAAAGCCCGGCGATTCGAGACCCGTCTGGTGGAGAGCCCCCCTTCTGTTAAGGGGGGCGCGCCAACGGCGCGGGGGATAGGAGGGATGCGCGTGCAGTTCTGATGAACCGCAGGGCGGTTCGTCAGAACTGCCCACCGAAGGTGAACTGCAGGCGCTCGATCTTGT
This sequence comes from Stenotrophomonas maltophilia, assembly GCF_047497515.2. GTDB lineage: Bacteria > Pseudomonadota > Gammaproteobacteria > Xanthomonadales > Xanthomonadaceae > Stenotrophomonas. The sequence continues at coordinate 236,608 of NZ_JAXAXL020000002.1, forward strand.
CGCCGTCTTCCTTCTTCAGCGGGAAGGCGTAGCTGATCGAGATCGGGCCGACCGGGGCGCGCCACAGCAGGGCCACACCGGACGACACGCGCAGCTCGTTGGCCTTGAAGTTCTTGGTGCCGTTGTAGACGTTACCGAAGTCGACGAAGGCCGAGACGCGTGCCGACGGGCTGTCGAACAGGCGCGGGAAGTAGGCTTCGACCGAACCGACGGTCTTCAGCGAACCACCCAGCGGCTGGCCTTCCGGATAGCCGTTGGTGACTTCGCGCGGGCCGAGGGTGTTGTCCTCGAAGCCACGCACCGAGTTGGTACCACCGGCGTAGAAGTTCTCGAAGAACGGCAGGCCGCTGGCGGTGACGGTACGGGTGGTGCCGTCCGCGTTGGTGATCGTGCGGGTGTAGTCCTTGCCGTAGGCGTCGCCGTAGCCCACTTCGGCACGGGTGTTGATCACCAGCGACGGCATGATCGGCCAGTACTTGCTGATCTGGTAGTTCAGCTTGTAGTACTCGATGGTCGAGCCCGGCAACGTGGTTTCCAGGCCGATACGCTGGTAGGTACCGCGGGTCGGCATGAAGTAGTCGTTGCGCGAGTCGCGCGCCCAGCCCAGTTCCGTGCGCCAGGCATGGAAGGTGCGGGTGCCGACGGCATCGATGTAATCGATGATCGATGCGGGCGTGGAGCCTGCGTACGTGGTGATCTGGTTGCTGTCGATGCCGAACATCAGCGAGACGGTATCGGTCTCGGTCAGCGGCACGCCGAACACCACCTGCGCCGAACCGTTCGTGCTGTTGTACTGCGCGGTGTTGAAGTCGGAGTAGTCCAGTTCGCGCCAGGACAGGTTGTAGCCCAGCGACACGCCGTCATCGGTGAAGTACGGGTTGGTGTAGCTGAAGCCGTAGCGCTGCAGGTAACTGCTGCGCGAGGCTTCGACCGACACGCGGTTGCCGCCGCCGAGGAAGTTGTTCTGCGACAGCTGCACCGAGGTGGTCATGCCGTAGGACTGCGAGTAGCCCAGGCCGAACACGAAGCTGCCGGAGGTGGTTTCCTTGACGTTGTAGACGACGTCGACCTGGTCGTTGCTGCCGCTGACGGCCGGGGTTTCGACGTCCACCGACTCGAAGTAGCCCAGGCGCTGCAGGCGGATCTTGGAGCGGTCGATCGCGGCCTGCGAGTACCAGCTGTTCTCGAACTGGCGCATTTCGCGACGCATCACTTCGTCGGAGGTGCGGGTGTTGCCGCGGAACAGGATGCGGCGCACCGACACGCGCGGGCCGGGAACGACCTGCATGTTGATGGCCACGGTCTGCTCGGCGCGGTTGGTGGTCGGGATCGGGTTCACCTTGGCGAAAGCGTAGCCGATGTTGGACAGCGAGTTGGTGATGGTGTCCGAACTGAATTCGAGCAGCGCACGCGAGAACGTGTCGCCGGACTTCTGGATCACCATGCGCTCGACGTCCTCCTGCGGGAGGATGGTGTCGCCGCTGACCTTGATCTCGGAGATCTTGTACTGCGCACCCTCGGTCACGCCCGCGGTGAGGAACATGTCGCGCTTGTCGGGGCTGATCGAGACCTGGGTGGAATCGATGCTGAAGTCGACGTAGCCGCGGTCCAGGTACCAGGAGTTGAGCTTTTCCAGGTCGCCGGACAGCTTTTCCTTGGAGTACTGGTCGTCACGGCGGTACCACGACGCCCAGTTGTGCTCCTTGGACTCCCAGGTTTCCAGGATGTCCTTGCTCTCGAACTTCTCGGTGCCGACCAGGTTGACGTGGCGGATCTTGGCCGCCTTGCCTTCCTTGATGGTGATCGCGATGTCCACGCGGTTGCGGTCCAGCGGGCTCACGGTCGGGGTGATCTCGACGGTGTACTTGCCACGATCGTTGTACTGGCGACGCAGTTCCTGGGTCACGCGGTCCAGGCTCAGGCGGTCGAAGGTGCCGCCCTCGGTCAGGCCGATGTCGGACAGGCCCTTGAGCAGCTGCTCGGACTTGATGTCCTTGTTGCCGGTCACGGTCAGCTTGTTGATCGCCGGACGTTCCTTGACCGTCACCACCAGGATGTTGCCCTGGCGGTCCAGCTGCACGTCTTCGAAGAAGCCGGTCTTGTACAGGGCGCGGATGGTCTCGCCGACCTTGTTGTCGGTGATGGTCTCGCCACGTTCCACCGGCAGGTAGGTGAACACCGTACCCGAGCTGATGCGCTGCAGGCCGTCGACGCGGATGTCGCTGACAGTGAAGGGCTCGGCTGCCTGGGCCAGGGCGGGGGCGCCGGTGACGGCGGCGAGGGCGAGGGCCAGCAGGCGGCGATTGGGGAGTCGCGTCATGTCACGTCCGGTAGGAAGGTCGATTTCATTGGTGCGGGATGCCGACGCTGTAGACGGCAACAACGTGGAAAAGTTCATCGCGGGACCAGGCCGAGGATGTCGTTGTAGAACGCCAACCCCATCAGCCCGGCCAGCAACGCCAGGCCGATGTATTGGCCGGCGGCGATGGCACGCTCGCTCAGCGGGCTGCCCTTGACCAACTCGATAAGGTAATACAGCAGGTGCCCGCCGTCCAAGATCGGGATCGGCAGCAGGTTGATGATGCACAGGCTGAGGGACAGCAGGGCCAGGAACTGCAGGAACCAGTCGAGGCCGCGCTTGGCCGAGACATTGGCCACGCGGGCGATGGTGACCGGCCCGGAAACGTTCTGCAGCGAGGCTTTGCCGGTGACGATGCGGCCCATCATGCCGAGCGAATCGGCGGCCAGGCGGCCGGTTTCGCGCACGGCAACGGTCACCGCGTCCAGCGGGCCATAGCGCAGCAGGGTGTCGTAGGCGGGGCTGTAGGTGGTGGGGAAGCCGACGCCGATCTGCCAGACCGGGTTGCCCTTGCCATCCTTGCCCTGCCGCGGCGTGACTTCCAGTGCCAGCCGTTCACCGCCGCGCAGGACCTCGATCATGCCGGGGCCGCCGGCGCGGCCGAGCGCCTGGATCTCGCCGATCACCTGGTCGACGCTGTCGATGCGCTGGCCATCGATCGCCACGATCAGGTCGCCTGGCTGCAGCAGCCCGGTGACCGCCGAATCCGCGGTGAGCGAGTCGACCAGCGCCGGTTGCAGCCAGGACTGCCAGTACAGCCCGGCCAGGATCGGCACCCGTCGCTCATCGAAACCGGCCGGCAGCTGCGACAGCGGCAGGGTGCGCACGCGCACCTGGTCGGCCGGGTCGAGCACTTCCAGCTTCACGTCGCGGCGATCCATCGCGGCAGCGGTCAGCGCCATGCTGGCCTCGCCGAGGGTCGCCACCTGGCGGTCATCCACGCGCAGCACGCGGTCGCCGCTGACCAGGCCGGCGCTGGCGGCAATGCCATTGGCCCGGCCGATGGTCGGCGAGTAGTCCTGCTTGCCGATCACGAACATCGCCCACAGCAGCAGGATGCACAGCAGCAGATTGGCAATCGGCCCGGCCGCGACAATGGCGATGCGCTGCCAGACGGTCTTGTGGTTGAAGGCCTGGCCGCGTTCGTGCGGATGGACTTCGACCTCGCGCTCGTCGAGGAACTTCACGTAGCCACCTAGCGGAATCGCCGCGATGGCGAACTCGGTGCCGTGCTTGTCGCGACGCGACCACAGCGGGCGGCCGAAGCCGACCGAGAAGCGGAGGATCTTGACCCCGCAGAGGCGCCCGACCCAGTAATGCCCGAATTCGTGGAACGTGACCAGCAGCCCGAGGCTGACGATCATCCACCAGACCGATCCGATGAAGTCAGTCATGCAGGCTCACATTGGCGGGCAGGGGCGGCGGCGTCATGCTGTGCGGAGGCGGTCGTTCAGGCGGCGTCGATGGCGTTCAGGGTCAACTGGCGTGCCCGCTGGTCGGCGGACAACAGGACCTCCAGTGTATCGGCTGCTTGGGTCGGCAGTGTTGAAAGAGCGTTAGCAACCAGCTCCGGGATGGTCAGGAAACCGATCCGGCCCTGAAGAAATGCTGAAACGGCCTCTTCGTTGGCGGCGTTCAGCACGGCCGGTGCGGTTCCGCCGGCCCGCATCGCCTGCCAGGCCAGCGCCAGGCACGGGAAGGCCTCGCTGTCCGGGGCCTCGAAATCGAGCCGGCCCTGGGCCAGCAGGTCCAGCCCGGCCACGCCCGATTCAATGCGCTGCGGCCAGCCGAGGCCGACGGCAAGGGTGGTGCGCATGTCCGGCAGGCCCATCTGCGCCAGGGTCGAGCCGTCCACGAACTCGACCAGCGAATGCACCAGGCTCTGCGGGTGCACCAGTACTTCGATGCGCTCGCCGGGCACCGCGAACAGGTGGTGCGCCTCGATGACTTCCAGGCCCTTGTTCATCAACGTCGCCGAATCGACCGAGATCTTCGGCCCCATCGACCACTTCGGGTGCGCCACGGCCTGCGCCGGGGTGACCTGGGCCAGCTCGGCGCGGCTGCGGCCGCGGAACGGGCCACCGGAGGCGGTCAGCAGGATCCGGCGCACGCCGGCGCCGTCGAGGCTGGCGTCACGCGAGCGCAGGCACTGGAAGATCGCGCTGTGCTCGCTGTCGATCGGGATGATCTCGGCGCCGGCACGCTGGGCGGTGCGGGTCAGCAGTTCGCCGGCCAGCACCAGCGATTCCTTGTTGGCCAGCAGGATGCGCTTGCCCGCGGCGGCGGCGGCCAGGGTCGAGGACAGCCCGGCGGCGCCGACAATCGCCGCGACCACGGTGTCGCACGCGTCACTGGCGGCCAGCTGGTCCAGCGCGGCATGGCCGGCGTGGGCCTGGGTGGCCAGGCCGGCCTCGCGCAGGCCGTCGCGCAGCGCGGCGTACAGCGATTCATCGGCGATCACCGCGTGCGCAGGCCGGTGCTGGCGGCACAGCGCCAGCAGCGCCTGCACCTGGCGACCAGCGGCCAGCACGGTGGCCTGGTAGCGCTGCGGATGGCGGGCGATCACGTCCAGCGTGGAGGCACCGATCGAGCCGGTGGCGCCGAACACAGCGACCCGGCGCAGGTCTGCGACAGCATTCATGGTCAGAACCCGAAGATTTCCTTGCCCAGCGCGAACACCGGAACGGCGGCGAGGACGCCGTCGACGCGGTCGAGCACGCCGCCATGGCCCGGGATCAGGTTGCCCGAATCCTTGGCACCGGCGTGGCGCTTGATCAGGCTTTCAAACAGATCACCCAGCACCGAGGCGAACACGGCGACCACCGAGGTGATCAGCAGGCCCGGCAGGTGGGCGACGTCGATGCCCGCCAGCCAGCCCAGGCCGACGGCCACCGCGACACCGGCGAGCAGGCCACCGAACAGGCCTTCCCAGGTCTTGTTGGGGCTGATGCGCGGGGCCAGCTTGTGCTTGCCGAAGCGACGGCCGGCGAAATAGGCGCCCGAATCGGCCGCCCAGACCAGTGCCAGCGCGGCCAGCAGCCACAGATGGCCCTGCTTGCCGGGCGGATCACCGCCGGCGTGGATCAGCACCAGCGCCGCCCAGGCCGGAACGATGGCCAGCGTGCCGGCCAGCATCTTGACGATGCGCGAGGGCGCGGTTGGCTGTGCGCCGAAGTTGAAGAAGCGCAGCCAGACCAGCGCGGCCAGCCACCAGGCGACACCGGCCAGGGTGGTGATCTGGAACAGCACCAGGGTGCTGCCATCGGCCCACACCAGCAGCACCATCAGCAGCAGGTTCAGCACCAGCAGCACGGTGCGCGCCAGGGTGTCTTCGATGCCGGCCAGCTTCAGCCATTCCCACAGGCCGATCAGCAGCACCGCGGCGGCGGCGGCGGCCAGCCATTGCGTGGGCAGCAGCAGGATCGCGGCGATGGCGACCGGCGCCATGATCAGCGCGGCGAGGACTCGGGTCTTGGTCATTGGCTGGAGGTCTCGGTGGCCAGGGCGGCGATCTGGGCGCTGGTCAGGCCGAACCGACGCTCGCGGTTGCCATAGGCGTCCAGCGCCTGCTGCAGCAGGTCCGCATCGAAGTCCGGCCACAGGGCCTCGGTGAACCACAGCTCGGTGTAGGCCAGCTGCCACAACAGGAAGTTGCTGATGCGGGTATCGCCACCGGTGCGGATGAACAGGTCCGGCGGCGGCAGGTCGGCCAGGGCCACCTGGCGGCCCAGCAGCGATTCGTCGATCTGTTCGGGCAGCAGGCGGCCGGCGGCCACTTCGGCAGCCAGTGCACGTGCGGCACGCGCGATGTCCTGGCGGCCACCGTAGCTGGCAGCAATCGACAGGGTCAGGGTGGTGTTGTCGGCGGTACGCTGTTCGGCCAGCTGCATGCGGCTGACCAGGCCGGCGCCGAAGCGCTCGCGTTCGCCGATGAAGCGCACGCGCACGCCACGCCGATGCAGCTCGTCCACTTCGCGGTCGAGCGCGCCGAGGAACAGCTTCATCAGGGCATCGACTTCTTCCTGCGGGCGGCCCCAGTTCTCGCTGGAGAACGCGAACAGGGTCAGCGCCGGAATGCCCAGTTCAAGGCAGCGCTCGATGGTGCGGTTGACCGCACGCGCGCCGGCACGGTGGCCGATCACGCGCGGGCGACGGCGCTGCTGTGCCCAGCGCCCGTTGCCATCCATGATGATGGCGACGTGGCGGGGCAGGGCGGCCGGCAACGGAGGCGGGACTGAAGGCATCGACTTCAGACCGACAGCAGTTCTTTTTCCTTGTCGGCGACGACCTTGTCGACGTCCTTGATATTGGCGTCGGTCAGCTTCTGGATGTCGTCTTCGCCGCGCTTCTTCTCGTCTTCGCTGATGGCCTTGTCCTTGACCAGCTTGGCGATTTCCTTGTTCGCGTCCTGACGGATGTTGCGGATCGCGATCTTGGCGCCTTCGCCTTCCTTCTGCACCTGCTTGACCAGCTCCTTGCGGCGCTCTTCGGTCGGCGGCGGCATGTTGATGCGGATCGAGGTGCCCAGGGTGTTCGGGGTGAACTCGGCGTTGTAGAGACCCTTTTCGATCTCCTTGATCATGCTCTTGTCAAAGGGCGTGACCAGCAGCGAGTGCGCGTCGGCATTGGAAACCGAGGCCACCTGGTTCAGCGGGGTGCTGGCGTTGCCGTAGGCATTGACCATCACGCGGTCCAGCAGGGCCGGCGTGGCACGCCCGGTCCGGATGGAGGTGAGGGTGTGCTTCAGAGCGTCGATGCTCTTGGCCATGCGCGTCTGCGCGTTGTTCTTGATGTCGTTGAGCATCGCCCGGTCCTGGATGTATCTGGAATCGGGCGATTATAGGCGAATACGGGACGCTGCCGGGCCTGAATCAGCCTGGGCGTCGCCTTGCGCTCAGGCTCAGGCCGGGTCGCGGCCCTGCACCAGGGTGCCGATGTTCGCGCCGTTGAGGATCTTCAGCAGCTCGCCCGGCTGGCCCATGTCGAACACGCGCATCGGCAGGTCGCTGTCGCGGGCCAGTGCGAAGGCAGCGGTATCCATCACTTCCAGGCCACGGCGGATCACTTCGTCGTAGCTCAGGCTGTCGAAGCGGACCGCGTCGCTGTGCTTGTTCGGATCCTTGTCGTACACGCCGTCGACCTTGGTTGCCTTCAGCAGCAGGTCGGCACCGATTTCGATCGCGCGCAGCGCAGCGCCGGAGTCGGTGGTGAAGAACGGGCTGCCGACGCCCGCGGCGAAGATCACCAGGCGGCCCTTTTCCAGGTGGCGGATGGCGCGGCGACGGATGTAGTCCTCGCACACGTCGTTGATCTTGATCGCACTCATCACGCGGGCCTTGGCGCCCAGCTTCTCGAGGGCATCCTGCATGGCCAGGGCGTTGATGACCGTGGCCAGCATGCCCATCTGGTCGCCGGTGACCCGGTCCATGCCGCCTGCGGCCAGGCCGGCGCCACGGAAGATGTTGCCGCCGCCGATCACCAGGGCCACTTCGGCACCGGCCTGCTGGGCCTCGATGACTTCACGGGCCAGGCGGTTGATGATCTTCGGGTCGATGCCGTAGTCCTCATCTCCCATCAGCGCCTCCCCGGACAGTTTCAGAAGGATGCGGCGATAGGCGAGCTTGGACATGGGGACCTCGGGTGCGTGGAAATCGCGGGCGATTCTACGCGCATGCGGCGTCGGGCCAAAGTGTTTTGTGCACTGCGGCGCAGAATCCAGGCCTCTGCCCCGGTCGCACGGGCTTCCGGTTCAGCCCAGCTCGGCGCCGGCCGTCGCCGACAGCTCGTCATGGCCGAGGGCGCCGGGGGAGCGGGCGATCACCCGGTTGCGGCCCAGGTTCTTGGAGCGGTACAGCACGTCATCGGCCGCGCGCAGCAGGTCCTGCACGTCGGCGAAGCGCTCATACCCGCCCTGGGTGGCCACGCCGGCGGAGAAGGTGACGAACAGCGGCCCGCCCTCCAGTTCGGCCATCGGCGTGGCGACGATGTTGGCCAGTACCCGGCGGATCACGTCAAGGGCCACCGTCTCGCTGGTGTTGGGCAGCAGCGCGACGAACTCCTCGCCGCCGAAGCGGGCCACGGTGTCGCTGTTGCGCAGCTGGCCCTGCAGCTTGCCGGCGAAGGCGCGCAGCACCTCGTCGCCGGTCAGGTGGCCGTGCGCGTCATTGATCTTCTTGAAGTCGTCCAGGTCGATGAAGGCCACCGACAGCGGCCAGCCCTGGCGGCCGGCGCGCAGGAATTCCTGCTCCAGCACGGCTTCCAGCTGGCGGCGGTTGAGCACGCCGGTCAGCGCATCGCGATGGGCCTGGTCGGCCAGCCGCTTGGCGCGCGCCTCGAATTCGTCGGCACGACGGCGTGCCTGGTCGGCATCCTGCAGTTCGCGCAGGTTGCGCAGGGTGGCCAGCTCCTGTGCATGGTCAATCAGTTCGCGCACGCGCAGCGGAGAATTCAGGCCCGCCTCGAACAGGCTGGCGATGTCCGGCAGGGCCTCGCTGATGCGGGCCAGGACCTGGTCGAAGCGCGCGCTGTCCAGCTCCAGGCCGTCGTGGACCTGCTGCAGGGCGCGCTCGCGCGCGGTGTCCGCATCGTCGTCCAGCCAGATGTCGGCCACGGCCCCGGACAGCTGCACGCAGGCCTGGAACGGCGATTCGGCGGCGCCCTGGTCCTCGCTGTGGCGGATGCTCTCCACCAGATAGCGCGGCAGGCCCCATTGCTCGGCCACCCAGGCGCCGACGTCGGCGTGGCTGCAGCCCAGTTCGTCGCGCTCGCGCCCGACCAGGTCGGGGTTGTCGCGCGCTTCGCGCAGCAGCGGCAGGTAGCGTTCCGCCTCGGCCTGGGCCAGGCACAGGATGCCCAGGTCCTGCAGCAGGCCGGCCAGCATCAGCTCTTCCAGGCGGCGAAGTCCGCGGGCCTGGCCGAGCTGGCTGGCGGCAAGGGCGCTGAGGATGCTGCGCTTCCAGGCGCGCTGGCGCAGGTCGTGGTCGGCGCCACCGCCCCCGGTCAGCCCCTGTGTGACCGTGAAGCCGAGCGCGAGACTGATCGTGGCATTCAGGCCGAGCATGGTCAGCGCCTGGCCAAGGTTCTCGATCCGGCGCCGGCTGGCGTACAGCGGCGAATTGGCGATGCGCAGCATGCGAGCGCTCAACGCCATGTCGATGGCGATGATGTCGGCGGCGGTGGCGATATCCGCTTCCGGGTCCTGGGCCAGTTCGATGATGCGCAGGGCAATACCGGGTGGCGAAGGCAGGTTGCGGCAGAGCGCCAGGGCAGCTGTCAGCTCGGGAGGCATGTCGGGTCGTTCAATTCCATTGGGACAAGAATACCTAGGAATGCATCACAGTCCGCGATTTTCGTTCCTGCTAAGTGACTGTTGATTCCCTGTGCCGAGTATCGGCTTGATTCGCGCGCAACGCAAAGGCCCTTGGGCGCCGGTGTCGGTGTGCGCACCAACGGTGCGCACCCACAGGTGCGGTGGGGATAAAAAAAGAGCCGCGGTTTCCCGCGGCTCCTTCTGGTCGCTTCACAGCCGGAAGGCTGGAATCAGACCTGCATCGCCTTGGCAACTTCGGCGGCGTAGTCTTCCACCACCTTCTCGATGCCTTCGCCGACGATCAGCAGCTTGAAGCCTGCCACGTCGGCGCCAGCGGCCTTGACCACCTGCTCGACGGTGGTGTCGCCCAGCACGTAGGTCTGGCCGTACAGGGTCACGTCGCTGACGATCTTGTTGATCTTGCCGCTGATGATCTTTTCCAGGATCTCGGCCGGCTTGGCGCGGTCCTTCTCGGACATCTTGGCCAGCTCGATTTCCTTTTCCTTCTCGACGAAGTCGGCCGGAACGTCCGCAGCCTTGTTGTGCGGCGGCTTCAGCGCGGCCACGTGCATGGCCAGGCCACGGGCCAGCTCGACGTCGCCGCCGACCAGGTCGACCAGCACGCCGACCTTGCCGTTGGTGTGGACGTAGGCGCCGATGGTGTTGTTGCCATCGATCTTCACCATGCGACGGATCTGGATGTTCTCACCCAGGGTCTGCACGGCGGTGGCGCGGGCTTCTTCAACGGTGCGGCCGTCGGCCAGCGTGGCAGCCTTCACGGCTTCCACGTCGTCGGCGCCCGATGCCAGGGCAGCAGCGGCGACGGCGTTGACGAAGGACTTGAAGTTGTCATCGTTGGCGACGAAGTCGGTTTCCGAGTTGACTTCGACCAGCACGGCCTTGCCGCCGTCCTGGGCCAGGCCCAGACGGCCTTCGGCGGCCACGCGGTCAGCCTTCTTGTCGGCCTTGGCAGCGCCGGACTTGCGCATGGCTTCAGCAGCAGCGTCGATGTCGCCGTTGGCTTCGGTGAGCGCCTTCTTGCATTCCATCATGCCGGCGCCGGTGCGCTCGCGCAGTTCCTTGACCAGGGAAGCAGTGATTTCCACGGGATTACCTCACGAAAGAAAGGGGTTGGGCCGGCATGGTGGCCGGCCCGTGTGACACGGTCCTGTCACGCGCCAAGGGCTGCGTGCAGGGAGGGTGGACGCCGGGCGTCCACCCCGGGGCCTGGATCAGGCCTGGGCGTCGTCGCCCTTCTTGGCAGCCTTCTTGGCCGGAGCGCGGCGGGCCGGCTTGTCTTCGCCTTCGGCAGCGGCTTCAGCGAACTCTTCCTCACGCACCGAAGCGGCGTGCGGAGCAGCAGCCTTGCCTTCCAGCACGGCGTCGGCAGCGGCGCGGGCGTACAGCTGCACAGCGCGGATGGCGTCGTCGTTGCCCGGGATGGCGTAATCAACCAGTTCCGGGTTGTAGTTGGTGTCGACCACGGCGATGACCGGGATGCCCAGCTTCTTGGCTTCCTTGATCGCGATGTCTTCGTGGCCGATGTCGATCACGAAGATGGCGTCCGGCAGGCGGTTCATGTCCTTGATGCCGCCCAGCGAGGCTTCCAGCTTGTCGCGCTCGCGACGCAGGCCCAGCACTTCGTGCTTGACCAGCTTCTCGAAGGTGCCGTCGGTTTCACCGGCTTCCAGTTCCTTCAGGCGGGCAACCGACTGCTTGACGGTACGGAAGTTGGTCAGGGTGCCGCCCAGCCAACGCTGGTTCATGAACGGCATGCCGCAACGCTCGGCTTCTTCCTTGATGGTTTCGCGGGCGCTGCGCTTGGTGCCCAGGAACAGGACGGTGCCGCGCTTCTGGGCCACCGACGAGATGAAGTTCATCGCGTCGTTGAACAGCGGGACGGTCTTTTCCAGGTTGATGATGTGGATCTTGCCGCGGGCGCCGAAGATGTACGGAGCCATCTTCGGGTTCCAGTAGCGGGTCTGGTGGCCGAAGTGGACGCCGGCTTCCAGCATCTGACGCATGGTGACCTGGGGCATTGCAATACTCCTGATGGGGAACCAGCGATTCCGCCCGCGGGGATAGGTATGCGGGCGCATGGAAGCGCGATCGGTTCCGGGGTTGGGCTTCCCTGTTGCCTCCGTGGCCGAACTCCTTGCGGAGCACCCCGGCACGGATGGGGGCAGCAGGTGTGGATTCACCGGTGACGTCCGGTGTGGACGGGTTCCCGCGCACGCAGGCGGCAGGAATCCGGTCGATTATAGCCCGCTTGGCGCGCTCGCTGCAATTGCCGGGTCCGGCGCGGTCAGGTCGACCTGGCGACCATCCTGCAGATGGGCGTGGAAATGCCCGCCATGGTAACCGCCGGGGCGGGCCGGCAGCGCCCAGCGGCGCTCGTGCCCGGCCAGCAGATAGCCGGCCAGGCCCGGAAGCAGCAGGGTGCGCTGGCCATCCTCGGCAACGAACACCAGATCGTGGAGGCGGGCGTGCAGCGGGCCGGCATTGTTCAATCGCAGATAGGGCTGCGACGCATCGGGTTCGATCCGGGCGTGCACGCGGGGCTGCACCTGGGGTGCGGCCTGGCCGCGGAAAAGCGGCAGCGAGTAGCGTGGCAGGCCCGCGAGGCTGGGCTCCAGCACGATCCGGTAGGCCTGTTCGCCAGCGACGGTTTCGGATCGGCCGGGCAGCAGCCAGACGCGCTGCCGCACGCCGGGCGCCATGTCGAGCCGCACCGGGCTGGCCAGGATCTGGTCGGTGGGCCGCAGCCGTTCGGCGTCGGTCTGCTGCTCCCAGGCCAGCACCCGCACCTGGCCCTGCCAGTGGCCGGGGCCGGGGTTGTACAGCCATAGCTCGGTGCGGCCGCCTTCGGCCGGCAGCTGCAGGGTGGTGGGGGACAGGTCCAGTGCAGCGGCGGGCAATGCCAGCAGCAAGGCGAGGACAATCAGTGCTGCGCGCATCAGTAGATGATGGTCACGGCAGGCACCGGTTCATCGTTGGTGGACGGTGGCGCGAGATCGCGGACCTGGTCCGGCAGCTGCGCGGCGTCGCTGCGTTGCTGCGGGACCGGGCAGCGGTGGGTACCGGCTTCACCGCTGCAGGCTTCGACCACCGTCAGCCGGATCTGTAGCGTGGAGGTGCTGGGGTCGGCCCATGCCGGCGTGCTGGCAACCAGCATCGCCCCGATCAGAACTGCGCGGACCACCTGCCATCCCGTGTGTCGAAAGACTCGTTGCGCGGTATCGGCCGGATCGGCAGGAACTGTAGAGTCGAGCTTGCTCGACTGCGCCGTCATCCACGCATGGCGTGGATCTACCCAACCCATCCCGGTGCGTGCCGACCATTCCAAACCTGCCCGGTGGGTGCCGACCATTCCAAACCCATTCCGGTGGGTGCCGACCACTCCAAACCTGCCCGGTGGGTGCCGACCATTCCCAACCCATCCCGGTGGATGCCGACCATTCCAATCCTGCCCGGTGGGTGCCGACCGTTGGTCGGCACGCGCGTCAGTAGGTGATCGTCACCTGCACCAGATCGTTGTAGGTGCCGGCAGGTGGCTGGCCGGTGACCGGTGGCACTCGGCCATAGATGGTCAGCTGCTGCGCACTGCCACTCCCGGTGCCGCCAACGGTATCGACGGTGAGGGTGTTGCCCCAGCGCAGGCTGCGCGCCGCATCGCGGTACAGCTCATAGGTGAGGTAGTAGGTGCCGGCGCCAACAATGGTCGCCATGCGCCGCGTACTGGTGGCCGTGGGGTTGTTCTGGCCGTTGTCCAGGCTGATCTGGTAGGCGGTGTTCTTCAGGCAGGTCAGGGTGAGGGTGGCGGTCTGGTCGATGTTGGCCGGGATGCCCCCGGTGACGTTGCCGAAGTTCATGTTGGTGGTGACGTAGCTGCCGCATTGCGGCAGCACGTTGGCGGTGGCGGTGAAGCTGAACGCGGCGCTGGCGCTGTTGGTGCCGGTGGCGCCACCGTTGCAGGTGGCTGGAACCGTTGCGGTGCCAAGCAGTACTTCATTCCACGCCCAGGTCAGCACCACGTTGGCGCCGCTGAAGGTGCTGCTGTACGCGCCCGAGGCCAGGATCTGATTGGCCGGGATCTGCGCGAACAGCTGTGTGGCCTGCGTGCCGTTGCCGCCGGTCAGGGGCACGTTGTAGGTCAAGGTCAGCTCCTGCGCCGGCGGCGTGCCGCGCGGGGTCAAGCCGGTCACCTGGCTGAAGTTGGAGGTGTTGTAGAGCTGGAAATTCATGCTGTCGTTGGTGCCGGTCTTCATCGTCCGCCAGCTGGCACTGCTGCCGCCACCGCTGCCGGCGCCGATGCCCACGCACACCCGCACGCCGGTGGTGGCCAGCAGGCTCAGCGCGGCGGTGGTGCAGTTGACCGTGATGTTGAGCGTGCCCGTGGTTGCGCCGGGCGCATTGCTGTTGATGTTGCCGAACGGCAGTGTCGGGTCGGCGATGGCCGTGCAGACCGCGACGGCGCGCGCCGGTGCCGCGGCCAGCAGCCCGGCCACCAGCAGCAGGCCAAGCAGCAGCACCCTCATGGCGCCACCTCCGGGATGCACTGCAGCGGTGCCGGCTTCGGCCGCGCGCCGGAGGCCACCACCTTGGGCAGGTCCGGCACCTTCACCCGGCACTGGCCGCGGCTGGTGGTGACGTACAGCGTGCTGCCCGCGGCCACATCCTCAAGGTAGAGCAGGCCGTCATAGCCGACGGTCGCCTGGCGGCCATCGGGCAGCTGCACTTCGCTGCCGACCTCCAGCGGTTGCCCGTCCATGCCCTGCAGGGTCAGGCTCAGCGAGGGCCGCGAACGCAGCTGGAAGGTGACCCGGGTGCCTGCCCGCTGGCGCGGCGTCACCCAGTCCTCGATGCGGTCGGCGCGCATGTCCTCGGGCAGGTCGAGCGTGTCGATCGAAACCCGGTTGCGCTGCCACGACAACAGCGGGCTGACCAGCAGCAGGCCACGATCGTCGGTGACGCCGATCAGGCGGTTCTCCAGTCGTACCGGCACGCCGCCGACGCCGTTGGTGCTGATCACCGCGAACGCATCGGAGACCTCGCGGGTAGCAAAGGCGTGCCCGCCCATCCACACCAGGCTGCCGCTGGCACTGGCGTAGGCATAGTTGAGGCTGCCCTGGCGCGACGCACCGAACGAGTAGCGGCCGACATCGTTGAGGATGCCGACCTCGGCCAGGCCGCCATTGCCGTCTTCGCCATGACGGACCTGGGCACGCCAGCCGACACCGCCGGCACTGCCATCGCCGGGCACCGGCTGGGTGACATCGGCCACCCAGCTCTGGCTGTCGCCATTGCGCTGGCTGGACAGGCTGGCCTGGCGGTTGTTGCCGAGACTGGCGGTCACCGACAGATAGATGCTGCGGTCGTCGCTCCTGTCCAGGTTCTGGTTCACCGACAGGTAGGCCGACCAGCGCTGGCTCCAGCTACGCGACCAGAACAGGCTGGCATAGCGGTTGTCCTCGCCATCGGGATAGCGCAGGCGCAGGTAGCTGGCGCTGAGCGTGCCCAGCCGCAGCAGATCCACGCCGACCGTCGCCTGTTCGCTGATGCTCGGCGGCAGGTTGTCCTGCAGCGCGCCCAGATCGCGGTAGTCGCCGTGGCTGCGCACGGTGCGCAGGTTGGCGTTGAGGCGGCGGTTGTTCCAGCTGTAGCCCAGTGCCCATTGCCCGCCCTGCAGGCCGTGGTAGTTGCTGTGCGCGTAGGCGGCATTGAACACGCCGGCACCGCCGAGCAGCCACCAGCCACCGAGGCCGGCCTGGGCCAGGCCACCGCCGCCTTCGGCATGCACCTCGCCGGTAAAGGTATCCGTGACGCCGCCGCGCCAGCTGGCGCTGGCGACCGTGCGGTCGTCATAGGTGAACGAGCGCTGGCCGAAGTCCTCGCGCAGGCGTCCAACGCCGAGCGACCAGTCCGACAGGCCCTTGGCCAGCAGCTGCTGGGTGCCGTAGAAGCTGAAATCCAGCGTCTGCATGCGGCCGAACGCATCGGTCACCACCACCTGTGCGTTGCCGGTGCCGCTGATGCCGGGTTGCGCGGCCAGCTGGAACGGGCCGACCGGCACCTGTCCGCTGTACTGGCGCAGGCCGTCGACATACAGCTCGACCGTGGAGGGCACCACCGCCTGGCCGAGGAAGCTGGGGGTAGGCGTCAGCACGCGATACGGCTGCAGGCCATAGTTTCGGCCGATCTGCAGGCCGCCCAGGCGCACCGGCCGGGTCCAGTCGACGAAGCCGCTGTAGAAGTCGCCAACCTCCAGGGTCATCGCCTGGTCGGGGAAATCCAGGCTCCAGCGCGTGTCCAGGCGCACGCTCTCACCGCGCCAGCGACGGTCGCCCGGCTGCTGGTAGCGACGGCTGATCGCGGTGTTCTCGAAGGTGCCGTTGCCGATGCCGAACAGGCGCAGTTCCGAGCTCAGGCTGAGGCTGCCCAGCGTATCCACCCGGCTGCCGTAGACGTCGTAGTTGAACAGCACGCCGGGCGATGCACTGCCAGCGGGTGCGCGCGCCTGTGGTCGGCTGAGCACGGTGGTCGGCAGGGTCAACTGGTCCAGCGGTACATCCAGCGCCAGGGTCTGCATGTGCGCGTCATAGCGCACCACCGCGCCGCTGATCTGGTCCAGGTAGACCGGGGCGTCGCCGCTGGCGTTGAAACCCAGCTGGCGCAGCACTTCGGGGCTGGCCTCAAGCCGACCCCGGTTGTCGGTGAATGGCAGCAGGCCACGCGGTGTGCTGTTGAGCGATACGTCCAGGTACAGCGTCTGGCTGGCCGTGAGCGGGGTAGGGGGTGGCAGGATGGCATCGGCGGACACGCCGGAGACATCCGCAGCGCCACTGGCCGCCATGCCGGACACATCGGCGGCTTCGGTCGCCGCAGGAGCCAGGGCAGCAAGCAGCGCGCCCATCAACGCCTCAGCGAGCCGGTGGTGGCGACAGTGGCGTCTGTTCCGACTCGCCATTGAGCTTGGCCGTGATCTGGTCGTTGTCGCGGTCGATCGCCGTGCGTTCGAGCGGCCAGCGCATCACCTGGCCGGGCAGCACGTAGCCCAGCAGGCCAGGGTGCACGATGCGAGGGCGCTGGGCACTGCCCAGTGCGAGGTCGGCGATCTGCGCGTAGCTGTCGCCGGAATTGGACACCTCCACGCCGTCGCGGCCATCGTCCAGCCGCACCAGCCGGGCCTGCAGTCGCGCGGCCAGCTTGCCCGATGCCGGCTGCACGAAGACCGGAATCGAATAGCGCAGCACGAACTGCATGCCATCGGCGCGGGTGGCCAGATCGGGCACCTCGTCGACAATCAGCCGGAAGTACTGCTGTGCTGGCGGCGGCTCGCGGTTGGGCCGCATCACCCGCACCAGCTGCTGCTGCCCGGCCGCCAATTCCTGCATCGGCGGGGTGGCAACCAGTTCATCGGTGGGCAGCAGCTGCTCCTGTCCGTTCTGCTGGACCCAGCGGAACAGGCGCACCTGCAGCTTCACCGGTGACGTGCCGCTGTTGGTGAGCCACAGTTCGCCGGCGCGTTGGCGGGCTTCCAGCTGCAGGCTGGTAGGGGCCACCTGCAGGCTGGTGGCGCCTGCCGTGGAGGCTGCCAGCAGGCAGAGGGCGAGCAGCGCCACGCCGGTGGCGCGCCACGGGCGGGGTCCGGCCATGCGGGCGTGCTCCATCAATAGGTGATCGTGGCGGTGATCGTATCCAGGTAGTTGCCGGTTGCCGGGTTGTTCGTGCTCAGGTTCAGGATCTGGCCGTAGACGATGTAGGGCACCGCCAGGCCGGTGCCGATCCCCGCCTGGGTGTTGGTACCGGTGGTGGCCCCCCATACCAGCGTGTGCGCAGCATCCTGGTAGAGCTGGTAGCCGACGAAGTTGTTGGCGGTCACCGCGGCGTTGGTGTTCTTCATCCGGCGCGTGGTGACGTCGTTGGCGGTGGCGGCATTGGCGCCCGCATTCAGCGAAATCGTGTACGGGGTCAACGCCGAGCACTGCGCGGTCACCGTGCCCTGGCCCAGCGTGGGCGTGGCCGTGGTGGAAGCGGCAGTGCCGAAATCGACATTGGTGGCCGCCGCAGCGGTGATGGTGCAGGCCTTGGTGACCACCAGGGTGACGTTGAAGGTGGTGGTATCGGCGGCCAGCACCGGGCTGGACATCAGCAGCCCGGCCATGGCCCAAGCCAGCGGGGATCGTACTGGGGATCGCATGGACAACCTCCCTGACCCGAAGGTCTGTTGAACAAGGCGAAGACGGCACGATCGGTGCCGCTTTGACGATGCTGGGGGCAGCTTAGGCAGCGCAAGTGTCTGTAATCCGTGATAAATAGGGATCCGAAAGGGCGGAGTCCGTCACGCTTTCACTTTCCTTGCCGGAACCGTGCATGGCCTGGAACGCCAGTTGGGTGGCGTTCGTTCAGATTGCGCCCGGATCGGCGATAATGGCGGGCATGAGCGTGAATCTGAAAACCCCGCAGGAAATCGAGATGATGCGAATCGCCGGCCGGCTGGCCAGCGAAGTGCTCGACATCGTCACCCCCCACGTCAAGCCCGGTGTCACCACCGAGGAACTGGACCGCATCTGCCACGACCACATCGTGAACGTGCAGGGCGCCATTCCGGCCAACGTCGGCTACCGCGGCTTCCCCAAGACCGTGTGCACGTCGGTCAACAACGTCATCTGCCATGGCATCCCCAGCGAAGGGAAGGTGCTCAAGGACGGCGACATCATCAATATCGACGTCACCGTCATCAAGGACGGTTGGCACGGTGACACCAGCCGCATGTACTTCGTCGGCACCCCGTCGGTAATGGCCCGCCGCCTGGTGGAAGCCACCTATGAAGCCATGTGGCGCGGCATCCGCGCGGTGCGTCCGGGCGCGACGCTGGGCGACATCGGCCATGCCATCCAGAGCTACGCCGAAGGCGAGCGCTTCAGCGTGGTGCGCGAGTACTGCGGCCACGGCATCGGCAAGGTCTATCACGACGAGCCGCAGGTGGTGCATTACGGCCGCCCGGGCCAGGGCCTGGTGCTGCAGCCGGGCATGACCTTCACCATCGAGCCGATGATCAACGAGGGCACCCGCTACAACAAGGTGCTGCCGGATGGCTGGACCGTGGTGACCAAGGACCGCAAGCTGTCGGCACAGTGGGAGCACATGATCGCGGTCACCGAGACCGGCGTGGACGTGCTGACCCTGTCGCCGGGCGAGTCGCAGGTCTCCTGAGGATGCTGCCGGCGAGTTCGCTGCTGGACACGCCGGCCGCGTCGCTCAACGACCCGGACTGGGCTGCTGCCGCGCGCCAGGCGCTGCAGCAGGCCGATGCGCGGCTGTACCGCCGTTTCGACCAGGGCGACAACATCGAGCGCCTGCTGGCGCTGCGCGCGCGCGCAGCCGACCATCTGATCCGCCTGGCCTGGCAGCGTTGCCTGCCGGCTGACAGCGGGCTGTCGCTGTTCGCGGTCGGCGGCTACGGCCGTGGTGAACTGTTTCCCCGCTCGGACATCGACCTGCTGGTGTTCGGCGATCCGCCGGCACAGCTTGCCCATGAGCCCGCATTGGCACGCCTGTTCGCGCTGTTGTGGGATTGCGGGCTGGCGGTCAGCCACGCCGTGCGCTCGGCTGCGCAGTGCCGCGAGGCCGCCGCCGACCAGACGGTGCTGACCGCGCTGATCGAGGCACGCCCGATCCTGGCCGAAGAGGCCACGCGCCGCGCGCTGCGCGTGGCCATCGACGACCGCGAATTGTGGCCGGCACGCGCTTTCTTCCTGGCCAAGCTGGAAGAACTGCGCAACCGCCACCAGCGTTTCGGCGATACCGCCGACAACCTGGAGCCGGACCTGAAGGATGGCCCGGGCGGCCTGCGCGATCTGAACACGCTGGGCTGGATGGCGCTGCGTGCGTTCGGCGTGCGCGATCTGGAGGCACTGGTCGGGCTCGGCCATCTGGGTGCCGATGAAGCGGCTGCACTGAAGCGCGAGCGCGCGGTGCTGGCGCGGCTGCGTTTCGGCCTACACCTGGTGGCGCGCCGCCCGGAAGAACGCCTGCGCTTCGACTACCAGAAGACCCTGGCCGCGCGCCTGGGCTTTGAAGACGATGCCGAGAATCTCGGTGTCGAAAAAATGATGCAGGGCTTCTACCGCGCTGCGCTTGTGGTGCGGCGGATCAGTGACCGACTGCTGCAGCGTTTCGAGGAACAGTTCGATGGCGAGGCACAGCCGGAACCGCTGACGGTCGGCTTTTCCCTGCGCCGCGGCTACCTGGCCGCAAATGATGCCCGCTGGCCGTGCGGCGATATCGGCCAGGTGTTCGCGCTGTTCGCCAGCTGGGCCAACAATCCACAGGTGCGCGGCCTGCATTCGCTGACCGCGCGCGCGCTGGCCGAAGCGCTGCCGCTGCTGCCGGCCTACGACCAGGCCGACAGCGATGCGCGCGAGCAGTTCCTGTCCCTGCTGCGTGGCCAGCGCCCGGTCGACACGCTCTCGCGCATGGCACGGTTGGGCGTGCTTGGCCAGTGGATTCCCGCGTTTGCCCAGGTCAGCGGGCGCATGCAGTTCGACCTGTTCCATGTCTATACCGTCGACCAGCACACGCTGATGGTCCTGCGCAACATCGGCCTGTTCGCCAGCAGCCGTGCCGATGAGCGCTTCTCGATCGCGCATGAAGTGTGGCCGCGCCTGCGCAAGCCGGAGCTGTTGCTGCTGGCCGGCCTGTTCCATGACATCGCCAAGGGCCGCGGCGGCGACCATTCGGAGCTGGGCGCGGTGGACGCGCGCGCGTTCTGCCAGGCGCATGCGCTCAGTGGCACCGATACCGAGCTGGTGGCGTGGCTGGTCGAGCAGCACCTGCGCATGTCGGTGACCGCGCAGAAGCAGGACATCGCCGATCCGGTGGTGATCCATCGTTTCGCCACCCTGGTCGGCAGCCGTGATCGCCTGGATTACCTGTACCTGCTGACCTGCGCCGACATCGCCGGCACCAGTCCGAAGTTGTGGAACGCCTGGAAGGACCGCCTGCTGGCCGACCTGTACTTCGCCACCCGGCGCGCGCTGCGCGAGGGGCTGGAACATCCGGTGCCGGCGGCCGAGCGCGTGGCCGAGGCGCGCGACAGTGTGCGCGCGCTGGTGCGCGAGCAGGGCTATGACGATGCCACCATCGACCGCCAGTTCGCGGTGATGCCCGATGAAGGCTTCATCCGCCTGCGCCCGGAACAGCTGGCCTGGCAGGCCGCCGCGCTGGTGCCGGTGAAGCAGGGGCAGGCGCTGGTGAAGGTGCGCCGGATCAGCGTCGACGACCCCGCATTGGAAGTGTTCGTGCATTCGCCGGACCGCGACGGCCTGTTCGCCGCCATCGTGATGACCCTGGATCGCAAGGGCTATGGCATCCACCGTGCGCGCGTGCTGGACGGCCCGGTCGACACCATCTTCGATACCTTCGAGGTGAGCCCGGCCGACAGCTTTGCCGATGGCAGCAGCGCCAACCTGGAAGCCGCGCTGCGCGAGGCGCTCAGCGGTGACCTGACCCGCCTGCGGCCATCGCGCCGGGTGGTGCCACGGCAGCTGCGCCATTTCCGCTTTGCCCCGCGCATCGAGTTCCGCGATGAGCCCGGCGCGACCCGCTTTGCCCTGGTCGCACCCGACCGCCCCGGCCTGCTGGCCGACGTGGCATTCGTGCTGCGCAACCAGGGCCTGCGCGTGCATGATGCGCGCATTGCCACGTTCGGCGAACGCGCCGAAGACACCTTCGTGATCAGTGACGAACACGACCTCCCCCTGACTGAACCTGCCCGGCAGCAGCTGCATGACGCGATGCTGGCCTGCCTGGACCCTGATCGAAACGCCGGAGACCCCGCCTGATGGCCACCAAGCCTGCCAAGAAGACCGCCGCGACCCCGAAGGCCGCAGCGGCCAAGAAACCTGCCGCCGCGCCGGCCGCGAAGAAGGCCGCCGCGCCGAAGAAGGCCGCAGCGGCCAAGGCCCCGGCGAAAAAGCTGGCTGCGCCGAAGAAGATTCCGGCCAAGAGCGCCGAAGCCACTCGCGCCGAAACCATTGCCCGCAAGTCGCTGCGCAAGCCGGCCGCGCCGGGCGTGGAGGAGCTGAAGTTCGGTATCGAGAGCGCTTTCGAGCGCCGCGCCACGTTGACCCTGCATGAGCTGGAAGGCTCGACCAAACCGCTGGTCAACCGCGTGATCGATGGCCTGGAAAGCGGGGAATTCCGCGTTGCCGAGCCGGATGGCCACGGTGGCTGGAAGGTCAACGAGTGGCTGAAGAAGGCGGTGCTGCTGTACTTCCGCGTCAACGACATGGCGGTGGTCGATGCGCGCCCCGCACCGTTCTGGGACAAGGTCGAATCGCGTTTCGCCGGTTATGACGAAGCGAAGTTCCGCCGGGGTGGCGTGCGCGTGGTGCCGGGCGCGATCGCCCGCCGCGGTACCTACTTCGGCAAGGACGTGGTGCTGATGCCGAGCTTCACCAACATCGGTGCCTACGTCGGGGAAGGCACCATGGTCGATACCTGGGCCACCGTCGGCTCCTGCGCGCAGATCGGCCAGCACTGCCACCTGTCCGGCGGTGCCGGTATCGGCGGCGTGCTGGAACCGCTGCAGGCCAGCCCGACCATCATCGAAGACCACTGCTTCATCGGTGCGCGTTCGGAAGTGGTGGAAGGCGTGGTGGTCGGCCACCACAGCGTGATCGGCATGGGCGTGTTCCTCAGCCAGAGCACGCGCATCTACAACCGCGCCACCGGCGAGATCAGCTACGGCTACATCCCGCCGTACAGCGTGGTGGTGTCCGGCTCGCTGCCGAGCAAGGACGGCACCCATTCGCTGTACTGCGCGGTGATCGTCAAGCAGGTTGATGCCAAGACCCGCAGCAAGACCAGCGTCAACGACCTGCTGCGCGGCCTGGCCGACTGAAGGTGACGGCGCCGGAGGATCTGGCGCAGTCCGCGATCTACCAGCATCCGTCCGACACCCTGTTCGGGCGGGTGCTGCTGCGCCTGCTGCATGCCCCGCGCTGGACCCGGCTGCGGCGCGCGCTGTCGCGGCGCTGGCCGATGCCGGCGCTGGTCAGCGACGTGCGCGATGTGGTGTATGTGAGCTGGTGGGTCGACGTGCGGCAGGCACCGCCGCCGCCGCCGGGCCATCACTACGTCGTGCATGAAGGGCGCACGCCGTACACCATCCTCAGCTACCGCCACGGGCATTTCGGCCCCGCGCTGGCCGGATCGTTGCGCAGGCTGATGCCCTCGCCACGCCAGAGCAACTGGCGCTGGTACCTGCGCCGCGACGATGCTCCGGACGGGACGCCGGTGGTGCTGTTCGACCGCAACGTGATGGACCAGCGGGCCTTCGTGGCCGGCGCGCGTGCGTTCAGCGATGCGATGCAGCCGCATCTATCCACCCGCTTTGAACATGTGCTGGATGCCGCGGGTCATGGCCACACGCTGATCGAAGGCGGGCAGGGCAGTGCCCCACCCCTGCATCTGCAGTGGCGCGCAGCAGAAGGCGAGAACCCAGCGGCATGGGCCGGATTCTGCGATGGCCATGACGCACGGCTGCGCTTCCTGACCTGCCAGGACGAGGCCATCGCGCGGACCTGCGATCGGCGCTGGGCCAGCACCCGCATCGATCTGCCGGTGGATGTCACCCAGCTGCAACCGCTGCAGCTGGAGGGCGAGTCCTACTGCCCGAGGCTGCAGGCGATGGGCGTGGCGTTGCACGAGGGGCTCGCCTTCCGGCTGCCGGCGGTGCCGTTCCGGGTCGTGTCCGAGCGCCTGTTGTGAGATTCTGGCCCTCTGTTTTCCAGCATCACAGATGGCCATGAGCACCACTGTCTACGGTTTGAAGAACTGCGATACCTGCAAGAAGGCGACCAAGTGGCTGGACCGCTTCGGCGTGCCGTACACCTTCGTCGACTACCGCGACAACAAGCCCAGCCCGGAAACGTTGCTGGAATGGGCTGCGCAGCTGGGCGGCCTGGCGGCGATGGTGAACAAGTCCTCCACCACCTGGCGGCAATTGCCGGACAACCGCAAGGCGGCCGAGTCCGATGCCGAATGGAAGCTGCTGCTTCGCGAGTATCCGCAGCTGATCAAGCGCCCCGTGGTGGTCACCGCCGACGGTACGGTCAGCCAGGGCTTCAGTGACAACGGCTTCAAGGCACGCTTCGGCGTGGGTGGCGCGTGAGCGCGGTTCTCGACCTGGCCAGCGAGCTGATCGCTCGGCCCTCGGTGACGCCGGACGACGCCGGCTGCCAGGCGCTGCTGGCGGCACGGCTGAAGCAGGCCGGGTTCCGCTGCGACCATCTGCGCCTGGGCGAGGTCGACAACCTGTGGGCAACCCACGGCCACGGCGCGCCGGTACTGGTGCTGCTGGGACACACCGACGTGGTGCCGCCCGGTCCACGCGAGGCATGGGCGAGCGACCCGTTCACGCCGACGATCCGTGACGGCGTGCTGTATGGCCGTGGCACGGCCGACATGAAGGGCAGCGTGGCCGCGTTCGTGGTCGCCGCCGAGCAGTTTGTCGCGGCGCACCCCGATCATCCCGGCACGCTGGCGGTGCTCCTGACCAGCGACGAAGAAGGCGATGCCATTGATGGCGTGCGCCATGTCGCACGGCTGTTTGCCGAGCGCGGCCAGCGCATCGACTGGTGCATCACCGGTGAGCCGTCGTCCACGACGACGCTCGGCGATCTGCTGCGTGTCGGCCGTCGCGGCAGCCTGTCGGCCAAGCTGCGCGTGCAGGGCGTGCAAGGCCATGTGGCGTATCCGGAAAAGGCGCGCAACCCCATCCACCAGGCCGCGCCTGCGCTGGCCGAACTGAGTGGGCGGCGCTGGGACGAGGGCTACGAAAGCTTCCCGCCGACCAGCCTGCAGATCTCCAACATCCATGCCGGCACCGGCGCCAACAACGTGATTCCCGGCGAACTGGAGGTGGATTTCAACATCCGCTACAACCCGCACTGGGACGCGCCGAGGCTGGAGGCGGAGATCGCTGCACTGCTCGACCGGCATGGCCTGCAGTACACGCTGAAATGGCATCGCAGCGGCGAGCCGTTCTACACCCCGGAAGGCACGCTGCGTGCCACTGCGCGTGCCGTGCTGGCCGAACACATCGGTCGTGCGCCGGAAGAAAGCACCGGTGGCGGTACCTCCGACGCGCGCTTCATCGCGCCGCTGGGTGCGCAGTGCATCGAAGTAGGGCCGGTCAACGCCAGCATCCACCAGGTGGACGAGAACGTGCGCGTGGACGAGCTGGAAGCGCTGCCGGGCCTGTACCAGCGGCTGGTGGAACGGCTGCTGGTGTGAGGGGGAGGGTGGGTGCCGACCGTTGGTCGGCACACCTCCGGC
>NZ_JAXAXL020000002.1:261630-293210 GCF_047497515.2 Stenotrophomonas maltophilia
GGGGGGGGCGGCGGGGGGGGCCCCCCACCTCCGGCTGGGGCTGCTTCCTTGTAGAGCCGAGCCATGCTTGGCTGACTTTTACTGGCAGAAGCAGCCGAGCATCGCTCGGCTCTACTACTCCGAGAAAATGAAGAACGGCGGCTCGATCGCCTTCTTCCAATAGCTCGGCGCGCCCATGTAGAAGTGCTGCGCTTCGGCCCTGGCGAACCAGTGCGTCGCTGTATCGGTGTTTTTCTCCACGCCCGGCGCGCTCCGACCCAGCAACACCCCAGCGAAATATTGGCCAAACACGTTGCCCTGCGCCCCGGCGCGCTGGTACAGCTGCAGGGCACGCGCCGGATCGCGTGGCAGGCCCACGCCTCTTTCAAGCAGCGCGCCCAGGTCGACCTGCGCTTCGGCATCGCCGCGCTCGGCGCGTCGCTGGATGCGGGCCACCAACGGGTGCACGGTGCCGGCCTGTGCGGCCACCGCATCCGGCAGCTGTGAGGAACGGCTTGGATAGCGGTGGTAGATCATCGCGCGCAGATCCCAGCTCAGCGCCTGCTGCGCGTCACCGCGTGCGCGATAGGCCGTGGCGAGTTCATGGAACGCGTAGGGATTGCCGTGGTTGGCCGCTGCCAGGTAGGCGCGTTCGCCACGTCGCCACGACGCACGCAGCACCGGTGCAGGATCGATATGGGGGCTGTCGGTATGGCGCAGCGTGCCGGACGTCCAGATCCGGCCCAGTGCTTCTTCGGCCTTGGTGTTGTGGAAGGTCCAGGGCGTGATCGCGGCGGCACGTTCGTAGTAGGCAATCGCGCGCGGATCGTTGAAGCGTTCGAAGGTTTCCGCGGTATCAAAGGCACCCTTGAAGCTGCCGTCGGTTCCGCGTTGCTCCAGGCTTTGCAGCTGGGCTGGCGGCAGGGGCGAGGGCGGGGGCAGCGTCTGGCACGCGGCCAGGCTCAGGCAGAACAGGGCGGCCAGTGCCGCGTTGCGTCCATTGCGGTGTTGCATTCCAGTTACACAGTGCGGGGCGGGCCATTATGCGCCGCCGACCGGTCCGGCTGGTTGCCAACGCAACTGTTGCGCGGCGCCTGAAAGCGGGGTAGGGTCGATGCCATGTCGATCCGCCTGGCCACCGCCGTCAACAACAACAACCGCAATAATCTGCGCGCGAATAATCGTGCGCGGCCGATGCGGGACTGCGCCCTGGGTAGATAGACAGCAACACACGCCCGGACACCAGAAAACCCGCATCGGCCGATGCGGGTTTTTTTGTGCCCGGGCGCAGCCCCACCCGGGCCTGGATGGCCGGTCGAACACCGTCCCCTCGTGAAATCCCCCAACAGGAGCTCCGCCATGTGTTCGATCTTCGGAATCTTCGGCCTGCAGGCCGGTGACGATCTTCCTTCCCTGCGCCGCCACGCGCTGGAACTGTCGCAGCGCCAGCGCCACCGCGGCCCGGACTGGAGCGGCGTGTACCTCGACGAAGGCGCGCTGCTGGTCCACGAGCGGCTGGCCATCGTTGATCCGGCCGGCGGCTCGCAGCCGTTGCTGTCGGCCGACGGCCAGCTGGCGCTGGCCGTGAACGGCGAGATCTACAACCACCAGCAGCTGAAGGCCGCGCTGACCACCGCCTATGACTTCCAGACCGGCTCGGACTGCGAAGTGATCAACGCGCTGTACCGCCAGGGCGGATCGCCGGCGCAGTGGCTGGAACAGCTCAACGGCATCTTCGCCTTCGCACTGTGGGACCGCGACGGCGGCCGCGTGCTGGTGGCGCGCGACCCGGTCGGCGTGGTGCCGCTGTACTGGGGCCACGATGCGCAGGGGCGCCTGCGCGTGGCGTCGGAAATGAAGGCGCTGGTCGATTCCTGTGCCGATGTCGCGCAGTTCCCGCCAGGCCATTACTTCGACAGCGCCAGCGGCGAACTGGTGCGCTATTACCAGCAGCCGTGGCGCGAGTATGCGGATGTGCAGGGCCGCCAGGCCGACCTGGCCGAACTGCGCCAGGCCTTCGAGCAGGCGGTGGAACGCCAGTTGATGAGCGATGTGCCGTACGGGGTGCTGTTGTCGGGTGGCCTGGATTCATCGCTGGTGGCGGCCGTGGCCGCACGTTACGCACGCCGTCGCATCGAGGACGGTGGACAGACCGAAGCCTGGTGGCCGCGCCTGCACTCGTTTGCGATCGGCCTGAAGGGCTCGCCCGACCTGGCCGCTGCTGCAGTTGCCGCCGAAGCGCTGGGCACCGTGCACCACGGTTTCGAATACACCTTCGAAGAAGGCCTGGACGTGCTGCCGGAAGTGATCCGCCACATCGAGACCTATGACGTCACCACCATCCGCGCATCGACGCCGATGTTCCTGCTGGCGCGGCGGATCAAGGCGATGGGAGTGAAGATGGTGCTGTCCGGCGAAGGCAGCGACGAAATCTTCGGCGGCTACCTGTACTTCCACAAGGCGCCGGATGCGCGCGAATTCCACGATGAGCTGGTGCGCAAGCTCGATGCCCTGCACAACTACGACTGCCTGCGCGCCAACAAGTCGATGATGGCCTGGGGCGTGGAGCCGCGCGTGCCATTCCTGGACCGCGAATTCCTCGACGTGGCGATGCGTTTCGACGCCGCGCACAAGATGGTCGGCGCCGGGTTCGGTGGCCGTCGCATCGAGAAGGCGGTGCTGCGCGAGGCGTTCGACGGCTACCTGCCCGACAGCATCCTGTGGCGGCAGAAGGAACAGTTCAGCGATGGCGTCGGCTATGGCTGGATCGACGGGCTGAAGGCACACGCCGAAGCACAGGTGAGCGACCGTGTGTTGGCGGCCGCGGACAAGCGCTTCGCGCACAACCCGCCGCAGACCAAGGAGGCGTACTACTACCGCCACCTGTTCGAGCAGTTCTTCCCCAGTCGCGCCGCTGCCGAAACGGTGCCGGGCGGCAAGTCGATTGCCTGCTCGTCGCCGGCGGCGATTGCATGGGATGCCAGCTTCGCGGCAGCGGCCGACCCGTCCGGGCGAGCGATTGCCGGCGTGCACGAGCAGGCGTTGGCCTAGCGCTGGAGGCGGTGCCGGCCGCTGGCCGGCATTACCGTGCAGGCACCAGCGTCATCACATGCTGGGCCTTGCCCGGCAGGAACGGAGTCGGGCGGCCATGCACCCAGTCTTCGTGGCCGGCACCCCAATAAGGGGACAGGGGATGCCCGCTCTGGCCGCCGGGCATGTGCACGATGCCGTCGGCCTCGTGCCCGGGCGAGACCACCATCCGCTCCGAAGCACCGAAATTCGGCGTCTGCACGCGCGGCATGTCGCGGTCGCCGGGCAGGTGATCGGCCGGCATGCACAGCCAGCGCTTCGCGAACGCCGGCACCGCGCGTGCGATCGGGTGGCAGATCGCCGCCGTGTTGCGTTCGCCCCAGCTGCGCTGGGCCAGCGGACCCTGCTTGGCAAGTTCGGCTTCGGTGCGGCGTGCCGCATCGATCAACAGCGCATCCCAGCTGTCGAAGGCCGGTGGCAGCAGGTTGGCGGGGCGCTGCCGCAGCATCGGCCACGCGACCCCTTCCAGCTGCGCCAGCCGTGGTTCCAGGTAGCCATCGCCCAGTCGCGCATTGGCCGGGGCCAGCAGTGCATCGGACAGCGTCTGCATCACCTGCGAGCGGAACTCGCGCACTACCCGGTAACTGACCGAGCTGGCCGAGGCGCGGCCGCCCCACTGATGGCTGACGGCCTTCAGGCGCTTCAGCGCAGGATCGTCACTGCGTTCAATGACGTCATGCAGCAGTGCCCACCAGCGCTGCAGGAATACGGCGCGGTCATCCAGCTGGATCGCCAGCAGGTCGTGCTCATCGAAGCGCTCCTGGATGGCCAGCAGGTCGCGGATCTGCCGCGCACGGGCACCGAGGTCATAACCACCATGGCCAACGCTGGCCAATGCCTCACCGTCGAGGACGCGGCCATTGGCGGTCCACAGGCGATGGCTGGGTGGGTCGATCAGTGCCGGTGCGGCATCGCTGCGGATCGGCCAGGGCGCACAGTTCTGGTTGCTGGCGGCGTTGAAGCCGGCCGGTGCGCAGCCAGGACCGCGGTCGGGACGGGCGCCGATCAGGCGCCACGCGATGCGTCCGCTGCGGTCGCCGATCACCAGGTTCTGCGCGGGGATGCCGGCGTGATCGGCGAAGTGCAGGCCGGCTTCCAGATCGCCGGCGCGGGCCAGGTCACCGAAGTCCAGGCGAACCGCACCCGGCAGCTGCGCGACCCAGCGCAGGGCATCGCCGCTGCCATCGGCATGCGTGTGCAGGATGGGTCCCCAGGCGCTTTCGCGCACCGGGAACAGCACGTCGGCCTGGCCGGCCACTGCGATGCGTTCCTCATGCACGGTGACCGCAGCGTTGGCCGGTTCAGTGCGGTAGTCCGCCGTATCGATGTAGCTGTTGGTGAAGCCCCAGGCGACATGCCCGTTGCTGCCGACGATCACCGCCGGCAGGCCGGGCAGCGAGAAACCGGTGACATCGACCTGGCCGCCCGCGGCCTGCGGGTCGGGGTAGCGCAGGCGCACGCGGAACCACAGCCCCGGCGCGCGCAGGCCCAGGTGCATGTCATCGGCGACGATGGCGCGGCCGTCGGCGGTCAGTGCACCGGATACGGCGAAGTTGTTGCTGCCGACCGCATCGGCCTCTTCCTGCCCGGTGCCCGGCTTTCCCTGCAATGTGCGCAGATCAAGCTGGCTGGCGTCGGGCAGCACGGCGTTGCCGGTCGGTTCGCCGAACAACGGGGCATCCCATTCGCTGCCATCGTGGGCGAGCAGCGCGTACAGCGCCGGCGGCACGACCGCGCGGATGCGGCTCAGCGCCAGCTCGGTCTGGTTGCCCGGGTCCTGCAGGTCGGCGTACATGGCCAGCCCGGTGAGCACGCTGTCGCTGGCCCGCCAGGGCTGCGGCGCCTGCCGCAGCAGCAGGTACGCCCATGGCCGCACGGAGAGTCCGGCCAAGCCCTCATTGACGCCGGCCACGTACGCGCCCACGGCCTCGCTGTTGTCGCCCAGCGCGGCCTGCAGGTTGGCCTCGGTACGCGCGCGCAGGCGATGCACGCGCATACGCTTGTCGGCGTCGATGGCCTTGGGCCCGAACAGCGCCGACAACTCGCCAGCGGCACTGCGCCGCATCAGGTCCATCTCGAAATAGCGTTCCTGCGCGTGCACGCGGCCCAGCGCACGCATGGCGTCGGCCTGGCTGCCGGCGGTGATGGTGACCACGCCCAGCGCGTCGCGCTCGATCGTGACCGGCCTGGCCAAGCCCGGCAGCGCATGCTCACCGTCCAGGTCGGCCAGGCTGCCGCGCAGCAGCAGCCACAGGCTCAATGCAGTGACCAGCACGATGGCGATCAACACGCCCAGCACCCAACGCCATGTACGTCGCATCGCACGTCCTTTCCACGCTCGAGGGTCGATTGTAGCCGCAGGCGCAACTGCGACTGATTCCGATTAGATCACCGTCGCCGGAAATGCGTCACCCTATGCCGCATCGATTCACAGGAGCCCCCCATGAAAGGCAACCCGGACGTCATCGCCTGCCTGAAGGAACTGCTGCGCGGCGAGCTTGCTGCCCGCGACCAGTACTTCATCCATTCCCGCCGCTACGAGGACCAGGGCCTGTTCGCGCTGTACGAACGCCTGAACCACGAGATGGAAGAAGAGACCCAGCACGCCGACGCGCTGCTGCGCCGGATCCTGTTCCTGGGCGGCGACCCGGACATGCGCCCGCATGCCACCGAGCCGGGCAAGACCGTGGAGGAGATGTTGCAGAAGGATCTGGATACTGAATACGCGGTTCGGAACAATCTCGCCGCTGGCATGAAGCTGTGCGAAGAGAAGGGTGACTACGTGAGCCGCGACATGCTGCTGGCGCAGTTGAAGGACACCGAGGAAGACCACGCCTGGTGGCTGGAGCAGCAGCTGGGCCTGATCAAGCGCATTGGCCTGGAGCTGTACCAGCTGAGCAAGATCGACGGCAACGGCGCCCCGGCGCACTGAGCCGCAGGTGGCGCCGGGCAATTCCCGGCGACCACCCGGTAGAGCCGACCGCTGGTCGGCTGTTTTTCAAGAGACAGCCGACCAGCGGTCGGCTCTACCAGGAGGAGACAGCCGACCAGCGGTCGGCTCTACCAGAAGCAGCACAGCGTTCTGTCGCCCGCCAGCACCGGAGCACCGCCAGCCAGCCTTCGCCCGCCAGCTGCTCCACCGCCCGCCAGCCGACAACGAAAAAGCCGGGGAATGCCCCGGCTTTTTCGTGTCTGATCTCTGGCAAAGCGTGTCAACCAAGGTTGACACCCACCTCAACCAAGGTTGACACCCACCAGGGGCAGGGCCCCAGCCCTTATTCGACCGCCAGCCCTTCGACCTTCTGCCAGCCACGTGGCAACAGGTGGCCGCGGGTGGCGCGCGCGCCGAGGTAGGCGTCCAGCTCGTTGAACTTCAGGCCCATGGTGCGCTGGCCGCTGCGCACCTGCAGGGTCTGCCCCGGGCTGATCGCCACGATGGCGACCACGCGTTCGGTGGCGAGCTTGGCCTTGGGGATCTCGATGATCTTGTTGCCCTTGCCCTTGTCCAGTTCCGGCAGGTCGTTGGCGGCGATCGCCAGCAGGTTGCCCGAACTCGTCACCGCCACGATGCGGTCGGTTTCGACGTTGGCCACCACCGACGGGGTCAGCACCGAGGAACCGGACGACAGGTTCAGCATCGCCTTGCCGGCCTTGTTACGGCCGATCAGGTTCTCGAAGCGGGTGACGAAGCCGTAGCCGTGGGTCGAGGCCAGCACGAAGCGGGCGTCCGGCTCGGCACTGGCCAGGGTCACGAAGCTGGTGCCCGGCGCCGGCGAGAAGCGGCCGGTCAGCGGTTCACCATTGCCGCGCGCCGAAGGCAGGGTGTGCACCGGCGTCGAGTAGGCGCGGCCCTCGCTGTCGAGGAACGCGACCTGCTGGGTGCTGCGCGCGCGCACTGCGCCCTGCAGGGCGTCGCCATCGCGGTAGGACAGGGCGGATGCATCGACGTCATGGCCCTTGGCGGCGCGGATCCAGCCCTTCTCCGACAGCACGACGGTCATCGGCTCGCTCGGCACCAGCTCGGTCTCGTCGATGGCCTGCGCGGCCTGGCGCTGCACCAACGGCGAGCGGCGTGCGTCGCCGAACTTCTTGGCATCGGCGGTCAGCTCGTCGCGGATCAGCTTCTTGAGCTTGGCCTTGCTGTCGAGGATGCCGAGGATCTTCTCGCGCTCCTTGGCCAGCTCGTCCTGCTCGCCGCGGATCTTCATCTCTTCCAGGCGCGCCAGCTGCTTCAGCTTGGTTTCCAGGATGTACTCGGCCTGGTCCTCGGACAGGCCGAAGCGTGCGATCAGCGCCGCCTTCGGTTCGTCCTCGGTACGGATGATGTGGATCACCTCGTCCAGGTTGAGGAAGGCGACCAGCAGGCCTTCCAACAGGTGCAGGCGGCGCTCGACCTTCTGCAGGCGGTGCTGCAGGCGGCGGGTGACGGTGTTGCTGCGGAAAGTCAGCCATTCGCTGAGCAGCATCTTCAGGTTCTTCACCTGCGGACGGCCGTCCAGCCCGATCACGTTGAGGTTGACGCGGTAGCTGCGCTCCATGTCCGTGGTCGCGAACAGGTGGCCCATCAGCTGCTCGGCGTCGACGCGGTTGGAGCGCGGCACCAGCACCACGCGCACCGGGTTGGCGTGGTCGGACTCATCGCGGATGTCCTCCAGCCACGGCAGCTTCTTGGCGCGCATCTGCGCGGCGATCTGCTCGATCACCTTCGACGGCGACACCTGGAAGGGCAGCGCGGTGACCACGATGTTGTTGGCTTCCTTGGTGAAGGTCGCACGCGCACGCACGCTGCCGTTGCCGGTCTCGTACATGTTCCGCAGATCGTTGGCCGCGGTGATGATCTCGGCGCTGGACGGGTAGTCCGGGCCCTGTACGTGCTCGCACAGGTCCCGAACGCTGGCGTCGGGGTTGTCCAGCAGGTGCAGCAGCGCGCTGACGATCTCGTTGAGATTGTGCGGCGGCACGTCGGTGGCCATGCCCACGGCGATGCCGGTGGTGCCGTTGAGCAGCAGGTGCGGCAACCGCGCCGGCATCCAGGTCGGTTCCTGCAGGGTACCGTCGAAGTTCGGCGCCCAGTCGGTGGTGCCCTGGCCCAGCTCGCCCAGCAGCACTTCGGCGATCGGGGTCAGCTTGGATTCGGTGTAACGCATCGCCGCGAACGACTTCGGGTCGTCGCTGGAGCCGAAGTTGCCCTGGCCCTCGATCAGCGGATAGCGGTACGAGAACGGCTGTGCCATCAGCACCAGCGCTTCGTAGCACGCGCTGTCGCCATGCGGGTGGTACTTACCGATGACGTCACCGACGGTGCGCGCGGACTTCTTCGGCTTGGACGCGGCATTCAGGCCCAGCTCGCTCATCGAATAGATGATGCGGCGCTGCACCGGCTTCAGGCCGTCGCCGATGAACGGCAGGGCGCGGTCCAGGACCACGTACATCGAGTAGTCGAGGTAGGCGCGCTCGGCGTACTCGCGCAGCGGCAGTTGTTCGAATCCGTGGAACACGGGGCGGGCAAGTTCGGTCATGCGGCGTTGTTACCTGTTGTCGGGAGGCGGCGACGGCAGTCGCCGCTCGCAATCCTGTGATTATCCGGATGCGGCGGGGGATGCCAAGCCGCGCGCAGGGTCCAGCCCGGTTTCCAGGCCATGCCCGGCACGCGCCAGGTAGCGCCCCGGCGGCAAGCCGAAGTGGCGGCGGAACACGGTGACGAAGGCGCTGGCGCTGCTGAAGCCCAGCGCATGGGCGATGTCGGCCACGCTGCGGCCGTCGGTCAGCTGGCGCAGGGCCTCGGCCAGGCGCGCCTGCTGCCGCCATTGGGCGAAGCTGAGCGTGGTCTCGTCGCGGAAGTGGCGCGTCAGGCTGCGCGGGGAAAGCCCGGCCCAGTGCGCCCATTCGGCCAGGCTGCGCTCGTCGGACGGGTCGGCCAGCAGCTGCGAGGCGATCTTCAGCAGGCGCCGGTCGTGCGGCATCGGCAGGTGCATGCGCTGGCGTGGCGCGGTGCGGATCTCGTCCACCAGCACGTCGATGATGTGCTGGCGCTCAGGCGTGGTGTCGTAGCCCAGCGGCCATTCGCAGATGCGGTCGGCCAGCGCCTGCGCCAGCTTGGACAGGCCCAGCACGCAGGGGTCGGAGGGCAGGGTGGCGCAGGCGGGCGCTGCCAGGGCCATGCCCCAGCCGCGCAGCGGGCCGTCGAGGGTGACCGTGTGTGGCTCCAGCGGCGGCATCCAGCCGGCCGAACCCGGCGCCAGCGACCAGGTGCCATGCGAGGTCCGGGTGGTCAGCAGGCCGCGTTCAACACAGATCAGCTGGGCGCGCTGGTGGTGGTGCCAGTCCACTTCGCGGACCAGGCCCTGCGGGCTGTCGAAGCGGAAGGCGACGACCGGGGGGCCGTCATTGCGCTCGAACCAGTCCAGTGCGTCGTCACGCAGCAGGCGCTTGGGTGGGGGGATTTCTGCCTTGTTCATCATATCCGCTGGCTGAAATGTGTCATCCATTGGCTGGATTGTACTACCGGGCCACCTGACCAGATCATTAAGGTAGGCGCCTTCACCGATCCAGCCCACTGCTGCAACACAGCATTCGATGCCAGATCGAATATTTCCATTGAGAAATATTTTTTTTGGAAGAGAATGCTCCCCCATGATCTGTCCTGCAACCACTCCCCCCAGCTTCGGCCTGCTGCTGCGCCAGGTGCGCGACGGCCTGGTCCGGCAACTCGACGCGTCCATGGCTGAAGAAGATCTGGGCATCGGCTTCACCCACTACATCGGGCTGAAGGTGCTTTCGCACATGGCCCCCTGTACTGCCAACGAACTGGCCCAGGCCATCGACCAGGTGCCCAGCGCGGTGACCCGCCTGCTGGACAAGCTGGAGGCGCTGGGCTGCGTCCGCCGCGAGCCGCATGCGCAGGACCGGCGTGCACTGCAGATCGTGCTGACCGACGAAGGCCGCGCGTTGTGGGCACGGCTGAAGCTGCGCGGCGACGCGGTGATGGATTACGCCCTGCGTGATCTTTCCGCCGATGAGCGCACGCTGCTGCTGTCCCTCCTTACCCGAATCCGCGATTCACTGACGACCCCATGAACCCGATCCCGCATCCCACTCTCCGCCGGTCCGGGCGCGCGCTGCTGGTGTCAGCGCTGGCCCTGGCCCTGGCCGCCTGCGCCAGCAGTCGTGGCCTCACCCCGCAGGGCCACGTGCTTGAGGTGGACAGCCTGCACAGCGAACGCACCCTGGCCGACACCGACCTGAGCGCCACCGGATTCCCGGCGCAGGACTGGTGGAAGGCACTGGGCGACGCGCAGCTGGACGCGCTGGTTGCCGAAGGCCTTGCCGGCCATCCGAGCCTTGACGCCGCCGATGCGCGCCTGCGCCAGGCCCAGGCCCAGGTCGGTACCGCGCGCGCCGAGGAACTGCCCAGCCTGTCGGTCTCCGGTGGCTATACCGGCCTGCGCCTGCCCGAGTCGATGGTGGGCAGCGAGATGGGTGGCCGCTACGGCGGCAGTGGCCAGGTTGCCTTCGACTTCAGCTACGGCGTGGACCTGTGGGGCGGCAAGCGCGCCGCCTGGGAAGCGGCCGTGGATGGCGCGCATGCCGCAACGGTCGAAGCCCAGGCGGCACGCCTGAACCTGTCCACCGGCATCACCCAGGCCTACGCCGATCTGGCCTATGCGTGGCAGCTCAATGACGTGGCCGAGGAAGAACTGACCCGCTCGCAGAAGTCGCTGCAGCTGACCCGCCAGCGCCGCGGCGCCGGCATCGACAGCGATCTGCAGGTGCGCCAGGCCGAGGCCCGCGTGCCGGCCGCGCAGCAGCAGGTGCTGGCCGCACAGCAGCGCATCGATGCCGCCCGCACCGCGCTGGCCGCCCTGGTCGGCAAGGGTCCGGACCGAGGCCTGTCGATCCAGCGCCCGCAGCCGCTGAACCCGGTGGCGCTGCAGCTGCCGGGCGTGCTGCCCAGCGAACTGCTGGGCCGTCGCCCCGACATCGTTGCCGCACGCTGGCGCGTTGAAGCGGCCGACAAGCAGATCAAGGTTGCGAAGACCAAGTTCTACCCGAGCTTCAACCTGACCGCGCTGGCCGGCGTGGTCGCCCCGAACGTGGGTGACCTGCTGAAGAGCAGCTCCACCTTCGCCTACATCGGCCCGGCGCTGAGCCTGCCGATCTTCGAAGGCGGCAAGCTGCGCGCCAACCTGGCCAACACCGACGCGCAGTACGACCTGGCGGTGGCCAATTACAACCAAGCCGTGCTGGACGCACTGCGCGACGTCGCCGACCAGGTCAATGCGGTGCGTTCGCTGGCACAGCAGGCGCACGCGCAGCAGCAGGCCGTGGACACCGCACGCTCGGCCTTCGACCTGGCCCAGCAGCGCTACCGCGCCGGCATCGGCAGCTACCTGGACGTGCTGACCGCGCAGTCCACCCTGTTGCAATCGCAGCAGCAGCTGGCCGGCCTGCAGTCGCAGCAGGTGCAGTCCTCGGTGCGCCTGAGCAAGGCCTTGGGCGGGGGTTTCCAGCCCGCTGACGCCGACCGTGCGCCGATTGCCTCCCATTCCGATTCCTCGCATTCCTGAAGACCTCCGCCATGAGCCAGACCCAAGACACCGCGGCCCCGGCCGCCTCCAACCGCCGCGGCAACCTGCTGCGCGGACTGTTCGTGATCGTCGTGCTGCTGCTTGCCGCACTGGCGCTGTGGTACTTCATGTTCGGCCGTTGGTTCGAAGAAACCGACGATGCCTACGTGCAGGGCAACCAGGTGCAGATCACCCCGCTGGTGGCCGGTACCGTGGTCGCCATCAACGCCGATGACGGCATGCGCGTCGAGCGCGGCCAGCTGCTGGTGCAGCTGGACCCGTCCGACACCTCGGTGGCGCTGCAGCAGGCCGAAGCCAACCTGGCCAAGACGGTGCGCCAGACCCGCGGCCTGTACCGCAGCGTGGAAGGCGCGCAGGCAGACTTGAATGCCCGCCAGGTGACCCTGAAGCGCGTGCGTGATGACTTCGCCCGCCGCAAGGACCTGGCCGCCACCGGCGCCATCTCCAACGAAGAACTGGCCCATGCCCGCGATGAGCTGGCGGCCGCCGAAGCGGCCGTGGCCGGTTCGCGTGAGACCGTCGAGCGCAACCGCGCGCTGGTCGACGACACCGTGATCGCCACCCAGCCGGACGTGCAGGCGGCGGCCGCGCAGCTGCGCCAGGCCTTCCTCAACAACGCCCGCGCCGGCATCGTCGCGCCGGTCACCGGCTACGTTGCCCGTCGTTCGGTGCAGGTCGGCCAGCGCGTGCAGCCGGGCAATGCCCTGATGGCCGTGGTGCCGACCGAGCAGATGTGGGTCGAGGCCAACTTCAAGGAAACCCAGCTGCGCCACATGCGCTTGGGCCAGGAAGTGGAGCTGAAGTCCGACCTGTACGCCGGTGATGTGAAGTACAAGGGCCGCATCCAGAGCCTGGGCCTGGGCACCGGTTCGGCGTTCTCGCTGCTGCCGGCGCAGAATGCCAGCGGCAACTGGATCAAGATCGTGCAGCGCGTGCCGGTGCGCATCGCCATCGATGCCAAGCAGCTGGCCGAGCACCCGCTGCGCATCGGCCTGTCGATGAAGGCCGAAGTGAGCCTGCGCGACCAGAAGGGTGAAGTGCTGCCGAGCGCAGCGGCCAAGGGCACGGTGTTCGACACCGATGTGTATGCCAAGCAGCTGCATGATGCCGATGAGGTGATCCACACGATCATCCAGGGCAACCTGCCGCAGCAGCAGGCGAAGGCGGGCTGAGGTCGCCATGTCCGCACAAGCTCCAGCCGCGCACGGCGCTCCGGGCGCACCGGCGGCGCCAGGTGCGGCCTCCGGGTTCCTGCCACCCAGCGTCGCCCTGTGCACCGTGGGCCTGGCGATGGCGTCGTTCATGCAGGTGCTCGACACCACCATCGCCAACGTCTCGTTGCCGACCATCGCCGGCAATCTCGGTGCCAGTTCGCAGCAGGCGACCTGGGTCATCACCTCGTTTGCGGTCAGCACGGCCATCGCGCTGCCGCTGACCGGCTGGCTCAGCCGCCGCTTCGGCGAACGCAAGCTGTTCGTCTGGGCCACGCTGGCCTTCGTCATCACCTCGCTGCTGTGCGGCCTGGCGCAGAGCATGGGCATGCTGGTGGTATCGCGCGCGCTGCAGGGCTTCGTGGCCGGCCCGATGTACCCGATCACGCAGTCGCTGCTGGTCTCGATCTATCCGCGTGAGAAACGCGGACAGGCGCTGGCCCTGCTGGCGATGATCACCGTGGTGGCGCCGATCTGCGGCCCCATCCTCGGTGGCTGGATCACCGACAACTACAGCTGGGAATGGATCTTCCTGATCAACGTGCCGTTGGGCATCTTCGCCGCGCTGGTGGTGGGCAACCAGCTGAAGGGGCGCCCGGAGCAGATCGAGAAGCCGAAGATGGACTACGTCGGCCTGATCACCCTGGTGATCGGTGTTGGCGCCCTGCAGCTGGTGCTTGACCTGGGCAATGACGAGGACTGGTTCTCGTCGATGAAGATCGTGGTGCTGGCCTGCGTGGCCGTGGTGGCGCTGACGGTGTTCCTGATCTGGGAACTGACCGACAAGGATCCGATCGTCGACCTGAAGCTGTTCCGACATCGCAACTTCCGCGCCGGCACGCTGGCGATGGTGGTGGCCTATGCGGCGTTCTTCAGCGTGGCGTTGCTGATCCCGCAGTGGCTGCAGCGAGACATGGGCTACACCGCGATCTGGGCAGGCCTGGCGACCGCACCGATCGGCATCCTGCCGGTGATCATGACCCCGTTCGTGGGCAAGTACGCATCGCGCTTCGACATGCGCATGCTGGCTACGGTGGCCTTCATCGTGCTGTCGATGACCAGCTTCCTGCGCTCGAACTTCAACCTGCAGGTGGACTACATGCACGTGGCCGGCGTGCAGCTGATCATGGGTATTGGTGTGGCGCTGTTCTTCATGCCGGTGCTGCAGATCCTGCTGTCGGACCTAGACGGTCGCGAGATCGCGGCGGGCTCGGGCCTGGCCACCTTCCTGCGGACGTTGGGCGGCAGCTTCGCGGCGTCGCTGACGACGTGGCTGTGGGCGCGGCGCACCCAGGTGCACCATGCCGACCTGACCGAGCACATCTCGGCCTATCAACCGGGCATGCAGGACCAGGTCACGGCGATGGGGCAGGGCGACCTGCAACACGGCGCAGCGGTACTGAACAACATGATCAACCACCAGGCGTCGCAGATGGGCTTCAACGACATCTTCTTCCTGCTGGGCTGGATCTTCCTGGCGATCATCGCGTTCCTGTGGCTGGCCAAGCCACCGTTCGGCGCCGGTGCCGGGGCTGCCTCGGCCGGTGGTGGCCACTGAGTGATGGTGTGCATCCACGCATGGCGTGGATCTACCGGATGCATAAACCCCGCCGCAAGGCGGGGTTTCTGTTTGTGGCCTCATCGCGATGCATGCGCGCGTCGCGCGGATGTGCCCGGATGAGGGGCATGAAAAAACCCGCTTGCGCGGGCTCCTCATCCGGTAGATCCACGCCATGCGTGGATGGCGCATGCAATCGAGAAACTCCCAAACGCCAGGCATGAAAAAACCCGCTTGCGCGGGCTCTTCATCCGGTAGATCCACGCCATGCGTGGATGGCGCATGCAATCGCAGCTCCCGAACGCCAGGCATGAAAAAACCCGCTTGCGCGGGTTTGATCATTTTCTGAGTCATGGTGCCCAGGAGAGGACTCGAACCTCCACGAAGTTGCCCCCGCTAGCACCTGAAGCTAGTGCGTCTACCAATTCCGCCACCTGGGCGACTCAGGAGACGAATTATGGGGAACGACTGAGGATGTGTCAACAACATTTCACACTTTTTTCTGCGGCTGCACGCCCAGGTGATGCAGCAGGCTGCGCATCGCCGGCGACAGCTGCGTCCACTCGGCAAAACAGGCGCACAGGCGACGTTGTGCCCACGCATCGGCGAGCGGTACGGCGACGGTATGCGTGCTGCGCCGATGCTGGCGGGCGATGGTCCGCGGCGCGATGCCGACCCCGATGCCGTGGCCGACCATGATGCACACGCCTTCGAAGGTCTTCATGCGGATGCGCACGTCCAGGCGGCGCCCGATGTCGCGCGCCTGGTCTTCAATGTAGGTCTGCAGGGCGTTGCCGTCGGCCAGGGCGACAAAGGTCTCGCCAGCCATGTCGGCGAAGGCCACGCTGCGCCGCGATGCGAAGCGGTGGTCTGCGGGCAGCAGCATCACCAGCGGATCTTCGGCGACCACGTGCTGCTGTAGACCCGCGGCATCGACGGCGTCGCTGATGATGCCGGCCTCGGCCTGGCCGGTACTGATCGCACGCACGACTTCCGGGCTGGTGCGTTCCAGCAGTTCGACATGCAGGCGCGGGCGTTCGGCCAGCCAGGGGGCGAGGCGCGCGGGAAGGTAATTGGTCAGCGCCGCAGTGTTGGCATACAGGTGCAGGGTGCCGCGCGCGCCATGCGCGAACGCCTGCAGTTCGCCGCGCAGCTGCGCCTGCTGCTGCAGGATCAGGCGGGCATGGTGGGCGAGGGCGGCGCCGGCCTCGGTCAGGCTGACCCCGCGCGGGTGCCGGTTCAACAATGCCGTACCGGCATCGGCTTCGATCGTGCGCAGGCGTTCACTGGCCGAACCAAGCGCCAGGTTCGCCTGCGCTGCGCCGGCCGTGATGCTGCCTGCCTCGGCAATGGCCAGGAACAGCCGCAGGTCGGCGATATCCATCCGCATGTGATGCCCTCATCGCAATGCCTGGGCCTTCGGATCAGCCGAAGGCGAGGCCGGGAAGACCGCATTGTGCGCCGGCCGGCTCGCCGATCCAATGAAGGCATGAATGAATCGATGTACTTCTACGTGCTGCTGGTGGTGGTGTTCGTGCTGGCCGGCGTGGTCAAGGGCGTGACCGGGATGGGCCTGCCGACGGTGGCCATGGGCCTGCTGGGTGGCGCGCTGTCTCCAGTGGCGGCGGCGTCGATGCTGTTCATCCCGACCTTCGTCACCAATGCATGGCAGCTGGTGTCCGGGCCGTCACTGGGCCACATCGTGCGGCGGCTGTGGCCAATGATGCTGGCGGTGGTGGTGGTGACGCTGGGCTCGGCCGCGCTGTTGGTGCGGGTCGATCGCACCTGGTCGCGCGTAGCACTCGGCGTGGCCCTGGTGGTCTATGCGGCCTATGCGCTGTTCGCGCCGGTGTTCCGTGTGCCGCAGCAGCGTGAGCGCTGGCTGGGGCCGCTGGTCGGTGCGTTGTCGGGTGTGGTCACCGGGGCGACCGGTGTGTTCGTGATGCCGGCGGTGCCGTACCTGCAGTCGCTGGGGTTGCAGCGCGAGGAGCTGGTGCAGGCACTGGGGCTGGCGTTTACGGTCTCGACGATTTCGCTGACCACCGGCCTGGTGCTGCACGGTGCGTTCGGTATCCAGCAACTGGGGCTGAGTGCGATGGCAGTGGTGCCGGCCCTGCTGGGCATGTGGCTGGGGCAGGTGATCCGGCAGCGGATCAGCGCGCGCGTGTTCCGAGCCTGTTTCCTCGGGTTCCTGCTGCTGCTCGGCCTGGAGCTGGTGCTGCGGCCGTTGTTCTGAAGCGCGTTGCCGCCCGTGTACGTAGAGCCGAGCTTGCTCGACTGCTTTGCGCTTCGCCCTGCATGGCATCAGTCGAGCAAGCTCGACTCTACGGACCGGTGCAGTCGAGCAAGCTCGAGCCGACAAAGGCCTGAATCGCAGGCAAGAAAAAACCCGCTTGCGCGGGTTTTTATCTTTCTCGACATGGTGCCC
Organism: Stenotrophomonas maltophilia; assembly: GCF_047497515.2. Lineage (GTDB taxonomy): Bacteria > Pseudomonadota > Gammaproteobacteria > Xanthomonadales > Xanthomonadaceae > Stenotrophomonas. The sequence continues at coordinate 278,485 of NZ_JAXAXL020000002.1, forward strand.
AGGAGAGGACTCGAACCTCCACGAAGTTGCCCCCGCTAGCACCTGAAGCTAGTGCGTCTACCAATTCCGCCACCTGGGCGTCGAGGAGCGAGATTATGGGGTGTTGTTACGGAGGTGTCAACATTTTTTGCAGAGCTGGGGTCGGATCCCGTTTCGCTTGCGAAAGGGGCTCTGATCCCAAGGCCCGATGTCGGGGTCAGAGCCCTTTCCTGTGGAAAGGGATCCGACCCCAGGCCGGACGGCAGGCAAAAAAAATCCCCGCCGAAGCGAGGAGTTCTTTCGTTGGTGCCCAGGAGAGGACTCGAACCTCCACGGTTTTACCCGCTAGTACCTGAAACTAGTGCGTCTACCAATTCCGCCACCTGGGCGTTCCAGAGGCGCAATTGTGAAGATGAATCCGCAGGGTGTCAACGACTTCCTGAATTTATTTCACGCAATGCCTTCAAGGCGGCTGCTGACCCGTTCTGCACGCCATCAACCGCTACCATGTAAGGCGATGACTACCAAAAAACCAAGCAAGGGCGGGAGCACCTCCCGCAGCCAGGCCCCGAAGAAGGGCGCCAAGCCGGGCGCAGCCCGCACCACCAAGCCGGGCAAGCCGTTGCCGGGCTGGCTTCCAGAACTGAACGACGGCAACGCGCCGCCACGCGGCCGCAAGCCCCGCAGCGCCGATGCACCGGGCCCGGCCCCCGGCCGCAAGCTGCCGCCGACCGGCAAGGTGATCGACGATCCCTATGCCAGCCGCGAGGCCGAGAAATACGAACAACCCATCGCAAGCCGCGAGGCCATCCTGGCGCTGCTTGAACGTTGCGAGGGGCCGCAGACCGCCGACGAGTTGGGCGCACGCCTGGGCCTGACCGCGCCGGACCGGGCCGAGGCGCTGTCGCGCCGGCTCGGTGCGATGGTCCGCGACGGCCAGCTGGTGCAGAACCGGCGCGGTGGCTTCGCCCCGATCCAGACCCTGAACCTGGTGACCGGCGTGGTGATCGCCAATCCGGAAGGGTTCGGCTTCCTGCGCCCGGTTGAGGGCGGTGACGACCTGTTCCTGCCGCCGTATGAAATGCGCAAGGTGATGCACGGTGACAAGGTGCTTGCCCGCGTCACCGGCATTGATCACCGTGGCCGTCGCGAGGGCAGCATCGCCCGCGTGCTGGAACGCGGCATGACCCGCCTCATCGGCCGCTTCAGCATCGAGATGGGCATCAACTACGTGGTGCCCGACGACAAGCGCGTGCAGCGCAACGTGCAGGTGCCGCCCGACCAGACCGGTGGTGCGCGCGATGGCCAGCTGGTGGTCTGCGAACTGACCCAGGCGCCGGACAGCCGCCGTCCTCCGATCGGCCGCATCATCGCCGTGCTCGGCGACAAGCTGACCGCATCGCTGGTGGTGGAAACCGCCATCCACGGCCACGAACTGCCGTTCGAATTCCCGCAGGAGGTGCTGGACGAAGCCGCCGCGGTGCCGCTGGTGGTCGAGCCGTCCATGATCGGCGGACGCGTCGACCTGCGCAGCACGCCGCTGGTCACCATCGACGGCGAGGATGCCAAGGACTTCGATGACGCGGTGTACTGCGAACCGAATGCGGATGGATTCCGTCTCGTTGTGGCCATTGCCGACGTCTCCAACTACGTGCGCCCCGGTACACCGCTGGACGAGGAAGCGCAGAAGCGCGCCACCTCGGTGTATTTCCCGGGCTTCGTGGTGCCGATGCTGCCGGAGACCCTGTCCAACGGCATCTGTTCGCTGATGCCGAAGGTCGACCGCATGTGCTTTGTGTGCGACATGCAGATCGACCGCGACGGCCTGGTCACCCATTCGCGCTTCTACGAAGCGGTGATGAACTCGCACGCGCGCCTGACCTACACCCAGGTGTGGAAGGCGGTGGGCGAGGATGACGCTGATACCAAGGCGTGGCTCGGCGACCTGCTGCCGCAGGTGCAGCGCCTGCACCAACTGTACAAGGTGCTGTCCAAGGCGCGCGCCAAGCGCGGTGCGATCGAATTCGAAAGCAGCGAAGTGCGCTTCGTGCTCGACAACCGCGGCGAGGTCACCCAGGCCGGCATGCTGGTGCGCAACGACGCGCACAAGCTGATCGAGGAATGCATGATCGCCGCCAACGTTGAGGCGGCCAAGTACCTGCTGTCGCACCACGTGCCGGCGCCCTACCGCGTGCACGAAAAGCCGCCGGAGACCAAGTACGCCGATCTGCTGGAATTCCTCAAGGAATTCAAGCTGAGCCTGCCGCCGTGGTCGAAGGTGCGCCCGGGCGACTACACCAAGCTGCTGAAGAAGATCCGCGATCGCCCCGACGCGACGCTGCTGGAATCGGTGCTGCTGCGCAGCCAGAGCCTGGCCGTGTACAGCCCGGACAATAATGGCCACTTCGGCCTGGCGCTGGAGGCGTACGCGCACTTCACCTCGCCGATCCGCCGTTACCCCGATCTGCTGGTGCATCGTGCGATCAAGCACGCGCTGTCCGGCAAGCCGCTGGACAAGTTCACCTACAACGCGCGCGAGATGGCTGCGCTGGCGCTGCAGTGCTCCGAGCGGGAGCGCCGCGCCGACGAGGCCGAGCGCGAGGTCGACGAGCGCTACCGTGCCGCGTGGATGGAAAAGCATGTCGGTGGCCAGTTCGACGGCGTGATCAGCGGCGTGACCAGCTTCGGCCTGTTCGTGGAACTGGATGAGTCCAAGGTGCAGGGCCTGGTCCACGTGACCCAGCTGCCGCAGGACTATTACAAGTTCGACGCCACCCGCAAGACACTGACCGGTGAACGTCGCGGCGCCAGCTACCGGCTGGGCGACCGCGTGCGCATCCTGGTGCTGAAGGCCAGCATGGAAGAGCGCAAGATCGACTTCCGCCTGGTCGAGCACAAGGGTGAGGAAGAGGGCGATGGCCTGCCGCCGCTGCCCGAGCGGGGCAAGCCGGCCAAACGCACCAAGAAGCAATATTGAAAGGCGTGCCGACCAACGGTCGGCACCCACCACGTCGGCGCCTGCTGTGCGGTGGGTGTCGACCTCGGTCGACACGATTTTGCGGAGGAACCCACCATGCAGGGCCAACCCGAATACCGCGGCGGCTGCCAATGCGGTGCGATCCGCTTCCAGGCGCGCGGTGAGCTCACCGACAGCTCGATCTGCCATTGCCGGATGTGCCAGAAGGCATTTGGCGGCTACTACGCCCCCCTGGTGTCGGTGCGCGGCGTGCAGTTCAGCTGGACCCGCGGCCAGCCGCGTTACTTCCAGTCGTCCAACGTGGTGCGGCGCGGCTTCTGCGCCGACTGTGGCACGCCGTTGACCTATGAAGCACCGGATGGCGTGGCGGTGGCGGCAGGGGCCTTCGACGAACCTGAACGCCTGCCCCCGACCGTCCAGTACGGCGTGGAGCGCAAGCTGCCGTTCGTCGACACGCTGGCCAGCCTGCCGGCCAGGCGCACGGAGGACGACGTCGCCGCCCTCGAGTTCCTGGCCACGATCGTGTCCCACCAGCATCCGGACCACGACACTCCGCATTGGCCGCCGCGCAGTCGATAGCACGCCCGTAGAGCCGAGCCCACGCCCGGCTCGCCAGGGGCCCGCCGCAGCGCCCGGCCCGCTGATGCTCTACCATAGCCACCCCCTTTCCGGTCCCCGCCCGCATGAGCAAGAACAGCCAGTGGATCGTCGGCGTCAACGCCGTCGCCTCCTCCATCGAGAACGACGCCGAGAACGTCCGGGAAGTGCTGGTCGAGGCCGGTGCGAAGAATCCGCGCCTGACCGAAATCGAGGAAAATGCCCGCCGCAAGGGCATCGACGTGCGCAAGGTCAACAGCCAGGCGCTGGATGGCGTGGGCGGCTCGGTGCGCCACCAGGGTGTGGCCGCGCGTTATGCCGCCGCCCGCACCTACAGCGAGAACGAGCTGGAAGGCCTGGTCACTGCGGCCGAAGGCAAGGCCCTGCTGCTGGTGCTGGACGAGGTGCAGGACCCGCACAATCTCGGCGCCTGCCTGCGCTCGGCCGCGGCTGCCGGCGCCACCGCAGTGATCATCCCCAAGGACAAGTCGGCCACGGTGAATGCCACCGTGCGCAAGACCTCGGCCGGTGCCGCCGATCGCATCCCGGTGGTGGCGGTGACCAATCTGTCGCGCTGCCTGAAGGACCTGCAGAAGCAGGGCGTGTGGATCTACGGCCTGGCCGGTGAAGCTACGGCCTCGCTGTATGCGCTGGACCTGAAGGGCAACGTCGCGCTGGTGCTGGGTGGCGAAGCCGATGGCCTGCGCCGCCTGACCCGCGAAAACTGCGATGGCCTGGTGAAGATTCCGATGCCGGGCGAGATCGAGAGCCTGAACGTCTCCGTTGCTGCTGGCGTCAGCCTGTTCGAGGCCGTGCGCCAGCGCGGTTGAACGGCAGCAGAGGTCGTGTCGACCAAGGTCGACACCCACCGGGTAGCCGCCAACCTTGGTTGGCGCTCCCGATGCCTCACCCTGCGCTGCCGCCCAGCGCCTTGAACAGGGTCACGTCGTTGTTCAGCTGGCCCTGGCGCACGCGCGCCAGTGACAGCTCGGCGTCGCGCCGGGTCTGCTGTGCTTCCAGCCAGGTGCGCAGATCGGTGGCACCCACGCGGTAGCGCACTTCCTGCGCGCGCTCCACTTCCACCGCTTCGTCGTAGGACGCCTGCGAGGCCGCCACCTGGCGTGCCAGCTGTTCGCGCGCGGACAGCGCGTTGTCCACTTCCGAGAGCGCGGTGTACAGCGTCTTGCGGAAGTTGGTCGCGGCGATCTGGTAGCTGGTGCCGGCGATATCGGTATCCAGCTGCGCACGCTGCAGGTTGAGGAACGGCAGTGACAGGCCGGCGCCCAGCGTGGCCACCGGATTGCGCAGCACGTCGCCCAGCGAGGTGGCGCTGGAGCCGAGGCTGCCGGTCAGGCTCAGCGCCGGGTAGTACTGGGTCGCGGTCACCTTGATGGTCTTCAGGCTGTTGCGCAGGCGCAGTTCGGCCGCACGCAGGTCCGGGCGGCGGCCAAGCAGGTCGGCCGGCAGGCCTTCCGCGATCGCTGGACTGCGCGCGCCCAGCAGATCCTGCGGTTCGTCCTGCTGTGGCCACGGCGTGCCGTCCAGCAGCACGGTCAGCGCATTGCGCACCTCCACCCGCTGCTGTTCCAGCGCGCTCTGCGAGGACCGCTGCGACTGCAGGTTCTGCAGTGCCTGGCGCACTTCCAGCCGCGATACCGCACCGGCGTCGAAGCGGGCCTGCACCAGTTCACGGGTGCGTTCCAGCCGTTCCAGGTTGGCCTGGCCGGTGCTGATCGACTGGTTGAGGTAGGCCAGGTTCCAGTACTGGGTGATGGTGTCGCCGATCACCAGCAGCGCGGTGTTCTGCCGGTCCTCTTCGCTGGCCTCGGCCTCCCAGCGGGCGATGTCGCGCTGCGTGCGCAGGCGGCCCCACAGGTCCACTTCCCAGCCCAGCGAGACGCCGGTGGAGTAGCTGCGACGCCAGTCGTCAGCCTGGTCGGTGGCGCGGCTGGCGCTGCCGCTGACACCCGACGAGGAAGGCTGCGGCCACAGCGCATTGCTGGCCAGCCCGGCCTGCAGGCGCGAACGCTGCACGGCCAGGCCGGCGGCGGCAAGGTCGCTGTTGGCGGCCAGCGCGCGGCTCACCAGGCGGTCCAGGCGTTCATCCGCGAAGCCGGTCCACCAGCTGTCCGCGCGGACGTCGCGGGCAGGCGTATCCAGGCTGCTGCGCGGGTCGTCGGCCGGTGCATTGAGCGTGGCATCGCCGCGGCCATAGGTGGCCGCCACGTCAGGGTCCTGTACCGGATAGCGGCCCATCGAGGCACAGCCGGAAAGGGCAAGCAGTACCGCGCCAGCCAGCAGCAGGCGCGAGGGGGCGGGGAATATCATTCGGGTCATCATCTTCATTCGCGGGCCAGGGCCTCGACCGGGTCGAGCTGCGCGGCATTGCGCGCGGGCAGGAAGCCGAACGCCACGCCGATCAGCGTCGAGCAGGCGAACGCGGCGACGATCGAGGCGGTGGAGAACAGCACCTGGAAGTCGCTGGCGAAGCGGCCGATCATCGAGCCCAGCAGCAGCGCCAGGCCGATGCCGAGCACGCCACCGAGCAGGCACACCAGTACCGCTTCGATCAGGAACTGCTGGCGGATATCACTCTGGCGGGCGCCGACGGCCATGCGCACGCCGATCTCGCGGGTGCGCTCGGTCACCGAGACCAGCATGATGTTCATCACGCCGATGCCGCCGACCAGCAGCGCGATGGCGGCAATGGCGCCGATCAGCAGCGTCATCGTGCGCGTGGTCTGCTCGATGGTGTCGCGGATCTCGGCGCTGTTGCTGAGGAAGAAGTCCTCGGTGCCGTGGCGCATCGTCAGCAGGCGGGTGATCGCTTCCTGCGCGGCATCCATCGGCGTGCTGTCATCCACACGCACGGTGATGCTGGATACGTGGCTCTGGCCCAGCATGCGCGACATCACCGTGGTGTAAGGCAGCCACACGCTCAGGCTGGTGCTGCCACCGAAACCGAAGCTCTGCCGCTTGGCCACGCCCACCACGCGCGCCGGCACGTTGCCGAGCAGGATCACCTGGCCCACCGGGTCGACATCGGGGAAGAACTGGCTCTGGGTGTTCTCGTCGATCACCGCCACCTGGCCCAGGCCCTTCACTGCGTCGGCATCGAAGAAGCTGCCGCTGAGCAGGGTTACGCCCTTGACCCGGAAGAACTGCTCGCCGACCCCGCTGACCTGCGCGGTGGAGGACTGGTTGCGGTAGCGCGCGGTGACCGAGGTCGACACGCTGGGGGTGGCGCTGTCCACGTAGCTCTGCTTTGACAAGGCGTCGGCATCGCTGGCCTTCAGCGTCTGCACGCGCGCCGAGCGCATGTCGCCGAAGCCACGGCCGGGATAGACGTCGATGGTGTTGGTGCCCAGCGCGCTGATGTTCTGCAGGATCTGCTGCTGCGAGCCGTTGCCCAGTGCCACCACAGAGACCACCGAGGCGATGCCGATGATGATGCCGAGCATGGTCAGGAAGGTACGCAGCCGGTGCGCGTTCATCGCCAGCAGGGCCATGCGGAAGGCTTCGGTGAAGCGGTCGCGGGCAGCCCGCCAGCTGTTGCCGTGGGCGACGCCGATGCTGGCCTCGCGCTGCGCGCGGTAGCTCGGTGCATCCGGATTGGCGCGGTCGGCAATGATCTCGCCGTCGCGGATCTCGATGATGCGCTGTGCGTGCTGGGCCACGCTCATGTCGTGGGTGACGATGATGATGGTGTGGCCTTCGGCATGCAGTTCGCCGAGGATCGCCATCACTTCCTCGCCGGACTTCGTGTCGAGTGCGCCGGTCGGTTCGTCGGCCAGGATCACCTCGCCACCGTTCATCAGCGCCCGCGCGATCGACACGCGCTGTTGCTGGCCACCGGACAGCTGGCCCGGCTTGTGGTGCATGCGATCGCTCAGGCCCAGCCGCTGCAGCAGCTGCTCGGCGCGGGCGTTGCGCACCGGACCGGGGCTGCCCGCATACACCGCCGGCACTTCCACGTTGCCGCGCGCATCGAGGTCGCCCAGCAGGTGGTAGCGCTGGAAGATGAAACCGAAATGCTCGCGGCGCAGTTCGGCCAGCTCATCCGGTTGCATCTTTCCGGTTTCGCGGCCGGCCACCTGGTAGCTGCCGCGGGTGGGGCGGTCGAGGCAGCCGAGGATGTTCATCAGCGTCGACTTGCCCGAACCGGACTGGCCGACGATGGCCACCATTTCGCCGGCATGGATATCCAGGTTCACGTCGCGCAGCACGGCGATGACGTCATCGCCGGCCGGGAATTCGCGTCGCAGGTCGCGCAGGCGCAGCAGCGGCGCCGTCATGCTCATCGGCGCCCCATGCCCGGGCCACCGACCCGCATCTGCATGCCGCCGCGGTTGCCGCCGCCCGCACCGGCTGCGGCGGCACTTGCTTCGCCCACCACCACGCGCTCGCCTTCCTGCAGGCCGGACAGGATCTCGGCCGAGGCACCGTTGTTGATGCCCACCTTGACCTTGCGCGGCTGCGGCTGGCCCTTGTCGTCCAGCACCCGCACCGTACGTTCATCGCCACGACGCTTCGGCCCCAGCGCCACCGCCGGCACCATCAGCACGTTCTTGGCCTGCTTGAGCAGCACCGAGACCTGTGCGGTCATGTCGATGCGCAGCGTGCCGTCAGGATTCTCCACGTCGAACAGTGCGTTGTAGTAGACCGCGCTGCTGGAGCTGGAACTGGACGAACTGCTGGAACTGGAGGAGTTCTCGCTGGCAATCGAGGCCGGCGCCGGATTGATCTGGCGCAGCGTGGCGTGGTACTTGCGGTCCGGGTCGCCCAGCGTGGTGAAGTATACCGGCATGCCGGCCTTGATCTTGACCACGTCGGCTTCGGAGATCTCGGCGTTGACGGTGACCACATCCAGCCGCGCCAGCATCACGATGGTGGGCGCGGTCTGGTTGGCGTTGACGGTGCGGCCTTCCTCGGCCACCACTGCGACCACGGTGCCGTCCATCGGCGCGGTGATGCGGGTGTAGGCCAGGTTGGCGCGGGCGGTGCCGAGTTCGGTTTCACGACCCTTGATCTGTGCCTCGTACGATTGCAGCTGGGCGCGGGCGGTCTTCAGCTGGGCCTCGGCGGCATCGTATTCCTGGCGCGAGGTGGCCTCGGCGGCCAGCATCTGCTGCTGGCGGGCGAACTCCAGTTCGGCCTGGCGCAGCGTGGCCTGCTGCACCGCGCGCTGGGCGGTGACCTGGTCCAGCGAAGCCTGCGCGTTGAGCACCTGGTTCTGCTGGGTGGTGGCGTCGATCTCGGCGATCAGGTCGCCTTCCTTCACGGTGTCGCCCAGCTGCACCTTCAGCGACTTGATCTGGCCCGAAGCCTGCGCGCCGACGCTGACCAGCTTGTAGGCGTCGATCACGCCGGTGGCATCGACCGTCTGCTCGATGTCGCCACGGCTGACCGGGGTGGTCGCCACGGCCGGGACGGCAGGTTTGCGCAGCAGCCACCAGGTGGCCAGGGCAACGATCAGGGCAAGCAGCGCGATCAGTATCAGGCGACCGCGGCGGGTCGCAGGCAACAGGCGGAACTTCACGTCGTGGCTTCACTCTCGGGGCCGCGCAGGCGGCGTTGGTGGGCATTGTGAAGACCGGGCGATGGACGGCTCAATCCTCGGGGTATGTCTGTATGTAACACTGTCGGTGAATACGCGTAACCACAGGTATCCCGCCTTCTGCTGGATACACTGGTACGCATTGCCCCGGATGCGGTTCAGCTGCCGACACGGGATGATCGCGCCATGGAGACTGAAAACACGATGCATCGACTGCTGATCGTCGACGACGACAACGACATCCGTACCCTGCTCGCCGAACAGCTGGGGCGCGCCGGCTACCAGGTGAGCACGGCCGCCGACGGTACGGCCATGCGCCAGTTGCTGGACCGCGAGCATGTGGACCTGATCGTGCTCGACCTCAACCTGCCGCGCGAAGATGGCCTGACCCTGTGCCGCGACCTGCGCGCACGCTCGAACACGCCGGTGATCATGCTGACCGCGCGCGCCGAGCCGATCGACCGCGTGCTGGGCCTGGAAATGGGCGCCGACGACTACCTCGCCAAGCCGTTCGAACCGCGCGAGCTGCTGGCGCGCATCCGCAACGTGCTGCGCCGGACCGAGGCGCTGCCGGCCAACCTGGAGCCGCTGGCGGTGCGCCGCGCGCGCTTCTCGCGCTGGGTGTTCGACCTGGAGCACCGCCACCTGGTGGACCCGGACGACCGCGTGGTGGTGCTGTCCGGCGCCGAGTTCCGCCTGTTGCGGGTGTTCATCGCGCATGCCAACAAAGTGTTGTCGCGCGAGCAGCTGGTGGCGCTCAGCAGCGGCCGCAACTATGAAGCACAGGACCGTGCGATCGACCTGCAGGTCAGCCGGCTGCGCAACAAGCTCGGCGACGACGGTGGCCCGGACGGCCTGATCAAGACCGTGCGCAACGAAGGCTATGTGCTGGCTTCATCGGTGAATCTGGAGTAAGCCACGATGCAACGCCTGCGCCATTTCCTGTCCTCGATGGTCGGGCGGCTGTTCGTCATCCTGCTGCTGGGCATGAGCGTGGCCGCGATCGGCGCGACCATGCTGGCCACCTCCAAGCGCCAGCAGGAGTTCGAACGGCAGAACCTGAACCGCATCGCCGACCGCCTGCAGGGCTACGTCAACCTGCTCGATGGCAATCCCGAGCTGCGCGAGCGGCTGCTTGAGGTCGGTGGCCCGAGCGTGCGTGCACTGCAGCCGGGCGCGCGCGTGGGCCGGGCCGATACCGCATTGATGGAAGTGCTGGACGACCGCCCGGGCCCGGTGTCGCGGGCACAGGTGCACTTCACCTCGTTCCGCTCATGCATTCCCAAACTGCAGGACCTGTTGCCGCCGCCTCCGCCGGGCCACCGCCGCCCGCCGCGCGAGCGCGATCCGGCCTTCATCCCGCCCAAGTGCCGCGCAGTGGATGTGACCCTCAACGATGGCACGCTGCTGAAGCTGGCCCTGGATTCGCCGGCGGTGGCGCACAACGGCATCCTCGCCGTCGACCCGTGGTTCCTGACCCTGCTGGTGCTGGCGATCGCCGTGCTGGCCTATATCGTCGCGCGCATGGCCAGCGCACCGCTGCAGGAACTGGCGGCGGCGGCCGAAGATCTGGGTGACGACCTGCAGCGCGATCCGCTGCCGTTGCGCGGGCCGCGCGAAGTGCAGCGTGCCGCCGAGGCCTTCAATGCCATGCAGCACCGCCTGCAGCGGCACCTGGCCGAACGCACGCAGATGCTGGCGGCGATCACCCACGACCTGCAGACCCCGCTGACCCGCCTGCGCCTGCGCCTGGAGAACGTCACCGACGAGACCCTGCGCGAACGCCTGATCGGCGACCTGGCCGCGATGCAGGCGCTGGTGCGTGAGGGCCTGGAGCTCGCACGCAGCGCTGAAAGCGCCGAGCAGCGTGCCGCGCTGGACCTGGATTCGCTGCTGGAGAGCATCGTCGAGGACGCTGCCGAGGGCGGTGCCGACGTGGTCTTTGAAGGCGGCACCGGGGCAGTGCTGATGCTGCGCCCGCTGGCCATGCACCGGCTGTTCTCCAATCTGGTGGACAACGCCGTGATGTATGCCCATCGGGTACGGGTGCGGGTGGAACGCAGCGGCGGCACGATCACGGCAATGGTGTCCGACGACGGCCCGGGCCTGGCGCAGGATCAGCTGGAGGCGGTGTTCGACCCGTTCGTGCGGGTGGAAACCTCGCGTTCGCGGGAAACCGGCGGCGCCGGGCTGGGCCTGACCATTGCCCGTGCGCTGGCCGAAAAGGACGGCGCGCGGCTGTGGCTGCGCAACCGCGCCGAAGGCGGGCTGGAGGCGGTGGTGCAGTGGCCGGCCAGTGCGCAGGTGATGACGCCGGGGCGGGGCGGCTGAGTCGCCCCATCCGGCAACGGTGACGCCCGGGGTAGGCTTTGGCCTATCATCTGCGCATCTCCCCACGTTCCCCCCGATGAGCCAGCCCGTTTCTGCCGGCACGCCGTGCCGCGTTGCCCGGTTGTTTCCGCACGCTGCCACGCCCGGCCGCCCACGCTGGCCACTGCCGCTGCGCTGATGGGCGGACCGGGGAGCAACAGGTGCTGGGTGGGGCACCGCGTATCGGCCATCACGCAGGCGCTGCGGCATGGCCTGCTGTGGCTGGTGCTGGTGCTGGCATTGCCACTGCCGCTCGCGGCACAGGAGGGGGCACCGCCGCTGCGTGACTACGCCATCGACGTGTGGACCTCACGCAATGGCCTGCCGCACAACTCGCTGCGTGACATCGCACAGACCCCGGAAGGCCATCTGTGGTTCGCCACCTGGGAAGGCCTGGTGCGCTACAACGGCCTGGATTTCACCGTGTTCGACCGCAGCACCCGGCCCGGACTGCGCGACAACGGCATCGGCGCGCTGCTGGTGGATCGCCAGGGCGGGCTGTGGATCAGCGATTCGCGCGGCAACGTCAGCTACCGCGGCAGCGATGGCCAGTGGCGCGTCTGGGAGCACCAGGCCGATACGCCACAGGTGCTGATCCAGTCCATGCAGATGGACAGCCAGGGGCGCCTGTGGTTGCTGTACGAGGGCAAGGGCCTCGGCTACCTGGTGCCGGACAAGGGCATCGTCTACCAGGCGCCGGCCGCGGACCTGCCGATGGCGATGAGTTTCACCAAACTGGTGGTGGACGCGCAGGACCGGGTCTGGGTCGGCACGCTCGATGGACTGGTGTTGCGTGACAACGACGGTGTGCTCAAGCGCGCCCCGGCGGCCTGGGGGCTGGGCGCTGGCAGCGGCCTGGCGTGGCCTTACCGGGCACCGGATGGCGCGTTGTGGATCGTCGCCGGCGAGCGGCTGTACCGGGTGGAGGACGACCAGCTGGTGCTGGTGCATCGGCTGCCGGGCCAGCTGCACATGACCGCGATGCTGCAGGACCGGCATGGTGACCTCTGGTTGGGTACCGAGAACCAGGGCTTGCTGCGGATCTCCAAGCACGGCCTTGAGCGGTTGCCGGCTGGCCTGAACCTGCCGGGCGGGCGCGTGGTGAGCCTGCGCGAGGACGCCGAGGGCAGCATCTGGGTCGGTGCCAACGGTGGCCTGTACCGCCTGCGGGAAACGCTGTTCAGCAGCTACACCGAGCGCGACGGGCTCAGTGGCGACTACGTGCGCACCGTGTTCGAGGACCGCGACCGCCAGCTCTGGGTGGGCAGTGCCAGCGGCCTCGATCGGCTGGCCGCGGATGGGCGGTTCCGCGCGGTGCCGCTGCACAACCGCGGCGGCAAGGCACCGTCGGTGTTGAGCCTGGCGCAGGACCCGGCGGGTGACCTGTGGGTCGGCACCTTCGGCGACGGCGTCTACCGCCTCGGTCGCGACGGCAGCCTGCGCCACAACTATGCCGCCGCCGACGGCATGCCGGGTGGCAACATCCGCGCCATCAGCGTCGATCCGCAGGGGGTGGTCTGGGCCGGCACGCAGAAAGGCGTGGTGCGTATCGAGGGCGACCGCGTGCAGGTATCCAGCGTGGCCGGCATGCCCAATGGCCTGATCACCGCGCTTGAACATGATCACCAGGGCAACCTGTGGATCGGCACCATTGAGGGCATCCGCGTGCTGCGCGGTGACCACGTGCAGTCGATCGACCTGGCGCCGATGGGGGGCGGCCGCAGTGTGTTCGGCTTCCATCAGCTGGGTGATGCGATGTGGATCAGCAGCGACCGTGGCCTCTACCGCTGGCGGAACGGGACGCTGGCGCGGGTCGGGCTGGAGCAGGGCATGCCGGTGGATGCGGTGTTCCAGCTGGTGCCCGACCGGCTCGGCAATGTGTGGATCAGCAGCAACCGGGGCGTGCTGCGTACCGACATGGCCACGCTCAACGCCGTGGCCGATGGCCGTGCGCCGCGGGTGGTGGTCGAGCGCTACAACGAGATCGACGGCATGGCCAATGCGCAGGCCAACGGCAGTTCGGGGCCATCGGCGATCCTGCGCCAGGACGGCACGTTCTGGGTGGTGACTGCTGGCGGGCTGAGCACGGTCGACCCGCAGCGGCTGCAGCGCTTCCGCGAACGCCCGTCACCGCCGGCGGCGATCGAAAGCGTGCAGGTGGATGGTGCCCCGGTGCATTGGGAAGGCCCCGACCGCAACTACATTCCCGGTGGCCGACGCTTGGCAGTGAGCTACGTCGGCCTGAGCTACCTGATGTCCGACCGGATCCGCTACCGCACCCGGCTCGATGGCCTGGACGTCGGCTGGGTCGAACGCGGCCCGCAGCGCAGCGTCGAGTTCGTCGGCCTGCCGCCGGGCGATTACACCCTGCACGTGGCAGCCGCGCACCCGGGCGGTGCGTGGGGCCAGCAGGAAGCGGTGTGGAGCTTCAGCGTGGAGCCGTTCTGGTGGCAGCGGCGCAGCGTGCAGGTGCTGGGCGGACTGTTGTTGCTGGCCGGCCTGGTGGCGTTGTACCGCCTGCTGCTGCAGCAGCTGAAGGCCAGCAACCTGCGCCTGGCCCGCCGGGTGGATGAGGCCACTTTCGACCTGCAGGCCAAGACGGTGCACCTGCAGGCGCTGAACCAGGAAAAGACCGAGCTGGCCGAGCGCCTGGCACGGCAGGCCGAGGCCTTTGAGCGGCAGGCGCGCGAGGATGCCCTGACCGGGCTGGCCAACCGCCGTGGCTTCGATGAGACCCTGGCCCGCGACTTCGCCCGCTCGCAGCGCAGCGGTCATCCGCTGTGCCTGGTGGTGCTGGATATCGATCACTTCAAGGACGTCAACGACCGCCACAGCCACAGCATCGGCGACGCGGTGCTGGTGGAGGTGGCGCGACTGATCGCAGCGGCCAGCCGGGCTTCGGACCTGCCCGCACGCACCGGCGGCGAAGAGTTCGCGCTGCTGCTCAACGACACGCGCCTGGAAGAAGCTGCACAGCTGTGCGCGCGCTTGCGTGGGCTGTTCCACGACCATCCGGACTGGGCCGGCGTGCCGGGCCTCCGCGTGACCTTCAGCGCAGGCCTGGTGGAGCTGGACGCCGACGACCGCACCCCGGCGCTGCTGTACCAGCGCGCCGACCGCGCGCTGTACCGCGCCAAGAGCGACGGCCGGGATCGCACCAGCATCGGTTGATCGCATCCACGCGTGGCGTGGATCTACCAGGCAGGTTGGATGGTGGGGTGGGGGCCGTTGGTGCGCACGCCCCAT
>NZ_JAXAXL020000002.1:293220-345279 GCF_047497515.2 Stenotrophomonas maltophilia
GGGGGGGGGGGGGGGGGGGGGGCCCCCCCCACGGCCGATGCATTCATCCACGCATGGCGCGGATCTACCGCGGCCAGGCGTTGGCGATCGTGCAGAACAGCTTCGCGGTCTGCTCGGTGTCATACACCGCACTGTGCGCCTCGTTGGCATCCCAGCCCAGCCCGGCGGCATTGGCCGCACGTGCCAGCACCGTCTGCCCGTAGGCGATGCCGGCCAGGGTCACCGTGTCGAACACGCTGAACGGATGGAACGGATTGCGCTTGTGGCCGGTGCGGGCGACGGCGGCATTGACGAAGCCCAGGTCGAAATGGGCGTTGTGGCCGACCAGGATCGCGCGCTGGCAGCCGTACTTTTTCATCGCCGCCCGCACCGGGACGAAGATGTGGTCCAGCGCCGCCTTCTCTTCCTTGGCCAGCCGGAACGGGTGGTCGAGGATGATGCCGGTCACTTCCAGCGACTTCGGGTCGATCTCCAGGCCCTCGGCCGGTACCACATGGGCGCTGGCGGTCTGGCCGGGGTAGAGCAGGCCGTTTTCGTCCATCTCGATCGGCACCGCGGCGATCTCCAGCAGCGCGTTGCGCTGGCTGTCGAAACCGCCGGTTTCCACGTCCACCACCACCGGCAGGAAGCCGCGGAAGCGTTGTGACATCGCGCGCTGCGCCTGGGGTACTGCGGAATCGGGAGTGGCGGCAGGTGCGGGAGTGGGGTCAGTCATGCGTGAATTCTAGCAGAGCGCCCCTGAGTGCCCGGCTGGCCCGGGATGCACGGGATCCCTGCGCAGGAGCGTGCCGACCAAGGTCGACACCCACCGGAGCGGCACACTTCCAGGACCCGGGCAGGTGCCAGCCCCCGAAACCCATTAGGTGCCGACCCCAGAAGCCCGGTAGGCGCCAACCCCAGAAGCCCGGTAGGTGCCAACCTTGGTTGGCACAGAGCGCGCCGGCCTACCGAACCACGGGCCGTGCCGCCGTGGCGGATGGCCGCCACCGCGCCAACCACGCATCGACGCTCAGCCTGCCGGCACCGCTGAAGATCAACGGCAGCAGCATCGCCATGAACAACACCGGCAGCTTGAAGTTGCCGAAGCCCTGGTCGCTGATCGCGTAGCCCATCGCCAGATCGGCCAGCGAATCCCACTGCATCGGCCAGTGCACCGCATAGGTCGCGACGACGGTCAGCACCAGCAGGCTGGCAGCGGCGAAACGGGTGCCGAACCCCAGCAGCAGGCAGGCCGCACCGACCAGCTCGAACCAGGTCGCCAGTTGCCAGTTCAGCGCGCTCGGCAACTGGTCGAACGGGAACGGGAAGGCGTCCTGCAGGTCGGCGAACCAGTTCTGCCCGTGCAGTTTCTCGCGGCCGGATTCGAAGTATTCCCAGGCCAGCAGCAGGCGCAGGCCGAGCGGGGCCAACCACGGGGCGAGACGGTCCAGCTGGCCACGCGCGGTGGCCAGGGTCGTAAGCTTCATCGGTGGATCTCCGGGGGAAGGGGGTGTCAGCCGGGGGCCGGCAGGGGGCCGATCACGCCGGCCTGCAGGAACTGCTGCAGCAATGCGGCACCGGGGCCAGCCAAGGCGTCCTCGGCCAGTCCATGGGTCGCGGCCAGGTGCTGCAGGTAACTACGGCCGTCGAGACCGGGCCGTTCGCCGATGCTGGACAGCAGGTACACCGCCAGCGGGCTGAGCGTGGCGAAGCGCACCTCGCCGTCGGCCTCGCGGCGCACAAGGAGCCCGGTCGGCTCGGCCGGCGGCTCGGTCGGTGCATCCTCGGCGCCGAGGCGGTGCACCGGCCACTGGTACAGCAGCGGCCAGGCCAGCGGCGAGCGTTGCAGCGGCGCCCGCAGCGGATCAACGTCGGCCCCCGCGGCCAGCGGTTCGGCGGCCAGCTGGTACAGCGCGGTTTCCACCCACTCGTAGTGGGCCAATTCGGCCAGTGCTGGATGCGGCAGCTGCGGTTGCGCCTGCAGCCATTGCACGAACTCGGCGGCCAGTTCGGTGAACAACGGCGTCTGGCAACGGTGCGTGGCGAAGTACTGGCGCACCAGTGTGCTCCAGGCCGGTTCGGCGAGCAGGCGCACGCAGACCGGGAAGCCGTTGCTCAGCAGGCCGAGCAGGTTGTTGAACAGCAGCCGCTGGTAGACCGCCACGCGACGCGGTTCCAGGCCTTCCGGTGCGGCCACCGCCTGCGGGTCGCGCAGATGCGCGGTGAAAGCGTGCTGTTGCGCGCGCAGCGTGGTGGGGGCATCAGCCATGTGTGCTCCCGGCGTGGGTGGCCTGCAGTCGGCGGATGGTCTGCAGCTCGCCCTGCAGTTCGGCGTAGGGCGGGAAATTGAAATCGCGTTCGAGCAAGGTGGGGCGTGCGCCGATGCGCGCGTAGGTACGCGCCAGCAGCTCCCAGACCGGATCGATCACCGCACTGCCGTGGGTATCGATCTTCAGGTCCGGCGCTTCATCCAGATGTCCGGCCACGTGCAGGCAGACGATGCGATCGGCGGGCAGCCCAGCAATGAAGGCGTCGGCATCGTAGCCATGGTTGCAGGCGTTGACGTAGACATTGTTGACGTCCAGCAGCAGGTCGCAGCCGGCCTCGGCCAGCACCGCGGTGGTGAAGGCCAGTTCGTCCATCGCCGGTTCCGGTGCCAGGTAGTAGGACACGTTCTCCACCGCAATGCGGCGGCCGAGCAGATCCTGCACCCGGCGGATGCGCGCGGCGGTATGGCGCACGGCTTCATCGGTAAAGGGGATCGGCAGCAGGTCGTACAGGTGGCCGTCGTCGCTGCAGTAGCTCAGGTGCTCGCTGTAGAGCGGCACGCGATGGGTTTCGAGGAACTGGCCGACCTGTTCCAGCAGCTGGGTATCCAGGGGCGCACTGCCACCCAGCGACAATGACAGGCCGTGGCAGCTCAGGGGGTGGCGCCGCGCCAGTTCGGCCAGCGCGTCGCCGGCCGGGCCACCGACATGGATCCAGTTCTCCGGTGCGCATTCGAGGAAGTCGAAGTCGCCGGCCGGTGCGTCACGCAGCGCCTGCAGCAGCGCCCGGCGCAGGCCCAACCCGGCGGCCGCCGCGCGAAGCGGCGACCGCGGGTGGTCAACGCTGGCGCGGACGTCAGTGCTTGGCACCGCACTTGCCTTCGCCGCACTTGCCTTCGGCCGACTTCTTGTCGCCAGCCTTGGCCTTGGTCTTGGCACCGGCGGCCTTGCCCTTGTCGGCGCCGCACTTGCCCTCAGCGCTCTTGCCGTCGGCGCCACACTTGCCTTCGGCGTGCTTGGTCGCGTCGGCGGCCATCTTGGTATCGGCGGCCTTGGCATCAGTGCTGGCCTTGGCGGCCTGCCCCGCCACCAGGTAGCCCTGGGCCAGGTCGCTCATGCTCAGGGCCGAGGCACTGGCGGTCATGCCCAGGCCAGCGGCCAGGGCGGTAGCAGTCAGCAGGGACAGGGTCTTGTTGGAACTGCTCATCGGTCGTGCTCCTGGGTGGTGTGGGCGTGTGCCCGGGTCGCCGGCAGGGGTGCCGGTGGAAACGATGGTGCAGCGATCCTACTCAACGAATCCTCGCCAAGACCTCAAATTTTCGTGAGGTTTGTTACAGAAGGGGAGAGCGGCGGGCCGAACGCCACGCGGATCCGCCCGCGCCGCCCGGTAGATCCACGCCATGCGTGGATGCATCGCCGAACGCCCAGAAACAAGAAGGCCGCTGTCGCGAGGACAGCGGCCACCGTGGAGTCGACTCCGGTGTTGCAGTGCAGCGTCAGATCTGCCCGGTGCTGGAGGTCTCGTCGCGCTTCTCGCGCGGCGGCAGCGGCTGCTCGCCGTGCACCAGGAACCATACGTTCTCGGCGATGTTGGTGGCGTGGTCGCCCACGCGCTCCAGGTTCTTGGCCATGAACAGCAGATGGGTGCACGGGGTGATGTTGCGCGGGTCTTCCATCATGTAGGTCAGCAGCTCGCGGAACAGCGCGGTGTACTGCGCGTCCAGGCGGGCATCGTCCTCGCGCAGCGCCAGTGCAGCGTCGGCATCGTTGTCGCGGTAGGCGGCGATGGCGCGGCGCACCTGTTGTGCGGCCAGGCGGCCCAGGGCGCGCAGGCCCTGGATCTGCGGCAGCGGCGGCACCTTGCCCAGCGCGATCGAACGCTTGGCGACATTGGCAGCGTAGTCGCCGATGCGTTCGATGTCGGCCGGGATGCGCAGGCCGGCGAGGATCTCGCGCAGGTCGCGCGCCATCGGCCCGCGCAGCGCCAGGCGCATCACGTCGTGGCTGATCTGCTGTTCCAGCGCGTCGATGGCTTCATCGTTGGCGATGATGCGATGGGCCGCGTTCTCGTCGCGCTTCTCGATCACGTCCATCGCCGCTTCGAGCTGGGCGACGGCCATCTCGCCCATGCGCACGATTTCGGCCACCAGGCGCTGCTGCTCTTCGTCGTAGCTCTTGACGATGTGGTCGTTGGGAAGGTTCATGGTCTGCAATCCGGGTAGAGCCAGGCCACGCCTGGCTGGCGTTATCTGTAGAGTCGAGCGTTGCTCGACTGACGTTTCAGCCGAAGCGACCGGTGATGTAGTCCTCGGTCTGCCGCTGCGACGGCTGCGAGAAGATCACTTCGGTGCGGTCGTGCTCGATCAGGTCGCCCAGGTACATGAAGGCGGTGTAGTCGGACACACGCGCTGCCTGCTGCATGTTGTGGGTGACGATGACGATGGTGTACTCGTGCTTGAGCTCTTCCACCAGCTGCTCGATGCGGCTGGTCGAGATCGGGTCCAGCGCCGAGGTCGGCTCGTCCAGCAGCAGCACCGACGGGCGCAGGGCCACGGCACGGGCGATGCACAGACGCTGCTGCTGGCCACCGGACAGGCCCAGCGCGCTCTGGCCCAGCTTGTCCTTCACTTCGTCCCACAGCGCGCCCTGGCGCAGTGCCTGCTCGACGCGGTCGGCCATGTCGGCCTTGCTCAGCTTCTCGTGGTGGCGGATGCCGTAGGCCACGTTCTCGAAGATGGTCATCGGGAACGGCACCGGCTTCTGGAACACCATGCCGACCTTGCTGCGCAGGCGGTTCATCGGGTACTTCGGCGACAGGATGTTCTCGCCGTCCAGAAGCACTTCACCGCGCGCTTCCAGCTTCGGGTACAGCGCGTAGATGCGGTTGAAGATGCGCAGCAGGGTCGACTTGCCGCAACCGGACGGACCGATCAGCGCGGTCACGCGCTTTTCCGGAATCTCCAGGTTGATGCCCTTCAGGGCGTGGAACTTGTCGTAGTAGAAGTCCAGTCCACGCGCGGCCAGCTTGACCGGCGACGGCGTGTGCAGGCTCTCGTGCGAGGACGGCACGGCGATGCGCTGCATCGGCACGGCATTGGAAAGGTCGTTCATGGCGTTATCCACGGAAAGGTCAGTCATGGGAGATACGGTTGCGCAGCAGGATGCCGCGGGCGGCAAGGCTGACCAGCAACACGAAGACAGTCAGCACCAGGGCACCGGCCCAGGCCAGCACCTGCCAGGATTCATACGGGCTGCCGGCGAACTGGTTCATCACCACCGGCACCGAGGCCATCGGCTGGAAGATGTTGTTGTTCCAGTACTGGTTGCCGAAGGCGGTGAACAGCAGCGGGGCGGTTTCGCCGGAGATGCGGGCCAGGGCCAGCAGGATGCCGGTGATGATGCCGGCCGACGCGCTGCGGTACAGCACCTGCACGATCACCTTCCACTGCGGGATGCCCAGCGAGAGTGCGGCTTCGCGCATCTGCGAAGGCACCAGGCGCAGCATCTCGTCTGTGGTGCGCACCACCACCGGCAGCACGATGAAGGCCAGCGACAGCGCACCGGCGAATGCCGAGAAGTTGCCGCCGGTCTGCATCACGTACAGGGTGTAGACGAACAGGCCGAGCACGATCGACGGCGCCGACAGCAGGATGTCGTTGACGAAGCGGACCACGGTGCCGGCCTTGCGGGCGTTGCCGTACTCGGCCAGCCAGGTACCGGCTAGCACGCCCAGCGGGGTACCGATGCCGATCGCCAGTGCACACATCACGGCACTGCCGAAGAAGGCGTTGGCAAGACCGCCTTCCTGCATCGGCGGCGGCGTCATCTTGGTGAACAGATCCAGGTTGATGCCGGCCAGGCCCTTGGAGGCCAGGGTGAACAGGATCCAGCCCAGGAAGAACAGGCCGAACAGAGCGGTGGCGCAGGACGCGGTGATGGCAACGACATTGCCGATGCGGCGGCGCAGGTACAGCGAATCAGCGGTGGTGGACATCAGTTGCCCTCCTTGCGGGACAGGCGCATCAGCATCAGGCGGGCGATGGCCAGCACCACGAAGGTGACGATGAAGAGGACGAAGCCGAGCAGCAGCAGGGCCGAGCGGTAGGTTTCAGTGGCTTCGCCGAAATCGTTGGCGATCAGTGCGGCGATGGTGGTGCCCGGCTCCAGCAGCGACGGCGACAGGCGCACGCTGTTGCCGATCACGAAGGCCACTGCCATCGTTTCGCCCAGGGCGCGGCCCAGACCGAGGAAGATGCCGCCGATCACCGCCGAGCGGGTGTAGGGCAGCACGATGTCCCAGCTCACTTCCCACTTGGTGGAACCCAGCGCATAGGCCGATTCCTTCAGGCGGGTCGGCACGGTCAGGAACACTTCGCGCATCACCGAGGAGATGAACGGAATGACCATGATGGCCAGCACGAAACCGGCGGTGAGCATGCCGATGCCCAGCGGCGGGCCCTGGAACATCGGACCGATGATCGGCCACTCGCCCAGGGTTTCGTTGAGGAACGGGGTGACGTACTCGGTCATCACCGGCACCAGCACGAACAGGCCCCACATGCCGTAGATGATCGAGGGGATGCCGGCCAGCAGCTCGATGGCGGTACCGACTGGGCCACGCAGCCAGCGCGGCGCGACTTCGGTGAGGAAGAAGGCGATGCCGAAGCTGACCGGCACGGCGATGACCATCGCGATCAGCGCGGTGACCAGGGTGCCGTAGATCGGGGCGAGGGCGCCGAACTTGTTTTCGACCGGATTCCAGTCGGCGGAGAAGAAGAAGCTCAGGCCCTGCATCTGCAGGGCATGGCGGCCGCCCCACAGCATCGACAGCGCGGCGCAGGCCAGGGCGATCAGGACGAAGATGACGGTGCCGACCAGCACCCATCGGAACAGTTTGTCGTTGCGGGCATCACGCGCATCACGCGTGGACGGGGCGGCTACAGGCTGGGCGATGGCATTCATGGGGACGGCTGGGCCAGGAAGGGGCGGGGCGGCATGGCGTGGAAGCAGCGGTGCCCGCGCGGGGCGGGCACCGTCGTAACCATCACTTCAGGTCGGTCGCCCAGTAGGCCTCGATCTGCTTGACCAGTTCGGCCGGCAGCGGCACGTAGTGCAGCTCGTTGGCCTGGGCCTGGCCGTTCTCGAAGGCCCACTTGAAGAAGGCCAGGGTGTCCTGGTTGCGCTTGGCGTCCTTCGGCTGCTTCTGCATCAGCATGAAGTTGGTGGCGGTGATCGGCCACGCCTGGTCGCCCGGTGCGTTGGTGATGACCAGGTTGAAGTCCTTGGCACTGGCCCAGTCGGCGCTGGCGGCCGCGGCGGCGAAGGTTTCCGCGCTCGGCTCGACCCAGTTGCCGGCCGCGTTCTGCATGGCGGTGTACGGCATGCCGTTCTGCAGTGCGTACGCCAGTTCGACGTAGCCGATCGAACCCTTGATCTGCTTCACGTAGGACGCGACGCCTTCATTGCCCTTGCCACCGACGCCGTCCGGCCACTGCACCGAGGTGCCTTCGCCGACCTTGCTCTTCCACTCCGGGCTGACCTTGGACAGGTAGTTGGAGAAGTTGAAGGTGGTGCCCGAACCATCCGAACGGTGGACCAGGGTGATCTTGCCGTCCGGCAGCTTCACGCCAGGGTTGGCGGCGACGATGGCCGGATCGTTCCAGGTCTTGACCTTGCCCAGGAAGATGTCGGCCAGAAGGGCGCCGCTCAGGCGCAGCTTGCCGCCCTCCAGGCCTTCGATGTTGACCACCGGCACCACGCCGCCGATGGCGGACGGGAACTGGGCCAGGCCGGCCTGGGCCAGCTCTTCGCTGCTCAGCGGCTTGTCTGAGGAACCGAAGTCGACGGTGCCGGCCTTGATCTGGGCGATGCCGCCGCCGGAGCCGATCGACTGGTAGTTGATCTTGGCGCCGGTGCTGGCGTTGTAGTCCGCCGACCACTTGGAGACCAGCGGGAAGATGAAGGACGCGCCTGCGCCGGAGACCTCGGCGGTCACCTTGGCACCGGCAGCGGCCGGAGCGGCAGCACCGTCGGCAGCCGGCTGCTGTGCGGCCTGCTTGTCGCCACCGCAGGCCGACAGGCCCAAGGCGATGGCCAGGGAAAGGGCGGCAAGGCCGGCCGAGTGCAGTTTCATGGTCACTCCATAGCGGGGAAGAGCCGACGGCGTCGGCGGATGCGGCTATGAAATGATGTTTTTGTTACAGCCGTATTACGACCATGACAGAGGTGTCCTGGATCACGTTCCGACAAGGGTTTCACAGGGTTGGGCGCGATCCGGCAGACCCCCGCAGACCCCGGATCTGCGCACCGGCTCCCTGTCCTCGGTAGGTGCGGACCGTTGGTCCGCACGCTCCAGCACCCAGCCGAATCCTTGGCCCTTCGTAGAGTCGAGCTTGCTCGACCAGGGCCGACCAGGAGCAGCCGAGCAAGCTCGACGCCACCCACCCGGGGCAGTCGAGCAAGCTCGACGCCACCGGCAAACGAGAAAGGCGCGAGATCTCGAGGATCTCGCGCCCGGGTGGGATCGGCGGGGGAGAGAGGACCCGCCGATCCCGTTCCTGCGGGGGAACGCTTACTTCAGGTTCTGCGACCAGTAGGTCTCGATCTGGCGGACCAGGCTGTCCGGCAGCGGCACGTAGTCCAGCTGGCGGGCCTGGGCGTCGCCGCTCTTGTAGACCCAGCGGAAGAACTCCTGGGTGGCCTTGCCGTTGGCAGCGTTCTTCGGCTTCTTGTGCACCAGGATGAAGTTGGTGGCGGTGATCGGCCAGGACTCGGCGCCCGGGGCGTTGGTCATCACCAGGTAGAAGTCCTTGGCGCTGGCCCAGTCGGCGCTGGCGGCGGCGGCGGCGAACGAAGCGTCGCTCGGCTGCACGAACTTGCCGGCGGCATTCTTCATCGCGGTGTACGACAGCTTGTTCTGCAGCGCGTAGGACAGTTCGACGTAGCCGATGCCGCCCTTGATCTGCTTCACGTAAGCGGCAACGCCTTCGTTGCCCTTGCCACCGATGCCGGCCGGCCACTGGACCGAGGTGCCTTCACCGACCGAGCTCTTCCACTCCGGGCTGACCTTGGACAGGTAGTTGACGAAGTTGAAGGTGGTGCCCGAACCATCCGAACGGTGCACGACGGTGATCTTGGCGCTCGGCAGGGCCACGCCCGGGTTCAGCGCGGCGATGGCCGGGTCGTTCCAGGTCTTGATCTTGCCCAGGAAGATGTTGGCCAGCACGGTGCCGTCCAGCTTCAGCGCGCCCGGGGCGATGCCGGCGACGTTGACCACCGGCACCACGCCGCCGATCACCGACGGGAACTGGGCCAGGCCCGAAGCGGCCAGTTCTTCCGGCTTCAGCGGGGCGTCGGAGGAACCGAAATCAACGGTCTTGGCCTTGATCTGCGCAATGCCGCCGCCGGAGCCGATCGACTGGTAGTTGACCTTGTTGCTGGTGGCGGCGTTGTAGTCGGCCGACCACTTCGACATCACCGGGTAGATGAACGAGGCGCCCGCGCCGGTGATTTCAGCGGCGTTGGCGGCGAACACGGACGACGCTGCGAAGACGGCAACGGCAACGCGCGACTTGAAGGCGTGGATCACGGGGTGGCTCCTGGGTTGATTGGGATGCGGGGTTACCCGCCCGGCGCACATTCCATAACGGTTCGATGACAGCGCAGGGACCGTTGTATGACTCAACTGTTACAGCGCCGCCTGGCGCCTGGAGATGCGCGTCCGTGAAGGTTCTGCGCGGCGCCCCGGGGCCAAGGCTGCGCAGCGCAGCCAACCTCTATATAGCGCTGACGCGGACGCATCCCGGGAATGGGCATCCGGCAGCGATGCCATTGCCTTCGGGTGGCCGCACGGCCCCGCGTAGCGCGCTGACGCCGATACATCACGCCATATGCCGCAAGGGATCGACACCGCCCGCAGCTGAATTGCGTCGTCCGCATGACCGCGCGAAGAAACCTGTGTTTGGTGCGCAGTTTGTCATTCGACTGTCATGGTTTTAACGGAACGTTCGCAAAACGCTTGACCGGCCTGCCGGCGTGGCGTTCTGCCCAAGCCATTCCAACCCTCTGGAGAGATCCAAAATGCGTTCCCATTTGCTCGCCGCCGCGGTCGTTGCAAGCCTCGGTCTGGTTTCCGCCGACGCCTTCGCAGCCCCCGCCAGCTCGGGCGTATCCCAGGCACAGCTGCAGCAGCTTCAGGCACAGATCGCTGCGCTGCAGGCCCAGGTCCAGCAGTTGCAGAACGATTCGCAGGCGCTGCAGGCGCAGTCCGATGCGCAGTCCGAAGTGAACATCACCCAGGCCCAGGCCCTGGAAGGTGCGCAGAAGACCCAGACCAGCGTCGACAAGCTGGCCAAGCTGGTCAATGACAACAAGATCGGCGGTCGCATGTTCTTCGACCTGACCAACATCGACAAGACCAGCAACGGCAAGGACACCGCCGCCAGCGGCACCGGCCTGGACGTCAAGCGCTTCTACCTGACCGTCGACCACAAGTTCAACGACATCTGGTCGGCGAACCTGACCACCGACTTCCAGTACAGCTCGGCCATCGGCAACACCGAACTGTTCGTCAAGAAGGCCTACGTGCAGGGCAGCTTCGACCCGGCCTTCAACCTGCGCGTCGGTGCTGCCGACATGCCGTGGATCCCGTACGTCGAGAAGTTCTACGGCATGCGTTATGTCGAGAACACCCTGACCGACCGCCTGAAGTACGGCAACTCGTCCGACTGGGGCCTGCATGGCTTCGGCAACCTGGGCAACAACTTCAACTACGCCGTCTCGGTGGTGTCCGGCGCCGGCTACAAGAACCCGACCCGCAGCAAGGGCATGGACGTGGAAGGCCGCGTGGCCTACACCCCGAACGAGAACTTCGTGGTCGCCGTCGGCGGCTACAGCGGCAAGCTGGGCAAGGAAACCGACATCCAGAGCGCCGAGAACACCTACACCCGCGCCAACGCGATGGTGGCCTACGCCGACAGCAACTTCCGCGTCGGCGGTGAGTACTTCCAGGCCAAGAACCTCAACAACGTGCTGACCGTTGCCACCGACAAGACCAGCGGCTGGTCGGTGTGGGGCAGCGTGCGCGTCACCGACGGCGGCATCAACGTGTTCGGTCGTTACGATGACACCGACGTCAGCAAGACCCTGGACCCGACCCTGAGCGACAAGTACTGGAACGTCGGCGTCGAGTTCCCGGTCATGAAGAACCTCAAGCTGTCGACCGTGTACAAGTACACGCACCTGGCCAACGCTGGCGACAAGAAGAACGACAAGACCAAGGAATTCGGCGTATGGGGCGACCTGTCGTTCTGATCACCTGAACTACAGCGTCTGAAAGCGAGACGGCGGGCCTGGTGCCCGCCGTCTTCGTTTCGTCACAACACGGTCCGCGTCACGCTTCGGCCGGGGTCTTGTCCTTGAACCGGCACAGGTCGGCGATCACGCAGCCGGGGCAATCCGGCTTGCGTGCCTTGCACACGTAGCGGCCGTGCAGGATCAGCCAGTGATGCGCGTCGAGCAGGAACTCGGCTGGAATCACCTTCACCAGTTTGTCTTCCACCTCGCGCACGTTCTTGCCGGGGGCCAGCCCGGTGCGGTTGGCCACGCGGAAGATATGCGTATCCACCGCCATCACCGGCTCGCCGAACGCCGTGTTGAGCACCACGTTGGCGGTCTTGCGGCCGACGCCGGGCAGCGCTTCCAGTGCGTCGCGGTCACGCGGCACTTCGCCGCCATGTTTCTCCAGCAGGATCGCGCAGGTGGCGATCACGTTCTTCGCCTTGGCGTTGAACAGACCGATGGTGGCGATGTACTGCTTCAGCCCGTCCTCGCCGAGCGCGAGGATCTTCGCCGGCGTATTGGCCACCGGGAACAGGCGGCGGGTGGCCTTGTTGACGCCGACGTCGGTGGCCTGCGCCGACAGCGCGACCGCCACCAGCAGCTCGAACGGCGAGCTGTACTCCAGTTCGGTCTTCGGGTGCGGGTTGAGTTCGCGCAGCCGGGTGAACATCTCCACCACGTCGGCGCGCGGCATCACGCTGCCCCGGCGCGCCGGTGCGCGCGCGGTCTTCTTCGACGTGGCCATTACTGCTCCTTGCCGGTGGCGCGGGCCTTGGCCCGGGCGAGGATGGCGGCGGCGGCAGCGGGCAGCGCCGGCTTCACGTCCGGCGCCGGGGCCGGCGTCCGGCGCGCGTCGCGTTCGGCCTCACGGCGCGCCAGCCGCACTGCACGCGCGCGGTAGCGTTCACGCGCGGCCCACGCGGCGTGCAACTGGCGCTGGGCCTGCTGCAGGCGTTGCGGAAGCTCGGGGTGACCGGGCAGCAACTGTTCGTCGCCGGCATGGGCGACATAGTCCATCAGCCCGGCCTGCAGGGCGCCATCGAGATCGTCTGCCTGGACCCGGGCGAACAGCTGCGCGGGGTTGGGTCGGGATGCCATGGCGTCAGCGGTTCTGGAATGCCGGCGGACGGCGCTGCAGGAAGGCACTGGTGCCTTCGCGCATGTCTTCGGTGGCAAACAGCAGGCCGAACTGCGCGCTTTCATATTCCAGCCCGGCTTCCAGGCTGCATTCGCCACCCACGTGCACCGCATCGAGCAGGCCGCGCAGGGCCAGCGGCGCCGAGCGTGCCAGCTGCCGGGCGATATCCTGGACGCGGTTGTCCAGCGCGTCGGCGGGCACCACCTCATTGACGATGCCCAGTTCCAGCGCACGCGCGGCGTTGATCGGCGCCCCCAGCAGGCACAGTTCCAGGGTCGCGGCGCGGCCGCACAGGCGCAGCAGTCGCTGGCTGCCACCGAAGCCGGGAATGAGGCCGAGATTGATTTCCGGTTGGCCGACTTTGGCGGTATCGGCCGCGATGCGCAGGTGGCAGGCCATCGCCAGCTCCAGGCCGCCGCCCAGCGCAAAACCGTTCACGCGCGCGATGACCGGCTTGGGCATGCGCTCGATCTGGCGCATCAGGGCCTGGCCCAGCAGCGAGAAATCACGTCCCTGAACCGCGCTGAGTGTGTTCATTTCCGCGATGTCGGCACCGGCCACGAAGGCCTTCGGGCCCGCCCCGGTCAGCACCACCACGCGCACCTCGGGGTCTGCCGCGGCGGCGCTGAACGCCTCGGCCAGCGCCTGCAGGGTCGCGGCATTGAGGGCGTTGAGCTTGTCCGGGCGCTGGACGGTCACGGTGCGGATGGCGCCGTCGTCGGCGACATCGATCAGGGCATCGGCCACGGGGAAACTCCTGGAACGTTAAAAAAAAGTGATATTGAACTCTGCAAACGCAGACGGGTCATAGCCTGCATCGTGAGTAGCGGTTACACGTTGCGCCCGTTATCCTAACCCGTCGCCTCAGGGCGGCGCAGAACGTCCCTGAGTTACCACCCCTGGAGAACTGTTTGATGAAGTTGCGTTCTATCGCGGTCGCCGTCGCGGCCCTGGCCCTGACGGGCAATGCCTTCGCCCAGGACGTTTCGTCCGAAAAGGGCAAGCTGAGCTACTACTTCGGTTACGACTACGGCAACAACCTGGCGGAGCTGACCGGTCGCGGTGAGCAGCTGGACATCAACTCGGTGGTGAAGGGTCTGCAGGACGCCTACGCCAAGAAGCAGCCGGCGATCACCGCCGAGCAGCTGAAGCCGGCCGTTGAAGCATTCCAGAAGCGCGAGCAGGGCCGTGCCCAGGCTGCCAAGGCCGAGTACGAAAAGGCCGCTGCCGAAAACAAGACCAAGAGCGATCAGTTCATCGCGGCGAACAAGGCCAAGGCCGGCGTGCAGTCCCTGCCGAGCGGCGTCCAGTACCGCGTGATCGAAGCCGGCAAGGGCGCCAAGCCGACCCAGGCCAGCACCGTGCAGCTGGAAGTGGCCGGTCCGTTCCCGTACGGCCAGCGCCCGACCGAAGCCCGCCCGGCCCAGCAGATCCCGTCGATCAAGGTCAGCGAAGTCGAAATGAAGGCCATGCGCGAGACCCTGCTGCAGATGCCGGCAGGCTCGAAGTGGGAAGTCACCCTGCCGCCGGATCAGGCCTACGGTGCCGACCCGCGCACCCCGTTCCCGCCGAACGTGGCTGTGCAGTTCGAGATCAAGCTGGTCAGCGTCAAGTAATATCGAAGCAGCTTACGAAACGCGCCGGTGATCCCACCGGCGCGTTTTTGTTTGCGCAAGGCGCGACAGCGCGAAGCCATGCCCCCGCGCTCGCGCAATGCGTGGCGCGCAAATCCAGCCCATTCGCGCTACTGTTGCAGGGTGCAAACAACGGAAGAATCGGCGCGTGTTGTCGCAAGTCCCTGCATCGGAGTGTGCAAGCTGGATCCAGACCGGCAGTGCGCCGGCTGCGGGCGGCATCTCGACGAGATCGCAAGGTGGTCGTCGATGAGCAACGAGGAACGCAGCCGCATCCTGCATCGCGTGCAGCCGCTGCGCGAACAGCTGCAACACTCATTGCGCGGCTCGCTGGCCGACCACGAACGCCTGATGCGCGCGCTGCATCCGCTGGCCGTACCGCCGCTTGGCGACGGCTGGAACCGCAGTGAACTGATCGACCTCCTGCCGCCCGGCCCCCCCGTGGAAGCGGCGGTGCTGGCCGGCATCGTGCCGCGTGCCAACGGCGCGCAGGTGATCCTCACCCGTCGCACCGAGACCCTGCGCACGCACGGTGGGCAGGTCGGGTTCCCTGGTGGTCGTACCGAACCGAACGATCGCGATGCACTGGCCGCCGCACTCCGCGAGAGCCAGGAAGAAATCGCGCTGGCGCCCGGCCAGGTGCAGGCGCTGGGCTACCTGGATCCCTTCGTGACGATCACCGGCTATCGGGTCACGCCGGTGGTGGCGGTGGTGGATCCGGACTTCGTGCCGGTGCCGCAACCCAGCGAAGTGGCCGAGGTGTTCGAGGTGCCGCTGGATTACCTGATGGCCGCCGACAACCTGCGCCAGGTCGAAATCAATCATCGCGGCCGCGTCCGCCACGTCCTCGAATACGGCTGGCCGGGCCAGCGCATCTGGGGCGCGACCGCGGCCATCCTCTACAACCTGCGTCGCCGCCTGGAGCAAGTGCAATGAAGCCGATCGATCCGCCGTGGACCACCCTGGTCGATGTCGCCACCCTTGCCGCTGCCTTGGGCGAGGACGTGCGCGTGGTCGACGCGCGTGCAACCGCCAGCACGGCGGTGCGTGTGGTCGATGCGCGGTCATCGCTGGCCGACCCGCAGTCCGGTGGCGGCCAGTACCTTGCAGGGCACATCCCGGGTGCGGTCTACGCTGATCTCAATCGCGACCTGTCCGACCTGTCGCGCGTCGGCCATGGCCGCCATCCACTGCCGGACAGCGACGCCTTCGCCGCGAAGCTGGGGCACTGGGGCATTGGCCCGGACACCCAGGTGGTGGTCTACGACGGCAGCGATGGCAGCATGGCCGCTTCGCGGCTGTGGTGGCTGCTGCGCCTGCTCGGCCACGGCAGGGTGGCGGTGCTCGACGGCGGCATCGCCGCCTGGCAGGCTGCCGGCCACCCGCTGGCAACCGGGCAGGAGGCGGTGACGCCGTTGCCGGCCTATCCGGGCCGTTTCGATACCACCCAGATCGCCAATGCCGATGAAATCGCTGCGCGGCTGAAGCACGCGCCGGGTTGGCTGGTCGATGCCCGTGCGGGCGAACGCTTCCGCGGCGACGTGGAGCCGCTGGACCCGGTCGCCGGCCACGTGCCGGGCGCGGTCAACCGGCCGTTCGCCTTGAACGTCCTCGACGGCCGCCTGCGCGATGCACAGGCGCTGCGCGCCGAACTGCAGGGCGTGATCGGCAATCGCGATCCGCAGCAGGTGGTGCTGATGTGCGGCTCCGGCGTGACTGCCTGCCACCTGCTGCTGGCGATGGAATCGGCCGGGTTGTCCGGCGCACGCATCTACGCCGATTCGTGGAGCGGCTGGGTCAGCGACAGCAGCCGCCCGGTGGCGACCGGCGCCTGAGCAATCCGGGCCAGGAGCAGTCGAGCACGGCTCGACTCTACAAGAGCCCATTCCGACGATTCGACGTTCATCCACGCATGGCGTGGATCTACCGTGTCGACCAAGGTCGACACCCACCAACAGCAGCCGGAATCTGTCGAAGGCGGGGTGGGTCCGGTTGCGGGGGCGTGAGCCGCATGGATGCGGCGACCGAGCTTACATGGACGTACTTGCAGCGTCCCCCGCAACCGGACCCACCCCGCCATCCCACGGATTGCCCGCTGTTGCCGTTGCTTCGGCCGTTGCCGTTGCCTCTGCGGGTGCAGGGCGCAGCCCTGCCGATCAACCCACCGACTGCAGCGGCACCTTCGCCAGCACCCGTTCCCACGGGAACAACGGCCCCGGATCACGCTTGCGCGCCACCGTCAGTGCCGCATCATCACTGGCCGGCACCTGCTCAAGATCCAGCTGGTCGTGCCCGGCAATCCGCCGCAGCGACGGGTAGCGCGCCACCAGTGCCAGCAGCAGCTGCTCCAGTGCCACCAGCTGCGCCTCGGTATATGGCTCATCCATCGCCTGGTGGCGGCTGTCGAACCAGTGCGGGTAGCGCCCGCTGTTGACCAGTTCAATGCCCAGCGTATGCGCGTTCATGCCGCGCACGTGGTGGGCCACCCGTTCCGGCGCCACGTACTGCACCACAAGGCCGTCGCGGTCGATGTAGAAGTGGCCGCTGTTGCCGGCGCCACTGTCGTACAGCACGCGCTCGCCGTATTCGCGGGCCATCGCCAGATCGGGCAGCTCGGTGCAGTGGATCACCACCATCTCCAGCGTGGCCGGGTCGCGCAATGGCAGACGGTCTTGGTAGGGCAGGGGCTGCAGCTGCAGGCCGGGCAGGAGCGGGTTGGGCATCCGGCGATGCTAGCATTGCGGCATGAACCTGCCTTCCCTTTCCTTGTCGGTCCACGCGCGCGGAGCGTGTGCGTGAGCCGCGGCCACTGCATCCTGTCCCACGGCTTCGAGAGCGGCCCGGAAGCGACCAAGGTCACCGCGCTGGCCGAGGTGGCACAGCGCCTGGGCTGGACCCACGAACGCCCCGACTACACCGACCTGGACGCGATGAGCGAGGTCAGCCGGGTGGGTGACGTGCCGACCCGCCTGCGCCGCCTGGTCGAGCGTGCCACCCTCGCTGCCCGGCAAGGGCCAGTGGTGCTGGCCGGGTCAAGCCTGGGGGCCTACATCTCCGCCATCGCCTCGCTGCAGGTGCCGGTGGCCGGCCTGTTCCTGATGGTGCCGCCGACCACCATGGGCCCGATGCCGGCGCTGGACGCTGCGGCGGTGCCCACCAGCGTGGTGCAGGCCTGGCATGACGACGTGGTGCCGGCCGCCGGGGTGATCGCCTGGGCGCAGGCGCGTGCTGCGCAATTGCTGCTGGTCGACGACGGGCACCGCCTGGAGCACCACGTGGAGGCCGCCGCGCAGGCCTTCGAGCGCCTGCTGCAGCAACTGTGAAGCCCGGGCGCACGGCGCGCCCGCCCGCTTTGACTACAATGGCAGCCCCGCCGCCCCCGGCGCGGGCCTGCTGGCCGTGCTTGCGGCCCTCCTTTCCGACCGGCTTGGCCCCTGCGCTGCGCCCGACCACCTGCGAACCGATCCCGTGAAATTCTTCGTCTCCTGCGCCAAGGGCCTGGAATACCTGCTTGCCGATGAACTGTCGGCCCTGGGCCTTGGCAAGGCCACCGCCACCATTGCCGGCGTCAACGCCGAGGGCGAACTGGAGCAGGCGCTGCGGATCGTGATGTGGTCGCGCCTGGCCAGTCGCGTGCTGTGGCCGATCGACGCGTTCGAGTGCCCGGACGAACAGGCGCTGTACGACGGCGTGCGTGCGCTGCCGTGGCACGAGCACATCAAGCCGGAAATGACCCTGGCGGTGGATGCGCACGTCTCCGGCGACAAGATCACGCACGCGCGCTTTGCTGCGCAGCGGATCAAGGACGCCATCGTCGACCGCATGCGCGATGAAGGCCTGGAACGGCCTTCGGTCAATACCGACCTGCCCGACGTGCGCGTGAACCTGTCGCTGCGCAAGGGCCGTGCCTCGCTGTCGATCGACCTCGGCGGCGGCTCGCTGCACCGCCGTGGCTGGCGCGGTGCCGCCCACGAGGCGCCGCTGAAGGAGAACCTGGCTGCCGCCCTGCTGCTGCGCGCGCAGTGGCCGCGCCTGCATGCCGCCGGCGGTGGCCTGCTGGACCCGATGTGCGGCAGCGGTACGCTGCTGATCGAAGGCGCGCTGATGGCCGCCGACGTCGCCCCCGGCCTGATGCGCCACGGAAGCCTGCCGCCGAGCCGCTGGCTGGGCTTCGACAAGGCCGCCTGGAAGGCGATCCAGAGCGAGGCGCGTGACCGCGAAGCCGCTGGACTGGCCGCGCTGAAGCCGGTCATCCACGGCAGCGACATCGACCCGGTGGCGATCCAGGCCGCCCGCGAGAATGCCGAAGTGGCCGGCGTCGCCCACGCCATCCGCTTCACCCGCGCCGATGTGGCTGACCTGGCCGCGCCGGAGCAGGAGATCGGTGCGGTGGTCTGCAACCCGCCGTACGACGAGCGCCTGGCGGCTGATCCGGCGCTGTACCGCGCGCTGGGCAATGCTCTGCAGAAGGCGGTGCCGCAGTGGCGCGCGGCCCTGCTGTGCGGCAACGACGAACTGGCCTTCGCCACCGGCCTGCGCGCCGGCAAGAAGTACCAGATGTTCAACGGCGCGCTGGAATGTGCGCTGATCGTGTGTGATCCGATCGCCGTGCCGGGCCGCGACCCGGCGCAGCCGCGCGAGCTGAGCGAAGGCGCGCAGATGGTGGCCAACCGCCTGCGCAAGAACCTGAAGAAGTTCAAGAGCTGGCGCGCGCGCGAGGACATCACCTGCTTCCGCGCCTACGATGCCGACCTGCCGGAATACGCGGCGGCCATCGACGTCTACGAGGAAGACGGTGGCCAGCGCCGCACCTTCCTGCACGTGCAGGAATACGCGGCACCGGCGGCGATTCCGGAAAACGACGTGCGCCGTCGCCGCAACGAACTGCTGGCCGCTGCGCGTGAAGTGTTCGGCGTGCCGCCGGAACAGGTGTCGATGAAGTCGCGCGAGCGTGGCAAGGGCGGCAGCAAGTACGGCCGCTTCGAACAGCGCGACGAGTTCATCGTGGTGCGTGAGAACAACGCGCTGTTGCAGGTGAACCTGTTCGATTACCTGGATACCGGCCTGTTCCTCGACCATCGCCCGCTGCGCCGGATGATGGCCGAGCAGGTGCGCGGCAAGCGCTTCCTCAACCTGTTCTGCTACACCGGCGTGGCCAGCGTGCAGGCGGCCGTGGCCGGTGCCGCCAGCACCACCAGCGTCGACCTGTCGGCGACCTACCTGCAGTGGTGCTACGACAACCTGGCGTTGAACGGGCAGGGCGGCAACCAGCACCTGCTGGTGCAGGCCGACGCGATGGCGTGGCTGGAAGGCGACCGTGGACAGTACGACGTGATCTTCTGCGATCCGCCGACCTTCTCCAATTCCGCACGCGCCGATGACTTCGACGTGCAGCGCGAACAGGTGAAGCTGCTGCGCGCTGCGGTGGCACGGCTGGCACCGGGCGGCGTGCTGTACTTCTCCAACAACTTCCGCCGCTTCAAGCTGGAAGAGAACGCCATCGCCGAGTTCGCCCAGTGCCGCGAGATCACCGCGCGCACCATCGGCCCGGATTTCGAGCGCAACGCGCGCATCCACCGCGCGTGGGAATTGAAGCGGTTGGGGTAATCCCGGTAGTGCCGGCCGCTGGCCGGCAACGGTGACAGATCCGCAGAGGTTCATGGGATGCCGGCCAGCGGCCGGCACTACCCCCATCTGGCCGCTAGATCCACGCCACGCGTGGATGGTTGTTAGTAGATCCACGCCATGCGTGGACGGTTGTTCAGTAGATCCACGCCATGCGTGGATGGTTGTTCAGTAGATCCACGCCATGCGTGGATGGCAGTTCAGTAGATCCACGCCATGCGTGGATGGCAGTTCAGTAGATCCACGCCATGCGTGGATGGTTGTTCAGTAGATCCACGCCATGCGTGGATGGTTGTTCAGTAGATCCACGCCATGCGTGGATGGCGGCTACAGCAACGCCACCAGCAGACCGGCCACGGGCAGTGCGATCGCCAGCGGCGCGATCCACGTCGGCCGATACGGATACAACCCGAACGACAGCGCTACGCCGCCTACCGTCATCGTGCCCAGCCACAGCACCGGGCCCATGGCCCAGCCGTGGTCGGCCACGCACAACGCGAACGCAACAGTCAGCAGGGCCCAACCCAGCACCCGCCATTGCGTGCGCCGAGCCGGTGTGGCGGCGGCCTTGCCATGCAGGTCGTGCTGATGCTTCTCCATCGCCAGCGAGAGTGCGGTGAACGCAGAGAACGACAGCGCCAGTGCGAGCAGCATCATGCGCTGGCCTCCGCTTCAGCCGTTTCAACCTGTGTTCTGGTCGCAGTTGCCGCCGCCGCACGCTTCTTCTTCTCGGCCGCCGACAGCGGCGGCGTCCAACGCTGCATGCGCCAGCCGCACAGCGCCAGCATCGCGCCGAAGGCAATCATCGACAGGTCGACGCCGGCCAGCACCCAGTCACCGTTGCGCAGGGTCACGCCCAGATGCGCATGCGTGGTCAGCGCGTTGACCACCGGCACCAGCGCGAACGCGGCGGCGCCCAGGTACAACTGCCACGCCCACATCATCCGCTTCGGCCAGATGAAGGCCGCCAGCAGTGCCGCGCCCCAGGCGTAGAAGAACACATTGGCTTCGGCGCTGGAGCGCTCGGCAATGTCCAGCGGCAGCAGGCGGTTGCCCCAGAAGTAGGCGGCGAACGCGATCGGCAGGCCGGCCACGGTGCCGATGTTCAGTGCATCGACCAAGCGCAGGCCGAAGCCGGTACGGCCACTCTTGGCGTGCTTCGGCCGTTCCTTCACTGCCCACAGCACGACGCCGCTGGCCACCATCAGGCAACCGACCAGGCCGGACAGGAAGAACAAGGCGCGCAGGCCCCAGTCGGCGAAGCGCGCCAGGTGCAGGCCGTACAGCACGCCTCGGGTGGCGGTGGCGCCCCCGGAGGGCGGGGTCTCTTCCAGCAGCGTGCCGTTGATCATGTCGTAGCGCACGGCCGGGGTGTCGGTGGACAGGCGCTTGCCGTCGCGCTGGCGGATGTCGATCACCGCATTGGCCGCGCCCGGATTGGATACGGTGAAACCGGCCACTTCCACGCCATGCCAGTGCGCACGTGCGCTGTCCAGCAGCTGCGCGATCGGCAGCGGGGTGGCGCGGCCCTCGGCCGGCGCGGTCACCTCCGGCATGCCGCCGAAGGCTTCGCTGAAGAACTTGTCCTCGTCCTGCGGGTAGGCGACTTTCACCCCCCACGGCAGGTACATGATCATCAGGGTGACGATGCCGGTGTAGGTGATCATCGCGTGGTAAGGCAGTGCCATCACTGCGCTGACGTTGTGGAAATCCAGCCACGACCGCAGGCCCTTGTCCTTGCGGAAGGTGAAGAAGTCCTTGAAGATTTTCTTGTGGGTGATGACGCCGGTGATGATCGCCACCAGCATGAACATCGCGCAGAAGCCGACCAGGTAGCGTGCCCACAGCACAGGGATGTAATGCAGGTCGAAGTGCAGGCGGTAGAAGAAGTCGCCGCCACGGGTCTCGCGCGCCTTCAGGGCCTGCCCGGTATTCGGGTCCAGCGTGGCATCGCCGAAACCTCCGCGACGGCCACGGCTGGGGTCGGCCAGCTCCGGCGGCAGCCGCCAGAACATCTGCATGGCCGGGTTGCGCGGCTGCGGCAGGGTGACGAACCAGTTCTCGGCCTGGCTGGCGTTGGCCTGCAGGTAGTCCACCGCGCGCTGCGCGGCCACGTCGATGCTGACCTTGCTGGACGGCAGCTCCGGGCGCATCCAGCGGCTGATTTCTTCGCGGTAGTAGCTGGCGGTGCCGGCCATGAAGATCAACAGCAGCAGCCAGCCGACCAGCAGGCCGGTCCAGGTGTGCAGCCAGGCCATCGATTGGCGGAATCCGTTCTTCATGCCCAGGCCCCCAGCAGGCGCGCGACGGCGGCCATCAGCAGGGTGGGAGCGAGGATGCCGACCCAGGCGCGCAGCGCACTACGGGTGGCAAACGCCCACAGCGCGGCGCAGGCGGCGACCAGGATGGCCAGCAGCATGCCGGTCAGCACGGTCTGCCCGCGCGCGCCGGGCAGCGCGACCGCGCAGAACACGCTGGTCACCGAAGCCAGCGCGTAGCCGCCGAAGATCGCGGCCAGCGAGCGTGACAGCACGCCCCAGCGCGGGTTGGAGAAGAAGGTGCGGGGGCTGGCGGTTGCGGGCGAGCGGTCCACGGCGTTCCTGCTGGTTTCAGTGGGAGAAGGCCGGCGCACCGAAGCGCGCCGGGGTTGGCCATCCGTGGCCGGGCGCCGGTCGCAGAACCGGCGCCATCCATCAGGGTCAGAGCTTCCAGCGCAGCGTCACGGTGACGTTGCGCGGTTCGCCCCAGTACACGCCGTTGTAGAAACCGACGTTGTTGAAGTACTTCTTGTCCAGCAGGTTGTTGATGTTCAGCTGGGCGCTGAAGTTCTCGTTGAAGCGGTAACCGCCGGCGAGGTTGACCAGGTAGAACGCGTCCTGGGTGATGTTGGCCTTGCTGCGATCGGCCTTGGTGCTGGTGCTCCAGATGCGGCTCTGCCAGGTCACGCCACCGCCCAGCCAGAAGCGGCCATCGATACCGCCGGGGCGCCAGCTGGTGTTGAGCCGGAAGGTGTCCTGCGGAGCGGTAGTCCGTTGCAGCACGCCGTCGTTGTTGCGGATGACGGTATGGGCGAAGCCGGCCGAGACGTTCCACTGCTCTCCGA
Organism: Stenotrophomonas maltophilia; assembly: GCF_047497515.2. GTDB lineage: Bacteria > Pseudomonadota > Gammaproteobacteria > Xanthomonadales > Xanthomonadaceae > Stenotrophomonas. The sequence continues at coordinate 316,306 of NZ_JAXAXL020000002.1, forward strand.
TGCTGCCCTGGCTCTCGATTTCCCAGCCCTTGACCTTGTTGCCCTTGCCGGTGGAGCGGTAGGCCTGGCCGCCATCGGGCAGCGAATTCACCGGCACCGAATCGTCGATCTCGGCGACGTTGTCCTGCTTGCCTTCGAACACGGCGGCGGAGGCATTGAGCAGGCCACCGAAGAACTCGGCCTTGACGCCCGCTTCGTACATGTCGCCGATCACCGGCTCCAGGTAGTTGCCATTGCGGTCGCGATAGTTCTGGGGCTTGAAGATGTCGGTGTAGCTGACATAGCCGCTGAAGATCGAATTGAAGTTGTAGACCAGGCCGGCATACGGGGTGAGCATGTCGTCCGGCCGGTAGCCGGTGCGCGTGGTGCTGTTGCGGTTGCCGTTGGCGTCGTAGCCATAGGCCCACTTGCGGGTTTCCCAGCTGCCATAGCGGGCGCCCACCACGGCCAGCAACGGGTCGGCCAGGCGCAGGCGGGCCGCCACATAGGCGGCGCGTTGGCGCAGCTCGTCCTGCGACGACAGGCGACCCAGGCGGGTCACCGGAAGTACCGGCACCTCGCCGGTCCAGTGGCGCCAGTCGGGCACCTGCGAGTAGCCCGGCGCGCTGGAATCGAATGACATCGCCTCCGATTCGCCCTTGCGCACCGCTTGGCCCAGCCCGAACACCAGTTCGTGCTCACGGCCAAACAACTGGAACGGTCCGCCGACGTTGACGTCGAACACGTCCATCGTGCTGTGCTCGTTGAAGTGCGAGATATAGGCGGTGATGCCGGTGCCATCGGCGCGCGGATAGCCGGCCGCGCCGTACCAGACGCTGCCATCGGTATCGCGCACGGCGTGGCTGAGGTTGCCCTTCACCGACCAGCCATTGCCCAGCTGCTGCTCCAGGCGCGCGAAGCTGGTCTTCTCCACGATCGGCCACGCGCTCCACGAGGCCGACAGGTTGGTCGAGCGCGGCAGGTTGGCCGGCGCGCCATCGGCGCCCCAGTACGGCACCACGCCCCAGGTCACGCCGGTGGTGCGCGGCGACTGGTATTCATAGCCCACCTCGAACAGCGTGCGGTCGCTCAGGTCGGCCTGCACGATGCCGTAGAACACGTCCTTGTCCAGCGCGTAGACATCACGGAACGAATCGCTCTGCTGCTTGGCGGCGACCACGCGCGCACGGATGCGTCCGTCCCAGGCGACCGGGCCGCCGAGGTCGGCTTCCAGGCGGCGATTGTTCCAGCGGCCCACGGTGAGGTTGGCGCCCATCTGGAAGGTGTCGGTGGGGCGCTTGCGGATCATGCTGATGGTGCCCGACGGATCGCCGGCGCCGGTGGTCAGGCCGGTGGCGCCGCGGATCACTTCGATGCGCTCGTAGATCACGTTGTCGGTGTTGGTCTTGACCGAGCCACCGAACGTGTTGAGCATGCCGTCGATCTGGAAATTGTCGATGGTGTAGCCGCGCGAGACGTAGTTGATGCGCTCGCTGTCGGTGACCGATACGCTGACGCCGGTGACCTGGCCCATCACGTCCGACAAGGAGAACAGGCCCATGTCGTCCAGCCGCTGGCGGGTGATCACCGTTACCGACTGCGGCGTCTCGCGCAGCGACAGGTCCAGCTTGGTCGCACTGCGTGCGCCCTTGACCGTATAGCTGTTGGGAATCTCGCCGTCGGCGGTCACCTTCACGGTGTCCAGCGTGCGCGCGGAGGATTCGGCGGTGCCGTCGGCGTGGGCCAGCGGGGCGATCATCAGTGCGGTCACGGCCAGGGCCAGCAGAGTGGGACGAGGGAGGTTCAGCGGCGTTGCCATCGGTGCGATTCCATGCAGGACGAAACAGGCGATGGAATGCGCAGACGCAGCAGCCGTGCGCTCCGCGCACGTCGCCCAGCGAGTCCCATCGACGGTGCGCCACCCGCGAGGTGCGGGCGACCCGGTAGTCGGGGCATGTACACGGGCGAAGGGGCGGGTGGGTGCCTGCGTGCCCCGCTTGGCTAAGCGTACAACCGATTAGCAAATGATAGGCATTCGCATTTCGTTAATCAAGCGTGACGGCGCGCAGGCCAGTGCAGGGTGCGCTTCAGAAGCGGAGCAGCACCGTTGCCGCATGCAGCAGCAGGCCGATCAGCCCGCCTACCAGGGTGCCGTTGAAGCGGATGAACTGCAGGTCGCGGCCCACGCTCAGTTCCAGCTGCTCGACCAAGTGGCGCTCGTCCCAGCCCTTCACGGTCTGCGCGATGTGCGTGGTCACACCCTCGCGCAGGCGTCCGGTCAGCCGCTGTGCGCCTTCCAGCAGGTGCTGGTTCAGCGCATCGCGCAGGGCGGGGTCGGCCTGCAGGCTGCTGCCCAGCGAAGCCAGGCTGCGCTGCAGGTGGCCAACCAGCGCCGAATCCTCGCGCTGCAGGTCCGCGCGCAGGCTGGCGTGGATGCGCGCCCACAGCCCCTGCACGTAGTCCTGCAGGGCGGGGTGGTCGATCATTTCCTGCTTGAGCTGTTCGATGCGCTCGGCCAGCGCCGGATCTTCGCGCAGGCGCTGCACATAATTCTGCAACCAGCTCTCGTAGTCCTGGCGCAGTGGATGCTGCGGCTCGGCCAGCACCTGTTGCAGCTCCTCCAGCACCGCCCGCGCCAAGCGCTCGGCCAGGCTGTCGCCGATCTCGTCGATCGGCTTGACCCAGTTCACCGTGCTCGACAGCGTCGGCCATTCGCGCTGGATGTAACGCACGATCAGCTGCGAGGCGCGCTCCTTCACTTCCGGCTGTTCCAGCCAGCGCCCCAGCCGTTGCAGGCCTTCGTCCAGCACGCGCTGGTGGCGGCCATCGGCGGTCAGCAGGGCCAGCAGTTCGCCGGCGGTGGCTGCCGCGTTCCATTGCCGCAGCTGCTGCACCACGAAGGCATGCAGCTGCCGGCGTACGGCCGTTTCGTCGAAGAAATCCAGTGCCTGCAACGCCCAGCCACGGGCCATGTCGGCCAGCATCCGCGAGCGAGCGGGGTCGGCCAGCCAGCTGCCCAGGCGGCTGGCTGGATCGAATACCTGCAGCTTGGCCAGCAGCACGCCCGGCTCCAGGAACTGGTCGCGCACGAACAGGGCCAGGCTGTCACCGATGCGTTCCTTGCTGCGCGGGATGATCGCGGTGTGCGGAATCGGCAGCCCCATCGGCCGCCGGAACAGGGCGACGACGGCGAACCAGTCGGCCAGCGCGCCAACCGCCGCGGCCTCGCAGAACGCCGACACCCAGGCCCATATGCCGCGCTCACCCTGCCAGTGGCTGACCGCGAAGCCGGCCAGCATCAACAGCAGCAGGCCAAGCGCGAGGGCTTTGAGGCGGCGCAGCTGTGCACGGCGCGGGTCGTTGGCAGGCGTCATGCCCGAAGTCTACCCGGCCCTGCATGAGCATCGGGTAGTGCCGGCCGCTGGCCGGCATCCGCAACGCACCCGGAACGTTCATGGGGTTGCCGGCCAGCGGCCGGCACTACCCGCTGGTTCAGAGTGCTTCGAGTTGCTTGCGCAGCGCGGCCAGCTGCGCGCGCAGGGTATCGTTCTCGCGGGTCAGCGCGACCACGCGGCGGCGCAGCGCCGGTGCGTCCTCGCCCAGCTGTTCCAGTGCCGACAGCACCTCGGCATCGCGGCTGGCAATCTCGTCCTCGCTGGGCTCCTCGAAATCCATCTCGGCCGCTTCAGGCTTCGGTGCGCGCGGCTTGCGCTTGGACTCGCGCACCCGCTTGGCGGCCTGCTTCAGCTCGTCCTTGCCACCGGCAGCGGCAGCGCGCTGCTCGTCTTCCGGCAGGTCGGCCACCGCAGCGGCGGCGCTGATCGAGATCACGCCGGCCTTCACCGCCTCCACCACCTCGGCCGCAGCCTGGGCGTGGATGCGTTCGATCATGCCGACCTGGCTGGCGCTCAGCTTGGCCTCGCGGGCCAGCTCGGCACGGCTGATCTTCGGTGCCGGTTCCCACGGCGGGCTGTCTTCGCCGCCATCGTCGGTGACTTCGGCGGTGCCATCGCTCTCGCGCTGCAGCTGGGCTTGCTCGACCTGCTTGCGCGCGGCCAGGATGTCGCGCTTGCGCAGCGCCAGCACGCCGCGCTGGAAGTCGGACACGCTGCGGCGGCCCAGGTGCTGCTCGATCATCCACAAGTGCACGTCTTCCATGCTCTGGAAGCGGGTGTTCTGCACGGTGTTGAACGGCAGGCCGTGCTTCTGGCAGATGCCGAAGCGGTTATGCCCGTCGACCAGCACATCGCCCCACAGCACCAGCGCATCACGGCAGCCTTCGGCCAGGATGCTGCGCTCCAGCGCGTCATGTTCGTCCGCGGTCAGCGGGTCGATATAGGCCTTGAGTTCTTCTTTGACGACGATATCCATGGGCACGGCAACGAGCAGGAGCGGAACCGCCCATTGTACCCGCTCGCCACCGCCGGCCCGGGCTCAGGCGGTGGCCCGGATCATCTCGCCCAGGGTGCCGGTGATCTGGTCGATCTGCGCCTTGTCCACGATCAGCGGCGGCGACAGCGCGATGATGTCGCCGGTACAGCGCACCAGCAGCCGGCCGTCGTGGAAGCAGCGGCGGAACACCTCATACCCGCGGCTGCCGGGGGCGTCGCGGCGGGGCGCCAGCTCCACCGCGCCGACCAGCCCGAAGTTGCGGATGTCGATCACGTTGGGCAGCCCCTGCAGTGCATGCAAGCGCTCCTGCCAGTACTCGCCCAGTTCGATCGCCCGTTCGAACAGGCGCTCCTCGGCATAGACCTGCAATGTGGCCAGTGCCGCCGCGCAGGCCAGCGGGTGGCCGGAGTAGGTGTAGCCGTGGAACAGCTCGATGGCCTGCGGCGGCGACTGCATCAGCGTGGCATGCACCGCATCGCTGGCCAGCACGCCGCCCAGTGGCACCGCGCCATTGCTGACCGCCTTGGCGAAGGTCAGCAGGTCGGGGGTGACCCCGAAGCGCTGTGCGGCGAAGGGCATGCCGACCCGGCCGAAACCGGTGATGACCTCATCGAATACCAGCAGGATGCCGTGGTGGTCGCACAGCTCGCGCAGGCGCTGCAGGTAACCCGGCGCCGGCAGGATCACCCCGGCGGAACCGGCGACGGGTTCAACGAACACCGCCGCGATGGTGGAGGCGTCGTGCAGCGCGATCAGCCGTTCCAGGTCATCGGCCAGCTCCGCGCCCTGGCGTGGCAGGCCTTTGCTGAACGCATTCCGCTGCAGGTCCAGGGTGTGGCGCAGGTAATCGACGCCGCCCAGCTGCAGGCCGAAGGCCTTGCGATTGTTCGGCAGCCCGCCCAGCGCCATGCCACCGAAGCCGACGCCGTGGTAGGCCTTCTCGCGGCTGATGAAGCGCGTGCGCTGGCCTTCGCCGCGCTGGCGATGGTAGGCCAGCACGATCTTCATCGCGGTATCCACCGCCTCCGAGCCGGAGTTGGTGAAGAACACATGGTTGAGCGCGCCCGGTGCCAGTGCCGCGAGGCGCTCCGCCAGCGCGAATGCCGGTGGCGACCCCATCTGGAAGGCGGGCGAGTAATCCAGGGTGCGAGCCTGGTCGACGATGGCCTCGACGATGTGCGGCCGGGCATGGCCGGCGTTGCAGCACCAGAGCCCGGCGGTGCCGTCGAGGATCTGGCGGCCGTCGACATCCTCGTAGTGCATGCCCTCGGCGCGCACCAGTACACGCGGTGCCGCCTTGAACTGGCGATTGGCGGTGAACGGCATCCAGTACGCGTCCACGGATTCCGGGCGCTGGGTGGCCAGGTCGTGCAGGTCGCTCGCGGGACGTTTCATGCCAGCTCCATCCGGGTCCGATGGGGGGAATGTAGCGCAGCTGCGTCACAGTGGAGTCGCGGCCACGCCGGTATAACCGGGGAAACTGTTCCGAGGAGCCCGACATGGCCGACTTCCCCGACCGCAGCCACTGGCATGCGCTGTCCCAGCAGCTGGCGATGCCGAACCAGGCCTTCATCGATGGCCGCTACGTCGATGCTGCCAGCGGTGCGCGCTTTGCCTGCATCAGCCCGATCGATGGCCGCGTGCTGGCCGCGGTCGCCGACTGCGACGTGCAGGACGTGGAGCGCGCGGTGCTGGCCGCGCGGCGTGCTTTCGAGGCTGGCCACTGGTCGCAGGCCAGCCCTGCCGATCGCAAGCGCGTGCTGTTGGCGTTGGCGGCGTTGGTGGAAAAACACGCCGACGAGCTGGCCCTGCTGGAAACCCTGGACATGGGCAAGCCGGTGCGCGACGCGCGCCGCATCGACCTGCCCGGCGTGGTGCGCTGCCTGGCCTGGACCGCCGAGGCGGTGGACAAGCTGTACGGCGAAATCGCACCCACCGGACCGCATGAACTGGGCCTGGTCACCCGCGAAGCCGCCGGCGTGGTCGCTGCGATCGTGCCGTGGAATTTCCCATTGTTGATGGCCTGCTGGAAGATCGCCCCGGCCCTGGCGATGGGCAACTCGGTGGTGCTAAAGCCCTCCGAACGCTCGCCATTGTCGGCGCTGCGGTTGGCGGCGCTGGCCGCCGAGGCCGGGCTGCCGGAGGGCGTGCTGAACGTGCTGCCCGGGCAGGGCACGCGGCTGGGTGAACCGCTGGCCCTGCACATGGACGTGGACGTGCTGGCCTTCACCGGGTCCACCGCCACCGGCGCGAAGCTGCTGGAGTACGCCGGGCGGTCCAACCTCAAACGCGTCTGGCTGGAGTGCGGCGGCAAGAGCCCGCACCTGGTGTTTGCTGACGCGCCGGATCTGGACGCAGCGGCCAAGGGCGTAGCGCAGGGCATTTTCTTCAACCAGGGCGAAGTCTGCACCGCCGGTTCGCGACTGCTGGTGCAGCGCTCGATCCGCGAGGACTTCGTGCGCCAGGTGATCGCCTATGGCCAGCACATGCAGCCCCGCCATCCGCTGGAAGCCGATGCGCCGATGGGGGCGCTGGTCGACGCCGCGCACGTGGACAAGGTGATGGCCGACATCGCACGCGCCGAAGGCGAGGGCGCGCGCCTGCTGATGGGCGGGCATCGGGCCGAGGTGGAAACGGGCGGATGCTATGTGCAACCCACGGTGTTCGACCAGGTGCGGCCGGAGCAGGCGTTGGCACGCGAAGAAGTGTTCGGGCCGGTGCTGGCGGTGCTCGGTTTCGATGACGAGGCCGAGGCGGTGCGCGTGGCCAACGACAGTCGTTACGGACTGGCCGCGGGCCTGTGGACGCGCGACCTGGACCGTGCCCATCGCGTTGCACGCCAGCTGCGCGCCGGCAGCGTCTGGGTAAACGGCTGGGATGGCGGTGACATGAGCGCGCCCTTCGGGGGTTACAAGCAGTCGGGCAATGGCCGCGACAAATCGCTGCACGCCTTCGACAAGTACAGCGAGATCAAGGCCACCTGGATCCAGCTGTAGCGTCACAGTTGCCCGCTCTTCTGTAGAGCCGAGTCGTGCTCGACGGCTCTTCGCGAGATGCAGAAGGGCAAAAGCCGTCGAGCAAGCTCGACGCTACGGAAGCGCCGCGTTTGAGTAGAGTCGAGCTTGCTCGACTGCCGTTCGCGGAATGCAGACTACCGGCAACGCGCGCTCACCTGCAGCACTGCCGCACGCAGCAGCTCCCGGTCGTCCTCCTCAACGGCGTTCTGGAAATAGTCCATGTCCTGTTTCCCCAGTGCGCACGGATCGACGATGTATCCCGGTGGCCACAGACCCAGCAGCTGCGCAACCCCCTGCACGATCTGTTCTGGGGTCATCTGCCGGCGAATGCGGAAATAGTTGCGACGCGCTGCGAACGCGGGATGCACCTCGCGGCGACCGATCAGGCGTGGTGCGACGCCTGCGGCGCTGATGCCATCGCCACCGTCGATGCTGCCCGCAGGCAGGCCGAGGATCAGCGGCGCTTCAGCCACCGCTGCCTCCACCGCAGGCAGGGCGGTCTCCGCCTGCGCGGACGGAGCTCGGCGGTGCTTCACCGATGCCGCCGGGCGCGTCACCGGTCCAGTGGGTAACGCCGGAAGGGACGGCGCCGGCGCAAACGGCTCCGGTGGCAGCCAGCGCAGCGAGATCCGTGCGTCATCATCGCCGCGCAGCACGATCCGGCCACTGCCCCACAACCACAGCAACATCAGGCCATGCACCAGCAGTACCACCAGCCACGCCGCCATCCGCGGCAGCTTCGGGGAATCGGACCACGACAACGCGACTGCAGCCATCGGCAAGGCATCCATGCAGGGACCGGTGGCGCAGCCTAGCGGGTGTCCAGAAAAATTTCGTTGGCATCGGTGTCGGCTGAAACCATCGCTGCGTGTGGCCACCGGCCCGTGGCAGAATCGGGCGATCCACCGCAACCCGTATTGCCGATGTCGACGATCACCGCTGCTGCGCCACCTGCGAATTCGCCCCGCCGTGTCCTGCTGGCCAGCCTGATCGGCACCACCATCGAATTCTTCGATTTCTACATCTACGCCACGGCCGCGGTGCTGGTGTTCCCGCACCTGTTCTTCCCGGACAGCAGCGAGCAGGCGGCGCTGCTGCAGTCACTGGCAACCTTCGCGGTGGCGTTCATCGCCCGACCGGTCGGCTCGGCGGTGTTCGGCCATTTCGGCGACCGCATCGGCCGCAAGGCCACCTTGGTTGCGGCGCTGCTGACCATGGGCCTGTCCACGGTGCTGATCGGGCTGCTGCCGACGCATGCGCAGATTGGACTGTGGGCACCGGCGCTGCTGGCGCTGTGCCGCTTCGGCCAGGGCCTGGGGCTGGGCGGTGAATGGGGTGGGGCGGTGCTGCTGGCCACCGAGAACGCGCCGCCGGGCAAGCGCGCGTGGTACGGCATGTTCCCGCAGCTCGGCGCACCGCTGGGCTTCCTGCTGTCGGCCGGCATCTTCCTGGTGCTGGGCCGCTGCCTGAGCCAGGATGACTTCCTGCAGTGGGGCTGGCGCATTCCGTTCGTGGCCAGCGCGCTGCTGGTCGGCCTTGGCCTGTGGGTGCGCCTGAATATCCATGAGACACCCGACTTCAAGAAGGCACTGGAACGCAAGGCGCCGGTGCGGCTGCCGATGCTGACGGTGCTGCGTGACCACCCGGTGCCGATGCTGCTGGGTACCCTGGGTGCGTTCGCCACCTTCGTGCTGTTCTACCTGATGACGGTGTTCAGCCTCGGCCACGGTACTGCGGTGCTGGGCTATAGCCGTGAACAGTTCCTGCTGATGCAGATGGCCGGCATGCTGTTCTTCGCGCTGGGCATTCCGTTGTCGGCACGTTACGGCGACCGCTGGGGCACGCGTCGCACGATGATTGTCGCCAGTGTGCTGATCGTCGGCTTCGGGGTACTGTTCGCGCCGCTGTTCCAGCCGCACAGCCCGTGGCTGGTCACCGCCTTCCTGTGCCTGGGGCTGTTCCTGATGGGCCTCACCTACGGCCCCTGCGGCACCTTCCTGGCCGAGATCTACCCGGTGGAAGTGCGCTACACCGGTGCGTCGCTGTCCTTCAACCTGGCCGGCATTGTCGGTGCGGCGCCGGCCCCGTACCTGGCGACCTGGCTGGCCGAGCGCTTCGGCCTGGTCGCGGTCGGGTACTACCTGTGCCTGACCGCGGTAGCGACCCTGTGCGCGCTGGTGGCGCTGCACCGGCGCGCGCTGCGGCTCAGCCAAAGAAACGCTTGAGCGTACGCCCCAGCCAACCGCCGCCCTGGTGTTCGCGGGCGAACTGGTTCAGGTGCGCCTTGACCTGCTCGGCGTAGGCCTGGTCATCGCCACGGATGTGGTTGAACAGCCAGCGCGAGAGCATCGTGCGCAGTTCGTCGCTGATGTCCTCGCCGGCCTGGAAGCGCATGCGGTATTCCGAGACCCGCTTGATGAAAACCTCATGCACGCGCTTGTGCGCGGCACAGAACGGATAGCCTGCTTCTTCCATCAGCTCTTCTTCGAACGCGAAGTGCGACATGGTGTAGTCCACCACCTCATCGATCACTTCGCCCACCGCTGCACGCTGCATGCTGGCCTGGGCCACGTGCAGGTGGTTGAGCATCTCGATGATGCGGCGGTGTTGTTGATCGATCACATCGATGCCGATGTTCAGATCGTCCTGCCAGACCAGTAGTGCCATCCCCGGCTCCCCTTCATGCTTATGTCGGGGCCGACTGTAGAGCCGCCCTGCGTAGGCGGCGTTGATCTGGATCAAAGCGGGCGGGTCAGGGCAGCGCCGGCTCGCGTGGGCGCAGCGGGCTGGCCACCGTGGTGCAGCTGACCCGGTTGCGGCCGCCGGCCTTGGCCAGGTACAGCTGGCGATCGGCCTCGGAGATCAGCCGGTGCAGCGCATCGCGCTGCGGGCGCAGGCAGCACAGTCCGATGCTGACGGTCATGCGCAGGGTGGCGGTGCCGATGTCCACTTCCAGCGCGGCGATGCGCTGGCGCAGCGCCTCGAAGTACAGCAGCGCCTCGTCCTGCTCCATGTCCGGCACCAGCAGGCAGAACTCCTCGCCACCGAAGCGCGCGATCAGGTCCTGGCCGCGCGCGTGGGCGGCCACCGCGCCAGCCACCGCACGCAACGCATCGTCGCCGGCTTCGTGGCCATGGGTGTCGTTGATGTGCTTGAAGTGGTCGATGTCGATCATCGCCACCGCCACGCACTGGCCATGCAGCTGCAGCTGTGGCAGCTGGCGCTGGCTCTGTTCCAGGAAGAAGCGCCGGTTCGGCAGGCCGGTGAGGAAATCGCGGGTGGCCAGGTCCTGCAGGGTGCCGATCAGCTCCAGCTGGTCCACGTTCTGCGAGACGCGGCAGAAGAATTCCTCGCGCGAGAAGGGCTTGCGCAGGAAGTCGTTGGCGCCGTTCTTCAGGAAGCGCGGGATCAGCGAGGCATCGGTGTTGCCGGAGATGCCGATTACCGCGACCTTGTCGCGCGAGCGCAGGGTACGCAGGCGGCGGGTGAATTCCACGCCCTGCATGCCCGGCATTTCCTGGTCGACCACCGCCAGGCGGATCGCCGGGTGCGCCTCGATCGCGGCCAGGCCTTCGTTGCCGTCGGCGGCCTCGTGCACCTCATGGCCGTACATGCGCAGCAGCGCCGCAGCATAGCCGCGTGCGGACGGCGAGTCGTCCACCACCAGCGCGGCGATGCGACGGTTGCGCTCCAACCGCTGCACCAGCCACACCAGGTAGTCGATGCTGCCGGGGGTGTTCTTCAGCACGTAGTCGATGATCTGCTGCTGCAGCACGCGCTTGCGCAGGTCCTCGTCGTAGACGCTGCTGACGACCACGGTCGGCAGGCCGCGCTTGAGGAAGAACTCGACCACCGCGTCGCGGTCGCCATCGGCCAGCACCAGCCCGGTCAGCACCAGGAACCAGCCGCCATCCTCGCTCAGCAGGCGGTCGGCCTCGGCCAGGGTGGAGGCGATCACCACCGGCAGTTCCAGGCGTTGCTCGATGGCCTCGCGCAGCATGCTGGTGAAGGCACGGGAGTTTTCGACCAGCAGGATCCGCTGCGGCAGCGGATCGGCCAGGTCGCCATCAAGGGCGGCCTGCGGCAGCACGGGCATGATGCGGTGGCTCACGAGGGAGGGCTCGGCACGGATAGCGGCAGTTTCGGGTGCAACTTTAGCGGCGGACGTTTGGTGCCCGGCCAGATTCCCTGTCAGGCGGCCACGGGCGATGCGTGGGTGATCGATTCATGCAGCACCAGTCGCAGCCGATTGCCCTTGCAGTGGATCGCACCGCCGTAGGCAAGCACCCGCCCCGCTAGTCGCTCGACGGCCTGCTGGGTGGTGCGCGTCGACAGCGTACAACCCCGGTCGAGCAGGCTCACGACAGCAACGATGCCGCGACGTCCGCCCGCCCGGCCACTTCGGGTACGCACGCAGAGCTGCCCGTTTTCCAGTTCCAGAAACAGTGACACCGCCTCGATCAGGGAGCGATAGCTGGCCAGTTGCAGATCCACGCTCAGCAGGCAGGGGTTGCCCATCAGCCGGGGTTGCGTGACGCGGTGGGTGTCGCTCCAGATTTCGCATGCACCGCCGGCTTGCAGCGTCACGTACAGACCCACCTGTTCCAGTCCTGTCGGATAGACCAGGCTGGCTTGTTCACGGAACAGGCGCGAGTGCACGGACGAAGCGTGTTGCAGGCTGTTGGCCACTGCGTGGTGGCCCTGCGATTTCAGCCAGCTGACCATTTCAATGAGCGAGCTGTCCATGCCTTCGCCCAGGTGTTTGAGGTGGGCGGCGCGCTCGCGGAGTTCACGTTCACTGCTCTGGTGCGAACTGCGTGCAAGACGCAGGGCGTTCCGTTCACCCTGCCAACGGGCATGTGCGCGTTGATGGTGATAGCTGATGCTCGAACCCAGTGCGAGCAGTGCAACGCTCATGACCGCCATGTTCTGCTGGGTGGCAAACGTGCCCAGATCGAAGGAGGAGGGCAGCCCGGTACTGGGTGTCGCGCCATGCAACGGCAGCGTCAACAGCGGGATCGCGATGGCTGCCCAGCGCCATCCATGCATGAAGGTCAGAGCGATGGCGGGCAATGCGGCGAGCAGCACCATATGCGTCCGCGTCGTATGGGCGCTGGCGCTGGTCAGCTGCATGCACAGGCCCAGTATCAGCATCACCAGGATCGCCAGCGTGGTGGGGGCGACAAAGCGGTTGGCCCAGCCTGGATCGGCGTGCCGTCGCGACCAGAGGAATGCCAATGGTACGAGGGTGATGATGGCGGCGAAATGGCCAAAGATGGTCCGATCCACTGCATCCAGCAGGTTGCTCGGCGGCGGATTCGACCAGAGCAGATATGAAATGCTCAGGTTGAGCGCCGGGACGAACAGTGCCGTGCAGATCGACAATGAAAGCAGCCAGAGGCCCGTGGCGGCTTCGGACGGCATTTTCCTGCGGTGCAGGTGGACCACCAGCATCGCCATCGGCATCAGCAGAGTGGAGGCCAGGATGACCCAGTCCAGGCCATAGGTGTCGATCATGGGGATGCGCAGCGTTGCGAAGTACGCATACTCGCCCAGCAGCAGATACGGCCACAGGCGTGTCGGGACGATCAGCAATGCCGCCGCTCGGATGCCTGCGGGCAGGAAGAACTGATCCAGCGAGAACTGACGCGAGGCGAGGCAGCTCAGGGCATAGACGGCCGCGAGTGCGATTCCGGCGGGTCGGATGCGGAAGCTCAGCTCAACTGCTTTCTTGAATCGGTCCAAACCCGAGCCTCCCTTGCTCGTGCCGTTGCGACGGTCCCATTGGATTGCTTGAATGCGCCGTGACGCACGCTTGAAAGACAGTATAGAGAGAGGCACGGGGGCGCAATTGCGCACCGGCGACAGCGCCTGACGGGGGGCAAGTGCTGGACAACGATCCGTTCCGGCTACTGATCTGCATCTCGTCCAGTTGAGAGCATCAGGTCGCGGCCCGCGGCGGGGCGGGGCCGATGGCGCGTGCAGCTTCCCCAATGGCGTCGGCAGCGTTCGCCTGACGGGAATCTGCCTGCGCTTCCATCAACACGATCCTGAGCCTGTTGTCCGTCAGGTCCATGCGCCCACCGTGTGCGAGGACGCGGCCAAGCAGTTGCTCGTTTGCCAGTTCCGTTGCCCGGCGGCCAAGTGACTGGTAGCGGTCCAGAAGGGCCACGCAGATGAAGACACCCCGCTTCCGGACGACACTGCCACAGCGGATGCTGACCGAAATCTGTCCAGACTCGCATTTCAACAGCAGCGATACCGCATCGACCACGACTCGATAGGCTGCAAGCTGCAGGCCCACCCGCAGCGCACAGGGATCGCCCATCAACCTCGGTTGTCCGATGCGATGGGTGGCGTTCCATGCCTCGCGTACCCCGCCTGCCTGCAGTGCCACGTATAGTCCCAGCCGTTCCAGCGCCGAGGGATAGATCATGCTGGCCTGGGCCCGGAACAGGCGTGAATGCACCTCCGAGGTATGCCGCAGGCTGTCTGCCACGGCGTGATGGCCCTGCGCGTGCAGCCAGTTCACCATTTCGTTCAACGACAGGTCCATGCCATCGCCCAGCTGGCGCAGATGCGCCGCGCGCTCACGCAGGTCCATCTCGCTGGCCAGGTGTGAATTCCGCGCAAGCTGCAGGGCTGCTCTGCCATCTTCTTCGCGCAACCGGTGCTGGCTCTGGAAGTGGGTGATGCGCGCACCGAGCAGCAGCAGGGCGATGCTGGCGATGGCCATGGCCTGCTGGGTGGCGAACGTGGCCGGATCGAAGGCCGTCGGGTGGTCGGCGGGGGCGCTCAGGCCAAGCATCATGTTCACGGCGGCGACGCCGATGGCTGCGCCGCGCCATCCCAGCAGGCAGGTCAGGACGATCGCGGGAATAGGCAGGATCAACAACAACTGCAGCGAGCCCGGGGCCGTGATCGATGCAGGTACCGGCGTCGCCTGCAGGCCAATGATCAGCATGGCTGCGAGTGCTCCGGCGGTGGTCGCAACAGACCGGGCCGTCCATTTTTCCTCGGCGCGGCGGATCCACAGCAGTGCCAGGGGCGCCAGGATCAGGATGCCGGTGAAGTCGCCCAGCGCATAGCGCAGCAGGTTGGTGATGAATGGCGCGTTGTGCAACGGTTCCCAGAGCAGGTACGAGATCCCCAGGTTGAGCAGGCTGATGACCATCGCGGCGCATGCCGCAATGGAGATCACGCCCACGATCGTGGTGCGTGCCAGCAGCTTCCGGTGCAGGCGCACGATCAGCATCACGGCAGGCATCAGGAACACCGAGGCGAGGATCACCCAGGTCAGGTTGTATTTGCTGATCAGGGGGATGCGCAGATGCGCGAAGTAGGCGTATTCACCGATCAGCAGATAAGGCCAGAGACGGGGCGGGCACAGCAGCAGTGCGGCCACCCGTACGCCAGCAGGCAGGAAGAACTGGTCCAGTGACAGCTTGCGCGCGCCCCAGCAGGCGAAGGCATAGAGCAGCGCCAGTGCCAGCCCCTCGGGGCTGACCCGTATCCTCACCTGCAGGCCGTCCTTCCACCACCGCATCCACGTGCTCCCCAGCTCCTGCGCCGATTATGTGGCAGGGAAGGGTTCCGCTACCACAACGCGTCCCGCAGCTTGTACCACGACATCGCCGCCACCAGCAGCGGCATCCGCAGCATCCGCCCGCCGGGGAAGGGCGCGTGCCGCAGGCGCTGGAACACGTCCAGGCGCTCGCTCTGCCCGGCGATGGCGGCGGCGATCACCTCGCCGGCCAGCCCGGCGGCGGCCACGCCATGCCCCGAGAACCCTTGTGCGAAATACAGGTTGCCATCCAGCCGGCCCCAGTGCGGGGCGCGGTTGCGCGTGATGTCCACGTAGCCGCCCCAGACCTGCTCCAGCGGCACGTCGGCCAGTTGCGGGAAGACTTGGTGCATGCGCCGCTGCATCACCCCGTGCAGGCCCGGCGGCGGCAGCGCGGAGTAACTGGCGCGGCCGCCGAACAGCAGGCGGTGGTCGTGGCTGAGGCGGAAGTAGTCCAGTGCCCAGGCAGTGTCGGCCACGGCCATGTTGTTGCCGATCAGGGCGTGGGCGCGCTCGGCACCCAGCGGTGCGCTGGCGCCGATATAGGTGCCGACCGGCATGATCCGCCGCTCCAGTTCGGGCAGCAGACCCTGCAGCCAGGCGTTGCCGGCCACCACCAGGTGCGCGGCGCGCACGCTGCCCTGCGCCGTGTGCAGCGTGGGTTGAGCGCCACGCTGGATGCGCACCACGGGCGAATTCTCGTGGATGGCCACCCCGGCCGCGCGCGCTGCATCGGCCAGGCCACGTGCATAGGCCAGCGGCTGGAGGTGCGCGCTGAGCGGGTCGAACATTGCGGCGCGGTAGCGCGGGCTGTCCAGCTGCGCATGCAGGGTGTCACGGTCCCACCACTGCATGGGGTAGTCGTAGTGGCGCTGCAGGTGCTCGCAGTTGGCGCGCAGGTCGCGCTCATGGCGTTCGCGGATGGCGACGCTGGCGTGGCCTTCCACCCAGTGGCAGTCGATGCCGTGGCGGTTGATGCGCGTGCGCATCGCCTGCACCGCGTCACGCGACCAGTCGAACAGGCGGCGGGCATCATCGCGGCCGAGCTGGCGCTCCAGCTCATCCACCTCGCAGCCATAACCGACCAGCGCCTGCCCGCCATTGCGGCCGGAGGCGCCCCAGCCGATCCGCTGTGCTTCCAGCAGGACCACGCGCTGGCCACGCGCCGCCAGTTCCAGCGCCGCGGTCAGGCCGGTATAGCCGGCACCCAGCACGGCCACATCTGCCTGCACGTCCCCCTGCAGCGCGGGCAGGGCAGGCGGTTCGGGCAGGCTGGCGGCATACCAGCTGGGCGGGAAAGCGGCACTCACTGCGGGCCTCGCGGGCGCAGGGCAACGGGGCAGGGCGGGGCAGCACGATCAGCGTTCACCTGTGTAGTTTCGCCGATGCGTGACGGCGTTGGTGTGACGGCCACGACTTGCCGCCGTTGCGGGCCGGCGGGTAACGTGTCGGCACGCCAAGGAGTTTTCCATGCGTCGCCTGCCCTGGGTGGGGCTGCCCACCGACAGCACCGTACTCGGCCATCATCGTTTCGCGATGGCGGGTGAGAAGTACGTGCGCGCACTGGTTGAGGCGGCCGGCGTCACTCCGCTGATACTGCCCAGCCTGCAGCCGCCGCTGCCGCCCGCCGATTGGCTGCACGGCCTCGATGGCCTGCTGCTGACCGGTGCGGTCAGCAACATCGAGCCGCAGCACTACGAAGGCGGCCGCAGCTGGCCGGGCAACCCGCATGACCCCGCGCGAGATGCCACTGCCTTTGCGCTGCTGCACGCTGCACTGGCGCTGGATCTGCCGGTGCTGGCGATCTGCCGCGGGTTCCAGGAGTTGAACGTCGCGCTGGGCGGCACCCTGCATCCGCAGGTGCATGCGGTGCCGGGGCTGTCCGATCATCGCGAAGACCCGCAGGCGCCGGTGGAGGTGCAGTATGGGCCGGCGCATGCGGTCACCCTGATGGCCGACGGCTGGCTGGCAAAGTGGCAGGGCGGCGATCGCGCCCAGGTCAATTCGGTACACGGGCAGGGCATTGCGCGCCTTGCGGATGGCTTGCAGGTAGAGGCCCGCGCCGATGACGGGCTGGTTGAAGCAGCCCGCAGCCCGCACCATCGTTTCGTGCTCGGCGTACAGTGGCACCCGGAGTGGCGCGTCATGCAGGCACCGTTCTATCACGCTATTTTCCGTGCGTTCGGCCAAGCTTGCCGAGAGCACCAACAGAACCGACTGGATTCCCGATGAGTTCCCGAACGCGCCCGCGCAAGACGGCCACGCCCCCCGCACCGCAGGAAAGCAGCCTGCTGCGCTGGCTGAAGGAGCGGAGGATCACCGAAGTCGAATGCCTGGTGCCGGACATCACCGGCAATGCGCGCGGCAAGATCATTCCCGCGGACAAGTTCTCGCATGACTACGGTACGCGCCTGCCCGAAGGCATCTTCGCCACCACCGTCACCGGTGAGTTCCCCGATGATTACTACGACCTGACCTCACCGTCGGACTCGGACATGATCCTGCGCCCGGACCCGGATACCGTGCGCATGGTGCCCTGGGCCACCGACCCTACCGCGCAGGTGATCCACGACTGCTACACCAAGCATGGCGAGCCCCACGAGCTGGCGCCGCGCAATGTGCTGCGCAGGGTGCTCGATGCCTACGCCGAGCTGGGCCTGCAGCCGGTGGTCGCGCCCGAGCTGGAGTTCTTCCTGGTGCAGAAGAACACCGATCCGGATTTCCCGCTGCTGCCCCCCGCGGGCCGCTCGGGCCGTCCGGAAACGGCGCGCCAGTCCTACTCGATCGATGCGGTCAACGAGTTCGATCCGATCCTCGACCTGATGTATGACTACTGCGATGCGATGAAGCTGGACGTGGATACGCTCATCCACGAATCCGGCGCGGCGCAGCTGGAGGTCAACTTCACCCACGCCAATGCGATGGACCTGGCCGACCAGGTCTTCCTGTTCAAGCGCACCATGCGTGAATCGGCGATGCGCCACGGGGTGTATGCCACCTTCCTGGCCAAGCCGATGGAAAACGAGCCGGGCAGTGCGATGCACATCCACCAGAGCCTGCTGCGCATCAGCGATGGCCAGAACGTGTTTTCCGGCGAACACGGCGGTGAGGATTTCAGCCCGCTGTTCGCCCACTACCTGGCCGGCCTGCAGAAATACGTGCCGATGGCCATGGCGTTCTTCGCGCCGAACGTGAATTCCTACCGCCGCCTGGTATTTGGCGAAGTCTCGCCGAGCAACGTGCACTGGGGTTTCGACAACCGCACCTGCGGCCTGCGCGTGCCGTTGGACACGCCGGAAAACATGCGTGTGGAGAGCCGTTTCGCCGGGTCCGACGCCAACCCCTACCTGGCGATGGCTGCGACCCTGGCTTGCGGCCTGCTCGGCATCCGCGAGCGGCTGGCGCCGGATGCGCCGGTCACCGGCAGCGCCAAGGAACTGGGCTACAACCTGCCGCGCTCGCTGGGCGAAGCGCTGGACGGGCTCGAGCAGTGCAGCGAGCTGCAGGCCCTGCTGGGCGAGCGCTTCTGCCGGGCCTACATCTCGGTCAAGCGCAAGGAATACGAGACCTTTTTCCGTGTCATCAGCTCGTGGGAGCGCGAGTTCCTGCTGCTGAACGTCTGAGCATCTGGAATAGAAAAATCCGCCGCCGGGGGGTAGGCTGGCACCCGTCGCCGGTCCCGCCGGCCCCCCTTCCCGCATTCTGGAGCACCCGATGAAGCTGCGTATCCTCACGCTCGGCCTGGCCTCCGCCATGCTTGCCGCCTGTGGCGGTGGCAAAGGCGGCGCGCAGGACAGCCAGGTCCTGAACGTCTACAACTACAGCGATTACATCGCCGAGGACACCATCCCCGCCTTCGAGAAGGAGAGCGGAATCAAGGTGACCTACGATGTGTTCGACAGCGACGAGATGGTCGAGACCAAGCTGCTGGCCGGCAACAGCGGCTACGACGTGGTGGTGCCGACGCTGAACTTCTTCGGGCGCCAGATCCAGGCCGGCGTGTTCCTGCCGCTGGACAAGAGCAAGATCCCGAACCTGGCCAACCTTGATCCGGCGGTGATGAAGCGCATCGCTACCCAGGACCCGGGCAACCAGTACGGCGTGCCCTACATGATCGGCACCACCGGCATCGGCTACAACGTGGAGATGCTGAAGCAGCGCTTCGGCGGCAGCGCCGACATCGCCAGCAGCTGGGACCTGGTGTTCAAGCCGGAGAACATCAGCAAGATGAAGGACTGCGGCGTGACCATCCTGGACACGCCGGCGGACATGATCCCGATCGCGCTGCACTACCTGGGCCTGGATCCGCACAGCGGCGACCCGGCGGAGCTGCAGAAGGCGGCCGACCTGCTGAAGTCGATCCGCCCTTACGTGCAGAACTTCCACTCCTCGCAGTACGTGGGCTCGCTGGCCAACGGCGGTACCTGCCTGGTGGTGGGCTGGTCGGGTGACATCATCCAGGCTCGCGACCGCGCCGAGGAAGCCAGCAATGGCGTGCACGTGGCCTATTCGATCCCGAAGGAAGGCGCCCCGCAGTGGTTCGACATGCTGGCGATCCCGAAGGATGCCAAGCACCCGGAAGCGGCCTACGCGTTCATCAACTACCTGCTGCAGCCGAAGGTCGCCGCGGCCAACACCAACTTCATCCACTACGCCAACCCGGTGCCGACCGCGACCCCGCTGGTGGACGAGGCGATCCGTACCGATCCGACCATCTACCCGCCGGCCGATGTGGCCGAGAAGATGTTCACCTACGCGATCAACTCGCCGGAGACCGACAAGCTCTACACCCGGCTGTGGACCGAGGTGAAGACCGGTAAGTAGGTGCCGACCGTTGGTCGGCACGCTTTCCGAAAGGGCCGACGAACGGTCGGCCCCCACCAGAGAGCAAAAGCGGAGGCCATCGGCCTCCGTTTTTTTTTTTTGCCTTTCACCTCACCTCCGCATCCCTTCCCCTACCGTCCCGTATGGCAATGACCACCGCCACGACGAGACGATGACCGACCAGCCCCAGCGCGCAGACGCCGCCCCTGCCGAGCCACCCGCAGCCAGCGAGGACAAGCCCTCGCCGCTGAAGAATCCCAAGGTCCGCTGGACCCTGGCCCTGATCGGCATCGTGGTGGTCATCGCGCTGGTTGCCTGGCTGGTCTACCACCTGCTGGTCGGCCGCTACCTGCAGGACACCAACAACGCGTATCTGCAGGCCGATGCGGTGGCGGTGGCACCCCGGATCAACGGCTATGTCACCGAGGTGCTGGTCAAGGACAACCAATGGGTCAAGGCGGGCGAACCGCTGCTGCGCATCGACCCGCGCACCTACCGCGCCACCCTGGACCAGGCCGAAGCGGTGATCGCCGTGCGCCAGGCTGACATCGCCGCGGCCGCCGCCGGGGTGCAGGGCCAACAGTCCAGCCTGCTGCAGGCCCGCACCCAGCTCACCGCTGCCACGGCCTCGCTGCGCTTCGGCAAGGCCGAGCTGGCACGCTTCACGCCGCTGGCTGCCAGCGGCGCAGACACCCACGAGCACGTGGAGAGCCTGCGTCACGACGTCGAGCGAGCGCAGGCCCAGTACGATGCGGCCAAGGCACAGATCCAGGGTGCGCAGAGCCAGATCGAAGCCAGCCAGGCACAGCTTGAGCAGGCGCAGGCGGGGTTGAAGCAGGCGCAGGCCGATGCCGCGCAGGCCCGTGTCGCCTTCGAGGACACCGAACTGCGCGCGCGCATCGATGGCCGTGTCGGCAACAAGACCGTGCAGGTGGGCCAGTTCGTCGCCGCCGGTACCCGCACCATGACCATCGTGCCGGTCGAGTCGCTGTACCTCAGCGCCAACTTCAAGGAAACCCAGGTGGGCCTGATGCGCGCCGGGCAGCCGGCCGAGATCAAGGTCGACGCGTTGCCGGGTGCCACGCTGCACGGCACGGTGGAGAGCATTTCACCGGGTACCGGATCGCAGTTCGCGCTGCTGCCGCCGCAGAACGCCACCGGCAACTTCACCAAGGTCGTGCAGCGCGTGCCGGTGCGCATCCGCGTGGATGCCGGTGCGGAAGCGCGCAAGGTCCTGGTGCCGGGCATGTCGGTGGAAGTGACGGTGGATACCCGCAACGCGAAGGATGCACGCGGGCGCACGAAAGACGAGGCCGAGGCCACGGCCGCGCCGACGCGATGAACGCCACTACCGCTCCCGCAGCGCCCGCCGCCGAAGGCAAGGCCGACGCCGGCGCCTGGCTGGCGGTGGCGGCCGGCACCATCGGTTCGTTCATGGCCACGCTGGACATCTCGATCGTCAACGCGGCGCTGCCGACCATCCAGGGCGAAGTCGGCGCCAGCGGCACCGAAGGCACCTGGATTTCCACCGCCTTCCTGGTCTCGGAAATCGTGATGATTCCGCTGACGGGCTGGTTCGTGCGCACGCTGGGCCTGCGTACCTTCCTGCTGATCTGCGCCACGCTGTTCACCGCATTCTCGGTGATGTGCGGCCTGGCCGATTCGCTGCCGATGATGATTGCCGGGCGGGTCGGGCAGGGCTTTGCCGGCGGCGCGCTGATTCCCACCGCGCTGACCATCGTCGGCACGCGCTTGCCACCGAAACAGCAGCCACTGGGTACGGCGCTGTTCGGCATGACTGTCATCCTCGGCCCGGTGATTGGTCCGCTGCTGGGGGGCTGGCTGACCGAGAACGTCAGCTGGCACTACGCCTTCTTCATCAACGTGCCGATCTGTGCCGGCCTGGTGGCCCTGCTGCTGCTGGGCCTGCCGCACGAGAAATCGAACTGGGGCGGCCTGCTGCGCGCGGACTGGCTTGGCATCATCGGCATGACCGCCGGTCTTTCGGCATTGACCGTGGTACTGGAAGACGGCCAGCGCGAGCGCTGGTTCGAATCGACCATGATCGTGGTGCTCAGCATCGTCTCGTTGCTCGGCTTCGCGTTGCTGGCACTTTCGCAGTTCACCAGCAAGGCGCCGGTGATCCGCCTCAACATCCTGTTCCAGCGCAGTTTCGGCGCGGTGTTCGTGATGGTGATGGCAGTGGGCATGATCCTGTTCGGGGTCATGTACATGATCCCGCAGTTCCTGGCGATCATCGCCGGCTACAACACCGAACAGGCCGGTTATGTGCTGCTGCTGGCGGGTCTGCCGACCATCCTGTTGATGCCGTTGATGCCGAAGATGCTGGAAACGGTTGACGTGCGCATCATGGTGTTCGGCGGCATGCTGTGCTTCGCTGCCGCCTGCTTCGTCAACCTGGGCCTGACCCCCGACAGCATCGGCCCGCACTTCGTCATCGGCCAGCTGTTGCAGGGCTGCGGGCTGGCGCTGGCGATGATGGCGCTGAACCAGGCGGCCATCACCTCGGTGCCGCGCGAATACACCAGCGATGCCTCCGGCCTGTTCAACGCCGCGCGCAACCTCGGCGGCTCGATCGGCCTGGCCATCATCTCCACCTTCCAGGAACGCCGCGCCACCCTGCACATCGATGCGATCGGCAGCAGTGTCACCGCCAACTCGACCATTGCCCAGGACGCGCTGCATGCCTACGGCCAGCAACTGGGCGACGCAACGCAGGCAATGGCCGTGCTGGCGCAGACGGTGCAGATGCAGGCGATGGTGATGGCCTACAACGACCTGTTCTGGATCTTCGGCCTGATCGTGGTGCTGACCTTCCCGCTGGTATTCCTGCTCAAGCCCCTGCCCAAGGGCGTTCCATTGGCGATGCACTGATGACTTCGACACCCTTCACCACGTCCTTCCGCCTGCGCTGGCTGTGGCCGGCCACGCTGCCGCTGCTGCTGGCCGGCTGCATGCTCGGGCCGGATTACGTGAAGCCCGACGTAGCCCCCCGCGCCACCGCGCAGGAGCGGCTGCCACGTGCCGCGCAGGCCGACGTGCAGCCGGCCACGCCGCCCAGCCAGTGGTGGCGCGCGCTGAACGATCCGCTGCTGGACCAGCTGGTGGACGAGGCGCTGCGCAACAGCCCCAACCTGCGCGCGGCCCAGGCCAAGCTGCTGGCCTCGCGCGCGCTGCAGCGGCAGCGGCGGGCAGAGCAGCTGCCCAGCGTGGGTGCGGCCGCCGGCTATGCCAACGTCAAGGCGCCCGATTCGCTGGAGAACAGCGTGCGCGGCCTGGGCGAGAACATCGCCGGCGTGGCCGAAGCCAATGGTCGCCCGCAGGAAGCGGCACAGCTGCGCCAGCAGTTCGCCGACATCGATCTGGACACTGAACTCTACGTGGCCGGTTTCGACGCCAGTTGGGAACTGGACCTGTTCGGTCGCCGGCGTCGCGCCGCCGAGCAGGCGGCGGCCGAGGCCGAGGCCAATGCGGCCGCGCTGGCCGATGCGCAGGTGCAGCTGGCCGCGGAGCTGACCCAGGTCTATCTGGGCTACCGCAGCAGCCGCGAGCGCATCACCCTGGCCGAACACAACCTTCGTGCTGCCGATGAAAGCCTGCAGCTGACCCGCCAGCGTCGGCAGCGCGGTGCCGATTCGGACCTGCAGGTCGAGCGCGCGCAGGCCCAGCTGCAACAGCAGCAGGCCACGCTGCCGCCCCTTCAGGCGCAGGCCGACGAGGCGCGGGATGTACTGGCCCTGATGGTGGGGCGCGAGCCGGGCGCGCTCGATGCGCGGCTGGCAGCCGACCAGCCGTTGCCGGCGCTGCCGTCCCGTGTGCCGGTGGATGATGCGGGCGCGTTGATCCAGCGCCGGCCGGACGTGCGCAAGGCCGAGCGCGAGCTGGCAGCCTCGTCGGCACAGATCGGCCAGGCGCTCTCGGCGTATTTTCCGCAGGTGACCCTGCTGGGCAGCATCGGCGCCGGGGCCACCTCGCTGTCCGACCTGGGGCGGGATTCGGCCGCCACCATCGTGGCCCCGTTCCTGCGCTGGTCGCTGTTCGATTTCGGCGTGAACAAGGCCCGCGTGGCGCAGGCCCGGGCGGGCAATGAGGCCCGGTTGGCTGCCTACGAGGGCACGGTGCTGGCGGCGCTGCAGGACGCGAATACGGCGCTGGCGCGGTTCGGTGCTGCGCGGCAGCAGCTGCAGGCCAGTGCGCGCGCCGAGGCTTCGGCCGATCGCTCGCTGGGCCTGATGAACCAGCGCCGGCAGGCGGGGGCGACCTCGCAGATCGATCTGCTGGACGTACAGCGCCAACGCCTGCAGGCCCAGGATGCCGCCGCACAGGCCCGCCTGCAGTTGCTGGTGCGCTATGTGGCCCTGCAGAAAAGCCTGGGCCTGGGCTGGCAGGAGGCGCCGCCGGTGGTCGTGCGTTGATGCGTTCCGTCGGGCATACCCGGCGGGCAACCCCCGGCCCGGCAGGGCCGACCAACGGTCGGCCCCCACCAGACCTGCAGATCCCCCTCGGCCCGGGAAGTGCCGACCGTTGGTCGGCACGCTTTCCCGGCAGGGCCGATCAACGGTCGGCCCCCACCAGACCTGCAGATCCCCCTCGGCCCGGTAGGTGCCGACCGTTGGTCGGCACGCTTTCCCGGAAGGGCCGATCAACGGCCCGCCCCCTCCAGAGCCGCAGATCCCCCTCGGCCCGGTAGGTGCCGACCGTTGGTCGGCACGCATTTGCAGCCCTCGGCCGTTAGAATGGCGGCCGCTGTCCACCGCCCGCTCCCGGAGCCCCCATGCCCGTTGAAGCCCAGCCGGTAGCCGCCGTCGTCGACACGACCGGTGCGCCCGGCTATCTCTCCATTCGTGATTTGCGCAAGGAATTCGACGGTTTCGTCGCCGTCGACGACGTCAACCTGGACGTGCGCAAGGGCGAGATCTTTGCCCTGCTCGGTGGCTCCGGCAGCGGCAAATCGACCCTGCTGCGCTGCCTGGGCGGCTTCGAGACGCCCACCAAGGGCAGCATCACCCTCGACGGCCAGCGCCTGGACGCGCTGCCGCCGTACCAGCGGCCGGTCAACATGATGTTCCAGTCCTATGCGCTGTTCCCGCACATGACGGTCGAGCAGAACATCGCCTTCGGGCTGAAGCAGGATGGCCTGGGCAAGGACGCGATCGGCAAGCGCGTCGGCGAGATGCTGGAGCTGGTGCAGATGGGCCACCTGGGCAAGCGCAAGCCGCACCAGCTGTCCGGTGGCCAGCAGCAGCGCGTGGCGCTGGCGCGGTCGCTGGCCAAGGGGCCGAAGCTGCTGCTGCTGGACGAGCCGATGGGCGCGCTGGACAAGAAGCTGCGCTCGCAGATGCAGCTGGAACTGGTCAGCATCATCGAATCGTCGGGCGTGACCTGCGTGATGGTCACCCATGACCAGGAAGAAGCGATGACCATGGCCACCCGCATCGCAGTGATGGATGCCGGCTGGATCCAGCAGGTCGGCAAGCCGGACGAGGTCTACGAGCAGCCGGCCAACCGCTTCGTGGCCGAGTTCATCGGTTCGGTCAACCTGTTCGACGGGGTGATCGACGAGGACCTGCCCGAGTACGTGACTGTGCGCTCGCCGCTGTTCCCGGCGCCGATCTACATCGCCCACGGCATCACCGGTTATGAAGGGCAGCCGGTCGCGTTCGCGCTGCGCCCGGAGAAGGTGATGATCGGCAAGGACGAGCCGGAAGCGCACACCAACAAGGCGCAGGGCGTGATCGAGGACATCGCCTATTTCGGCAGCCACTCGGTCTACCAC
Source organism: Stenotrophomonas maltophilia (assembly GCF_047497515.2). Lineage (GTDB taxonomy): Bacteria > Pseudomonadota > Gammaproteobacteria > Xanthomonadales > Xanthomonadaceae > Stenotrophomonas. Next base: position 341,879 of record NZ_JAXAXL020000002.1, read on the forward strand.
GTGCGCCTGCCCAGTGGTGCCAAGGTGCTGGCCAACTTCGCCAACTCGCAGCGCTGGGCCAGCGATGGCCTGACCTGGGGCGACAGCGTATGGGTGCACTGGCGCGACAACGACGGCGTGGTGCTGACCTCATGAGCGTTGCCGGCCTGAAGCGCTGGCTGCCGGGGCTGCGTGCCACGGTGATCGGCATTCCGTACCTGTGGCTGCTGCTGTTCTTCGCGGTGCCGTTCCTGATCGTGCTGATGATCAGCTTCTCGCTCAGCCGGGTCGGCTCGCCGCCGTACACCTGGTTGCTGCAGTACGTGGACGGCGGCTTCTCGCTGAAGCTGAACCTGGAAAACTACCTGGCGCTGTTCCGCGATTCGATCTATGCGCAGGCGTTCCTCAGCTCGATCAAGATCGCGGCCATCTCCACCTTCCTCACCCTGTTGATCGGCTATCCGATGGCCTATGCCATCGCGCGCCTGTCGCCGGCCGCGCGCAACGTGGCGATGATGCTGGTGGTGCTGCCGTCGTGGACCTCGTTCCTGATCCGCGTGTATGCGTGGAAGGCGATCCTGGACCGCAATGGGCTGCTTGACCAGTTCCTGCAGTTCACAGGCCTGCAGACGTTGATGACCAGCCTGGGCCTGCCCAAGCTGCAGCTGATCGATACCCCGACCGCCGCCTACATCGGCATTGTCTACTGCTACCTGCCGTTCATGGTGCTGCCGCTGTACGCCAACCTGGTCAAGCACGACCACCGCCTGCTGGAGGCGGCCTACGACCTTGGCGCCAAGCCGTGGCAGGCGTTCCTGCGCATCACCCTGCCGCTGTCGAAGGCGGGCATCATCGCTGGCTGCATGCTGGTGATGATTCCGGCGATCGGTGAATTCGTGATCCCGGAAATGCTGGGTGGCTCGGAGACGCTGATGGTCGGCCGCCAGCTGTGGAACGAGTTCTTCAACAACCGCAACTGGCCGGGCGCCTCGGCGATGGCGGTGGCGATGATCCTGCTGCTGCTGGTGCCGATCCTGCTGTTCAACCGTTCCCAGCAGCGCCTGCTGGAAGGAAAGCAGGCATGAGCCCGCGCACCGCCAAGGGCCTTGGGCTGGGCGTACTGCTGCTCGGCTTCGCCTTCCTGTACCTGCCGATCCTGTTGCTGATGTTCTACTCGTTCAACAGCTCGCGGCTGGCAATGGTCTGGGCCGGGTTCTCCACCCGCGCCTACAGCGACCTGTTCGCCGACCGCGCGCTGATGGAAGCGATGTGGACCAGCCTGGTAGTGGCATTCTGGACCGCCTGTACCGCCACCGTGCTGGGTACGCTGGCGGCGATGGTGATGACCCGCTTCAAGCGTTTCCGCGGCAAGCCGCTGTTCGGTGCCCTGGTCACCGCGCCGCTGGTGATGCCGGACGTCATCCTCGGTTTCTCGCTGATGGCGCTGCTGGCCTCGATGGGCGCGATTCCCGGTTTCCCGGCGCGCGGCCTGGCCACCATCTGGATCGCGCACGTCACCTTCACCCTGTGCTTCGTCACTGTGGTGGTGTCTTCGCGCCTACAGGAAATGGACCTGTCGCTGGAGGAAGCGGCGATGGACCTGGGCGCGAGCCGCTTGACCGTGTTCGGCCGCATCACCCTTCCGATCATCGCGCCGGCGCTGGTGGCAGGCTGGCTGCTGGCCTTCACGCTGTCGCTGGATGACGTGGTGGTGGCCAGCTTCGTCGCTACGCCGGGCTCGACCACGCTGCCGATGAAGGTGTTCGCCTCGGTGCGCATGGGCATCAGCCCGAAGATCAACGCACTGGCCACGCTGCTGGTGTCGGCAGTATCGATCGCCGCGGTGATCGGCTGGTACATCAATGCACGCGCCGAGAAGCGGCGCCAGCGCGACCTGCAGCTGGCGCGGCAGGACAACGGCTGAGCCACCCGGTCTGCCGGCAGGGGCGGCGACATCAGCGCCGGCAACATCCGGCTCACGGCCGGCGGCGCACAATGGGCGTCTTCCTGAAGGAGATCCCCCATGACCGTCGAGATCGTCGATCCGGCCACCGGCCTAGTGACCTACCGCCATGAACTGATGGGCGCTGCCGATATCGAGCAGCGCCTGCAGGCTGCCGCCGAGGCCTTCCCGGGCTGGGCCGAGCGTTCGCTGCAGGAAAGGGGCACCATCCTGCGCCAGATCGCCGCGCAGCTGCGCGCCCGCCGCGACGACCTGCAGCAGGCGATGACCCATGAAATGGGCAAGCTCAAGGCCGAGGCGCTGGCCGAGGTCGACAAGTGTGCCGCGGCCTGCGAGTACTACGCCGACCACGCCGCCGACTACCTCAAGCCGCAGCTGATCGACACCGAAGCGCAGCGCAGCTATGTGCGCTACGAACCGATCGGCTGCGTGTTCGCGGTGATGCCGTGGAATTTCCCGATCTGGCAGGTGTTCCGTTTTCTGGCCCCGGCGTTCATGGCCGGCAACGTGGCCCTGCTCAAGCACGCCAGCAACGTGCCGCAGTGCGCCGACCTGATCCTGGCGGTGTGCCATGACGGTGGCCTTCCCGAGGGCGTGTTCGATGTGCTGCACATCGACAACGACCAGGCCGCCGACGTGCTGCGCGATGCCCGGGTGAAGGCGGTGACGCTGACCGGCAGCGAGCGGGCAGGGCGCTCGATCGCGTCCAACGCTGGCAGCCAGCTGAAGAAGTCGGTGATGGAACTCGGTGGCAGCGATGCCTTCGTGGTGCTCGATGACGCCGACCTCGAAAAGACCGTGGCGGCGGCAGTGAAATCACGCTTCGACAACAGCGGGCAGACCTGCATCGCCGCCAAGCGCTTCATCGTGGTCGACGCCGTGGCCGATGAATTCACCCGTCGCTTTGTTGAGGCGGCGGGCGAGCGCCAGTACGGCGATCCCGATGAACGTGGTACCACGTTGGCGCCGATGGCCCGCGCCGACCTGCGCGACGAACTGCACAAGCAGGTGCAGGCCAGCGTGGCCAAGGGCGCGCGCGTGTTGATCGGTGGCGAGCCGATCGCCGGCACGCATGCCGGTTATCCGGCCACGGTGCTCGATCAGGTCGGGCCGGGCATGCCGGCGTACGACGAGGAGCTGTTCGGGCCGGTGGCCGCAGTGATCCGGGTCAAGGATGAGGCCGAGGCGCTGCGCGTGGCCAATGACACCCGCTTCGGCCTGGGCGGAAGCGTGTGGACGCGAGATCCGGTGCGCGGTGAAGGCTTTGCCCAGCGCATGGAATGCGGCGCCGCGTTCGTCAACGCCATCGTCAAGAGCGACGCGCGGCTGCCGTTCGGTGGCAGCAAGCAGTCCGGCTTCGGCCGCGAGCTGGCCGACCACGGCATCCATGAGTTCATGAACATCAAGACCGTCTACGTGGCCTGATGCCGAACGGTAGTGCCGGCCGCTGGCCGGCATG
>NZ_JAXAXL020000002.1:345289-368135 GCF_047497515.2 Stenotrophomonas maltophilia
CCCCCCCCCCCCCCCCCCCACTACCCAAGGCGGGTCATGTGCCACGACCAACGGTCGTGGCCTACCGTTTGGTGGGTATCGACCGTTGGTCGATACGCTCTACAGCCACTTGGCCCGCTTGAACAACCGGTACAACCCCACGCACACGCCGCCCACGCCGACGATCATCAGCGGGTAGGACCACGGTTCACTCAGCTCCGGCATGTGGCTGAAGTTCATGCCGTACCAGCTGGTGATCAGCGTCGGCGCGGCCAGCAGTGCGGCCCATGCACCCAGGCGCTTGACCGTCTCGCCCTGCGCCAGCGTCACCAGCGACAGGTTCACGCTCAGCGCGGTGCCCAGCATCTCGCGCAGGGTGTCGATCACATCGCTGATGCGCACGGCGTGGTCGTGCACGTCGCGCACGTACAGCTTCACTTCGTCGGGGATCAGATCACCCTGGTAGCGGCGCAGCTGCGCCAGCACGTCCTGCAGCGGCGCCACTGCCATCCGCATCTTGTTCAGTTCGCGCTTGAGTTCGTACAGGCGCACCACCGTGCTGCGCTTGTAGTTGTCAGCGAAGATGTCCTTTTCCAGCAGGTCCAAGGTGTCGCGGAAGCGGTGCACGATCGGCAGGTAGTTGTCGACCACGAAGTCGGCCACGGCGTACAGGCAGTACGACGGGCCCATCTTCAGCAGCTGCGGTTCGCGCTCGACGCGCGCGCGAACCGGCGCGTACGACAGGGAGGCGCCGTGGCGCACGGTCACCAGGAAGCGTGGGCCGAGGAAGGCGTGGGTCTCGCCGTACTGGATGCGTTCGTCGACCATCTGCGCGGTGGTCACCACCACGAACAGGGAATTGCCGTAGGTCTCGACCTTGGGCCGCTGGTGCGCGTTGCGCGCATCCTCGATGGCCAGATCGTGCAGGCAGAATTCCTCCTGCAGTTTCAGCAGGACATCATCGTTGGGATCGTACAGGCCCACCCAGACGAAGCCGTTGCCACTGGCGATGACATCGCTGATGGCGTCCAGGCTGATGTCGTGGCGTTTGCCGTCGTCATCGTAGTGGACGCAGTTGATGACGCAGGCGGGGTTGGCCGAGGCAGGTGCGGAAGCGGAGGCGGGCAATGACATGCCCGCCATCGTGCGTCAGGGACGTGTTTCGGACAAGTGAGGACCACGCCCCAGCACCCATGCGAGGGCGACGTGCACCGGCAGCAGCAGCACGATCCACTGCACGTTGTACTGCGCCTGCAGGCTCAGCCAGTGCAGCACCAGCGCAACCACCGCCTGCACCGCCAGCAGCCACAGCACGATCCTGAACATGCGTCCCGGCACGCGCCGGCGCAGCAGCGCGATCGCGCCCGGCAGCAGCAGCACGGCCAGCGGCGAGAGCAGCAACAGGTTGCGGTTGGCCCACGCGGCGTAGTGGATGCTGAAGCCCCACAGGAACACCAGCACGCCGCCGAACAGGGCGCACAGCAGCCAGAACGGCAGGGCCAGGCCGGCCAGCAGGCGCGGGCGGCGGCGCAACGCCAGCACGCCGGCGGCGATCACCAGGCCGCACAGCAGCCATGGCCACCAGCGGCGTGCAAACTCCTTCGGTTCCGGATCGATGCGGTGTGGCAGCAGTTCCTGCTCGGACTGCACCAGGGGCCGGCCGTCGCTGTTGCGTGCCTGGCGCAGCGCATCGGCCAGGCGCATCGGCACGAACGCTTCCTGCCAGCGCGACAGCGGCTGGTCGGCGAACGGGCCGAGGCCTACATCGAAGCCCAGCCACATCCACGGCGCCGGCGAGGCCAGCCGCACCGACTCGCTGCGGTAGGTATTGCCGCGCGAACGGCCGGACAGCTGCGAGTGCAGGCCGCCGCCCAATGCCTTGTCGAGGGTGTCGCGCACCATCGTCGCGCAGTTGGCGGTGTAGTAGTCGTAGTGGTAGCGCGCGTTTTCCGGCTTGGCCCGTTCGGCCAGGTCGGCAGCCAGCGCGCGCGCCTGGTCCGGGCGCAGGTCCAGCCACTGCACGCTGGCCCCACGGCCGGTCTCGTCGTAGTACGACAGGTCCTGCTGCAGCGGCAGCGCGACCAGGTAATACATCATGTCGCCACGTGCGAAACGGCCGATGAAATCATCCTCGGACGGATCGAAGTAGCCGAAGTTGTACGAGGTCGCCTCGCCGCTGACCGGATCGAGCACGACGATGGCGTCATGGCCGAAGCGCTCGAAGAACACCGTGCCCGGCTGCATGGTCACCACGCCGATGCGTGGGGCAGGGGCCTCGACGCTGGCGACGGGCGCAGCAGGTGCGGATGTGGCTGCCGCCGGCTGCGCAGAGGCAGCCAGCGGCAGGACCATGGCCAGCACGCACAGTGCCAGCCACAGCGTCAGGCGCAGTGCCTGGACAGGGCCGCAGCGCTTCAAGCGTCGTCCTGCGCGTCCGGCGGCAGCACGGTCACGTGGAAAGCCTGCACCCGGCGCGCGTCGGCGCGGGCCACGCGGAACATGAAACGGTCCAGCGCCAGTTCGTCGCCCACTTCCGGCAGGTGGCCGACGGCCTCGGTGACCAGGCCGCCGATGGTGTCGTAGTCCTCGTCGGAGAACGTGGCACCAAAACGCTCGTTGAAGTCGCCGATCGGGGTCAGTGCATCGACCACGTACTGGCCGTCGGACTGGATCGCGATCTGCGCCGACGGATCCTCGGCTTCGTCATGCTCGTCGTCGATCTCGCCGACGATCTGCTCCAGCACGTCCTCGATGGTGACCAGGCCGGCGACACCGCCGTACTCGTCCACCACGATGGCCATGTGATTGCGCGACAGGCGGAATTCCTTCAACAGCACGTTGAGCTTCTTCGCCTCCGGAATCAGCACCGCCGGGCGCAGCAGCTCGCGCACGTTGGCCGGACCGTTGTCGGCGACCACGCCGCGCAGCAGGTCCTTGGCCAGCAGGATGCCCAGGATGTCGTCCTTGTTCTCGCCATGAACCGGGAAGCGCGAATGGCCGGATTCGACCACCTGCTTCATCAGTTCCAGGAAGGGCGCTTCGACCGGCAGCGAGACCATCTGCGAGCGCGAGATCATCACGTCGCCCACGGTCAGCTCGGCCACCGAAATGGCGCCTTCCATCATCTTCAGGGTATCGGCGGCGATCAGACCCTCTTCCTGTGCGGTGTGCAGCACAGCGACCAGCTCGTCGCGGGTATGGGGTTCGCCGGAGAAGGCGGACGTCAGGCGTTCAAGCCAGCCGCGCTTCTTTTCACTTTGCTCCGCGGGGGAGCTACTACTGTCGTCTTCTGACATCTCAGGAAAAAAGGCACCCGGCAGGCCGGGCGTTGGCCCAAGTCTAGCAGGATGTGGCGACCTGTCAGTGGCTGCCGGTGGCCGGGGCGGCCGGGGCGGCGCCAGGCTCGGGCAGATCCAGGCTGTAGGTGCAGCCGGCCAGGGTCTTGCCGGGGTGGGAGGCGACGGTGGAGACGCTGAGGATGATCGACTCGATCTGGGCCTCGCCGGTCTTCGCGTCGGTCACGTCGCGGCTGACCACCTCGCGGCCGGCCATGAACTTGCCGTCCTGGTCGTAGCCGGTCTCCAGTTCCAGGCGCTTGGCCAGCGGCCGTGGGTCGGCCTGGTCGAGGACGGCCATGACGCTGGCGCCGGCCACCGCCACCCGCTCGGTGGTCACGCCGAACACGCTGATTGGCTGGGCCAGGCGGTACTCGCTCATGAACTGGTTGCCCTGCGGCAGTGGCTGCAGGCCCTGGGCCACGGCCTTCAGCGGGTCGGCCAGCAGCGGCCCCAGCGCAGCATGATCCACCACGCCCTGGCGGCATTCGATCAGCGCCGGCAGGTCCAGGCTGGACGCGAAGGCAGAGGGGACGAGGAGGGCACCCAGCAGGGGCAGGCAGCAGCGCGGCGTCACGGGCGGTTTCCGCAGTCGGAGGGGCGCCATCATAGCCCCGGCGTGCGCCTGAACGGCGCCGTGAGACGGCGGGCGAAGCCGATCATCAGGGCTCGCACCACCATCAGTGACAGGGTGAGCACGACCGACACCATCGCGATCCGCATCGCCTGCCCCGCGGCACGCACCACGGTGGGCCACAGGCCCGGCTGGGTCAGCCACGGCATCAGACCGTCCGCCGCCTTCCCGCTGACTTTCAGGTAGATCACCGCCAGCACGAACAGCACCAGCAGCGAGGTACGGCTGGCATGGAAGAACGGCAGGGCGTTGACGGAACGGCCCAGGTGCCGATGCGCAAGCATCCGCCACAGCACCGGCAGGGCCAGTGCACCCACCAGTACCAGGATCATCGACGCCCCCCACAGTCCGGGGGTATGGGCCGGTTCCCGTCCGTCAGTGAGATGCGGCCCAATCAAGCCGATGGCTGCACCGGTCAGCAGGCAGAGGGGCGACAGCACGGCAAGGCTGCGCAGCAGCCAATGCGTCCCGCGGGGGTCGCGGGCACCTATCTGGCGCACGGCATAGGCGCCGAGCACCAGCAGGGTGGCGAACACAACGGCGCCGGTCATGAACGGGTAGGGGCTTGCATACGAGGTCATCCTTGTTCCTCCGTGGTTCGCGGCAACCGGCCGGTGTGGGCTCAGCGCTCGCCGGCGTAGGGGTCGGCGATGCCAAGCTCGGCCAGGATATCGCGCTCCAGCTGTTCCATCGCCTCGGCTTCCTTATCGTCCTCGTGGTCCCAGCCGAGCAGGTGCAGCACGCCGTGCACGGTCAGGTGCGCATAGTGGGCGTTGAGCGCCTTGCCCTGTTCGTCGGCCTCACGCGCCACCACCGGCGCACAGATCACCAGGTCGCCCAGCAGCGGGAACTTGACCCCCTTCGGCAGGCCTTCGGGCACTTCGGCGGGGAAGCTGAGCACGTTGGTGGCGTAGTCCTTGCCCCGGTAATGGCGGTTCAGCGACTGCCCTTCCTTGCTGTCGACCACGCGGATGGCCAGGTCGGCCTCGCGGATGCGACCCTTCAGGGCGGCGGCGACCCATTTGCGGAAACTTACCGCCGCCGGCAGGCCGGCGCGCGGCAGGGCATAGCTGACGGCGACGTCCAGTCGCACGGGACCACGGGTCATGGAGTCGCTCCAGGTTGGATCTGATGCAGGTCGCGGCGGTCATAGGCGCTGACGATGCGCGCCACCAGCGGATGGCGGACCACGTCGCGCGATTCGAAGAAGGTGAAGCTGACGCCCTCGACCTCGCGCAGCACATCGATGGCATCGCGCAGGCCGGACTTCAGGTGCTTGGGCAGGTCGGTCTGGGTCAGGTCACCGGTCACCACGGCGGTGGAGCCGTAGCCGAGGCGGGTCAGGAACATCTTCATCTGCTCGATGGTGGTGTTCTGCGCTTCGTCCAGGATCACGAACGCATCGTTGAGCGTGCGGCCGCGCATGTAGGCCAGCGGCGCGATCTCGATGACGTTCCTTTCCAGCAGCTTGACCACCTTCTCCACGCCCATCATTTCGTACAGGGCGTCGTACAACGGTCGCAGGTAGGGGTCGACCTTCTGGCTGAGGTCGCCGGGCAGGAAGCCCAGTTTCTCGCCAGCCTCCACCGCCGGGCGCACCAGGATCAGGCGCTGCACCCGCGATTCGTTCAGGGCCTCCACCGCGCTGGCCACGGCCAGGAAGGTCTTGCCGGTGCCGGCCGGGCCGATGCCGAAGTTGATGTCATGGGTGGCGATCTGGTGCAGGTAGCGGCCCTGGTTGGCGCCGCGGCCGCGCACGGTACCGCGCTTGACCTTGATCGCCACCTCTTGCGCTTCATAGGAGCGCTCGGCGATCTGCTCGACATTGGCCTGCGCCAGGCGCAGGTGGATGGCGTGGTTGTCGAACAGGGTCTCGCCGGCCTCGGCATACAGGGCCTCGACCAGTTTCTGTGCCTCGACGATGGCTTCATTCGGTCCGCTGATGCGGAAAACGAAGCCACGGTTGGCGATTTCCACGCCCAGTTTCAGTTCGATCTGCCGCAGGTGGCCGTCGAACGGGCCACACAGGTTGGCCAGCCGCTCATTGTCTTCCGGCGACAGGGTGAAGTCTCGATGCTCGATGCTTTTCATTGCTCGGGGTGGCGCGTACGCCTTCCACCGCAGTGTATTCAGGGGAGACAAGGGTAGCGCGCGCACGGGGCGCGCGGCCAGCAGCCGGCCGATACGCGGTTTTCCACACCCGATGTGGACGGGGTGCGCGAAAACCTGTGGATAGGCCCTCGCAGTGCTTGTGCCACAAGGCCCATGAGGCGGTGGTGAAAAAACCGTCACGGCCGCTTTGGCCTCGTGACGGCAGCGCATGTTCCGCTGCCAGGCATCCAACACGGGCACGGTCTGGCGATTTTCCACACGGGCTGTGGAATGATGCTGAGCCAAGCTGTGGATAGGTGGCACGGAGCCTTGCGACGAAAGGCTTTCCCAGCCGTGGTGAAAAAACCGTCAGGACGGATTGCAATCATTGTGGCTGCACGGTGCGCATGGCACCGTGACGCCGTCGCAGGAGGGGGTGGCATGGACACCGGTAACGTGAGGCGTGGAATTGGGCTGGCGGGCATGGTTCTGCTGGCGGGGTGCGGCCAGGCGCCACCGGCCGCGCTGGGGACGCTGGAGTGGGACCGGATCACCGTGCCGGCACCGGCCGCCGAGGTGATTGCCGCGGTGGACGTACGCGAAGGGCAACCGGTCAAGGCCGGCACCGTACTGATGCAGTTGGACCCGGCCCGGGGCGATGCGCAGTTCGCCGCCGCGCAGGCCGATACCGCGCGTGCGCAGGCACAACTGGAAGAACTGAAGGTCGGCCCGAGGCAGGAGCAGATCGCACAGGCCCAGGCACAGCTGGCCGCACTGCGTGCGCAGGCCACCGAAGCCAGTGCCTACTATCGGCGCGTGCAGCCGCTGGCACGCCAGCGCCTGATGGCCGCCGCCGAGCTGGACCGTGCACGGGCCGCTGCCGGCAATGCCGAGGCCAGCGTGCGTGCCGCCGAGCAGGCGTGGCTGGAGCTGGTGCATGGCAGCCGCGCGCAGGACATCGCGCAGGGGCAGGCCGCAGCGGACGCTGCCCAGGCGCAACAGGTGGTGCAGGGCGTCAACCTGCAGAAGCTGCAGCTGCGCGCGCCGCGCGATGGCGTGGTCGATGCCTTGCCCTACCGGCAAGGCGACCAGGCACCGGTCGGCGCGCCACTGGCGGTGATGCTGGTCGGCGAGCGTCCCTATGCGCGCGTCTACCTGCCGCAGCCATTGCGCTTGCAGATCAAGGTCGGGCAGGCCGCGCAGGTGCATCTGGAAGGGCAAGTCGCTGCGTTGAAAGGGCATGTGCGCTCGATCCGCAGCGAGCCTTCATTTACGCCGTACTACGCGTTGACCGGCGACGACGTGGCGCGGCTGAGCTACCTGGCCGAGATCGAAGTGGACGAGGCGACTGACATGCAGAAGCTGCCGGCGGGGTTGCCGGTGCGGGTGAGCTTCTGAACACCGGCGGCGACATTGCGGTGCATGCGCGGGGCCTGACCCGCCGCTTCGGCGATCTGCTGGCCGTGGACAATGTCGACCTGACCGTGCCGCGCGGCCAGGTCTATGGCTTCCTCGGCCCGAACGGCTCGGGCAAGTCGACCACCATCCGCATGCTGTGCGGCCTGCTGGAACCGAGTGCGGGGCAGATCGAGGTGCTTGGCCTGGCCGTGCCGGAACAGGCCGAAGCGCTGCGCCGGCGCATTGGCTACATGACCCAGCGCTTTTCGCTGTACGACGACCTGTCGGTGCGCGAGAACCTGGAGTTCCTCGCCGCCATCCAGGATCTGCCGCGCGCGCAGGCCCGGCAGCGCGTCGATGCACTGTTGCAGCAGTACCGGCTGCAGGACCGGCAGCCGCAGTTGGCCGGCACGCTCAGCGGTGGGCAGAAGCAACGCCTGGCGCTGGCCGGTGCCGTGGTGCATTCACCCGAACTGCTGTTCCTGGACGAGCCGACCAGTGCGGTCGACCCGGAATCGCGCCGCGATTTCTGGGAGGCGCTGTTCGAACTGGCCGACGCCGGCACCACCGTGCTGGTCTCGACCCACTACATGGATGAGGCCGAGCGCTGCCACCGTCTGGCGATCCTTGATCGCGGCGCGCTGGTGGCCGATGGCACGCCGGCCGAACTGTGCGCGCGGTTGCAGGGGCGCACGCTGCAGGTCACCTCTTCGCGGCCACGCCAGGCCAGCCGCGCGCTGGCCGAACTGCCCGGCGTACTGAGCGTGGCGCAGATCGGCACGCAGCTGCGCGTACTGTGCAGTGAAGACGCGGCCGACATGGCGACGTTGCAGCGCGCCTTGGCCGGTGCCGATCCACAGGCGCATATCGAGGCGGTGGCGCCGAACCTGGAAGACGTGTTCGTCGCCGCTACCCGAGGTCGTGGCCGGGAGCCGGCGGCATGAACCTGCGCCGGCTGTGGGCGATCATGCTCAAGGAACTGCGGCAGCTGCGCCGCGACCGCATCACGCTGGCGATGATCGTCGGCATTCCGGTGATGCAGCTGCTGCTGTTCGGCTATGCGATCAACCTCAACCTGCGCCACCTTGATGCCGGTGTCGCCGACCAGGCCAACAGTGCGGCCTCACGCGCGCTGGTGCAGGACATGGTCGCCACCGGTGTGATCACGCCGCGCAGCGAGGCGTACAGCCCGGACCAGCTGATGCAGGCGCTGCGCCGCGGCGAGATCAGTGTCGGCATCGTGGTGCCGGCGGATTTCGAACGCCGTCGCTTCGACGGCCGCGAAGCCGTGCAGGTGCTGGTCGATGGCAGCGACACGGTGGTGCAGAGTGCGGCGATCCAGCTGGCGCAGGTGCCGCTGGATACGCGCCCGACCAGCAATGCGCGGCCGCTGCGCGAAGGCAGCATCGCCAGCGGCCAGGTCAGCGTGACCAGTTTCTACAACCCGCAGCGGCGCTCGGCGGTGAACATCGTGCCGGGGCTGATCGGGGTGATCCTGACCATGACCCTGGTGATGTTCACGGCGGTGGCGGTGGTGCGCGAACGCGAGCGCGGCAACATGGAACTGCTGATCGCCACGCCGGTATCGCGCAGCGAACTGATGGTCGGCAAGGTGCTTCCGTACGCGGCGATTGGCCTGCTGCAGACCACGCTGGTGCTGCTGCTGGGTACCTGGCTGTTCCAGGTGCCGATCCGCGGCAGCCTGCTGGATATCTACCTGGCCGCGGTGTTGCTGGTGCTGGCCAACCTGGCGCTGGGCCTGCTGATCTCCACGCGCGCGCGCTCGCAGTTCCAGGCGATGCAGATGACCCTGTTCCTGTTCCTGCCGTCGATCCTGTTGTCCGGCTTCATGTTCCCGTTCGCGGGCATGCCGCGGCCGGTGCAGTGGCTGGCCGAAGTGCTGCCACTGACCCACTTCCTGCGCCTGGTGCGCGGCATCATGCTGCGCGGCGCCTCGCTGTGGGAGCTGTGGCACGACGCGCTGGCGCTGCTGGCCTTCATCGTGGTGATGATGAGCCTGGCGATCCTGCGTTTCCGCAAGCGGTTGGATTAGGGAATGCCGACCAACGGTCGGCATCTACCGCAATGCGGACCGACCGTTGGCCGGCGCATTTCCCTCGGTGGGTGCCGACCGTTGGTCGGCACGCCTTACTCCGCCACCACCCGCGCGCGCAGCGAATTGGTCAGCGCCTCGGTGATCACCACGTCCACGAACTGGCCGATCAACCGCGCCGGCGCCGGGAAGTTCACCGAACGCATGTTCTCGGTCTTGCCGGTCAGTTCGTTCGGGTTCTTGCGCGAGGGGCCTTCCACCAGCACGGTCTGCACGGTGCCGACCATCTTCTCGGAAATGCCGGCGGCATGCGCATTGATGCGCTCCTGCAGGCGCGACAGGCGTGCGTGCTTCTCCGCATCGCTGATCGTGTCCTCCAGGTCCGCGGCCGGCGTTCCCGGCCGACGCGAATAAATGAAGGAGAAGCTGTGGTCGAAGCCGATGTCCTCGATCAGCTTCATGGTCTTCTCGAAATCGGCATCGGTCTCGCCGGGGAAGCCGACGATGAAGTCCGAACTGATCGAGATGTCCGGGCGCACCGCGCGCAGCTTGCGGATCTTCGACTTGAATTCCAGCGCGGTGTAGCCACGCTTCATCGCCGACAGCACGCGGTCGCTGCCGGCCTGTACCGGCAGATGCAGGAAGTTGGCCAGCTGTGGCACGTCGCGGAACGCATCGATCAGCGAATCGCTGAACTCCAGCGGGTGCGAGGTGGTGAAGCGGATGCGGCCGACACCGTCGATCTCGGCGATGGTGCGGATCAGCAGGCCGAGGTCGGCGAACTCGCCATCGCCATACGGCCCGCGATAGGCGTTGACGTTCTGGCCGAGCAGGTTGATCTCGCGCACGCCCTGCGCGGCCAACTGTGCCACTTCCACCACCACGTCCTCGAACGGACGGCTGACTTCGGTGCCGCGCGTGTAGGGCACCACGCAGAACGAGCAGTACTTGGAGCAGCCTTCCATGATCGACACGAAGGCCGAGGCGCCGTCGGCGCGCGGCTCGGGCAGGCGATCGAACTTCTCGATCTCGGGGAAGCTGATGTCGACCTGCGGGCGCTTCTGCTCGCGGCGGGCGCGGATCAGTTCCGGCAGGCGATGCAGGGTCTGCGGGCCGAACACCAGGTCCACGAACGGCGCGCGCTTGATGATCGCTTCGCCTTCCTGCGAGGCGACGCAGCCGCCGACGCCGATGATGACTTCGCGGCCCTTGTTCTTCAGGCCCTTCCACACGCCCAGTTGGCTGAACACCTTCTCCTGCGCCTTCTCGCGGATGGAGCAGGTGTTGACCAGGATGACGTCGGCGTCATCGGGGCTGTCGGTCAGTTCCAGGCCATCGCTGGCGGCAAGCACGTCGGCCATCTTGGCCGAGTCGTACTCGTTCATCTGGCAACCGTGGGTCTTGATGTACAGCTTGCCTTTCACCTGGTCGGGCTTGCGCGGACCGGCGGGCAGGGCAACGAGCGGGGTACCGCCGGGGGCGGGCGGAAAGACGTCTGGCGTCCCGGTCATGGCGCTTAATCCATTCGGGTGGCGGGAAAGCGGGCAATTCTACCCGCATCCCGAGCCACCCGCCGCGCCCGTGTAGAGCCAGGCCATGCCTGGCTGCGTTCCGTCTCGCAGGCGCCACGAACGGGCTCATCCACGCATGGCGTGGATCTACTGCAACGCTGGTTACGCCGCTGCCAGTTCCGCGTCGATCTGCCGCGAGCGGTCGAAGGCGGTCATCGCGCTCATCCGTGCAATGTAATCAGCCGTGGCCGGTGCTGGCTGCACCAGGCCGAACGCCGTGGTCCAGGCCAGCGCATTGCCCCACAGCACATCGGCAGCGCTCATGGTCTCGCCCAGCAGGTAGGGCCCCTGCGCCAGCTGGGCTTCGATCACCTGCAGCACGGTTTCCGCATCGTTGTACGGCGACATCAGGCGCGGCGGCGGCTCGCGATGCATCGCCTTGTCGATCATCGCCGGCTCGAAACACGCGCCGTAGAAGGCCATCCAGCGCAGGTAGGGGCCGCGCAGGGCATCGCCGATCGGCGGTGCCAGCCCGGCTTCCGGGTACAGGTCGGCCAGATACAGATAAATGGCTACCTGCTCGGTCACCAGTGCGCCGTTGTGGACGATGGCCGGCACCTTGCCCATCGGGTTGATGGCCAGGTAAGCGGGCGCCAGGTTGGCGCCGGCCTTCAGGTCCAGCACCTGCATGCGGTAGTCGGCCCCCAGCGCTTCGAGCAGGGCCACGGCACCGCTCGAGCGTGAACGGGCGGCGTGGTACAGGGTGATCTGGCGTGAGGTCATGGCATGGCTCCTTGCGGCGGGTGGTGAACTGGAGGCCATCCTGGGGCACTATTGCGGACGACTTCTGTCCTCGATCCTTCATGCGCCATACCGCCCATCGACTGCTGCGCCTGATCGCCCTGCTGCAGGCCCGCCGCCAGTGGTCGGGGGCCGAGCTGGCCGAACGCATGGGCGTGGACCGGCGCAGCATCCGCCGTGACATCGAGCGCCTGCGCGAACTGGGCTACCCGGTGCAGGCCTCGGCCGGGGTCGGCGGCGGCTACCAGCTGGGCGCCGGTGCACCGGTACTGCCGATGCTGCTGGACGAAGAGGAGGCGACCACCCTGGCCATTGCCCTGCGCGCGGCCTCGGCGACCGTCGCCGGCATCGACGACACCGCGCGTGGCCTGTTGTCCAAGCTCGATCCGCTGGTGCCGACGCGTCGTCGCCAGCAGGCCGGCGAGGTGCATGCCGCCACCGCCACCCTGTCGGATCTGCCCGCCACCGATGCACGCCTGCTCGGACGGCTGGCGCAGCATTGCCGGCAGGCCTCGCGGCTGGCGTTTGAATACCGCAGCGCGCAGGACGCGGTCACCCAGCGCGAAGTCGAAGCCCAGCATCTGGTCAACTATGGCCGCCGCTGGTACCTGCTGGCCTGGGATCTGGGCCGCCAGGACTGGCGCACCCTGCGCGTGGACCGGATGGGCGCGGTGCGCGAATGCACCGCGCCGGGCCTGCATCGGCGCACGCCTGCACCGCCGCACGTGATGGTGCGGCAGGCGGTCAGCCAGGCGCCGTTCGCGCTGCAGGCCATCCTGCGCCTGGCCGGCAGCCATTCCGAGCTGGAAGGCCGGATTCCGCCGTGGTGCGGGGTGCTGGAGGCCGATGGCACCGACCATTGCCTGTTGCGGATGGGGGCTGAGAGCCGCGGCATGATGCTGGCGCAGATCCTCAGCCTGGACCGCGTGCCGGTGGCACTGTGGACCACGCCACCGAGCCTGCGCGACGAACTGGCCCAGCGTCTGGCGGGCCTGGGCCAGCTGCTGGCTGTGCCGTCGGTCACAGGCTGAGCCGCATCGCTTGGCAAGCCCCGGCGAAGCTGGGACACTCGCCGCCATGAAGGGGATACTGGGGACAACGGCGATCATCATCGCTGCGCTGACCGCTGCGCCGGCCAGCGCTGGAACCCTGTACAAGTGCCAGGGCGCCGACGGCGTCACCAGTTACGTCAGCAAGCGCGTGGCCGGGGCCCGCTGCAGCGCCATCAGCTACAGCCGCGATACCCGCCCGGTGTCGCGCCCGGTGGTGGCCGCACCGAAATCCGCGCCAGCCACCACCGTGGCCAGCATCGAGCGCAATCCGGTGGCCGTGGCGGCCAGCACCGCGGCGTCGTCGGCGATCGCCCCCATGGCTGCGCCGCCGCCCGCCGCCGCTGCGGCACCGGTGGCCGCCCGTGGTGGGCGCATGGTCAGCGGCCAGGTCTATTCCTTCATGAAGGACGGCGTGCGCCACTACACCAGTGCGCGGCCGACCCAGGTGGCCAACCTCGGCCCGGTGCGCACGATCCGCTACAGCTTCATGGAGCGCTGCTACGCCTGCGGGGTCAATCCGCGCGTGGACTTCGGCACCGTGCGCCTGAACACCACGGCGTTCCAGGGCGAAATCACCTCGGCCGCGCGCGAGTTCGGTGTGGAGGAGGCGGTGGTGCGCGCGATCATCCATGCCGAATCGGCCTACAACCCGACCGCGCTCAGCCGTGCCGGTGCGCAGGGCCTGATGCAGCTGATGCCACCGACCGCCGCCCGCTTCGGCGTCAGCGATTCCTACGACGCCGGGCAGAACATCCGCGGCGGCGTGCAGTATCTTGCGTGGTTGTTGAAGCGCTTCAACGGCGATCTGACCCTGGCCGCCGCTGGCTACAACGCCGGCGAAGGCGCGGTTGACCGCCATGGTGGCGTACCGCCCTACAGTGAAACCCAGTATTACGTTCGGCGCGTCGGCCAGCTGGCCGATCGCTATCGCACCGCCCTGAGCCACCAGTAGGTGCCGACCGTGGGTCGGCACGCTCTAAACGGTAGGTGCCGACTGTCAGTCGGCACGCCTTTGAACAGGTAGTGCCGGCCGCTGGCCGGCAACCCCGCAATCAATGTTGTTGCAGTGCGTTGTGTGGCGCGCGACGGTTCCGCTACACTCGCCCAAGATTCAATGCGGCTCTGGCCCCCACCGGATCCGCTGGCAGCCTTAAAGCTACCTAATCAATATCGGAGTGCCGGATGGCCAACGATGGGGTACACGATCCAGTCAACACCGGACGTCGGCGTTTTCTTTCTGCCACCACAGCCGTGGTGGGCGCCGTCGGCGTCGGATTCACCGCAGTTCCTTTCATCAAATCCTGGAACCCCAGTGCCCGCGCCAAGCTTGCCGGCGCACCGGTGGTGGCCGACATCAGTGCCCTGCAGGAAGGCCAACGCCTGATCGTGGAGTGGCGCGGCCAGCCGATCTGGATCGTCAAGCGGTCCAAGGCCATCCTCGACGCGCTGCACGGGCTGGACGGCCGCCTCAAGGACCCCGAGTCCGGCGAGAAGGACCAGCAGCCGGACTACGTGCTCAAGCAGAACCCCGAGCTGCGCTCGATCAAGCCGGACATCTCGGTGCTGGTCGGCCTGTGCACGCACCTGGGCTGCTCGCCGGAAATGGTCGCCGAGATCCGGCCCGAACCCTATGACCCGCAGTGGAAGGGCGGCTACTTCTGCCCCTGCCACAAGTCGCGCTTCGACATGTCCGGCCGCGTCTTCAAGGACGTGCCGGCACCCATCAACCTGAAGGTGCCCGCGCACCACTACCAGGACGACAACACCATCATCATCGGTGTCGATCCGCAGGGGGCTGCCTGATGGCCAATATCCTCAGCCGTACCGCCAGCGGCGTCGCCGACTGGGTCAACGCCCGCGCGCCGGGCCTGATGCCGGTCTACCGCAAGCACGTCAGCGAGTACTACGCGCCGAAGAACTTCAACATCTGGTACTACTTCGGTTCGCTGGCACTGCTGGTGCTGGTCAACCAGATCGTCACCGGCATCTTCCTGACGATGCACTACAAGACCAACGCCGCCGAGGCGTTCGGCTCCATCGAATACATCATGCGTGATGTGGAGTGGGGCTGGTTGATCCGCTACATGCACTCCACCGGGGCCTCGCTGTTCTTCATCGTGGTCTACCTGCACATGTTCCGCGGCCTGCTGTACGGCAGCTACCAGAAGCCGCGCGAGCTGGTGTGGATCCTTGGCATGTTGATCTACCTGGTGCTGATGGCCGAAGCCTTCATGGGCTATGTGCTGCCGTGGGGGCAGATGTCGTTCTGGGGCGCCAAGGTGATCATCTCGCTGTTCGGCGCGATACCGGTGATCGGCAACGGCCTGACCGAATGGATCATGGGCGACTACCTGCCCAGTGACGCCACGCTCAACCGCTTCTTCGCGCTGCACGTCATCGCCCTGCCGCTGGTACTGCTGCTGCTGGTGGTGCTGCACCTGGGCGCGCTGCACGAAGTGGGGTCGAACAACCCCGATGGCGTGGAGATCAAGAAGGGGCCGAAGGGCAACCGCTGGTCGCCGAACGCACCGGCCGACGGCATTCCGTTCCATCCGTACTACACGCTCAAGGATGGTGTCGGTGCCGGCTTCCTGCTGATCATTGCCGCCTTCATCATCTTCTTCGCGCCCGGTTTCGGCGGCCTGTTCCTGGAGCACGACAACTTCACCGAGGCCAACCGCCTGGTCACCCCGGAACACATCAAGCCGGTCTGGTACTACACGCCGTACTACGCGATGTTGCGCGTGGTGCCGAACAAGCTGGGCGGCGTGCTGGTGATGTTCTCGGCCATCGCGATCCTGTTCCTGGTGCCGTGGCTGGACAAGGCGCGGGTGAAGTCGGTGCGCTACCGCGGCTGGATCTCGAAGGTGATGCTGGGCGTGCTGGCGGTGTGCTTCGTGTGGCTGGGCGTGATCGGTTCCGGCCCCGGCACCGACGTGCACGAGACCTACATCGGGCGGGTGCTGACCTTCCTGTACTTCGCGTTCTTCATCACCATGCCGCTATGGACAAGGTTGGACAAGACCAAGCCGGTACCGGAGAGGGTGACCACGCATGACTGAGCGCTGGATGGTCCGGCTGGCCCTGGCGGCCACCCTGATGCTGGGCAGTTTCCTGGCCTCCGCCGCCGAGGGCGGCACCAAGCTGCTGCAGGCCGGCAACGACCTCGGTGACCGCGCATCGCTGCAGCGCGGCGCGCAGCTGTACATGAACTACTGCTCCGGCTGCCACGCGCTGAAGTACCTGCGCTATTCGCGGATGGCACAGGACCTGGGCCTGACCGAGGAAGAGGTGATGAACAACCTCAACTTCACCGGCTCGGCGATCGGCGATCCGATTCCGGTGGCGATGCCCAAGGAGAATGCCGAGAAATGGTTCGGCAAGATGCCGCCGGACCTCAGCCTCATCTCGCGGGTGCGGGGCAGTGACTGGGTCTACACCTACCTCAAGTCGTTCTACCTGGACAGCAGCCGGCCGCTGGGCTGGAACAACGCGCTGTTCGCCAACGCGTCCATGCCCAACCCGCTGTGGGAGATGCAGGGCCTGCAGCACGCCGTGCACGGCAAGCCCGAGGCGCCGGGAATGGACCCGCCGGTCACCGGGCTCAAGATCGAAACGCCGGGTTCGGTCGATGCCGGCCAGTACGACCAGGCGGTGCGGGACATCACCAACTTCCTCGAATATGCCGGCGAACCGGCTGCGCTCAAGCGCCAGCAGCTGGGCGTGTGGGTGATCCTGTTCCTGGCGCTGTTGACCTTCCTGCTGTACCTGTTGAAGAAGGAATACTGGAAGGACGTTCACTGATTTTGCCGCCGACCCTCTCGCGGGCCTATTGGCTTTTGTGATGGTCGGTTGCACACTCCGGGAGGAGTCGACCGCTGGCACGGTGCCGGCGGCGCCGATGCGGCAGGCGGTCTCCTGTCGTGGGAGAGCCTTTGATGGCGGCGAGCGTACGCATGCGCAATACACTGACGCTGTTTTCCTCGAACGACGATGTGCTGTGCCACCGAGTGCGCCTGGTCCTGGCGGCCAAGGGGGTCAGCTTCGATTTCGTTCCGGTCGATCCGCAGAACCCGCCTGAAGACCTGATCGACCTCAATCCGTACCACTCGGTGCCGACCCTGGTCGAGCGCGAGCTGGTGCTGTATGCCGCGTCGGTGGTCAGCGAGTACCTCGATGAGCGCTATCCGCATCCGCCGCTGATGCCGGTTGATCCGCTCTCGCGCGCCCGCATCCGCCTGGCCATGTTGCGCATCGAGCATGACTGGGTGCCGCAGGTACAGGCCGTCCAGCTGGGCAACAAGACCCAGGCCGAGGCCGGTCGCAAGCGCCTGAAGGAGCTGCTGACCGCATCGCTGCCGCTGTTCAAGGCCAGCAAGTTCTTCCTCAACCCGGAAATGAGCCTGGCCGACTGCGCGATGGCGCCGATCATCTGGCGCCTGCAGTCGCTGGACGTGCCCTTGCCGAAGGACGGCAAGGCGATCGAGGACTACGGCAACCGCATCTTCCGCCACCCGGGTTTCGTCCGCAGCCTGACCGATCAGGAAAAGAAGCTGCGCGATCTGCCGGTCTGATCCGGGCGGGCTTTACCCGTCTGCACGCCGACCGGCGTGCAGGCGATCCGCCCCGGCGGGGCGCCGGGCGCGTACACTTCACGCATGACCGAAGACTTCTTCCACATGACCAGCCACCGCCCGTACCTGTTGCGGGCGCTGGTGGAATGGATCAACGACAACCAGCTGACCCCGCACATCCTGGTCGACGCCGGCGTTCCCGGCGTGCAGGTCCCGCCTTCGGCGATCAAGGACGGCCGGGTCGTGCTCAACATCGCCGAACGCGCCGTCGTGCGGTTGATGATCGACAACGAGATGGTGAGCTTCTCGGCGCGCTTCTCCGGCACCAGCTATCCGGTGCAGGTGCCGATCAGCGCCGTGCTGGCCGTCTACGCCCGCGAGACCGGGCAGGGCATGGCCCTGCCGGACGATATTCCGGGCAATGAGGCCGCCGCAACCAGCGACGAGCTGCTGCACGACGACGAAGGCGCGTCGCCGGACGATACGCCGCCCACCAGCCCGCCACCGAAGGGCCGCCCGAACCTGCGCGTGGTCAAGTAAGGGTGGGTGCCGACCGTTGGTCGGCACTCCTTTGAACCTTACACATCCTCGGCATCTTCCACATCCGGCCGGATCTGGCTGATCCGCGCCGCGCCCGGGCCGGTGAACGAGATCAGCTGGTCGCCGCGCAGCACCATGCGCCCCACGTGACGGTCGATGCCATCGTAGGAATACTCGAACTTGAAGGTGCGCTCGAAGCCGAGCCGGCCATCCTCGCCGCGCGACAGGCGCAGGCCGGTGGCGTGCACTGCCTGGTCCAGCCACTGCACATCGGCAGCGCGGCAGGCATTGCGGCCCAGCTCGACGGCGCGCTCGGCGGCCGAACGTGCTGCGTTCCAGAAGAAGTAGATGATTCCGCCGGCAATCAGCAACAGCAACAGGGTAGGCATGGCATCAGCCGTCAGGTGTCGATCCTGCCAAGATGGCGGCGAACACGCGCAGGATCAAGCATCCGCATCATCGCGTCGGCTGCGGCGGAATGATCACCGGTTGCGGTGCAGGCGCCGGCTGCACCGGAGTGGCACCCGATGACGGCGCCAGCAAGGGGGCACTGGCCGTCAGCTGCAGCAGCGCCGCCCAATCCTGGCGGTTGAAGCTGCATTCGTCTTCGCGGCCCGGTGTGCAGCTGGGGTCGATACCGGTGCTGCTGCGCTCGCGTGCCGGCGGCAGCTGGATCAGCCCGGTGCGATCCAGCGGCAGCAGCCGCATCGCCACGGTGTTCATCACGTTGCCGCCCACCAGGTACAGGGTCTGGTCGCCGCCGAGATTGGCCGCAACCACCACTTCACAGTGCGATTTCCAATGGCCCACCGAACCATTGCCCAGCGCCTGCACCAGTCCGCTGTAGCTGAGCGTGGTACTGCGGTCGCGCAGGAAGCACAGCAGATCGCCTGGCGCGGGCTTGGCCGTGGCCGGGTCGACCAATCGATACGGTACGCCCGAGGCGCCACCCTGGTAGGCGGCACGGATGTAGTCGATATGGCGGGGCGAGGTGTTGAAGCCGGGCACGCCGGCGCGCACCATCACCCACGAAATGAAGGCGGCCGACCAGGGGTTGTCTATCAGGAAGGCGCGGCAGTCGCTGTCGGTGTAGCGCGTGCCCAGCGGCGCCAGGCAGCTGCTGGCGCCGGCGATGCTGCCCATCGCGTTGAGCGTGCCACTGTCGCGCCAGTAGCCGGCCACGCGCTGCCAGGCAATCAGGCCGTTGTCGGCAAGATGCTCGTTCTCGGCCTCGGTGACGCTGAGGCTTGCGGCGCGGCCATCACGATCGATGAAGGGCCGGAACCACAGCCGGTGCTCGTTGCACGCGGTATTGCGGATGGCCACTGCCAGCGGGCTCAGTCCGAAACGGGGCGGCACGTCGCAGGCTTCCGCAGCGGCTGCGGACAAGGGGGCGGCCGCGAGCAGAAGGCAGGCAGGCAAGAGCATCCGGCGCATGCGCGGCTCCTGTGGGGGATGGCCGCAGCGTCGCAGCGCCGTTGTGAACGCCGGGTGTGAGAGCGGGGTCAGATCCCTTTTCCCATGGAAAAGGGATCTGGCCCCAGGCCAGGCCTCAACCCGGCGGCGGGCCCAGCTTCAACGACAGGTCGATCGCCTGCACATGCTTGGTCAGCCCGCCGATGGAAATGCAGTCCACGCCGTCTTCGGCGATCGAGCGCAGGCCACCCAGGCCGACGCTGCCCGACACTTCCAGCGGAATGCGGCCCGCGGTGATGCGCACCGCTTCGCGGCGCAGGTCCGGGCTGAAGTCATCCAGCAGGATGCGTTCGCAACCGGCTTCGAGCGCCTCGCGCAGCTGTGCCAGATCCTCCACCTCGACCACCAGCGGAAGCGTGGGCCACTGCCGGCGCGCGCCGGCGACCGCGGCGGCCAGCGAGCCGGCGGCGCGGATGTGGTTCTCCTTCAGCATCACCGTGTCGTACAGGCCGAAGCGGTGGTTCTCGCCGCCGCCGCAGCGCACGGCGTACTTCTGCGCCAGGCGCAGGCCGGGCAGCGTTTTGCGGGTGTCGAGGATGCGCGTGCCGGTACCGGCCACGGCGGCCACATAGCGTGCGGTGGTGGTGGCGGTGCCGGACAGCGTCTGCAGGAAATTCAGCGAGGTGCGCTCGGCGCTGACCAGGCTGCGGCTGCGCCCGTACAGCAGGGCCAGCACGGTGCCTGCGGTGACCGCGTCGCCTTCCGAAACCTGCCATTCGATGCGCACGTCCGGGTCGAGCGCACGGTGGGTGGCGTCGAACCAGGGGCGGCCGGCAATCACCCCATCCTGCTTGCACAGCAGGTAGGCACTGTCGGCCTGGTCGGGCAGCAGGGCGGCGGTGACGTCACCGCTGCCCAGATCCTCGGCCAGCGCTCGCGCGACATCGGCGGCGACAACGGCCGCATCCGGCGTCGGCAGCGTGCTCATGCGCCTGGGAAGTCGGCGATCTGTGCGGTCGGGATGGCTTCCTCGGCCAGCAGCACCGGGATGCCGTCGTCGACGCGGAACACCTGCTTGCGGTCGCGGGTGACCAGCGCTTCGCGCAGCGGCTGCGCCAGCGGGTTGCCATCGGCCTTGTTCACCGCGCCGGTGGAAATGGCCTTGTTGAGGGCTTCCAGACCCTTGCCATCCAGCAGGGACAGGGGCTGGCGGGTGTCCGGCGACACCAGCAGGTCGAGCAGCTTGCGATCCATGGTTCTTCGTCTTGCGTGGAAGACGGCTAGAATACGTCTTTAAGGCAGGTGACGGCCAATGACCCCCAACCCGATCGCGCCGCTTGTCGGCATCGTCATGGGTTCCCGTTCCGACTGGGAAACCATGCAGCACGCCGCCCAGAAGCTTGAAGCCCTGGGTGTTCCGTTCGAAGTGAAGGTGGTGTCCGCGCATCGGACGCCGGATGTGTTGTTCAGCTACGCCGAGCAGGCGGGCCCGCGGGGCCTGCGCGCGATCATCGCCGGTGCCGGCGGGGCCGCGCACCTGCCGGGCATGATTGCCGCCAAGACCGCCGTGCCGGTGCTGGGCGTGCCGGTGCAGTCCAAGGCCCTCAACGGCATGGATTCGCTGCTGTCGATCGTGCAGATGCCGGCCGGCATCCCGGTCGCCACCTTCGCCATCGGCAATGCCGGCGCTTCCAATGCCGCACTGTTCGCTGCAGCGATGCTGGCCAGCGACCAGCCGGCGATCGGCCAGGCGCTCGACGCCTTCCGTGCGCGCCAGACCGAAGACGTGATGGCCCACGACGACCCGCGCCAATGAGCCTGACCGTCGGCATCCTGGGCGGCGGCCAGCTCGCCCGCATGATGGTCCTGGCCGGTGCGCCGCTGGGACTACGCTTCGAACTGTACGATCCGGCGGCCGATGCCTGCAGTGGCCCGCTGGCGCCCCTGACTGTCGGCGCCTTCGATGACCGCCAGGCACTGGCGGACTTCGCGGCAAAGGTGGATGTGGTCACCTTCGATTTCGAGAACGTACCCGCCGACAGTGCGCAGTTCCTGGCCGGCCGCGTGCCGGTCTACCCGCCGCCGGCCGCGCTGGCCGTGGCCCAGGACCGGCTGAGCGAGAAGACCCTGTTCCAGCAGCTGGGCATTCCGCTGCCGGCCTTTGCCGACATCCGCAGCCGCGACGAGCTGGCCGCGAAGGCGGCCGAATTCGGCCTGCCGTGCATTCTCAAGACCCGCCGCCTCGGCTATGACGGCAAGGGCCAGTTCCGCCTGCGCAGCGAGGCGGACATCGACGCCGCGTGGGACGCACTGGGCGCGCAGGTCGAGCGCACCGGGCTGATCCTGGAAGGCTTCGTGGCTTTCCAGCGCGAGGTCAGCGTGGTCGCCGTGCGGGGTCGCGATGGCAGCTTCGAGGCGTGGCCGGTTACTGGCAACTGGCATGTCGACGGCGTGCTGTCGGCCAGCGTGGCACCGGCCGTGCTGTCCGACGCCGAGCAGCAGGCCGCGATCGGCTATGCCCGCCGCGTTGCCGAGCACCTGCAGTACGTCGGCGTGTTCGCGCTGGAGCTGTTCTGCCGCGACGGCGAACTGCTGGCCAACGAGATGGCGCCGCGCGTGCACAACTCCGGCCACTGGACCATTGAAGGCAGCGAGACCTCGCAGTTCGAGAACCATCTGCGCGCCGTGCTGGGCCTGCCGCTGGGCAGCACCCGGATGCTCGGCCACGCGTGCATGCTGAACTGGCTGGGCGCGATGCCGGACCCGGCGCCGGTACTGGCTCAGGCCAGCGGCCATTGGCACGACTACGGCAAGGAGCCGCGCGAAGGGCGCAAGGTCGGCCACGCCACCCTGCGCGATGACGATGCCGCCGCATTGGCCGATGCGCTGGACCAGATCGGCCTGGAGCTGGATCGTCAGGCCCAGGTGGCGCCGGCGGTGCACGCGCTGCGCCACCGCTAAGCCCGGTAGTGCCGGCCGCTGGCCGGCATTGCAACGCTGTGACGCGCCGGTGCAGGCATCGGCGCAACATTGCTGGTGATAGCGTGGAACTCCTTTCCCAGGAGTCACGACCATGCTTGACTGGAATGCCTACCGCAAGGAACTGAAGGGCCGCATCGGCGAGATCGGCAAGCTTTCGCCGGATACGCTGAAGGGCTATGCCACGCTGTCCAATGCGGGCGCCCAGACCAACCACCTTGATGCCAAGACCCGTGAACTGATCGCGCTGGCGGTGGCGGTTACCACCCGCTGCGACGGCTGCATCACCGTGCACGTGGACGCCGCGCTGAAGCACGGCGCCAGCCGCGAGGAGATCGCCGAAGCGCTGGGCGTGGCGGTGTCGCTCAATGCCGGCGCCGCGCTGGTGTATTCGGCACGGGTGATGGACGCGGTGGCCGCGCACGAGAACGCGTAGTGCCACGCTCATCTTCCCGGTAGTGCCGGCCGCTGGCCGGCAGCCCC
>NZ_JAXAXL020000002.1:368157-555347 GCF_047497515.2 Stenotrophomonas maltophilia
GCACTGCCCGTGGTCGAGTCGCTGCCTCAGTGCAGCTGGCTCTCGGCGAATTCCCAGTTGACCAGCTGCCAGAACCCATCCAGATAGCGCGCGCGATCATTCTGGTAGTCGGTGTAGTAAGCGTGCTCCCACACATCACAGCACAGCAGCGGCGTGCCGGCGATCTGATTCCCGGTAGTGCCGGCCGCTTGCCGGCAGCCCCGGCATCTTTGAACGCCCGGTGGGTTGCCGGCCAGCGGCCGGCACTACCCGTGGCCGAGTCGCTGCCTCAGCGCAGCTGGCTCTCGGCGAATTCCCAGTTGACCGTCTGCCAGAACCCATCCAGATAGCGCGCGCGATCATTCTGGTAGTCGGTGTAGTAAGCGTGCTCCCACACATCACAGCACAGCAGCGGCGTGCTCTCGCCGGTCAGCGGGGTACCGGCATTGCGGGTTGCCTGGATCCCCAGCTGCCCGCCCGGATGCTGCACCAGCCACACCCAGCCGGAGCCGAACAGGCCCAGCGCGGTGCGGTTGAATTCCTCGCGCAGGCGCTGGACATCGCCGAACTGGCGCTTGACCAGTTCGCCGAGCCGGCCCTGCGGCTCGCCGCCGCCGCGCGGACGCAGGCACTGCCAGTAGAACCCATGGTTCCAGGCCTGGGCGGCGGCATCGAACAGTTTTCCCTGGGCGTGGCGGACGATTTCTTCCAGTGACGCTTCTTCCCACTCGGTGCCCAGGATGCCGGCGTTGACCGCATCGACATAGGCACGATGGTGGCGGCCGTGGTGCAGTTCCACGGTCTGCGCGGAGAGGTGGGGCTGCAGGGAGCCAGGAAGGTAGGGCAGGGCAGGCAATTCGACGGGCATGGACAGGTTCGTGGCCAGAGGGCGGCGGCAGCCGGTTCCATCCGCTTACAATGGCGGCTACCGTGGGCAGTCTAGCCGACCATCACGGTCGGTTTGTCCGGCGAAGCAAGGAGTGTGGTTGTGGCGGTAATGCAGCAAATCCAGGCCGAGGTCGATCGTTACCCGCTCGTGCTGTTCATGAAGGGCACCCCGCAATACCCGATGTGCGGCTTCTCCAGCCGCGCCGTGCAGGCGTTGCTGGCGGCCGGAGCGGCCAGCCTGCGCACCGTCAACGTGCTGGAAGAGCCGGAAATCCGTGCCAACCTGCCGCGCTTCTCCAACCTGCCGACCTTCCCGCAGCTGTTCATCAACGGCGAGCTGATCGGCGGCTGCGACATCGTGCTGGAACTGTTCGAGGCCGGCGAGCTCAAGCGCATCGTCGAAGAGGCGACCCAGGGATGAGTGCGTGGCCATCGGCGTCACCGACCGAAGGGGCGCGCGATGGCCTTCCGTTGCAGGATCGCGTGGTGCTGGTGGCTGGCGCCGGGGGTGGGCTGGGCAGTGCGGCGGCGGTTGCCGCAGCGGCTGCCGGGGCCACTGTAGTCCTGCTGGGCCGCAAGCCGCGCCGCCTGGATCGGGTCTACGCCCAGGTGCAGGCGGTTGGCCCGGAGCCGCTGCTGTACCCGCTGGATCTGGAAGGGGCCGCGCCCGACGATTATGCCGAGCTGGCCCAGGCCCTGCAGCGCGAGCTGGGGAGGCTCGATGGCCTGCTGGTCTGTGCCGCGCATTTCCCGGGCCTGACCCCGTTCGAGCTGGCCGACCCGGCCAGTTTCGCCCGTGCCGTGCATGTCACCCTCACCGCCCCGGCATGGTTGGCCCAGGCCTGCCTGCCGCTGCTGCGGCAACGCCAGGACGCGGCGCTGGTGTTCGCCGTCGATGCGCCGGAGCGGGTCGGGCAGGCGTATTGGGGGGGCTATGGGGTAGCCCAGCATGGCCTGCGTGGCCTGATCGCCAGCCTGCATGACGAGCTCGGCCGCAGTCCGGTCAGGGTCAGCGGCCTGTATCCGGGACCGTTGCGCACCGCGCTGCGCGCCCGTGCCTATTCCGTCGACCAGGACCCGGCCGCGCAGGGCCCGGAGCAGTCGGCCGCCGCAGCCGTAACCCTGCTGTCCAGGGCCGGGTTGGCCTGGCGGGGCCAGATTCTCGATGCCAGCGTGACGCTGCCCCAGGTGTAAGCCCTGGGGAAAGGCCGAGTGAAGAACCCGTCACGATTGCGTTGCGATCGGGTGCCGTTTGTCGCACAACCGTCACATTGATGGCGTAGCGTGTTAATCTAGTGTTAACCGTTATGGCTACCTTCAGCCAAGCGGTAGGGAACCCCAGATAACTCTCCGACCAGCCACCCGCAGGGCTGATTGGATGCGCTTTTTTTCCGCCATCGCCAACTCGCATCGAGGCTACCGAAAAATGACCCACCCACTCCGGATGTCCAAGCTCACCCTTGGTCTCGTGGCTGCACTCGCCGCCGCTCCCGCCTTCGCCCAGAGCACCTCTGCCGGTGTCGGCGGCCAGGTCGTGTCCGCAGCAGGCGCACCTGTTGCCGGCGCTGAAGTCACCATCACCCACACCGAGTCGGGCACCGTTTCGCGTGCCACCACCGATGCGTCGGGTCGTTACAATGCGCGCGGTCTGCGCGTGGGTGGTCCGTACACCATCACCATCACCAAGCCGGGTGCTGGCACCAAGACCGAAGAAGGTGTCTACCTGAACCTGAACCAGGTCAACACCGTCAACGCCAACCTGGGCGGTGACCTGGCTGCCACCAACCTGGACGCAGTGAACGTTGTTGCCACCTCGGTGGGCAGCGATCTGTTCAGTGCCTACAAGATGGGTACCGGTACCAACGTCAACCGTGAGACGCTGGAGTCGCTGCCGTCGGTGAACCGCAACATCCAGGATTACATCCGCCTGGATCCGCGCATCTCGCAGGTCAGCAAGGCTGACGGCGCGATTTCGGTCGGTGGCCAGAACACCCGTTACAACGCCATCCGCATCGACGGCATCGGCGCAGGCGACCCGTTCGGCCTGGAATCCAACAACCTGCCGACCGAGCGTCAGCCGGTGTCGATGGATGCGATCCAGGAAATCAACATCGACATCGCCAACTATGACACCACCATCGCCGGTGGTACCGGTGCGGTGATCAATGCGGTGACCAAGTCGGGTACCAACAACTTCGGCGGCACCGTGTACTACGCGTACCGCGACAAGGACATGGTCCGCAAGGAGCTGGAAGGCGTCCGCTTCAACGGCTTCGATGACGAAAAGACCTACGGCATGACCTTCGGCGGCCCGATCGTCAAGGACAAGCTGTTCTTCTTCGCCAACTACGAGAAGATGGAGCGCTCGGCGCCGGGCGTCAGCCTGACCGACTCGCCGTACGGCAAGGGCACCATCACCGATGCCGACATCGCCCGTGCGCAGCAGATCGCCACCGGCTACGGCTTCGACGCTGGCTCGCTCAATCCCCCGGCCAACAAGACCGAGGTGGAAGAGTACGCGCTGAAGATCGACTGGAACATCAACGAGAACCACCGCGCTGCGGTGCGTTACAACAAGCTCGAGCAGAACGTCGTCCGCTTCCCGCAGATCAGCAACAGCGCGATCTCGCTGAGCACCTTCTGGTACCAGCAGCCGAAGACCTACGAATCCTGGATGGGCGAACTGTTCAGTGACTGGTCCGAGAACTTCTCGACCGAGTTCAAGATCTCGCACAAGGAATACACCTCGGTCCGTACCACCCCGTCCAGCCTGCCGCAGATCCAGGTCCGTGGTTTTGGCGGCAGCGCCAATAACTCGCTGTACTTCGGTACCGAGCAGAACTCGCACGTCAACGCGGTCGAGAGCAAGGAGCTGAGCGCCTTCGGTGCCGCCAACTGGTACATCGGCGACCACACCGTCAAGTTCGGTTTCGACTACTCCAGCAACGACCTGATGAACTACTACGGCCGCAACATCAACGGCGTGTACGTGTTCAACAACCTCAATGATTTCGCCGCGGGCAAGATCAACCAGTACATCGTGCGTGCCCCGCGCGCAGGCGGCAGCTACGATGACATCCCGGCCAAGTACACCCTGAAGAACACTGGTCTGTTCATCCAGGACAGCTGGGCGGTCAACAGCAACCTGACCGTGCAGGGCGGCGTCCGCATCGACATGCCGGACTTCAGCACCCAGCGCCTGTACAACCCGCGCATCATGGAGCTGTACGGCTACGACAACACCAAGCTGCCCGACAAGAAGCTGGTGCAGCCGCGCTTCGGCTTCAACTACACCTTCGACAGTGATCGTCCGACCCAGCTGCGCGGCGGCGTGGGCCTGTTCGGTGGCGCGGCCCCGAACGTGTGGCTGGCAGGTGCCTACCAGAACACCGGCCTGAACTACACCGAGTACACCATCAACAGCCCGGCGGCTTCGTTCTTCACCCCGAACACCAATCCGCCGTACATCCCGACCACCGGTGCCGGTGCCCGCCAGAACGTCGACATCGCTGCGCCGGACCTGAAGCTGCCGTCGGTGTGGAAGTCCAACATCGCCTTCGACCACGAACTGCCGTGGTATGGCATCGTCGCGTCGGCTGAGTTCCTGTACACCAAGGTCAAGAGCGGCATCTACTTCGAGCGCCTGGATCTGTACAAGAACGCCGGTGGCCCGTCGTACACCCGTATTGGGCAGGACGGTCGCGAGCTGTACTGGAGCCCGGAAGGCTACCTGCCGTGCGTCGGCCAGGCCGCCAACCCGACCAACTGCTCGGTGCAGCAGAACCAGACCGCCACCAATGGCCGTCGCGTTGATGGAAAGTACAACCGCCCGAGCGACATGGGCGACGTGATGCTGATGCGCAACACGGACAAGGGCAGCAGCCGCCAGTTCACCGCTGGCCTGAACAAGCCGCTGACCGAGAACTGGGGCTGGTCGCTGGCCTACACCTACACCGCCGCGAAGGAAGTCAGCCCGCTGACCAGCTCGCAGAACACCTCCAACTGGGGCAGCACCCTGATCGGTACCGCCAACGAGAACGTGGCCTATGATTCGCGCTACGCGATCAAGGACCGCGTGACCGGTTCGATCAACTGGAAGAAGGCGTTCTTCGGCAACTACAACACCACCGTGGGCCTGTTCTATGAAGGCCGTTCGGGTCGTCCGTTCAGCTACATCTACTACAACGACATGAACGGCGACGCCGCTGCCACCACCGGCGCCGGCTACTTCAACGACCTGTTCTACGTGCCGAACGGCCCGGGCGACGTCAAGTTCACTGGCGGCGCGACGATGGAGAAGGCCTTCTTCGACTGGCTGGCCGCCAACCCGCAGCTGGCGAAGTACCAGGGCCAGATCGCCCCGGCCAACGCCTTCCGCACCAAGTGGGTCAACAGCTTCGACCTGCACATCGCCCAGGAATTCCCGGGCTTCGTGAAGGAGCACAAGGGTGAGCTGGCGCTGGACATCATGAATGTCGGCAACCTGCTCAACAAAAAGTGGGGCCGCATCGAAGATTACGGCTTCAACTCGACCGCCCGCGTGGCCAGCTACGCAGGTATCGACCCGGCGACCGGCAAGTACATCTACAACTTCACCGGTACCACCGATAACCCGACCATCCAGGAAAACAACAACGACAAGGGCAACACCGGCGTGTCGCGTTGGTCGATGCAGCTGACCCTGAAGTACAAGTTCTGATCTTTCAGAGTCTGATGATGTAAGTGGAAACGGCCGGGGAAACCCGGCCGTTTTCCGTTCTTGCGAAAGTCCTTGCAGGTGACCCTGCATGGGCGTAGCATCCAGAAATGTGCGCGGTGCCAATGCCGCCGAAGCGGTCCCGGACAGGTGATCACGGGCTGCACATATCCAACGGTCGGGTTTCCCGGCCGTTTTGCTTTTTAAGGGGGCGGCAGTACAGTCGGAAACCTTGAAGGAAGCGAAAAATTGGATATGACCACGAACGAAAAAGCAGCCCGCGCGCTGCCGGTGCAGGATGCGCGGATCTACCCGCGCGGCGGGCTGGATGTGCTGTCGCGGGCCGAAGTGGCGCGCCTGCGCGATGCCTCCGCCGGCGGCATGCACGAGCTGCTGCGCCGCTGTGCGCTGGCCGTGCTGACCAGCGGCAGTGCCTCTGACGATCCGCGCGCGGCGCGCGATCTGTACCCCGACTTCGACATCCAGGTGGCGCAGCAGGATCGCGGCGTGCGCATCGACCTGGTCAACGCGCCGGCGATGGCCTTCGTGGATGGTGAGATCATCCGCGGCGTCGCCGAACTGTTGTTCGCGGTGGTGCGTGACCTGGCCTACATGGCCATCGAGATGGGCCCGGCCTATGCGGCCGAGCTGGAGTCGTCAGAAGGCATCACCAACGCGGTGTTCGGCCTGCTGCGCAACGCCCGCATCCTCAACCCGGGCGATCCGAACCTGGTGGTGTGCTGGGGCGGCCACTCGATCTCGCGCGATGAGTACCTGTACACCAAGCAGGTGGGCTACGAGCTGGGCCTGCGCGGCCTGGACATCTGCACCGGCTGCGGCCCGGGCGCGATGAAGGGGCCGATGAAGGGCGCCACCATCGCCCACGCCAAGCAGCGCCGTACCGTGACGCGCTACATCGGCCTGACCGAGCCGGGCATCATCGCCGCCGAGTCGCCGAACCCGATCGTCAACCACCTGGTGATCATGCCGGACATCGAGAAGCGCCTGGAGGCCTTCGTCCGCATCGGCCACGGCATCATCGTGTTCGCCGGTGGCGTCGGTACCGCCGAGGAGATCCTGTACCTGCTCGGCATCCTGCTGCGCGAAGAGAACAAGGACCTGCCGTTCCCGCTGATCCTGACCGGCCCGACCGTGGCCGCGCCTTACTTCGAGCAGATCGACCGCTTCATCCGCCTGACCCTGGGTGATGAAGCCGCCGAGCGCTACGAGATCATCATCGGTGACCCGGTGGCGGTGGCGAAGAAGATGGCCAACGGCATCAAGCGCGTGCGCGAACACCGCCTGGCGCAGAAGGATTCGTTCTTCTTCAACTGGTCGATCGAGATTCCGTGGGAGTACCAGCAGCCGTTCGTGCCGACCCACGAGGCGATGGCCGCGCTGGACCTGCACCACGGGCGTGCGCCGCACGCGCTGGCGGCCGACCTGCGCCGGGCGTTCTCGGGCATCGTGGCCGGCAACGTGAAGGAAGACGGCATGCGCCGCATCGAGCAGTTCGGGCCGTTCCAGATCCATGGCGATACCGACATGATGCAGGCCCTGGACGCGCTGCTGCGCGCCTTCGTCGAACAGCGCCGGATGAAGATCTCGGGCGAGTACCAGCCCTGCTACCAGGTGCTGGCCTGAACCCCGGCCGGCGCGATGGGGATCGCGCCGGGGCGGGCAGGGGAGGGCGGGTCGTCAAGGCATTGACGCCTGTCGCCCCGGATTGACCGTTCATCCCGCCACCGCTTGCCGGTAGCGGGGCGATGGCCCATCGTGGCCATCAACACGCTGGGGAGCGTCCAATGTATTTGCGCCGGCAAAACGGCTTCACGCTGGTTGAGTTGATGGTCACCGTCGCGGTGATCGCGATCCTCGCTGCCATCGCCTATCCGAGCTTCCAGAGAACCATCGACTCGAACCGGGTCATCACCACGGGCAACGAGGCCGCAGGCCTGATCGCGCTGGCGCGCAGCGAGGCAATCCGCAACAAGCGCGGCGGCGGTGTCTGCGGCAGTGACGGTGGCAGCAAATGCGACGGCAACTGGGGCGCGGGCATGCTGGCATGGGCCGATGTCAACGGCGATGGCAGCTACGCCGACGGCGAGGTGGTCATGCGTTACGTGGCGGTCAACCGCACGCTGCAGGTGACCGGTCCGGCCGGGGCGGTGATTGCCTTCGACGGCCACGGGCGTCGCCGCAGTGCGGACGCGCAGGAGATCGCCATCCAGCCGGTCAAGTGCGGGAAGCAGCCGCTGCGCCGGCGGTTGACCCTCAATGCCTCCGGGCAGCTCACCACCGTGAAAGAGAACTGCACATGAGACGTTTCCGCTCACCGGCAGGGCCCCGCTCCGCAGGCGGCTTCAGCATGATCGAAGTACTGGTCACCATCGTCGTGCTGGCGTTCGGCCTGTTGGGATTCGCATTGCTGCAGACGATGAATGTGCGTTTCGTGCAGAGCTCGAACTACCGCACGCAGGCGACCAACCTGGCATACGACCTGATCGATCAGATGCGCTCCAATCGTTACCAGTCCCAGTGGTACACCGCCGCGAGTTTCAGTGCCGGCAGCGTGACCCGGGCCGCCTGTTCGCGCCCCATCGGTGATGTGGCGATCTCCCAGAACGTGGCGCGCTGGCAGTGCCAGGTGGTACAGGCGCTGGGCGATGGCGCAAGCGCGACGGTCACCAATGCCGGTGGTCGCGTCGTAGTGGGCATTGCCTGGGCCGACCAGCGCTGGGACAAGGCCAATCCGGATTCGATCACCTCCTTCACCGCGGAGACGCAGCTATGACGCGGGGCGGCCAGACCCCCTCCAGGGCAGCGGGTATCTCGCTGGTCGAGGTGATGATTGCCATGGTCATCGGCCTGGTGTTGATGCTGGGTGTCATCCAGGTCTTTTCGGCCTCGCGCGAAGCATCGCAGTTGGCCCAGGGCGTGGCCCGGGTGCAGGAGAACGCACGGTTTGCGCTTGAGTTCCTGCAACGGGACATCCGCATGGCCGGCCATTTCGGTTGTGCCAATGATCAATCCCACGTGATCCGCAACCAGGGCGATCCGGCGGTGCGCATCGCCGGGGTGGCCACCGGTGCTGGCAGCCCGCTGGATTTCAGCGTCTCGGTACAGGGCTACGAGGCGCCCAGTACGGCGCCAGGCAACTCACTGAAACTGGGCGCCAGCTGGACCGCGCCCAGTGGCCTTCCGGCTGCGCTGCAGGCACTCAATGCGCGTGGTGGCAGCGACATCCTGGTGCTGCGCTATCTCTCGCCGGTTGGCGTGCCGGTAACCAGCATTACGCCAAGTGCGAACAGCACCATTGGTTTTGATGCCACGCTTGGCAAGCGCCTGACTGAAGATGGCGTCGCGCAGCCACGGCTGTTCGGCATCGCCGATTGCAGTCATGCCGACATCTTCATTGGTAGCTACGCTGCGGGCAGCGTTACCGCATCCAACGCCATGCTGGATCGCTACAACGCGCAGCCGACCGGCCAGACCATGATCTATCGGGCCGAGTCGATCGCTTACTACGTCGGCACCGCCGCCAACGGCGAGCCGGTCCTGATGCGTGCCCGTGCCGACAATACCGGCAATTACACGACCCGCGAAGAGCTGGTGGAGGGCATCGAAAACCTGCAGGTGTTGTTCGGCCTGGACACGTCCGCGGCGATTTCCGCTACGCAGTACCCGACCGGCAACGTCACCGTGCAGAACGTGGCCTCCGGCGTCAGTACCGGCAACGATGCGACCGCAGCAGCCCAGTGGCTGCGCGTGGCGCAGGTGCAGGTGGGCGTGCTGGCCCGCAGCCCGGAGTCCGCGTCTTCGCGTGCACCGGCCGCGGAGGTCAGCGATCCACGTGCTTTGGGCGTGCGTTTCGCACCCGGCGGCAACGATGGCCGCTATCGTGCCGCCTACGAAACCACCATCGCCCTGCGTAATCGACTTTTCGGAAACTGACGCCATGAACAGGTCCATCCGTTCTTTCAGTGCACCGGTCCGGCAGCAGGGCGCCGTGCTCTACGTCGCCCTGATCATGCTGATCCTGCTGGCGCTCATCGGCATCGCAGGCATGCAGGTCGCCGGCATGCAGGAAAAGATGGCCGCCAGCTATCGTGCGACCAACACCGCCTTCCAGAATGCCGAGGGCGTGGCCCGGCGTACCGAAAGCGCACTCGAGGCGATCACCAACCGTACCTCGCTGGCAAGCGATGCCCCGATCCAGGCCGATGCCGTCCAGCTCAACTGCGACGATGGCTACGATCCGGTGGCCTGGGGCCGGGGCAAGGAAATCACCGGCAAGGATGCGGTCAACGTGCGCCAGATCGACACCTGCATCATCGGTGGAGCTTCGCTGGCAATGGGCAAGCCGCTGGACAAGGCGGCGCCGATCTACCAGATCACTTCGTTCTCCACCGACCTGCAGTCGGGGCCGTCTTCGTCGGCCGTCATCGATACCGTATTCAAGCCTTGAGGGTCACAGGCATGTTCTCTCGCAAATCCAGCATTCTGGCCGGCATGGGGGCGTTGCTGCTCGGCTCGGGCGCCTATTTCATGTACAGCCTGTTCGCCGCGCAGGCGCAGGGTGAGTTGGCGCAGGCTCCACTGAATTCGGTAAGTTCGGCGCCGCCGGCCTTCATCATGGCGGTGGACGACTCGAACTCGATGACGTTCGAACGCATCTTCGCCGGCGGTGACGGCCGCATGCGATGGAATGGCAGCAGTTTCTTCAGTTCGGCCGGCGTCTTCTACGATGTCGGAACGGCCTGTGATGGCAATTCGGTCGACTGCTACCTGTATCTGTTCCCGCACTCCGGCTATAACCGCTCCTACAGCTATGGCCGTGCGATCCCGCCGCTCGACATCTTCGGCTTTGCGCGCTCGCCGGCCTACAATGCCGGCTACTTCAATCCCAGCGTCAAGTACGATCCCTGGCGCCTGGCGGCCGCCGATGCGAGTGGCAACGTGCTGATGAGTGATGCCACGCCGTCCAGTACGCGTGCGGACCCGCGCAGCGGTTCGGATTTCAGCAACGATTACGGCACCATCTACAACCTGACCGCTAACCGTGCCGTGACCAGCGAGAGCTTTGCCATCCTCGTCGGCATGACCGTGCCGAAGGGCACGTCGTATTACGCAAATGGCGAGGTCTGCAATACAACTTACAGGTCGGGTAGAAACACCTACTCGAACAACGATGGGCTTCCTGACACGGGAGGCAAGTGGGGCACGCTGTCCAACGACTGGGTCGCCCCGACGAATTGCCAGCTGCCTATCCAGTATTTCCCCGCAACCTTCTATCTCCCGGAGGCCACGCCGGCACCGGCAGGGTACAAGACTGACGCCACCAGTCGTCCATTGATCAGGAATGCCTGCGGCCCGGGTTGCAACCTGTACCGTTACACCATTGTCAGCGGCAACTACAGCAGCGGCTACGCCGACGCCATCAAGAACTACGCGAACTGGTTCCAGTACCATCGCAATCGCATCCTCTCGATGGTGGGTTCCTCGACCCATGCGATGGGCCAGGTCGAGAACATGCGGATCGGCTACTTCACCATCAACAACCGCACCAACGTGACGATGTATGACGCCGTCAAGGAGCGTTCGTCGCTGTTCAACCAGATTCTCTCGTTGAAGCCCAATGGCGGCACGCCCAACCGGCAGGCCGTTGACTTCCTCGGCCAGCAGTTCCAGCGCACAGGTGCTGGCGCGCCGGTGGCACTGGCCTGCCAGCGCAATGGCGGCATGCTGTTCACCGACGGCTACACCAACACCAATTCGGCCTCGGCGACCGACTACGGCAACGCTGACTCCACGGGCAGCACGCATTTCCCCGGCGCACCTTTTGCCGACGGCTACAAGAACACCATCGCCGATATCGCGGCGGCCTACTACGATGGTCCGCTGGTTCCGCTGCGCAAGGGCGACAGCTTCCCGGCAGGGCAGGTTCCGGTCAGCAAGCAGTGCAGCACCCTGGACAAATCGTCGGCGGACTGGAAGCGGATGGATTGCCAGACCAACCTGCACATGAATTTCTACGCCGTCACGCTTGGTGCGCAGGGCAAGATCTTCGAGGTCAACCAGGCGGCTACCAAAGACCCGTATACCAACGCACCGAACTGGAATGCCAATGGTGACCCGACCGCTTCCGACGATGGCCGCGTCATCGACGAACTGTGGCACGCCACCATCAACACGCGTGGCGAGTTCATCAACGCCAAGACGCCGTCTGAAGTGACCGCTGCAATGCGCCGCGTGCTGTCGGCGGTGGCTGCCGGTTCCTCGCCGTCGGGTAGCATCGCCCTGACCGGTGCCCGCATCGGTGCAGGCTCGCTGAGCGTGACGCCGCGCTACGAGGTTGCAAATGAAGGTACCGATTGGTTCAGTCGACTGACCGCCAGCCAGGTCTCGGTCAATCCGAGCACGCGAGCCACCGTGTTCACGCCGATCTGGGAAGCCAGCACCAAGCTGACCTCGCCCTCTGCGCGCAAGGTGTTCTTCGCCAATGGCACCTCGGTCAGCCCCTTCAGCAGTTCCAACGTGACATTGGACCTGCTGTGCGGTACGCCGGCCGGCAAGTACCCGGCGATGAGCCGCTGCAATGCCAGCGATCTCACCGCGCTGGGTGCGGACGCTGACAGTGCGGTGGCCTACCTGCTGGGCGACACCTCGAAGGAGGTGCGCAATGGCGGCAAGCTGCGTGATCGTACTGCGGTGCTGGGTGACATCATCAATTCCGCGCCGGTGATCAGTTCGCCGATCGATGACTACGGCTACCGGTCACTGGCTGGATTGGGCGCCTCCTACGACGCCTACATGAAGACCAAGAAGGGCCGTGGCTACATGGTCTATGTGGGCGCCAACGACGGCATGCTGCATGCATTTGATGGCGGCATGGACGCGGCCGGCAAAGTGACCGCATCCGGTGGCAGTGAAGCGTTTGCCTACATTCCGGCCACCTCCGTCGGCCACATGGGCAACCTGCTGCGACCTTACAACGCGCTCAACGCCAAGGACCAGGTGCCGCATCGCTATTTCGTCGATGGACCGCTGACGGTCGGTGATACCTACTACGGTGGTGATTGGCACACTACGCTGGTCGGTACCACCGGTGCGGGTGGGCGTGGCGTGTTCGCATTGGACGTGAGTGCGCCGGGTTCGTTCAACAGCTCAAGCCGGCTGTGGGAGATAAACGATCTGACCGGGGGCTCGCAGGCCATCCGGGACAACATCGGTTTCGTGCTGGGCAAGCCCGTCATCGTGCCGGTGAAATCGGGCAACAGCGTGAGCTGGAAGGCGATCTTCGGCAATGGATACAACAGCGCCAGCGGCAAGGCCGTGCTGTTTGTCGTAGACATCGGCACAGGTACGCCGAACGTGCGCATGATCGAAGCCACCGAGTCCGGTACGGGCGCGCCCGGTGGAGTCAATGGACTGGGCAACATCGTTGTGCTGGACCGCAAGGACAACAGTACTCCTTCGCGGGCGGTGCGTGATGGCTTTGCCGATACGGTCTACGGCGCCGATGCCAACGGCGCGATCTGGAAGTTCGACCTGCTGTCGACGTCCAATTCGGTTTCCACTCCGGTGTTCACCACGCTCAGCTACGTCGAGTCGAAGACCACCTATCGCCAGCCGATTACAGGTGGCCTGGCGGCGACGGCGGGCGAGGGTGGGGGCGTGCGCCTGATCTTCGGTTCGGGCAGCTTCTCGTTCCTCAACGATCCGTCCGATACCTCCATCCAGTCGCTGTACGCGTTCACGGATCGCTCCGACACCACCACCACGACGGTCACCCGCGCCAACCTGACACCTTATGCGGTATCCACCGGGACAGATGGGCTGTCGCGCACGGTGAAGCTGGGTACGGCGCCTTCTGCTTCTCAGGGCTGGTACATCGACCTGCCTTCGGGCGAACGCTTCGTAGGTAACCCCGAGGTCGTCTCCGGCATGGTCTTCCTGCCTACCTATGCGGCATCGCTCAGCACCACCGGTTGCAGCACCGTTGGCAAGAACTGGTTGTTTGGCCTGGACGTCCGGACCGGTGCGCCGGCACTGTCCAACGTGCGCGTGGGCTCGCCCACGGGCAAGTCCTACACCGATGGAACCGCGGCCGTGGCGCTCGATACGGGCGGTACCGCGCCGGTCAAGGATGCCCTGGTCTCGACGGCCCCGCGCCCGCCGGTCATGCCACTGGCTCCGGGAACACCGCCGCCACCGCCGCCCCACTGCGTGATGGCCATCAACGTCTCCGGTTCCGAGGCGATGTACCTTCCCGCTCCCTGTGGCCGCCAGTCCTGGCGCCAGATCCAGTAACGGAGATCCAGAGCATGCGTTCCATTCGTTCATCCGGCCGGCTGGGTTTCCAGCGTGGTGCCCTTGGCTTCACGCTGATCGAGATGCTGATTGCGGCTGCCGTCATCGCCATCCTGGCTGCAATCGCCATCCCGTCCTACCAGGAAGAAGTGCGGCGTTCGCGGCGGGCGCAGGCCAAGGCGGATCTGGTCGAGTACAGCCAGATGGCCGAACGCTTCCACACGATCAACAACACCTACCAGGGGTACGCGCTGGCCTCGACCAAAACGCCGCGTGAGGGAAGCGATACCTGGTATGCGATCACCATCGAGCAGGCCCAGTCCACCTTCACCATTACTGCGACGCCCAAAGGGGGGCAGGCGAAAGATTACTGCGGCACCCTGACCATCAACCAGGCGAGTGCCAAGACCCCGGTGGAATCGAAGGCGTCGGGCTGCTGGTGAAGGCGCGGCGCGGGGGTGTTGCAACATCGTGCGGAACCCCATAGAATGCGCCTCCCCGCCCGAATAGCTCAGCCGGTTAGAGCACTTGACTGTTAATCAGGGGGTCGTTGGTTCGAGTCCAACTTCGGGCGCCAGATCCTGCAGAAGCCGCGAGCAATCGCGGCTTTTGTCGTTCCAGGCACTTGCTGTCCCGCAGACGCTACAAGCAGGCGGGACGATGCCGATGTACCTGGGAACGGACTCTTCCGCTGTTGTTGACGATGATCTCG
The DNA here is from genome assembly GCF_047497515.2 of Stenotrophomonas maltophilia. Taxonomy (GTDB): domain Bacteria; phylum Pseudomonadota; class Gammaproteobacteria; order Xanthomonadales; family Xanthomonadaceae; genus Stenotrophomonas. The sequence goes on from NZ_JAXAXL020000002.1 coordinate 382,746, forward strand.
CTGTGAAGCATGCCGCCTACGCATAGCGAGATCGTCAGATTGGTGCCAAAGCTGCGACCGTTGGAGGCGTAGCGCAATGCGGGGCGGCCACTGCTGGAACGAACCTGAAGGTGACCCTGCCGGCGCCCTGCATGATGGCGGAGGATTGCTTCTGGACCGGAGGGCTCACCCGTGCGATCGGGGTCGAGAAAGATCAACCAGCCGACGCCCCAGTCCTGGCCGCATCCGAAGCCATCGCTGCTGGCGCAGATGGTGACATCCTGCTGTCGCGAGATGGCCGTGGCCCGGGCCGAAGCGAACGCAGCCAGCAAGTGGTTCTTCATCTGTTCCGCCCGTACCAGGTTGATGGCATTTCGCAGGCCGGGAAGCGCCACTGCAACCAGGATCGCCAGCAGGGCGATCGCTGTGAGCAACTGTATGAAGCTGAATCCGGTACGGGAGGCGGTGAGCTGGCGCACGATGGGCCTCAAGCGGTGTTGGAGGCCCCGACTTTGTATGCCTTGGCGGTCCTCTGCCATCAGCCATCGCCGCGCCGTCCAGCCCGGAAACCCCTCAGCTGGCCGTCACCGCTTGCCCCGTATACTTGCCGTTCCCGGGAACTGGCAACACCATGAGCGACCGCTTTGAACTCGTCTCGCCGTACTCGCCGGCGGGCGACCAGCCCGATGCCATCGCGAAGCTGATCAGCAACTTCGAAGCCGGCATCGCCAAGCAGACCCTGCTGGGCGTCACCGGCTCGGGCAAGACCTACACCATCGCCAACGTCATCCAGAACGTACAGAAGCCGACGCTGATCATGGCGCCGAACAAGACGCTGGCGGCGCAGCTGTATGGCGAGTTCAAGGCGTTCTTCCCGCACAACGCGGTGGAGTATTTCGTCAGCTACTACGACTACTACCAGCCGGAAGCCTATGTGCCGTCGTCGGACACCTTCATCGAGAAGGACAGTTCGATCAACGAGCACATCGAACAGATGCGGTTGGCCGCGACCAAGACCCTGCTGTCGCGCCCGGATGCGATCGTGGTCGCCACCGTGTCGGCGATCTATGGCCTGGGTGCACCCGAGGATTACCTGTCGCTGCGGTTGATCCTGTCCAAGGGCGAGCGCATCGACCAGCGCGACCTGATCAATCACCTGACCCAGCTGCAGTACACGCGCAACGAGTACGAGCTGCAGCGCGGTACGTTCCGCGTGCGCGGCGAAGTGATCGATGTGTTCCCGGCCGAGTCGGACAGCGAGGCCTTGCGCCTGGAATTGTTCGATGGCGAAGTCGAGAAGATCACCCTGTTCGACCCGCTCACCGGTGAGACGCTGCGCAACATGCAGCGCTTCACCGTGTACCCGAAAACCCACTACGCGACCACCCGCGAGCGCGTGCTGGCGGCAGTGGAAACCATCAAGGTCGAGCTGAAGGAGCGGTTGGAGCAGCTGTATGCGCAGAACAAGCTGGTCGAGGCCCAGCGCCTGGCGCAGCGTACCCAGTTCGACCTGGAAATGATGGCCGAGGTCGGCTTCTGCAACGGCATCGAGAACTACTCGCGGCACCTGACCGGCAAGAATGCCGGCGAGCCGCCACCGACCCTGTTCGACTACCTGCCGGCCGACGCGCTGCTGGTGATCGACGAATCGCACGTGACCATTCCGCAGATCGGTGCGATGTTCAAGGGCGACCGTTCGCGCAAGGAAACCCTGGTCGAGTTCGGCTTCCGCCTGCCGTCGGCGCTGGACAACCGGCCGCTGCGCTTCGAGGAATGGGAAGCGCGCTGCCCGCGCAGCATCTATGTGTCGGCCACGCCGGGACCCTATGAGTACCGCGAGGCCGGTGACGAGATCACCGAGCTGGTGGTGCGCCCGACCGGCCTGATCGATCCAGTGGTGGAGATCCGTCCAGTCGGCACCCAGGTCGACGACCTGATGAGCGAGGCCAACGAGCGCATCAAGGCTGGCGACCGCGTGCTGGTCACCACGCTGACCAAGCGCATGGCGGAGAACCTCACCGAGTACCTCACCGAGCACGGGATCCGCGTGCGCTACCTGCATTCGGACGTGGACACCGTCGAGCGCGTGGAGATCATCCGCGACCTGCGCCTGGGCAAGTTCGACGTGCTGGTTGGCATCAACCTGCTGCGCGAAGGCCTGGACATGCCCGAGGTGTCGCTGGTGGCGATCCTGGATGCCGACAAGGAGGGCTTCCTGCGCTCCACCGGCTCGCTGATCCAGACCATCGGCCGTGCGGCGCGCAACGTGCGCGGCAAGGCGATCCTCTATGCCGACAAGATCACCCGTTCGATGCAGGCGGCGATCGACGAGACCGACCGCCGACGCGCCAAGCAGGTCGAGTACAACGAAGAGCACGGCATCGTGCCGCGCTCGGTGGCACGGCCGATCGTCGATGTACTGGAAGGCGCCCGCTCTGACGCAGCCGAGAAGGAAGCCAAGAAGGGCAAGGGCAAGAGCCGGGCAGGCGTGGCGGAGGAAGGGGCCGATTACCGCTCGCTCAGCCCGGCCCAGCTGGCAGCCCGTCTCAAAGCGCTGGAACAGCAGATGTACCAGCACGCCAAGGACCTGGAATTCGAGGACGCCGCGCGCGTGCGCGACCAGATCCGCCAGCTGAAGGAGGCCAGCCTCGGCTGAACGCGGCGGCGCAGCAGCATCTTCACAAAAGTGTTGCGCTTCACGGCCTGCATCCGTAATATACGCGGCCTGCACCGACGCAATCGCGGAAATGCAGAAGCAATTCGGGCGGTTAGCTCAGCGGTAGAGCACTACCTTGACATGGTAGGGGTCACAGGTTCGAACCCTGTACCGCCCACCACGACGTTCCTGCAAAGGGGCTGTCGTGACCTGAAAAGCCCGGCCCTGGCGCCGGGTTTTTACGTAGCAAGGCCAGCCTTCGGGCGGCCCGAACAAGATGGGCGGTTAGCTCAGCGGTAGAGCACTACCTTGACATGGTAGGGGTCACAGGTTCGAACCCTGTACCGCCCACCACCTGGCTCCCGGCATTGCCGGTGTAGCGGTGGATCAGAAAGAAGCCGGCCCTGGGCCGGCTTTTTTTGTTTCTGCATCTCGCCGGCATCGGCAGCTCAACGCTGCGCGACCCACTCGTCGATGCTGACCATGCGCTGCATGCGCCACTGCCCATCCACGCGTTCCCAGATCTGCGCAAAGCGCGCCGAGCCGGCCTGCTGAGGCGCGCCACCGCTGGAGTTACTCTGCAGGTGCTGACTGCCGACACGCAGTACCCGGTCCTGGCGCAGCCGGTACAGCTGCAGAGTGGTCGGGGCCGCTTGCGGGCGCACTGCCGAGGGGGCGCCGGTGTGCGCGGCTTCGGCCTGCAGGATCTGGCCGCGCAGGGAGGCATCCCCGACGTCGGCATCGTGGCCGAACAGGCCAGCGCACAACAGCAGCAGGGCAAGCATCGGCATGGCACGGTGCTCCGGAGAAGGGACTCCAGCGTGGCACTCCGTCCTGCCGTGTGAAACCGGTATGCGACGAAAGCCGGTAAAGCGCGCGCCAACGCGGTCCGGAGAGGATGAAACGGGCTGGAAAGTACCGGGCCGCCTCGGAGGGCGGCCCGGCAGGGTGGCCAATGCGGGTTGGCCGTCACACATCACGCATGGCGGGTGGGAACCCGGCCGGCGCGTGTGGCGCCGCTCAGGGCACCTGGCAGCAGACGCGGCCACCACTCCAGCGGCCATTGCCGCCGTACTGGCAGCCCGGCGTGTACTCGCACCCTGGCGCGAATCCGGTCTTGGCCGGCGCCGCGAAGGCCTGGGCACCACCGAAGCACAGCGCGGCCACGACGGCGGCGCCTCCGATCCATGCAGACAGCTTCTTCCTGATCATGGGTATCTCCAACAGTCGGTGTGAACGTGGATTACAGCGGATCGCAGCACAGCAGCTGGCCATGCTTGCCCGAGTTGCCGAACGGGCACTGCGGGTGCGGTTCACAGCCCGGTGCAAAACCGGTCTTGGGCGGGACGGCGAAGGCCTGGCTGGCGCCGAAGGCCATGGCAGCGACAACAACGATACCGGCGACGGACGAAAGGACTTTCTTTCCGATCATGTATCTCTCCTTGGTTGGCGTTGTGGTGGTGCAGTTGCCGAAGGCACCGGAGTGCCGGTTGTGGCGCGGATGCGGTAACACGGCGCAGTGGCGGAATGCGCGGTGAGCAGGGTCAGGGCAGCGCGGCGATCGGTGCGAGTGACTTCATGGCTGCCCGCACGACCTGGTCATCGAGTTGGCCGACGTGCTTGTAGGCAACGCTGCCATCGGCGGCCAGTACCATCAGCATCGGTGTGACCGTGGCGCGATAGCGCGTGGATGCGGCCCCTTCACTGTCGACGGCGATGGGAAACCGCAGCGCATGCGTGCCGGCGTAGTCGGCCAGTTGATCGTAAGGAGGCAATCCGACGCCGATCAGTTCGCTGTTGCCGCGTGCGGCGTCGATCTGCCGCAGCTGCGGCATCGAGGCCAGGCAGTAGCGGCACGCCGTGGAGAAGAAGTACAGGACCTGCGGCGCCGTGCGGGAGCCACCGATGGCGACCTGGGTCTGTTGGGTGGTGCGCAGCGCCAGGGTCTCCGGGCGGCTGCCAAGGTCGAGCCCGTGTGCTTCCAGCCGCATGTCCTGCAGCTGGGTGGCCATCTGCTCGTTGATCTGCCGGAGTTGGCGGTTCTGCCATCCCAGCGCGACGATCAGCGCGGACAGCAGCAGGGCGACGACGGGGAACAGGACGCGCTTGAGCATCGATCATCCTTGAACGCAGCGTTGGGACGAACATACCCGAATCGGCGCGCGGGTTGTTAAGCGGATGTTCTTCGACTGCCTGCCGGTGCGTTGGGTGTACTACAGTGGCACCCGCGCACGCATGCGCAGGCATCCTTCATCACACTGCCAGGAATTTCCTCCGATGAGCGACCATGTGCCGGTTTCCAAGCCCAATCCCTTCTTCGAGCTGCTGTTCGGCGGCAACATGCTGGAAGGCACCTTCAAGGCGGTGATCTGGGTAGCCCTGTTGTCGGCGGTACTGGCCTGGACCACGTTCCGCTGAGCCCACGCGCTGCCCTGCAACATGGCGGCAGGTCGTGCAGGAGGCCTGCAATCAGGCGCTGAAGGCCTGGCGCAGGCTGCGCAGGGTGGCCTGCCGATGTTCCTTCGCGGTGGCTTCGCCCATTTCCAGTTCCTGCAACCGCAGTCCCACCAGGGTCATCGACAGCGCATAGCCCCGGGCCGCGTCGGCGGCACGGGACAGGCCCAGGGCGCGCCGTGCAAGTGCGTCCACATGCTCAAGATCGGGCATCAGGCCAAGGTAGACGCGCTCGGCGCTGTCCAGGTCGGGTGCGCGCAGGATCGCGTGTGCTTCGTCAACGGGGGAGACGGAGGCCATGGGGGGTCCTTGTCCGTAGCGGGCGCTCGATCAGAACGAGCGCATCAGGGAAACGAAAGCCGACGTCTGCGTGCCACGTCGTGCCATCGGGCTGTCCTTCACTGCATCGCCGAACCATTGGTTGGCGACCACGCCGGTCGCGCGCCACTTCGTGCCCAGCGGCGTGCTGACCGCGATCTGCAGGCTCGGCGACGTGGCGCTGCCCGGGCTGTAGGCAGCCAGTCCCGAGCGCAGTGCTTCCTCATCGCTGATGCCGTAGTAGTAGTCGAGCAGGCGTGCACTGGAGTGCACGACGCCAACGCGCGGCACCCAGGTGAAACGACCGGCCTGGATCGGGTAGCTGTAGTGCACGCGCGATTCGGTGCCACCGCCATGGCCGCTGACCTCGCGCATCACGCTGGCCTCGACAATGCCCCAGTCGGCGCTGTACTCGCCGTTGAGGCCGGCCATGGCCGACAGCTGGCGGCTGTGCAGGCGACGCAGCTGCGGATCGTTCACGTCATCGGTCTTGAAGCGCAGCGTGTAGGGCGTGACTGCCGCCGACAGGCGCAGGCCTCGGTCCTTGTACAGGTACATGCCCAGCGAGCCCGGGCTGGCGAAGAAGCGCTGGCCCTGCCAGGCAATGGCCGGCACGACCAATGGCTTGGCGTCGTAGTGCGCGTACGCACCGGAAGTCGCACCCACGGTGATGCCAGCCTGCACGCCCGGGGTCTGGTCGGCGGCGTGGCCGAGCAACGGCGCGCCGAGGGCAGCGGAAAACAGCAGCGGACGCAGCAGGGCCGGGGACAGGGAGGGCATTGGTCAGCGACTTTGCGGGGGATGGCTGCGCATGATGGGGGGACAACATTGTCAGAACATTGCGCCTGCGCACTGGCCACTCCAAAGCGGAAAAACACTGCGCCAGGCACTATGATCGGCAGCGTTTCCGGTAGCCGAGCCCCCGATGCGCATCCTCCTGGTCGAAGACGATCCTGACCTGTCCCGTGCCCTGCAATCGGGGCTGGAGCGGCAGGGCGTGGTTGCCGACGTGGTTGGCAGCCTGGCCGAGGCGGCAAGCGCGCTGCGCGAACCGGTGCACCAGCTGATGCTGCTCGACCGTCAGCTGCCCGATGGCGATGGCGCTGGTTTTGTCGCCACTGCGCGTGCACTGCGGCCGAATCTGGCGGTCATCATGCTGACCGCCAAGGGCACGCTGTCGGACAAGGTCGAGGGCCTGGATGTCGGTGCCGATGACTATCTGGTCAAGCCGGTGGCGATCGAGGAACTGATGGCGCGCATTCGCGCCGTATCGCGGCGGCCGTCGGCGATGGTGACGCCGAGCCTGCGACTGGGACGGCTGGAGTTCGATTTCGAGTCGTTGCAGGCGCAGGTGGAGGGCCAGCCACTGGCATTGCCGCGGCGGCAGGTGCTGGTACTGCAGGCGCTGGCGATGCGGCAGGGACGCACAGTCACCCGCAGCGCGCTGGAAGCAGCGGTGTATGGCTTCGATGATGAGATCCAGTCCAACGCACTGGACGCGCATATCTCCAAGCTGCGCAAGGCGTTGCAACAGGCCGGGGCCGGTGTGGAGATCCATGTGATCCGCGGCGTTGGCTACCTGCTGGCGGAGGCCTGAGATGGCGCGCCCGATCCGTTCCATCACCCTGGGCCTGGCCTGGCGGTTGTTCCTGGCGCAGGCCTTCACCGTGCTGTTTGCGGTGGTCGCGCTGATCCTGACCTGGGGCGACAAGGACAGCTGGGGCATGGACATGTTCATGGCCGAAGCGGTGGCCAAGGCCGTGCACAGCGAAGGCGGGCGCCTGGTGCTGGACCAGGCGCGCTGGAACACGCTCGATGCCGAGGCGGGCGGCAATCTCTGGTTCGCTGCGGTCGACGACAAAGGCGTCTGGCTGGAGCGTGGCACCATCCCGGCCATCCATGCGCCGCTGCTGGCGCGATTGCCGACGCTGGGTGCCACCGAACTCGGCTCGCTGGTGCCGCCCTACCTGGATGTGGCGCGGGTGATGATCCGCAACGAAGAGGGGCGCCGCATCACGGTGATGGTTGGCGGCGCGCCGAAGGGAGGCCTGCTGGATGGCGCGCTGATGGTGCTGCGGCTGATCGGCCTGTGGTTCTTCCTGCCGCTGATCGTGGTCACGCTGCTGGTGATGCCGACGGTGATCCATCGCGCGATGCGCGGCGTGCGCCGTTCCGCGCAACAGGCCAAGGAGCTGGACATCGGCCAGGCCGGTGCACGGCTGGATGCCCGCCTGGTGTCGACCGAGGTCGCACCGCTGGTGGAGGCCTTCAACGATGCCATCGACAAAGTGCAGCAGGGCTATGCGGCACGCGACAAGTTCCTCGCCGATGCCGCGCACGAACTGCGCGTGCCGATCGCCGTGGTGCAGGCGCGCCTGTCGCAGTTGCCGCAGGGCGAGCTGAAATCACAGTTGCTGACCGATGTCGCCCGTCTCGGCAATGTGGCCGAGCATCTGCTCGACCTGCAGCGGCTTGATCGCAATGTCGGCGCGCTGCAGCGTCTGGATCTGGCCTTGCTGGTGCGTGAGGCGGCTGCCGAGCTGGCACCGCTGGTGGTGGGCGCCGGTTACGGTTTCGAGGTGGACGCGCCGGACGCGCCGGTATGGATCCATGGCGACAGCCTGGCGCTGGGGCGGGTCATCGCCAACCTGGTGCACAACGCCATCGTCCACGGCGGTGGCCGCGGCACCATCTGCGTGCGCCTGGACGCGCGAGGGCTGCTGGAGGTCAGCGACCAGGGCGCCGGTATCCCGGTGGGCGATCGCGAGGCGATCTTCGAGCCCTTCCATCGCCTGCGGGCCGCGGGTAGCGGCAGCGGCCTGGGCCTGCATCTGGTGAAGGAAATCGTGCAGCATCACGGCGGCTCGGTCAGTGTGGGCGAGGCCGCCGGCGGTGGTGCCAGCTTCCGGGTCAATTTCCACCGCGGCACCGTTCGGCGCTGACAGTCGCTCGCGGCAATGCCCGATAGGCGTGCGCCCACGCCGGGCGGCAGGCTGCGGGGATGGTTGCCGGACGATCCGCTGTTCCCCTGCTTGGCCGTCGCTGTGCCGCTGCGCTGGTACTGGGTGCGCTCGCCTGCGTGCAGTGGCCGGTGCTGCCGCCGCTGTGGCTGTGCGCATCGTTGGCGGTGGCCGGCCTCGCCGGCTGGCTGCTGCGCTGGCCTGGCCGCGCAGTGGCGGTGGCGTTATTCGGCCTGGCATGGACGGCGCTGCACGGGCAGTGGGCACTGCAGCACCAGCTTCCGCCCGGCCAGCCGGCGCAGGACGTGCAGGTCAGTGGACGGGTGATCGATCTGCCGCGCAGCGGCCCCGGCTACACACGTTTCGTGCTGCAGGTTGACGCCGCTGACGCGCTGCCTTCGTTGCGTGGCAGGCGCCTGCAGGTCACCTGGAATGATCCATGGCGCGCTCCGGGCGGCGGCGTCGAGGCCGGGCGCCAGAAGGTTCGCGCGGGCGCGCGCTGGACGCTGTCACTGCGCGTGCAGGCACCGCGATCGCGGATCAATCCCGGTGGTTTCGATGGTGAGCGGCACGCGTTGCTGCAGGGGCTGGCCGGCAGTGGCACGGTGCGCGATCCTGCCCGTGCGCGCGAGGTGTTGCCTGCGCAGGGCTTGTCGGCCTGGCGCGAGCGCAGCAGCGCGGCGATCGCCGCCCAGGTCGCGCGTCCCGCCGGGCGTTTCGTACAGGCGCTGGCATTGGGCGACACCCGCGGCCTGTCCGATGCCGACTGGGAACACCTGCGTGCGTTGGGCCTGAGCCACCTGGTTGCCATTTCCGGCTTCCATGTCGGCGTAGTTGCCGGCGCCGGTGCACTGGTGTGCCGTGTGCTGTGGTGGCTGTGCCCGTGGCTGGGCAGATGCTGGCCTCGGCCACAAGCGGCTGCCTGTGCGGCTGCGCTGGCAGCGGCGGCCTATGCCATGGTCGCCGGCGCATCGCTTCCCACCGTGCGTACCGCGTTGATGATCGGCCTGGTCGCACTGGCCCGCTGCGGGCGTCGCCCACTGGGAACGGGGCAGGGGCTGGCACTGGCCGCGATGGCAATGGTGCTGCCGGCGCCGCTGGCAGTGCTCTCAGCGGGCTTCTGGCTCAGCTTTGGCGGGGTACTGTGGTTGTTGTGGTGCCTGCCGCAGGCCGGTCCGGAGGGCATCGGAGGCGGCCTGCGCAGTTTCCTCGCCTCGCAGGGCGTGGCCGCCCTGGGCCTGCTGCCCTTGGGCGTGGCCCTGTTCGGCGGGGCGGCGCGGCTGGGGCCGCTGATCAATCTTCCGATCATTCCGTGGTGGACCCTGCTGGTGGTGCCGCTGTCACTGCTCGGCACCGCCCTGCACGCGCTGCATGACGGGGCGGGGCGGTGGGCCTGGCGCGCAGCGGCGTGGCTGTTCGATCTGAGCTGGCAGATCCTGCAGCCCCTGGCGCTACACCCGCGGGCGATGTGGTGGCTGGCCGAAGCGCCGGGCTGGGCGGCTCCTGCAGCGCTGCTGGGGGTGTTCTGGTGGCTGCTGCCGCGCGGTAGCGGGGGCGGCCTGGCTGGCCTGCTGCTGTGCCTGCCCCTGCTGTGGCCGGCCCGCGACGCGCCGGCCGAGGGAGAGCTGCAGCTGCTGGTGCACGACGTTGGCCAGGGCACGGCAGTGCTGTTGCGCACAGCGCACCACGCGCTCTGGTATGACGTCGGGCCGCCGACCGGCGGCGATGGCAACGAGCGGGTCCTGATGCCGGCCCTGCGCGCGCTGGGGCAGGCGGTGCCCGCGCAGGTCATGCTCAGCCACGATCACCTGGACCACACCGGCAGCCTGGCCAGCCTGCGCCGCCAGCTTCCGGCGCTGCAACCGCTGGCACCGTCCGGCAGTGGCATCGCCGGTGCCCGCGCCTGCCAGCAGGGCCTGCGCTGGCGCTGGGACGGGGTCGACTTCGAGGTGCTGCATCCGCCTCCCGGCAGCCGCCAGGCCGGCAACGAAGAGAGCTGCGTGCTGCGCATTGCCAGTCGCCATGGCGTGGTGCTGCTGGCTGGCGATATCGGCAGGTCGGCCGAGCAGGCGCTGCTGCAGGCGTCGCCAGCGGCGCTGAAGGCGGATGTGGTACTGGTGCCCCACCACGGCAGCGGTGGCAGCTCCAGCGCGCCCTGGGTGGCCGCGGTGGCGCCGCGGCTGGCGCTGGTGTCGGCCGGCCACCAGAACCGCTTCGGCCACCCGCGCGCGGAGGTGGTGCAGCGCTGGCAGGTGCAGGGAGCCGAAGTGCTGGCCACGGCCGAGTCGGGGGCGATCCGCGTATGGCTTGGCGCGCAAGGGCTGCAGCTGCGTGAACAGCGTGTCCACGCATCCCGTTGGTGGGATGCCGCTGGGCGGGCGCGGTCGGCTGCTATCCTATCGACGATCGAACAAGCGGCCGTTGGGCCGGAGGGTTGAAACGTGTGGGAACTGGTCAAGGCCGGTGGCTGGCCGATGGTGCCGCTGCTGCTGTTGGGCGTACTGGCTTTGGCGATCATCCTGGAGCGTTTCTGGTCCTTGCGGCGGACTGAGGTGCTGCCGCCCGGCCTCGGCCAGGAAGTGCGCAACTGGGCCGCGCGCGGCAAGCTCGATCCCGCGCATCTGCAGACCCTGCGCGCCAATTCGCCGCTGGGCGCGCTGCTGGCCGCCGCGCTGGAAGCGCGCAACCGCCCGCGCGACCAGATCCGCGAGCGCATCGAAGACACCGGCCGCCACCTGGTGCACCGCATGGAGCGATTCCTGAACGCACTGGGCACAATTGCCTCGGCCGGCCCGCTGCTGGGCCTGCTCGGCACGGTGATCGGCATGATCCAGATGTTCCTGGGCATCCTCGACCACGGCGTGGGCGACGTGAACCAGCTGGCCGGCGGCATCGGCAAGGCCCTGGTCTGCACCGCCACCGGCATGATCGTGGCGATTCCCGCATTGATGTTCCATCGCTACTTCAAGGGCCGCATCCACGGTTACGTGGTGGAGATGGAGCAGGAAGCCAGCGCATTGCTGGATACGCTCGACGGCCGCCCCGGGGTGATGAACCCGGCCGCCGCGGTGCGTTCGTCCAACGCTGCCACGGCGAAGGCCTGATCGATGCGTATCGGCAACGACCGATCCCAGGATGAGCCGCATATCGACCTGGTGCCGCTGATCGACGTCATCCTGGTACTGATCATCTTCTTCGTGGTCACCACCACCTTCGACGCGCGTTCGACGCTGCAGGTGCAGCTGCCGACCGCCAGCCAGCAGCAGACCAACGAGCCGCCGCGCTCGCTGAGCGTGCTGATCAATGCCGAAGGTCGCTATTTCATCAATGACCAGGAAGTGCTGCGCAGCGACGTCGAGTCGGTCAAGCAGACCATCGCCGCCGTGGCGGGCAGCGATCGCGAGCAGACCGTGCTGCTGCGGGCCGATGCGCGCACTCCCTACCAGGCCGTGGTGACCGCGCAGGACGCGCTGGGTCAGCTCGGTTTCCGCCGTATTGCCATTGCAACAGCACCCGAGGTGCGTCCATGAGTTCCAATCACGCGCCGGTGTGGCCGATCTACAAACGTCTGCTGGGGTATACCCGGGCCTACTGGGTGTTCATGGTGGCCGCCGTCATCGCGATGGTGGTCGAGGCCCTGGCCGGCTACCACTTCACCAAATTGATGGAGCCGCTGGTCAACCGTGGGTTCGTCAACCCGGAACCGCGCATGGCGGTGATCCTGCCGCTGACCATCCTCGGCCTGTTCCTGATGCGCAGCGTCGCCACCTGGGTGAGTGACTACGCGCTGGCCAAGACCGGCCGCAGCGTGGTGCGCGACCTGCGCGAGCAGGTGCTGGCCAAGTACCTGCATCTGCCGTCCTCGCATTTCGATACCGAAGCGACGCCGGTGATGGTCAGCCGCCTGAACTTCGACACCGAGCAGGTCACCCAGGCCAGCGCCGACGCACTCAAGACCGTCGTCGCCGACACCCTGACCATCATCGCGATGCTGGCGGTGATGCTGCAGATGAGCGTCAAGGTCACCGTGGCCATGCTGGTGGTGGTGCCGCTGATCGGCGTGATCGTGTCCTACGTGGGCAAGCGCTACCGTCGCATCAGCCGCGGCATCCAGGACGGCATGGGCTCGATGGCGCAGACCGCCGAGCAGTCGCTGGCCGCGCAGCAGGAAGTGAAGGTGCATGGCACCCAGCAGCATGAGATCTCGCGCTATTCGCGCCTGGCCAACCGCATGCTGTCGCTGAACATGAAGGTGGAAGTCACCCGTGCCGCAGCGTCCAGTGTGGTCCAGTTCCTGGCCGCGCTGGCGTTGGCGGTCATTGTCTGGGTGTCGACCCGCGAAGCCCTGGCGGGGCGCCTCAACGCCGGCCAGTTCATGGGCCTGATGACCTCGATGATGGCCATCATCCCCTCGCTGCGTCGACTGACCAGCGTGCAGACCTCGATCTCGCGCGGCGTGGCCGCCGCCGAACGCCTGTTCAGCATTCTCGACATGCCGGTCGAGCGCGACCAGGGCCGCAACACAGTGCAGCGCGTGCGCGGCGAGCTGGCCTTTGACCACGTCATGCTGCGTTACCGCGAAGACAGCGGCATTGCCCTGGACGACATCAGTTTCGTCGCGAAGCCGGGTACGGTCACCGCCATCGTGGGTCGTTCCGGCAGTGGCAAGACCAGCCTGATCCGGCTGGTGCCGCGCTTCTACGAGCCCAGTGGCGGCCTCATCACCCTCGACGGCGTGGCGCTGGACGACTATCCGCTGGCCGATCTGCGCCGGCAGGTGGCGATGGTCGGGCAGAAGGTCATGCTGTTCGATGACACCATTGCTGCCAACATCGCCTATGGCATGGATGCGAGCGAGGAGCAGATCCGTGCGGCGGCCGAAGCGGCCAATGCGTGGGAGTTCATCGCCCGCATGCCGCAGCAGCTGCAGACCCCGGTGGGCGAGAATGGCGCGTTGCTGTCCGGCGGCCAGCGCCAGCGCCTTGCGATCGCACGCGCGATCCTGCGCGACGCGCCGATCCTGATCCTCGACGAGGCCACTGCCGCGCTGGACAACGAGTCCGAGCGGCTGGTGCAGGATGCGCTGCAGCGCCTGATGCCCGAACGCACCACGCTGGTCATCGCGCACCGCCTGTCGACCATCGAGCATGCCGACCTGGTGCTGGTGATGGATCACGGCCGCATCGTCGAACGCGGCACCCACAAGGAGCTGCTTGCCATGGGTGGCCTGTACCAGCATCTGCACAGCATGCAGTTCCGCGAAAGGCAGGACTGATGGCCGGCAAGGGCACCCAGACCCCGCCATACTGGTACGACGGCAGTCCGGTTCCGTGGGCGATGCGCCTGCTGGCACCGTTGTACGCCGGCGTCACCGCGCTGCGCCGCAGGGCCTATCGCCGCGGCTGGCGAAAGCGTTACACCTTGCCGGTGCCGGTGATCGTCGTCGGCAACATCACTGCCGGCGGCACCGGCAAGACGCCGCTGACCATCGCCCTGGTGGAGAGGCTGCGTGCGGCCGGTTGGACGCCTGGCGTCGCCAGCCGCGGTTATGGCCGCGAAGACGCCGACAAACCGCTCTGGGTGCAGGCCGACACGCCGACCGCCAAGGGCGGTGACGAGCCGGTGCTGATTGCCTGGAAGACCGGCGTGCCGGTACGCGTGGACCGCGATCGCGTGGCTGCCGGCAAGGCGCTGGTCGAGGCCGGTTGCGATGTGATCGTCTGCGACGACGGCCTGCAGCACTATCGGCTGGAGCGTGACATCGAGATCGAAGTGGTCGATGCCCAGCGTCGCTACGGCAATGGACGGATGATCCCGGCCGGACCGCTGCGCGAGCCGGTCAGCCGTGCCACCGAATGCGATTTCCGCGTGGTCAACCTGGGCCAGGCCGATGAGGAAACCGCGGCCCAGGCGTGTGGTTTCGGCCAATGGCCGATGGCCCTGCACATCGACAGCGCGCAACCGCTGGCCGGTGGCCGCGCGCGCCCGTTGGCGTACTTCAAGGGCCAGCGCGTGCACGCCGTAGCCGGTATCGCCCACCCGCAGCGCTTCTTCGACATGCTGCGCGCGCGCGGTATCGGCGTTGTGCCGCATGCGTTTGCCGACCACCAGGCCTACCAGCCGCAGGACCTGTCCTTCGGCAGCCAGCTGCCGGTGCTGATGACCGAGAAGGACGCGGTGAAATGCCGGGCGTTCGGCAACGACTGGCACTACGCGGTACCGTTGCGCGCTGAGCTGCCCGCCGCGTTCTGGGTCGCGCTGACCGACCGCCTGGACAAGCTGCGACCGAACTGAGTGGCGCGGCGGCGCTTGCATTCACGTGCCGCCGGCCGCATTCCTGCTGTTACGAGCCTGCCGAGTACCGCCCGCATGACTGAATTCGTCGTCGCCATTCCGGCCCGCTACGCCGCCTCGCGGCTGCCGGGCAAGCCGCTGCGCCTGCTCGGCGGTGAGCCGCTGGTGCTGCACGTGGCGCGCCGCGCGCTGCAGGCCGGGGCCAGTGAGGTCTGGGTCGCCACCGACGATCAGCGTATTGCCGACACGTTGTCCGGGCTGTCTGAAGTGAAGGTGGCGATGACCGCTGCGTCGCACGCGTCCGGCACCGACCGCCTGGCCGAATGCGCGCGCATTGCCGGCTGGGCCGGCGATACCGTGGTGGTCAACCTGCAGGGCGATGAACCGTTCGCGCCGGCGGCCGGGATCCGCGCGGTGGCCGAAGCCTTGGTCGGCGGCGATGCGCCGATGTCGACCCTGGCCACCACCGTCGAAGACGCGCAAACGTTGTTCGACCCGAACGTCGTCAAGCTGGTGCGCAACGTGCGCAACGAGGCGATGTACTTCAGTCGTGCACCGATCGCCTGGCACCGCGATGGCTTCGCGCGCAGCCGCGACGCCCTGCCGGAAGGGCATGCCTGGCTGCGCCACATCGGTATCTATGGCTATCGCGCCGGTTTCCTCCAGCAGTTCGCGGCCATGCCGCCGGGCCAGCTGGAGCAGGTCGAGTCGCTGGAGCAGTTGCGGGTGCTGGAGGCCGGCTATCCGATCAGCGTGGCGATCTCGCCGGAACCGTTCCCGCCAGGCATCGACACACCCGAGGACCTGGAGCGCGCCGAAGCGCTGCTGCAGGCAATGGCGGCGCGATGAAACTGCTGGTCGTCTGCCTCGGCAACATCTGCCGTTCGCCGATGGCCGAAGGTGCGCTGCGTGCGCGCCTGGAGGCCTCGCCGCTGGCCGGTCGGGTGCAGGTCGATTCGGCGGGTACTGGTGACTGGCACGTCGGTGAGCCACCGGACCGGCGCGCGATCGCCTGCGCGGCCGGGCATGGCGTCGACATCGGCGGCCTGCGCGCGCGCCAGCTGCGGGCGGCGGATTTCGACCGTTTCGACTGGATCCTGTGCGCCGATGAATTCAATCTGCGTGATGCCGGCCGCCTGGCCACGCCTGCCCAGCGCGAGCGGCTGGCACTGTACCTGCCCTGGTCGGGCGGGCAGGGCCGGGTTGCGATCCCCGACCCCTACACCGGCGGCAGTGATCACTTCGAACAGGTCTGGACACTGGTCGACGATGCCGCAGAACGTGCCGTGGCACGACTGTTGCATGACGCCGAGTCCGGCATAATCGGGGCATGAACGTCCAGCCCGTCCCGGACCTGCCAGAGTTCGCCACCTGGCTCAATGCCACCCCCTGCACACTGACCGAACTGCGCGGCCGGCCGGTGGCACTGTTGTTCGTCAACGCTGCCTCCGCATGGAGCGCGCAACGCCTGGCCGAGTTCGGCCAATGGCTGTCGCGCCACCCCGGCAAGCTGCAGCCGCTGGTGCTGCAGGTGCCGCGTTTCGATTTCGAACGCGATGCCGGCGCCGCGCTGAAGCTGCTGCGCCGCCAGGGCC
This sequence comes from Stenotrophomonas maltophilia, assembly GCF_047497515.2. Taxonomy (GTDB): domain Bacteria; phylum Pseudomonadota; class Gammaproteobacteria; order Xanthomonadales; family Xanthomonadaceae; genus Stenotrophomonas. Next base: position 399,002 of record NZ_JAXAXL020000002.1, read on the forward strand.
TGTCGATGCCGGTCCTGCTCGATGCAGACTGGGATGGTTGGCGCCGCTTCGGCATCACCGCATGGCCGACCGTGGTGCTGCTGGACGCACAGGGCCGCGAGCAGCAGCGTCTGGTCGGGCAGGGCGCACCGGGAGAACTGGAGCGCGCCCTGAACGTGCTGTGCCAGGGGGCACCCTCCGCGCCGCCGCGCGGCGGCAGCGAGCTGCATCCGGAGCCGCGCCAGGCATTGCGCTTCCCACTCGGGCTGGCGGTCAGCACCGAGCGCCTGTACATCGCCGACAGCGGCCATCACCGCATTCTCGAATGCAGCCACGGCGGCCGCATCCTGCGCCAGTTCGGGCTGGGCACGGCCGATTTCATGGATGGCAACCTTGCCGAGGCGGCATTCCACCGACCGCAGGCGCTGGTACTGGAGCGCGACGCGCTGTACGTGGCCGATACCGGCAACCATGCCGTGCGCCGCATCAATCTATCGACCGGCATCGTCGATACCCTGTGCGGCAATGGCCGTCCGGGAGCACCAGTGGAGGGGCCGGTGGCGCAGGCACGGCAGGTGTCGCTGGACCACCCGGTCGGCCTGGCCATCGCGGACAACCAGCTGCACATCGCCATGGCCGGCGACAATCGCATCTGGAGCTACCACCTCGGCCAGCGCAGCCTGCAATGGCGGGCCGGCAGCGGCGCGCTTGACGATCGCGATGGCAGTGGCCATCTGGCTGCCTTCGCCCAGCCCACCACGCTGGCGGTGGTGCAGCAGGTGCTGTACGTGGCCGATGCGCTGGGGTCTTCGATCCGCGCACTGCAACTGCGGGGCGATCTGGTGCAGACCCTGGTCGGGCAGGGGGCATGGCGCTTCGGCAGCGAGGACGGCCCGCGCGCACAGGCCAGCCTGCAGTTCCCGCAGGCCATTGCGCTGAGCCCGGACGCGCCGCTGCTGTGGATCGCCGACAGTGGCAATGGCCGCCTGCGCACCTTGCGCCTGGGCGGCGGTGAACTGACCACGCAGCCGCTGCCACGCCGCCTGCATGGCCCGGCGGGATTGGCTGTGGGGGCCGGTGCGGTGTGGATCGCCGAGACCGACGCCCACGCCGTACTCCGATTCGACCCCGACAGCGGCGTGCTCAGCGAAGTGCCGATCAGCGAATGACCGACGTTCCCGCCCCGGCCTTCGATGGCAAGGCCTTCGCGGCCCAGCTCAGCACCGCACCCGGCGTGTACCGCATGTACGCAGCCGATGACACCTTGCTGTATGTCGGCAAGGCGCGTGCGCTGCGCAACCGCGTCGGCAGCTACTTCAATGGCAGCCCGAAGAATGCGCGGATCATGTCGATGATCTCGCAGATCACGCGCATGGACGTGACCGTTACGCGTTCGGAAGCCGAGGCGCTGCTGCTGGAAAACCAGCTGATCAAGTCGTTGTCGCCGCGCTACAACGTGTCGTTGCGCGACGACAAGACCTATCCGCATGTGCTGCTGACCCGTGAGGACTGGCCGCGCATCGCGCTGCATCGCGGTCCACGCGCCATTCCCGGGCGCTATTTCGGTCCCTATCCCGGCGTTACCGCAGTGCGCGAGACGCTGAACCTGATGCACAAGCTGTTCAAGCTGCGCAGCTGCGAGGACAGCGTGTTCCGCAATCGTTCGCGGCCGTGCCTGCAGTACCAGATCGGCCGCTGCAGCGCGCCGTGCGTGGAGCTGGTGGCGCCAGCGGAATATGCCGAGTCGGTGCGCCGCGCCGCGCTGTTCCTGGAAGGCAAGAGCGATGAGCTGACCCGCGAGCTGGGTGAGCAGATGCAGGCCGCCAGCGAGGCGTTGGAGTTCGAGCAGGCCGCGCGCCTGCGTGACCTGATTTCCTCGCTGCGCAGCATGCAGACCCGCCAGTACGTGGACGGCCGCGCCGCCGACCTCGACGTGCTGGCGGTGGCCATGCAGGGCTCGCAGGCCTGCGTGCTGCTGCTGGCGTTCCGTGATGGCCGCAACCTGGGTACTCGCCCGTTCTTCCCGCGCACCAACGGCGAGGAAAGCCCGGAAGAAGTGCTGGCTGCGTTCGTCTCGCAGTACTACATCGAATTCGAGCCGCCGCGCGAGATCCTGCTGGATCGCGAGATTCCCGATGCCGACCTGCTGGTGGCCGCACTGTCGGCCTCGGCCGAACGCAAGGTGCAGCTGAAGTGGAATGTGCGTGGCGAGCGTGCCGGCTACGTGGAACTGGCCAGCCGCAACGCGCAGCTGACCCTGGCCACCGAACTCAACAGCCGCAACGCACAGCACGCACGCAGCGATGCGTTGCGCGACATGCTGGGCCTGGCCGAGCCGGTCAAGCGGGTGGAGTGCTTCGATATCAGCCATACCCTCGGGGAAGCCACCGTGGCTTCGTGCGTGGTGTTTGATGCCGCCGGCCCGGTGCGCGCGCAGTACCGTCGCTTCAACATCAGCGGCATCGAGCCGGGCGACGACTATGCCGCCATGCGCCAGGCCATCGACCGCCGCTTCCGCCGCGCCGTGGAAGAGCAGGGCGTGCTGCCGGACGTGTTGCTGATCGACGGTGGCGCCGGCCAGCTGGCGCAGGCCCAGGCCGCACTGGCCGACCTGGGCGTGGAAGGCGTGCTGCTGGTGGGCGTGGCCAAGGGTGTGGAGCGCCGCGCCGGCCATGAAGCGCTGGTGATGCCCGACGGCCGCGAACTACGCCCGGGCGCGGCCAATCCGGCACTGCAGTTCATCCAGCAGGTGCGCGACGAGGCGCACCGCTTCGCCATCACCGGCCACCGCGGCCGCCGGCAGAAAGCGCGGATGACCAGCAAGCTGGAAGACATCCCCGGCATCGGGCCTCGCCGCCGTGCCAGCCTGCTCAAGCATTTCGGTGGCCTTGTGGGCCTGAAAGCGGCCGGTGAAGCGGAAATCGCCAAGGTGGAAGGTATCAATGACGCCCTCGCGGCGCGTATCTACGCTAACCTGCACGGGTTGGCCACGCCCGATGCGGCCGAGTAGAGAGAGAAGCACGCAAGCATGAAGTTGACCCTGCCCACCTGGCTGACGTTGTTGCGGATCGTGATGATCCCGGTGCTGGTGCTGGTGTTCTACCTGCCCTACACCTGGACCAATTTCGCTTCGGCGGCGATCTTCGGCCTGGCCGCGATCACCGACTGGCTCGATGGCTGGATCGCACGCCGCTACCAGCTGGAATCGGCGTTCGGCGCTTTCCTGGACCCGGTCGCGGACAAGCTGATGGTGGCAGTGGCGCTGTTCCTGATCGTGCAGGGTCATCCGACGCCGTGGATGGCGTTCTGGGCGGCGGTGATCGTCGGCCGTGAGATCGCGGTGTCGGCGCTGCGCGAATGGATGGCTGAACTGGGCCAGCGTGCCAAGGTGCGCGTGGCGATGATCGGCAAGGTCAAGACCACCGCGCAGATGGTCGCGCTGCTGTGCCTGCTGTATTCGGTGGCGCCGAACGTACCCGTGCAGGACATCTGGATGGGCTGGCCGGTGTTCCACATCGGCGATTGGACCCTGGCGATTGCCGCCGTGCTGACCCTGTGGTCGGGCCTGCAGTACCTGCACGCCGCCTGGCCGAGCCTGCGCGATGACGAGCGCGCTGCGCGCGAGCGTGCGCGGCAGAAGAAGCTGGGCAACGGTTGATCGGGCGCGACATCCACGCATGGCGTGGATCTACTGGAAATGCTGCATCCACGGAAGATGCGGACCTAACGGTTTGCGGGGATGCTGTAGTAGATCCACGCCATGCGTGGATACGCCGCGCCAGGCGCCTCGCAGACCCTGAAAAAACCGCTTGACGCCATTCCTGTAACAGGTAGAATTTCGCCTCCCAAGCGGGAATAGCTCAGTTGGTAGAGCGCAACCTTGCCAAGGTTGAGGTCGCGAGTTCGAGTCTCGTTTCCCGCTCCAGATTCAAGAAAAACGCTCCCGCAAGGGGGCGTTTTTCGTATGCGTGCGCGCCACTGCAATCAATCCTCGTCCTGCGTCGACGCACGCGCACGCATGCCGGTGATCCGCGCTTCCTCGCGTGCTACCTGGCGGTCGGCAAACCACTCCTGCACATCACCCGCGAAACTCGCCGGGCGGCCCTTGCCCTGCACGCCCTCTGCAATCGACGCCAGACTGGAACGCGCCAGTTCTTCGCGCATGGCCTTCTGCGCATTGATCATCACCGCGTGGATGTCGCCTGCACGTGGATCGCACCCTCAAGGTGAGGGCCGTCGACGCGGTGTTCGCCACCGGTGACTGCGCGCATGCCGCTACCGATGACGAGGGCAACGTAGCGATGATGTCCTGCCAGCACGCGATGAACCTGGGACGCTCGGCGGGCCACAACGCGGCAGCCGATCTGATCGGAGAGGCGATGATTCCGTATGCGCAGCCCAAGTACGTGACCTGCCTGGACCTGGGGCCGTGGGGTGCCGTCTACACCGAGGGCTGGGACCGCCAGGTCGTGCTGTCCGGTGCGGAGGCCAAGGCGCTGAAGTCCCGCATCAACACCGAATGGATCTATCCGCCCAGTGGTGAGCGTGCGGAGATCCTGGCGTTGGCCGACCCGCTCAGGATCGTGGTTGCCTGATAGCGCCAGGACGCTCCGCAAGCAACGCTCCCCGAAGGGGGCGTTGCTCTCTGGCGCATCACGCGCAGGGCATCGCTTCATTCCCACTTCACCGTCACCCCATCGCCCCGCCATGCGCTGGGCTGAAGCTGTATCCCTCGTTTCCAGCCGGTGATGCAGCGATGCCCCACATCCCCTCCGCCTACGACCACGACGTGGTCATCGTCGGCGCCAGCTTCGCCGGTGCCGCCTGCGCACTGGCCGCTGCCCAGTACGGCCTGCGCGTCTGCGTGCTCGAACGCAAGGCGGATCCCGGCGAGCGCCTGCACACCACCGGCATCGTGGTGAAGGAGGCGATGGAGCAGACCTGGCTGCGGCGAATGCCCGAACACCTTGTGCAACGCGTTGCGAATGTGCGCCTGTATGCGCCGAACCTGCGCAGCGTGTTGCTGGCCGCACCGGGCTACTACTTCCTCACCACCGATACGCCGAACCTGATGCGCTGGCTGGCCAGCGAGCTGCGCGCGAATGGCGTGGACCTGCGCCTGCAGCAATCCTTCACTGATGCCCGTCGCAGTGGCGACGGCTGGCAGGTGGCGGGAGCGGGACGCTGCGCCTACCTGGTCGGTGCCGACGGCGCCCGCTCGCGCGTGGCACGGTGCACCGGCCTCGGCCAGGTGCGTGACAACCTGTACGGCGTCGAGCGCGAGTTCGCTGGCCTGCAATTGCCGCAGGGTGACGCGCTGCATTGCTTTGTCAGCAAGCGCTTTGCACCCGGCTACATTGGCTGGGTCGCGCAGAATCCAACGGGCCTGCAGGTCGGGCTGGCGCTGCGTCATGACCCGCAACGGGTGCAGGCGCCGGACATCGACGGGTTCATCAGCCACGTGCGCGATGTGGCCGGCATTCCGCAATCGGCCACGCCCTCGGCTACCCGCGCCGGCCTGGTGCCCTGCGGCCGGCCGGAAGGCCCCATCACCGGCCCTGGCCTGATCCTGACCGGCGACGCCGCGGGCATCGTCTCGCCGCTCTCGGCCGGCGGCATCCATTCCTCATGGCGGCACGGCTGGGCCGTGGGCGATGCCATCGGCCGGCGCCTGCGGGGCAGTGGCCCGCAGCCGGAGCGTCTGGCGCGGCAGGCGGCGCCGGCGTTCCACGGCAAGCGCCTGCTGCGCTGGGCGATGGATCATCTGCAGGCCGATTGGCCACTCGACGCACTGCTGCATACGGCCGCCACGCGGCGCATCGCCGAGCAGGTCTACTTCCACCGCCGGGGTCTTCGCATGTGAAGGGAGGGGGCCGGGGCGCCCGAGTGCGCCCCCTCATGTCACGTGAAAATTCCTGTTGACGCCGTGCAGCAATATCGACACAATAGCGCTCCTTCGACGCAGGTCGAACGAAATCTGCGGGAATAGCTCAGTTGGTAGAGCGCAACCTTGCCAAGGTTGAGGTCGCGAGTTCGAGTCTCGTTTCCCGCTCCAATTTATGATCTACAGACTTCCACTGACGTCTGTAAGTCATTGAAAAGAGGAGCTTCGGCTCCTTTTTTCATTCCAGCGAAAGCCACGAAAGTCCACTGACAGCCACCATTTTTGAGGCCAAAAACAAGGCCAAAGAATGCGGGTCGTGCCGGTTCCGGGTTGTTGCTGGGGTTGGATCGGGATGACAAGCAGCATCGGGCCTAAGTCCAAGACTTAGGAGCTTGATGATGACACTCTCTGATCTGACCGTGCGGCAAGCCAAGGCCGCCGAGAAAACCTACAGCATCCCCGACACCGATGGCCTCGGCCTGGTGGTCGCCCGCACCGGCGGCAAGTCGTGGCATTTGCGCTATTACTGGCTCGGCAAGCAAAAGCGCATCTCCCTGGGGAACTACCCCGAGATCGGTTTGCGCGAAGCGCGCACCTTGCGCGACGAAGCCCGGGCGCTTCTGGCAAAGGGCGTCAACCCCCATACCGATCGGAAACAGAAGCGACACGCGGTCAAGCTTGCGGCCGACTACACCTTCAAGGCCGTCTTCGATGCGTGGGTCGAGCATCGCCGCAAGGAAATCAAGGAGGGCAGGAACAGCACGCTGTCGCAAATCCTGCGGATCTTCAACAAGGACGTGCTGCCTAGCCTCAAGCAGATGTCGATCTACGACATTCGCCGGCCCCAACTCCTGGGCGTCCTGGCGAGGATCGAGGAGCGCAAGGCGTTCACCACTGCCGAGAAGGTCCGCACCTGGCTGGGGCAGTTGTTCCGCTATGCCCTCGTCATCGTGGAGGGGCTGGAAGCCAATCCGGCCTCCGACCTGGACGTGGTGGCCGAGCCCAAGCCCCCGGTGAACCACAACCCCTACCTGCATCTTCCGGAGCTTCCCGAGTTCCTGCACAAGCTCAGGCTCTACAACCCTCGTGGTTGGCAGACCCAACTCGGCATCCGGCTGCTGTTCCTGACCGGCGTGCGTACCGGCGAGCTGCGGCTGGCGACCCCGGACCAGTTCGATCTCGACCGTGGCCTGTGGATCATCCCGCCGCAGATCGTCAAGCAACTCCAAGACGAGATGCGCAAGGCCGGCAAGCGCCCGCAGGACGTTCCGCCCTACATCGTGCCGTTGTCCGTGCAGGCCATCGAGATCGTGCGCTACCTGTTGGGTGTGATGAGGCCGGCCCAGGTCCATCTGCTCACGCACCGCAGCGAACTCAAGAAGCGCATCAGCGAGAACACCCTCAACGCGGCCTTGAAACGAATGGGCTACGAGGATCAACTGACCGGTCACGGCATCCGCGGAACCATCTCGACGGCGCTCAACGAGATCGGCTATCCCAAGATTTGGGTGGACGCGCAGCTTTCGCACTCGGACCCGAACAAGGTGAGTTCGGCCTACAACCACGCCAAGTATGTTGAGCCGCGCCGCCGGATGATGCAGGACTGGGCGGATCGTCTCGATCTGCTCGAACAGGGCCAAGTGGAAGCGGCCAGCGCGCACCTCACGATCCATATCGAGGGCGTGCCGGCCATGGCAGAGGAGGACAAGCCCAACACCATCGTCGCTGCTGCTTCTGCGGCATCCGTTCCGCCTGTGGTGGCCGAACCCATCGTCGTGACGCCAAACGACGGGGGAATCACATTCCAGCGACTGTCGCAGGTACCACCGCCCCCGACGCATGCGCCAGAGCCGGAGGTGTCTGTCATCCAGCGCGAGCGCGAGGAAATGCTGGTCATCTACGAATCGCCGAGCAGTCTGCCGGTCCCGCTGTTCGGCAAGTTGGCCGGGAAGTCCAAGGACCAGATCAACCGCGAGCTGAAGGCGGGCAAGCTGCTGTCCATCAGCTTGGGCAACCGCGGGCAACGCGTGCCCGACTGGCAGCTGGTACCCCTCAAGCACAAGCTGGCACAGGTGCTCATGAACCAGTGCCCGCATGCGGATCCGTGGGACCTGTACCGGATGCTGACCCGCCCACATCCGGACCTGGGTGATCGCGCAGCCATCGACATCGTGACACCAGGAAATTTGGGCATGGTCGTGCGGGTCATCGCGGGCACCCAGCAGCAGCCAAACAGGCCCGGACCTGACTCGTCTGTGCAAGGTATTCCAGAGGAGACTCGCCAGCGCATTCAACGGTTGCTAAATGATGCGGCAATGCTCGAAAGTGCCTGACGCTGTTGGCGCGCATCCAGAACTGACCCACTTTCGGCGGTGATGCGCGGGTAAAACTGACCCACCTGAAGCCCACATCCTGAGCATCTTTTGCTCGGGGGATTTCAGGAGTGATCACCATGGTCATGTTGGCCAAGATCCGGCGGATGCATTTCCGCGATGGCCTGCCGCTGCGCGAGATCGCCAAGCGCACGGGCCTATCCCGCAATACCATCCGGCGATGGCTGCGCAGCGGCCAGTCCGAGCCGGTCTATCCCAGGCGAGCCTCGCCCTCCCGGCTCGATCCCTACCGGTCCCAGTTGGAGACGTGGCTGCGTGCCGACAGCCATCGTCCCCGGCGGGAACAACGCACCGCCAAGGTGCTGTTCTCGCAGTTGCAGGCGATCGGCTATCCGGGCACCTACACCCGGGTGACGGCCTTCATCCGCCAGTGGAAGGCGGCCGGCGGCGCCAGCCGCCGCCCGGCCTTCGTGCCGTTGCACTTTCCTCCGGGTGAAGCCTTCCAGTTCGACTGGAGCCGCGAGTACGCCTTCGTCGGCAGCCACGCCAAGATGCCGCTGGATCTCGCCCACGTGAAGCTGGCCTGCAGCCGCGCCTTCTGGTTGGTGGCCTATCCCACCCAGAGCCACGAGATGCTGTTCGATGCTCATACCCAGGCGTTTACCGCCTTCGGTGGCGTGCCGCGCCGCGGCATCTACGACAACATGAAGACGGCGGTGGACGGGATCGGCCAGCACCGGGAACGGCGGGTCAACGCCCGCTTCCACGCCATGACCAGCCACTACCTGTTCGCCGCGGAGTTCTGCAACCGCGCCGCGGGTTGGGAGAAGGGGCGGGTCGAGAAGAACGTGCAGGACCGGCGCCGACAGATCTGGATCGAGGCCGGGGCCCGCCACTGGCCAGATCTGGACACCCTCAATGCCTGGCTCGCCAGCGAGTGCCGCGCCGCTTGGCCGATGCAGGCGCATCCGGATGCCTCCGACATCACCGTGGCCGAAGCTCTGGAGGACGAACAGCCCCACCTGATGCCGATGCCCGCGCCCTTCGACGGCTACATCGAGCGGCCGGTGCGGGTCAGTTCGACCGCGCTGGTCAGCTTCCAGCGCAACCGCTACAGCGTGCCGTGCGAACACGCCCACGCCGTCGCCAGCCTGCGCGTGTATCCCTTCGAACTGGCCGTGGTGGTCGGCGAGGCCGAGGTCGCCCGCCACCGGCGCAGCTTCGAGCGTGATCGGGTCCACTACGACTGGCAGCACTACATCGCCCTGGTCCAGCGCAAGCCGGGGGCACTGCGTGACGGCGCGCCGTTCCTGTCCATGCCCGATCCGCTGCGCAAGCTGCAGCAGGTGTTGCTGCGCCAGCCTCACGGCGACCGCGCCATGGCCCAGGTGCTGGCCGCCGTACCCGTGCACGGGCTCGAAGCGGTACTGGTGGCGGTGGAACTGGCACTCGAGTCCGGCCTGGTGCGCGCCGACCACGTGCTCAACGTGCTGGGGCGATTGCAGCATCCGGACCGCACGATCGAGACGGTCGCCTCGCGAGTGACGCTGCGTCATCCGCCGGTGTCCGATCCGGCCGGCTACGACGCCCTGCGGGAGGCAGATCATGTCGACGCCTGACCTGCCGCTGCGCATGCAGCAGCTCAAGCTGCACGGCATGGCCAGCCAGTGGCCCGAACTGCTGGCCAAGATGCGCCTGCACACCATGGAGCCCGAACACTGGATGGCCGAACTGCTGCAGGCCGAGTCCGCCGAACGGCAGGTTCGTGCCCAGGCCAACCAGATGAAGGCCGCACGTTTCCCCGTCCATCGTGACCTGCTCGGGTTCGACTTCGCGGCCAGTCCCGTTGATCGCGCACTGGTCGAACGACTCCACCAGGGTGACTTCATCCACACCCCCGAGAACGTCGTCCTTGTCGGTGGACCGGGCACCGGCAAGACCCACCTGGCCACCGCCATCGGCATCTAGGCCGTGCGCCAGCATCGCCTGCGCGTGCGCTTCTTCTCCACCATCGAACTGGTCAATGCGCTGGAGAAGGAACAGGCCCAGGGCAAGGCCGGGCAGATCGCCCTGCGCCTGACCTATGCCGACCTGGTCATCCTCGATGAACTGGGCTACCTGCCGTTCACCCCCTCAGGCGGCGCGCTGCTGTTCCACCTGATCAGCAAGCTCTACGAGCGCACCAGCCTCGCCATCACCACCAACTTGGCCTTCTCCGAATGGGGTCAGGTGTTCGGCGACGCCAAGATGACCACCGCGCTGCTGGATCGCATCACCCACCACTGCCACATCCTGGAGACCGGCAACGACTCCTGGCGGCTGCGCAACAGCACCGCCGCCAACAAGACCAAAGCCAGAATCAGGGCAAAGGAGGCCACCACCCAGACCACCAACTGATACCCTCAGCCCCGTACACCGGGTGGGTCAAAGTTCAACGCGCAGCCTGGGTCAGTTTTAAGTGCGCGCCAACAGACGTTGGCAGCGGGGGAGCCGCTGAGGTGGCCGGCGCGCCATTGGGCGACGCCCCATCCAACGGCAATACCGGCAGCAACCAGCGTCAAGCCGGCAAGGATGTTTCTCGAAGAGGTATTCATGGCGAGGGTCTCCACTCAGTCCGCGATCAGGCTGTTCAGTCGGGCGACGAGGCTGTCGCGCTGCGCTCCAAGGTCGATCAGACGCATGCGCGTCTCCAGCACCTGGGCGCGTGCACTGAGCACAGCGCTCAGGTCCCCCTTGGCGGATCGGTAGTTGCTCAATGCAAGCGCCGCTCGGTTCCGTACCAGTTGCAAGCCGGCGGTCTGCAGGCGGTCGATCTGGCTGTTCAACGCTTGGAGTTCGGCGGCGCTGTCGTCCAGCTCCTGCAAATGCCGCCGCGCCACGTCTTCGCGTTCGGCGTCCAGACGTTCCAACTCGTGCCGTTTTGCCTCGATCATGGGCACTTGGCGTCGATCCTTCTGCCAAGGCAGATCGAATGTCACCTGAAATGACACCATGTCGCCCCATCGGCGATCACGCCGGCTATAGGCTATCTCCCAGGCCCAATCGCCGCGGGTCTCTGATTGGGCTTCGCGGGACTCGGCCCGGGCCATGCTTTGCATCGCCGGATAGAGTTCAAGCTCCGCGTGATTCGCCAGTTCTGTGCGCAGTTGCGCGACGGGGCGAGTGAGCGGGCCTGGATCGCCTTGCAGTGCTTCGTCGGCCCTGGAGCCCACCCAGCGCCGCAACGCGGCCCTGGCCTTGGCCCGGTCCCGCTGTAGATCGTCACGGCGGTCCGTGAGTGTCAGCGCCTCCTGTTCCGCGACCAACAGATCGCCAGCCTGGGCGGTGCCGCCGGCGACGCGAGCGGGGAGACTGTCTTGCAGGCGCTGGTTCTCCGCGAGCAGTTCCGTCAGCAGTATCTCCCGTTGCTCCACCGCCTGCGCGGCGATCCACGCCAGGCTGAGTTCCTGGCGGATCTGCAATCGCTGCAAAACCAGCGCCGCGCGTTCTCGATCCACACGCGCCTGCGCGCTGGCGACCTGGGCGTCGCGCTTGGCCCTGTTGGGCACTTCCTGCATGAGCGCCAAGCGCTGCATCGTCATGGATTCGCGCGTCATGCTCCAGCGATCCATGCCGCTGATGGGGTAGTTTTCGATGCCGAGCGAGAGCTTGGGGTCGGGCAGCGAGCCTGCTGCCTTCTGCACGGATTCGGCGACGTTAACCTGCAACTGCTGCGCGCTTATGCGTGGGCTCTGCTGCTCCGCGATAAGGCGTGCCTCAGCAAAATCGAGGGCGTAGGCTACAGGCGAGACAAGCGCACTGCCCGCCAACGCGATGCTGATAGCTTTCAGACGATGCACTCGCATCGAGGCCGGCGTTGTGCCTCGGCCGTACGCCGACGGGCGCCCCTCGGGGGCGCCAAAAAAGGGAGTAAACATGGTTGTCCTCGGAATTGGTATTCACGAAATCACGTGGTCTGCCGCATCGGTGCGCGGCGAGCACGGACACATAAATCAATTCCGCAGGACTTGGAACGTGAGGTAGATCGGCGGAAAGCCCGCGCGGGGATTGGGAGGAATGTAGGTAACGTGCCGCCTGAGAACGTGTTCAAAGTCTCGCCCTCTTGATGTGAGAAGCTCGCTGGGTGAGAAAAGGCTACCCCAGCGACATCAAGCGCGAGCAGTTCGAGGTGATCCGGCCATTGCTGGAGAGTGCGCGCAGAAAGACTGCCCCACGCAAAGTGGAGCTGTACGAGGTGTTCTGCGCCGTGCTGTACCTGCTGCGCACGGGCTGTCAGTGGCGGGCACTGCCCAGCGACTTTCCCAAATGGCGCACCGTGCACTCGTACTTTGCCATCTGGAGCGAGCCACGCGAGGGTGGCAGCCTGCTGGAGCAGGCATTAAAAAAATCAGGTTGGCGCGGCCCGCGAGAAACTGGGGCGCAACGCCTGCAGCACGCTCTTGATCGTGGACGCGCAGAGCGTGAAGAACACGGACACGGCGGGCTTGAAGGGCTATGACGCAGGCAAGAAGGTCTCGGGCATCAAGCGCCACATCGCGGTGGACACCCAGGGATTGCCGCATGCGATAGCGGTGACCACGGCCGAGGTGACGGACCGCAAAGGCGCACTGCAGGCGCTACAGCGCTGCAAGCCCCGGTTGAGCCGGCTACAAAGCCTGCTGTGCGATGCAGGCTACATCGGTCGGCCGTTCGCGCAAGGCGTGCAGCAGATTCTGGGAGGGCATGTGACGGTGCAGATCGCCAAGAGAAGCGAGCTTCACACTTTCAAAGTGATGCCCAAGCGCTGGGTCGTGGAACGCAGCTTTGCCTGGCTGGACAAGAACAGGAGGCTGTGGAAGAACTGCGAGCGATGGCTCAACACCAGCCTGCAGTTCGTCCACTTGGCATTCTTGGTGCTCTTGCTCAAAAGACTTTGAACACGCTCTGAGGGCTACCCGGTCGAGAACCAACCCGGGCAGCGAGTTGGCGAGCCACATCACGTGCGCCGCGAGAAACTGAATGTCCAGCCCCTGCCATGAAAGCGCCGACTCCCGATCGCCACTGCAATGAGCGTGGCACAACTGTGGCGCTTCGCTGTCCATGGAATCAGGCATGCCGGTGCAATCCGACATTGGCAACTTGTCAGCCTGCTGCATCGAGATCGTGGCACGCATTTGCGTGGTTTCCACAGATGCCCTCGGGTCTGGCTTGGGACAGACGTACATCGCCATCGCAACCTGCGAGAAAAGCAAGGTTACGACTAGGCCGCTGGTAATCCAGCGGCTCCATCTTGCGAGAAGGCGCCTTAAGCCGATCATGCGGACATACTATTGGAAGTTGTAGGGAGTTGAATTGATCAAGGTCAGTTTCCAGGATGAATTGATGCGTCTGGACGGCGCCTTGGCCCGAACCGGCACCCGCTGCAAATCCACCGGCAAGGGCGGGCACCGCACGTGGTTGTCATGCTTTACGCGCCTCGGCAACTCGCAAGGCTCTAAGCTCAAATCGATCAGCTACAAGATTCGTCTGTCCCGAGAGTCGCTGCAGGTGCGTAATGACCTCGTAGGGGCCATCGGCTATTGGGCGCGTGCAGATTCCGCACTGGCTAGCGGTTTCGATGCGTGATCGCGAGGAAATCCCTACGCCATATCCAGCTGCGACCCAGAGCAATAACATCTCAAAAGAACTGACATGCTGGACATTCGGCCTTTCCGTTGATGACATGGAGGACAGGTACTGGTCCAGCGAAGGAGAATATTCGGCCTTCCATCGAAACACGGAGTGCTCCTTAAGTTCGTCTATTCTGATTGACTGCTGCCGGAGCAGTGGGTATCGCAGCGGCGTGGCAAGAGCTGTCGCCTCGAACCAAATAGAAAGACTCTTCAGCGAAGAATCGCTCACCTGCTTCAGAGAAAGGCCGACGTCGAAGCGCCGTTTGTAGAGGCCCGTAATGAGATCGCTCGCCGTAACCTCATTAAATTCCATAGAAACTTCGGGCTCCTCCGCGCGCTGCAGGGCAAGCAATGCAGCTAGGTACGAAGAGGCCACACCAGGCGCTATGGCGAGCCTGAGCTGTGGGCGTGGGCTGGTGGCGTCGTGCATGAGAGGCCCCAAGAAGCGATAAGACAAGGATGGAAAGTCTTCATGATAGCTAGTTTGAGTTAAACTTAACGTGGTTAAATTGTTTGGACTGTTCGACGCTTCCAAGGATGGAGAAGCGAACTGTCCGACGAGGCCGTCCCCCAGGAACTACCACTTTCGACGCCGAGCCAGCGTTGGCATTCGGAGCGGCCGTTCGTGTCGCCCGCCTGACGCAAGGTGTTGCTCAGGAAGAACTGGCTGCGAAAGCAGGGATCGAGCGATCGCACATGGGCAAAATAGAGCGTGGGGAGCACATGCCCACTCTCGCTCTGATCTTAAGAATCGCCGCCGGACTCAAGCTCAGTGCTGCGGAACTCGTCAGCGCAGCCGAACGCAATCTTCGTGCCGCGGCGCACGATTCAGATAGGCATTGACGCTTTAGTCATCCGGAGGTCCTCGCAGACGTTCGATGAAGCGATCCAGCGAAACCGATGAGTTGCTGCTTTCTGGCCGAAGCAGATAGGTTGTGATTACCGCCGTGTCCTGCGCCAGAGGGCGAATCACCACGTCCGGCCTCTGGCTGATGGGAATCTTGGTCGCCGTCATGAAACCAATCCCATAGCCTGCGCCGACGAGCGTTAGCATCATGTCCAGCGACGACACTTCTTCGACAACGTTGAGTCTGTGTTCCAGAACCTGTAGCAGCCGATTTAGTTCTCGGCAGTAGCCTTCGCAGGCCAGTTTGTCGCACAGAACCAGTGGGTGACCCTGAAGTTCGTTCAGCGGAACTTGCTTGTGCGCAAGAAGCGAGTGCCGCGCTGGCACGGCGATCACAATCGGGTCTCGCCAGATCGGTTCAGCCACGATGCCTTCGCCAACATCCGCCGCGTGTGCAAATCCGATCGTGAAGTCGCCAGACCGTAGGCCCCGTATCTGCTCGGTCAGCGGTACCTCGGAGAGACGTATCTCGACCTCGGGCTCTTCCGCGCGGCAACGAGCTAGGAACGCCGATAGTCGTGGGTCCATCGCACCATCGGAAATTGCAATGCGCAGGCTGCCCCTCAGGCCCGCGGCAATGGCTCTGGCATTTTCACGCGCTTGCTCCAGGACAGTGAAGAGTCGGCGGGTGTCCTGCAAGAATGCCGCCCCCGCCACGGTCAGCCGTGTGCCCCTGCGGTCGCGGTCAAACAGCGTGACCCCAAGCTCATCTTCCAATTCCTTGATCGCGCGAGACAAGGGGGGTTGCTCTATATGCAGCCTCTCGGCCGCCCGCGTGAAATGCAACTCCTCTGCCAAGACGACAAAGCATCGTAGATGACGCAACTCCATAAATCGGGCTCCTCGCAAGTTCTCATTCGCGCCAGATGTCCCGTGGACGAATCACGGTGGACGGGGAGGCTGGATCCATTTCAGGGAAGTTGATGCGCTTGACATCGCAAAAACTGGCACCTTGAGCGCTCGTGGTTGCTCGTGACGCGTCCCAAGCGCGCGCGCCCAATCGGGGCGCGCGTCTCTGTCACACTGTGCAGAAGCTTTGAAAAGCACCGCACACCCGCGGCGTCATCCGCCGTGCTCTTTTTGTAGCAGCGACCCGAGGCGAGCGACTTCATTGCTGGTGATCGCGATGTTGCGCCCATCCTTCGTCGACACCGAAGCTCCGACATTGAGATAGACGGCGCGCCCGAAGCGGCTTTCCTGTGCCATCTTTCCGTCCTTGAAGATGTACAGCGTTCCCCCGTCAGCCAAGGGAACCATTTCCTTGGCTGCTTGGGCTGCTGCATGACCGGCGAAGGCTGGCACGGAGAGAGCGCTCAACAGGGCGGCAATGACAATTTGCGATTTCATGATCGACTCCTTTGTAAAAACGACGACAACTTGCGCCGCGTCGTTAAATGTAGAAGCAGGCGGTCTACAGAGCGCTTACCCGTGCATTACATTCAATTCATGTGCTGTCATCTGCCGCCCATGAAGGACTAGGTTCCAGTGGGAGACAAGATGCCAAGCCATGCAACGCTCGCCAGAACCAAAACGGCCAAGGTCGCCTCCGTGAACAGACTCTGTCTAAGCTTGATGACTGCCTGTGCGCGATTGCCTGCCTTCAAAGCAGCCTCCAGGCTCGGGCTCAACCGATACCGATTGGCAGCAGCCAACGCCAGCATGCCTGCGAAAAGCAAGAGCTTTACCATCAGCAGCCGGCCATACAGCGTCGAGATGAGCGGATCAAACGATGGTCCGGCGATCAACAGGTAATTGAGAATTCCACTCACGACGAGTGCAGCCACGATCGCTGTACCTATGCGAGCAAAGCCATTCGACGTCCGACTGAGGACCGCTACCGGGTCTTGCGCGACATCCTGCTTGTGGGATGCCAGCATCAAGAACGCCACCAATGCGCCCACCCAAGCGCCCGCTGCCCAGAGGTGCGTGATATCCGACGCAAGATGGATGTAGCCGCGAACGCCGTCGTCCATCGCGCCGTGGCCTGCCCACGCAAGGGTCGCCAGCGCCACGCCGGTGGAGAGCGCCATCACTGCAAATCGCAAGGTAGCGTTCAATTTCAACATTGCGACGAGCACACACACCAACAGCGCGAGGATGCGAATGCACCAGGCGATGCCCATGTGCGTGCCCGTAATGAGCATGTCGAAGACGTGCGTTGACAGCTCCGCGTAGCTCTGGGCACCGGACATGGCCTTGGCCATGACCGTCATGCCCCACATCGACAGGGCAATGCCGATGGCAGCGGATGCGCCAATGAGGACGCGATAGCGGCGCGAGATCGTCGAGGATCGCTCGTCGTTGCCCAAAGCATAGAGACCGAACATGGCGACGCCAAACGCCGCCGCCAGGTCCAGATACAGCGCCAGGCGCAGGACGATGGTCAACCAATCCCCGGCCATGGGCTTACTTCACCTTGAAGGTGACGTTACCCGTGATCGGATGCGTGTCCGAGGAGACGGCACGCCATTCGACGCGATAGTCACCGGGCTGGAGCGCCTGTGCCGGCGTGATGACCATGGTCTTGCCGTCGCCGGCAGCCGCGACGCTGGCGTTGATCTTCATCGGGCCATGGCTCGCCATTCCCGGCATGCCAGTCATGACAAGGCTCGCGGCGGAGAACTGCGGCACCAGCGTCTCGGAGAACTTCAGTTCGATGGTGGCTGGCGCAGAAACCTGCGACTTGTCGGCCGGCGTTGAAGACACCAGCGAAGGATGCGCGAATGCGGCGGTGGCGAACAGACCAGCAGCGATCGGCGCGACGAGCTTGGCGATGAAATGTGAACGGGTCATAGAAGTTTCTACCTGGATGTGTGAGGTGTGGTTTAAGAACGAAATGCCGAGATAAGGCTTGCACCTTTGCAACGGCGTGGAACGAAAGAAACGGTTTGCTGGGCGATAGCAGGCTCCTGTAGTTTCAGAAAGAAAATCCGGTCACAGTCGGCTCGCTCTCAGGCGCAAGGCGTTGCCAACGACCGACGCCGAACTCAGGCTCATCGCCAATGCTGCGATCAGCGGCGACAGCAGCCAGCCCGTGAGGGGATAGAGAACCCCGGCGGCGATGGGGATGCCCAGCGCGTTGTAGAGGAAGGCGAACATGAGGTTCTGCTTCATGTTGCGCACGGTACTCACCGAGAGCGTGCGAGCGACAGCGATGCCACGCAGGTCACCCTTGACCAGCGTGACCTGGGCGCTGTTCATCGCCACGTCGGTTCCCGTTCCCATGGCGATGCCCACGTCTGCCTTCGCCAAGGCCGGCGCGTCGTTGATGCCGTCTCCGGCCATGGCGACGATGCGTCCTTCTTTCTGCAGTCGCTCGATCAACATGAGCTTGTCCGCCGGCTTGACCTCACCATGCACCTCGTCGATGCCTAGGCGTGCACCGACGGCTTTGGCGGTGGTCTGCCCGTCCCCGGTGGCCATGATGACCCGCAGGCCCGCAGCCTTCAACGCGGCCAGGGCCTCGGGGGTGCTGCCCTTGACCGGATCGGACACGGCGAGCAAGCCCGCGAGCTGCCCGTCCACCGCCAGGTACATGACGCTGGCCCCTTCGCCGCGCAGAGCTTCGGCCTGGGGTACGAGCGGTTCCACCGATACGCCAGACTGTTCCATCAGCACTGTGTTGCCCAACGCCAGTTGCCGGTGCTCAACCTTTCCGCGCACGCCGATGCCGGTTCCCGATTCAAAGCTCTGAGGCTTCACGAGTTGGAGGCCCTGGGCACGCGCGGCCTGCACGATGGCGTCGGCCAGGGGGTGTTCACTGCCCTGGTCCAGGCTGGCCGCAAGACGCAGCACCTCATCGTTCGTAAAGCCGGGGGCTGCGACGACCTGATCGAAAGCAGGTCGGCCTTCGGTCAGGGTTCCTGTCTTGTCGATGACGAGGGTATCGACCTTGCGAAGATTCTCGATCGCCGCGGCATCGCGGAACAGCACGCCCTGCGTGGCGCCACGGCCCGTTGCGACCATGATCGACATCGGCGTGGCCAGACCCAGCGCGCACGGGCAGGCGATGATCAGGACGGCCACCGCATTGATCAGTCCATAGACCCAGGTGGGCTGTGGCCCGAAGAATCCCCATACAAGGAGCGTCGTCACCGCAATGGCGACGACGGCCATCACGAAGTAGCCGGCAACGACATCGGCCATGCGTTGCATCGGTGCCTTGGAACGCTGCGCCTGGGCGACCATCTGGACGATCTGCGATAGAACGGTGTCCGAGCCGATCCGCTCCGAACGCATGACCAGCGCGCCGCTGGTGTTGAGTGTGGCCCCGATGACCTTGTCGCCCACGCGCTTGCTGACGGGCAGCGGTTCGCCGGTCAGCATGGATTCGTCAATCGAGCTGCTGCCCTCGTGCACGATGCCATCCACCGGCACCTTCTCGCCGGGTCGGATGCGCAGCAGGTCGCCGACGTGCACATGGCTGAGTGGCACGTCTTCCTCGCTGCCGTCCGCATTGATGCGCCGCGCCGTCTTGGGTGCCAGCCCCAGCAGCGACTTGATGGCTGCCGAAGTCTGGGAGCGGGCCTTGAGTTCCAGCACCTGGCCGAGCAGTGTCAGCGAGATGATGACGGCGGCGGCCTCGAAATACACGCCGACCCGTCCCATGGACATGAAGGAAGCTGGAAACACTTCCGGCGCAACGGTTGCCACAACGCTGTAGATGAATGCCGCACCCGTTCCCAGGCCGATCAGTGTCCACATGTTCGGGCTGCGGTTGACCACGGACAGCCAGCCGCGGGAGAAGAAGGGCCAGCCGGCCCACAGCACGATCGGCAACGACAGCACCAACTCGACCCAGCTCTGTGTAGCCATGTCCATCAGGTGCAGCCGCTCGCCCAGCATCGCCAGCGCCAAGACCACGAGCGTCAGCGGCAAGGTCCACCAGAAGCGACGCGAGAAGTCACGCAACTCCGGGTTGTCGTCATCGAGGTCGGGCAGCAGAGGCTCCAGCGTCATCCCGCACTTGGGGCAGGTTCCCGGATGATCCTGGCGGATCTCCGGGTGCATCGGGCAGGTGTAGATGGTTCCGGGCGCGGTTGGCGATGCCGCCGGGGCCGGTGAAACTGCGGTGCTGGCATGGTGATGCGGTGCATGGCCGCTGCCTGTGCCTATGCCCGCGTCACCGCTGGCATATCGCGCCGGATCGGCGTCGAATTTGGCCTTGCATCCGGTGCTGCAAAACAAGTACGTGTTCCCCAAGTGCGTGGAACGGTGCTCCGACGCCGCCGTGACCGCCATGCCACACACCGGATCTCGCGTCGCGGCATCGGGCTGCGTGTGGCTTGAGGACCCGCCCGCGTCGTCACTTCCAGCATGGCTGGCGTGATGGTGGTGCGTATGCGGGCCGGACGTTGTGGCACCCGCCGCCATGCCTGCGTGCTCATGTCCTGAAGACTTGCTGGGTGAATTCATAGTGACAAGTGCCCTCCGCCGTTAACCTTTGGTGTCTGGTGATCGCAGCAGGCCGCAGGCGCGCAAGGAGACAAGCGCGGCGTCGCGTGCTCGCACGGTGCGAGTGCCTCGACTCATTGCTTCTGCTCCTTGGAGGCTGCGGCACCTTCCTTACCCTGACGCGCGGCATGATCGTGTCCGCCGTGGCCGTGACCACGGTGCATGAACAGGTGCATCAGCGGACAAGCCGCCAGCAGCAGGAAGGGGAGATAGCCGGCAACATGTGCCGTATGCTCCTTGAGCAGGAAATACGCGGCGACAGCGGCGATGATGAGGAACGCCACGCCGTAGCGCGATCGCCAGAACCGGGGGCGATCGCTGGGGGTCTGTGTGTGCTGATGCTGCATGGCATATCTCCACGGAGAAGGGTTGATGGATGGTCAGCGATGCGACTGATAGACCGTGCTGCTACCGTTTTTCCCAATCAGCAGCACGTCGTAGGCGTCCTTGCGTCCACCATAGGCCGGACCATCCATGCCGGGCGAACCGACCGGCATGCCGGGCGCCGCGAGGCCGATGGCCTGCGGGGCTTCGCGCAGCAAGCGTTGAATGTCCGAGGCAGGCACATGACCCTCGATGGCATAGCCGCCGATCTGCGCCGTGTGGCAAGAACCGTACTTCTGCGGGATGCCCAGCCGCGTGCGCGCTGCGGTGTTCCCGGTGTCGAGAACCTGCACATCGAAGCCTGCGCCTTGCAGGTGTGAGACCCAGTCCTTGCAGCATCCGCAGCTCGGGTCCTTCCAGACCTTGGCAATCGGTCGGCTCTGCGCCAGGCTCGGTCCTGCGAGTGCCATCACCAACAAGCCAGCGATCAATGCCTGGCGTCTCGGCACTTTGCCCTGGCTTCTGTCGTAGTGCATGTTCATGGATCGCCTCTCATCAGATGATCAAACCCGCTAGGTTCTAGAACCAGAATCGCACGCCAGCCACCCAGCGCGTCTGCTGCGCACGGCCGCCTTCGGCACGCACATAGTCCGCGGTGCGTCCGAAGCTGCCCGCCCGTTCCACGCCGATATAGGGGGCGAACTGGCGACTGAATTCATAGCGCAGGCGCAAGCCAGCAGACGCTTCGGCCAGGCCCTTGCCGATACCGCGTTCCGGGTCGTCCTTGCCATAAAACTGCAACTCGGCGCGAGGCTCCAGAATCAGTCGCTGGGTCAGCAGCAGCTCGTAGCTGCCTTCGACACGCAGCGCCGTACGTCCACCACTTCCCACGTAGCCCGTCGCCTCCAGCTCGAACCAGTAGGGGGCGAGGCCCTGGATGCCGAAAGCCAACCATTGACGGCTCGGGCCTTCCCCGTTATCCACCCGAACGCCGAGCTGGGTGTCCCAGTACGGTGCGACGGCGTGCCCCCAGAGAAGCTCGGTACGCGATTCTTCGAGCTTTCCTTTGGCGATATCGCCTTCGGCCTTCACGACGGCCTTGTTGTAGGTCGTCCCATACCACGCCTGGAGGTCGTAGGCCGTGGAGTCGTCTCCTTTGCGCGTGAAGCGGCGTTCCAGAGTTTCGCCGCGCAACGAAAAGAACCTGTGTTCGTCGGCCAGCATCAGCCGCGGCACACCGGGTACGGCGTAGTCGCCCGATCCCAATGTCAGGCCATTGGAGTAGCCATGCGGATCGCGGGCGTCAGGAGGCGCCGACCCGCCCTGCATCTGCATGTTGCCGTGATCCATGGCCGGGGCCGCGGTCGAGCCGCTCGCCGACGTCGCGTGACCCGCGTGCGGGTCGGCGGCAGGAGCCACGGTCTGAGTGGATGGCGCGGCCGTTTGAGCGTCGGCCTGGCCGTGCGCTGCATGGTCGTTCTGTGCTTGTGCCTGGGCGGCGACGCTTACCAGGGCCAGAAGCGTCGTGGCCAGTGCGCGAGTGGGGAGTGCTTTGGACATTCTTGGTCTTCCTTGTGCGCTGGGTTCAAGACACCACGACTTCGCGGAACATGCCGGCATCCATGTGGAACATCAGGTGGCAGTGCCACGCCCAGCGGCCGAGCGCGTCGGCTGTCACCAGGAAGCTGATGCGTTGTGCCGGCTGCACCGGCAGGGTGTGGCGGCGCGCAAGGAAGCGACCGTCGGGGCTTTCCAGCTCGCTCCACATGCCGTGCAGGTGCATGGGATGGGTCATCATGGTGTCGTTGTGCAGAATGACCCGCAGCCGCTCGCCGTGTTTGAAGTGCACCGGCGTGGACTTTCCGAACTCCAGCCCGTCCAGGGACCATGCGTAGCGTTCCATGTTGCCCGTGAGGTGCAGTTCGACCTCCCGGCCGGGGCCTCTCTTGTCCAGCGGCCCCGACGGGGTATGCAGATCCGCGAGGGTCAACACGCGCCGACCGTTGTTGCGCAGTCCGATGCCGGGGTCATCGAGGTTGGTGCGCGCCATGTCAACGCGCATGTCCGTGCTGGCACCATACTCGGTGCGAGCGTGGCGAGCAGTAGTGCTGGGCACGGCCAGTCCCCCCGCCGCCGCGGCGTGTTGGCTGTGATCCATCGCCATGCCACCGTGGTTCATGGCGCCGTGATTCATGCCTGCCATCGCCCCATGATCCATCCCGGACATCGAACCCGAGCCCATCCCGGTCATCCCGGTCATGCCCGTCATGCCCGTCATCCCGGTCATCTCCATGGCCTGGCCGGACCCGCCATGGTCCATGCCCCCCATCATGCCGCCCATCATGTCGTTCATGGTCAGCCATTCGACCGGATCGAGGGCAGGCACGGGAGCTTGAAGACCTTCACGCACGGCCAGCGTGGCACGCGCGTAGCCTGTCCGGTCCATCGCCTGGGCGAAGATCGTGTAAGCGTCATCCCGTGGCTGGACGATCACGTCGACGGTTTCGCCAGGACCGAATCGGAACTCATCGACGGTCACCGGCTCCACGTCAACACCATCGACGTGCACCACCGTGAGTTTCAGTCCTGGAATGCGTACGTCGTAGAAGGTGTTGCCCGCACCGTTGACCATGCGCAGCCGCACGCGCTCACCCGGTCGGAACAGCGCCGTCCAATTGCCGGCGGGGGTGACGCCGTTGGCCAGATAGGTCAGCGTGGCGGCAGACAGATCTGCGAGATCCGTCGGATTCATCCGCATCTCGTTCCACATCTTGCGCTTGTCGATCGCAGCGGCCGTGCCTTCGCGCGAGGCGTCCCGGAAGAAGTCGAAGACGGTAGGTTGGTTGTAGTTGTAATAGTCGCTTTGGGACTTGAGCTTGGTGAACACCCGCATCGGGTCTTCGTCGGTCCAATCCGAGAACAGCAGCACGTGGTCACGGTCGGCGTGGATGGTCTCGGCGCCAGCGGGGTCGATGATGATCGCCCCGTACATGCCCGTGAGTTCCTGGAAGCCGGAGTGCGAGTGGTACCAGTAGGAGCCGCTCTGCTGAACCTTGAAGCGGTACGTGAAGGTCTCGCCGGGAGCGATGCCATTGAAGCTGATGCCCGGCACGCCATCCATCTGATACGGCAGGATGATCCCGTGCCAGTGAATGGATGTGGCTTCACGCAGCTTGTTGGTTACACGGATTGTGACGGTGTCACCCTCGCGCCAACGCAATGTCGGTGCCGGCAGCGAGCCGTTGATGGTCGTAGCCACGCCTGGCTTGCCCGTGAAGTTCACGGGCGATTCGGCGATCACCAAGTCGAACTCGGTGCCCTTCAGCACAGGGGCGGCACCGCGCGTCGCGGAGCCTTGCTGGGCAAATGCCTTGAACGCCGGCGTGGACAGCCCAGCGAGAACGCCGCCGGCGGCTAACCCTTGGACGAAACGCCGACGAGAAAGGCCCTGTGTGGGCACGATAAAAAAGGGTGAACGAGGCGGCATGGCCTGAAATCCTCCATAGATGACTCGGAAGTCGTTCTAAACGCCACCCCATCCTGAGCGGCACAGTTCGACGCAATGCAGGTCATGCTATGGGTTGGGCACTTTCCATCGAATGACCCCTGAATTACATTCATGTAATGTTCGTGTCATGTTCGTGGAAGCTGGCAACCAGTAAATTGCTGATTGAAAGTGGATGAATGCGTACATCGTGAGCGGCTATTTTTCCGCGCCGTAGCGATTTCATGGGACATGCGATGAAACTGCTGGTCGTTGAAGACGAGAACAAGACGGCGGATTACGTCCGCCAAGGTCTCATGGAGGCGGGATTCGTCGTGGATCTGGCGCGCAACGGATTGGACGGACACCACCTGGCCATGGGCGAGACATACGATCTGGTGGTCTTGGATGTCATGCTGCCGGATGTCGATGGCTGGCGCATCGTGCGTGCCCTTCGAGATGCCGGTAAACAGGTCCCTGTGCTCTTTCTGACGGCGCGTGGCGGTGTAGACGACCGTGTCAAGGGATTGGAACTGGGAGCGGACGACTACCTCGTCAAGCCATTCGCGTTCTCTGAGTTGCTGGCGCGGGTGCGGACGCTGCTGCGACGCGGAAGCGCTCCGAGCCAGCCTGATCGCATCCAGGTTGCCGATTTGGTGCTGGACTTGGCGCGCCGGCGCGCAACGCGCGCTGGCCAACGCATCAATCTCACCAGCAAGGAGTTCGCGTTGCTTGAGCTCCTGGCCCGTCGCCAGGGGGAGGTCCTTCCACGGTCTCTGATCGCGTCGCAGGTATGGGACATGAATTTCGACAGCGACAGCAACGTCATCGATGTAGCCATCCGCCGTCTACGCGCGAAGATAGACGATGCGTTCAATCCGAAGCTCATCCACACCGTGCGTGGAATGGGATACACGCTCGATGCGCCCGATGATGCCCCTGCGCCATAAGCCGCGGCAAAGCCGTCCAGCGTCGCTTGCATTGAGGGTCACGGCCCTCGTTGGTATCGCCACGACCTTGGTGTTTCTTGTGTTCAATTGGGTCATTCTCCGGTCGTTGGAGCACCACTTTGCTCAACAGGATGCCCACGAACTGGAGGCAGTGACAACCGCTTTGGCTCAGCCCTTGCACCAGCTTGCAAGTGACATCGCAAGCGACGAACTGAAGCAACACTTGGCCAACGCAGTCGCAGGACATCATGGGATGACGTACGGCGTCTACGATGGGGCTGGCAATAGCATCTATGCCACGCCCGGTCCTGACCTGTCTAAACTTGCCAGTAGCAAAAAGTTGGTCAACCGCATCACCGCTGACGATTTGATCGTGTGGCAGGAGGATCAGAGGTCATATCGAGGTGTGGTGCTGCAACTGCCTGCTGACGATTCAGCGGCGCCCGGCTACCGCATCGTCGCTGCCATGGA
Organism: Stenotrophomonas maltophilia; assembly: GCF_047497515.2. Classification (GTDB taxonomy): domain Bacteria; phylum Pseudomonadota; class Gammaproteobacteria; order Xanthomonadales; family Xanthomonadaceae; genus Stenotrophomonas. The sequence goes on from NZ_JAXAXL020000002.1 coordinate 424,439, forward strand.
CATCGGCTTTCATCTCGACTTCCTGGCGGAGTTCAAGCGCATGCTCTGGTGGGCAACCGGCTTGGTCATGTGCCTGGCGCTCGGTGTGGCTTGGCTGGCGGTGCAGTGGGGCCACCTGCCGATTCGCAAGGTCAATGAAGAGATTCGGGCGATTCGCTCTTCAAAGCTGGATGTGAGGCTGGATCCTCGGGATGTGCCGATCGAACTGGCGGAACTGGTATTCGCCTTCAACGATATGTTGGCGAGAATCGAGGAAGGCTTCACCCGGCTATCACACTTTTCCGCAGACATCGCGCACGAGTTGCGCACGCCCGTCACCAACCTGGTCACGCAGACTCACGTGGCGCTTGGCCAGCCGCGCAGCAACGAGGAATACAGAGAAATCCTCTATTCAAATTTGGAAGAGTTTGATCGGATGGGACGCATGATTGGTGACATGCTGTTTCTTGCCCAAACGGAAAATGATCCCCGCAACTTGCGTCTGTCTACCATTGATCTGTCCGAATTGGTGCGGAGTCTGTTCGACTATTTCGAGGCGCTGGCAGAAGATAGCGGCATTACGCTTGGTGTTAAAGGGGCGATCGGCAGCATAGCGGCGGATCGGGAAATGCTCACCCGGGCGCTGAACAATCTTCTCTCGAATGCAATTCGACACACGCCTCGCGGCAAGAGCATCACGGTCTTGCTTTCGCAGGACGAGCAGTGGACAACGATCAGTGTGGTCAATCCCGGTGAGAGAATTCCTGAGCGCGATCTACCAAAGCTCTTCAACCGCTTCTACCGAGTTGATCCGGCACGGCAACGAAATACGGCGGGCGCCGGTCTTGGCCTTGCCATCGTGAAATCGATTGCGGAGGCACATGGTGGCTCCGTTGCCGTGACCTCCAGTGAGCTTGTCACCAGGTTTGACTTGGTATTGCCCCATCTGCGGCAGTAGTCCGAGGGCGCTGCGGTCCGTCCAGCCAACTGGCGTATCTCTTTGCCTGATTCTGGGATCTACCCGGCCGGCCACGTTGCTACGCGAGCGGGACATTTTTTCTCCGTGACTGCCACGTGCCCAGTCCTAGCGGCAGGCGCCGACATCATGCGCTTGTGTATCCCATCGCTACGTCCACACCGCGCGCGGGGGCCTTTGCTCGGTCGTGATCCGGTCACCGATCGTCGATAGCCTCAGCGGTCAGTGCCGAACGTCTGCCTGCTCGGCGCCTCGATCGCGCGCAGACCTGGCTGTGTGCGCTGAGCCCCTGAGGTGAGTTGGAAGTTGGTCTGCTGGTTCGTTGCGCGGGTATATGTACCCGTAGCTGGGTACAGAGAGTCTTATTGATCAAGATCAAGGTACTGCTATCAGGCGCCGGCTGCATATGAACGCAGCCAACCGCCAAAACTACCTATGCAGGTGTCCACTAAAACTTGACCACTGCACCCCGCCCGAAGGCTTCTCCGACTCGCCCGCTGACGCGGGCCAGGTCAACCCCACAACGACAGGCGAGAACGCCCCGCCATGCCTTGCAGCGCCGGTCTTGAGGCGTGGCGTGGAAGCTCCATAGCGATGCCGGGCGGGTTGTCCCTGAACCGCGTTGAGGACGGCACGCACCTGCACAACCTGCCGCAGCAAGCGCCAGCGTGTTCGCCAGCGTCCCGTCCATCGCGGCGGGGCGCTGGCCGGGCCGATCCGGCGCAGCCGGTTCGGCGGCATCGAGGGGCGCCAAGCATCGCGCGGCGGGGATAGCCCGCAGGGCTTTCCCCTGGAGGCAAGCGAAGCGCGCAGCGCCGCAGGCGCGAAGGCGTGAGCAACTGTCTTGAAAGTCAAGCCTCGCAAGCGCGCAGGCTCCATTCAATTGAAGCGTTTTGCCAATGATTCAATAAATGTTGTATTATCGAATCATGAACGAGACCCAAGCCATTTCCGCCCTCGGCGCCCTGGCCCATACCCAGCGGCTGCGCGTGTTCCGCGCCCTGGTGGTCGCCGGCCCCGAAGGGCTGACACCCAGCGTCCTCGCCGACCAGTTCGACGTGGCCCGCAACTCCCTGTCCTTCCACCTGAAAGAACTGGCCCATGCCGGCCTGGTCACCATCGAGCAGCAGGGCCGCAACCTGATCTACCGCGCCGACTTCACCCAGATGAATGGGCTGCTCGGCTATCTGACCGAGCACTGCTGCCAGGGCGGCGCGTGCGAGGTCACCGAATCCTCCTCTGCCTGTACTTCCTGCTGAAAGGATCACCCCCATGAAGCGCTTTCACGTCCACCTGCACGTCGATGACCTGAACCGCAGCATCGGCTTCTATTCCCAACTGTTCGCCGCGCAGCCCGCGCGCGTCGAAGGCGACTACGCCAAATGGATGCTCGAAGACCCGCCGGTCAACTTCGCCATCTCCACACGTGGCAACAAGCCGGGCATCGACCACCTGGGTATCCAGACCGACGATGCCGAGGAATTGGCGGTGCTGAAGGCCCGCGCCGAGGCGGCCGACATGACGCTGCTGGACGAGGGCACCACGACCTGCTGCTACGCGCGCAGCGAGAAGCACTGGATCACCGATCCGCAGGGCGTGGCCTGGGAGCACTTCCACACGCTGGGCAACATTCCGGTCTTTAACGAAGCGGCGCCTGCAGCGACTTCCGCCGCAGCGTGCTGTACCCCGGTGCGCGGCAAGCCGGTGGGCGTTGCGGTGAAGCCGGCTTCCTCCTGCTGCTGATGTGAGATACCCATGACCACCGACAAGACCTACAACGCCCTGTTCATCTGCACGGGTAACTCGGCCCGCTCCATCCTGGCCGAAGGCATCCTCAATGAATTGGGCCAGGGGCGCTTTCGCGCCTACTCGGCGGGCAGCCACCCCAAGGGCGAAGTCCACCCACTGGCGCTCGCCACGCTGGAGCGGCTGCACATGCCGACCGCCGGCTACCGCAGCAAGAACTGGGACGAGTTCGCGGCGCCCGGTGCGCCGGAGCTGGATTTCATCTTCACGGTCTGCGACAACGCCGCCGGCGAGGTCTGCCCCGTGTGGCCGGGGCGCCCGATGTCGGCGCATTGGGGTGTGCCTGATCCTGCAGCCGTTGAAGGCACCGACGAGCAGAAGCGCAAGGCGTTCACGGATGCGGCGCTGACGCTGCGCCGACGCATCGAATTGTTCCTGTCGCTGCCGATTCAGCGCCTGGATGCCATGTCGCTGCAGCACGAGCTGCGCAGCATTGGTACGAAGTGAGGTTGGCGCGATGAGTGTTGGAACCCAAACGGCCGGCCGCGTGCCGGCCGCCCCCACCATGAGCGTCTTCGAGCGCTACCTGAGCGTGTGGGTGCTGCTGTGCATCGTCGCCGGTATCGCGCTCGGCCAGTTCGCGCCGGGCGTGTTCCAGGCCATCGGCCGCACGGAAGTGGCTCAGGTCAACCTGCCCGTGGGCCTGCTGATCTGGGTGATGATCATTCCCATGCTGCTCAAGGTGGACTTCGGCGCTCTCGGCCAGGTCAAGCAGCACTGGCGCGGCATCGGCGTGACGCTGTTCATCAACTGGGCCGTCAAACCATTCTCGATGGCGTTGCTGGCGTGGATCTTCATCCGCCAGGTCTTCGCGCAGTGGCTCCCCGCCGACCAGCTCGACAGCTATGTCGCGGGCCTGATCTTGCTGGCCGCCGCACCTTGCACAGCCATGGTGTTCGTCTGGAGCCGGCTGACCGGGGGCGATCCTGTGTTCACGCTGTCGCAGGTCGCGCTGAACGACACCATCATGGTGTTCGCCTTCGCGCCCATCGTCGGCCTGCTGCTGGGCCTATCGTCCATCACGGTGCCGTGGGCCACGCTGCTGGTATCGGTCGGCCTGTACATCGTGATTCCCGTCATCCTGGCCCAGTTCTGGCGCCGCGCCCTGCTGAGCAAGGGCCAAGCCGCCTTCGACCGGGCGCTGGAGCGCATCGGGCCGCTGTCCATCGCGGCGCTGCTGCTCACGCTGGTGCTGCTGTTCGCCTTCCAGGGCGAGGCCATCATCCGCCAGCCACTGGTCATCGCCATGCTGGCCGTTCCGATCCTGATCCAGGTGTTCTTCAACTCCGGCCTGGCCTACTGGCTCAACCGCAAGGCGGGCGAGCAGCACAGCATCGCTTGTCCTTCGGCGCTGATCGGCGCCAGCAACTTCTTCGAGCTTGCCGTAGCCGCCGCCATCAGCCTGTTCGGCTTCCAGTCCGGCGCCGCGCTGGCCACCGTGGTCGGCGTGCTGATCGAGGTGCCAGTCATGCTACTGGTCGTTCGGATCGTCAACCAAAGCAAGGGCTGGTATGAGTGCGGCCCGAACCCTGCCCGTGGATAACCAAGACACGACTCATGAGCAACATCACCATTTACCACAACCCCACCTGCGGCACGTCGCGCAACGTGCTGGCTCTGATCCGCAACAGCGGCGAAGAGCCGAACGTTATCGAATACCTGAAGACACCGCCTGACCGCGAAACGCTGCAACGCCTGATCACGGACATGGGCGCGCCAATGCGCGCCGTGCTGCGTGAGAAGGGTACGCCCTATGCGGAATTGGGCCTCGATGACCCGAAGTGGGGTGACGAGCAGTTGATTGGCTTCATGCTCCAGCACCCCATCCTCATCAACCGGCCCATCGTGGTGACCCCGCTGGGCACGCGCCTGTGCCGGCCCTCAGAGGCCGTGCTGGACATCCTGCCGCAGCCGCAGCGCGGCGCGTTCCGCAAGGAAGACGGCGAAGCCGTGGTGGATGCGGAGGGTCGCAGGGTCTGAGACCTCCCGCACAAGCGGCAGGCAATCTGAAGTGAGGCTGGTATTATCGAATTTCGTTATCGATATTCGATATGAAAGAGAAACCTACTCCACGTGCCATGGAGCACCACGACCTGCTGTCGGGGCTGATCCGCCTGCATGTGCTGCACCACGCAGCCGAGCAGGAGATCTACGGGCAATGGATGATCGACGAGCTGGCCCACCACGGCTACCGCCTCTCCCCCGGAACGCTGTACCCGATGCTGCACAAGATGGAGCGCGACGGCTACCTCGTCTCCCGCCAGGAGCGTGAAGGGCGCACCGTGCGCAAGCTCTACACGATCACGCCCAAGGGCAAGGAAGGCTTGGCGCTGGCCAAGGACCGCATCCGGGAGTTCACCGGGGAGGCGATGCACAAATGACAGATTCCACCAACACCTTGCAGCATGAGGCCGCTGCCGCGCGCGGCTCACCCGTCGAAGTCTTCGGCGCCTTCCTCAAGCTGGGGCTGACCTCCTTCGGCGGGCCGATCGCGCATCTGGGCTATTTCCGCTCGGAGTTCGTCGAGCGTCGCCGCTGGCTGGATGACCGCAGCTACTCCGATCTGGTCGCCCTGTGCCAGTTCCTGCCGGGGCCGGCCAGCAGCCAGGTCGGTATGGCGCTGGGGTTGGGCCGCGCGGGCTGGCTGGGGCTGCTGGCGGCCTGGGCCGGATTCACCTTGCCATCGGCGATTGCGCTGATCCTGTTCGCCTTTGGCATCGCCGAGTACCAGGGGCTGGCCCAGTCCGGCTGGGTGCACGGGCTCAAGGTCGTCGCCGTGGCCATCGTGGCGCAAGCGGTCTGGGGGATGGCCAAGTCGTTGTGCCCGGACCGGCCGCGCGCCGCGCTGGCCATTCTGGCGGCGCTGCTGACCATGGTCCTGCCCTCGGCCGCGGGACAGCTTGCCGCCATCGCGGTGGCAGGGCTGCTGGGCTGGTGGACATTGAAGATCGCGCAACCCGGCGGCGGCCACGCCCACAGCTACCCCGTCTCGCGCAAGCTGGGCATCGTGGCGCTGCTGCTGTTTGCCGCACCGCTCGTCGGGCTGCCCCTGTGGGCGGCAGCCACGGACTCGTCCACGATAGCCCTGCTGGAAGGGGTGTACCGCTCCGGTGCACTGGTCTTCGGCGGTGGACACGTTGTGCTGCCGCTGCTGCAGGCCTCGGTGGTGCCCAGCGGCGTCGTGAGCAATGCCGACTTCCTGGCCGGCTACGGTGCGGCGCAGGCCGTGCCGGGGCCGCTGTTCACTTTCTCGGCCTACCTCGGCGCGGTCGCCCACGGACCGCTGCATGGCTGGATCGGCGGGCTGGCACTCCTGGGCACGATCTTCCTCCCCGCTTTTTTCATGCTGGTCGGTGCACTGCCGTTCTGGGAAGGGCTGCGCCACCGCGCGGGCATCCAGACGGCCATGGCCGGCATCAACGCCGGCGTGGTCGGTATTCTGGTGTCCGCCCTCTATGACCCGGTATGGACGAGTGCCATCCACAGCAAGGCGGATTTTGGGCTGGCGCTGCTCTCGTTCGGACTGCTGACGGTGGGGCGCGTGCCGCCGGCGCTCGTGGTGCTGTTAGCCGGGCTGGTGGGCTGGGTCATGGCGATGGGCGTCTGAATCTCATGTGGCACACCCTGACCATCCAGCTCCGACACGAAACCGCCGACGACATTGCCGCCATCGAAGCGGTCACGACCGCCGCCTTCGCTGATGCACCACACACCAGCCACACCGAGCAATTCATCGTGCGCGCCTTGCGTGCCGCCAACGAACTGACGCTTTCCATCGTGGCCGAAGAACATGGGCGCGTCGTCGGTCACGTCGCGCTGTCGCCAGTAACGATCACCCATGAGCACAGGCGAAAGACCGAGGGCTGGTATGGGTTGGGGCCGATCTCCGTCCTGCCGCCAAGGCAGGGGCGAGGCATCGGTTCGCGCCTGATGGAACAGGCGCTGTCTGAACTGCGGGCTATGCAGGCCGCAGGCTGCGTGCTGCTGGGAGATCCAACGTACTACACGCGCTTTGGCTTCCAGGCCCATGCGGGCTTGCAACTGCCGGGCGTGCCGCCCGGCTATTTCATGGCGCTGGCCCTGCATGGGACAGTGCCGGAAGGCATCGCGCACTACAGCGATGCCTTCAACGCCGCCGCCTGAGCCAGCGCGAAGGCGGCGGCGTTTTAATTCGGCTATTGGCCTTGAACACCGGGCGCGGCCACTGTCGCACCCGGATTTCGCGTCCACCGCGCCCAGGGCGGAACGGCCTGGGCGCGGTGCTGATCGCGGTTATTCCTTCGTCTCGATGCGCCACCACACAAAGCGAAGCGCCCCGGTCGAGGCCGGGGCGCTTGCCTTCGGCGCGGGTCAAGCGGCCAGTGCCTCGGCGGGTTCATCCGCCATTGCCTCGGTATCCTCCGGGGCGTCCTGCTCCGGGCCTTCTTCCTGCGCGGCCTCCTGCGGGCCTTCGGCCTTGAAGATGGCGGGCATCCAGCCGGTGCCATCGGCCAGCCGCTCGGCCTCGCTGGCAATGTCGGCCTTCTTGAGCTTCGCCAGCCGGGTGACGAATTCCGGTGCAAACGCGCCCACGGCATCCAGAATCACGGCCTTGGAAACGTGCTTGAAGTAGCCTTCTGCGGTCGGCTTCCACCATGCGGCCATGTCGAGGCCCACGGCCTGCGCCAGTTCTGCGCCGGGCTGGTGCGGCGTGGCACGGGGCGTCACCACGTCCACCGTGGAAGCCACGCACACGGCCAGCAGCCGCACCAGTTCGTCTTGCGACTTCGCCAGCAGCGCGGCGAACAGTTCGGCGCTGTCCTCCGGCAAGGCTTCCCCGGCTACCTGTTGCAGTTCGCGCAGCGCCACAGCGGCGGGCGACTCCGGCCAGTCCGGGGCCATGCCTTCCAGCCGGTCTTGCACTTTCAGGCTCACGCCCAGCGGCAGGTCGTGGCCGTGGTAGCTGTCCTGCAAAACCTTCTGCACCATGCCATGCACCAGCGCGGCCAGCGCGACGTGCGGATGCCGGGCCACTTCGATTTGCAGCGCCGCCGTGCGGTGGGCGCTCAACCGCTGCGCCAGCTGGTCGGACAGGCTCGCGGCCTTGGGCGGGTCGTCGGCGTCCTCGTGCTCCTCGTTGGCGGCTTCGCCTTCGGTGCTGCCGAAGCCGCGCCGCAGCTTTTCCAGCGTGCGCAGCGCCTTGGCCTCGGCTTCGCGCAGCAGGCCGCGATGAATAACAGCCTCGCCGTTGCGGTCGATGGTGACGATGGCACCGGCCACCTCGCGCACTTCGGGGGCGTAGCCTTGCAAGGCATTCTCCGCGTCTTGCAGTTCTCCGACCACCTGATCGCGCCGCTGTTCCAGCTTCTCGGCCTTGGCCTCGTCCTCGGCGTCGCAGGCTTCTTCCAGTTCGGCGTCGATCTTTTCGAGGCGGGTTTCCAGCGAGGCGATGCGGCGGGCCTCGCGGGTGGTCGGCTCGCGGCGGTGGCGCGGGGCGTTCTGGAACGCCTGCCGTTCCTCGTAGGCCAGATGCGGCACGGCCTCCACCCATGCCCAGCCCTCGGCGCGCACGTCCTCGGCCAGCGTTGCCAGCTTGTCGCGCACGAGCGTTTCCAGCACTGCGGTATCGGTGAGGTAGGTTCCGGCATCGCCTTCCGCGAACAGGTCGCGGCGGATGCCGCCGCCTGCCTGCCGGTAGGCGTCCAGCCCGACGAAGCGCACCAGCGCGTGCGCGGCGTCGATTTCGCGCTCGGTCAGGCGCTCGCGCAGCTTGGACGGGCTGCGCTGCCATTCCGGCGCACCATAGAACGTGGCTTCCTGCGCGGCGTGGTCGTCGGCGAAGGGACACAGCAAGACCGCCCCCTCACGCCACCCACGCACGCCGGTTTTCGGCAAGCGGAGCGCGCAGGCACGGATCAGCGAGCCGGGCCGGAGGCGCCAGCGATGGAAGCCCGACAGGGGCGAGACTCGCGCAGCGAGGCTCAATGCGCAGCACGACAGCGCGACGGCGGCACGCCGGGACGCCCGACTGCTTGGGACAGGACTACTCGTTGTCGGTCTTGCGCGGCTCGATGTGCAACTGTCCTTGACGTGCAGCCGGGCGTAGTTGCGAAGGTACAGCGTGTCGTACTGCTTATCGGGCGATGTCAGGTGCACCACCATCAGGAAGGCGGGGGACTGCTTTTGGACGGTGATGCCCTGGCGCACCACATCGCGGGCAGCCGGGCCTGAGCCTGGGCGACGCGGTTTTGTACCCGCACCGTCGCGTCATCGGCGTTGATGCCAGAACGGAAGGTGACCGTGGTCACCAGCACGCCGTCGGAGCCGGCGACAGACTTGATGTACATCATGCCTTCGACGCCGTTGATCTGCTCCTCCAGGGGTGTCGCCACGGTCTCGGCAATCACCTTGGGGTTGGCGCCCGGATACACGGCGCGCACCACGACCTTGGGATATTCGCTGATCGGCAGCGCCGGGATCGCGAGCAGGCCCGAGACGAAGATGACGATCGACAGCACAGCCGCGAAGATCGGCCTGTCCATGAAGAACTTGGAGAGGTCCATGGGCTAATACCTTGAAAGGAGTCCAGGGGGAAGCGCGCCGCGCCGCTCGTTGTGTGATACGTCCGATCGGTGGCGCGCTCCGGCGTGGTGCTTCATTTGGTGGCGGACGCGGGCGCCGCAGCAGCCACCATGGGCACCGCCGTGGCCTGCACAGGCATGCCCGGCAAGAACACCTTCTGCGCGCCGTTGACGATCACGCGGTCGCCCGCCGCCAGCCCCCCTCGCACGATGCGCAGCCAATGGGAACTGCCACCCAGTTTCACATCACGTCGCTGCGCCAGTCCATCCTTGTCTACGATGTAGACGTAGTTACGGTCGTGGTCGGTCAGCACCGCCTTGTCGTCGATCAACACGGCCGAGAATTCGCCGCTGCCGACCAGTCGCACGCGGGTATAGAGGCCCGGCGTGAAAACGCGATCCTTGTTGTCCAGCACCGCGCGCACGGCGATCGTGCCGCTGCCCCGGTCCACCTGGTTGTCGAGGAAGTCCACCGTGCCGGTGTGAGAGAAGTCCGCCTTGTCCGCCAGGGCGATCTGGACCGGCAGCTGGCCGCCTCGCTCGCTGGGGCGCTCTCCCTTGCGCGCCATGCGCGAGTAGCGCAGGAACGCCTTCTCATCGGCCTCAAAGTAGGTATAGACCCTGTCCTGGAACACGATGGTGGTTAGCACACTGGCTGCATCGCTGGCGGCCACCAGGTTGCCTGCGGTAAGGCGGGCACGGCTGGCGCGCCCGTTGATGGGCGAGCGCACTTGGGTCCTCTCCAGGTTCAACTGCGCCGTCTCCACCGCAGCCTGCGCGGCCTGCACCTCAGCCTGCGCGGACTCGTCAGCGGCGCGGCGCTGCTCCCAGGCCTCGGTGGAGACAGCCTGCTGCTCGACCAGCACCTTGGCACGTTGCGCCTCGCTTCTGCTGCGGCCGGCTTCGCTGCGCGCCCGGGTCAATTGCGCCTGGGCCCGGGCCAGTTCCGCGCGGTAGCTTCGGGCATCGATCATGAAGAGCACATCGCCCTTCTTGACCTCGTCTCCTTCGCGATAGGCGACCCGCTCGACGTAGCCAGACACCCGTGGGCGCAGCTCGACGCTCTCGATGGCTTCGATGCGTCCGTTGTATTCGTCCCATTACGTGATGGGCTTGATCTCGACCTGCGCGACGCTGACTTGCGGCGGCGGTGGATGGCCTCCGGCGCCAGCTCCGGCGTTCTCTTTACAACCTGCGAGCGCCATCGCGCTGAGGGAGATCAGTATCCAAAGCAGGCGCACGCCGCGAGGGTCGGAGCTGGAAGTCGTCATCTGAACAGGTTCCGTGGTCAGGTCGTAAAGCGAATGAAGCGAGCGCGATCGCGCTGCACGCTGTCCCCTGACGCTGCTTTCTTGGCAGCGCAAGACCATGAGCGACAGATGCGGCAGAGATCGAATCCCGTTGGTTGTCGGCTTCTCGTCTCGTCGCAGAACGCGCGCGCAAACCGACCTCGGCGGCATTACAAAGCCTCAAAACTTGAGGTCAAGCGATATCGACGTTCTGATTCGCGCCGTTGCGGATTGGTCCGCCGCGTCGCATTTTTGGACGGCTCTTGAGCCGCCGGTTACGCGAGAAGTGACAAGTAAGGATTGTTCGGTGGTGGCTCTGCGAACAGGAGCCGAACATCGTGCAATAGATAGCCATACAGGCGGCGGGACTTCCTGGGGCCTGTGACATCGCACGTCCAGATGTTCAGGCCCCTGGGCTTTTTGCGATGCAGTTGCAGGCGCTCGAAGCGCTTTTGTACCCATTGCCAATCCTGCTGGTTCTCCTGCTTGGCGAGAGTCCCGACCTGGGGGTGTTCTTGTGCGTAGCGTTGGAATACCCCGGGGCTGACCAGGTAGGCCGTGTCGCCCACCGTATGCACGAGCGCCTTCGCGTCGTTGATGACCAGCCGGCGGGTAGCGATACCTTGTTTCAGCCACGCCATGAAGTGCTCGCCCGATGGCTGCGCCGACGAGGACGTGGGCACCGGCGCTGATGACGGCACGGGCACCATCGAGGTTGGCGGTGGCGTTTGAGGGCCAGCGGCGGGTGCGTCGCCCGAGACGGCTTCCGCATCCTGTTGGGGAACAAGCAAATCGCCGATTCCTACCATCGCCAGCAGGTCCTCCATGACATCGGGTGCGGCTTGTGCGGCAGGCAAGTGAACCGGAGTCGCGGCGTCGACGCCCTCCCATGGAAGGGACTCTTGATCGTCGGTGGCTGGCTTTGCCGTCATTGCCGGCGAGGGCACCAAGGCATCGGCATTGTTGGGTGCCGGTGTCCCGCCGATTGCCACTGCCCCTGCGAAGGGCGCTGGCCGCTCTCCAGACTCCCAAATCAGCGCGGGAGCGAGACGCAGCAGGGTGAATGAGTGGGACCAGCCAGTCGTGCTGGTCACGGTCGCGCGCCAGACCGCCTTGCCGTCCGGCGTCGGTTGCAACATGCCGTGATCCTGCAGCACGTTGAAGACGGCGGTGTTGCTCGCGGGGATGCCGTCGACGCCTAGTGACAGCAGGTGCGCACGCAGCTTGTCCGAGACCGTCTTGCTTACCAGCCACAAGGCATCCTCGGTGATCCAGCCATCGGAGGCTTCCGGCTGGTTCAGCTTCAACTGTTCCTTGAGCAGGTAGCGCAGCCCGTCGAGCAACTTGCGCTGCAGCGCATGCTTGTGTGCAGCCATGGCGCGGGCCGGATCGCCGCCCAGTTCCTGGGCCACCGAAGCCCGGTCGGCCTGCACGACAAGTTCGCCCAGCACGCCGGCGCGCTCGTACTGGCCGGCCAGGACGTAGAGCAGCGGTCCCCACAGGTCGGGATAGCCACTGAGCCAGTCCAGGGCATCACGGTCGAGCAGTTGACGGTAGAGTAAACCTGTCGCGGCGCTGTGGAGCCGATATTCCCGATCGTCGCGGTAGCGGAAGCGGTATGGCTGGTGCAGCGGGCCGTGCCAGGGGTGCCACAGCGAGCCGTCGGACAGTTCGACGTGCAGATCGACGGCGATCTTGCCGATGTCGTGCAGCAGCGCGGCATAAGCGACTGCGGCAGTCCAGGCTTCAGACTGCGCCGCCTGGTCTTCGGGACTGCCGCCAATGGGCAGCAGATGGGACTGCCGCAGCTTGAGCGCATAGGCGACGATCTCCAACCCGTGATCCAGCATGCCGCCGGGGTAAGCGTGGTGATGGCTTTCCGATGCGGGGAATTGTTGGACCAACTCGGCGTAGTGCTCCAGCGGCGTGCGGTATAGGGTGGCGAACTGCCGCCGCGACAGCGACGTGCGCTGCCAGATGTGTTCCAGCAGCTTCTGCCGGCGCGGTGTTGCCAGCAGCGATGCGGCCGATTCGGGCCGCAGCAACCCTTTCGGGAGGTCGGTGGCGGGCGCTGGCGACGGGGCAGCGACCGGGGGCCGTTTTCGCTGGAACAGGGAGAGCATGCGGGTGTCCTCTGGGGGGCCGGCCGGGAGGCCTTTTCGCCTTTTCGAGGTAGGGCCTTTCCCCTTGCACCCCATTCCCTTGCCGTTTCGGCCCTTTGGCCTTTAACCGTTTCGGTATAGCCGGGCCTGGGTTGCGTCTCCAGCGTCAATGTGGAACCCGCACGAATGGATTGGACGGAGACCTGGCGCTGGCCCCTGCCTATGCTGCGGGGACGCTACCCCCGGCAGGTAGGCTCTCGCTCAGGCGACTAAGTTGACAAATGCGACAAGGGCGACTAGAGTGAATCCTGTCTCAAACCTGCTTGGGAGATGACCATGCCCACCGCCATTGAATTCATTGCCGATCGTCTGCCGCGCGTCACCGTGGAGGACGTGCGCCGTTTCGCGGATACCGTTGAAATCCGGGATGCGCCGGCTTTCGCGGCCGAGTTGCAGGCGTTCATTCACGAGCGCGTGGAGGCGGTAAAACTGCCAGCCAACCTCGAAGGCGAAACGGTGGAGCAGGCCCTGGCGCGCAAGGCGGCCGCGCTGCGCACCGAAACGCGCTGGACCCCGACTGAAACCGACGTCCAGCGAGGCCGCGCCGTGTTGCTGGAATCCTTCAACCAGCCGCACAACCTGCCGATCCCCGAGTACGCCAAGCTGGCGGACAAGTCGCGCCAGCAGATCTACAAGGACATCCTCGCGCGCCGGCTGCTGGCGCTGAATGTGGGGCCGCGCGGCCAGAAGCTGCCCGACTGGCAGCTCGACCCGGTGAAGCAGCAGTTGACCCAAACCGTGCTTCAAGAGGTCGAGGGCATCGACCACTGGACGATCTACCGCGCACTATCCGAACCGCTCGAAGGCTTGGGCGGACGCTCGCCGGTGGATGCGGTGACGCATGGCACAATCGATGACGTGGCCGAAGCGGTGTTCAACGTGCTGGGCGTCCAGGTGCATTGAGGCAAGACCGCCATGAGCCGCGAACTGCCCTTGTTCTTGATCGATGCGGGTGAACTGCTCCAGCATGTGAGCCGCGTCGTCTATCGGGGCAGCCCGCTGTACTATGGCCGCAGCGGCACCAATCGCTACGACGACCCGGCGCGGACCTACGGCGTGCTCTACCTGGGCCGCGACCTGTCCACGGCGCTGATGGAGTCGGTGTTTCACAAGCACCAGTGGCTGGCGGACGAGAAGCGCTCGATTGCGCTGAAGGAAGTCGAGAGCCGGCTCGTGCGGGCCGTGGGGGTCCTGGACGACGTGCGCTTGGCCGATCTCACGGCCGAGGGTGTCATGGCGGGTTACTTCGGCCTGAACCTGGAACAGTTGGCCAGCCGCGACTACACGCACACGCAGCAGGTGTCCGCCCAGGTGCATGCGATGCTCGGCGATGATGGCCAGCCGCTGTTCGACGGGGTGCTCTATCCGTCGCGCAACAACTATCCCGCCAAGAGCATCGCCCTGTTCGAGCGTGCGGCAGCAAGAGTCGGCGTTGTCGATGACATCGACCTGGTGGACCATGTGGACTGGCCGCGCTTCGTTGCCACGTATCGCGTCGGCGTGGAGCCTGATCCCGGGCCGGTGGAACCGGATGACGAAGCGTCCTGAAGCGGCAAGAGAGCACATTGAAGCCCCAAACAGAATGAAATGGACCAAACTGGAATAGGCATCCCTCTGTAGCAGGAGACGACCATGAACACCACGACCCGCATCAGCACCGCAGAACGCCTCGGCCGCACCTTTGGCCGCGGATGGCGCGCCTACGCGCGCGGCGAACGTCGGGCGTCGAACTGGTTGGTGTCCAAGGGGGTGCCGGCGGCCGTTGCCACCGCGCTCGTGTGGGTGGTCAAGCTGTCTGTGGTGGGATTGCTGCTCTACGTTGCTTTTTGGTTCGCACTCGTGTTGTTGGGCGTCGTGGCGGCGGCGTGGGCTGCTGCTGCCAATACCTCTGACGAGGACGAGTGGCCTTTCACCGATCTCACAGAACTGCGCAAGACACCGGGCTACGATCCCAATCTGTACAACGATACGTCGCACGAGTTGTACACCGACGACTGACGGACTCCGGGCTACTTCAGCTTGCCTCCCGTGAGTGCCCCAGCCCCCTTGCCCCCGGCTTGGCCGGCGCTCTTGCTGCCGTCCGACAACCCCTGAATGGCATGTCCCGCCCGAATTCCAACCCAGGTCAGGCTTGCCAGCCAGAATCCTGGCAGCACCAGGAACATCGTGCCCGCGACGAACATCAAGAGCATGTCGCCGAACGCATTGTTCAGCCCCACCAGCGGGTCGAAGTTCGTGTGTGGCCGGTTCCAGCCAAAGCCCCAGCCATAGAGCGCATCGAGGATAGTGCTGTCGATCCAGCGAGCGAGC
The DNA here is from genome assembly GCF_047497515.2 of Stenotrophomonas maltophilia. Lineage (GTDB taxonomy): Bacteria > Pseudomonadota > Gammaproteobacteria > Xanthomonadales > Xanthomonadaceae > Stenotrophomonas. The sequence continues at coordinate 439,521 of NZ_JAXAXL020000002.1, forward strand.
TGGAACCAGAAATCCACGAAGAACAGCGCGAATTGCACGACGCTGACCGTGACGACCGTCTTCAGGTCATAGGTGCCCACGACCAGCACGAGCGGGATGCAGATGACCAGCGCCATCTTGAGCAAGGCGAGGACCATGGGTAGAGACTGTCTCACGACGTCCATGGCGGGAAACGCGGCAATCGCGCCGACGGCCATCCCAACGTCTCCCGTGGCCCGTGTCACGATGTTCGGCAAGGTCTTGTCGATCTGGCCTCCGTAGTCCGTATAGACGCTGCCCTGGTTCAACTTCTGCTGCCGCGGTGACGCGATGGCTCGGATCACCGAGTCGTCCACCTCGGCCCGGCTCAGGAACCCGGCCCAGCCCGCCAGGCGACTCGACAGGCTCGGGTCCACCTGACCCAGCAGGCGTGCCCGCAGGCCGTTACTTCCATCGCTCCACCACTGGCGGCAGGTCGGGTAGCCGCCACCGCTGGCCACCTGCGCAAGCCCTGCGTCGCGGGTGCTGTCATAGGGCCAGTCCTCGCGTGGGGTGCTGGAACGGTATGTGTCGTAGTAGCCGTTCGTGTCGGTGAAGAACCGCGATCCGATCCAGGTCACGTCGTGCATCTGCTGCTCATCGAGCTGAGGGCGCTGCATGAACAATTTGGCCCGTGCAGGCCCATAGCAATCCCGCGAGAAATCCGCTACTTCCTGAGCCAGCACCGGGTCATCGATGCGCGTAGCGTCGATCTCCATGCGCATCTGCCGCAGGTCCGTGCCGCACGGGATCGCTGCCACCGAAGCGCCCGTGACGGCGCGCGAGAGCGCGTGCATGAACGCCCACCACACCGGCACCTTCGCCGACTGGTTGTTGATGGTGCTGAAGGACTGCGACCAGCCGGTATCCCCGGGCTGCGCCACGCTGACCTGGCACTGGGCCGAGCGCGAGCTGTCGTACTGGATGGTGTTCAGGTCCACGTCGATGAACGGAATGCCGGCGAACATCACCACCACGATGGCGACGAAGACCCGGTTCTCGATGCGGGCGGCGCTCAGCACGCCTTTGTTGCCCTCGTCGGCGCCTTCCGCACGGGCCTTCAACCACTCCTGCACGATGATGGCGACGAAAGGCAGCGCGAATACCCCGCTGGATACGAGGACCGCCCAGATGCCGTTGTTGACGATCCAGGACACGAGGGTTAGGTAGTACTCCAGGTAGTCGGTCGTGAAAAGCGTCATGGCCTCGATCCCCTCAAGCGGCCTGCATCAACAGGCTGGCTTCCAGCGCCACGATGGCAACAATGCCGGCGACCTCAGCGCGAATCAGCCGGCGTCGGGCCAGCGTGCTGTCCTCGCGCGCCAGCAGCCGCCGCCGCATCCAGACCCAGCCGCAGGCCGTCGCCCCGTACAGGAACAACCGCCACACGAAGAAGTAGCCCGATGCGGCCGCGAGCCACCGCTCCCAGCCGGCCACGCTGCCAACGAGATAGATGCCGGCGATGTTGGCGCCCACCGCAGCGGCGACGATCACGGCCGCCCACAGCAGTGCTTTCGCCGCACGCCGGCTGATGAGCCAGCGCAAGGGGCGCCAGGCCATGCGCTCCGCGCTCATGGCCGGCCTCCCGGATTGCCCTTCTGCAACTGGTCGAGGCGGTCGGGCACCGGATCGCCCTCATAGATGCCGCGCGAGCCTGCCGCGCGCGTGCCATGGCGCTGGATGATGGCCATCGGCGAGTTGTTCGCCAGCTCGCGCCGCAGTTCAAGTTCGGTCTTGAGGTTGCGGATCTCCCGGTCGAGCGTGTCGCTCTCGTGGTTCACGGCCTCGACTGCCAACTCGTTGGCTGCCACGTTGGGCTCTTTCTTGCCGGTGAGCAGCGTGCGCTGGAGCAGCAGTGCCTTCTCCAGCACCGACGAAAGCGCCACCTCGGACGCGAGGCGCCGCGCCAGCAGGTCCTGGTCCGGCTCGTCGCGCAGCGCCTCGATGACGCCGCGCGTGATCGGCAGCGACGTGCTGCCGGCCTCGCGCAAGTTCTCGAAGGTGGTGTTGCGCACGCCGGAAACCAGTTCCTGCAAGACTTCCAGCTTGGCTTCGTACTCCTCCTGGATCAGCGGCGTCAGCCCGACGCCGGGCACCGTCTCGGTCTTGGTGCAGGAATCGCACGTGCGCTGCACCTGTTCCCCGAGGACCCGGGTGGCCCATTCGGTCGCCTGCTGCGGCGACGTCCAGGTCTGGCAGGACAGGCTCGCGCAACTGGTGGACGCGATGGAGGATGTGTCCGTCACGCCGCGCCCGTTGACCAGGTTGTAGCCCGCGCGGGTGACGTCGCCGACCACGCGGATGGCGGACTGGCCTGCGCCACCGGCATTGCTGCCGCCCACCCAGGGAAGGCCGTCGTTGCCGCGGCGCGTCTCGGCCTGCTCGACGGCCGACACGGCATCGTTGCTGCCAACCGCGTCACGCAAGGCCATGCCTTCGGCCATCTGGCTCCAGCCAAGCTGGCCACCCGCAGTCTCGGCCATCTTCTCCGCCATGGCGCGGCACGTCAGCTTGGAGCGGTCGAAGTCCAGCCGCGCCTGCAGCACGCCGTTGGTCAGCAGGTTGTACAGGCCCGGATCGGCGCGCTGAATGATCAGCGCCGGCAGCGATGCAACCGCGCTGGTCGCGCTCTGGATCACGTTGCTCATGATCTGCTGAAAGCCGTTCGTGATGCCGTTGAGCTGATTGCGCAGCGTGGTCTGGATGCTCATGTCGCCGCAGATCAGGTTGCTGTTCCACCCCACGCCGACCCCGATGGAGCGCATGCCGGCCGCGCGGCCCATGGACACCGCACTGCCACCGCCGATCGAGTACATGACGTCATCGCCGAGGACGGGGCCGCTGTTCTGGTATCCGACCTGCGCCCACGCCAGGCCGCAGACCAGAGCGAGCGGGCCGGCCAGCGCCTTCGGGCGCAGCAGGCGGCACGCCTTGGCGGAAAGGTTCATCGATTCAGGACGCTTCATCGTGGCACCTCAGAGGAAATCGACGCTGCCCAGGAACACCTGCCCGCGGCGTTCGCAGCACGCATAGGGACGCCACAGCGCCCAGGCGTAGTCGCCTTGTTGGGCCTGGGTCAGCGTGCCGCTGTGCGGGAACACCACGCAGGTGTTGGACAGGCGCGGCGTCAGCTCCTGCCACTTGCCCGTAGAGGCATCACCCTCCATCAGCGCGCCGGCCGGCCAGTAGCCGTCGCGGGCGTTGGCAAGCAGCGGCTGGTACACGTGGATCTGCCCGCGGCGCGTGACGACATCACCGGCGCGCTGGGCCACGACGGCCCCGGATTTGTAGTCATCGGTCTGATGCAGGAAGCCGCCGCGCGGATAGACATTGCCCCAGAGGTTCATCGTGGTGCGCGCACCGACCTCGCGCATGCCCGGAATCAACGCCTCCGGGTAGGCCATTTCAGGCACGTTGTAGCGCCAAGCCAGCGTGTCCAGGGTGCTGAGTAGATACGGCATGAAGGCCGTGCCCGCGCCTTGGCAGAAATAGCCCGACGACGATGCGAACTGGTTGAATACCTCGCCGCCAGGATGGCCGATGACATCGCTGTTCTTGAATTTGGCGAGGTTGTTGTCGTGGTCTTCGTTCGTGGTCCCATCCCCACCTGCCTGTGCGGATGGGTTGGGCGTGCTCATCGCCTGCACCTCGACCCAGGGGTTCTCTCCGGTGTTGCTGTAGCTGGAGACGACCGCATCGGGCACGTAGTGCCGGACCTTGGTGGATGTGCGCACCGTGCAGCCCGTCCAGGTGCAGTAGAGCCAGTAGCAGATGCCCACCACCCGGTACTCCAGGCAGTCCGGCGACATGACGGAGGACACGATGGTGGCGGTGTTCAAGGCGTAGCTGCCCGTGGCGCTGATCAGCAGCAGCGAGGCCACGGCGACGCGCAGGCGGCGCAGCAGGTCGAATGGGCGATGGGTCACGGCTGCGTCCTCCGGTGTTGCTCGATGCGCGCGACGGCCCGGGCCACGTCCGGCTCGCCATAGACCACAAAGCGTTGATCCACCACGACGGCCGGGATGGTCGTGACACCCAAACTCCATGCGTCGGTGACGCCCTGGTAGGCGGTGCCGATGCGGCGCTGAAGATCGGTGCCGCCTTGCTTCAGGCGTTGCCGGACGATGGCTGCTGCCCGCTCAGGGTCGGCTGGAAGATTCGCGGAAAGCTCGGCCTCGATCCGGGGCGTTTCGCCCAACTCGATCAGTCGCTCGCCGCCCATGGTCTTGACCGGGTGGCGGCTGTCGGTGACGACCACCACGTCGGCGGCGAAGGTGGCCGGGCTGAACACCGCCAGAGACGTCGGCAGCGCCACGGCCAGGCCAAGGGTTCGCCAGCCTGGTGCGAACCGGGTAAAAGCTGCTGGCATGTCATGTGCCCCGGAAGTTGATCAGGGCCATAGTCAAACGCCGAACCCCAGGCGGCCCCAACAAACAATGCGCATCGCGGCCACCCCGCATACCTGCTTGCGTCGCCGCAAAGAAAAAAGCGGAGGCCGAAGCCTCCGCGCTGATCAACGAAGCAGTGCAACCCTTACAGCAGGCCGGACTCCGCAAAGGAGAACGGGGCACCCTGGCCGACGATGATGTGGTCCAGTACCCGCACATCGATGAGCGCCAGCGCGGCCTGCAGTTGCTGGGTCAGCATGCGATCCGCGCTCGACGGCTCGGAAATGCCCGAGGGGTGCTGGTGCGCGAAGACCACCGCGGCGGCCTTCAACTCCAGCACACGCTGCACGACGACACGCGGATAGACCGAAGTCGAGTTGATCGTGCCCCTGAACAACGGCTCGTAGGCCAGCACCTGGTGCATGCTGTCCAGGAACACCGCGGCGAATATCTCATTGGGCTCGGCGACCAGCTTCACGCGCAGGTAGTCGCGCACGGCCGTGGGGTCGAGGAGTTTCGCACCCGCTTTGAAAACCCGCTTCTCCAGCAGTGCAATGGCTTGCTGGATGATCCAGTCCTCGTGTTGGGCAGCGATGGCGGAAAGCGACTCCAGGCAGGAGTCATTGACGACGAAAGACATGGCGAACCTCCAGACGGTGAGATCGGAGGGCGCGCGCCCTGGGAGGGCAAGCCCTCCTGGGGAACGAACAAGGTGCATCCATCACCGCGGCAGCGGTGATCGTTCGCGGCCAGGATGCGAGGCGAACGGGTTTCGGTCAGCGCAGTGGACTGCGCCGTAGCCTTGAAGACCGGGGCTACCTGGGCATGTCGCCGACGACGTCGGCAGGCATTTCCGATGTAGTAGGTGTGGCGGCGGGATCGCCGGCCGCGAGCATGTCCATGGCCGACAGCAAGGCATCGCCCTCGATCGGACCCTGCAGTAGGATCGCCTTGCCGGTTTCGCGATCGTGCAGCCGCAGCGACGGCGTGGCGGTCACGCCGCTGCTCGTGGCTTCCGCCGTCTGGGTGCGGATCGGCGCCTCGGGCCGTTCGCTCGCCAGACACTGCTCGATGGCTGGCGTAAGGTCGGGGTACCGCAGGTCCTCGGGCAAGCCCTGGCCGTCGCTGCGCGTGTGGGCATAGACCCACTCGACAGCCTGCCAGAAGGCGGCATGGCCGCCAGATTCGCCGGCGCACTCCGCCAGGCTCGCTTCGGCAGACGCGGCCGGCTCATGCGCGGCCAACGGGAGGTGGTGCCATTGCAAGGCCACGTCCGCGTTGCCGGCCACCCAACGCTTGAGCACTGGGAAATAGGATCGGCAGAACGGGCATTCGAGGTCCGCGTAGAGCGTCAGCGTGAAACGCCCTTCCGGATTTCCCATCTGCCACGGAGGCCCGGCCACCTGCGTCACGCTGACCGGCGTTGAAGTCTGGGGAGTGGACTTGCCAGAATAGCGGGACACGAGCCAGATCAGCAGCAGCGCTACCAGCACGGCGGCCAACACCCAGGGCCAGCTGAGCCTCCAGCGCCGACGGCGGAACGCCTGTACCTGCATCGGAATGGATGGGCGTTTCTGTTCCATGGCGTTCTCCGGTGTACGGCAGATTCAGGGCAGGTCCAGGGTCGGCGACTCGATGCCACGTGCCCGGTCGATCTTCTCAGCCACCTTGAAGGCGGCATCCAGCTCGCTGACGCCGTGCTGCTGCATGAGCTGGTAGCGTTCTGCCTTCTCCTCGGGCTCGGTTTGCGCGAGCGCGAGGTAGAGACTTGGCGGCACGGCGCGGAACAGCACTTCCATGCTCTTGGAGAGGATGACGCCCTCGGTGAACTTGCCCGCTTCCTTGCGTGCGGAGAGCATCAGCGCCTTCTGCGCCGGCGAGAGTTCGCGGAACCTGGCGATCTTCTCCACTTCGTCCGGCGGCATCGACAGGCACACCCACCACTCGATCATGTTGAGCATGGGCTCTGCGGCGCGCGGCAGATCGTCGATGTTTTGCGTCGCCAGCCAGAACCAGGCGCCCAACTTGCGCCACATTTTTGTAATTTTCACGACATAGGGCGCGAGCAGCGGGTTCTTGGTGATGATGTGACCTTCGTCGGTCACGTTGACGATCGGCCGGCCCAGGTACTGGTCGCGCTCGGCGATGTTGTTCACCGTGCTGATCAGGCTGATGTAGGCGATGGAGAGCTGCGCGTTGTAGCCCTCGCGGGCATAGGTCGCCAGATCGACCAGCGTGATGTCGGCCTCGGGCCACGGCGTGCCGTCACGGTCGAACATCTCGCCGTCCGTGCCTTGGCAGAACATGTCCATCGCGTCCGCCATCTCCAGCAGCCGCACGCGCCGCATCTCGGGCAGCGTCGGGTCCTGGCCACGGGCGCGCAGCGCGTTGCGCACGTCGCGCGTGAGCACGGTGCGCTTTTCGGCCACGCAATGTTCGGCGGCGTCGAGGATGCACTGGCGGATCAGCGAGCGGTCGGCCCGCGTCATCCGCGCTTCTTCCTTGTCTTCGCCGCCCGTGATCATCAGCCGCGCTGTGATCTCCAGTTCGCCCAGCACGTCGCGCTGCTCGTCCGCTTCCATGGCCGAGGCATCGGGGGGCAGGTCTTCGTCCAGCGCGTCGGCATCGAGCGTCTGTACGTCGCTGGGCGTTTCGATCAGCCGGCGTGCGTCGGCGAACGGCGCTAGGCTGATGCCCGATCCGGGGGCCAGCTTGACCCGGTTCACGGTCAGGCCCAGGCGCCTGGCGAAGTCGCTGAACAGGCCGAAGCTGTTGCCGGCTTCCACGATGAAAAGCCGCGGCCGGTAGATGGCCGTCACCTGGTTCAGCAGGTTGTTGAGCGTGGCGGACTTCCCCGAGCCGGTGGGGCCAAATAGAAACAGATGGGCATTCATCTGCCGATCCAACCTGTTCAAGGGGTCGAACGTAATCGGGCCGCCGCCGCGATTGAACATCGTGATGCCGGGATGCCCCGTGCCCTGGGCGCGGCCCCATACTGGCGACAGGTTCGCCGCGTGCTGGGCGAACATCAGTTGCGTGTACCACCGGCGCCGGTCCTTGCCGGGGTTGTAGCAGCACGGCAGCCAGCGCAGGTAGCTGTTGAGCGGCGCCACCTCGTCGTCCTCGCGCACCGGCTGCAGGCCGGCGTTGAGCATCACGTTCGCGAGGTCCAGGCCGCGCCGATCCAGTTCCGCCTCGTCGCGCCCGCGTAGGTAGAACGCCAGAGTGCCCCGGTAGAGCTTGTGCGCGCTGCCGATCAGGGAGCGGGCTTCATGCACGTCCTTGAGCGTCTGCTCCGACGCCAGCGTCTCGCCCACAGCTTTCTTCGCCAGATGGTTGAGGTCCGATTCGAGGACGTCCTGCGGCGTGGCCACCATGGTGAGACACATCAAGGTGTCCTCGGGCATCTGGTCGAACAGCGTGTTGATCGCGTCCCCCTTGCGGGTCTCGCCGGTCAGGTGCCCGGTGCCGGGCGGCATGCGCAGCCGGTCGGTGATCAGCACGCGGTGCGGCATGCCGTCGAAGTACCAGGCCCCTTGCGCCACGTCCGAGCGCGGCTGCCCAAAGAACAGCCGCTGGCTGAAATCCCGCCCGCTCGCCAGCTCGATCTCGCCGGCCTCGCTTTCCTCGGTACTGTCCGGATAGCGCGCCAACGCGTAGAAGCGCTCCCGGTCCTCCACCCCAGGCCCGAGCAGCGTGGGGCGCGGGTTGAACCACCGCAGCAGCCAGTCGTGGACGTCGGCCGCGACCATGCGCCGGGCCTGGATGCCGGCGTTCGCCAGGCCGCCGCACAGGCGGTCGCAGACGATGCCCAGCATCTGCTCGGGTGTCTGGCCGCGGCGGTTTGCCTGTCCCTGTCCGCTCGCGCGGCGGTACACCACCATGCGCACGCGCCGCGTCTGGCCGCGCCAGCGCAGCCGCGTGACCACCGTGTCCTCGAACAGGCCGCCGGGCTTGGCCACAGCGCGCAGGTGGTGGCCGAAGAAGCGCAGGTAGAACTCGGTGAACGCCGAGCCGCGCGCACGTGGCTGCACGTAATCGCGCAAGGTCTGCATGTACTGGTCGAAGCTCGGTTCGTCCTGGGCATAGAGCTGGAGCACCCACGGGTTCTCGTCCAGTTCATCGAAGCTGTCCTGAAGCGCGTTTTCCAGGGCGTCGCGGGCATGCGCGAGCCAGCCGGGTTCCCGGCCTTCGGTGCCCAGCGGCACCAGCTCGTAGAAGGCGGCCACCGATTGGCCGTCCTCCAGGAGCATCGATTTCGACTCGGGCAAGAACTCCACCCAGGGCAGCAGTTCCACGAAGGACGGTGCGACGTCGTACAGCGCCTGCTCGTCGGCCACGGTCGCCGGCTTGCGGCCCTGGACCGCGGCGCCGGGTTCGGGGATGCCGGCTTGCTGCAAGGCCTCGACGTGGCGCTGCCAGCCGTCCGGCTGCTCGTCGGCGGCGGTGTCTTCGGCGCTGACGGCAGCCAGCTTCGGCCATGGAAGTTTCCACCGCATCAGTAGTCCTCCGTCCTCTCGCCAGGCATCGCGTACTGCACGCGCTGGTACAAGGGGAAAACCGTCGTGTAGCCCGGCACGGGAACGGGGTCGGTGCCGGCCAGGTGCGGGTACACGTACATCACGAGATCGGGATTGGGCAGACGCTGGAACTGGCGGTGAACCTCATTGCGCGCGGTGCGCGTGTAGCGCATCTGCTCGACAGGTGCGGCCTGCACGTCGGCGTCGGTCAGGGGCCGACGCAGGCTCTGGCGCGCATCGAGCAACTGGCGGCCGGCGTTCCGTCCGGCTGCGCCACCGCCGTCGCCGGCCTCCTGCTGCCAGATGTCCATCATCGTGCGGTCACCGTGGGTCAACAGCTTTTCCTTGCTGGTGGCGCAGCCGGCGAGCACCGCGACGGCGAGGGCCAGTGCTAGGCCACGGGCCAGGTTAGTCAAGTTCAAGGGCATGGCTTTCTCCTGCGCGGTGATCGACCTTGCGGCCTTCGGGATCGAAGTCGATGGCGAGCGGCTTTTCGAGGTGGACGGCAACCTTGGCGCCGGGTTGGACATAGACGGCGGCGAAGGCTTGGCCGTAGAGCTTGTTGACCCAGGCCGACATGTCCCGGACACCGCCCGCGAGAATCTGGCCGACCGCTTCTTGGCCGGTGATGCCCACGGTGCCGATGGAGCCGTCCGAGCCGACATAGGACATGCGGCCGCTGCCACTCTCGATGAGCGAGGCCACACCGGCACCGGCCGCGGTGATTAGGGCCTGCGAGTCGAGGTATTGCTGGGCGTTGCTGCGCCGCTCGCCGCTGACGCAAGGAATGCCGTGGGGATCGCTGATCCAGCCCAAGCCGTCGCGCTGTTGGTTGTTCTGCTGGTTGCCCTCGCGGTCTTCGGGGATCGTGCGAATCGTGCCGTCGTTGAAGACGAACGTGATGCTGCGCACCTGACCTCGCACGCACGAGAGCGTCCAGTCGCCCGAGGCGGTGCCGCTGAACACGGCGCCGGCCACGTCGGGAATGTCGATGCCATTGGCGGTCAGGTTGTCCGGCCCGACCAGAACTTTGAACGGATAGGGATCGTTGACCGTGCCGTCGATCGGCACGCGGCCGATCAGGGCCGTCATCGCCACCGATCCCATTAGCGTCGAGTTGGTCGGCACGGTATAGACCGGCTTGGCATTCTTGACCCCGGCGGCGCGGGCGCCCGCGTTGGCCACGGTTTCAGCGGTGGTTTCGAGCGTGCTCTGCGCCGGGCCGAAGCTCGTGGGGAAGCTCATGCCGCCGCTCGCGCCACGCCCCCCGTTGCGCCCCTCGGCGGGCTTTGCGTCGTCCGGCTCGACCCACCGCACGCCGCCCTCCATGCCGGCCTCGTCGCCGCCCTGCAGCCCCAGGCCCACGGGCAGGTCCGCATGGCCGCCGCCGCGCCCGCCGATGCTGTCCAGGCGCCGCTGCAGGTCGGCGAGCAGCCCTTCGGTCTGCTGGCGCGCGCTGGCCGCCTGCTCTTGGTCGCGGCGCAGGTTGGACCGCTCGGATTCGAGCGCCGAGTTGATGCGCTGGTCGATGGAGTTCTCGCGCTGGCGCAGCCGCTGGTTCTCTTCACGCTGCGACTTGTTGTCCGAGAGCGCGGTCTGAAGCTCGGTGCGCAACTGCTTCACTTGGGCAACGAGCGTCGCCACGGTGTCGCGCGGGGTGTCGCCTTCGATGCCCAGCGCCTTCATTTCCTCGGGCGTGAGCTGGGCGCCGTTGTCCGCCGCGGGTGGCGCCGTGCCGCCTCCACCCGAGAACAGCCGGATACCGGCGAACAGCACCAGGATGGCGACAGGGATCATCAGCCACTTGAGCAGGCCGTTACTGCGCATGGCGGGCCTCCTTGGCGTTCTCGTCGCCGTCCGGCTGCGGCAGATGCACGGCAGGGTCGAAGCGGTGAATCGCCGGCAGCAGCGACTGCGCGAGGCCGCGGCCGCGCGTGACCAGGTACAGCACGGTCGTGTCCTCGGTCGTGCCGCGCGGGCCCAGCGCCTCGTGCTGGAAGGTGGCGGTGAGGAAATCGCCTTGCAGCACGCGCGGGTCGAGCGCGACCCAGTCGGCGCCGGTGTTGGTGAGGCGCACGGCAGTCACCCATTGGTCTTCCAGGCGCCACGACGCGAGCACGGCCGCGCGCACCGGCAGCGTTGGCATCAGTGTGTCCAGGTCGAGGTCGCGGGGAAGGTTGACCCGCATGACGCCCGGAAGCGGCTCGACGGTGCGCAGCGGTGCGTAGAGGTTCTGCGCGGCGAAGCGCGTCAGCACGACAGGGACCGGAGTTTCGCGCCGCGCGGTCCGCGCACCTGCCTGGCCCTGGGCGCGTGCCGGGGCCTCGGCACTGTCGGCCTGCTCGCCATAGCGTCCCGGTGCGCTGTCACCCTCGACGATGCGCACCGGCTCCAGCTCGGCTTCCCCGTCCTTGGGCGGTTCGGCTGCGATGTCCAGCAGGATCAGCGCGCCCGTGTCGGCGTCCTGCAGTTGCAACCGCGTGGGCTCGATCGGCTCGCTGGCACGCAGGTACACCGCGCCGCCCGCACTCTGCACGCGCAGGCGTTTGCCCACGCCTGCGGGCACGCCCACGCGCACGTTCCGGTCGATGAATACGATGCGTTCCTGACCGACCTTCAGCGGCACTGCCAGTGGCATGCGTTCCCAACGCAGGATCTCCACCGCCTGGGCGACGGGTGCCGCGGCCACGGCCAGTAGCCCCAGCAGCGCGAGTACAGGATGCTTCATGGGGTGTTTCCTCCTTGAGGCGCTTGCGGATTCAGGTCACTCGGCGCCGGGCGCGCCGGCTCCGGTGCACTGATGCGCTGGGGCGCGCCTTCGTAGCAGTCCAGCGCCAGGCCGAACGGGTTGCGGGCGGGATCGACGTCCACCCGCGTGACCTTGATCGGATAGCGCACCAGGGCGCGTTTGACCTGCTCGGCGCCGTAGTACTCGTCCGCCGTGATGTCCAGCGTCACCACCCAGTCGCGATCGGATACGGTGCGCACGCGCGCCGTGGGGTCGTCGCCATAGCCGCGGCCGGGAATCTCGTAGATGCCGCGCACGCGCTGACGCAGCTCGCCCGTGGAGCGGCGGTAGTCATAGTCCGCCCGCAGGAAGGCCTGGCAGGACGGGGTGAGGTACGGCGAGAGCGTATGGAGGTTGCGCGAGTAGTCTTCTTCGCCATTGGTCGGCCAGCGGTTCAGCGTCTGGAACACGTAGAACGTGAACGCATAGACCGATTCGGGCGGCACTTCCCACCACTTGCGGGTACTGCCAGAGCGCAGGTCGGGCGGGACGTGGATGGTCAGGTCGCGCGGCGCGCTCCACCAGCCGCCGCCCATGACCAGGGCGACAATGACCAGCGCGCCCGCGCCCAGGCGCAAGGTCTTGATGTGCGCCTGCAGGTGGGCGATCTCGTTCTTGAAGCGGCTCATCGCATGCTCCTGCGGGTGGACCAGAAGCCCGAGCGCGAGATCAGCACGTGGCCGCCCACCCAGCCGGCCATCAGCGGATGGCGCGTTGCGATGCGCCACTGCAACTGTCGATACAGCCAGGTGTCGGGGCGCCCACGCTTGAGGCGGCGCAGGATGCCGCCGCCGATGAACACGCCCAAGGCCACGCCCAGGACAACGAACGTCGGTGCGATGGCGATCGTGCGGAACACCCACGAAAGCGGCGCGCCGACCAGCAGGCCGGCCGCGCCGGACAGGCCGCAGCAGATCCACAGCTCGTCGGCGGTGAGGCCGCGCACGACCACGGGATGGCGGTTGAGCCGGTGCGGAAGGAACGTGACCGTCCCGTCCGCACGGACGTGCTGCTGCTCGGACATACCGGCCTCGCTTACAGGATGCCGGTGGCTTCGGTGAGCAGCCAGATGCCGATCACGAGCAGCACGGCGCCGATGGCGACCGTGAGGCCGAATTGGCCCCACGTCTTGCGGCCGGTGTGGATCTCCGCGTAGGTGCCGTAGGCGTGGTAGCAGACGCCGATGAACATCGACGCCACCACCAGCAGGGCCACGAGCATGATGATGTCGTAGCCGTAGTTGCGGATGGTCTCCATGATGCCGTTGCCGGTGCCGCGCGTCGGGTTCTCCAACTGCGGCAGACCTTGCGCGAACGACAGTGCGGGCAGCGCGGCGGCGCCCAGGGCCACGGCGGCGCGCTGGGCAAAACGGGAAGTGAGGTTGCGGTTGTGCATGGTCGGGCCTTTCATGTCAGGACAGGAGGAAGAAACTCAGGACGAGGTACATCGCGACGAAGCGGATGCAGACGCCGAGGAACTGGCGCTGGTTGAGGCGGCTCTCGGACCACCCCACATAGGCCGTTCGGATGGCCCAGACGCCCCACACGAGCAGGACCGCGAACACGACGCCGACCAGGACGGTCGCCATCGCGGAAGGCGCGATACCGCTGTTGGCTTGAAATGCCGAGACCTGGGCGCCGTTCATTGCTCGCCCTCCGCAGTCGTCTTCGGCGATGGCGAAGCGGCCCGCTCGGTGCGGTAGTCGCCGGCCAGTTCGGAGGGGTCGCGCGGCTGAGCGCGTGATGGCGTCAGGTGGAACTGGATGCCGGCGCGCACGCGCGCCAGGTCAGCCAGCAGCCGTGGGTAATCGAAGTGGTAGCGCTCGCCCGGCTGGATGGGGGCATGCGCGGCGCTGTCCGCGACGGTGCGTTCCAGCGCGTCGAGCTGGCGCAGCGCGGCGACCAACTCCTGGCGCTGCGCCGGGGACTCGGCCAATGCCATCGGGGACTGGCCCAGCACGAGGGCCGTCACGAAACAAGTGGGCACGCCGCGATGCGCGGCGCGCAGCCAGATCGAAGCCACCATCGCGCCATTCCTGTGTGATCAGCAATGGGTTGATCGTGGAGATCAGGGCTGTTTCAGGCCGCAAACAATAGGAACTGGCGGACGACCGGATTGGGCATGCTGCGAGCGAACCTACAAAAGCACGGGTCGCGCTTCGATTATTGCGTTTTTCGAGTATTTCGAATATGATCGGCTCTGCAACCGTTTTCGCTTAGGAGCTACCCATGACCACCGCCACTGCCCAATCCAAGATGACCCTTCCCGCCGCGGGAGAGGTGAAGGCAGCCGTCCAGGGTCAACGTGCCTTGGCGGCTTACCTCGCAACCCAGTTCGAGACGCAGCACATCCAGATCTTTGATGACCACAAACAGGCTCATCAGGTGGAACTGCCTACCTCGGCTTTACGCCTGCTGGTCGACATCCTGGCCGAGTTGGCCGATGGCAATGCAGTAAAGGTGGTGCCCGTCCATGCAGAGCTGACGACCCAAGAGGCGGCGGACTTGCTCAACGTGTCCCGTCCCCATTTCGTCAAGCTGCTCGAAGATGGGGTGTTGGCATTTCATCGCACCGGCAAGCACCGCAGGGTGAGGTTCGCCGATCTGATGCAGTACAAGGAAGCGCGCGAGCGCGCCAGTGAGCAGGCGATGGCCGAACTCGCTCAGCAGTCGCAAGAGTTGGGAATGGGATACGAATGAGGCATTCCCCATTCACCGCCGTCTACGACGCGTGCGTTCTATATCCCGCGCCACTGCGGGATTTCCTGATGTGGCTCGGCCTGTCTGGCCGCTTCCGGGCGCGGTGGAGCCAAGCCATTCATGAGGAGTGGAAACGCAACCTGTTGATCAACCGCCCCGATCTCACCCGGGTTCAGGTCGACAGGACGTCGGATCTCATGGACCGGGCAATTCCGGACGGCTTGGTGGAGGGCTACGAAGCGCTCGTGGCAGGCCTGACATTGCCCGATCCGGACGACCGGCACGTCCTGGCTGCGGCGATTCGCTGCGGTGCGAGCGTGATTGTGACGTTCAACGAACGGGATTTCCCGAACGATCTGCTGGCTCCGTACGGCATCGAATCGCAGCACCCCGATGAGTTTGTGGACAACCTACTGGATCTGGACGCGGCCGCCGTGGTGTCGGCTGCGCAGCGCCAGCGTGCCCAACTCAAGCATCCGCCGATCGAGGTGGACCGCTATCTCGAAATCCTGCTGCGCCAGGGCCTTGTGCAAACGACCAAGGTGCTGGCGACCTATCGCACCATTCTCTGACCCGCCGAGAGCCACGGATGACCAAGAATCCTTCATCAGACGCCACTTTGCCGAAAGGCATCCATCGAAGCTGGAAGCTGCCGGACACGTCGCTGGGCGCCCTGTGGGATTCCATCGTCATGGACGAAGCTCTCAAGAAGCAGTTGCTGTCACAGGCGATCGTCAACTTCACGGTGCGCCCCAAGGTGGAGCGCACGGTACTCCCCCTGCACGGCGTGATCTTGTTGGTCGGCCCGCCGGGGACTGGGAAGACCTCCTTGGCACGGGGCTTGGCGCATCGTGTGGCCGAATCTTTTTCTTCTGCGAAGTTTCGATTGCTGGAAGTAGAGCCTCACACGCTGACGAGCTCTGCAATGGGAAAGACTCAACGCGCCGTGGCAGACCTGTTCTCGCAATCGATCGCAGAATCCGCAGCGGCGGGCCCGACGATCGTCCTTCTGGACGAGGTCGAAACGCTTGCGGCTGATCGAGCCAAGCTCAGCCTGGAAGCCAACCCGGTTGATGTGCACCGGGCCACCGACGCGGTGTTGGTGCAGTTGGACATGTTGGCCGAACGCAACCCGCATCTGCTGTTCGTGGCCACCAGCAACTTCCCACAGGCCGTCGACAGTGCCTTCCTATCTCGTTGCGACATGGTGATGGAGGTGCCACTGCCCGGCAAGGATGCCTGCAAGCAGATCCTGGTGGACTGCCTGAATGGCCTGGCAAAGACATTTCCGGGGATTGGCAAGCTTTCCTCGGCTCACCAGTTCGACGCGTGCGCTGGCGAGTGCGTCGGATTGGATGGTCGGGCCATTCGCAAGGTCGTAGCCAACGCCCTCGCGGCCGACCCGCAAGTGGCTATCGATCCGAACAAGCTTTCCGTAGAGCACCTGCGCAGTGCGATACGACAGGCAACGCAAATGCGCCTTCAAGGAGGGAAGCAAAAATGACCACCGTTGTCAGCCGGACGTTTCGCAGCTCGCCGCACCGCGATGCGTTGCAGACGTGGGATGCCATTGTCGAACTGCTCACTCAGGGCAAGGACGGCACGGCTCGCTCTGAACTCAGGGCCGTGGCGGGCGTGGCCGCCAGCTTGATCGCCGACCAGGCACCCAAGAGCGCGCCCATCGTTGCGACATGCGATGGACCACGGACCAGGATCTACTGCCTCTTCGACGAAGACGCGATCGATGGTGATGATGCCAACGAAGAAGTCTTGGGGTTCGAGCCGTTGAAGGGAGACTGGGGAGTCTCGCTGCCGTGTCCGAAGGAGCAGCTCGGCTGGGTGCAAACCGCGCTCAAAAAGCACAGTTCTCGCATCATTGCACGGGACTTGAGCCAAGGAATTGCCACGCAGGCGCAGGCCGATGCTGGACAAGCGCTGTCGCTCGACCTCGGAGGTTTCCTCAAGTCATGAGCACCGTCGCCACCTACTCGTACACGCACTCGGTTACCTATGTGACCGACAACATCCTCAAGAGCTTGAAAGACATCATCCTGCTCAGTGGGCTGGACCCCGAGCACTTCGCGGATCGCTGGGAGAGCAATACCCGAGCCATCAAGACGTGGCTCGGGACCGGTGATCTGCGCAAGGTGATTCTGGAGATCTACAACCCGGCAACCGACAAACTCGTGACCCGATGGGATATCGACATCGTGTATGGGTGGTCCGATGGCGACGGCAGCTTCTGGACGGATACCGAGCAGTTGAAGTACGCGATCAAGAAAGCTGGGCTGCTGCCATCGCAGGCCAAGTACAAGTTAATGCTCGATACAAAGCCAGGGCGGCCTGATGTGGAGGGGTGGAGCAAAGGAAGTTATCGCTCGACGGATGGAATGGTCAAGCAGAGCCTAGGCTCGACTGTCGAACACAGCGGCCTGGCGGGTCAGGCCGGATATTGGAGGCAACGCTGATGCTGTCGATCGATGAAGCTTTTCGCAAGTTCAAGTCGCGTCTGGAACTCAACGAACGCGAACAGAAGAATGCCTCGCAACGCCAGAACGAAGTGCGGGACTACCTGCAGACCAAGTTCGGCATTGCGCGCAGCTTCCTGACCGGGTCCTATGCTCGATACACGAAGACGAAGCCGCTCAAGGATATCGACATCTTCTTCGTGCTGAAGGACTCGGAGAAGCATTACCACGGCAAGGCCGCATCGGTAGTGCTGGATGATTTCCACTCTGCATTGGTGGAGAAATACGGTTCGGCGGCCGTGCGCAAACAGGCGCGCTCGATCAACGTGGATTTCGGTGTTCACATCGACGCGGAGGACAACACGGACTACCGGGTGGTCAGCGTGGATGCGGTGCCCGCATTCGACACCGGCGACCAGTATGAGATCCCCGATACGGCGTCCGGAAAGTGGATCAAGACGGACCCGGAGATCCATAAGGACAAGGCGACCGCAGCGCACCAAGCCTATGGCAATGAGTGGAAAGGTCTCGTGCGCATGGTGAAGTACTGGAACAACAATCCCAAGCACGGCGATCAGAAGCCGGTGAAGCCCTCGTTCCTGATCGAGGTAATGGCCCTTGAGTGTCTTTACGGCGGCTGGGGAGGATCGTTCGATCGCGAGATCCAGTCGTTCTTTGCCACGCTTGCCGATCGTGTTCATGACGAGTGGCCGGATCCCGCCGGACTTGGCCCGGCGATCAGCAACGATATGGATGCCGCGCGCAAGCAGCGCGCGCAGCAGCTGCTGTTCCAGGCGAGCCAGGACGCAAGCATCGCCATCGACCACGCGCGTCGTGGTCGCAATATCGAAGCGCTTCGCGCCTGGCGCGCACTGTTTGGCCCCAAGTTCCCACTGTCCTGATTCCATCGGCTTCCATACACGTCCCATCGAGGTACAGCATGTCCCAGTGGTCGCTTTCCCAGCTCCTGTCGTCCCTGCATGAAGACATCCAGCAGCGCTTGTCCGTAGTACGCAAGACCTTCGGTCACCCGGGTACGAAGGGGGATGCGAGCGAGAACGTCTGGATCGACATGCTGGATACCTATCTGCCCAAACGGTACCAGGCGGCGAAGGCGCATGTGGTGGACAGCCTGGGGAACTTCAGCCAGCAGATCGATGTGGTGGTGTTTGATCGGCAATATTCGCCTTTTATCTTCACCTACGAGAACGAGACGATCATTCCAGCCGAAAGCGTGTACGCCGTGTTCGAGGCCAAGCAGACGGCTGACGCGGGGCTTGTGGCCTATGCCCAGGAGAAGGTCGCCAGTGTGCGCAGGCTGCACCGCACGAGCCTGCCGATCCCGCACGCTGGCGGGACCTACCCAGCGAAGCCGTTGATTCCGATTCTGGGTGGCTTGCTCACCTTCGAGAGCGAATGGAGTCCTGCATTGGGCCCATCCATGGACAAGGCGCTGAACGCAAACCTCACCGAGGGGCGTCTGGACATCGGATGCGTTGCCGCCCACGGGCACTTTTTCTATGACCAAGCCAGCGGCGCGTACAGCTACACCAACGAAAACAAGCCGGCGACCGCGTTTCTTTTCAAGCTGATCGCGCAGCTTCAGTTCAGTGGAACGGTCCCCATGATCGATGTGGAGGCTTACGGTCAGTGGTTGACCAAGTGAGGGGTCGCTGTGGCAAGCATACGTTCGGAGTACCACCGGTTCCTGGCGCACTTGACGCAGCGGCACGTGCACGACGACGTGCGCCGGCTGGCGCACCTGGTGCTCGATCACCTGCAGCCACTGGCCGAGGTCGGTGCTGCACGCCGGGGGCGCTCCACGCGCTTGGCGCCGCTGGCCATCGCGCATCTGGCGCAGATGCCTGTCGCCTACGACGGGGACGCGCGCGGCCCCGAAAACGGGCCGGCGCTCGGGCGACTGCACCAGCTCGAAGTCGGGCCGTTTCGAGGATTCATGCGGCAGGAGACGTTCGACCTCAGCCATGACATCACCTTGGTCTACGGTGCCAACGGCACCGGCAAGAGCAGCTTCTGCGAAGCCTTGGAAGTGGCGATGCTCGGTTCGATCAGCGAAGCGCAGGCCAAGCGGGTCGACCAGCGGACGTACTGCAACAACGCTCGCCTGCGCCGCCACATCGCGCCAGTCCTGTCGTCTACGGCGGCGGGCGAGGCGCAGGCCGTCCAGCCCGACGAAGCTGAGTATCGCTTCTGCTTCATCGAGAAGAACCGCCTCGACGATTTCGCCCGAATCGCCGCGCGGACCCCGAGCGATCAGCGCCAGCTCATCGCCACCCTGTTCGGCGTGGACCAGTTCAGCGAGTTCGTGCGCGGCTTCAACCCCTCGCTCGATCAGGACCTGATGCTTGCCGGCGTGCAGGCGGCGCAGCTGGCGCAGCGTCGCCTGCAGTTGGCGAACTCCGAACAGACCATCGCCGCCTACCCGCAGAAGATCGCAGCGGTCGAGGGCCTGGAACAAGCTTTGGCGCAGCGCATGTCACCTGGCGCGACCTATCAAACCTGCGTGGACTGGCTGCTGGGTACGCCGCAGCAGCAAGGACGGCTACCGTATGTCCAGGCTCAGCTGGACGCCAACCCGCCTGCCATTCACGAGGTGACCCAGGCCCGCCTGCAAGCGTTGCTGGCAGAGGCCTACCGCGTCCAGGGACTGTGGCAAGCGTCTTCCGCGCAACTCGCGGCCCGCGCCGGCGAGGTGTCGTACGCGAAGCTCTACGAGGCCGTGCAAGCGTTGGCGGACGGGGCGACCGCGTGTCCGGCATGTGGAACCGAACTGGCCGCCGTGGCGCAGGACCCGTTCGCCAGGGCGCGAATGGGCCTGGAGCAGCTCGCGCAACTGGCCGTCCTGCAGCAGCAGGAGGCCGGGCATCGGACACAGTTGAGCGAGGCGGTCCGAGCGCTGTGTGACGAAATGCGCCGCGTGGTGGCGGCGGCTGGGGTCGCTTGTCCTGCCGAATCGCAGGCCGCGGGCCTGCCACTGCTGCCTCCCACGTCGGCGGGCAATTGGCTCGGCGGCGGGGTGAATGGGGACCAGCGCGCCTGGCAAGCCCTCTTACGGATCGCACAGATCATCGAAGGCTTCGACGCGCAGGCGCGCGACGTGAATGCCCAGCGCGGCGCGATGGCCCAGGAGCGGGACCGCCTGCAACAGCATCAGCTGGAGATCGAACGGCTGCGGACCATGCGCACGACTGCGGATCAGGAGCTGGCGGCCGCCCGCCAAACCGTGGCCCAATTCGACGACGCGAACCGCGGCCTGATCCAGGCGGCCACGGACGAAATGCCGGTGGTGGTGCACCATCAGCGGGTCAAGGCCGCCTACGACGGTTTCCTGCCCGAGATTCAGGCATACCTGACCGCTCTGCCGGGGGTTCTGCTACAGGGGCTGGGAGACCAAGCCCGCCATCTCTACAACGCATTCAACCGGGCCGATCCGCCCGGCGATCTGCTGCACGCGCTGTGGTTGCCCGTGGCCGAGAACGGCAAGATCGAGGTGGAGTTCGCCGGCGAGCCGGGCGCGCGCTACGACGCGTTGATCGTCTTCAGCGAAGGGCACATCAAATGCCTGGGCCTGGCGATTCTGCTTGCCAAGAACCTCGCGCAGGGCTGCCCCGTGGTCATATTCGATGACGTCGTCAACGCGATCGACGACGACCATCGCGATGGCATCTGGCGTACCTTCTTCGAGGACGGTTTGCTCCACGGCAAGCAGGTTATCCTCACCTCGCACGCAGAGGAGTTCCTGCACCGCATCCAGCAGGAGTTGGGCGTGCGCCGCGCCGCGGCCATTAAGCGCTACAAGTTTCTCCCGCATCAGGGAGAGCACGAACTGCGGGTCGACAGCGACCCGCCAGCGAAGAACTATGTTCTTCTGGCCCAGCAGGCGTTGGCGGCTGACGAGAAACGCGAGGCACTGCGTCAGGCCCGGCCGGCGCTGGAGAGTCTGACGGACCGCCTGTGGACGTGGCTGGGTCGGCGGGCGGACGGCCGGATCGACATCAAGCTGAGCGGGCCCCGCGCGCCTTGGGAGCTGAACAATAAATGCACCAAGTTGCGGTCGGCCGTCGAGCGTATCGCGGCGCAACATGCGGGTGCGCCGGATGCCGTAGGGGCGTTGGTCCGGCTGCTCAATGTCAGCGGTACGAGTATTGAATGGGGTTACCTCAATAGCGGTGTGCACGACGCTCAGCGCGATCATGAGTTTGATCGGGCGACGGTAAGAACGGTCGTCGAGGCGGTTACGGCGTTGGATGCTGCTCTTGATACCCTGCAGAACCGATGAACGGCACACGGCTTTGCAGAGCCGTGCCGCCCGTGTCACCTCATAAGTACTTCTTGAAGCTGCCTGCGGTCAGGCTGACTGCCATCCCCAGCAACGCCGCGCTGGGCAGCAGGATGACCAGAGGATGCACCGATATGGGCAGAGCGAGATAGGTGGCCCAAGGCAGCACGGCCAACGGCATCAGGCTGGCCTTCGCGCGGTGGTAGATGAAGCCGGATTCGCGGCCCGCGCCGAACCGGCGCACATCCCGTCGCACCAGGCCGTCAATCAGGCCGACGAATGCCGCCGTGAGGATCAGCGGCAGCGTGAGCACCAGGACCAGCAGGCGCACCAGGAAGGTGAGCGTCGTGAAGGCCGCAGCGATCAGGTAGCTTTCGGCCCAGACATAGACTTGGCTGATGTAGTAGCGGAAGTTGCGGCTCTGCCCGTGGCTGGGCGCGCGGACGCGCTCGGCGGTCTGGCTCATGCGCTCCAGCAACCCCGAGCGCACGAACACCCACTCGTACCCGGTATCCACCAACTCGTGCGCCGTGCGCCCGGGCTCCTGTACCACCACGCTGCGCGTGAAGTGGTTGGACAGGTGCCCGAGTTCGTACCGCAGCATCTGCTGGGAGTGGCGCCAGCCCTGGTCCTTCCAGAACAGGTGCATGCCGGCGCACTCCACCACGATCGAGAACAGCAGCGAGCCAATGAGCACCCCGAGCAGCCGGAACGGTAAGGTGATGGTGCCGACGATCAAGCCTTGGCGATGGTTCTGCTCCCGCTGCGCGGTCGAGGCGGCATCCTTCATGGCACGGCCTCGTTGCCCGCGCCATCGTCGGCGCCGGTGGCCACCGCGCCGGGCTCGGCCGCAGCGGCATCGTCCAGCAGGTCGTCGGGCAAGGCCGCATCCTGCAAGGCCGACGAGCTGGTGAACTCCCACCACTGCGTGGCCTCGCTGTAGCTCTGGCGCATGTACCCGGCCAGTTGCTGCAGGTCCGCCGGCATCACTTCATCCGGGTCCGGCGCCGGCAGCGGCATACGCACCTTCCAGAGCTGGCCGCCCTGCAGCAGCGCGAAGCACTGGCCCTTGGGCAGGCCGACGACGTGTGACGGCTCGATCATCGGCACGCTGGCCATGCTGATGCGGTCCTGGGTGTTCGACGTGAAATCCGTCGCGCCGCGGATGTCTGAGCTGTCCGTCGCGCCCGAGACGATGGTGGTTGTATAGACCTCGACCTTCGGCAACTGCCTCGTCAGCAGTTCCGCGGTGGCCGTCTCGCGCACGCGCAACATGAATAAATTGTTGAAATTCCCGATCACTTGGCCGGCCTTCGCGCGATTTCCGATGCGGGCCTCGATGTCCGAGAGCGTCTGCGTGTACGCCGTGACTTGCAGGCCGGCACCGCCGCCCTTGTTGATGAGCGGGATGAATTCATCGCCCATCAGTTCATTGAATTCGTCCGCGTGCACGTTGATCGGCACGCGAGCGCCAGCCACTGCGCCGGGCAGGCCATCGTCGATTCCGTGCTTGTAGATGTGTCCGGCCACCGAAACCAGGTCAGAGAACATCGAATTGCCGACCGCTGCGGCGACCTCGGCGTCAGACAACGCATCCAGACCCACATAGACGATGGCCCGCTTTCGGATGACCTGCATCCAGTCGAAGATCGGGCGCGGGTCGGCCAGGTCGGAGTAGTTCGGCGCCAGGAGCTGGGCGATCTTGCCGCTCGTGAGCTTTTCCAGCAGCGGCAGCAGCGATGCAACGATCTTGTCGAAGTAGGTCTTGTCGTAGCGCACCGCCGAGCGCAGGCCATCGAGCACAGGGTCGTAGTTGCGCGCCTGGGAGAGGTATTGCTCCAGCGCCACCACACGCTTCTCGCGCCCGATCATGTTCCTTGGGATGTTCTTCTCGTTGAGCTTGGCCTCGATCTGGACGATCACCTCCCAGGCCTTGGGCTCCGTCTTGGCAAAGTAGTGCTGGGCGTACTCAATGAACAGCGCGTCGATGTTGATGACGTGGCGCTGGATCAGCATGTAGTCCGGGCGCTGCCCCAGTTCCACCAGGGCGCGGGCGATGATGTTCACGAAGCGCCATGCGAACTCGCGGAACGCCGCGCTGTTGCCTTCGCCGGAGAGCTGCCCCGCGATGCGTGTCGCCACTTCCGAGATCCGACCGAAGCGGCCCACGGCGTTGTAGCGGGCGCTGATTTCCGGCCAGCCCAAGTGGAAGATGTAGAACTCGCCTTCGCGGCCAGCGCGCTGGGCTTCGACGTACATCCGTTTCAAGAGATCGGCATCCCCCTTGGGGTCGATGACGATGACGACCTCATGCTCGCCGGCAGCATTCCTGCGGCGGATGTCCTGCGTGACGAACAACTCGGCCAGGCGCGTCTTGCCCACCCGCGTGGTGCCCAGCACCAGCGAGTGCCCGACGCGCTCGCCCAGCGGCAGGCTGACGTCCACTTCGTCGGGCTCGATGCCGTGCAGCCTTGGCAGGCCGCCGACAGGCGGCAACGGGCGCACGGGGTTGAAAGGCGCGTCCCAGCCGGTGAGCTTCGGCAGGCGCGAGAGCGGCAATGGCGCGAATTCCAGCCGTTCCTCCAGGCGCCTGGTCAGCCGGTAGGCCGGCGTCGGCTCGACGTAGCGGCGGAACTCGGGCCGGTACGTCTGCATCAGCCGATGCGTGTGCTTCTGCTCCCAGAGAAAGCCGCGCCCCACGAATAGGCGCTGCTGGCTGACCGGCACGTCCTTGCTGGTCATCACGTAACGCGGCAGACGGCGGATGTTGCGCCGGTAGCGCAGGATGATGCGGGCATCGCGGTAGCGGATCGCGCCGTAGGCGCCGAACGCCAAGGCGCTGCCGATGCCCATGGCCGGGCTCAGCGCGAGCGACCATGGGGCCACCAGGCACAGAAACGCGGCGCCTGCACACGCCGCGACGGTGTATAGCTCCACCGCTGGGCGTAGCAGAACCTCGACCGGCTGTTTGCCCGACATGGCTTCATTGCTCGATGCCGGTGGCCGTGATCAGCGCCGGGTAGTGCCGCAGGCCCAGGCGATCGGCCAGGTCGTCGCCGGCCACGGGCGCGAGCGGCACGCCCGGCACCAGGGCGCGCAGCCGCGCCAGGCCCTGCGCGGTCTCGACGTTGACGACCAGGCCGACCGCGCCACGTTCGCGCAAAGCGGCGGCGCGGCGCTGCAACCAGGCCCGGGAAGCCTCGTCGTCGCCGATGACCACGAACGGCCGCAGGCCGGGCGCTTCGATCACCCGTCGCGCGACGGTGCCGGGCGTGAGCTTGGCGCTGCGCACCGGCAGCATCGCGGCTTCGTCCGCCCGTGTGGCAGGAACCTGGGGCGTCGGGATGGACGGCCGCGCCGGTGCGTTGGCGCGCGGCTGGAGATTCAGGGCTTCGTAGTACGGCAATGCCGACGTGCCGCCACGGTCCTCGACAACGATCAGTGGCTCGCCGGCACGCGAGGCCAGCGGCAGGCCTGACAGCAGCATGAGTAGGCCCGTGAACGCGAGATGGGCGGGATGGGGTTTCGTCATGGGGAGGTCTCCTGGCGCGCCGCGAGGACCGCGGCGGCTGGTCGCGTGCCCTGCACGCGGGCAAGGTGGCGCGACACGCTGCGCCGATAGCGGGCGGCGGGCTCGCCGCCTGCGGGGCGGTGGTAGCGGCCGATCGCCAGCAGCCAGTCCTCGCCGGGGGTGTGCTGCTCCTTCAGGATCTCGGCGGCAACGGCCAGGTTGCGATACGGATCCAGCAGGTCGCACGCGCCGGTAAAGCGGTGCTTGTGGTAGCCGAGGTTGATCTGGCCCAGGCCCGCATCAATGCGCGTGTGCGGCGTGGCGCGCATCGCCTGCTGCAGGCCAGCGCAGGCGTCGGCGCGCGTGGCGAAGCGGCGCGACTGGCCGGCGACGTTGAGGGACCACGGCCACGGCACCAGGCGCCCGTTGCGCCGGATGCCGCTCTCCTGCAAGGCCACGGCGTAGAGCACGGTCGAGGGGATGCCTGCGCGCTGGGCGGCAAGCTGGTAAGCCGGTGGCGGAACCTCCTGGGCCAGGGCGGCAACGGCATACAGGCCGGCAGTGAGCACCAGTGCGCGCAGGGGCATGGCTACGGCTGGCGCTGCCATTGGCCGTTCACTTCGCGCACGGCGGCGGGCAGATCGCCGGGCAGGCCCAGTGACAGCCAGCGGCCGCCGTCGTGGTTGAGCGTGATGCTGCCGGCGCGCACGCGCGCCGGGTCGATCTGCGCGCGCTTGGCCCAGTCGCGGATGCGCGCGTCATCCTGGCGGCTGCCCACCATGTACAGGTCGAACTCCGCGCCCGAGGATTGCAGGCGCTGCACGAGCTGTCCGCAGGCTGCGCAGCCGTCCTTGACGAACACCGCCATGCGGCCGCTGCCGCGCAAGGGACTGCTGGATGGGCCGGCGCCCGGCTTGTCGTCGGGCAGGTTCACGCGCTGCATCCCCGGATTCAGGCGCTGCCAGGCCTCGTCGTAGGCGCGCTGGTAGGCGAGCAGCTTCTCGACGCGGCGCGCTTCCACCTGCACCTGCAGTTCCGCATAGCGGCGCCGTTCTTCGTCCGTGCGAGCTTCGATGCCCAGGGCGGACAGCGGGTCCAGGTTGGGCGAGTAGATACCCAGCGGCCCATCCATCAGCTCGCGGTAGCGTGCCCATTCTTGTGGCTGCAAGCCCCATTCGGTTGCCACCCGGTCGTCCAGCACGCGGGCGGCCAGCGGGCGCTCCTGGCTCTGTGCGTTGCGCGCCGAGGTCGTTGCGGGCTGCTGCGCCCAGGCGGGCCATTGCGACGACGCCACCAGGACCGCGAAAAGGAGGATCGACGGCTTCATGGGGTGCTCCGGTCAGGGAATCGCCACGCGGCGGGTCTGGTTGCCGGCCTGGAACACTGCGGTGTTGCCCTCGATCGCCTGCAGGCGCCACGGGCCGACCGCATCCCCGGGCAGCAGCACCTGAAGTTGGGCGGGCGTGAAGTCCCCGATGCTCGGCGCGACGGACACGCTGCGCTGGCCGGCGCGCAGTTCGGCGCCGACGACGCGGAATGGCAGCGGCGGCAGCTCGGTCTTGGAGGCGGCGGACGTGCGCGATGCGCGCCGCTGGGCGGGTGCGGTGGCACGCGCGGCGGCTTGGCGCGCCTTGATCTGCTCGACCTCCGCGCGCAGCGCCTGGAGGTCGTCGGCCGCTGCGTAGCCACTGAGAGATTTCTCGACCTGGGCCGCGCGTGCTTCCAGAATCTGGCGGGTGTCTTTGAGGTCAGCGTCCGTCGCGACGGCCGGGCGCTGCTGGATGGCCTCGATCGTCTCGGCCAAGCCAGTTGCCTGCGCTTCCAGGCGTTGCAGGCGGGAATCCAGCCGCTCCTGGTCGGCCTGGTCGCTGAGGGCCTGGTAGCCCAGGGCCGCCAAGACGCTGAGGAAGATCAACCAGAGCCACATCAGGCTCTGCACCACCACGGCGGCGGTCGATCGCTGGGCAGGTTGCGGGGCGTTCATGGCTGGCCTCCCGAAACCATGGGTGCCAGCGGGAACGTCTGCACCGCCTCGGTGGCGGGTGGCTCGGATGGGGACTCGGCGACCGCGCGATCGCCGGGCCGCTCGAAGCAGATTTGCCGTGCGCGGTCATCCGCGTGCAGTTCCCAGGCCGGGCCAGCCAGCGTGAGCAGCGCATCGCGCAAGGTCATGGGGCCGAGGTGCAGGTGTACCGCCGGCAACGGCAGCGCGTACAGCTCGATCACGGCATGCGCGGTCTGGCACAGGCCATAGCCGCTGCGTTTGAGCACGTGCCGAAGCCCATCCCCGACCGTGGCGCGGGCATCCTCGGGCATGGACACGTCGATGGTCTGCAACAACAGGTCGCGCTGCGCCGCCATGGGTGCCAGTTCGACCAGTGTGTAGCGGGCGTAGCGCACGACCGGGATGTACTCGGAAGCCTCGGGTTCAGGCGCGGCCAAGACTTCCGCGATGGTGTCGGGCGCGACCGGCGCAGTCGTCGTCGCGCAGCCACCGGCCAGCACCGACCACAGCAGGCCGAGAAATCCCGCCAGAAGGCGGCGTTCGGGATAGTGAAACCACGGTGGAGAGGGGCACATAGCTCGGCGTCCTGAAACATCCAGCCCTCACCATCGCCGCTCAGGCCGCGAGCGGCAGCAAACAATGCGAACCAGGCAGCGTCCGATTTACCGGGAGCGGCAAAAAAAACGGCCCCGAAGGGCCGTAAGTGGAACGTGTCATGCGGCGACAAGCTGCCGGGCCAGTGCGACCTCGACGGAATCACCGTCCTGGTTCAGGACATCGAGCCCGGATTCGGGCACGTCGCCCGAGGTGGACTGCGAGACCATGATCTTCTTGGCCATCAGCTCCAGGCAGGTCATCTGCGAGGAACCGGCGTAGCCGAGGTAGATCACACGCACGGGCTGCTTCTGCCCGATGCGCCAGGAGCGGCGTGCCGCCTGCTGGAGCGAGTACACGTTGTAGCCCGACTGCATGAACACGATCGTCGGGAACTCCAACAGGTCCAGCCCCGTCTTGACCAACTCGGGGTTGGTGATGAGCACGTCGATGCCACGGTCCAGTTGCTCGGCGATCCAGTCTTCGCGGCGGCTGGCATCCACGCTCGCGCGCAGCACCGCCACCTTGAAGCCTTCCTGCTCCAGCAACACCTTCAGGCGCGACGTGGTGTCGCGCGTGCCGGTATAGACCGTGTAGGCCAGGACCTTGCGGCCCTGCGCCTTCTCCTCTTTGCAGATGTCGATCAGCTCACGCTCCTTGGGGCTGATCTCGAACTCGTTGAACTGAGCCGGGACAAACGCCAAGGTGTTGCGCGTGCGCGGATGCACCACGGTCTCCGACCGGAAGCAGCAATCCGGCCAGGCCAGCAGCACGTTGAGGACCACACCCAGCAAGGTCGTATCGCGTCGCGCCAGAGCCTGTTTCAGCTCGGCGGTCAGCCGACCCGCCAGATCGCGGTAGGCCGCGGCTTGCGCCGTGTCCATCGCGACTTCACGGAACTCCTCGTCATACGGCGGCAGGACGTTGCCGCCGATGTCCTTGAGCTTGAGGAAGATCGTGAATGGCAGGATGCAGCGCAAGACGCCCTTGGGGCCGAAGCCCGGGGCCTTGACCGTGCGCACCGATACCTTGGTGCCCTTGGCCGTCTTGTGCGCCGTGCCGGTGCTCTCGGAGTAGATGTCCTTCAACACCCCGTGATCGCGCATGAACGCCATCGCAGCCGAGGTCATGCTGCCGCTCGTGGTCGGGCGGTAGCCGTCTTCGATCATCCGCCCCGGAAGGGCTCGGAACAGCAGGTGAAAAAGATCATCACCGTAGCCGCCCATCAGCGTGCCAGTCAGCAGCAAGGTCTTGCGAGCCTTCGCCGCCAGCACGCCCATGGCCTGGCCCTGGGCACTGCCCCCGTTCTTGTACTCATGCGCTTCATCAGCGATGAGCAGGTCGAACGTACCTTGCGGCAAGTACCTCTTGATGAACTCCGAGGGTTGATAACCGCCCTCGCCAAAGCCGAACTCCATGTTGGCCATCGCACGTTCCATGCGCGTGGCTTGACGGTCGGAAAACACCAGCTCGCCGTTGCCATCCATGAGGTTGATGAACTCGTGGATGTTGTCGCCCAGCATCGAGGCCAGGAAGCCGTCACCGAACTTCTGCATCAGCTTCTGCGCAGTGACTTCCCCGATGGTCGGGATGCGCTTCAGGGCTTTGAGGACGGCCGAGGACTGGTCGCTGCCGGACAGGCTGCGCGGGCGGATCAGCGTCCACAGGGGCGCAGCGCAATGGCTGCACTTCCTGCGGTACTCCTCGGCTTCGAGCGCGACCGGGTTGACCGGCTCGCCGTCGAGGTCGGTGATGACCGTGCCGCAGTCCGGGCAGGCCGCCACGTCGCCGTGGCGGGTGCGCCGCTGGGTGAAGACGGGCTTCCAGTGGAAACCCATCCGCATCCTGACGCGCCCCAGGACGAAGAACTCCTGGCCCGTGGGCTGCACGCCCAACTGCTCACGCAGCTTGAGGAGCTTGACGAGCGTATCCGGCCCATTGAGCACCCATACCTTGGCGCCGGCCACCGTCTCCTGGATCTCCCGCCGCCACTTGTAAACCAAGTGCGGTGGCGACAGGACCAGAGTGCGGCGGTAGCCTTCGGCGTTGAGCACGGCGGCCGCGGCGATGCCAACGGTCGTCTTACCACAGCCCATCTCGCCATTGACGATCGCGGCGCGTTCGCCACGGTCGATCAGCAGCTCGGCGGCGGCGTGGACGACTTCGGCCTGGGCCGGGAACAGCTTGCGTTTGAGGCTGGCGACGATGAGCTGCCGGTGCGCCTGCGGTTGGCCGGTATAGACAGGCGGGTTGGCGCTGTTGAGGGCGTCGAGCAGTTCGTCGCCGAACTCGCCGACGAAATCCTGAAGGCTCAGGGTCAGAGGGGATGATTCCGCGTCGAGCAGTTCGCCCTGTACGGGCGCGGCGTCAGCGGCAGTGGTTTCGAGATCGAAGGACATTGTGATGCTCCAATGAAAAATGGGGCATGCACCACCCCCAGCGGGGCAATGGCATGCCCCGTGGTGGGAAGGAAATCGGCGCGCGGCCGAAGGTGGTTGAAGATGCTGGCCTGAGTGGCCTGCGGGTGAACCGTGCTCAGTCTTCGGACGGCAGCACGATGGCAGTGACGCTGCGCCCCGCATCGGTGATGATGCGAATGGCGAGTCCCGGGTGGATCACATAGTGCGATTCCAGCGACGCGCCCGATTGAAGTGCAACGCCGTTGGCGTGCCATTGGCAGACGTTGACGTCACCCCAGTCGCCACGGGTGTGGCGCCTGAAGTACGGAATCGGGTCCAGGCGACCCGCGCGGACAAGGCGATCAATGCCTCGGCTGAAGATGAGCGCCCCGATGGGGAACGCCAGCCTCTGGCAGTAGGTTTCGATGCGATGCGATGCCATGGGCTCCTCCTTGAAAGGCTATTGAGCCACGACACCCCTGGCGGAGTGAAGTGGCTCCGTCAAGTGGATGGGATGACGAGGCGGCGCCTTCAGATCAGGTCGCGCTCTTCGGGAAGCTGGACCACCGTGGTCTGGTGGTCTTCGCTGGTCTTCACGAGCAACACCAGTTCCGGCGTGATCCGGTACTGGGAGATCATCAGGTTGTCCTGTTGGATTGCGACGTCGTTGGCTTGGCGGGTGGCCTCATCGATCTCGCCCCAGTCCCCGCGCACATGGCGCTGGACATAGGCCAAGGGGTCGATCAGGCCTCGCCGAGCCAGCCAATGCACCTTCTCGCTCAACTTCAACGTACTCGGTGCGAACAAGGGTTGCTTGCGCGGCGCAGGCCGCTTGAACGGATTGGGGAACATGGTGTTTCTCCTTCGATGTGGTACAGCAGGACGGCAGCGCGTCCGGTGGATCAGCGAATGGTCAGCACCTCGCCCCTTGTCGGGGAGCCAGGCGTCATGTCCCACGCGCGGATAACGGGCACAAACTTGTCGGTGAGGATGCGTGTCTCGGCGATGGAGCCGTCTTCGCGTTCGGTGAATTCCCGCTGGAGCGTCTTGTCCTTGTGGGTGTCACCTTTGACGACGAGCACGCGCCCCGTCTGGGAGCGCACGACGCCGGAGATCGCGCCCGCGGCCAGAGCCAGGGCGAGATGCCAGTGGGACAAGGCCCGCGCCGGTGGACGCAGCGACTGCTGCGCGGTCCCCAAGTGCGTGTCCAGCGACGGCCAAAGGCCTTGCAGCCGGCCAACCTCGTCGGCGAACTGTTCGGGCTCCATCGTCACGCGGAAGAAATGCTCCGGCTCGGCCGGACTGGCGGGGACGATGTACGGCAGGAACGGCCATTCGCTCGGCAGTTCCTCGGCTTCGACTTCGCCAAGCCCAACCTGCAGCAGCAGATTGCGCACGGCCTTGACGCCATCGGGTGCCAGCTCCCGCTGACGGACCCGGCGGCCGAAGATCACCACCTGCTTGAACTGCGTTTCCACCGCTCGGTAGATACGCAGATCGGTGTAGTGGCGCGTCAACCAGCCGACCAGCTCCGCGTCGAGCACGTAGCCGGGGACGATGAAGACCAGCACGCCGCCGTATTGCAACAGCGACAGCGAACGCTGATAGAACAGCTTTTCGAGGCGGGCACGGCCCTGGCCCTGATAGCCGATGTTGCCGTTGACGTCCTTGGACAGGTCGCCATACGGTGGATTCAGCCACAGTAGTCCGAAGGACTGCTTGGAGATCATCGTGTCCATCAGGTCCGCGTGCAGGCAGTGATCGACCAGGCCGCGGGCATGGCGCGCCCGCTCGGCGTCGAATTCGACGGCGAACGCCTTGGTCTGTTCGCGCCCGAGGGCATGAGAGGCTTCGGCGATTGCCACGCCTTCACCGGCGCAGGGATCGAGGATGCACATCGGCCCGTCGCTGGGCATCAGTGCGTTGAGGGCTCTTTCGAGCGTGGGTTCGTCGGTCGGGTAGTACCCATTTTTGGCGAAATTGCGGGCGAGCCGCGGGAACATGAGAGCCATGGAAGTCTCCTGGTTGGCGGGGATGAATGACGGAAGCACGCCAAGGCGTGCCTCCGAGGGTGGGTCAAGCCGCTACCGCTTCCGGCGTCCAAATCTTGGCCGGATAGGGATAGGCGGTGAGCGCGTCACTGCGGATCAGGGAGCCCAGCGCCAAGCTCAGCGCCGGCACGTCGATGGCGAGCCGATGGCCTTCCAGCGGCCCGAGGGCGAACGGAAGGCGGGCCAGCATCTCGCGGCTTTGCAGCAGTTCCAGCACGGTCTCGCGCCAGTGGTCGAGCAGCGGCAACGGGCAGGTGTCCCGCACCAGCATCCACAGGCGGTCAAGCCGGTGGGCGCTGTCACGTGGCAGCAGTGCCAATGCGCTGGCGTTGGCCTTGTCGGGCTTGACGCAGCGCCGGTCGAACAGCCACACGTTGGACAGCGAACCGAACAGCGTTCGCCGGTAGGCGCGCGTGATGCGCTTTTCCAGGCGATCGACGTTGCCGATGAATACCGGGACGCTGCCGCCCTGGTCGGTGATGACGTGGAACTGGTCCAGTCCCTGCTCGTCGCGCCCGAGGGTCAGGCGTGCAAGGAACTGCTGGACGGCGGTGTCCCGCGCCCAGATGGACAGGAAGATCAGGTTGCCCTGGTCATCGCCGACGCAGGCGTCGGCCATCACGTCCGGGCATTCGTCGATGCGGTACAGCGTGGAAGAAGTGTTTGCGGGCATGGTGGTGTCCTCGGATGAACGGGAACAGCACCGCCCGCTGGGGCAAGTACTGCCCCAGGGGGTGGAAGAAAACCGCTCAGTCCGGCTCGAACTGTTGGGTGTGCGGATTGAAGTGAAGCGCCTCGTCCACCGCGGTGATCGGCGTGAAGCCGTCCAGGTAGATGTTGTTGAGGTACTGGTCGCGGTAGGTCAGCGCCTGCCGTGCCTGCTCCTCGGTGAGGCCGTTGTCGATGAAGTACCCCAGCATTTCCTCGTCGGAGGAAACTTCGTCGTTGGACAAACTGCCTTCAACGAGCTTCAACAGCGAGAGCGGGAGTGCAGCCAGGATCGGGTCCATGTCGGTTCCTCCTGGCTCAGGCCAACAGCGCCGCGGCGGGTGCCGTGACAGCCGTGGGTGTGCGCCGCCGTGCGTGGTAGGCGCGAACGCCTGCACGCCAGTCGGCGGACTGCTCCGGTGCGAGGTCCAGATAGGACAGCGGGCACGAGTAATAGTACGGATGCATGGACTCTTCCAGCGGCTTGTAGCCCCACTGGTTGCCGCTTCGTTCCAGCAGATCGCAGCGGATGTAGCGCAGGGACTGGCCCGGCGCGAGATCACGATGCACACCTTCGACCTTGGCGGTCAGTTCGACCACGGACCACAGCACGTTGCTGCGCAATGCGTGAGCGATAACCTTCGCGCTGACGCGCTCGGTCTGCTGTGGTGCGATCAGTTCCGCGATCAGTTCAGACCGCGATTGGGGAGAGAAATACCAGCCCATGAGAGGCCTCCTCGAAAAGTTGAGCTGGAGGCCTCCCCGTGGGGAAGAACCCCCAGTGGGTGATGGAATGCCGCAGGTGCAGCGAAGGAAAACCTATGCCTTGCCCTTAGTCCCAGTCGTCATCGTCGCGATCACAACCAGCCGGGCAGCTGCCGAACTCGATCCCATGCGAGCAATAGCCGTGCTCCGCATTCCAGTCCTGGGTTTCCTGCCGTTCGGCCGGTGTTGCGTAGTCTCATTCCTGTGCGATCTTCAGCGCCTGTGCGCGCTGTTCTTCGGGCAATCGACCGAGTTGCGCGTCGATCGCCGAACTGAAGCGTTCGACGTAGTAGTCGTGAGACAGTCCGCAACCCTTGGTGGCTTGTGCGGCTGCCGTCTCGCAGAGAGCCCGCCACGCGGGTTCATCCAGCGCGGAGCGGGGGATATCGCAAGCGATGGTGGACATGATGAAGACCTCCAGAAGATGGCCAGGGCCTCCCCCGCATGGGGAAGGAACCCCGGCGGGTGGATGAAGAACACCGCGCATGCGGCGTCTGCGATCACGCAGGTTGCAGTTCGGCCTGGCGGCTCCACTCCTGCGTCTTGAAGTCCAGCGCGTAGCCCAGCTCGCCCAGGCGGACGATCTGTGCACGCAAAGCGCGGCGGTCGATGGTCGAATCCAGTTTCACGGACTCGCCCAGCGGCCACAGCAGGCCGAAGAGCGCGGGGTCACCGTCTTGGGTGCTGCCGGGGGCAGCAGCCTCAGCAGGTGGCGGCGCATCCACGCCAAAGGGCGTGGTATCGACCATCGGGTCCGCGGACGCCTGCACGGGTGCGGGCTTGGCGGGCCTGGACGCTTTGGTGGGCTTGGCCGGCGTTGCCGCAGGCTGCGCCCCTTGCTCTTCATCGAGCGGATCGACGTCCTGGGTGGCGAAGCTGCGGGCTTCGTCGCGGCTGAGTTTGTCGATGCCGTTGAGCGTCATGCCGTCGAGGCTGGCACGGATCTCGAACCGCATGCCGCCGCCGACCGGATAGGACTTCGGGAAGATGTACCTGATGATGAATTCCCCGTCGTACTTGCCTTCGGGGTACTGCTCCAGCTCCGGGTCTTTGACCTCGAACGTACCGAGGTGCGTGGCGAGGCGGCCAACCGTGAACGGGCCGTTCTTGCCGCGGATGGTACGCAGCGTGAGCTGGCCGGGGACGACGATGGGCGCAACCGATTTCTCGGGTGCCAATGGGGTTGCCATGATGGTTCTCCTGATGATGAATGACGGGCCGCCGACGGCACCCGGTGGATGAGAGGAAATGGCTTCGCCCGAGGTGGGCGAGGTCCGCGTGGCATCACGCCTTGAGCTGGCGCATGCCTTCGGCCAGCAGCCACAACGCCCGGTTCAGGCGCAGGTTCTGGTCGATGCCTTGCACCGGACGGGTGCGCTGATTGCGGCCGTTGGCCGTGCGTCCGTTCAGGCCCCCTTTGACGAGGTTCTCCTGGACGCGGTTGAAGACGGCCCACAGGTCGTTCTTGCGGTCGTCCCATCGCCGGGGTGCCAGCAGTTGGCACTCCGTGACAGGCGTGGACTTGGCTGGATCGTCGTACTTGAGTGCGAGCGCGGAGTTTGCAAAGACCTCCGCTTCGCCCTCATCGAGGGTGATGGTGCGCATCGCATCGCGCGCGTTCTGCACGCGCTCGAAGCCGTCGAGGACTCCGTAGGCACCTTCGATCACCTGGCTGACCACGTCGCCCTTGTGGGGAACGCGGATGTCGGCGGTGGTGTCACCGCAAACCAGGCCGTTGTGGCAGACGAACCGGAACATGCCGGCGAGCATCTGATAGCTGCTCGTGCCGTCATGGCTGTTGAGCAGGATGATCTCGTTCGCCTCGTCGCCGTTGATCTGGCTTGCATGGCGAAGTCGGATGAGGTGCTTCGTGTACTCGCGCCGGTCTTCGTTGCGCACGCGCGTCTGACACACCATGAAGGGCTCGAAGCCCTCCTGGCGCAGCTTGGTCAGCACGGTCGAGGTCGGTATGTAGGCATACCGATCGGACCGGCTCCCATGTGGAGCGTCGGCGAAGATCGACGGAACGACGGCACGAATGCGGTCGTCCGAGAGTGGGCGATCAGAGCGCAGGATCGGGGATTGCGGAGCAAAGCGGGATACCAGAGACATGGCTGATCTCCTTTGAGAAATTCGACAACCGCGTGGCCGTGAGACCACGCGGAACTCGGGGGATGAAATGCGCAAGCACGCGTCCTGGGGACGCGGCGTACGTGGGGAGGAAAAGCGACAAGGCCCCGTGAGAGGCCGTGCCGGATCAGAACGAAGCAGCCAATGCCGGCTCCTGCTCCTGGACTTGCGCCTCGGGCTCGCGCTCGGCGGGCTCGGTGGCCGTGTCGATGGCATCGTCGGCTTCGGACGCGGATGCGTCTTCGGCCGGCGGCGCCTCGGCTTGCGCCTGGCTCGTCGGATAGACCTGGGTGCCGTCGATCTTGATGAGACCGATGTGGACCAGCGTCGATTCCAGGCTGGCGGCCGGTTCCCCGGCGTGCTCACCCTTGGTGCGGATGTACGGATCGATCTTCATGTCGTTCAGACGGAAGGCGATCAGCACCTTGCGGTCACCCTCGATGGCCTGAACGCACCGGCGAACCAGGTGCTCGGCTTCCGGGGTGGCGACGATGGTGTCGAAGTACCGATACTCCGGTTCATCGACAGGCCCGGCCAGTGCCGCGACGGTGCAAGAGAGGAACGAGTCGCCAGCTTTTGGGGTGACGTCCTTCACACGATTGAGATAGCCGATGCCGCGGGTGATCAACTCGTGCTGCTCGATCGAAGCCAGTTCGGCCCGGTCGATCAGTTCGGCCTTGAGCAGTCGCGCCTTGAGGGACGCGGCGGCCTGACCCTTCTGCTCACCCTTGTCGCGGATGTACACATCGCCCCACAGGTCACCGAGGCGAAAGCGCACCAGCGGGCGCTGCTTGGGATCGTCAACGCCGATGTAGCGCTGAACGAGCTTCTTGGCCTCGGCACCCGAGACCTTGACGTCGAAGTAGCGGTAGCTGGGGTCCCGGGCGGGGCCGACCAGCGCGGCGATGGTGCATGCCAGGAAAGGCTGCGCACGGCGGCCGCCCCGGACGGGCACTTCACGGACACGCTGGATGTAGCCGATGCCCGAGGTGTGGAGGTCGAAATACGATTTCTCGTTGGACGTGGTGTTCATGGTGAATCTCCATTGGGATGAAGCGGAGACACACCGGCCCACGCATGCGGGGAAGGTGCGTGACCCCGCGGTGGGTTGATAAGGCGAAAGCATCCGCCACCAGAGGCTGGTGGCCGCTCGCGGAAGGATGCGGTGCGAGCTGGCTCGGTCACGCAGTGGGAACTGCGCCGCAACCTCGAAGACCGATGGTTGCCTGGCATGTCGCTGACGACGTCAGCAGGCATGGGGCCAGCATGGCGGGGCCTCGCGCGCGCGGCAGCAATCAATCGGCACCCGGGCGCTTCCCTTTGTCCGCGCCACCCGGCGCCTGTCACAGGCACTTGGCGCCGCGCAGGTGCTCGGGGGTATCGGCGCGCGGACGGCCGGGACGGCTCCAGGCGCCGCCACCGCGCGCGCCGATCAGCCGCCAGCCGGCGGCGCGCAGGCTGGCGCCACCTTCGTCGGGCATGGTGTAGGTGAGCAGGCGTATGTAGCCCAGCGCCCTTGCCGCCTGCCAGGCCGCGCCGTAGAGCTTGCTGCAGGCGCTGGGTGTGCCGTCGGTGCACAGCCGCGTGACTTCCAGCGTCCAGGTGCCGCGCGACCGGGCGGCCGACAATGGCCACGCCGTGGATCAGGTCGCTGTCGCTCAGCGTGACGGCCAGGGCGAACTTCGCGCCCTGGACCGGGCGGTGGTGGCGATGGTGCGACAGAACGAATGCATTGGCCGTGCGCAGCGACACCGGTAGGAGGTGCAGCCTCGGCGAGGTCGATGGCGTGTTCATGCGGTTGTCTCCGGT
The DNA here is from genome assembly GCF_047497515.2 of Stenotrophomonas maltophilia. GTDB lineage: Bacteria > Pseudomonadota > Gammaproteobacteria > Xanthomonadales > Xanthomonadaceae > Stenotrophomonas. The sequence continues at coordinate 476,674 of NZ_JAXAXL020000002.1, forward strand.
GGCATGCCGGCGTTGTGGCCGGCGGGGCGTGCCTCGGCGGCTGGAGACAAACGCGCACGCGCGGCGATGGCGGCGGTGCGAACAAAAGAAGGCCCCCGATGCGGGGGCTGCGAGGCGGTTGCCGCGTCAGGCGGGAGGCACCACTGCTAAGGACAGGTGCGTGGCGGTGGCGGAAAGCACGAGATCGTCCGCCGAGTGCTGGAGGCGCGTGAACAGGCCGTCCTTCGGGTCGAAATACTCCGCGAAGTCATCGCCGCCCAGCTCGCGGCCGGCGAGGTGCCACCAGTCATCGAACGGGTCGGTGTCCGGGTTGCATCCGACGGCGTAGGCGAGCAGTGCCTGGCGCCCATCCGGGCGACGCTCCCCACGCTCGGCGAGGAAGTACACGCCCTGATCCTTGACCAGGACAATGCGGCACTGATTGGGGACGTCTCAGAAAACGGAAAAAATCGTACGCTAAGCCGGTTGCAGCGGTCGTAGCGGCCTGAACTTGCCCGCGCCGATCTTGGCGCTGCTGCGCCAGAGGTAATCGCCGGTCAGGTTGATGTGCTCCCAGCCCAGCGGCGACAGGTACTGCAACAGGGCGTCATCGACAGTCTGGCCGTGACCGCGTAAGGCGTTTGAGGCCCGTTCCAGATAGACCGTGTTCCACAACACTATGGCCGCCGTCACCAGGTTGAGGCCGCTGGCCCGGTAGCGCTGCTGCTCGAAACTGCGGTCGCGGATTTCGCCCAGCCGGTTGAAGAACACGGCGCGGGCTAGCGCGTTGCGGGCTTCGCCCTTGTTCAGTCCGGCATGCACGCGGCGGCGCAGCTCGACGCTTTGCAGCCAGTCCAGGATGAACAGCGTTCGCTCGATGCGGCCCAGCTCGCGCAGCGCCACGGCCAGGCCGTTCTGGCGCGGGTAGCTGCCGAGTTTCCTGAGCATCAGCGAGGCCGTCACCGTGCCCTGCTTGATCGAGGTGGCCAGCCGCACCTTGGCGTTGATCGCCTTGCCGGACGCCTGGAACTGCTGCTGATGCTTGTGCTTGGCAGCGTTGAACAGCTTGCCCAGGATGCGGTCGTGCAGGTCGATGATTTCGTCGGTGACGGTGGCCATGCCCTCGATGGCGAGCGCACCAGGGTCGCGTAGCGGCGCTGTGCCTCGAACTTGGCCAGATCGGCGGGCGTCATCTGGCCGCCTTCGCGGGCGATCTTGAGCAGGCGGTTCTGGTGCACCGACCGCTCGATGCCGGAAGGCAGGTCGAGCGCCTGCCAGGCTTTGAGGCGCTCGATGTGTTCGAGTATGTGGCGCGAGTTCGGCTTGACGGGCGACTGGCGCAGCCAGGCCAGCCAGGTCGTCTTGCCGTTGTCGTGGCGCTTGAGCAGATCGTCGAGGCGGTGCCGGTGGGTGGCCGACAGGGGATCGGACAAGGCCGCGTAGATGCGGCGGTTGGCGCGGCTGTAGGCGTTCATCGAACACCTCCCTTTTCCTCATCCGGCGCAACAGGACAGTTGCTTCACGTCCTTGTTGAAGGTCTGCGCCGCGAGCTTCAGTCCCTCGACCATGGTCAGGTAGGGGAACAACTGGTCGGCCAGCTCCTGCACGGTCATCCGGTGGCGGATCGCCAGCGCGGCCGTCTGGATCAGTTCGCCCGCTTCCGGCGCGACCGCCTGTACGCCGATCAGCCGCCCTGAGCCAGCTTCCGCCACCAGCTTGATGAAGCCGCGCGTGTCGAAGTTGGCGAGCGCCCTCGGCACGTTGTCGAGCGTCAGCAGCCGGCTGTCGGTCTCGATGCCGTCGTGGTGCGCTTCCGCCTCGCTGTAGCCCACGGTCGCCACCTGCGGATCGGTGAACACCACCGCCGGCATCGCCGTCAGGTCCAGCGCCGCGTCGCCGCCGGTCATGTTGATCGCGGCGCGCGTGCCGGCCGCCGCCGCCACATAGACGAACTGCGGCTGGTCGGTGCAGTCGCCGGCAGCAAAGATGTGCGGTGCGCTCGTGCGCATGGCGCGGTCGATGACGATGGCTCCCTGCGCATTGACTTCGACGCCTGCCGCTTCAAGGTTCAGGCTGCGCGTGTTCGGCGCGCGACCGGTGGCGACCAGCAGCTTGTCGGCGCGCACTTCCCCCTGCCCGGTGGTGAGCACGAATTCCCCGCCCGCATAGGCAACGTGGCTCGCCTGGGTGTGGTCCAGCACCTCGATGCCCTCGGCGCGGAAGGCGTCTGTTACGGCTTCCCCGATGGCCGGGTCTTCTCGGAAGAACAGCGTGCTGCGCGCCAGGATCGTGACCTGGCTGCCCAGCCGGGCGAAGGCTTGCGCCAACTCGACCGCCACCACGGAGGAACCAATCACGGCCAGCCGCTCGGGGAGCGAGCTGCTTTCCAGCGCCTCGGTGGAGGTCCAGTGGGGTGTGTCCGCAAGGCCCGGGATTGGCGGAAGCGCCGGGCTCGCGCCGGTGGCAATCAGGCAGCGGTCGAAGTTCACCTCGTGCGTGCCGCCGTCAGCGGTCGCCACGGTCAGCGTGCGCGTGTCCCTGAACCGGGCCTCGCCGCGCAGCACGGTGATGGCCGGAGTGCTTGCCAGGATGCCTTCGTACTTGGCATGGCGCAGCTCCTCGACGCGGCCTTGTTGCTGGGCCAGCAGCCGCTCGCGCAGTACAGCGGGCGCTGCGGCCGGCAGGCCAGCATCGAACGGGCTTTCGCGGCGCAGGTGGACGATGTGCGCGGCGCGGATCATGATCTTGGACGGCACGCAGCCGACATTGACGCAGGTGCCGCCGATGGTGCCGCGCTCGATCAGCGTGACGCGGGCGCCTTGCTCCACGGCCTTCAAGGCAGCCGCCATCGCCGCGCCGCCGCTGCCTATCACAGCCACGTGCAGCGCTTGTTCACCGCCAACATGCTTCGTTTCGCCACCGAGCCAGCCCAGCGCCTTGTCTAGCAGGCCGGCAGGCTTGTTCGGCGTGTCGGTAAGCCGTGCGCGATAGCCGAGCGTGGCCACTGCGGCAACCAGCGGGGCCACGCTCACGCCTGCATCCGCCTCGATTTCGGCCTGCCGCTGCGGATAGGACACCGAGGCCGCGCGCACGCCGGGCACGTTCGTCAAAGCCTGCTGGACGTGCTCGGCGCACGACGTGCAGGTCATGCCTTCGATGTGGAGGGTGATCGCCTCGGCCATGATTACGCCCTCACTGCTTGACGCTGGACGGGTAACCCGCGTTTGCGGTGGCCTTGGTCAAGGCGTCGGCATTGGTCTTGGCCTCGTCGAAGGTGACGACGGCCTCCCGCTTCTCGAAGCTGACTTCGGCCTTCTCGACGCCGGCGACCTTGGACAGAGCCGTCTTGACCGTGATCGGGCACGCGGCGCAGGTCATGCCGGGCACCGACAGGGTGACGGTCTTGGTGGCAGCCCAGGCGGGCGCGCTTAGAGCGGCGGCCAGGGCGATGAGGGTGGTGAGGGTGGTGAGGGTGGTGAGGGTGGTGAGTTTCTTCATGGTGATCTCCTTTCAGTAGAACAGCGGCAGGACGTAGGGAAACGCGAGGGCAACCAGAACCAGGGCGGCCACGATCCAGAAGATCACCTTGTAGGCAGTCCGCACTTGGGGCACGGCGCAAACGTCGCCGGGCTTGCAGGCATGGGCTGGTCGGAAGATGCTGCGCCAGGCGAAGAACAGCGCGATGAGCGCTGCGCCGATGAAGATCGGCCGATACGGCTCCAGCACGGTCAGGTTGCCGATCCACGCGCTAGAGAAGCCGAGCGCGACCAGGACAAGGGGGCCGAGGCAGCAGGCCGAGGCGAGGACGGCCGCGACGCCGCCGGTCGCCAGTGCGCCGCGGCCGTTCTTGGGTTCCGACATAAGGTTCTCCTTCCGGGACTTCGCTTGATGCTGTAACGTTACTTCCGTAGTCAACTACGGAGTCAAGCGCCATGGAGAACGCTCAAGAGAATCTGACCATCGGGGCCTTCGCCAAGGCAGCCCGGGTCAACGTGGAGACGATCCGCTTCTATCAGCTCAAGGGCTTGCTACCCCAGCCGGAGCGGCCCTACGGTCGCATCCGCCGCTACGGGCAGGCGGACGTGGCGCGGGTGAAGTTCGTGAAGTCAGCCCAGCGCCTGGGATTCAGCCTGGATGAAGTCGGCCAGCTCCTGAAACTGGAGGACGGCACCCATTGCAGCGAGGCGGCCGAACTGGCTGCTCACCGGCTGGCCGATGTGCGCGCACGCATGGCGGACCTCACGCGGATGGAAGAGGCCCTGTCGACGCTAGTGAGAGAGTGCAACGCGCACCATGGCAATGTTTCCTGCCCGTTGATCGCAGCTTTGCATTGCTGCTAAAGGGCCCACTTCGGCTCTTAGCGTACGATTTTTTTCCGTTTTCTGAGACGACCCCTGATTGGCGATGGCTTCGGTCAGCACGGGGCGCAGGTCAGCGCCTTTGAATCGCAGTGACATGGATGAAATCTCCTGTGTGGAAGAATGAGAAAGGCCTCCATCCGATGGGATGAAGGGCCTGTAGTGCACGCGGCCGGAACGGCTGGAACGCCGTGGCGGATGCCTCGGGTCAGCCGCAGGACCGCCCGGTTTCGCTGCGGGGCGTCATGCCGGGACGGCCTGGCGCTTGCGGGCCGCTTTCGCGTCGAGGATGCTCACGTCGATCTGGCGCCAGCGCCCGTCGTCGATGAGCCTCTCCAGCACTTCGCCGAGCATGTCGAAATACACCTCGTCGTGCCGATCGACCAGTTCGACCGATTCACCGTTCTGACGGTGCAGTTCCACCACGTAGGTGTCTCCGCCGCGGTCGTAGAGGATCGTCACCCGGCCCTCGAACTTCGCGGTCGAGACCGTGAAGCTGATCGCCGGCGGGGTCTCGATGATCTTGGAGGGCGTGGGATCGACCCAGGTGAAGTCGCGGGCACCGGCATCCACCAGCATGTGGGTGATGCGCCGGAAGCGATCGGGGGCCGGCATCTCCTCCAACTGCTCGATGAGCTGGCCCAACTCCATGCACTGCGGCGTGGGAATGGGCAGCTTGGCCGGCGCCGAGCCGAGGATGTGCCTCGTGATGGTGTACGGCGTGCCGTCCGAAGTCTCCTCGGTGATGACCTCCGGCGTGTCCGCGCGCAGTCCGTCGAAGCGACGACGGGCATAGGGTTGGACATGCACCTTGGCGCCTTCGGCAGGAACCGTGGTCACCAGGCTGGGATCGAGCACCGCGAACTCGGAAGGCTTGAGCTTGACGACGATGGCATCGTCGGTCGCGGCGACCACCTTGCCGTCGAAGGGTTGGGGGTCGATGGCGAAGCCCAGCGTTGAGGACAGCGGCTGATCATCGAACACGCGGTACTTGAACGACCGCACGTTGCGGGGCACATGGCCTGCGACCAGCGAAGGCATCATGGATTTGATGAGGGAACGATCCATGGGGAAACTCCTTGAGGAAAAACAAGGGATTCCCCGCCCGCAAGGGAGAGGTCCCTTGTGGGTGGCGTGGATGGACGCGGTAGGTCCGTAGGAAGAAACGACCAGCACGGTTTCCCGCGCTTGCAGCCTCGAAGGTCTCGACTGCTTGGGCATGTGCCGGCAACGCCGACGAACATGGGGCAAGCATGGCGCTGGGGCGGTCTGCCTGCCCGCAGGAAACGGCACCGCACCACAACCGTTTTCCTGTGCTGCGGGCAAGAAAAAGCCCCTCGAAAGGGGCTGGAGGAATCAGGCTTGGTACACGAAGTAGTGCTCGCGCTGACGCGGAAAGAACACGTGTTTCCACGTGTCGCCGCTTGTGTTGCCACCGTCGAAGACGACCATTTCGTAGTCGTCAATGTCGGTGTCCACCAGATCGGCGCTGTCGATATGGCGCATGTGCAGCGTACCGCTCATGCGCTCGAACACCAGGATCTGGCCGATGGCGTCGTCCTGGCTCATGGCGTTGACGCAGGCTCCAAGCTGATTCTCGAAGTCGGGCGTGGGCAAGATGAGATCGGGGAACATGAGATTGCTCCTATGGAATTGAACCAGCCCGGCTCCTGGTGGGAGGCGGGCTGGCATATGGGGGATAAAGGGGAAGGCTTGCGCGTCGCGTGTCTGCTAGGTCTCGGCCAGTGGCAAGCCCAGTAGCGCGGGTGCGTCGGCATCGAGGATGAGGATGCGCACATCTGCCTGGCCGGCCAGTTCAAGGATGTTCGCCAGGTCGTCAGGCATGCCCTTGTCGCGGTGCTCCTGTCGAAGCTGCTCAGCACTGATGCCCTCGGCATATTCCAGGTTCTTGTCTGTCCAGGGCGTGGAGATCAGCTTGACGCCAATCGCCGGGCTGTACGGAACCCGAAAGGCGATGAACAGAAAAGCCTCCGGCGTGGCGAGGTCTGCCAGGTTGGCGAGGTACTGGCCGGTTTCCTGGCAGATGTGCGCGCTGCTGACTTCCCAGCACCGGCTGTAATAGCCGGTCTCGAAACTCAACCGCTGCACCACGTCTCGCGCGGCTTCGGCCGAATAGGTATCACCGACATGGACCGGGCGGCCGTCGAGGTCGTCGCCATGGATGGCATAGACCACGGCGCCCACCACGCCTTCGCCGTTGATGCCTTCAACAGCATCACATTCAGCAATCAGCTCGTCGCTGATGGCGTCAGTGCCGCTTTTGATCAACGCGAAGTCGCTGGTGACGATGCAAGGCGATGAGATCAGGTCGTTGTCGGAAAGATGCGCTTGGCTCGTGTGGATGGATCGCCAGACATGCGGGCTTCCGTCCCCGTAGCAGATGCACAGCGTTCGGACGACTCTCAGATTCCAGTAGCCGCGTACAAAGGGATTGGGATTCTGGGTCATGGAATTTCTCCAGATTGAATAATGGAGCCAATTCCCGCCACCGGGAATTGAACCCCGGTGGGTTGAAAGTGGAAAAAGCGTCAGGCGGCACTGATCGAGGGCTTTGGGCCAATCGGCGCAGGCTGACGGAAGAAAAATCGAGGGACATGGCCGCGTGGACGCATGTCCCTCATGGGCAGTGAACAAAAAGACGGTGGTATGCCGCAGACCGGCTCACCAACCGCTGTAGTTCACCAACAGATCGGCGATGACCTTGCGGCGTTGCAGATCGAGACCATCGAAGTCCGACAGTCCTTGGAAGTGGCAGCGCTTGAGCATGGCACCGCCCTCGCGCGCGTTGTAGAAGCTGAACATGGCGGACAGGAACATGCGTTCCCCGCTGCTCAGGACGCCGAGTGCGTCGTTGGCACGCAGCATGTCGGGACGCAGATCCCACTTGCTCTTTGCCTGGTTCAGGCCTTCGCGCGTGCCGTCGCCAAACCATTGCGGGCCTGCGATCTCGACGCCGCGCTTCCAGACCTCGAAGAAGGCTTGGGGCGCGGCGGCGAAATGCTGCTCTTCCCGCATGATCTGATCGACGACTTCCTGGGGCAAAAGCTGGTTCATGACGTGGTTCCTCCAGTTGGATCAGGGTGTGGCGAGCTGGGACCCGCCGCCTCTTTCGAGGGCACGTTGAGCCGCGGCATAGCTGCGGAAGTACTGGCAGGATTCCCGCGAAACGGGACCTTCTGTATCGCGCGTGCCGATGTAGTGGCCGGCGGCGCTATGCAGGATTTCGAGCGGCAGGAACTTGCCGCAATGGATCAAGGCCAACTGGCCGAAAGAGGCTTGCTGGGACGTGGACGGGCTCCTTGGAAAAAGCGGGGCCTCGTCCCTCACGGGATGGCAGCTCCCGCACGCGGTTGAGAAAAAAGCATCGGCGTCACGGGTGACGCGCGTCCGCAGACTCGATGCGATGGCGGACTGGCGGGTAGCGCGGAAAGAATCCGCGGCAGCCTGGAAACTCTGGCTGCTGGCATGGTGCTGACGAATCAGCGACACATGCGGGCAGCTTCATGCGCGAGGCGAGCCGCGTCAGCCGGAAATCGGCATTTGCAACAGCCCCGATTGGCGAACGCGGAAAAAAGAAAGCCCCGCAATAAGTGCGGGGCTGTCAGGAGGATGAGGCGAAACTGGGTCAGCGAGGCCTGTCGCCCAGTACATGCTGCTTCCACAGGGCGAATGCCTCGTCCGGTCCCAGCTCTGCGAGGATGACGATGGGCTGGCCCCGACGGGCACGCAGCGATGCGAAATACGCTGGCCGGTCGGCGATGGCGTTGAGCTTGATGCCCTTTAGGAACAGCAACTGGCGGGGGCGAACTTTGGTGGTAACGCAGGCATGATTGCGCTTGTTTGGGGCAAAAGGGCCAGCGAAGCGGGCGGACACGGCCAGAAAACCGCGACGAACTACTTGTACTTGCCAGGCGAGGCGAACGGGTGACATCAGCATATCGCTATGCGGTAAAGAAGACCGTCCTAAAGCTTGCAGGATCCCGGCATAGCTTCATCATCACCTCTCCGTGACGGCTCATTGGAACGAAAAAGGCCAGCATCGCCGTGATGGACTTTCATAATTGCCAGGTCAACTGGCTTGCGTGCTGTTTATTCACAGCAAGGCATTGCGACGTCGTTGCAGCAATCGCCGCCATCGCAACAGGGCGTTGCAGCAAAAGCGGCGGTGGGCGCTAGCATGAGGGCCAAGCCGCGGCCGCTCATGCTGGGGGCCGTTCTCTTCAGATTGGTGTCCTGCACCGTGTGCATTGCGAATTTCCGGATCGTCCCAATGTCACTGGGACTCCTTTGTGGCGGCCGGGTTCTCCACGCTCATGAACGACTGGGCCACCAGCGCGATCGCCCCGCCCACGATGGCCATGTCAGCGATGTTGAAGGCGGGCCAGTGCCAGCCGTGCAGGTGAAAGTCGATGTAGTCGATAACGTGCCCGCGCGTGGCGCGGTCGAACGCGTTGCCCAATGCGCCGCCCAGAATGAGGCTGTACGAAAGGCCTTCCGTTTTGCGCAGCGGCCGGGAGAGCAGCCATGCGAGCCATGCCGATATTGCGAACGCGATCGCCAGAAAAAACCACCGCTGCCAGCCGCCCGCGCCAGCAAGGAAGCTGAACGCCGCGCCGGGATTGAGAGCGTGAACTAGGTTGAAGAATGACGCCACCTCGTGCGACCAACCCAAGGGAGTTGTCGCGTCAATGTAGCTCTTAGCTGCCTGATCGCCGGCGAATATAACGATCGCGAGTGAGTACCACTGCGTCTTGCGAAGAGATGGTTCATCCATTGTTCATGCCGCCTTGAACTTCAGGAGGCGCAGCCCATTGACGACAACCAAAAGACTTGCCCCCATGTCAGCGAACACAGCCATCCACATGGTGGCATGCCCTGTGAACGTCAACGCAAGGAACACCGCCTTGATGCCAAGGGCCAGAACGATGTTCTGCGTGAGGATCGCCGCAGTGCTACGCGACAGCCGGATGAAGGCGGGGATCTTGCGCAGGTCGTCGTCCATCAGGGCGACGTCGGCTGTTTCGATCGCGGTGTCGGTGCCGGCCGCGCCCATGGCGAAGCCGATGTCGGCACGGGCGAGCGCGGGCGAATCGTTGATGCCGTCGCCCACCATGCCCACCTGGCCCTCGCCGCCGACCAGGCTTTCGATGGTCTTGAGCTTGTCTTCGGGCAGTTGGTCACCACGGGCTTCAGAGATTCCGACCTGGGCAGCGATGGCCGCGGCCGTGTGCTGGTTGTCCCCCGTCAGCATCAGCGTGCGCACACCCAGCGCCTGCAGGTCGGCCACCGCCTCACGGCTGGTTTCCTTCACGGTGTCGGCCACTGCAAAAATGCCGAGCACGGTCGCATCGTCCATCAGCAGGATCGCTGTCTTGCCTTGGCGCTCCAGGGTCTCCAGCCGAGCCTGGAGCGTCGCTTCGCTCAGGCCCAGCTCCTGGGCGAGCCTGTGGTTGCCCATGTGCAACATGCGCCCGGCGACGCGGCCGCGCACGCCGCGGCCAGGCAGCGCCGCGAAGTCGTCGACCTCGTGCAGCGCGATGCCGTCACGGTTCGCCTTGCGGGCGATGGCCTGAGACACAGGATGGTCCGAGCGTGCCGCGAGGCTTGCGGCCCAGGCGGCAACTTCCTGCGCCTCGCCGATCAGCGGCACGAAGTCGGTCTGCTCGGGCTTGCCATGTGTGAGTGTGCCGGTCTTGTCCAGGGCCAACGCCTTGAGCTTGCGCCCGCCCTCCAGGTAGACGCCACCCTTGATCAGGATGCCGCGTCGGGCGGCAGCGGCCAAGCCGCTGACGATGGTGACCGGCGTGGAGATGACCAGAGCGCAGGGGCAGGCGATCACCAGCAGTACCAGGGCCTTGTAGACCCAGTCAAACCATGCGCCGCCGAAGGCGAGCGGCGGCACGACGGCAACCAGCACGGACACCGCGAACACCGCCGGCGTGTAGACGCGGGCGAACTGGTCGACGAAGCGCTGCGTGGGCGCACGGCTGCCCTGCGCGGACTCCACGGCATGGATGATGCGCGCGAGCGTCGAGTCGCTGGCGCCTGCGGTCACCTTGTATTCGAAAGAGCCGGTCTCATTGATGGTTCCGGCGAAGACCTGGTCACCTTCGGCCTTCTCGACGGGCAGGCTCTCGCCGGTGATGGGCGCCTGGTTGATGGCCGATCGACCCGAGGTGATCAGGCCGTCCAGTGCGATGCGCTCGCCAGGACGCACGCGGACCACCGCGCCCTTTGCGACCTCCTTGGCCGGCAGCTCTGTCCATGAGCCATCGGCCTGCCGCACGGTCGCGGTCTCGGGCGCCAAGTCCATCAGCCCCCGAATGGCGTTGCGGGCGCGGTCCAGCGACTTCGCCTCGATCACTTCCGCCAACGCGAACAGGAACATGACCATGGCGGCCTCCGGCCAGTGGCCGATCGCCATGCCGCCGGTGACCGCGATGGCCATCAGGGCGTTCATGTTCAGGTTGAGGTTCTTCAGCGCGATCCAGCCCTTCTTGTAGGTGCTGAGGCCGCCGGTGAAGATCGAAACCAGTGCCAGCACGATCACGGCCCAATGATTGCCGTCGTTGACCCAGTACACGCCTTCGGCGGCCACCGCCGCAACGCCCGAAACCGCCATCGGCCACCAATTGGTCTTGTGCGCGGCCACCGGGGCATCGCGCGGCTCATCAGTCCTCTGGACCTCGGCTTCCATGCCCAGCGATTCGATGGCTTCGACTGCCGGCTTGATCGCGTCGGGTGTGTGCCGAACCGTGAGCGTGCGCTGCATCAGGTTGAAATCCATTCCCTGCACGCCCGGCATGCCTTGCAGCTTGCCGCGGATCAGACTTTCCTCGGTCGGACAGTCCATCTTCGCGATGCGAAGTACCGTGGTGGCTGTCTGCATGTCCTGCCGCGCAGCCTGCATTCCAATGGAAGCAAGCGCCTTCTCGATCGGCGCTGAGGTCGCCAGCGTGTGCTGGACTCCCAGCACACGCTGCATCAGATTGAAGTCGAGCGCGGTCACACCCGGCAGCTTGCCCAGCCGGTCGCGGATCAGCGCTTCTTCCGTCGGGCAATCCATGTTCTCGATCCGGTACGTCACCCGCTCGCCGATCGGCGGCGCGGAAACGGCAGCGGTTGGTTGCTGCTGCAGGGCCGAGGATGGGATCACAGCCGCGGCTTCGATCGGCCCCGTGTGGCCGAAGGTCTGCTCCTTGGCGCGCATGCCGATCGAGGCCAGGACCTGCTCCATCTGCGCGCGTGCCTGAGCGAGGTGTTTCACCGACAGGGTGCGCTCAGCGAGGTCGAAGTCGAGGTCCTGAATTCCCTCGACTGCCCCGAGGTGCGAGCGGATGAGTTTCTCCTCGCTCGGGCAGTCCATGTTCTCGATGCGGTAGGTGGTCGACACGGCGGCGTCTCGGACAGCCTGAGCCTTCATGCCCACCGAATTCAGCGCTTGCTCCAAGGCATCGGCCGAGACTTCGCGGTGCGAAATGGTCAACAAACGCTGCGGAAGATCGAACAGGAGCCGCTCGACACCGGGCATGCCCTCCAGCGTTCGCCGCACCAGTGCTTCCTCATTGCGGCAATCCATGTTGCTCACGTGGAAAACGGTGGTTTCAGTGCTGGCCTGCTCACTGGCGCACGCCGTCTGTTGGCCATTGCCGCCGGAGCAGGCGCATGGGCTGGAAGGTTCTTTGTTCATAGATCGCTCTTCATTGACAAGGTTTTCCCCGGATGCCATCATTAGAAAACCTCTAGTAGATATAGAGTCAAGTTTTTTTATAGGAAGCAACCATGATGCGGATCGGTGAACTGGGCAAGAAGGCAGATTGCTTGGTGCAGACCGTGCGCTTTTACGAGTCAGAAGGCTTGCTGCCCGAGCCTGCACGTAGCGAGGGCAACTTCAGGCTCTATGACGAAGTCCATTTGCAGCGCTTGCTGTTCATCCGCCGCTGCCGGGCGAAGGACATGACGCTGGATGAGATCCGTCAACTGCTGAACTTACGGGATCGGCCAGAGTTGGGCTGCGGCGAGGTGAACGCGCTGGTCGACGCTCATATCGCGCAAGTGCGGACCAAGATGAAGGAATTGCGCGCCTTGGAGCGCGAGTTAATGGATCTGCGACGCTCCTGCGATAGCGCCCGAACCTCGCGCGAGTGCGGCATTCTCAACAGCTTGGCCGAGCCCGCCTGAAGCTCGAGCGTGTCATCGGTGCTGGAAGTGATCGGGTCCAGTTCTGAGAGCCACGTGCCGCGCTCCATCATGCGAAAGCGCGCGGTTCTGACGTTTTGAGACGGCGTGCGACCGAGGGCGTGGCCCACAGGAGCCAGCGCGAGCCGGACGACCTGCGCGCCGCAATCTCCGCCACCTTACGGGTTCTCCAGGCCAGACCGAGCATCGCGGCGTGGCTGCGCAGGTGCAGGTGCAGGCCAAGGTAGCAGTGCGCCACGACGCGGCCCGACTCATGGGCACGCCACGCAACTCGCGATCGCTTCGCAAGAAGCCGCAAGGCCCGACTCGCGCAAGAATGCGACGTGGGCAAGATCGTATAGCCAGCAGCGCAAGCGTTTGCCGCTGCTGGCCGGCTCCGGAAGGGATAGACAAGCTGCGGGCCGTAGTCCATTGGAAAGTCCATCTTTCTTGAGTGTCACTCTTTGGCGCCCAGCGTGTGCTTTTGCGACCGGAAAGCGCTGAACAAGTGGCCCCCGGGCATCCAGAAATCGCCGTAGTTGACTTGGGCGTCTTCGTGCTCACGCTTGTGATGCCAGCGATGGGCTTCAGCCACCCCGATCAACAATCCCAACGGCCCGACCCGGTATCCCAGATTGGAGTGCTGGAAGGCCAGATGCACGACCAAGAAGCCGAGCCATGCGCCGACGGCCAACCACAGCTTGGAACGCCGCTACTGGCTCAACGGGGAGTGGAAAGGCCGCCCGCCCTCTAGCAAGGCGGCACAAGCGAGCGCGACGATCACTGTGAGTAGCTCCGTCGGAAAAGACGGCCGGCCGGTCGCGAGCTCGCCGAAGAGCACAACCGCAGTGGCGCCACGGATCAGTGGATAGCAGCCATACCGGATGACAGTCGCAATGAAGGGGGCGCATTGGTGCTCATCTGTTCTGTCCTAAAGCTCTGACTGGATTGGAAAACCTTCTAGCTACGGTAGAGTCAAGGGCGTCCGGGAAGACCCTGTGGCAAGTTCGTTGCATCTGCGCCTTGACTCTCCAGCCGCTACAGGCTTCAGCATCCATCGATTTGGAAGGAACAATGCATGGCTGAAAACCACAGAAATCACGAAAACGACGAGTTGGGCCGCCTAGATGCGAGCGATGCGAAGGACCGAAAGATTCTTCTGACTGTGTTGCTGATCAACCTGACGCAGTCCGCCGCCGGCATTGCCCTTGGCATCTGGGCTGGCTCTACGGCGCTGATGGGCGCCGGGTTGGACAACCTCGCCGATGCGTCGGTCTATGCGGTTAGCCTGTATGCCGTCGGTCGTGCGGCAACGGTCAAGGTGGGCGCGGCCCGCTTGTCGGGTTTCTTGCTAATCGGCCTGGCCGCGCTGCTGCTGTTGGAAGTCCTACGCCGCTTCGCTGGAGGGGAAGAGCCTGTCGGCCCAGCCATGATGGCCATGGCCGCGCTGAACGCGGCTTTGAACCTAGTGTGCCTCAGACTACTGCGCCGCCATCGCGGGGAAGATGTGAACTTCAAGGCGTCAGCGATCTTTACCAGCAACGACTCCATCGTCAATGGTGCGATTGTGCTGTCCGGGGTGCTGGTGATGGGGTTCGGGTCGAACATCCCGGATCTGGTGCTGGGCGTCATCGTGGCCGCAATCGCAGCGAATGGGGGGCGGGAAATCCTGCGCGAAGCATCGGAAACAGCTCGCCGTAAGGCGGGCACATAAGGCATGTTTTCGCCCAGTTCATCCCGAGGTTTACCTCTGCAAAAGAGGTAGTCCAGCCTTTGGGCTACGGCCTCGGCTGCAGCCGAGCGTACCATTGGCGATGGCCGCGCGATAGGCGGGCATGCCGTTCTCGACCTCCGTCTGCCGTACAGCAGCGGTGCGCAAGGTTGAGGGTGCATGTCGTCTCTCCTGTTCGTGTGGCCCAGGCCAATGGCCGGGCCGGGACGTTGATGGGCAGGAGAATGGCGCCGAAGGCCCAACGGCCTTCGGCTCGGGAGAAAAGAGGAACCACCCGTGGGCTGATTGGCAGGCCCGGTCGTCGCTAGAACCATCTGCTCATCAAGCAATCACACCCGGCCCATGTCGTGGCTGGGGCCGGCATCGTCTGGCGCACATCCGCGCACAAAGGGAGCCCGTTTTTGCACCGGCGGGCACCGGCACCGATTACCGCTGACCACGAAGGGTCTCCCGGTGGCTCGTGCAGCCTGGCAAGCCACCGGGAGACCCTTCGCAGAGGGCGGAAGAAACGCAGATCAACAGAACGCGCGTGGTGCGGCTCGCAGAGAAGCTACCTTCAGGTCCCGCGGCCGGGGACGGCTGGGCGGGACGCGCACACGGATCAAGAAGGCGTTGCGCGCTGGGCGTCCCGCAGGGCATGCGGCGGAGTGCGGGACAGGGGCCACGCCGCCGAAGGCGGGCACGGCTCACGGGGAACGGGGGCGGTCAGGAGCCTTTGCGGCCGCTACGGCGCGGGCGCGAGGCGCCGCGCTTGGAGCTGCCGGATTCGACTGGCAGCGTGCCTTTGCAGTCCGGGTAGCGGCTGCACGACCAGAACGGGCCGCTCTTGCCGCTGCGCTGGCGCGTGGGTGCGCCGCACTGCGGGCATGCCGGCCCTTGGGGAACCTTGATGGACAGGGAGGCGCTGCCGTACTGCGCAATCAACTGCGAAATCCACGCGGCCTGCTTGCCGATGAACACGTCCAGGGTGAGCTGTCCGGCCTCGATCATGTCGAGCGCCTGTTCCCAGACGGCGGTGGTGCCAGGGTCGGCAATCGCCGCAGGCACGGCATCGATCAAAGTGAAAGCCGCATCCGAGGCGCGGATGGCGCGCCCCTTCTTCACGAGGTAGCCGCGAGCGATCAGGCCGCCGATGATGTTGGCCCGCGTCGCTTCGGTGCCGATGCCAACCGTATCCTTGAGCTTCTGCTTCAGGCGGGGATCGGACACCAGCTTGGCGACGCCTT
The DNA here is from genome assembly GCF_047497515.2 of Stenotrophomonas maltophilia. Taxonomy (GTDB): domain Bacteria; phylum Pseudomonadota; class Gammaproteobacteria; order Xanthomonadales; family Xanthomonadaceae; genus Stenotrophomonas. Next base: position 492,168 of record NZ_JAXAXL020000002.1, read on the forward strand.
TCATGGACTTGACCACCTCGCCTTGCGTGTACGGTTTGGGCGGCAGCGTCTTGAGTGCCTTGAGATCGACGTCGGCCACCTGGCATGCCAGGCCCTCATACAGTTTCGGCAGCGCGGGCAGCACCTGGGCGCGGACCGCAGTATCGCCCTCGCCATCACCGTCTTCGGCCTGCGGCTCGGCGAGCACCTGGCGCCAACCCGGGATGACAACCTGCTTGCCCGTGGCCGCCAGGTTCTGCCCCCCGCACGAAAACTTGGCCACAGTGCGGTCGAACTCGTGGTGAGGGAGGAACTGCGCCAGGTAATGCGACCGGATGAGCCTGTACACGGCCAGTTCCTTCTCGCTCATGGCGGAGAGCTTCGCCGGTTCGAGCGTCGGGATGATGCCGTGGTGCGCCGTGACCTTGCCATCGTTCCAGGCGCGCGAGCGCTGCGAGCGGTCGAGCTGGCCCATGATCGAGCGCAGCGAGGGATCGGTCTTGAGCAGGCTGTCGAGAACGGTGGGCACTTCGGCAAACATGCTCTCGGGCAGGTAGCCGGAGTCCGAGCGGGGGTACGTCGTGGCCTTGTGCGTCTCGTACAGGGCTTGGGCAATCTCCAAGGTTTCCTGCACGTCCAGCCCAAGCTGCTTGGAACACACTTCCTGCAAGGTGCCCAGGTCGAACGGCAGCGGCGGGCCTTCGCGGACACGCTCAGTCTCCACCGACACGACGTGGGCACTGCCCGCAGCGCGGATCTGCTGCATGGTCTGCTGTGCGACCGGCTGCCGCAGGCAGCGGCCTGCGTCGTCGGTGCACGCATCGGGTGGAACCCATTGCGCGGCGAAAGTCGAACCGCCTGCGAACAGGGACACGGCGATGGCCCAGTATGGTACGGACACGAAGCGCGCGATCTCGCGGTCGCGGTCCACAACGAGCTTGAGCGTCGGGGTCTGTACGCGGCCGACCGACAGCACGCCGTCGTAACCCGCCTGTCGCCCCAGCACCGTGAACAGCCGGCTCAGGTTCATGCCCACGAGCCAATCCGCACGGGAGCGCGCCAGCGCCGAGTGGTACATCGAAAGCGTCTCGGCCGAAGGCCGCAGCTGGCCCAGTGCCGCCCGAATGGACGCATCGTTGAGCGCCGACAGCCACAGGCGTTCGATGGGGCCGCGGTAGCCGCAAAGCTCCACGATCTCGCGGGCGATCAATTCGCCCTCGCGGTCGGCATCGGTGGCGATAACCAGGTGAGTCGCCTTCGCCAAGAGCGCCTTGACGACCTTGAATTGCGTGGCGGTCTTCGGTTTGACCTCGACCCGCCAGTGCTGGGGAATGATGGGCAACTGCTCAACGGACCATCGTTTGAGCTGCTCGTCGTAGGCCTCGGGCGGCGCCGCCTCCACGAGATGGCCGATGCACCAGGTGACCGTGACGCCGGAACCGTTGAGGCAGCCTTCACCGCGCTGCGTGGCGCCGAGAATCCGGCCAATGTCTTTGCCCTGGGAGGGTTTCTCGCACAAGAACAGCCGCATATCCGTCCATCCCGATTCCTGTTGTTCATGGAGTTGCTGGGATCGAGGATGCCGAGCGCAGCCCCTGGCAGCAGCAAACAAGCCGCATGCGGCAGCGACCGCTTTCACGCCGATGAAATGGCGAGTGCGGGGAAGGTGCGTGGCCGGAAGTGTGCGGGCCGAGAGCCGCGATTTCCGGGAGCGCGCGTGGAACTCGGTGGACGTTGGTGGAGCTATCCCCTGGGGATAATTCGCAGCGCATGGAGGGCGGCGAAGCACTGCGGCAGCCGCCCTCCATGCCCGATCACTTCCTGCGCTTGGTCTCTTTCGGCGCCGTCGATTCCTGGGTGGCCTGGGGCTTCGGCTCTGCCTCCTGTGGCTTCGGGCTGAGGGCCACAGACTCGATGCGGTACGGCAGGATGCCGACACTGCGCGCGTTGACCTGCCAAGTCTCACGCGGCTGATCTTCGTTGTCCGTCCAGGGGTCGCGCTCCATGCGGCCGACGACCAGCACCCGCATGCCCTTCTGGTAGAGCTGCTGCCAGCGGTCGGCGTCGTGGTGCCAGAGTTCCACCGGCGCCCAGAAGCCGCCGCGGTCCTCGAACTCGCCGCCCTTGGTGGGGACGGGGTTGTCGAAGTACACGTTCAGCCGGAGCAACCGGCGAGGATCGTCGTTGCCATTGGGGAATTCGCGGTACTCGGGAGGCGATCCGATGTTGCCCTCGCCGATGAATTGTGTGCTCATGTTGGAATCTCCGTGGTGGTTGAAATACCCGTGCCTCGTTGGGCTCGGGCGCGTGCTCGGATGGCAGGCGCAATCACCGATCGCGCACTGCGGCAGGAACGGACGCGAGCCGGCGCAGGTAGGTGTTGTCCGCCTGCGCGGCCTTGCTGGCGCATTCCTGTGCTTGCCTGCCCAGGGTGTGCAGCAGGCTGATCTGCATGTTCAGCATGACGCGCTGCAGTTCGATCTCGTGCAGGTCGTGCAGCAGGTTGACCGGCGTGCTGGGGCTCGCCATCAGCTCCTGCCACAACGCCACGCCCATGGCCGATCGATCGTGCTTGCGCCAGCGAAGAAAGGTCGTGCCTGCGCCAGTGGTCTGCTGGGCCAGCTCGACGGGAAGCAGGTGGAAGGGATGCCCGCACGCCTGTGGCAGCACCTGTCGCTGCGCCAGGGCAATCAACTCGTCGCGCATGGCGAAGCACTGGCTGGCCCAGGCCTCGAAGTCCCCTTTACCTTTAAAAGGCTTTAAAAGGCCTTTTAGAGAGGCCGCGTGTTCCAGCCGCATGAAGGCTGGCTGTTCCAGACGACGGAAGTAGCGCGGTTCGCGGTTCGGGTCGCTCATGCCGGTTCGTCCTCGCCGGCGGCTGTGGACTTGGCCTCGGCCGAATCGGCGGCAGCGCCTTCGTCGGTGGGAGATGCGGCTGCGGCAGCGCTATCACCACGCTGTTGCAGACCACGGCGCACGACGGGCGGCGCAAACTTCGAGCGGCGCATGCCTTCGAGCACGTCCTGCGGCAGTTCGCCGAACTTCTCCAATGCTGCCCGAGCTGCGGCGTTCTTGGCCGCGAAGTCGTCGCGGGTGCAGCCCGAGTAGCGGTATTGCTGGGCCAGGCTGAACAGGCTGCGCAGCGCGTGGGCACCTTCGTTGAGCCAGCGCTCCAACGTCGAGCGATCGATCAGCGCGGTGTGGTGGGCGAGGATCAGCTTGCGCGCGATGTCGTCGTAGTCGGCCAGGAGATAGACGGCGGCAAAGCCCAACTGCGCATTGACGAACAGCGGAAGCTTGACGGGCTGCACGTTGAGGTTCTCGCCCAGGGTCAACGCGGCGGGCACGCCGGCCAGGGCCTGGTCCACCTGGTCGCGCAGCGTCTGCAGCGTGGTCCTGGTCTGGTCGAGCTTGTCTTCGATGCGAAGCATCCACCAGTCGCTGTATGGGTCGTCCTGCTCCGAGCCGCGCTTCATCTTGTTCATGACGGCGATGTAGCCGTTCAGGCCGACGATGCCCGGTCGCCCCTCGGCGGCGGCGCGGCCATGCCAGATGCGCGAGGCGTGGTGGGTGTGCAGCGTCAGCGACATCGCGCTGCGCAGGGAGCCGAGGTTGAGTTGCAATGGTTCGTTGCTGGTTGCCATGGTGATCGCTCGCTGGTGGACAGGGAGCCGCCAGCATCCGCATGCAGCGGAAGGCAGTCAGTCAACAAACCGAAATGAGCCGACCCCCGGTTCTGTGCGCGCTGGCGGCGCAGCGCGCAACGGTCCCCTGGGGACCGCTCCGCAGATGGGCACTCACATCGGCGTTCCCGTCCTCGGTTGTTGACGGTATGCGTGCTGCACCGCACGTCGCGCTGCCGTTCGACACGATCCTTCGCCGCGCAGCCGTCCCCAGGGGACCGTTCCGTTGAGCGCCATGGAGGTCTGCTTCATGGTCTTGCATGCGCTCTACTCAGGTTTTGCGCAGCATGTCGCGCCGTCGCCCGGCGCTTCACCGCACAGCCGTCCCCAGGGGACCGTTTCTGCCGACCGCCATGGAGATCTACTTCACGGCTTTGACAAGCCCTGTGCTCAGGATTTGCGCAGCAGATCGCGCAGGCGCTCGATGTGCTGCCGGGCCACCTCGGGCGGCACGACGTTGCGCGGCGGCTCGGTTGGTGGCGCTCGCGCCGCCGATGGTGTTGGCGGTGCCGGGCCGGTCTGCTTGGCCCAGGCATTGAACTCGCCGCGCATGGCGCGCTGGATGATGCCGAACAGATAACCGGCGGGGTTGCGGATGCCATGCTTGCCGCACCGTGCGGCCCATTCGTCCAGCACGGCCTGCCGCAGGGCAGCGTCCACCTGCTGCAACGCCATCTTGGCTCCGGCCTGCTGTTCCGCCTTCAGTTCCGCGAAGCGCTTGGGCCATTGCAGGTCGCCCAGCGCACGCGCCTGCGCGGTAGTACGTACTTCATCAATATGACTACTACGTACTGTACGGTCCTGCTTCGAATTCCGAAGAGCGCCGTCTGGCGCGGGTTTCGGCCCTGCTTCGGATTCCGAAGATGGGCGATCGCCATTCCGAAGAAGGCTCGCGGGCCCTTCTTCGGAATCGTGGACCGCATCCTCCTGTGGATAACTTTCGGAGGCGGTGATGCCCTGGTCGGCCAGGCGCTCGGCGAGCACTTGCAGCCGCGACGGCAAGGTGCGTCCGGACAGCATCGGGTCGTCCGCGATCTCCTGGAGGGTGTTGAGTCCCACCACCTGGACGGCCTTGGCCGAATGCCCCAGCGACTGGCTGACCAGGGCCAGGTAGTCGGCGTCGAGTTGCATCGCCTCGAACGGCGTCAGCGGTTCGTCGTGCAGGACGTAGAGGTTGCCGAGGATGCGACCGGTCTTGGGGTCGCGCCGTCGTCGCACGAGGCTCAGCCAGCGCGTCAGGCGCAGCAGCGTCAGCGCCCGCGCCACGGTCTCATGGGAGGCCTGGCCTGCGCAGGGCATCGACGCCAGCCAGGGGCGCAACTGCTCATAGGTGGGAAATGCCGTGACGCCATCGTCGTTGAGCATCAATCGGAACACCTGCCAGGCGTTGCGCTCCAGCGGTGTCAGGCGGCGGTCGAGGAACAGCCGCCGCGGCACGCTCCCGTGCCGATTGCCACTGAACAGGAAGGCGTCGCCGGACGTAGGAGGCGTGGGCGTTGGAGCAGGCAGGGACGCGGGAGCGCCAGAGCTGGACTTGGGCGCGAGGTCCTTCAGCGCAGCGTCGAACAGGTCGGCGAGTGCGATGGGGCCAGGGCGCTGGGCTCGTGGGGCGGTGTCGTCCACGGCCATGGCCTAGCCCAATCCCTGATCGACCCAGTTCCTGATCGCGGCCCAGACCACCGAGAGCGGCAGCGACATGCCCTCGGCCAGGTCCATGGCCGCATCGAGAATCGAGGTCTCGTCCTCCAGATCGACGTTCCTGCTGCTGGTCACGGCTTTCCATTGCCGCCACAGTTCGGTGTCCTGGGTCTCGTCCAGGACGGGGTGGCGCCCCTTGCGCTTGGGCAGGCCGAGGATCTCCCGCCGCAGGGCGACTTCCTGATGGGTCAGGCCATAGAAGCGGCTGACCATCTCCGTGCTGGCCCCCAGCCGCAGCATGCGATCGACCGTGGCGATTTCCTTCTCCACGTCCTGTGCCTGGTTGAGCAGGCGCTGCAGCACTTCGCGGTTGACCGTGACCGAGCACCACGAGACGCTGGCGTTGGCCAGCACGCTGATCAGCGCGGGGTGCTTGAGCGCATCCAGCTCGGCCTCGCCGAAGCCCATGGCCTTGCAGCGGCGCAGTTGGCCGTTGCGAAGGTCATACAGCGCCTGGGCAATCACGGCCTGGTTGAGCGGATGCGATGTGGACATGCGGCCTCCCTCGCTCACGTCCCGGGCGCCGTGGTGCCGGCTTCCAGGTCCAGCAGACGCCGGGCGAGGCGCAGCAGCCGAAAGAGCTTGACCAACGCCGTGTCGCTCAAGCGCCTTGCGCCGCTGCCATGGCCTTGGCTCTGGCCGTGCAACAGGGTCGGCAGGTCGGCGGCGAGCTGCGCGCCGTCCAGGCCCGCTTCGGCGACGGGCTGACCCGTCAGGGAAGTGAGCAGCGTCAGCACCGCGCGGCCGAGCGGCGACGGGGCTTGGCCGCGGGCGCGGCACGCAAACCCGATGCCATCGGCGCGATCCTCGATGCACTCGTCCAGGCCTGCCTCCCCGGCGATCTCGCGCGCGAACTGCGCGATGTGGATGCGCAGCCGATCGGGCGTGTCCAGGCCGGCGTCGATGTACCAGACGTCGGAGATCGGATAGAGTCCGCCGAGTTGCACCGGGATGGACTGCAGCACGCTCGCCGAGAAGTCGGGCGGCAGCGCATCGCCCAACTGGTCGGCGACCATGCGCTGGATCGATTGGAGCCGTTCTGTCGTCGGTGCTGGCGAGACGATGTGCTCGCGAAGCAGATCGCCCGGTGCGGCCGGCTGGCTTCCCGTGGCCGCTTCGCCAACCGCCGTGTCGTCGTGGCGCAAGGTGGGCTCGGACGCCGGAGGGCTGGCGGGTGGAGGACCGGCCGCCGCTGCAGGCGTGGCGATGGACGATGCTGCGCCCGGCGGAGTCGGCGTGCCGGCGGTGGGCGAAGGCAACGCCGGCTGCGCCGCAGGTGGCGTCGGGTCACTGACCAGCGCCCGGTGGCGGCTTTCCGATTCGGTCAGGTCCAGCGCCAGCACGTCGTAGCCGATGCCCAGCAGCTCGGACATCTGGCCGATCAGCTCGTCTTGCACGCGCTGCGGCGCGAACTCGTCGCCCTGCGTGTCGAACTGCGCCAGCACCTCCTGAAAGAAACTGTCGAAGTCCAGCGGCAGCGAACGGTCCTTGGCGTAGTGCTCCCAGGTGCGTTTGCAGGCCGTGCGCATGACCGACAGCCGCTCGACCTGGTGGCGCCCCAGGCCGCCATAGAGCACAGTGGGAATGGCGGGCAGCAGGTAGCGCACCGCGTCGGCCATGCGGGTGATGTGCGACCGCTGGACGGGGAAGCCATCGGCCGCCAGGCGGCGGGCCAGTTCCGACTGGCTCAGGGCGGCGCCGCTCTCCTGCTCGTAGAACTCCCGTGCTTTCTCGACGCCGAGCGCGCGCTCGATGAACGTGAGGCCGCCGCGCAGTTCGTTCTCGGCAAGATGCCCGGTCAGCGCGACGATTTCACCGCGCTCCGGCCATGGTCGGAACAGGCACGATATGCGGAAGAAGCGTTCTTCCTTGGTCTCCGACCAGAGTTCGCGCAGGATCGCCAGTCGCGTGTTGCCGCCGTTGCGGATGATGTAGTGGTCCTCGCCGGGCCTGCGCGTGATGGCCGGCGCCGCGTCCAGGCCGCGCTCGCGGATGGATGCCTTGATTTCCTCGTAAGCCGGGTTGCGCTTCATGCGCGGGTCATGGTCGTAGGGCCGCAACTGGTCCAGCGTCACGACCATGGGCGTGTCCGCGATCGGGTCGCTCAAGGCCGTAGCCGCTGGGCCGCTGCGCTCGAAGCCGGCCGCGAGCAGCTTGCCTGCCATGTCCTGCGAGGTCATGTCAGCCATGGCCGCACCCCTCGCAGTCCCCACGACCGCCGGCCGGCGCCATGCGGGCCTCTCGCTCGGCGCGGCGGATCTGCGCACGGGCGTTCAATTCGGCCCGGTGGTCACTCGCTGTCGAACTCGTGTAGATCGCCGCGCAGCCGGCCTTGGTGAACTTGAGGTGCCCGCCCGGCGTGCGCTTGACGTGCCAGCCCTCACCGACCGCGAACTCGATCAGGGCGCGCAGCCGCTTGTGGCCGCGGGCCAGCTCATGTGCGTTCGCCATGGGGCCTCCCAGGATCAAGAGGTCGCTGCGGGCGGCCGGATACTTGAGCCAGTCGGTCCTGCCATTGCGGGAACAACTCGCTGGCGAGCGCGCGCATCGTGTCGAGCGCGGCAGGGGCGACTCTGCCGGGCGGCTGGCGGTGCTCGACCCGATGCACCGGCAGGCCGCGCGTTGCGGCACGTGGATACGCTTCTATGGCCGGCACGTCGGTGGCGAGCACGCGGATGCCGGCGCTGTCCTGGAACAGGTCGCGCAAGGCCTGCTGGATCAGCCGTGCGTTGGCGGACACCGGGTGGACGCGGTTGATGAGCAAGTGCAGCGGCGGCGGTTCGATGCCCAGGTGCCGGTACGGCGCAATGTCTTCGAGCAACTGCATGGTGCCGCGCCGCAGCTCGCGTGCCGCGAGGATCTCCGGCGTGACGGGCGACAGCGCGAGATCGGAGGCGAGCACCGCCATCTCCAGCAGCACGGAACGCGCGCCCTGGGTGTCGATCAGCACCAGGTCGTAGAGGGGAGCAAGTGCTGGCAGCAGATGCCGCAACCGCAGGCGGCCATCCGGCGCATGCAGCAACAACGTGTTCAGCTCGCCCCGGTGGTCGTCGGACAGCACCAGGTCCAGGCCCGCGATGATCGTGCGGGACACGAGCTGGCCAAGGTCGCGCTCGTTGAAGGCCAACAGCTCATAGATGCCGCCCGGCGCGCGCTGGGTCAGTTCGTAGTAGGAGGACAAGGTGGGCTGCACGTCGAGATCGAGCAGCAGCACGCGCAGGCCCGCGTCCGCGGCGAGCCCGCCCAGGTTGGCGGCCGTCGTGGTCTTGCCGACGCCGCCCTTCGTTGAAATGATGGACACGACCTGCATGGCGCTCTCCGGCTGGGAATGGGAAGTCCGCGGGAGAGCGGGTCAGGTCCGGTGGTTGAGGCGCTCGGCGATCCACTGGTCGATTTCGATCGAATCCCAGCCGACAGCGCGCACGCCCAGGCGCAGCGCCTGAGGGAACTGGCGCTTCTTCATCAGGTTGTAGATGTGGGCGCGTTTGAAGCCGGACTTCGCTTCGACTTCATCGAGCCGCAGGATGCGGCGCTCGTTCGGCGGGAGTACAGGGGTCTGCGACATGGCGGTCACTCCTGAACGCTCGGTGGCGTTTGTTGGCGTGACCTCTATTCAATAGACCTGGCTGCGGAAAGACATTGCAAATGCAATCTCCGCGATTGCACATACAAGCTGGATAACCTCATGCGCTTGCGCTACGAACGTACCTCTTAGCGTTGGCGAACTTTCCGTTTAAGGTGCGCTCAGTGATGCCCATGGTGCCGCCGTAGTGGGCGACCAATGCAGAGACAAGGGCCTCCTGCGTTTTGAAGCTGGAATAGGGCACGCCTGAAGGCGACTGGCTCAGCATCAGCGTCAACATCCCTCCAATGATGTTGAGATAGGTCGTTTCCGCCCGTTCGCTGATCTCGCATTGCTTGGATGCCAACAGCACCGAGGATTGCTTGAGTAGCGTGTCGTGCTGCTCCTGCAGTTCTCGCATCTCACGTCGGGCTTGTTCAAGCGCGGCCTGAAGGGCCAGCCGCTCCACGAGGATCGCCTGTCCTGTTTCCATGGTGATGAAAGGATGCGCCATGCGTTCGCCACGGCTGAACAGAAATCCTGGCCGGTGCTCGGGATAGTGGGTGCGCATCCAGCGTTTTAGATCGACATGGCGAACAGTCAGATCCAGAGAATTGAGCAGGTTCGGATCATTGAGCGTGATCCCGTTCTTGCCGTAGGGCAGCTCTCCGTTGAGGATGCCGTCATAGATACGTTCCGAGTGCAGCCGGCACTCATTCCATCGAGGGCAGTTCAGCGACCGAGGCAGGACACGCGGTGACGCGATCGTGGCCAGGATCATCGGGAGATACCGCAGCAACCCAGCCCATCGGATGGCCGCCTCGATGGGACGATAGAACACCTTTGATGTTGAAATGTCCTTGTGCATGTCTTCGTCTCCTTTCGGGTGCGCTACATCACCGGCTCCTTTCTTGCCCAAGGGCTGTTGTGTCGTTATGGCCTGCGACGGACGCTTGAGGCGATGCCCTAAGCGAAGGCGGAGGAGGCCATTGGCGTCCGCCGCAGGTGGCCTTGTCTTGCTTGATATGCAAGAATCGATCAGTTGCCGGCCCATCGAGCGATGAGGACGCAAGCTCGATATTGGCGCTCACGGTACCAGCGTCATAGGTGGCGCAAAGCCCATCAAGACCGATTTGGTATGGTCTGATATCCAGACGGTTCAAGACCAGCGAGTTGAAGCGTTCGACGCCCCTACGTCCAGTTGGGGACTGGAAATCAGCGGTTAGTGATGCATCGCTCCACATGCTGATATATCGACAAAGTATCTGCCGCAGTACCAGTGACCCTGCCAGGTTGCCCCAGCACATAGGAGACGGAGATGGCTGAACATTCCCATGAACATCAACATCACACATCCGGTCAGATGGGTAAGCACGGCCGACCATACGCCAAGTTCTGGGTGAACATGGTGTTGGGCCTCGTCGTCATGTACTTCGTAATGTTCAGCATGATCGACGGCGCCAGGGACTTCAGAAACAATCTCAACATGCTCTACATGGCGGTCACTATGTGGGCGCCAATGGGCATCTTCATGCTAGCGACAATGCCCGGCATGTTTCCAAACCGGCGGCTCAATCTCGTGCTGTACGGCTTGTTTGCCGTTCTCACACTCGGTTCTTTTGCCGCTACCCGTGCTCAAACCGGAATCGGCGATCGACAGTTCATCGCGTCTATGGTCCCGCACCATTCGGGAGCGATCCTCATGTGCCGCGAGGCGCAGCTCTCAGATCCGGAACTCGTCAACCTATGCCAAGCGATTTCCGATGGCCAGCGCGCGGAGATCGAGCAGATGAACCGGATTGCTGCACGCCTTCGTTGAGGCTGGCTGCCACTACACTGGCGCCGCGTTGCGCTCCGGCGAAGTTAGCCGCAGCGATGTAAAGATGAGTACTTGCGGTGTTCCGATGCCGGCGGTTGTGTCCTACAGCCGTCCAGGTGCCAGGTAGTCCACGCGACACCACCCCGCGCTGCCTGCGGAGCGAGCGCAAGTCATGATCGTCGCAAGTTGGAGTTCGATAGCGAACCCGCTCAGCAGCTGGACGCATCAGGCGTAACGACGGGTGGATGGATCATCCTTGGACGCTGGTGGAAGTGGTTGGATGAACTTTGTTGCCGAGGGCGAAAAACAAGGCTATAATTGAGTTCTTCGCTGATCACCACAGTGGAGAAAGTGATTGGGAAACAGAGACTTAGCGCTCTAGTGCATGACTCGTTTCCCGCTCCAGATTCAAGAAAAACGCTCCCGCAAGGGGGCGTTTTTCGTTTGTCATGATGCCAGCCGATGCAGTCGCTACAGTCACGCCACGGCATCTTCATGGAAGGCGTGGTATCAGTGCGCTTGTGGGACGAACCCGACATCGGTGTCGCAATCGAAATGGCGGGGCGTGCGGTCGTGGGGACGATCGCGTGCGTCGGGCTCGGGGATGGGCTGCAGCAGGGTTCAATGGCTTGGAATCTGCACCAGTGTTCTGCACGCCGCGTGTGGTGAAAGGCTGGCGAAAGGCCAATGCCAGCGTTGCCTGAACCGCATGCGCGTTGTGACCTTTTTCGGACCATTTCTCCATGTTCGCTCCACAATCGCACGGTAGCCTTCATGCTCCTTCTACACGTTGGCGGGCTGGTGGTCAGGCGTATCGCTTCAGTGGCAGAGCCCAGGGCCGGGCGCGGTTTCTCCCTGCAGGCAGCGCTGCGCCCGGGCGCGCTGCTGGCCAGCCTGGCTCTGGGTGGTTGCATGTCGGTGCCGGTTCCGGACCTGCCTGACCGCACCCCCAGCGCCTGGACCCAGGTGCCCCAGGGCCAGGGCGTGGCCGTCGACGCCAAACAGTGGTGGAAAGTACTGGCCGATCCGGCGCTGGACGGCCTGGTCGACCAGGCCATCGCCAGCAACCTCGACCTGCAGCAGGCCACGCTGCGCCTGCAGGCGGTGCGGATCGTCGCAGGGACCTCCGACTCGCGCTTCCTGCCGGAGATTTCCGCCAGCGCCAAGCAGGTGCAGGATGCTGCCGCGGTCGATACCTATTTTCATGCGGGCATCGAAGCGATCTGGGATCTCGGCCTGTTCGGCGCCGCCGAGAGCGCGCAGCTGGGCGCGCAGGCCTCGGCGGGCAATGCGGAGGCCCTGCGCCGTGCCGCACAGGTCGCCGTGATCGCCGACGTGGTGCGCAGCTATCTGGACCTGACCGTAGCGCAGACCCAGCAGGACCTGCTGGTACGGCAGCAGGTCGTGGATGATCGCGGCGAACAGTTGGCGCTGGTCCGCCAGCGCCTGCGCCTGGATGAACCGGGTGAACTCGATCGCCTGCGTGCACGCCAAGCGGCCACCCGCGCGGCCGCCGCGCAGGCCCGCGAGAATGCGGACAATGCCGCTCGTGCACTGGCGCTGCTGTTGGGTCGTGATGGCCCGGACCCGGCCTGGCGCAGCTACCGCACGCCGCCGAAGCTGGGCGCATTCTCGCTGCAACAGGTGCCGGCGGATCTGCTGCGCCACCGCCCGCAGATCCTGTTGGCCGAATCGCAAGTGCTGCAGGCTGCGGCCGACAAGGGTTCGGCGCGTGCGGCGATGTATCCGCGGGTCAGTCTCGGCGGTTCGATCCTGTACGCCTACAACCTTACCCAGAACGCGCGCTCCAATTCCGATTCCAGCCCCTCGATCGGCCCGTACATCGATATTCCGCTGTGGGATTGGGGCCAGCGCCGTGCGCGCTTCCATGCTGATGAAAAACAGTTGGATGCCGCGCTGCTCGGTTACCGCAAAGCGGTGCTGGAAGGCGTGAGCGAAGTGGAGGGCGCACTGGGCAGCCTGGCGCGCCAGGACAGCAGCCTCCAGTCGCTGCGTGCGGCCAATGACGCCGCCGCACAGCAGCTCAAGCGACAGGCACGGCAGGTACAACTGGGGCTGTCCAGCGAATTCGATGGTATCGACACGCAGCGTGCGGCACTGGCCTCGCAGGGCGATCTGATCGCGGCGCAGGGTGCGCGCGTGCTGGCGTTTGCTTCGCTGTACCGCGCCCTGGGCGGCGCGCCGCTGCCGATCGAGGCTGAGGACCCATCGCAATGATTGCGCTGGCCCGCAAGACCCTGGCCTATGAGTGGCGCCGGTTCCTGCCGGTGGTGATGGCGATGTGCTTCGCCGGCGTGCTGCTGATCGTGCAGGCAGCGCTGGTGCTGGGCATCTTCGGTACCGCCGCGATCTACGTGAAAGCGTCCTCGGCCGACATCTGGGCGGGTTTCCCCGGTACCCAGAGCGTCAATTACGGCCATGCGATCAGCGCGGACGTGGAAAGCCACCTGCGCATGGACCCGGATGTGACCCGTGTCGAACCCTACGAATGGGTCGATGGCGAATGGCGCTCCAGCGCGCAGGGCACCGGCAACGTCTCGGTGTACCTGTCCGGCATCTCCACCCAGGATGACGCGATGATGTTTGCGCGCATCCTGCCGGCCGACCTGCGCGCGCAGCTGCGCGAACCGGGCGCGGTGATCGTCGACAGTGCCGATCTGGATACGCTGGGCGTGGACCTGCAGAACAACCATGCGTGGATCAACGGCAAGGCAGTGCGTGTAGTCGCCGCACAGCCGGGGCTGCGCGGCCTTGGCGGCGTCAATGTGCTGGCCTCGCTGGATACCGCGCGTGCCATCGCCGGTACCGACCCGCATGAAGGCAGTACCTATTTCGTGGCGGGCCTGCGTTCGCCGGACCTGGTCGGAGCCGTGCGTGATCGGCTGGCGGCCTCGATGGGACAGGCCACGCCGGTTGAATTCTGGACGGCACCGGTGTTCGCCAGCCGTTCGCAGCAGTACTGGCTGTTCGACACCGGCGCCGGCATCGCGGTGTTGTTCATGGCCGTCATCGTCTGCTTCGTCGGCGCGGTGATCACCAACCAGTCGTTCGCTTCGGTAGTGGCCGGCTCGGTGCGCGAATACGCTACGCTCAACGCACTCGGTGCGGGCCGCTATGCGCTGGCACGGGTGGTGTTCGAGCAGGCATTGCTGATCGGCGGCGTTGGCATGTTGCTGGCGGCGGCGTTCAGCACCGTGGTGTTGTTGATCGCACAGACCCAGCGCGTACCGGTGCAGCTGACGCCGATGGTCATCATCGGCTGCGTGGCACTGGTGGCGGTGATGGCCATGCTGTCCAGCATCATGGCGGTCCGCAGCGTGGTCCGCTCCGATCCATCGTTGCTGCTGCGTTGAGGACCGGCCGATGACTTCTACACGCGCCGTCGCCCCGACCCTGCAGGCCGACGCACTGGAAAAGGGCTTCATGTCCGGCGATGTGCAGGTGCCAGTGCTGCGCGGCCTGTCGCTGGACATCTATCCCGGTGAGTTGACCCTGGTGTCGGGCCCCTCCGGCTGCGGCAAGAGCACGCTGTTGTCGCTGCTTTCCGGGTTGTCGTCCCCCGATGGTGGCCGCGTGCATGCGCTGGGCCAGGATGTGGGCCACATGACCCGCAGCGAGGTGGAGCGTTTCCGCCTGCACCATGTCGGCTTCGTGTTCCAGGGCTTCAACCTGTTCCCGGCGCTGACCGCCCTGGAGCAGGTGCAGCTGCCACTGGGCTACCGCGGCATGAGCAATCGCGAAAGCGAGCCGCTGGCGCGCCGTGCGCTGGAAGAGGTGGGGCTCAGCCACCGCAGCCACATGCGCCCGGCGCAGCTGTCCGGCGGCGAGAAGCAGCGCGTTGCCGTGGCCCGCGCCTTCGCCAAATCACCGACGCTGATTTTCGCCGATGAGCCCACCAGTGCGCTGGACGCCGAGAACGGCCAGCGCGTGATCGACATCCTGCATCGCTACGCACGTGCGCATGGCGCCACCGTGTTGTGCGTGAGCCACGATCCGCGCCTGATCCGGCATGCCGATCGGGTGATCGCCATGGAAGACGGCATGGTCCGTGATGACCGCCGCCAGAACGAAACTGTAGAGTCCGCCCCATGACCAAGACGTCGCACCTGCTTTCCCTCAGCCTGGCCCTGTCCGCGGCATTGCTGCTGGGCGCCTGTTCCAGGGACGCGCCCGCCCAGGCACCTACAGGTAAAGCAAGCGCTGCCAGCGCCGGCAAGGTCGCGGTGGCGCGCGGCATCATCGATGTCGAGGGTGGCCTGATCGCGTTGGCGCCGCCGGTGGATGGTTCGATCACCGCCGCGCCGGTGAAGGAGGGTGCCACGGTAAAGAAGGGCCAGCTGCTGTTGTCCCTGGACGGTGCGCTGCTGCAACAGGAAGTGGCCATGGCCACCGCCGATCTCGCGCTGGCTAATGACCGGCTGAAGGGCAGCCAGGCGCAGCTGCGCGAACTGGAACGCAACGCTACCCGCCTGGCCACCGGCGCCAGCGAGGGCGTGTCGTCCAATCAGCAGGCCGAGGCGGCAAAGCAGCAACTGGCGGGCGTGCGTGCCGACGTCGACGTGGCCGGTGCGCAGGTCGACATGGCACAGCACAAGCTGGAACACGCCAAGTTGAAACTGCAGCAGATGTCGCTGAGCGCACCGGAGGCCGGCACCGTGGTCGGCCAGGTGCCGGGCCTCGGCGCCTTCGTGCAGGCCGGCAAGCCGGCGATCTCGCTGCTGCCGGCGCGCCCGTTGCAGGTGCGTGCAGAACTGAGCGCCGCCTATGCCGACGCGGTGCAGGTGGGCATGAAGGCCACCGTGGTGCCGGACAGCGATGGTGCCGAGAACACCAGCACGCTGCCGCCCGCACACGTGGTGCGCATCAGCCCGGTGTTCGCGCAGGCGCGCCTGCCCGAAGACGCAGGGCGCGGTGTGGCCAAGGTGGTGGAGTGCGTGCTGGAGTTCGATGGCGAAGCCAAGGCGCGCTTCGGCCAGCATGTGCGGGTGGAGTTCCGGAAGTAATACTAGCGTTGCAGCGGAGCCGGCTCGCCTCCTGCGCGGCGCGTGAATGCCCGCCACGCACTCACCGCCGACACCCCGCACAGTGCCAGCAGCAGTCCCACGTCCAGCAGCAGCAACCACAGCAGATGCATGCCGTGTACCGGCGGCTGGTGCATCGCCGACAGCATCCACGGCACCGACCACGCCAGCAGCAGGGCGAAGGCGATCAGCAGGCGCAGCCACAGGCGCTTCAGTTTCCAGGGCCGCACGATAAGTGCGGCGACCACCAGCTCCACCGCACCCAGCAGCGCGAACACGATGACGCTGCTGGTCGGATAGCGCGGCTCGATGCCTTCCAGGCGGTGCAGCAGCCAGTAGTCCGGGGTGAAGCCGGCATTGACCAGCGCGGCGATCAGCGCCAGCCAGGTGAGCGAAACCAGCAGCCAGAACAGGCGGACGTAGCGTCTAGGCATCGGGATTGACCGCGTGGGAAAGCAGCGTGCGACGAGCCTGGAAACGCACGCTGGCGGCAATCGCCAACAGTGCCAGCACACCCGGGCCGAGGGTGAAGTACAGCAGGCGCAGCGGGTGGTTGTGCATCAGCGTCCAGCTCGCAAACGTAAGGGGAATCGCCAGCACCAGCAGCTTCGCCAACAGCGGCCGCAGCACTGCGATCAATGGCTGGGCGGCGAGGAACATCCAGAACAGGTGGAACTGCGCGATGCCCAGGCCGATGTCGCGGTGCGAGGTGAAGCCAACATGGTCGCGATACGCGTTCATTCCCAGCGGAATCAGCGTCCAGTACAGCAGTGCCACCAGCAGGTGCAGCAGCAGGGCAATCAACAGGGGCGTGCCGCGAAGGAACATGGCCGAGGGGAACCGGGCGGGGCAGCGTACCCCAGTGCGGACGCCGGTGACCGCATCGTGTGAAGACTGTTGACGGCGTGAAGGAATTTGGACACAATAGCGCTCCTTCGACGCAGGTCGAAGAATCTGCGGGAATAGCTCAGTTGGTAGAGCGCAACCTTGCCAAGGTTGAGGTCGCGAGTTCGAGTCTCGTTTCCCGCTCCAGATTCTACAGGGCCCCGGTAGGGGCCTTGTTTTTCTCCCGCCGCGGCAAGGCGGGGCACGTTGGGCCACAAGGCTTTGCGCGCAGTCAGAAAAGTGAAATCGCTGGTGTGTGTCCCGGATTTCCGGTACCATGGCAGCTTACGCGGGAATAGCTCAGTTGGTAGAGCGCAACCTTGCCAAGGTTGAGGTCGCGAGTTCGAGTCTCGTTTCCCGCTCCATGTTCCGACAGGCCCCATCTTGGGGTTTTGTCTTGTCAGGGCTTTGGTCCTGGCGCGCAGTACGTTGGCCTCATGGCAGAGTGGCTATGCACCGGATTGCAAATCCGTTTACAGCGGTTCGATTCCGCTTGAGGCCTCCAGTTGAAAAGCCCTGACTCCGGTCAGGGCTTTTTTATTTCTGCATGGCGCACTTGCGGCGTGGCCCTGCCAAGCTTCATATACGTCGCCGGGACTGGACTGCTAGGCTGACCACTGCGCATGAACGCCTGCAGGAACCCGGGATGTTGATCCGGCCACTGGAGCACGACGACGCGGACACGCTTTGGGCGGCCCGCCTGCAGGCGCTGCGTGAATCACCCGCTGCGTTCCTGTCCACGCTGGCCGAGGCAAGCGGTGAGACCGCACAGGTGATGCGGACCCAGCTCGATGACCCTCATACCCGCTACTTCGGCGCCTTTGACCAGGCACAGCTGGTTGGCTTCCTGCGCTATGTGCGGCCCGCACGGTTGTCACGTCGGCACACGGCGGAGATCCACAGCGTGCACGTCGGTGCTGGCCATCGTGGGCAAGGGATTGCCCGGCAGCTGTTCCTCGCGGCGTTCCAGGCTGCACGTGCAGAGGGCATCGAGTCGCTCAGCCTCACCGTGCTGGCAGACAACGCCGCCGCGCGCGGACTGTACGCGTCGTTGGGGTTCATCGAATCCGGCACCGAGCCGCGCGCGGTGAAACGCGAGGGCCGTTATGTGGACATGGTCGCGTACTGGATTGCCCTGGGCTGACACCCAGCGCCCCCCTGCGAAATGGCCAGCTCAGCGCGATGGCACGTGCAGGCATCACCGATCCGCCGTATCGTGCGGGGGGATCCATTGCGAACCAGGGAGAGGTGGGGAATGAAGGGAATTCTTCTGGCGATAGTGCTGGCGGCGGTGGGCGTGCCGTCGGCCTCGGCCCAGGTGTACAAATGCAAGGGTGCATCCGGGGAGACGGTGTACAGCCAGAATCCGTGCGCGGGCGGCGCTGAGCCGATGAAACTGCGATCCACCCGTTCCTCCACCGAATCGGCGGGGGAAGCCTCGAACCGCGCCGCCGTGTACCAGAACACCGAACTGGCCGACGCCGGTATCGCCGAGCGCAACTGCGTGCAGGGCGAGCGCTCGCGCATCTACGGTCCGCTCGATTCACGCAGCCAGCAGGTCGGGCGGCAGATCGGTGAACTGAACCGGCAACTGGCTGCGGCGGGCACCAACCTGGCCGGTGCCACCCAGGACTCCGGCATTCGTGCGCAGATCGCCAGCCTGCAGCAGTCGTTGAGTGCGGAGCGCGTCGCCGCGGATACGCAGATGTCGAACGCACGCGAACAGTGCGCTGCGACCCGCCGCGAGCGTGAGCGCTCGGTGCGCGAGAAGTTCACCGAGACGCCCGCGGCCACGCGCTGATTCGCACGCTAGGCCGAAACCCGCTCCAGCGTTTCCGCACGGAAGTTGTGCCCAACCGGTTCGCCGACCCCGAGGTAGTGGCGGAACAGATAGATCAGCGGCTTCCAGCGCGCCACATCGATGTGCTGGGTGCCGGCCAGCGTGATGTCCTCGTGCGCATGCACGCAACGGATCTGGCCTTCGGCAATCACGAAGCCTTGCCCATCGTCATCGCTGGGGGGCTGCATTGCCATCATCGTGACTTCCACCTGCAACGGGCACTCGGCGATGGCTGCCGGCGCTACCTGTACGGACGGCACGGGGCTGAAGCCGCCCAGCGCGAACTTGTCACGCACATGCACATAGCCCATCGCATGCTTGGCATCAGGCACCGGGTCGCGGCCGGTCGCGCGCGCGATGGCCTCGACCTGTGCGGCCTGGGCGTCGCACGGGAAATTCAGCACGCACTCGGTGCGCAGCTGCAGGTTGCGATAGCCCTGGCCCTGCGTGCCAAGCCCCAGCACCACCCGGTTGCCCAGTGCCCAGAACGAAGAAAGCGGGCTGATGTTGCTGCTGCCGTCGGGATTGAGCGTGGTCATCAGCACGACAGGGGTACCCGGGTACAGGACCGAGGGCGTGATGCGTCGGCGTCGGATTGAAGGGTAAGTCACTGCAGTTCTCGCGGAAAACGGAGCGGTCACTGTGCGCCGGGGCCAGCAGGGGATGCTTCGGCCTGCATCGAACTGTCAGCCGTCCAGCGCGTGCCACAATGCCGGCATGGTCCACACCTCCGGTTCCCTTGTCAGTGTCGGTGCCCTGGTCGGTGACCAGGCGCGCGCGGCGATGCTGCTGCAGCTGATGGATGGGCGTGCCTATACCGCGATGGAACTGGCGCGGGTGGCCGGGGTGACGCCACAGACGGCGAGCACGCATCTACGGCGCCTGATCGAAGGCGGCCTGCTGGTCGCCATCCCGCAGGGCCGCCATCGCTACCACCGGCTGGCCTCGACCGAGGTCGCGGACATGCTCGAAGGCATCCTGCGCGTTGCCGACCGTACGCCGTCCTGCACCGCTGCCGCGTCACGCAGCATGCCGGCGCTGCGCGAGGCGCGCTCGTGCTACCGGCATCTGGCGGGTGTGCATGCCGTGGCCATCACCGATCGCCTGCTGCAGGCCGGGCATCTGTTGCCGCGTGATGGCTATTGGCAAGTGACTCTGGAGGGGGCCGAGTTCCTGACGACGCTCGGCCAGCCGCTGGCCGAGGTGCTGCAGCGCCCCGCAATCAGCAAGCCCGCGCGCTTCTGCCGGGGGTGCCTGGATTGCACGGAGCGTCGCCCGCACCTGGCGGGGGTGGTCGGTGAGGCGATGCTGGACAGCTTCGTGAACAATGATTGGCTGCGGCGCGTCGAAGGCCGGCGCGAGCTGCGGCTGACACCGCCGGGGCGTGAGGCGTTGTGGAAGCAGTTCGGCCTGGCAACCTGAGCGGCACTGGCCAGTCTCATCAGCCCGCGACATGAGGAGGCGCTATGGTCGGGTTCCAAGTCTTAGGGAGCTGCAATGGCGAGCAAGGACATGATGGACCGCAGTACGCAGCCGGGGCGCCGGCGATGAGCAAATCTGATGCAGAAGTACGCTGGCTGACGTTCCGGCTGATGAACGGCCAGTCGATCGGGCCCGACCGGTTGAAGGATGGATGGGTGAACGCTTCGGAGACCCGGCACTGTGGGGTGCGCCGCGAGTCCATTGAAGGCGCGGGCACG
The DNA here is from genome assembly GCF_047497515.2 of Stenotrophomonas maltophilia. Classification (GTDB taxonomy): domain Bacteria; phylum Pseudomonadota; class Gammaproteobacteria; order Xanthomonadales; family Xanthomonadaceae; genus Stenotrophomonas. Next base: position 512,376 of record NZ_JAXAXL020000002.1, read on the forward strand.
GTCTACGCGCTGTACGCACCTGCGAGTCTCGCTTCACCGCGACGCGCGGAGATGCGCATGCGCGAATTCCTGATGAGTTCGGGCTACACCTTCACCATGGGAACGCTGGGCGGCTGAGGCCGCCCGCCGCGGTCAATCAGCGGCTGGCGGCCTTCAGCGCCTCCACCACCTGCGCTTCAGGGAAACCGCAATGCCCTTCGCCTGCCGCAGGCAGTACCCGGGGCAGCGGATGCGCACCTGCGCGTGCCGCCAGCAGTGGATACGCCGTCTGCATGCGCGGCACGATGGTGGGATCGTTGTGATTGAACTGGATCACCAGTGGCCGCTTCAAGGCACCGCTCAACGCCAGCTTGGCGCGCACATCGGCCTGTGCGTCAGGCACGGGGTCGAGCCGCTGCACACCGGCATTGAAGGCGCCGTCGTCACCGAAGCCGCGGTACACTACCTCCCTGTTGCCCACCGGCATGCCGCCACTGCGTGCAACCAGTTCGTGCAGGACCAGCGCATGCAGGCTGACCGCACCGGCCAGCGCATCGGTGGAGACCTGCAACTGCTTGGCCAGCACGGCGGCATGTTCCGGATCCCGCTGCAGCGCACTGGCGATGCCTTGATACAAGGTGCCCTGTGGCAGCGTGGCCGCTTCCGGCGAGAGCAGCCCCGTGGCCGGCAGGCCTTCGGCGTTGGGAAAGAAGTAGTCGAACGCGACCAGTGTGGTCAGCAGGTCGGCGGCGATCTGTTCACCACTGAGGTTGGCGCCGCACAGCGAGACGCCGCCAGCGTAGTGCTGTGGGTATCGCTCGAGGCTGGCGATGGTCACCGCGCCACCCATCGAGAATCCCAGAATCCAGGTATGGCGCACGCGCTTGAGTTCGTTCAGCGCGTGCCGGCGCAGACGTTCAGTATCGTTGATCGCATCGGCCACCGCCCAACCCTGGCTGGAGTACGCGCTCTGGGCGACGGCGTAACCGGCGGCCAGCAGCGTTGCGGTGCTGTCGTTGGCGGTCATCGGCGTAGTGCGCGGCACGCCTGCCGGCTCATAGCCATGCGCCAGCATCACCAGGTCGCCGTTCCAGCCCGCTGGCACATCCAGGCGCCATGGCGCTCCCTGTAGTTCACCGCTGAGCGTGCGGGGTGCGCTGGAGGGCGCGGCCAGCAACGATGTGGAAGGCAACAGCAGGCCGAGGGCGAGTGCGAGGGCGGGGGCGCAGCGAAGCAAGGAATGCATCGGGATCATTCCATCCGGGGATGGCGCCGAGCATAGACGCCGGCCACATGTTGCGCGCGCTGCACTGCCGCAGGGGATTGCGGGCATGCCCTGTGGCGTCCTACGCTGGTTGCATGGCCCAGCACACCCTTGCATCGATTAACCGCATTCCCCACGGGAAGGCGGGATAGCGCGCGGTCGTCACGGCCCTGCAACCCGCCCGGGAAGGCGGATTGCATACGGCGCTCTCCCGGGTATCTGAATCCACCCAGGAGAACGCAGATGCAGCATCCTTCATCGACCGACGGTACACCGACCCTGCACCTGGTGTGCGGCAAGATCGGCGCCGGAAAATCCACCTTGTCACAGCAGTTGGCGGCGCAGCCATGCCACGTGCTGATCAGCGAAGATGCATGGCTGGCGACGCTGCATTTCGGCGAAATCCATTCCATCACCGACTACCTGCAGAGAGCGGCCACGCTGCGCGGTGTGCTGACCGGACACCTGCAGGCGATCCTCCGGGCCGGCGTCTCGGTCGTACTCGACTTTCCGTTCAATACGCCGGCCACCCGTGCATGGGGTCGCGAACTGTTCGAGTCGACCGGCGCTAGCCATCAGCTGCACTTTCTCGATGTTCCCGACGCCATCTGCAAGGCACGGCTGCGTGCGCGCAATGCGCGCGGTGAGCACCCGTTCCAGGCCAGCGACGAAGCGTTCGAGCAGATCACCCGTCACTTCGTTGCGCCTGGGCCGGAGGAAGGCTTCGAGGTGATCCGGCACTCACCGGACGAGTCCGCCGCCCGGTTCGCCCAGTGACGCGGTGAATCCGATACGATCTGTCGTATTGAAGTAATTCCGTTTGATCTGGAGTCCTGTCATGGTCGACCGCCTCGCCATCCTGCTCGAACGCTTCTCGGTCACCGCCTCGGTGTTCCATGCGGGTGCGTTGTGCGGCATCAACACCCTGGAGGGGGAGGCTGAGGCCGGCCAGCTGCACCTGGTGCGGCGTGGCCCGCTGCAGGTCAGCCATGGCCAGCAGACGGTGCAGGTCGAGGTCCCCAGCCTGCTGCTGTACCCCCGACCGATGCCGCATCGGTTCATCACCGACCCGCAGCACGGTGCCGACATGGCCTGCGCCAACCTGCAATTCGAAGGGGGCCGGCTCAATCCGATCAGCGCCGCGCTGCCCGATTTCATCTGCCTGCCGCTGGCTGATCTGTACGGCGGCCATGCGGCGCTGGAGCTGCTGTTCGAAGAGGCCTTCGAGCAGCGCTGCGGGCGCGTGGCGATGGTCAACCGGCTGTTCGAGGTGGTGATGATCCAGGTGTTGCGCCAGCTGATGGAAGGCGGTGAGATGCGCGGTGGCCTGTTTGCGGGGCTCGGCCATCCACGCCTGCGGCTGGCGCTGGTGGCGATGCACGAGGCGCCGGCGCAGGCGTGGACGCTGGAAGACCTGGCCGATGTGGCGGGCATGTCGCGCAGCGTGTTCGCGGCCAGTTTCCGCGAGGCCATGGGGACTACGCCGGGCCACTACCTGCAGGGCTGGCGGGTGGGGCTGGCGCAGCAGGCATTGCGCCAGGGCCGGCCTTTGAAGCGGATCGCCGACGACGTCGGTTATGGCAGCGAGGCGGCCCTGTCGCGCGCGTTCAAGGCACACACCGGGCAGTCACCCCGGGAATGGCGTGTTCAGGCGCGCGCCAGAGCGGCCTGATCGTCAGCCCAGCACCAGCCGGGTCAGCTTCATGCCGCCGAACAGACCGGCCAGGCCCAGTGCCACCGAGCCGCCGGCGTACAGTGCTGCCAGTCCGTGCTGGCCGCGTTGCAGCAGCAGGCCGATTTCCAGCGCGTAGGTGGAAAAGGTGGTGTAGCCGCCGAGGATGCCGGTGGCCAGCAGCAGGCGCAGCTGCGGCGAAGCGCCATTTCGCAGGGCGAAGGCCTCGACCACCACGCCCATCAGCAGCGCGCCGCTGATGTTGATCAGGAAGGTCGACCACGGCCAGGAGCTGCCGACGGCGACGCGTGCGCCGATGAGGTTGCAGGCGTGGCGCAGGCAGGCGCCCAGGCCGCCTCCGATGAAGACCAGGAAATAGTTGTTCAATGCGTGCATTGCGTGCCTCGCGTGCGGGTTCGCAGGTCCGATGGCGAACGCCGAGGGCAGGCACGGCCTGCCGTCGACGAACGCCGGGTTCGTCTTGGCAGGAGCCATCAGCCCTTCCAGGCGGTTATCGGGGGAGCTCCATCCCCATCGCGGACCATGCTACCAGCGGCAATGCGTTCACGTCATCGAGGTCGTCAGCACCCGCACCACCTTGCTGCGGCTGAAGCCATCCATCAGCAGCTCGAACGCCAGCAGGTCCAGCGCCGCATGGCGACGATGGTCGATCTCCAGGCCGTTCTCGGCCACCAGGTGGCTGACCAGTTCATAGGCGTCCTGCCACACATCCAGATGGGCCTGGCTGGGGATGTAGGCATTGCCAAGCTCGCCCACGCCGCGCCCGGTCACCCCATACAGCAGCTCGCGCGCGTCCAGCTTGGCCGCATCGGCGATGCGGAACAGCTGGGCGGCCTTCACGTGGGAGGCGCTCACATGGTCATTGAGCCAGTTGCTGATGGTTGCCGTGGTGGATTTGGCGGCGCGGGCCAGGTCGGCCGGGCGAGGGTGCCCGGCTTTCTTCATGGCGGCGGCGAGTCGTTGGCCGAGAGTATTCATCTATGCAAGCCAGCTTAACGCGTGGAACGCCAAGAATCCTTGCCGCGAGAATAAGTCTGGTTAACAGAAGAACCGACCGTGACCGAATTCTGGAGCAAACGGCAGGTGCGCAACCGGCTGGGACTGAGGACCGATGCCGAACTGGCGCGCTTCTTTGGCATAAGTCGATCTGCAGTGTCGCAATGGCCTAAGAACCTTCCGATTCCTGCCCTGCGGCAATACATCCTGCATCAGCGCTACCCGCATCTGTTCCCTGCAACCGAAGCGACAGGCAGCGAATCCATCTGATCTGCGTCGTCTTTTGTCGCATCTAGCACACTAAGCGTCAGTTGCTAAGTGCACTTAGCAAAATGGGCAAATTCGATGGCTCATGAAAACTCAATCAGTGCCGTCAATAGATAATCACCGTCTGCCGGCCTGGCGGCACGTCGGGTTCGACCCATCCGGCACGCCCGGGGCACCGTATGTAGTTTCGTGAACGATTAATAATTTCGATCACGAAAGTCGCGGCATGTAATTGACCTGTCGTGAAATCTATGACTAATTGGCATCAACCGGACGTGAAGTCCGGGAGTCTTTCAGTAGCACGCAAGTGAGTCGGTAGACCGTCAACAATGCAGAACAAGTCCAACGGAGGTCGTATGGAATACGGCATGCATGGCTTGGCTGAACGGGTACGCCGCGAACTGGAAGCCAGCTATCACAAACACGGATGCGGTCCGGCGTTCTGGGATACCTATCAGCAGGTGCTGGACCGCCTGGTCCCGCAGGGTACCGAGCGTACCGAAGTCACCAATGAAATGGCGCTGATCATCGAGCAATTGGGCATTGTCCGCCGTGCGCAGCTGGTGCCGCCGCACGCCGACGGGCGGCGCTGATTCAGAGCAGGCGCCAGGCGCCGCAGGCCAGCAGCGCCAGCAGCAACGAGAGCAGTGCCAGGGTCCGCGGTCGCCACCGGCGTCGTGGCTGCCCGGCCATGGCCTGCGGGCTGCAGTAGCGCAGCAGGCCCGTGCCGAATCCGGCCTGGTGCTGCTGCCGTGCACATGCTTCCAGGCAGGCGCCGCAGGCCAGGCAATCCGCCTGCGGCCCCTGGCGGATGTCCAGTTGCATCGGGCAGACGCTGACACACGCGGCGCAGTCGGTGCAGTCGCCCAGGCGGTCAGCGCTGAAGGTCGGCATCGGTCCTGCCAGCAGAGGATGCGTGGCGCGGAACACGTAGTCCTGCGCGGTGGTCGGGTCGAGCAGGCTACGGCCGCGTCCGAGCACACCGCCCAAGCCGGACGGACGCGGCCCGCGCGGTTCGCCACGGCGCGCGTCATACAGCATGCGCGGCGTATGCGGATCGGTCAGCAACGGCTGCAGGCGCGCGAACGGGCACAGCGAGCGGCAGACCTGTTCACGGAGGAAGCCGGCGTTGCCCCACGTGGCGGCGGCATAGAACACCACCCAGAAGGTTTCCCAGCCACTCCAGCCGGCATGCGGCGCTGCGGCCACCAGCTCGGCAATCGGACTGAACAGGCCGACGAAGGTGATGCCGGTCCATAGCGACAGCAGTCCCCACGCCAGTTGCGTGGCAGGGCGTACCGCTACCGCCGGCAACCACCGCGCCAGGCCGCGCGCGATCCCCTCGAAGGCGCCGCGCCACAACGTCTGCGGACAGGCGTAGCCGCACCAGAGGCGCCCGGTGAGGTGGGTGAGCAGCGCAAGGCTCACCGCCAGCACCGCCAACAGGCCGATCAGCACGCCTACGTCGCCAGGCCACAGGGTCCAGCCAAACAGGTCGAAGCGCCGGGCATTGATGTCCAGCAGCAATGCCTGGCGGCCATCCCAGCGCAACCAGGGCAGGGCATAGAACAGCGCCAGCAGGCCTGCGCTGAGCAAGCCGCGCCAGTGCCGCGGGCGCGCCGTGGTGGAGCAGGGCGTACTCATCCCAGTGGCAGCTCGTCGTCGTCGTCGCACGGCATCGGCCGGTTCAGATAGCCGGTGACCGCGCTGGACAGTGCCGTTACCGCCCAGAACATGAAAAAGCCCACGCTGTAGCCCAGTTCGCGGCTGATCGTGGTGTCCGGAAAGCTGATCGCCTGCAGCCGCAGGGGATCGACGAAGGCGAAGAACACGACGCTGGCGGCGCCGGCAGCGATGAAGCTGGGCCAGAGGATCGCGCCCCAGTGCTGGATCAACTGCTGGCGGCGGCTGGGAGAGGGTCTGTTCATGCTGTCCCGGATCGGAAATGGGGGCGGCGCGTATACTTCGCCTGGGCCGGCGCAGCATCCGCAGGGCATGCTTCCTGCAAGCGCGCCAGCCTAGGTGCAGCGGACTGCGCCGACATTGATCTGGATCAACGGTGGTGCCGGCCGGCTGCGGCACACTGCCGGCACGCTTTGGGTAACCGATGAACGCTACGCCTCCGCCTGTCCTTCCCGTTGCCTCGCCCGAGCTGTGCACCGAGCAGGAAGTCACCCGCCTGGTCCACGACTTCTACGGCCGCGTGCGCGAGGAGGAGCGCCTGGGGCCGGTGTTCGAGTCGCATGTGCACGACTGGCCGGAGCACCTGGCGCAGCTGGTTGATTTCTGGTCGGCGATGCTGCGCGGCACCCGCCGCTTCAAGGGCTCGCCAATGTCCAAGCACATGGCCATCGAACTGGACAAGGACCTGTTCGAGCGCTGGCTGTTGCTGTTCCGGATCACCACCGCCGAGTGCGGCAACCCGCCGATGCAGGCGCTGGCCGACGATGTCGCGGCCCGCATCGGCGAGACCTTCTGGAAGCGCTACCAGATGCTGCGCTGGCCGCAGGTCGGCCTGCCGGTGCTGGGGATCCCTGCGAAGGATTGATCTGGGTCAAGGCGGCAGCGTCCGCTCGGCGCGATGCTGGCGGCATGGACACGTTCTCTCCCGCTGCTGGCGGCCTGGCCTGGACCTTCGACCCCGACCTGCTGCGCCGGCACGACCGGCCCGGGCCGCGCTACACCTCGTATCCGACCGCGCCGCATTTCCACGATGGCTTCGACGCGCCGGCACTGCGCCAGGCGATCGCCGACAGCAACCAGCGGGCCCGCGCGCTGTCGCTGTACGTGCACGTGCCGTTCTGTTCCAGCCCGTGCTTCTACTGCGGCTGCAACCGGGTGATCACCCGCGATCGCGGCCGTGGCCACAGCTACGTCTCGCGTGTGCTGGCCGAGGCCGATCTGCTGGCCCCGCAGTTCGAGGACGGCCGCGAAGTCATCCAGCTGCATCTGGGCGGGGGCACGCCGAACTTCCTCGATGCCGAGGCGATGACCACCCTGGTGGAAGGGCTGCGCCGTCGCTTCGATTTCAGTGATTCATCGCAGCGTGACTTCTCGATCGAGCTCGACCCTCGCTTCATCGATACGCACGACGTGGCGATGCTGGCCCGGCTGGGCTTCAACCGGGCCAGCCTGGGCGTGCAGGATTTCGATCCGCACGTGCAGGAGTCGATCAACCGCGTGCAGGGCGTGCAGCAGACGCTGGATATCCTGCAGGCCTGCCGTGACAGCGGCATGCGCTCGGTCAACGTCGACCTGATCTACGGCCTTCCCGGGCAGAGCCTGGAGGGTTTCGGCCGCACCCTTGAGCGGGTGCTGGCGCTGCGCCCGGATCGCCTGGCGGTGTATGGCTACGCGCATCTGCCACACCTGTTCCGCGCGCAGAAGCAGATTGACGAGAGCCGGCTTCCCTCTCCGGAAGACAAGCTGGCGCTGCTCGGGCTGGCGGTGGAAAAGCTGTCCGCTGCAGGCTATCAGTACATCGGCATGGACCACTTCGCATTGCCGGAAGAGGATCTGTCGCGCGCGCAACGTGCCGGCCAGCTGCACCGCAACTTCATGGGTTACACCACCCATGCCGATACCGATCTGCTCGGCCTTGGGGTCAGTGCGATCAGCCACATCGGGGCCACCTACAGCCAGAACCCGCGCGACCTGCCGTCATGGGAAGACGCGGTGGACCAGGGCCAGCTGCCGGTCTGGCGTGGCGTTGCGCTCAGTGCCGACGACCAGCTGCGTGCCGACCTGATCCAGCAGTTGATGTGCCAGGGCGAGGTCGATGGCGCCGCACTGGGCCAGCGCCATGGCATCGAGTTCGAGCAGTACTTCGCCGAGGACCTGAGCTCGGTGCAGCGCCTGCAGGAAGACGGCCTGGCCGAATACCGTGACGGTGTGGTTCGCGCCAGCGAGCCGGGGCGGCCGCTGCTGCGGCTGCTGGCGATGTGCTTCGATCCGTATCTGCGTGCTGCACACGCGCAGCCGCGCTATTCGCGTGCGATCTGAATGCTGGTTGCGCCGTGCGCGCGTGGTGCCCGGAGCCGGAATCGAACCGGCATGGGGTCGCCCCCGGCGGATTTTAAGTCCGATGCGTCTACCAGTTTCGCCATCCGGGCCTGCAACGCGGCGCCGATTGTAGCCCAGCTGCGGCGCGCCAGCAGAAATACAGGAGGGAGGCCACCTGCTTAACTGTTTTCCCTGTTCATGTCATAGTCCCAACCATCGTTCCCAGGGGGGGAGCCACCTGATGTCGCTGCACGCGATTGCCTATGCCAGTGAGGCCCGCGCCGATCTGCACACAGCCGATCTTGATCGCCTGCTGGCTGATGCCACGACGTTCAACCGTGTAGCGGGTGTCACCGGTGTCCTGATGTTCGATGGCGGCCGCTTCCTGCAGTACCTGGAGGGTCCTGAAGATGGCATCGATTCGGTGTTCCAGCGCATCGTCAACGCGCGCAGCCATGCACAGGTGAAGGTGTTGTGCCGCGCACCGGTGGCGCAGCGCGTGTTCCCGCGCTGGTCGATGGGCACGCGGCGGATCGAGGCGGACCTGCTGGAACAGATCATCGAAGCGGCCTGGCCGGGCTTCCTGCTTGGCAACGGCGGTTTCGAGCGCATGCTGCTGGCCTGGACCGGCGCTGACGGCGAACTGGAACCTGCAGCGGTGGCGCTGGGCTCCTGAGCCTGCCTTGGCGGCGGAGCGTCGGGGCCGTTAGGCTGTAGCCTTTCTGGTGTGGGTTTTCCCGGAGTGGTACAGCGAATGAGTGGGTTGGCCGAAGCCATGGCAGCGCGCCTGCGGTTTGATCCGGTGCAGGGGATGTGCCGATGAGTGCGCCCGTGGCGGCGGCGATGGCGCCGCGGTTCGCGGTGATTGGTCTGGGCTACGTCGGCCTGCCGCTGGCCGTGGCCTTCGGCCGGCATTGGCCGACGCTGGGCTTCGACATCGATGCCAGCCGCATCGCCGAGCTGCGCAGTGGCCAGGACCACACCCTTGAGATGGAGGCCGACGAGCTGGACGGCGCGCAGCACCTGCAGTACGGCAGCGACCCGGCCCTGCTCGATGCCTGCAACGTCTACATCGTCACCGTGCCGACGCCGATCGATGCCTACGAACAGCCGGACCTGGAACCCTTGCGTTCGGCCAGCCGGTTGATCGCCCGCCATCTGCGCGCGGGCGACCTGGTGATCTACGAATCCACGGTCTATCCCGGCACCACCGAAGAGGTCTGCGTGCCGTTGCTGGAGCAGGGCTCGGGGCTGCGCTTCAACGACGACTTCTATTGCGGCTACAGTCCGGAACGGGTCAGTCCCGGCGACCGCCAGCGGCGGCTGACCGACATCCGCAAGATCACGTCGGGATCGACACCGCAGGTCGCTGAGGTCATCGATGCGCTGTACCAGCGCATCATCGCGGCGGGCACGTTTCCGGCGCCGTCGATGCGCGTGGCCGAAGCGGCCAAGGTGGTCGAGAACATCCAGCGCGACGTCAACATCGCGCTGGTCAACGAACTGGCGCTGATCTTCGACCGGCTCGGCATCGATACCCAGGACGTGCTCGATGCGGCGGGCAGCAAGTGGAATTTCCTGCCGTTCCGGCCCGGCCTGGTCGGCGGCCACTGCATCGGCGTGGACCCGTACTACCTGCTGCACAAGTCCGAGAGCGTGGGCTACCACCCGGACCTGATCCATACCGCGCGGCAGGTCAACAACCGTGTTGGCGAACACGTGGCAGCCCGCGTGCTGGCGATGCTGGCCGAGCGCGGCCGCACGCCCGCACAGGCACGCATCCTGGTGCTGGGCGTGACCTTCAAGGAAGACTGTCCGGACCTGCGCAACAGCCGCGCACTGGAACTGGCGCAGCGCCTGCACGAGGCCGGGGCCGAGGTTGAAGTCAGTGACCCGTGGGTCGGCCCGGCGGCGTTGGCCGAGGCCGGTGTGCAGTGGCTGGCTGAGCCGGTTCCCGGCCGCTACGACGCGGTGGTGCTGGCGGTGGCCCATGCCCGTTTCAAGGCGATGGATGAAGCCCACATCCGGGCCTTGCTGGCGCCGCAGGGGCTGGTCTACGACGTGAAATCGGCCTGGCCGCGCAACGTGGTTGATGATCGCCTGTAAACCCGGCAGACGGGCAGCGCGGTAGACTCGGGGGCAGTTGCAACCGAGGAAAGCCATGCACCGGTATATCGTCTACCTGCTCGCCATCCTGATGTTCCCGATATGCCTGTGGTTGGCCACGATCTGGCCGGCCTGGTACTGGGGCGTCGGCCTGACTGCGGCGATGGTGGCGCTGGGAACCTGGGATCTGCTGCAGAAGCGCAGCACGCTGCGCCGCAACTATCCGGTGATGGCTCATTTCCGCTACGGCCTGGAATCGATCGGCCCGGAGATCCGCCAGTACTTCGTGCAGAGCGACCTGGAAGACGTGCCGTTCTCGCGGCAGCAGCGGGCGCTGATCTACCAGCGCGCCAAGAACGAGATGGACACCGTGCCGTTCGGTACCCTGCGCAGCACCTACGCGGTGGACTATGAGTGGATCAACCATTCGCTGGCGCCCACGTCCATCGCCAAGCATGATTTCCGCGTGCTGATCGGCCCGAACTGCGCCAAGCCCTATTCGGCCAGCGTGTTCAACATTTCGGCAATGAGCTTCGGCTCGTTGTCGGCCAATGCGATCCGCGCGCTGAACGAAGGTGCGCGCCGTGGTGGCTTCTACCACGACACCGGCGAAGGCTCGATCTCGCCCTACCACCGCGAGATGGGGGGTGATCTGGTCTGGGAGATCGGCTCGGGCTATTTCGGTTGCCGCGACGAGAAGGGCGGCTTCAGCGAAGAACGCTTCGTTGCCAATGCCACCCATGACCAGGTCAAGATGATCGAGATCAAGCTGTCACAGGGTGCCAAGCCGGGCCACGGCGGCGTGCTGCCGGCACCGAAGGTGACCGCCGAGATTTCGGTGACCCGTGGCGTGCCGATGGGCGTGGACTGCGTGTCGCCGTCGCGCCACTCGGCGTTCTCGACGCCGGTTGAACTGCTGCAGTTCGTCGCGCGCCTGCGCGAGCTGTCCGGTGGCAAGCCGGTCGGCTTCAAGCTGGCCATCGGCCATCCGTGGGAGTGGTTCGGCATCGCCAAGGCGATGCAGGAAACCGGCCTGCTTCCCGACTTCATCGTGGTCGATGGCGCCGAGGGGGGCACCGGTGCGGCACCGGCCGAGTTCGTCGACCACGTCGGCGTGCCGATGCACGAAGCGCTGCTGCTGGTGCACAACACCCTGGTCGGCCTGGACCTGCGCGAGCGCATCCGCATCGGTGCGGCCGGCAAGATCACCAGTGCATTCGACATCGCGCGCACCATCGCGCTGGGCGCTGACTGGTGCAATGCCGGGCGTGGCTTCATGTTCGCGCTGGGTTGCATCCAGTCGTTGAGCTGCCACACCGACAAGTGCCCGACTGGCATCGCCACCCAGAATCCCGCGCGCTGGAAGCATCTGGACGCGCCAGACAAGGCCACGCGCGTGCACAGCTACCACGAGCACACGCTGCATGCCCTGAAGGAGCTGCTGTGTGCGGCCGGCCTGAACGACCCCGCAGAATTGGGCCCTGAGCACATCCTGCGTCGCGTTTCGCCGGTGGAGATCCGTTCGCTGGCCTCCCTGTACCGCTACCTGGAACCGGGCGAGCTGTTGCACAAAGTGCCCGACCACGCGGTGTTCCATGCATTCTGGGCCGATGCGCGCAGCGACTCGTTCCAGCCGCCGCCGAAGATCCAGGCGCTGCGCGCCAGCAAGTCGCGGTAACGGCCGTTGTGGAGTCGAGCCCTGCTCGACTGCGTGTCCGGAACGAAGAACAGTCGAGCAAGCTCGACGCTACAAGGAGATGTCATGCAGTTCAGGACAGGCACGGCCGATGATGTCGCCACGCTGTGGGCGCTGCGCACGCGGTGCGTGCGCGAGACCTGCAGCAGCCATTACCCACCTGAGGTGATTGAGCCCTGGTCGGCGTCGCCACCGCCGTCGCAGTACGCGCGGTTGCTGGGGCAGGGCGGCTGCGTGGTGGCCGAGGATGCGCAGGGCACCCTGCTCGGGTTCGGCGTGTTCGATACCGACGCCAATGAAGTCGATGCGCTGTTTGTCGATCCCGACCGTGGCGGCAAGGGGATCGGCCAGGCCCTGATGCAGCGCCTGCTGGCGATGGCCGATCGTGAGCGCGACGTGGTGCTGTCGGCCTCGCTCAATGCCGTGCCGTTCTATCAGCGGCAGGGCTTCATTGCCGTGCGTGAGGAGGCCTACCCGCATCCCAGTGGCGTGGCGCTGGCTTCGGTGAGCATGCGCCGGCCGTGGTGACCGGTGTGTAGGGCCGGGCCCACGCTCGGCTGCTTTCGTAGAGTCGAGCTTGCTCGACTGCTTTTCCATCCGGTCGAGCATGACTCAACTCTACAGGGCAGGTCCTACCGCCCGGCCAGCCACTCGATCACGCCTTCCGCCGCACGCAGGCCGCTGGCGTAGCAGGCCGTAAGAAGGTAGCCGCCGGTCGGGGCTTCCCAGTCCAGCATTTCGCCGGCGCAGAACACGCCGGGCAGTGCCTGGATCATCAGGCCATCATCCAGCGCGCCCAGGCGTACGCCGCCGGCCGTACTGATGACCTCGGCCATCGGCCTCGGCCGCAGCAGGCGCAGTGGCAGACGCTTGAGCGTGGCCACCACCGCAGGCAGATCGTTGCCTGCCTCCTTGCCCAGCATTTCGAACACCAGCGCCGCCTTCACCGCATCCAGGCCCGCTTGGCGACGCAGGTGCTCGCCGAAGCTGCGGCCTTTGCGCGGACGCGACAGGTCGGCCAGCAGGCGCGCCTCGTCGCGGCCCGGCACCAGATCCAGCCACAGCATGGCGTGGCCATCGCGGTTGATGGTCTCGCGCAGGTCAGCCGCCAGCGCGTAGATCAGGCTGCCCTCGATACCGTACTCGCTGGCCACGCACTCGCCCTGCATCGACTGCGGCTGGCCCGCGAGGTCGATCCAGTGCGCCACGACGGCCTTCAGCGGCGCGCCGGCACTGCGTTGGGCGAAGAATGGAGTCCAATCCACATCGAAACCGCAATTGGCCGACTGCAGAGGCGCAATGTCCACGCCACGCGCCTGCAGGGGCGCGACCCAGGCGCCATCACTGCCCAGCTGCGGCCAGCTGCCGCCGCCCATCGCCAGTACGGTGGCATCGGCGTGGACATCGATTTCACCCGCTTCGGTGGCGAAGCGCAGCGCACCGTCGTCGCTCCAGCCGATCCAGCGATGGTTGGCATGCAGGCGCACGCCCTGTTCCTTCAACCGCCGCACCCAGCCGCGCAGCAGTGGCGCGGCCTTGCGATCCACCGGGAACACGCGTCCGGAGCTGCCTATGTAGGTTTCCACGCCGAAACCGGCGGCCCAGTCACGCAGTGCCTGCGCGTCGAAGCCGTCCAGCCACGTGCCCACGGCAGACGCCTGCTCGCGGTAGCGGCTGTCGAACAGCGGGCGCGGATCGGAATGGGTGAGGTTGAGCCCACCCTTGCCGGCGATCAGGAATTTGCGGCCGGGCGAACCCTTGGCCTCGTACAGGTCGACATCCAGCCCGGCCGCACGCAGGCGCTCGGCGGCGAACAGGCCGGCCGGGCCACCGCCGACCACGGCAACCCGACGGCGCGTTGCGGTATTACGGTTTGACATCGAGCAGCTCGACGTCGAACACCAGCGACGAGCCGGCCGGGATCGGGCCGACCCGGCGGTCGCCGTAGCCGTAGTCCGGCGGGATCATCAGCGTGCGCTTGCCGCCGACCTTCATGCCGGCCACGCCTTCATCCCAGCCACGGATGACCTGGCCGGCGCCGAGCGCGAAGGTGAACGGTTCGCCACGGCCGACCGAGCTGTCGAAGGTCTTGCCGTGCTTGTTTTCGGTGCGGTTGTCGTAGATCCAGCCGGTGTAGTGCACGGTGACCTTGCTGCCGGCGACAGCCTCGGCACCGCTGCCGGGCACGCTGTCGATGCGCTCGAAGGTGGTCAGGGTGCCACCCGGCGGCGGGCCGGAGGGCTCGGTCGAGCAGCCAGCGGCGGCGAGGGACAGCAGCAGGGGAAGCAGCAGGCGGCGCATCGGGCGTCTCCGGAAGGGCGCAGGGCGAGGGCGGCAAGGGTAGCGCATCGGTGCCGGGTATCATGGGCGCATGGCAAAACTTCTGCTCAATCTGCGCAACGTCGGCGACGACGAATATGCCGATGTCTGCACGCTGCTGGACCAGCACGGCATCGCCTGGTATCGCACCGAACCCAGTCCCTGGGGCATTTCCAACGGCGGCCTGTGGCTGCGCGAGGACGCCGATCATCCGCGTGCGAAAGCGCTGATGGCGGAGTATCAGGCAGCGCGCGGCGTGCGCGTACGTGCCGAACGCGAGCAGGCGCTGCGTGATGGCACGGCGGAGACCTTCGGCAGCCTGTTGCGGCGGCGCCCGGTGTTCGTGGTGCTGGTGTTGCTTGGTATGGCGGGCGCGGCGGCGCTGGTGCTGCTGCCGTTCATGCTGTTGCGGGGGTAAAGGGGGCGTCCGGCCGGGTTGCACCCGGCACCCGGCACCCGGCACCTGGCACCTGGTAGTGCCGGCCGCTGGCCGGCAACAGCAAAGGCAACAGCGGGAGTTCCGTGAAAGGGCAGGGCGGTGTGGGCAGGCGGGACACGCCGTAAACCCATCGATGGCGCCAACGGCCCCGCCTGCCCACACCTTCACGCCTCTGACAGGTTCATGAGCTTTGTAGATCCACGCCATGCGTGGATGAACGGTAAATCGGATCCTCCGGCGGTCTGGCGCTAAAATGGCAGGATGATCGCCAATACCGCTGCCTACCATTTCGCCGTCATCGACGCTCCCCAGACTCTCTGCGACCAGTTGCTGGCGCGCGCGGAGGCGGCGGGGCTGCGGGGCACGATCCTGGTGGCGGGCGAGGGGCTGAACCTGTTCCTGGCTGGTGCGCCGGCGTCGGTCGAGGGCTTCTACGCGGCGCTGCACGCCGATGCGCGTTTTGCCGATATGCGGGTCAAGACCAGCCTCAGCGAGCACCAGCCGTTTGCGCGGCTGAAGGCCAAGGTGAAGGAAGAGATCATCAGTTTCCGCCGCGATGACGGCCAGCCGCTGGAGTACCCGCGCGCTCCGGCGGTCGATCCGGCCACGGTGCAGCGCTGGCTGCGGCAGGGCCACGATGACGCCGGCAAGCCGGTGGTGATGCTCGACACCCGCAACCTGCAGGAGGTGGAGTACGGCACCTTCAAGGATGCGCTGGTGCTGCCCATCCACAAGTTCACCGACCTGCCCGAGGCGCTGGCGCCGCACCGTGAGGCGCTGAAGGACAGCACCGTGGTCAGCTTCTGCACCGGCGGTATCCGTTGCGAGAAGGCCGCGCTGTGGATGGTCAACGACGGCATGGACAACGTGCTGCAGCTGGACGGCGGCATCCTTGGCTATTTCGAAGACGTCGGTGGCGAGGGCTACGAAGGCCGCTGTTTCGTGTTCGACGAGCGCGTGGCGCTGGATGCCGAGCTGAAGCCGATGGTCGACCAGCCGTTGCCCGAGCCGCGCCCCAGCGCGTTCTGACCGCGCCACGGGCCATGTCCGGCGTGTCCTGAACCCATCCCGCAGGAATCAGCATCCTGCCACCGTCACTGGCCGCCGTGCCTGGCTGACCCCATGCATGGGGAATCCTGTGACGGAAAACCGCTGATGATCCCGTTGTCGATTCTCGACCTGGCCCCGGTCTGCGAGGGCAGTGACACCACCGCCGCCTTCGCCAACATGCTGGAACTGGCCCAGCACGCCGATGCGCTGGGCTACCGCCGCTACTGGCTGGCCGAACACCACAACATGCCCGGCATCGCCAGCGCGGCCACCGCCGTGCTGATCGGGCATGTAGCCGGTGGCACGAAGCGTATCCGCGTCGGTGCCGGCGGCATCATGCTGCCCAACCACGCGCCGCTGCAGGTGGCCGAGCAGTTCGGCACGCTGGCGTCGCTGTATCCGGACCGCATCGACCTTGGCCTGGGCCGGGCGCCCGGCACCGACCAGCCCACCGCGCGCGCCCTGCGCCGCTACTTCGACAGTGCCGACCAGTTCCCGCAGGACGTGCGCGAGCTGTTGCACTACTTCGAGCCGGTTCAGCCCGGCCAGGCCGTGCAGGCGGTTCCCGGTGGCGGCCTGCGCGTACCGACCTGGATCCTGGGTTCGAGCCTGTTCGGTGCGCGCATGGCCGCCTCGATGGGCCTGCCGTACGCATTCGCCTCGCACTTCGCGCCCGACGTGATGGACGAGGCGCTGGCGGTCTATCGCCGCGAGTTCCGTCCTTCGGCCACGCTGAAGCAGCCGCACGCGATGCTGGCGCTGAATGTCGTCGCCAGCGACAGCGAAGCCGAATCGCGCCGCCTGTTCACCAGCCAGCAACAGAGTTTCGTCAACCTGCGGCGCGGCCGGCCGGGCAAGATTCCGGCGCCGATCGACGACATCGAAACCTTCTGGGAACCGCATGAAAAGCTGGGCGTGGAGCGGGCATTGGCCTGCACCGTGCTGGGTGATCCGCAGCAGGTGGCCGACGGCATCGCCGCGTTTGTCGAGCGCCACACGCCCGACGAACTGATGCTCACTGCCAACCTGTATGACCACCGTGCGCGGCTGCGTTCGTTCGAACTGGCCATGCATGCCTGGCACGCCCGCCACGCGGGCTGAACAATTGCGTCACGGCCTATTGCGATCGATGCGCGTCTGATGGGGGCCCCACACCGATGGAGCCCCCTCATGGCCGATACGCGCGCCGAACACATTGCCCAGCTGGCCGAACTGATCAAGGATGTGGAGGTGGCGATGTTCACCACCACCGGGGTTGATGGCCGCCTCTACAGTCGGCCGCTGGCCACCCAGCAGGTCGCCTTCGACGGTGACCTGTGGTTCGTCATCACCGCCGACAGCCCGAAGGTGGCCGAGATCGCGCTCGATCCGCGGGTCAACGTGGCCTACGCCTCGCCCTCGAAAAACACCTATGTGTCTGTGTCAGGCCGCGCTCGCGTGGTGGATGATCGCGCGAAGATCGAGGAACTGTGGTCGCCGGCGATGAGGCTGTTCTTCCCCGGCGGCAAGGAGGATCCCAACCTGCGCCTGATCCATGTGCGGGCCGATTCGGCCGAGTACTGGGATGGCCCGGGCACGCTGCTGGGCAAGGCGCTGACGTTCGTGCTGTCGGCGGTGCAGGATGATCCGGGGCAGTTGGCCGACAACGGGTTCATCGACCTGCGGTGAGAGCTTCATCCACGCATGGCGTGGATCTACTGCATCCCGGTAGATCCACGCCATGCGTGGATGGGGCAACCCCGATGAATTCCGGTGCTCAGAACCAGCGCTGGAACAGCTCCACCGTGTAGCCGACCAGCTGCCCGGAACTGAAGCCGAAGAACGCGATGGCCGCCAGCGCGGCAATCCAGTTGAACAGCATCAGCGCGCCATCACGTTCCAGCAGTGCCAGTGCGAACAGCAGCAGCTGGAAGCCGAACAGGAAGTTGGTGAACGGAATCGGCAGCGACAACAGAACGCCCAGCAGCACCAGCAGCAGGCCGGTGAAGGCGTGCGCGGGCAGCGGAACCAGCAGCTGCGGAAGGCGCGGCTTCAGCATCTTGTCCAGGCGCCGCAGCGGCCGGTCGATGCGGTCGAGGAAGCGGTGCATGGTGCCGCGCTTCGGCCCGCGGCGGGCGATGAAGCCGGGCAGCCACGGGCGGCGCAGGCAGCACAGCATCTGCAGGCCGATCAGGATCACCAGCGGGCCACTGACCGCACCACCCATGCCCGGAATGGGGATGAACGAGGGCAGGATCGCCACGAACAGGAACACGCCGAACGCGCTCTGCTGCAGGTTGCAGAGAATCTGGCCGAGCGGCATGTGCTGGGTGGGCTCGCCGGAGGCGAACATCTCCAGCAGGGTGCGGATGCCCTCGTTGCGGTAGGCCGGGCGCTCAACGCCCGGACCCTGGCCGGACTCAGGCGGTGAGCTCATCGGCCTGCTCGTCGGACAGCGTGCGCAGCAGCAGTTTGTCCACGCGCGCACCGTCCAGATCGACGATCTCGAAGCGCCAGCCGGCCCAGTCGAAGTACTCGCCCGCATGCGGAATGCGGCCGAAGTAGTGGATGCACATGCCGGCCAGCGTGTAGTAGTCGCCATCCTCGGCATCGGGCAGGTCGTTGCTGCCGATCAGCTCGCGCAGGTCCTCGATCGGCAGCGAGCCATCCACCAGCAGCGAGCCATCCTCGCGGGTCACCACCAGCGCATCCTCGTCGGCGTTCTCCACCGCCTGCAGGCGGCCGACCACCGCGCCCATCAGGTCGCTGATGGTCACCAGGCCCTGGATCTCGCCGTATTCGTCCACCACCAGTGCCATCGACTGCTGTTCCTCGCGGAAGATCTCCAGCAGCTTCATCGCGTGGGTCGATTCGGAAACGTACAGCGGTTCACGCAGGGTCTGGAACAGGGCGGTGTCGCCGCGCGCCATGCGCGTGGCCAGCGATTTCAGTTCAAGCACGCCGACCACGTCCATGTCGTTGTCGCGGTACACCGGATACCGTGAGAACTCGTGCTCGGCCATGATTTCCAGGTTGCGCTCCAGCCCACCCTGGGTGTCGAGCCACGCAATGCGGTTGCGTGGGGTCATCAGGCTGTCGGCGGTGCGGTCGCCCAGGCGCATGACACGGTTCATCATGTCGCGCTCGTGGGCGTCGATCACGCCGGCCTCGTGGCTTTCGGCCACCAGCATGCGGATCTCTTCTTCGGTCACCGAAGCGACTTCATCCTTGCCCAGGCCGAACAGGCGCAGCACCAGCTGGGTGGTCTTGGAAAGCAGCCAGACGAAAGGCAGGGCCAGCTTGGCCAGCCAGCTCATCGGCATCGCCACCAGCCCGGCAATGGCTTCCGATCGGGTCAGCGCCAGGCGCTTGGGCACCAGCTCGCCGAAGATCAGCGTGATGAAGGTGATCAGGCTGACCGCCAGTGCGGTGCCGACGTTGCCAGCGTACGCAAAGCCCGGCATCAGGCCCTGGATCCAGCCGGCGAAGGCCTCGCCCAGCGCTTCACCGCCGAGGTAGCCGGTCAGCACGCCGATCACGGTGATGCCGATCTGTACGGTGGACAGGAAGCTCTCCGGCTTCTCGGACAGCTCCAGCGCCTTGGCGGCCCGCTTGGAGGTGGCGGCCATCTGCTTCAGGCGGCTCTTGCGCGAGGTCATGACCGACATCTCGGACATGGCGAAGAAGCCGTTCAGCAGAACAAGCGCGAAGACAATCAGGATCATTTCAAACACGGGCATCGTCCCCGGTTGGTGGCAGGGAGGGCGGGTGCTTGCGATGGCGGCTGGCGCTCAGGAGCGGGGTCCGGCGCGGCGCTGGGGGGTAAGGGTCGTCGTCCATAGGGTGCGCCCGAAGGCGCGCTGGCATCTTAGCAAAGGGGCATGGCCGCGTGGCAACTGCCTGTTCAGGTTGGGGGTTCCAAGCCCCGTAACGGGGGCGGGGATACCCGAGATGGTCATCTAGCCGTCATAATTCCGTCTGGTGCCGTCCTTCCCGCGACGGCTGACAGGTTTCTCAATGTTCTCTCTGCAGACCATTTTCGGTTCCGGCAAACAGTTCTACACCCTGCTCGATGAGGCCGCCGTCGCGGCTTCCGACGCCGCCAAGGCGCTGCATTCCATGCTGCGCGAGGCCGACCGCCAGCCGGCGCTGGATGCGTTCAAGCTGGCCCGCCTGCGCGAGCGCGCGGCCTCGGACAAGATCAGCCAGGCGCTGGTGGACAGCTTCATGACCCCGATCGAGCGCGAAGACATCGAAGCGCTGGGCTCGGCCCTGTACAAGATTCCCAAGCAGATCGAGAAGTTCGCCGATCGCTATTCGCTGGCCACGACCCACCTGGAGCACATCGACTTCGCGCCGCGCGCGGCGATGCTGGAGCAGGCTGCCGGCGTGGTGGTGGAAATGGTGGCCGACCTGCGCCACATGAACCTGGACCGGATGACCGCGCTGAACGAGAAGCTGCGCTCGCTGGAGAACGAGGCCGACCGCCTGATGCTCGAGTTGTACCGCGACATCTATTCCGGCCGCCTGGACAACCTGCAGATGTTCCTGCTGAAGGAGTTCTTCGAGATCCTGGAAAAGGCCATCGACCGTTGCCGCGAGGCCGGCGTGGTGGCGTACCAGATCGTGTTGAAGAACAGCTGACGGACGCCGCCGCATGTTGACCCTTGTCCTGGTGGTGATCCTGGCCGCGCTCGTCTTCGAGTTCATCAACGGCTTCCACGATACCGCCAACTCCATTGCCACCGTGGTCGCGACCAAGGTGCTCTCGCCCGGCTGGGCGGTGATGCTGGCCGCCTTCATGAATCTCCTCGGTGCGCTGACCGGCACCGCGGTCGCGCTGACCATCGCGTCCGGCCTGCTCAACACCAATGTCGTCGATGTCACCCCGCAGGTGATCCTGTGCGCGCTGCTCGGCGGCATCATCTGGAACCTGATCACCTGGTGGAAAGGGCTGCCGTCCTCGTCCTCGCACGCGCTGATCGGTGGCCTGTGCGGCGCCGGCCTGGCCGCGGCCCACAACAACTGGGATGCGCTGATCTGGTCCGAGCGCCTGGGCAGCTGGGCGCAGAACAAGGGCCTGCTGTGGAAGGTGTTCGTGCCGATGATCACCTCGCCGATCGCCGGTTTCCTGCTGGGCATCGTGGTGATGGTGCTGTTGTGGGGCCTGATTGCCGGCCTGGCCAAGATCGGTGGCGCCATCGGCCGCCTGGCCCGTCCGCGCATCGTCAATGCGTTCTTCGGCAAGGCCCAGATCGCCTCGGCGGCCTACATGGGCTTCGCCCACGGCCACAACGACGCGCAGAAGACCATGGGCATCATCGCGATGACCCTGATCGGTGCCGAAGCCACCGGCGCACTGAACGACCTGCCGTCCTGGCTGGCCTTCATGCACCCGGACGCGCATGCCGGTGACGGCATCGCGATGTGGATCGTGCTGACCTGCGCCGTGGTGATGGCCGCCGGTACCGCCTCGGGCGGCTGGAAGATCATCAAGACCCTGGGCCACAAGATGGTCAAGCTGCACCCGATCCATGGCTTTGCCGCGGAGACCAGCTCGGCCACCATCCTGACCCTGGCCGCCCACTTCGGCATGCCGGTCTCGACCACGCACAGCATCTCCACCGCGATCATGGGCGTGGGTTTCGCCAAGAACCCGCGCTCGCTGAAGTTCGGCGTGATCGAGCGCATCGTCTGGGCCTGGATCCTGACCATCCCGGCCGCCGGCGGCTGTGCGTACCTGATCCTGAAGCTGTTCGAGATGTTCGGCTGGACCTGATGCCAGCGGCCCGATAAACGAAAAAGCCCGCCGGATCCCGGCGGGCTTTTTTCATGGGCAAAGAGTTTTCCGCATCCAGCGTGTCGACCAAGGTCGGCACCCACCAACAGCAGACGATCGACCACCTCGCCAATCTACGGAAACCCGACTTTTGACGTTGCCGTTGGTGTTGCTCTTGATCTGGCGGGTGCCGGGCCGCAGGCCCGGCTACCATCACACCTCAATTACGCTGGAACAACGCCTGCACATCCCTGCGGAATGCCGCCTGGCTGTCCGCGCGGCTGTAGAACATGTGCCCGCCCGGATAGCTGCGTACCTGCACCCGGTCCGGGTTGCTGCCCATCGCCGGCATCTGGTCCACCGTCAGGATCGACCCCATGAAGGGGCACGACAGGTCGTTCCAGCCATGCACGATCAGCACCTGCAGGTGTGGGTCGATCGCCACTGCCTGGCGCAGCTGGGTCACCGCACCCTGGCGCAGTTCGCCGTTGCGGTCCCACAGCCGGTTCACGTCATAGTTCAGCGCCTGGTAGCGCGCATCCACCTTCCAACCGACCACGCGCGTGACGAAGTCGACCATCGCCGTGGTGGTCGGCGCGATGATGCTGTCCAGCAGTGGATCGTTGGCGCGCTGCTCCGGATCGTTCGGGAACGGATCGAATGCGGTCACGTTGGAATCGTAGCGGCTGCCCAGCGTGCCCTTGTCGCGGAACACTTCGCGCAGGTAGGCCTGCGTCTCCAGCCGACCGCCGGCGCGGCGCACGAACTGCGGGTCCAGCCCGGTCAGCTCGGTCACCCGGCGCAGCATCGCTTCGGTCGCCTGCGGATCGCTGCGGCCCTTCATCAGCGCGGTCGCGTAGTCGCCGCGGGTGTATTCCACCACCTCGCGCATCGCCGCGTCGGTCAGCCTGCCCTGGCGCTCCAGGTGCGCGGCGGCGATCGACGGCAACGTCTGCATCCAGGCCATCGGCGAAACGTCGGCGTTGTCTTCCAGGGTCGGGCTCAGGTAGGGCGACACCAGCACCAGGCCGTTCATCGCCACGCCCAGCCGGGTCTGCAGGAAGTGGGTGATGCGCGGGCCGCGATAACCGCCATAGCTCTCGCCGGTCAGGTACTTGCGCGACGCCATGCGCTGGTTGCGCAGCAGCCAGTCGTAGATCGAGCGCGACAGGTACTCGATATCGGCACCGGGGTTGTACAGCGCTTTCTTGGCTTCGTCGTCGCCGATGCGCGCGCGGCTGAAGCCGGTGCCGACCGGATCGATGAACACCAGATCGGTGAAGTCCAGCCAGGTGCCGGGGTTGTCGTGCAGCGTGGCCGGCGCCGAGGCGCTGTCGCCTTCCGAACCGAAGGTCACCACCTTGGGCCCGATCGCACCCATGTTGAGGTAGACCGACGACGCGCCGGGGCCGCCATTGAGCGCGAAGGTCACCGGCCGGTCCTTGCCCGGCATCGTGTAGGCGGTGAACACCACATCGGCGATCACCTTGCCCTGTGCGTCGCGCACCGGAAGGGTGCCGACGGTGGCGGTGTAGTCGAGGGTGCGCCCGGCCAGGCGCATGCTCTGGCGCGCGGAGGCATCGGGGGGAAGGGCAGGCGCCTCGGTCTTGCCGTCCTTCGGATCGGGCTTGTCGTCGGCGGCCGGCGCAGCCAGTACGCTGGCAGGGGCAATGAGCAGGCCGACGCAGAGCGCGGCGATATGCAGCAGGGACTTCATGGCACCGTTTCGGCAGCGGAAGGGGGTTCCGATGCTAGGCCGGGGGAGGGCCGCGCTGTATGTGTCCAAAGGCATGTCCGCGGGCTGTAGCTCCCAGCAGCCAGATTGGGTCAAGCGGGCAGGGCGGCCGCCGCTTCGTCGTGGGCCAGCAGGCCGTAGACGGCCGAGTCCGAGAGTTCGCCCTGGATGCGCCAGCGCTGCCGCAGCACGCCTTCGCAGTGGAAACCCAGGCGCTCCAGCACGTGCGCGGATGCGGCATTGCGCGGATCGATCTCGGCTTCGATGCGGTGCAGGTGCAGCGTGCGGAACAGGTAGGCCAGCACATGCTGCAGGGCTTCGTGCATATAGCCCTGGCCTTGGCGATCGGGGGCCAGCAGGTAACCAATCTCGGCGCGGGCGGCATCGCGGTCGACCGCAAACACCACGCAGATGCCCAGCAGCGGGCCCTCCAGCGTTTCGCGCACGGCCAGCTTCAGCTGAGTGCCGATGGCGTGTGCGGCAAGGTCATCGTCGATCTGCTCGCGGGCTTCTGCCGGCCGGGTCCACGCCGAGTGGTTCCACCAGCGCATCACGTCGGGGTTGGACTGCAGCGTGAACAGTGCAGCGGCATCGTCACGGCGGATCGGGCTCAGGACCAGCCGCGCGCTGTGCAGCGGCAGGCCGGGGAACAGCAGCGAGTGGCTGGCCAATACGGTGGTCCACACGGGTGGACGGGCATTATGGCGCCGCCGGGTTTGCCGATGGGGGCGGGATGAGTCCTGCCGCCAACCGGTAGTGCCGGCACTACCAGAGGACGGCGTCAGACTTCCAGCGAAGCCAGGTCGCCCTTCGATTCCAGCCAACCCTTGCGGTCGGAGGCGCGCTTCTTGGCCAGCAGCATGTCCATCAGCGAACTCGTCTGCTCTCGATCGTCCACGGTCAACTGCACCAGGCGGCGCGTATCCGGGTGGATGGTGGATTCACGCAGCTGCGGCGGATTCATCTCGCCGAGGCCCTTGAAGCGGGTCACGTTGATGGCGCCCTTGATCTTCTCGCGTTCGATCTTGTCCAGCATCGAGCGCTTTTCTTCCTCATCCAGGGCGTAGAACACCTGCTTGCCCACGTCGATGCGGAACAGCGGCGGCATCGCCACGAACACGTGGCCGGCATCGACCAGCGCCGGGAAATGCTTCAGGAACAGCGCGGTCAGCAGCGTGGCGATGTGCAGGCCGTCCGAGTCCGCGTCGGCCAGGATGATGACCTTGCCGTAACGCAGGCCGCTGATGTCATCCTTGCCCGGGTCGCAACCGATGGCGATGGCCAGGTTATGCACTTCTTCCGAGGCCAGCACGCTGTTGGAGGACACCTCCCAAGTGTTCAGGATCTTGCCGCGCAGCGGCATGATCGCCTGGAAGTCCTTGTCGCGGGCCTGCTTGGCGCTGCCGCCTGCCGAATCACCTTCCACCAGGAACAGCTCGGTGCGCGACAGGTCCTGGCTGATGCAGTCGGCCAGCTTGCCGGGCAGGGCCGGGCCCTGGGTGACCTTCTTGCGGACGACCAGCTTCTCGGTCTTCAGGCGCGCGCTGGCGCGCTCAATGGCGATCTGCGCGATCTTTTCGCCCAGTTCCACGTTCTGGTTCAGCAGCAGGCTGAACGCATCGTGGGCGGCGCCTTCAACGAAGCCGGCAGCCTGGCGCGAAGACAGGCGTTCCTTGGTCTGGCCGCTGAACTGCGGATCGGTCATCTTCAGCGACAGCACGAACGACACGCGGTCCCACACGTCTTCCGGAGCCAGCTTGACGCCACGCGGCAGCAGGTTGCGGAAGTCGCAGAACTCGCGCAGCGCTTCGGTCAGGCCGGTACGCAGGCCGTTGGCGTGGGTGCCATGCTGCGCAGTGGGAATCAGGTTGACGTAGCTTTCCTGCACCAGTTCACCTTCCGGCAGCCAGGCCACGGCCCAGTCCACCACTTCGGTGTCCTTCTTCAGGTTGCCGACGAACAGGTCGGCCGGCAGCGATTCGCGCTCGCCCAGTTCCAGCTTCAGGTAATCGCGCAGGCCGTCTTCGTAGTACCAGGTATCGACTTCACCGGTGGCTTCGTCGGTCAGCTTGACGGTCAGGCCGGGGCACAGCACCGCCTTGGCGCGCAGCAGGTGCTTGAGTGCGCGCACGGCGAACTTCGGCGTATCGAAGTACTTCGGGTCCGGCCAGAAGCGCACGCGGGTACCGGTGTTCTTCTTGCCGACGCTGCCGAGCACTTCCAGCGGGGTGGCGCGGTCGCCGTTGCGGAAGGTGATGCGGTGTTCGGCGCCTTCGCGCTTGATGTGCACTTCCACCAGGGTCGACAGCGCGTTGACGACGCTGACGCCGACGCCGTGCAGGCCGCCGGAGAAGGTGTAGTTGTTGTTGTTGAACTTGCCGCCGGCATGCAGCCGGGTCAGGATCAGCTCGACACCCGGAATCTTCTCTTCCGGATGGATGTCCACCGGCATGCCGCGGCCGTCATCGCTGACCTCAACGCTGCCGTCCTTGTACAGGGTGATCTCGATCGAACGGGCGTGGCCGGCGAGGGCCTCGTCCACCGAGTTGTCGATCACTTCCTGCGCCAGGTGGTTCGGGCGCGCGGTGTCGGTATACATGCCAGGACGGCGCTTGACCGGGTCAAGGCCGGACAGGACTTCAATATCGGCGGCGTTATAGCGTGCGTTCATCTATCTTCAAAGCGCGGAGCGACGCGCAAGTGTGCGGTGTGGGCGGGGAATTTGCACGCCTGCGGTTCAGCCTCGGCGCCACGGAGGGGGTAAAATGACAGTCGCTGGAATCTGAACGCCGGCGCCCCCATGTCCAAGCCATACCGCGAGGAGGACCTCATGAAGAAGTTGCTGACCATTGCGATCCTGGCCGCTGCCGCTGTTGCAGTGCCGCTGGTGGTGGCGCAGAACGCCGGCCAGCCGGCCCCGCAGCAGGGTGACCAGGCCGACAAGGCGCAGGCCGAGGCGGATGCCAAGGCCAAGCGTCGCGCGCAGGCCACTGCCGAAATGAAGGCGCAGGGCCAGCCGGCCCCGCAGCAGGAAGAGGAAGAAGAGGCGCGGAAGAAGAAGTAATACGTCTGCCTTCTGAAGCCCTTGCCACAAGGGATTCGCCCCCCGACGCCCCGCCCTGCGGGGCGTTTCTTTTGGGTGATGGCCGCAACTGCCCCTTGGGTTGGCGGCCATCAATCTGTAAACTACGGCTTTCCGGGAGTAAGTGCGTGTCCACCCTTTGCGAATGGGCTGGCGCGACCATGCGTGGTCGCCAGCAATGCGGGTCGCAGGTGACGGTCGATAGGGCCGGCACGGCCGCCCCGACCTCGCACGGTGGTCCCCGTCCGGCGCCTGCCGCCGCACGGTCCAGCACCTCCCTCGCTGCCCCAGCGAACCGGAAAACCCCCTTCAGGCTCCATGCCCGCCCTCCGGGCGCGCGTGGTGCTGCCGTTTTCCATTTCCAGACAGGATGCTTGCAGCCATGACTCCCTTGATTTTCGTAACCGGCGGCGTGGTGTCCTCGCTCGGCAAAGGCATTGCCGCGGCGTCACTGGCCGCCATTCTCGAAGCCCGTGGCCTGAAGGTCACGATGATGAAGCTCGATCCGTACATCAACGTCGACCCGGGCACCATGAGCCCGTTCCAGCACGGTGAGGTGTACGTCACCGACGACGGCGCCGAGACCGACCTCGACCTGGGCCACTACGAGCGCTTCGTGCGTACCCGCCTGAGCCGCAAGAACTCGGTCACCACCGGCCGCATCTACGAGAACGTGATCCGCAAGGAACGCCGCGGCGACTACCTCGGCGCGACCGTGCAGGTCATTCCGCACATCACCGACGAGATCCGCCGCTGCATCGACGAAGCCACCGAAGGCTACGACGTGGCCCTGGTCGAGATCGGCGGCACCGTGGGTGACATCGAATCGCTGCCGTTCCTGGAAGCGATCCGCCAGGTGCGTACCGAGCGTGGCCCGGAAAAGGCGCTGTTCATGCACCTCACCCTGGTGCCGTACATCGGCGCCGCTGGCGAGCTGAAGACCAAGCCGACCCAGCACTCGGTGAAGGAACTGCGCTCGATCGGCATCCAGCCGGACGTGCTGCTGTGCCGTTCCGAGCAGGCCGTGCCGGATTCGGAGCGCCGCAAGATCGCGCAGTTCACCAACGTTTCCGAACGCGCCGTCATCAGCGTGCCGGACGTGGACGTGCTGTACCGCATTCCGTCCGGCCTGCATGCGCAGGGCCTGGACGAGATTGTCGTCAACCAGCTGAAGCTGGCCGACAAGGCCGGTCCGGTCGACCTGTCGATGTGGGAGGACGCGGTAGACGCGACCCTGCACCCGCTGGACGAAGTGACCATCGCCGTGGTCGGCAAGTACGTCGACCACCAGGACGCCTACAAGTCGGTGGGCGAGGCACTCAAGCACGGTGGCCTGCGCCAGCGCACCAAGGTCAACCTGAAGTGGCTGGAAGCCCAGGACCTGGAAGGCACCGACATGGCCGCGCTGGCCGACGTCGACGGCATCCTGGTGCCGGGTGGCTTCGGCGACCGTGGTTTCGAAGGCAAGGTGCTGACCTCGAAGTTCGCCCGCGAGCAGCAGGTGCCGTATTTCGGCATCTGCTATGGCATGCAGGCGGCGGTTGTGGATTACGCCCGCAACGTCGTCGGCCTGGAAGGCGCCAACAGCACCGAGAATGATCGCCAGTCGCCGAACCCGGTGATCGGCCTGATCACCGAATGGCGCACCGCCACCGGCGACGTCGAGAAGCGTGACGACAAGAGTGACCTGGGCGGCACCATGCGCCTGGGCCTGCAGGAACAGCGCCTGAAGCCGGGCACGCTGGCCCGTGAGCTGTACGGCAAGGATGTGGTCGCCGAGCGCCATCGCCATCGTTACGAGTTCAACAACCGCTACCGCACCCAGCTGGAAGATGCCGGACTGGTCATCGCCGGCAAGTCGATGGACGACACCCTGGTGGAAGTGGTCGAGCTGGCGCGCGATGCGCACCCGTGGTTCCTGGCCTGCCAGGCGCACCCGGAGTTCCTGTCCACGCCGCGTGACGGCCACCCGCTGTTCATCGGTTTCATCCGGGCTGCGCGTGAGCGCAAGGCCGGTGGCAAGCTGCTTTCCGAAGTGCGCGCCTGACTTGTGAATGGGAGCTTCGGCCCCCATCCTGCCTGCTTCAACCCCCAGCGCACCGGCATGGCCGGTGCCGCGGACAACAAGGAAACGCCATGAAACTGTGTGGATTCGAGGTCGGGCTGGACCAGCCCCTGTTCCTGATCGCCGGCCCCTGCGTGATCGAGTCGATGCAGCTGCAGCTCGATACCGCCGGCAAGCTGAAGGAGATCACCGACAGGCTCGGCGTCAACTTCATCTTCAAGTCCAGCTTCGACAAGGCCAACCGCACCTCGGGCACTGCGTTCCGCGGCCCGGGCATGGAAGAGGGCCTGAAGGTGCTGGCCGAGGTGAAGAAGCAGATCGGCGTGCCGGTGCTGACCGACGTCCACGAATACACCCCGATGGACGAAGTGGCCTCGGTGGTCGACGTGCTGCAGACCCCGGCGTTCCTGGTCCGCCAGACCGATTTCATCCGCAAGGTGTGCTCGGCCGGCAAGCCGGTCAACATCAAGAAGGGCCAGTTCCTGGCGCCGTGGGACATGAAGCCGGTCGTGGAGAAGGCCAAGGCCACCGGCAATGAGCAGATCATGGTCTGCGAACGCGGTGCCAGCTTCGGCTACAACAACCTGGTCAGCGACATGCGTTCGTTGGCCGTGATGCGCGACACCGGCTGCCCGGTGGTGTTCGACGCCACCCATTCGGTGCAGCTGCCGGGCGGGCAGGGCACCAGTTCGGGCGGCCAGCGCGAGCACGTGCCGGTGCTGGCCCGTGCCGCGGTGGCGGTGGGCATCTCCGGCCTGTTTGCCGAGACCCATCCGGATCCGTCCAAGGCCCTGTCCGATGGTCCCAACGCGTGGCCGCTGGACCAGATGGAAGCGCTGCTCGAGACCTTGATGGAGCTCGACGCGGTGACCAAGAAGCACGGCTTCTCGCGCTTCGCGTGAGCCGTGATCCGTGGGTGGCGCTGGAAACCCAGCGCCGCCGCCGGCACTGGAAACAGTGGCCGTGGGGCCTGATTGCACTGGGCCTGGCCGTGTTGTTCACGGTGGGCATGTTCGGCCTGGTGCTGATCGGCGCCGCGTCGGTGCGGCCGCCCGGTGATGGCGGCAGCGCGATCAACCTGCGCGCATATTTCATCGCATTGCTGGTGGCGGAGCTGCTGGGTGCCGTGGGCTGCGTCGCGTCCGCCGTACTGGCCTGGCGCCTGAATCGCGGCAAGGTGGCGGCGGGCCTGGCGATCATCCTGCTGTCGCTGTGGCTGGGCGCATTGTTCTACGGTCTCCTTTGATGAATACGAACGCGTTGGCACGCGGTTGGCCCTGGGGCCTGATCGCGCTGGGGCTGTCCGTGCTCGCCTGGACCTCCCTGCTGCTGGGCGTGCTGGCCTTTGCGGCCAGCTTCGGCTCGCCGGGAGATGGCAACCACGGCATGCGGGCGATGCAGTACTGGATTCTGGCTGCTCTGGTCATGCTCGGCCTGTCGTTCGTCGGCAGCCTGGTGGCGATGGTGCTGGCCTGGCGACGGCAGCGTGGACCCGTCTGGGCAGCCATTGCCGGTGTGTTGCTGGTGATGCTGCTGTCGCTGGTCCTGATCGTGATCGGGTCCAGCTGGGGCTGATGCCGATCAGGCCATTTGGCAAGTGGCGGGCAGCCGGGGATAATCACGCGGCATTCGTTTTGTCGCCCCCTCTCCATACAGGTAACCGGCCCGACCATGAGTACGATCCGCAGCATCCACGCCCGTGAAATCCTCGACAGCCGTGGCAACCCCACGCTGGAAGCCGAAGTCATCCTGGAGGACGGTTCGTTCGGTCGTGCCGCGGTTCCCTCCGGCGCCTCGACCGGCACCAAGGAAGCGGTCGAGCTGCGTGACGGCGACAAGACCCGTTACCTGGGCAAGGGCGTGCGCAAGGCGGTCGACAACGTCAACGGCGCCATTGCCAACGCGCTGAAGGGTTTTGAAGCCACCGACCAGGCCGGCCTCGACCGTCGCCTGATCGACCTCGACGGCACCGAGAACAAGGGCCGCCTGGGTGCGAACGCGCTGCTGGGTGTTTCGATGGCTGCCGCGCACGCCGCCGCCGCGTCGAACAAGCAGGCGCTATGGCAGTACCTGGCCGCCAAGACCGGCGTGACCCCGTCGCTGCCGGTGCCGATGATGAACATCATCAACGGCGGTGCGCATGCCGACAACAATGTCGACTTCCAGGAATTCATGGTGCTGCCGGTGGGCTTCACCTCGTTCTCCGAAGCGCTGCGTGCCGGTACCGAGATCTTCCATTCGCTGAAGTCTGTGCTGAAGGGCCACGGCCTGAGCACGGCGGTCGGCGATGAAGGTGGCTTCGCGCCGGACTTCCGCAGCAACGTCGAAGCGCTCGACACCA
This sequence comes from Stenotrophomonas maltophilia, assembly GCF_047497515.2. Classification (GTDB taxonomy): domain Bacteria; phylum Pseudomonadota; class Gammaproteobacteria; order Xanthomonadales; family Xanthomonadaceae; genus Stenotrophomonas. The sequence goes on from NZ_JAXAXL020000002.1 coordinate 543,168, forward strand.
TCCTCGAAGCCATCGGCAAGGCCGGCTACACCGCCGGTGAAGATGTGCTGCTGGGCCTGGACGTGGCCTCCAGCGAATTCTTCGAGAACGGCAAGTACAACCTGGTCGGCGAGAACAAGCGCCTGACCTCCGAGCAGTTCGTCGACTTCCTGGCCGACTGGGCCGCGCAGTACCCGATCATCACCATTGAAGACGGCCTGGCCGAGAACGACTGGGCCGGCTGGAAGCTGCTGACCGACCGCATCGGCAAGAAGGTGCAGCTGGTCGGTGACGATCTGTTCGTGACCAACCCGAAGATCTTCCAGGAAGGCATCGACTCGGGCACCGCCAACGCGATCCTGATCAAGGTCAACCAGATCGGCACCCTCAGCGAAACCCTGGAAGCGATCGCCATGGCCGACCGTGCCGGCTATGCCGCCGTGGTCTCGCACCGTTCGGGCGAAACCGAAGACACCACCATCGCCGACATCGCGGTGGCCACTACTGCCACCCAGATCAAGACCGGCTCGCTGTGCCGCAGCGATCGCGTGGCCAAGTACAACCAGCTGCTGCGCATCGAGGAAGCCCTCGGCGCCGGCGCGCGTTACGCCGGTCGTGACGCGTTCGTTTCGCTGAAGCGCTGAGCCGATGCGCGACTGGCGCTGGATGCTGCTGGTGCTGGCCCTGCTGCTGGGCTGGCTGCAGTACCGCTTCTGGTTCGGTCCGGGCAATTCGGGTGAAGTGATGATGCTCGAAGCCCAGGTCGCCAACCAGGAGCGGGACAATGAGGGCCTGCAGCAGCGCAACGATGCGCTTGCCGCCGAAGTGAAGGACCTCAAGGAAGGCCAGTCCGCCATCGAGGAACGCGCGCGCAGCGAGCTGGGCATGATCAAGCCCGGCGAGAAGTTCTACCGCGTGGTCGAAGATGCGCCGGTTGCCCCGGCGCAATCTGCGGCAGGCACCACTGCCCAGGCCGCCGACCATCCGGCGGACGTGCCGTGAGCGCGGCGATCTGGGTGGTGGTTCCAGCCGCCGGCCGTGGCACCCGCTTTGGCGCGCCGCTGCCCAAGCAATACCTGCAGGCGGGTGGGCAGATCCTGCTCGCCCACACCCTGGACGCCCTGCTGGCGCATCCGGCCGTGGCCGGGGCGATGGTGGTGGTCGGGCAGGATGACGCCGACTGGCCGGGCTGGACCGAGTGGGCGGGCAAGCCGGTGCTGACCTGCATCGGCGGCGCGACCCGTGCCGCGTCGGTGCTGGCCGGGTTGCAGGCGCTGCCGGAGTCGGTGCGCGCCGATGAGTTCGTGCTGGTCCACGATGCCGCGCGTCCGAACCTGTCGCTGGCCGATCTCGGTCGCCTGCTTGAGGTCGGCCGTGCCGATCCGGTCGGCGCGATCCTGGCCGCGCCGGTGCGCGACACGCTCAAGCGCGCGGGCGATGATGGTGGCATCGATGGCACCGAACCGCGCGAACGCCTGTGGCGCGCGCTGACCCCGCAGTTGTTCCGCCGTCACCAGCTCAGCCGTGCCTTGTCCGAGGCTGCGGCCGCCGGTGTCGAGGTCACCGACGAGGCCATGGCCATGGAGCGCCAGGGCCAGCGCCCGCTGCTGGTGGAAGGCAGCGAGGACAACTTCAAGGTCACCACCCCGGCCGATCTGGACCGGTTCGAATTCGTACTTTCCCGCCGCGCCGGCTGATTGCCCGCGCGGCCCTGCAACAAGGGTTGTATCCATGAGCACCGCACCGTTCCCGCCCGTCCGCATCGGCCAGGGCTACGACGTCCATGCCTTCGGTGAAGGCGATCACATCATGCTCGGCGGCGTGAACGTACCGCACAGCTGCGGCGTGCTCGCCCACAGCGATGGTGACGTGATCCTGCATGCCCTGTGCGATGCCATGCTCGGTGCGCTGGCGCTGGGCGATATCGGCCAGCACTTCCCGCCGAGTGACGATCGCTGGAAAGGCGCTGACAGCAGCGACTTCGTGCGCCACTGCGACAGCCTGCTGCGCGAGCGTGGCTGGCGCGTCGGCAACACCGACATCACCGTGATCTGCGAGCGACCCAAGGTCGGACCGCATGCGCTGGCGATGCGCGAGCGCATCGGCGGGCTGCTGCAACTGCCGCTGGACGCGGTCAGCGTCAAGGCCACCACCTCGGAAAAGCTCGGCTTCACCGGCCGCGGTGAAGGCATCGCCGCACAGGCGGTGGTGCTGCTGGTGGCGGCATGATTCCGCTGCCGTTGGCGTTCGGCGCGCCACTGCTCACTGCACGCATCCGCAGCACCCCTGAAGATTTCCAGGTTGACGAATTGCCGGCCTTCGAGGCCACCGGCGAAGGCGAGCACCTGCTGCTGCACATCCGCAAGCGCGGTGCCAATACCGTGCACGTGGCCAAGCTGCTGGCGGCGTGGGCCGGTTTGCCGGAAATGGCGGTCAGCTATGCCGGCATGAAGGATCGCCACGCGGTCACCACCCAGCGCTTCAGCGTGCATCTGCCCAAGCGCATCGCGCCGGATCTCGCCGCGCTGGCCAGTGACGAGATCGAAGTGCTTGACGCCACCTGGCACAACCGCAAGCTGCAGCGCGGTGCACTGGCCGGCAATCGCTTCAAGCTGGTGCTGCGCGACGTGAAGGGGGATCGCGCAGCGATCAGCGAACGCCTGCAGCAGATTGCCGAGCGAGGCCTGCCGAACTGGTTCGGTGAGCAGCGCTTCGGTCGCGACGGCGGCAACGTGCCTGCAGCCTTGGCGATGTTCGGTGGCCGTCGCATGCGCAAGGACCAGCGATCGCTGCTGTTGTCGGCTGCCCGTTCCGCACTGTTCAACCGCGTGCTGGCCGCGCGCGTGGAGCAGGGCAGCTGGGACCAGCCGCTGGACGGCGAAGTGTGGATGCTGGACGGCAGCCGCAGCGTGTTCGGCCCCGAGCCCTATACCGATGTGCTGGCCGAACGCCTGGCGCGCTTCGACATCCATCCCAGCGCACCGCTGTGGGGCGAGGGCGAGCTGCGCAGTGCCGATGCTGCGCGCGTGCTGGAGCTGGCCGCGCTGGATGACGAGGAATCGAAGGCGCTGCGGGCCGGCCTGGAAGACGCGCGCCTAAAGCAGGAGCGCCGCGCGCTGCGCCTGCGGCCGGCGTTGCTGCAGCATGCGTGGCTGGCCGATGACGTGCTGGAGCTGTCGTTCGCGCTGCCGCCGGGCTGCTACGCCACTGCGGTGCTGCACGAACTCGGCCCGGTCGACGACGCCTCGCAGGCCTGAGCAGAAAAGGCGGCGGAGGCGAAGAGCATCCACGCATGGCGTGGATCTACTTTCCTCCGCTCGCCACAGTAGATCCACGCCATGCGTGGATGGGCCGAGTAGATCCATGCCATGCGTGGATGGGCCGTCAGTAGATCCACGCCATGCGTGGATGGGCCGAGTAGATCCACGCCATGCGTGGATGGGCCGAGTAGATCCACGCCATGCGTGGATGGGCCTTCAGTAGATCCACGCCATGCGTGGATGGTTTACCTCAACGCCGTGCCAGCAACACCAGCACCGCGCCGGTACCGCCTTGCCCGGCCGGTGCCGAATGGAACGCCAGTACGTCGTTGCGCAGGCGCAGATGGCGATCGACCAGGTTCTTCAGCACCGGCGCGCCGCCATCGGACTGCAGGCCCTTGCCGTGGATGATACGGACGCAGCCATATTCGTGCGCATGCGCCTCCAGCAGGAACTGACGCAGCAGCGACTCGGCCTGCGCGGCGGTGGCGCCATGCAGGTCCAGTTCGTCCTGCACCGAATACTGGCCACGCTTCAGCCGCTGGAACAAGCGCGGTGGCAGGTTGTCGCGCCGATAGCTGGCTACGTCGCCGGCTTCCAGCGGCGAGCTGTCGCGCAGCAGCCGGGCGAATTCGCCAGCCGCTTCGGCCTCGTCACGTTCGGCCATGCGTGCGCGCGGCTTTGGCCGAGGCGCGGCCGGGGCCGGCTCGGCATCCTTGCGCAGCGGCGTCACTTCGCCGATGGCCGCACGGAACAAGGCGGCCGGATCTTCGTCTTCAGGGTGCGACATGCGCACAGGGTAAACCGCCAGCGCAGGTCTGCCTATGACGGTTCGATGTCGGCCGTGACCGCCGACAGGGTAGGACCTGCGGCTCGCATGCGGCACAATAGACGATGCCCTTGCAGGGTCGACGGCTTCCGCAGGGGAGTACGGCGGTCCCGCCCACACTGCACGGTGACGGAATCGAATTCTTGGAAAATCAAGCGGTTAAATCGAAGATGCGAATCCTGGTCAGTAACGACGACGGCGTCGACGCCGCAGGCATCCGGATGCTGGCCTCGGTCCTGCGCGAGGCAGGCCACGAAGTCACGGTGGTCGCACCCGACCGCGACCGCTCCGGCGCGAGCAATTCGCTCACCCTGGACCTGCCGATCCGCCTCAAGCGCATCGACCATTACACCGTTTCGGTGGCCGGCACGCCTACCGACTGCGTGCATCTTGCGCTGACCGGCCTGCTGGAATTCGAGCCCGATATTGTCGTGTCCGGCATCAACAATGTCGCCAACCTCGGTGATGACGTGATCTATTCCGGCACCGTCTCGGCGGCGATGGAAGGTCGCTTCCTCGGGCTGCCGGCGGTGGCGGTCTCGCTGGTCAGCCGCAACCATGATCCGAAGCATTTCGAGACCGCCGCGCGTGCCGCGGTCGAGATCGTCGCCCGGCTCAAGGCCGATCCGCTGCCGGCCGACACCATCCTCAACGTCAACGTGCCGGACCTGCCGTGGCACGAGGTCAAGGGCTTTGAAGTCACCCGGCTCGGCAACCGCCATCGCGCCGAAGGCTGCATCGCGCAGAAGGACCCGCGCGGCAACGAGGTGTACTGGATCGGCCCGGCCGGCCGTGAGCAGGACTCCGGCCCCGGCACCGATTTCCACGCGGTACGCACCGGCCATATCTCGATCACCCCGATCCAGGTTGACCTGACCCGCTACCAGGCCCTGGAGAAGGTGGCCAGCTGGGTCGGCGGCCTCAGCGCTGCACTGGACCGGCCGGCATGAGCCCACGCCTGCGCCTGCAGCCGGAAGCCGTCGGCATCGGCATGACCTCGCAGCGCGTGCGTGACCGCCTGGTTGACCGCCTGCGCGAGGCCGGGATCGTCGACGAGTCGACCTTGAATGCGATCCGGGTGGTGCCGCGCCATCTGTTCATCGACGAAGCGCTGGCGTCACGCGCCTACGAAGACACCGCCCTGCCGATCGGCCACGGCCAGACCATTTCGCAGCCGTGGGTCGTGGCGCGGATGACCGAGGCAGTGCTGCAGGTATCGCCGAAGAAGGTGCTGGAAGTGGGTACCGGCTCCGGCTACCAGGCTGCCGTGCTCGGCGCGCTCGGCCTGGAGATCTACACGGTCGAGCGCATTGGCGACCTGTTGCGGCAGGCGCGCAAGCGCTTCCGCGCGCTGGGCATGAACATCCGCACCAAGCATGATGATGGCCGCGCCGGTTGGGCCGAGCATGGCCCGTTCGATGCCATCGTGGTCACCGCCGCGGCGCCGGCGCTGGTCGATGAACTGATCGGGCAGCTGGCCGAAGGTGGCCGCCTGGTGGCGCCGGTGGGCGGGCCCAGCGGGCAGTCGCTGGTACAACTGGACCGCAAGGCCGACGGCAGCATCGAACAACGCGTGTTGGCGCCGGTCACGTTCGTGCCGCTGCTGTCTGGCATGCTCGATTAATCCACGGAGCAGGGTTGCATGAAGATTTTCGGGCCGCTGTACGAGCGGGCGATGAAGTGGGCGGCGCATGAACGCGCGCCGACCTACCTGACGGTACTGAGCTTCTTTGAAGCGATCATCTTCCCGGTGATGCCGGAGGTGATGCTGGCGCCGATGTGCGTGGCCCAGCCCAAGCGCGGCTGGTGGTTCGCCACGCTCAGCCTGGCCGGGTCGATGGTCGGTGCCGTGGTCGGCTACGCGCTGGGTCACTTCGCCTTCGAGGCAATCAAGCCGCTGTTCGAGGCGCTGGGCATGCTGCCGGCGATCGAGCAGGGCATCACCACCGTGCAGGCCAAGATGGCCGAGTCGCCGTGGGCGGTGTTTACCTTCCTGGTGCTGGGCGGCTTCATGCCCATTCCGATGAAGGTCTTCACGTGGGCATCGGGTATCGTCGGTGTACCGATGCCGCAATACCTGTTGAGCATGCTGATCGGTCGTGGCAAACGCGTATTCGTGCTGGCCGCGGTCATCCGTATCGGTGGTGCGCGTGCCGAAGCGGCCCTGCGTCGCTGGATTGAACCGCTGGGCTGGATCGCCACCGCGTTGGTGGTGGTGCTGATTGCCTGGCTTGTATGGAGGTCGAAGTTCGCATGAGTCCTGATCGTCTGAGCAAGGGAGTGCGCATCGGCGCGCTGGCGTTGCTGGTTTCCACCCTGGCCGCCTGCGGCACCGCCACCGTGGTCCGCCCGGGCGGCAGCGGCAGTGCCGGCACGGGCGTGACCACGCCGAAGACCTCGGTGCCCAAGCCCGGGCAGACCGTGGTCGTGCGCAAGGGCGACACCATCTATGCGCTGGCCCGCATCCACGACATCACCCCGGCCGACCTGATTGCCTGGAACAACCTGGACAATCCCTCGACCATCCATCCGGGGCAGGTGATCCGCCTGTATCCGGCGGGGGCAGGTGGTGGTCGTGCGCCGACCACGGTGGTGACGCCGCCGCGTTCCGGTGGCAGCAGCGGTGGCAGTGCCGCGCCGGCGCCGGTGGGACCGGTCAAGAGCAACATCGCCTGGCGCTGGCCGGCCGATGGCGCAATCGTCGGCCGCTATGTGGCCGGTGACGCGACCAAGCAGGGCGTGGACATCGCCGGCACCAGCGGCCAGGCAGTGAAGGCCACGGCCAATGGCGTGGTGGTGTATTCCGGTGCCGGCCTGGTCGGTTACGGTGAGCTGATCATCATCAAGCACAGTGACCAGTGGCTGTCGGCTTACGGCCACAACCGCAAGCGCCTGGTGAATGAAGGCCAGAGCGTGAAGGCGGGCGAGCAGATCGCCGAGATGGGCCGTACTGGCGCGAACCGCGACATGGTCCACTTCGAGATTCGCTACAACGGCAAGCCGGTGGACCCGCAGCAGTACCTGCCGGCGCGCTGATAGGTGGATTCGTCCTATGGGCGGATCCCCGGCCCGGCGCAGCGCGCCGGGCGTTCGCCGACGGCGCGGCCCATGTGCCGCAAACGCCGTCGGCTTACCCGCTACAACGGCAAGCCGGTGGACCCGCAGCAGTATCTGCCGGCACGCTGATAGGTGGATTCGTCCTATGGGCGGATCCCCGGCCCGGCGCAGCGCGCCGGGCGTTCGCCGACGGCGCGGCCCATGTGCCGCAAACGCCGTCGGCTTACCCGCTACAACGGCAAGCCGGTGGACCCGCAGTAATACCTGCCGGCGCGCTGAGGCGCAGGCGGAGTGGGCGGAGCGCCGGGCCGTGCCCGGCGTTTCTGGCCTTTAGCGTCAGCCACGCGTCACTCGCTGGGCGCCGTCGGCGGCTGTGGGCGGTCATTTGGGACCTTGAACGTCGCATTTCAAGCTTCCCGGCAAGCGAGGGAAGCGGCATGCTTCAGCGCACCCAGCCCAATCTGGTGCCGCATGCCTCGCCCAGCATTCCTTCTCGTGCTGCTCATCGTCGCGCCACTGGCGACTGCCGCCAGCGATCCGCGTGACGTGGTCACCCGTCTCTACGACGCCATCCAGGCGCCGGCTTCAAGCGAAACGGCCATTCCACCGCTGCTGGGCGATGCGTTGCGCGCCGCCATCGATGACCAGCGCGCTTACGAACGGGCCTGCAGTGCGTTGGCCGCGCACGATGAGAAGCCGCACATGCTCGACCAGAGTCCGTACCTGATGGCACCGGATCGACCGGAAACGATATCCGTAGGGATGCCCGGTTCGAGCGGTGACGCCACCTGGATCCGCGTCGACATGGCCGTGGGCGACTATCGCTGGACCGACCGGGTGCTGCTACAGCGGCAGCACCAGGACTGGAAGGTCATGGATATCCGCTGGGGGCAGGGGGGTAACCTGATTGGCCGGCTCAAGGCGTTCTCGGCATTCCGCTGCACACCTTCCGGCAGCTAGCGCCGGGGGCACCCGGCGACCCGAACTCAGCCTTCGAGGATGAAGGCGGCCGCGACCTTGCGGCCTTCGGCGGCCAGGATGTTGAAGGTGCGCGCGGCGGCCGGATTGTTCATCACTTCCAGGCCGATGCCGCGCGACAGACAGGCGGCCATGACCACGGCGGGCGGGAACACCTGGCGGTCACCGGTGCCGAGCACGATCAGTGCCGGGTTCAGCGCCAGGATCGGCTCCAGGTCGGCCGGCTGCAGCTCGGCGGCCTGCTTCACCGGCCAGTGCTCGACCAGCTGGTCCGGCGCCAGGAAGAAGCTGCTGCCCAGCACCTGGTCGTTGACCCGTGCCGAGCGGCCGTCGGCGGCGCGCAGGCTGTAGGCGTAATCAGGCGGTTCGTGGTTCAGCTGCATGGCGGTAGGGCGATCAGCCGCGCGGCAGCACGATCTGGCGCTGTTCCTTGCTCGGGCGGTACAGCACGGCGACGTGGCCGATGCGCTGCACCAGTGCGCTTTCGGTGGCTTCGACGATCTCGCCGATCATCACGTCACGGGCCTCGCGATCCTCGGCAGCGACCTTCACCTTGACCAGTTCGTGGCGCTCCAGCACTTCGTTCAGCTCAGCGATGAAGGCCGGGGTCACGCCCTTGCCGCCGGTCTGCAGCAGGGCCTTCAGGTCGTGGGCTTGGCCGCGCAGGAAACGGGTCTGGGAAGCGGTCAGGGCGATGGACATGCAGGAAAACACGGTTGAATGGGGCGATCAGGGTATCATGAGGACCCCATCCGCCCCTATTTTCAATGGCTACCCGCAGCAAAAGCAGCCAGCGCTGGCTCAAGGAACACTTCTCCGACCCCTTCGTGAAGAAGGCCCAGGCCGAAGGCATGCGCTCGCGCGCCGCCTACAAGCTCGAAGAGCTGCTTGAACGTGACCGGTTGCTGAAGCCGCACATGGTGGTGGTCGACCTCGGCGCGGCCCCGGGCGGCTGGTCTCAGCAGGTGCGGAGACAAATCGGCTATACCGGTCGCGTGCTGGCCCTGGACATCCTGGACATGCCGCCGCTGGCCGGCGTCGAGTTCCTTCACGGTGACTTCAGGGAAGAAGCCGTCCTATCGCAGTTTGAAGCCATGCTCGGGGATCAGCCGGTAGACCTTGTGCTGTCGGACATGGCCCCCAATAAGAGTGGTGTGGGCGCGGTCGACCAGCCGCGGATGATGCACCTGGCAGAGCTGGCGCTGGATTTTGCCGACAACCACCTCAAGACCGGTGGGGCGTTCCTGATCAAGCTGTTCCAGGGTGAGGGCTTTGACGACTACGTGCGCGACATGCGCCGCCGGTACGACAAGGTCTCCATCCGCAAGCCGGAAGCGTCGCGCAAGCGCTCTCCCGAGGTGTATGCCTTGGGTCAGGGAAAACGCGCCCACATGAAGTAAGCTCGCAACGTACGCAAGTTCGACCCCAACGTAACGCCAGCACTAAGAGGAACACCGGAGCCAATGAGGATGAACGACTTGACCAAGAACCTCCTGCTATGGGTGGTCGTCGCCGTCGTGCTGATGGTGGTCTTCCAGAGCTTTTCGCCCAAGACCTCCGGGGCTGGGGCGCAGGGAGCGTCGTATTCGCAGTTCCTGGACCAGGTGGACAGCGGCAACGTGCAGAAGGTCGCCTTCGGCGGCGACATGCGCGGCGGCACCAGCCAGCTGACCTACACCACCCGTGGTGGGCAGTCGTCCACCATCACTGCACCGTTCGATCGTGACCTGATCAACGTGCTGCGTACCAAGAACGTGGAAATCGTGCAGGAGGAGCCGTCCAGCGGCATTTCCCTCGGCGCGATCCTGATGAATTTCCTGCCGGTCATCCTGATCATCGGCTTCTGGCTGTTCATCATGCGCCAGATGCAGGGCGGTGGCGGCGGTGCCAAGGGCGCGATGTCCTTCGGCAAGTCGCGGGCCAAGCTGCAGGGCGAAGACCAGATCAAGGTCACCTTCGCCGACGTCGCTGGCTGTGACGAGGCCAAGGAGGAAGTGGGCGAACTGGTCGACTTCCTGCGTGATCCTTCCAAGTTCACCAAGCTGGGCGGCAAGATTCCGCGCGGCGTGCTGATGGTGGGCCCGCCGGGTACCGGCAAGACGCTGCTGGCCAAGGCCATCGCTGGCGAAGCCAAGGTGCCGTTCTTCTCGATCTCCGGTTCGGACTTCGTGGAAATGTTCGTCGGCGTCGGCGCCAGCCGTGTGCGTGACATGTTCGAGCAGGCCAAGAAGCACGCGCCGTGCATCATCTTCATCGATGAAATCGACGCCGTCGGTCGCCATCGTGGTGCTGGCCTGGGCGGCGGTCACGACGAGCGCGAGCAGACCCTGAACCAGTTGCTGGTCGAGATGGATGGCTTCGAGGGTGGCGAAGGCGTGATCGTGATCGCCGCGACCAACCGTCCGGACGTGCTGGACCCGGCGCTGCTGCGTCCAGGCCGCTTCGACCGCCAGGTCGTGGTGGGCCTGCCGGACGTGAAGGGCCGCGAGCACATCCTGAAGGTGCACATGCGCAAGCTGCCGTTGGCCGACGACGTCGAGCCGATGGTGATCGCGCGTGGTACCCCGGGCTTCTCCGGTGCCGACCTGGCCAACCTCTGCAACGAGGCGGCGCTGTTCGCCGCGCGTGGCAACGAGAAGGAAGTCCGCATGGACCACTTCGACCGTGCCCGCGACAAGATCCTGATGGGTGCCGAGCGCCGCTCGATGGCCATGAGCGAGGAGGAGAAGACCCTCACCGCCTACCACGAAGCCGGCCACGCCATTGTCGGCCGCCTGGTGCCCGAGCACGATCCGGTCTACAAGGTCACCATCATTCCGCGCGGCCGTGCGCTGGGTGTGACCATGTACCTGCCGGAAGGCGACAAGTACTCGATGAACCGCGTGGCGATCAAGTCGCAGCTGTGCTCGCTGTACGGTGGCCGTGTCGCTGAGGAGCTGATCTTCGGTGCCGACAAGGTCACCACCGGCGCGTCCAACGATATCGAGCGCGCCACCAAGATGGCCCGCAACATGGTCACCAAGTGGGGCCTGTCCGACCAGCTCGGCCCGATCGCTTATGGCGAAGAGGACGACGAGGTGTTCCTGGGCCGTTCGGTCACCCAGCACAAGAGCGTGTCCAACGACACCGCGCGCCGCATCGACGAGGAAGTGCGCAACATCCTCGACGAGGCCTACGCACGCACCACCGAGCTGATGACGGCCAACATCGACAAGCTGCACGCGATGTCCCAGCTGCTGCTGCAGTACGAGACCATCGACGCGCCGCAGATCGACGCCATCATGGAAGGCCGCGATCCGCCGCCGCCGGCCGGCTGGAACAAGTCGAACAAGGATGGTGGCAACGACAAGGGCGGCGACGCCCGTCCGCTGCCGCCGATCGCAGGCCCGGCCGAATCGCACTGACGGCCCGCCGCACGTGACACCAGACGAGGCCGGGGCAACCCGGCTTCGTCGTTTCCGGGCCACCGGCCCCTTTCGAAGCACCGAACTGACGCTGGAGCCTGCATGTCCGCCCCGAAGCCCGAACCGATATCCCACACCGTTGAAATGGTCATCGCCACCGTGGTGGGCGTGGGCGTAGGCCTGGGTGCCGACAACCTGCTGCTGGGCTGCGTGGTGGGTATCGCGGTCGGCATCGTGCTGAGCATCGCCAAGACCCTGTACGTGGACCGCAAGCGCCGCCGCCGTTGAGGGGGCGGCAGGGCTGCGCCCTGCACCCGTGGTAGTGCCGGCCGCTGGCCGGCAACCTCAGCAACAGCAGCAGCATTCCGTGGGATGGCGGGGCGGTGTCGGAGTGCGGGGACGCCGTGAACCCCCAGACCGGCCCAGCCGCTGGCGGCTGTGCGTTCGGGCGCTTGCGAAGCAGTGCTTCGCAAGCAAAGCGCCCTCACCCCTGGGGGCTTGGCAGCCGCATCCATGCGGCTGGCACCCCGCACTCCGACACCGCCCCGCCTCTGACAGATCCTGGTCGCTGTTGGTAGGTGTCGACCTTGGTCGACACGGTAGATCCACGCCATGCGTGGATGAACCTCCATCCAAATCGAATATTTCGACAATTGATCAAAGAGCATCCACG